>CAVSYL010000001.1:0-215444 GCA_963732105.1 uncultured beta proteobacterium
CGAGGTAAGCGATCAACTTGTACCGCGAGGTCGGGGTAGGCCGAGAGTCAGAATGGTGTGCTCGAGCAGGCAAAGTCTGTGAAGTCCTTACGCGCGACCTTGGCAAGTCAAGACGAGCACAGCTTGGCGTTAGTCGTCGCTAGTCGACAACGAGTGGCGGAGGAGTCTTCGCTGCCTCTGGCACGCCGGCCTGGGAGGATAAGACGGGGCACTGGCGCGAAGCCGTCGATCATGGGCGCCGGATGCGCAACTTCCGATCCGTGAGCACCACAAAGCAGCGCGCGAAAGAATCGAGGCCTTCTTCTTGAGCCACCGCTTGAATGCGGCTTACAAGGGCATTGGCGCCGGGTTCACGTAGCCGCACGAGTAGAAGTCCAGCATGTGTTCCGGGCTTGAACTGGCGGACATCCGAGAAGTCCAGATCCTGCGTGATCAGGAACCGCTCTTCGCGTTGCGCGGCGCTCCACACGTCGCCATCGGCCACCCTAGCCCCTCGGAACCGACGGTGTCAACGTCGTGTCCCAAAGGCAATAGTTCGTCGGCAAGGCGGACGGGAATGTTCTCGTCCAGCTTGACTTTCATGCATGTGAGGGCGCAGCGGGGATCGGCAAGTCCTCTTCCGCGGAAGCTGCTGCGAACGCAATGACCGCACGTACCGCCGCCTCGTCGAGCGTCGGGAAGTCTTTGACGATCTCCACAACGCTCATCCCTTCGGCCAAACTCGCCAAGATGGTCCGGACGGTGACGCGAGTGCCCTTGACCACCAACTCGCCTCCGCATATGGCAGGGTCGCGAACGATGTACTGCTGATAGTTCATGGTCATAAAAATGTCTCCACGTTGCTCTTCTAATCCATCTTATCAGAACGTCGGAATCGACGAGCCTCATCGCCGCACGGTGCGCGGCTGGCGCAGGGTGCGCACGTAGGCGGCCGGGTCGAGGTCAGTGCACTCGGCCCACATGCCGAAGCTGGCGTTGGGCGGCTTGGTGGCCGTTTGTCGCTGTCGCCTGGCGACGGTGACGGTCGGCAGTTCAGCGTCTTTCACCTTTGCCCGCTTGCGCCACGCCACCGGCAGCTCGCTCGCCTTGATGTTCCCGAGTACCACGGATGCCATAATGTTTCCGCTCCTGCCTTAGGTCGCTTCGCCCTGGGCACGGCGCCTCAAGATCTTCGGCGGTCTCGGCAAGGTAATCGATGTAAGCGATCAGCTTGAGCCGCGAGCTCGCAGTGGCCAAGCGTCGGAATTGTGTGATCGAGGGGCCAAAGGCTGTGACGGTTTTAGGGGCGACCTTGGCGAATCGAGAGAGCGAAGCTCGCACCCGGATCTTTGCTCAGGCGAAAGGCCGTCGTGATCTTCAGCCAGATCTTCGGATCTCCCGCGGTTTCGGCGAGGTGATCAATGTAAGTCGATTAGCTCGATACGGGAGCCGGGGGTGGACACAGCTTGAACCGCGACTTTTCGCAGATACGGTACACAACGCCTACTTACGGACGCCCATCAATACTTCCTCGGCGAATTCGCAAGCCCTTGCGTAGACTGGCATAAGGGCATCGGCAAACCGCTCGTTGCCGCGCCAGAAGGGAAAATTCCCTAGCCGCCTCAACAGCGGAGCCTGCATGGGCGGTACGCGCACTTCGCCCAGCCATCCCGGCGGCAACTCGCTCCCCTCCCAGAACGTGGCCGCGGAGCTATCGATCGGCTCCTCGATGGGGGTTGGCGTCACGAGCGGTGGACGCGGAGCTCCTGGCCTCGTCGAGCGCGTACTCGCCTCCTCACCGAGGAGCGCGGTGAGCTTGTCACGGTCAACGCCGCGAAGTTTGAAGATGAGAAACGGGTCGCGGTCGAACTCCTCACCCACCAGGTAATAGACCGCTGCAATATGTTTGCAAGGATTCGACCAGTCTGGGCATGAACACCCCGTTACCAGGTCATCGAGGTGTTTAGGGAAGAGCGAAAGGCCCGCGCCGGCGAACGCCTGCTCGATATCCTGGGGCATCTCACCCGCCAGGAGCTTGGCCGTGAAGAGCGCCTGTTCGGCCAGTGTCTTGCCAAGGCTTGCCTGTTCGGCCTTCGACAGCGGCTTGATTTTGATCTCGACGGCGTAGGGCCGCGGGCGAGAGCCCTGCACCTTGGCGGTGATGATGCCATGCTCGACCTGGATGTCCAGCACCTGTCCTCGCCGCGCATATGATCGCCCGCGCGTGAGCCGCGCGCCGAGATGAAAGCCCTCGAGCACCGCGATCCACCGCTTGGCCCACCAGTTCTTCCCGAAACCGCCTTGTTTCGACTGTGCCTTGATCCCGCCCGTGGCCGCCAGCGGCGTGGACGGCTTGAAGTAAGGAAACTCTCGCCAGGACATCTTTAGGTCTTGGTGGAGCGCTCGCAGCTCGCTCAGAACGGCCGATCTTCCGCGGGCGCGGGCGATGGAGACCCAGGCACCTGACGGTCGAACAGCACCACATTGTGCTCGCCGTAGAGCGCGCCGGGGTTGAGCCTGAAGTCTTCGTACAACTGCAGAAACGGCTGGGCGCCACAACCGGGGACCCAGCACTCCGGCTTGCCCTTGGGACACTGGCCGTAATGGCAGAGGTTGCCGCGGAAGCGGTTGGTTCCAGGCTCGATCAGGAAAATGTCCACCTGGTGATGCGCGACGCCGGGCAAATGGGGACGCGCCGCTTGCAACTCATTGAGCGCCCGCGCGACGGCTCGCTTGAGTTCGTGCAGGTGGGCAAGATCGTTGACCCACACCGCCAAATCGACATCGTTGCATTCGTGCCAGACTTCGACACCGGCTCGGCGCAAACGACGAAAACGTGGCACTTCCTTCTTGAGTGGCGCCGCGACCGAGCCGAACAGCATGACTTTGCCCACGGTTGGAGCCTGCGCAAGCGCCGCAGCGACTGCCCTTGCGACCTCGCGGAAAGTCTGCCAGCGTTTGAGCAGCGCCTGGTTCTGCTCCTCGATCTCGCCATCGGAAACGCACGTGCTCCGTTCCAGTTCCTCCATCTCATGGGAGAACGTCTCAGGATCCAGTTCATCATTCTCCAACCTGTTCCACAGCCCCTCCTGCGCCTCGCGCATGACGTTGCGCGCCGGTTCGGCCGGCTTCGCGACCTCCGTCGCCAAAGTCGCTTCAGGCGAAACGGGTCGCCCTGCAGGTCGTTGCGGGTGACGTTGCGGCCGTCGGTCGCCAAAACGCTTGCAATACAATTCCCGAACCCAAGCTTCCACCGGCTGCTTCCACGATTCACTTTTGGCGGGAATATTCTTGATCAGCCCGCGCGGACTTATTCCCAGCTCCTTGGCCATTTGCATCGCCTCATCGGACAGCCGGCAGCGCTTCTTCGCCTCAGCCCATTCGGTCGCGCGGTGAGCGTTCATCGCCGCTCCTTGTGTCATTCCTGCACCGCGTCGGCGCGCAGCGCAAACAGGCTCTTCAATTGTGCCGTGGTGAGTTCGGTCAGCCAGGCTTCGCCTGCGCTAACTACATTCGCGGCAATCGCTTTCTTGCGCTCGATCATCTCGTCGATTCTTCTCCTCCAGCGTACCTTCGCAGAGGAACTTGTGCACCTGCACGTGGCGCGTCTGGCCGATGCGGAAGGCGCGGTCGGTGGCCTGATTCTCGACGGCCGGGTTCCACCAGCGGTCGAAGTGGAAGACGTGGTTGGCACGCGTCAGGTTCAGACCGGTTCCGCCGGCCTTGAGCGACAGGAGGAAGATCTGCGGCGCGTCGGTAGCGTTCTGAAAACGATCCACCATGCGGTCGCGAGTCTTCCTGGCCACGCCACCGTGCAGGAACAGGACCTCGCGCGCGAACGTCTCCTGCAGATGCCTCTGCAGCATCCCGCCCATCTCGGTGAACTGGGTGAACACGAGCGCGCGGTCCCCGGCCGCGACGACCTCTTCCAGCATCTCGGTCAGCCGCGCGAGCTTGCCGGAGCGTGCGGCGATCGCGGAGTTGTCGCCGAGAAATTGTGCGGGATGGTTGCACACCTGTTTCAGCTTGGTCAGCGTGGCAAGCACCAGACCCTTGCGCTGGATGCCGTCGGCTTCTTCGAGCGCTTGGCCCGCTTCCTTCACCACGGCAGCGTAGAGCGAGGCCTGCTCCCGCGTCAGCGTGCAGAACACTTTCATTTCCAGCTTGTCGGGCAAGTCGGCGATGATGCTCTTGTCGGTCTTGAGCCGCCGCAGGATGAACGGGCCGGTCAGCCGCTTCAACCGTTCGCTTGCTTCCGGGTCGCGGTCGACCTGGATCGGCAAGAAGAAGCGCCGCTTGAAGTCGCTCTGCGTGCCCAGCAGGCCCGGGTTGAGGAAATCCATGATCGACCATAGATCGCCGACGTGGTTCTCGACCGGCGTGCCCGTGAGCGCGATGCGGCAATCGGCTGACAGCGCGCGCGCCGCCTTGGCCTGCTTGGTCTCCGGGTTCTTGATGTTCTGCGCTTCGTCGAGAACCACCGCACCCCACGGCACCTCCTTGAAGAGTGCGAAGTCGCGCGCGAGCAGTGAATAGCTGGTGACGACCAACGCATGCTGCGCGGCGGCTTTCGCGAACGCCGCACCTTTCGTGCGCTCGGTACCGTGATGGACCAGCACCGGCAACTCGGGAGTGAAGCGCGCGGCCTCCTTCTGCCAGTTGCCGACGACTGACGTGGGCGCGATGAGCAGCGCGGGCGCACGAAGTCCGGCTTCCCAGTTCCGCTGCACGAGGGTGAGCACTTGGATGGTCTTGCCCAGGCCCATGTCGTCGGCGAGGCACGCGCCCAAGCCCCAGCGCCGTAGGAACGCCAGCCAGGAGTAGCCCCGCGCCTGGTAGGCGCGCAACTCCCCGTTGAACCGCGCCGGCACCTTGAGCTGCTCGAAGGTCGCGCGTCCCTCGAGTTGGGCGAGCAAGTCCGCGATCCAACCTTCGGCACGGACCCCCTCGAATTCGATCCCGCCCACAGGGCCGCGTCGCGCCGAGCGCCATGTGGATCAGGTCGCGCGCAGGGAGTCTGGCGGGTCGCTTTCTTTTTCCAGAGTTCGACGGCAGCCTGGATCTCCTCGCCGTTTAACTGCACCCACTGGCCGCGAACCTTCACCAGCGGCGCCTTGAGATGTGCCAGCGCTTCCAGTTCCTCGAGCGTAAGCGTGCTCTCGCCCAGGGCAATCTCCCAGTCGAAGCGGATGAGCTGATCGAGCGTAAGCCCGCTTCCCCCTTGCATCTTCGGGCTCGTGACCGCGGCGCGCGCGGTGAGGTGAAGCTTGGTAGCCTTGCCCGTCCACCACGCCGGCAGCAATACGCCAAATCCGGCTTGTTCCAGGCCCCAGGCCTTCTCGGTCAGGAACTCGTGCGCGCCTGTGGCGTCGAGCTTGTAGCCTGCGGGAGCGGCGGCCTTCAGGCTGGCTTCGATGCGTGGACACATCCCGCTGGCCTGGCCAAGAGCGGAGAGCAAATATTCCTTCAGATTGAAGCCATCGAATTTGAGCGCCGCCACCTTGTCGGAACGCCGCTTCCAGATCTCCGCCGCCTCGATCAACAGGCTCGGGTCATCGGCGGGCTGCAGCAGGAAGCGCACGTGCCAAGAGGACGATGCGGGCTCCGAGTTGCTCGCCGAGGCCCGCGTGCTCGCGCTCTGGGAACGCGTCGGCTTGATCACGATAGGCTCCATCGGTTCCTCCAGACGGAAGCACAACTTCACTGGCGCCGCTGCGGTCACCGCGATCGGCCGGCGCCATTCGCGGATCTGCTCCGCGAGGCGCGCAAGCTCCTGTTCGTTGCCTTCCATCGCGCCGTCGGGCGAGCGGAGCGCGTGCAGCCATTGGTCGTGTAGGCTGTCAAAGCGGGGCCTGCCCTTCCGCTGCGAAGGCAGTGGCATGGCGCGGGCCACACGCCGGGCCGCACCGCGTCAGGCAGTCGACCACCTCGTGGACGAATCCGGTCAACGTCGCGATTGCCGGGCTTGCTGGCGGCCGGCTCGCGTCGTCGGATAACGCACGGCAGGCATGCGGCATGGCGCGCGCGAGCTGTTCCAATCGCTCGGCGTCAGCGCCAGCGACGACGGCGTCCCAGCGTGCGCGCCACGCGCCATCGCCGTTGGCGAGCCCTGGCAGCATCTTTTGTCGCGTAACGAGCGCCGAGGCGAAGCGCAGCGCGTTCGCCCAAAATATCCAGTCGCCGCCAACAGTAACCCCTGGGGCGACGATCCTCTTGTCGAGGGTCGACGCGAGCAGATCGACCAGTGTCGGTATCTTCACCCGTAGGGCCACAACGCGCCACGGGGCAAGCGCGATCGGCGCGCTAGGCTCTGGCGTCTCGGCAATGATCGGTGTAGAAGCGAGCGGCTGACCGCGCACGCTGGGCAGCCACACGACACGCAGTGTCGGGCACTCTTGCATCGGCGCGGAAACCGGGCGCGATCTCGGCGACGGCGCTGGCCAAAGTCTCCTTCTTAGCGCCGAAGGGTAGCGTAGGCGACTCGGGGCTGCGCGAGCGGCGCCCGGGCACGTGCCCACTCGTCATGGCGGCCGCTTCACCCCAGAGAAAAGACTCCCGGGCCAACCGTGCCAGGTGCAAGACGATCATCGACGCTTTCGACTAACAACGCGCATACGAATCGCGACCCGCCTTAAGCGCCGCTTCCCCCGTCGTCGACGCCGCGCTCCTGCGGGCGCTTAAAAGGGACTCCGGTTGCCCCCGTCGATATTGACGGCGCGACACGTTCACGGTGGCGAGAGCGCTATCTGGAAAGCTCCCTGCGACGTGCATCGGCGCCACCCATCCATCATTGTGGGAACTTGGACTGTCTTGAGGAAACGGTGTATGGGTATGTGCAATATGTACATTTTGATGTACACTATCTCCTATCTGGACACCGAGGCGCAAATCATGCGGCAGACAACGTTCACGGAACTGCGTAATCAGGCGAAGACCTTCTTCGACGCCGTCGAAAGGGGCGAGGTCGTCCGGGTGTTTCGCAACGGAAAGCCAATTGCGGACATCGTTCCGGTTGTATCGGAGACCCCATCCTGGAAACGGCGCGCTGCCCAACCTCTGGTCGTTAAGGGTGTCTCGATGAGCGCAGAGATCCTCAAAGATCGGGTCCAATCGCGGGCATGAAGCTCTTCTTTGACACCTCTGCTTTCGCGAAGCGTTATGTGGCAGAGACCGGGAGCGACGCGGTACTCGTGTTGTGCGAAGAAGCTGAGAGCATCGGCTTGAGCATTCTCTGCTTGCCTGAGCTGACGTCGACGCTTTGTCGGCTGGTGCGCGAGCGCAAACTGTCCAAAGCGAAGTACGGCGAGTTGCACACGTTAATTGTGACGGATCTTGCCGATGTCGATATCTGCGACATTACGCCGGAGGTCATGAAGCACACCTTGGTTCAATTGGAATCCGCACCGCTTAGGACCCTTGACGCCATCCAACTTGGCTGTGCAATTGCCTACGCGCCCTCGCTGTTCGTTTCGGCCGACACGCGCCAACTCGGGGCTGCCCGCCGCGCTGGTCTGACGGTGCGCGCAGTGTAGAAGACGGGCCGGCACGGACTCTCGGTTCGATCGCGGCAGGCAGGGGTAGACGCGCGCAAATTCCGCACCCTGAGAGGTCTTCGTAATGCTCAGCCAAGCCTTGCGATCCCCTGCGATTTCGGCGAGGTGATCGATGTAAGGTATCAGCTTGCGCCGCGAGCTCGGGGTAGGCCAAGGGTCAGAATCGTATGCTCGAGCAGGCAAAGTCTGTGACGTCTTTAAGCGCGACCCCTCCAAGCCCAGACGAGCTCGGCTTGGCGTTAGTCGTCGCTAAGCGGCAATAGATGGGTGTTTGGCTCATATAATAATCAATATGATACGCGATCGAAATACCAGTCAAGATCTAAAGGCAACATTTCGTGTGCAGTTAGCACACTCAATTGGGTCACTTTCCGAAGGGACGCGCCGGTACAGACTCGGTTCGATCGCGGCAGGCAGGGGTACCGTGAATTTCGGCCTTGTCGTCCAAAGCGCAAGGAACGCCTGCACCCGGATCCGGGAGAGAGTTGTGCCCCGGCCTATCGACCAGGGCGCGAAGTTGACGCGCTGTTTTGCTTCTGACGCTCCGGCGATTCTGGCGAGGGCTGCCGCTTCCGCGATTCTGCTGAAGCTTACTTGGGCTGCTCGTTGCCGTATGTCTTGACGAGGTATTCGACGATCACCGGAATGTCCGCGTCGTCAATTGGCGCCTTGAATACCGTCTTCATGCGATTGACCATTGCGTCCCAGTAAGCACGTGGCGCATTCGGCGGTTGATACAGCATGTACTCGGCGGAATGACACGCCACGCAATTGGTTTGCGCTTTGGCATATCCGGGTAGCGTGCTGGCCTTGAGCTGCACGCCATCCGTTGGCAGCGTGATGGACTTCGTATCGGCCACCACTCGACCGCCGACACAAAGGGCGAACACCAAGAAGCGCGACCACCGTGACGGATTTATTTTTCATTCGCGCACCCTAGACCGCCGTGACCGAGACTCGCTCGACAACGTTGCGCATATATCCGGCGGGTTGCCACAACGCGGCCATCGGCTGGCTCTGGCCAGAGCGGTTCCAGGCGCGCACTCGCAGGTCGTAGCTTCCTTTGTCGGGAGTGAAGGCGAAGGTGAACTCGCGGAATGAGTACCGTCCAAGGTCATCGCCCAGTTTGGCCTCGCGCCAAGTCTGTCCATCGTCGACGGAATAGGCAACTTCGCGGATGCCCTGTCCACCGTCGAAAGCGATGCCGCGCACGGCCGTCTGCTGACCCGCGCGAATTCGCGCGCCGTCCTGCATTGAAGTAATGAACGATCGCACATTGAACCGGCCGATGGGGCGAGTCGCCGCTGGCGCCGTGCCAGGCTCGACGCAGGCGCAGTCATTGTCGGGCACGCGATAGGCGGGTTTCATCCAGAAGCCTTCGTATACTTGATCGACCACCTCGATTTCTGACAGGTGCTTCACCCAGTAGGTGCCGTAGCATCCGGGAACCACCAGTTTCACCGGATACCCGTTGAGCATTGGAATATCGGCACCATTCATCTGGTAAGCCAGCATGACCTCGCCATCGAGGGCATGATTCACGTCGATCGACTTGACAAAATCACCGCCGCCGAACACTGCGGTATCGAGCCCGTTGAAGGTGACCTGCTTCGCGGTGTTCTTCATCTCGGCACGCGCCAGTACGTCCTTCAGCGGCACGCCAACCCAGCGCGCGTTGCCCATTGCGCCGTTGTACAGTTGGCCGCCGGTCACGCGCGGCGAGAACAGTCCGCGGCTATTGCCGGAACACTGATTCACGGCCACGTATTCGATCGCCTTGAACTGGGTACGCAAGTCGGACATTGTCAGCTCGAAGGGTTTGCCGGCTGCGTTGCCGCCAATCTTGATCACATGTTTGTCGGCGTCGATGGATGTCGGGATGCCGGCGTTGTGATAACGAACGAAGAATGCGTCGTTGGGAGTGATCAGTCCTTCGTTGAAGACTTCGAAGGGTGTCTCGAGCTGCGGTGGCCGCGACGTAAGAACGATCAGCGGCCGTTTTTCCGGGAAGGCCACCATGTTTCGCTTCCCATTGACGAAGGGCAATTCGATGGTCGCGGCCTGGGCGAGAGCGGCACGACTCAGCGTGCCGAAGCCGACGGCTGCGAGCGCGCCGGCGCCCCCTGCGATAAGCCTGCGACGTAAGCGATTGGTGTCGTCGGTCACACTTACTCCTCACGATTGCTCGCGCTCGAATGCTTCGTGTCGGTGGAATTGACAATCAGCCACTCATTCGCCAGCGCCCGAGCTTGGATAGCGATTTCTGTCGACGGCGAATGCTGCATGCGGCGTCTCCTCCGTGTACGGGTGAGATGGCCGCGACGAGGCGCTCATCTTGTACCCGAATTGTTGTGGCGCATAGCCCTGCAGCATCAGAATCCCGCAGAGCGTTACCTCGGATGAAGTCGGCGAAAGGCGTTCGTGCATCGTCGCGCCCGCACTTCGCCATCGATACCTAAAGCACTCGTCCACCCCGTCATTCCACTTCGAGTTGACGCAGGAACGCGCTAGCGCCGCAGGAAAGAGCACGTTGATGACGGCAGCATAGATGTGGCTGCGAGCCGCACCCAGTGCAACCCGAAAGTGCCTGCCTTTTTCCATGTTTTTGCTATTTCACTTGCACAGTCACGTGTAAGTATCTATTTATGCTGCAATTAGTGTTTTTAGCAACAATCACGCTAAGTCGTTGTTCGCAAACCACAATCTAGTTGACCTGATTCCGCGCATTGCATATAGTGGCGTATGGTGGGGAATAGTGGGGTGAAGTGGGCGCTCACCTATTAACCCAACCTTTAGGAGGATGGCCGGTGTTTCGAGGCGTTACCCATCTCGCGCTGGACAATAAGGGGCGATTGGCCGTTCCGGCGAAGCATCGCGCCGCGATCACGGGAGAAACCGACGGCCGCGCGGTGCTTACGGCCGATCCGAGCCATTGCCTGCTGCTATATCCGATTGCCCACTGGGAGCCTATCCAGGCGCGGCTGATGGAGCTATCGAGTTTCAACGAGCGCGTTCGTAGCCTTCAGCGGCTGCTGGTAGGGCATGCCGACGACGTAGAACTCGACAGCGCCGGACGCATTCTGGTGCCGCCCGCGCTACGGCAGTACGCCGAGCTCGACAAGCACGTCGTGCTGGTCGGTCAAGGCAACAAGTTCGAACTCTGGGACGAAGCCCGATGGACGGAGCAGACCGCGCAAGCGATCGTGTTCCCCGCGGGCGGGCTCCCGCCCGAGCTCGACGGCTTCTCTCTCTGATGGTCGATGGAAGCCATGTCCCGGTCCTGCTCAATGAAGCCGTGGCCGCGCTGGCGATCAGGCGCGACGGTTTGTATGCCGACTGCACGTTCGGTCGTGGCGGACACAGCGAGGGCATTCTTGCGGCACTTGGCCCTCACGGCACACTTGTCGCAGTTGACCGCGATCCCGAAGCGGAAACGGCGGCGCGCACTTGGCGCGACACTCGCTTCCACTTTCACCGTGCCTGGTTTTCCGAGCTGTCCGACGTGCTCGACCGCGAAGGAATATCCCAGCTCGACGGCGTGCTGCTCGATCTCGGCATCGCATCACCGCAGATCGATGACCCGGAGCGCGGATTTTCCTTTCGCGCCGACGGCCCTCTCGACATGCGCATGGACCCGTCGCGCGGACCCAGCGCGGCGGAATGGCTAGGCCGCGTCACTGAACGTGAACTCAAGGGAGTGATAGCCGACTATGGTGAAGAACGGTTTGCTCAACAGATTGCAAGAGCGATTGTTGCGGGTCGCGCGCACGAACCCATCCTGCGGACGCGGCAACTGGCCGCGATCGTGGCAAAAGCCGTCGGCGCGCGCGGGCGGGGTGATTGGAGTCAGGATCCGGCCACGAGGACATTCCAGGCTCTACGGATTTTCATCAATCAGGAGCTTCAGGAATTGCCGCTAGCGCTCGAACGCATTTTGCCGCGCCTGCGCCAAGGCGGCCGGATCGTGGTGATCAGTTTCCACTCCTTGGAAGACCGCATCGTGAAGCAGTTCTTCCGGCGCCATAGCCAGCCCTACGGCGGCGATGCGCAAATCGCGCGGTTGCCGATCGCGGCACGCGCGTTGCCGCGTCCGCCGCTCGATCTGATCGGACGCGCGATTCGCGCCGGCGACGCGGAAATCGCGTCCAATCCGCGCGCGCGCAGCGCGGTGCTGCGCGTGGCGGAGCGCACCGAGGCGGCGCTCTCATGATGGCGCGCCTCAACGTCATCCTCCTCGTCGCACTCGTCATCTGCGCGCTGTCGCTGGTTACGTCGCGTCATCAGTCGCGCAAACTGTTCGTCGAACTGGAACGCGAGCAGACGCTGGCGCGTAATTACGACATCGAATATGGCCAGCTGCAGATTGAGCAATCGACGTGGGCGATGCCGGCGCGCATCGAGAAAATCGCGCGCGACAAATTGCGCATGCAGTTGCCGGGTGCGAGCCGGATCGAGGTCATGGACGAGGCCACGCGATGAGGCCGGCTGCAGTCCCTTCGCCGCGGCTGCCGGCGTTTCGTGCACCGCTCGTCTTCGGCGTGCTGCTGGCATCGTTCGTTTTGCTGCTCGTCAGATCGCTCTACTTGCAGCGCTTTGACAACACGTTCTTGCAGGAGCAGGGAAGTTCGCGTTACAGCCGCGACATCGAGGTGCCCGCACACCGCGGACGCATTGTCGATCGCCTGGGTGCGCCGCTCGCGATAAGCACGCCGGTTAAAGCCGTGTGGGCGTGGCCGGACAAGATGGACGCTACGCCGGACCAGATCCAGGCGCTTGCTGGCGCGCTCGACATGCCGGCGAGCGCGCTGCTGCAGAAGATTACCGGTGCTGGCGAGTTCGTCTACCTCAAGCGCCCCGTCGCACCCGACATTGCGGAGCGCATTGCCGCGTTGCAGATCAAGGGTGTGCACGACGAGACCGAGTACTGGCGCTACTACCCGGGTGGGGACGTGATGAGTCAGATCGTCGGATTCACCGGCGATCACGACGTGGGCCAGGAAGGCATGGAACTCGCGCAACAGCCGTGGCTTGGCGGCAAGCCAGGGAGCAGGCGCGTGATCATCAATCGGCGCGGGGAAATTGTCGAGGATGTCGTCAACATTCGCGCGCCACAGGAAGGGCGCGATCTCGCGCTCGCGATCGACAGCAGGCTGCAATACCTGGCATTTCGTGAATTGAAGACGGCGATCGACACGAACAAGGCGGCTGCCGGCGCTGTCGTCGTAATCGACATCAAGACGGGGGAAATCGTCGCCCTGGCCAACTGGCCGGCGTTCAATCCCAACAATCGCACGCGAGCGGCTAAGGACAAGATGCGAAACCGCGCGCTCACCGACACTTTCGAGCCCGGCTCGTCGATGAAGCCATTCACGATCGCCGCGGCACTCGACTCCGGCAAGGTGACGCCGGCGACGATCATCGATACCGCACCCGGAACGATGACGATCAGCGGAGCCACCATTCACGACGCCCATCGCGAGGGCGCATTGACTGTCGAGCAGGTAATTCAGAAATCGTCGAACGTCGGCGCCGCGAAGATCGCGCTGTCGTTGCCGCCTTCGACGATGTGGCAGACGTTGTCGGATGCGGGATTCGGCACCCCACCGCGTACGGGATTCCCCGGCGAAGTCGGCGGCCGGCTGCGGCCCGCGAAAAGCTGGCGCCCGATAGAGCAAGCGACGATTGCCTATGGCCACGGCATCTCCGTCAATCTGGTGCAGCTTGCGCGTGCGTACACGGTGTTCGCGACCGACGGTGAACTCAAGCCGGTGTCGCTGCTGAAGGTGGATGGCCCCGTCGCCGGCAGGCCGGTGATCACACCCGAGACTGCGCGTGCTGTCCGGCACATGCTGGAAATGGTCGTCCTGCCCGGCGGCACTGCACCCCGGGCGCAGGTCATGGGTTATCGCGTCGCAGGAAAAACGGGCACCGCGCACAAGGTCGACGAGCACACCCATACGTACTCCGCGACCCAGTACATCGCGTCCTTCGTGGGCTTCGCGCCGGTTTCGAATCCGCGACTGATCGTCGCGGTGATGATCGACCAGCCGTCAGCCGGGCAGTATTACGGCGGAGCCGTCGCGGCGCCGGTTTTCAGCACGATCATGGGCGCTGCGCTGCGCATGCTGGGCGTGCCTACGGACGCGCCCATCAACAACGTCGTCCTGCCGCCAGACGACGCCGACGTCAAAGAAGAAACGTGAGCACTGCACTGGCCGCGGATACCGATGTTGCGGCGCTGATGAAGCGCATCGACCGTCCGGTGTCGCGAATTACGTCGGACAGCCGCGACGTGCGCCCAGGCGATGCGTTCGCCGCATATCCGGGCGGCCAGCGCGACGGCCGCACGTTCATTCCGGATGCGATCGCTCACGGCGCGGGTGCGGTTTTCTGGGATACGGAGGGGTTCCACTGGGACCGGTCCTGGACATTGCCGCATGTGCCGCTGGACCACCTCAAGGCGCGCCTGGGCGTCATTGCCGATTTTGTCTATGGACACCCGTCGCGGGATCTATGGATGGTCGGCGTCACCGGCACCAACGGCAAGACGTCGTGCGCGCACTGGATCGCCGCCGGCCTGCATTCGACCGGACGCCGGACGGCCGTGCTGGGCACGCTCGGCAACGGCCTGCTTGGCGCATCGATCCGGCCAACGGTCAATACGACGCCGGATGCTGCGGCACTGCACGAGATGCTCGCGCTGTACAAGCGAGCCGGCGCCGATTCGGCCGTGATGGAAGTGTCGTCGCACGGCATCGATCAAGGTCGCATCAACGGCGTCGATTTCGCGGTGGCGCTATTCACCAATTTGTCGCGCGACCATCTCGACTACCACGGAACGATGGCGGTCTATGGCGCAGCGAAAGCGCAGCTGTTTACGTGGCCCGGACTGCGCACGAGCGTGATCAACGCCGATGATGCCTTCGGCAGCAACCTGATCGACATCGCGAAAGCCAAAGGTCGCAGGGTGCTCAGCTACGGCTTCGGCGCCGCCGACATCGCAGGCTCGCGCCTGTCATCTACGGCGCGCGGGTTGGCGCTCGTGGTGGACACTCCCTGGGGTCGGGGTGAATTGCAATCCCGCCTCGTCGGTGCATTCAATGCTGCCAACGTGCTTGGCGTGCTGGGTGTGTTGCTGGTCAGCGGGGTCGAGCTCGACGTCGCCCTGAAATTCCTGGCCGAGGTCGAGGCGCCTCCTGGACGGATGCAGCGTCTCGGCGGTGACGCCGACCCACTGGTGGTCATCGATTACGCCCATTCGCCGGATGCGATCGAGAAAGCGCTCACGGCGTTGCGTGGCGCGGTCAGTCCCAAGAGCGAATTAGTCTGCGTATTCGGTTGCGGTGGCGACCGGGACCGCGGTAAACGGCCTGAAATGGGGCGGCTTGCGGCGCGGCTCGCGGATCGCGTCGTCGTCACCAGCGACAATCCGCGCACGGAAGACCCCGCGACGATCGCCAGCGAAATCGTTCACGGCATTCGCGAGACTGGCAACCGTCACTACTCGGTCGAACTCGATCGCGCGGTGGCCATCGCGACGACGATCGCCAACGCGAAGCGCGGCGACGTCGTCTTGCTTGCCGGAAAGGGCCACGAATCGTTCCAGGAGCGCGACGGCGTACGGCTGCCGTTCGTCGATGCCGAGCATGCGGCGCACGCGCTCGCAGCGCGGAGTTCGCGATGATGGACACCGCCGCCGCTGCGCACGCAATCGCGGGCACGCTGCAGGGCGCCAGCGTTTGGTTCGATGGTGTCGCGACGGATTCGCGAACTATTCGACCGGGAGAATTGTTCGTTGCACTCAAGGGCGCGTCCTTTGACGGGCACGACTATGTCGAACTCGCACGACAGCGCGGCGCGGTCGCAGCAGTGGTCTCCGCCGATCGCGTCGGGACGATGAGCGGCAACTTCAACCTGGTTGCCGTTCCTGATCCGCTGCGCGCGCTTGGCGCGCTTGCTGCCTTCTGGCGCCGGCGGTTCACGCTGCCCGTCATCGGTATCGTCGGCAGCAATGGCAAGACCACAGTGAAGGAAATGACGGCGGCGATCCTGCGCACCGGTCTGGGCGAGCGGGCGGTGCTCGCGACCCACGGCAATCTCAACAACGCCATCGGCTTGCCGCTGACACTTCTCGGCTTGCGCGCGTCGCATCGCGCCGCCGTGATCGAGATCGGCATGAATCATCCGGGCGAGACGGCCGAACTTGCCACGATGGCGATGCCGAGCATCGGACTGGTCAACAACGCGCAGCGCGAGCATCAGGAGTTCATGAACAGCATCGCGGAGGTGGCCGCGGAGCATGCCGCGCTGATCAACGCGCTGCCAGAGGGCGGTGTCGTCGTTCTCAATGCCGACGATGACTACGCATCGTTCTGGCAGGAGGTCATGGTCCGACGCAATGCCGAAGGCGCTTCGTTGACACTGCGCGATTTTGGCCTGCGCGCGCCGGCAACGGTGAACGCCAGCATGCGCATGCACACGTGGGGATCCGTCGCCGAGGTCACGACGCCAGAAGGAAATGCAACGTTGGAGCTCAGGGCGCCAGGCCGACACAACGTCGCTAACGCGCTTGGTGCGATTGCGGCGGCGACGGCTGCGGGAGCGAATCTTGCGCAGGCGATCGCGGCGTTGGAGGCGTTTCGCCCTCTGGCAGGAAGGTTGCGCACGATCGAGCTTGCGGGTGGCGGGGTGGTGATCGATGACACCTACAACGCCAATCCCGATTCGGTACGCGCGGCGATTGCCGTTCTGGCGCGTGCGCCTTCGCCGCGCTGGCTGGTGCTCGGTGACATGGGTGAAGTCGGCGATCAGGGTGTCGCTTTTCACCGTGAGGTCGGCGCCTACGCGCGAGCGGCAGGCGTCGAGCGGCTGCTCGGCGTCGGCGACCTGGTGCAACACGCCGTGGCGGCATTCGGTACTGGGGGCGAGCATTTCACGAGTGTCGGAGGTCTCGCCGATGCACTGCATCCGGTGTCCAGGTGTAACGGTGCTGGTGAAGGGTTCGCGCTTCATGCGCATGGAACGCATCGTTTTCGCACTCACCAGCACCGCCACGGAGGCGCACTGATGCTCCTGGCCTTGGCAAACTGGATTGCGACGGACGTGCGGACGTTCAACGTCTTCGGATACATCACACTTCGCGCTGTGCTGGCGACGATGACCGCGCTGGTAATCTCGTTTGTGGTTGGTCCGCGGATGATCCGCAAACTCGCCGAATATCGCATCGGTCAATCCGTGCGCGATGACGGTCCGCAGACGCATTTGACCAAGGCCGGGACGCCGACCATGGGCGGCGCCTTGATACTCGTTTCTATCGCGATCACGACGCTGCTGTGGGCCGACTTGCGCAACCGTTTCATCTGGGTCGTGCTGATCGTCACGGTAGGCTTCGGCGCGATCGGGTGGATAGACGATTATCGCAAAGTCGTCCACCGCAATCCCAAGGGGCTTTCCGCGCGCACCAAGTTCGCGTTCCAGTCGCTGATCGGGATCGTCGCCGCAGTGTATCTGGCCTTTTCAGTGTCGGCGCCGTCTAACACCCAGTTCTTCCAATTGTTCGACGCATGGCTGGTGAGCGGTTTCAACCTGGACCTCCCGCCCAAGGCGGACCTGATCGTACCTTTTTTCAAGACCGTCAGTTATCCCCTCGGTGTCTGGGGATTCATCGTCCTGTCGTATTGCGTGATCGTGGGTTCGAGCAATGCCGTGAATCTGACCGACGGCCTCGACGGCCTCGCGATCATGCCGACGGTGATGGTCGCTTCGGCGCTCGGACTGTTCGCGTACGTCACCGGGCGCGCCGACTACTCGACGTATCTGTTTCTTCCGCACATTCCGGGCGCAGGCGAGTTGACTGTATTTTGCGGCGCAATCGCGGGCGCGGGGCTGGGATTCCTCTGGTTCAACGCCTATCCGGCGGAAGTGTTCATGGGCGATGTTGGCGCGCTCGCTCTCGGCGCGGCGCTCGGTGCCGTCGCCATCATCGTTCGTCAGGAGATCGTGCTGTTCATCATGGGCGGTGTATTCGTCGTCGAGACGCTGTCGGTCGTCGTTCAGGTCGCGTCGTTCAAGATGACCGGCCGGCGCGTGTTCCGCATGGCGCCGATCCATCACCACTACGAATTGAAAGGGTGGAAGGAGAACCAGGTCGTTGTCAGATTCTGGATCATCACCATGCTGCTCGTGCTGTTCGGGCTGTCGACACTGAAGCTGCGCTAGCGATGGATATCCGTGGCCGCACTGTCGTGGTTCTCGGTCTTGGCGTGACCGGGCTTTCGGCCGCACGTTGGGCCGCGCGCCATGGCGCACGTATTCGCGTCGCCGACACGCGCGCGCAACCGCCGGGCGCGGCAAAGCTTGCGGTCGAACTTCCGCACGCGTTTCTTGCAACGGGACCGTTTACGGACGCGACGCTTGCCGGTGCCGACATGATCGTCATCAGCCCCGGGCTCGCCAAGGACCAGGCGCCGATCGCCGCGGCGCAGGCGCGTGGTGTGGAACTGGTCGGTGATATCGAGTTGTTTGCGCGGGCGTTGCCGCCAGGACAGAAACTTCTCGCCGTGACTGGCTCGAACGGCAAAACGACCGTCGCGACGCTGACTGGCGAACTTCTCCGTGCGGCCGGCCTGCGGGCGTCGGTGGTCGGCAACATTGGCGAACCGGTGCTGGATGTACTCGCTCTGCACGAACAAGGCGTGCCGTGGCCTGACGTTTTCGTGGTCGAACTGTCGAGCTTTCAACTGGAAACGACGACCAGTCTCAAACCGACGGCGGCGACCGTGCTCAACATCTCCGAGAACCATCTCGACCGCTACGCCGGGATGAGCGACTACGCGGCGGCCAAGGCGCGCGTGTTCCGCGGGGGCGGCGAGCAGATTCTCAATCGCGACGACTCGCGCTCCTGGGCGATGCGCGTTGCCGATCGGCCGGTGCGCAGTTTTGGTAGCGATGCTCCGCGCACTGCGGGCGACTGGGGGCTGATCGTGCGCGACGATGCGGTGTGGCTCGCCCACGGTGCCACATTGCTGCTTCGCGCGAGCGACCTCGTCTTGGTAGGACGTCATAACGCGCTCAACGCACTGGCGGCGCTGGCGCTTGCATCCTGCGTCATCGCAATCGACGACAGGGTGCTGGCGACGCTCGCGGCTTTTCGCGGCTTGCCCCATCGCATGGAGCGCGTGGCCGAGGTCGGTGGCGTGCTGTTCGTCAACGATTCCAAGGCGACGACGGTCGCCGCGACGCTCGCTGCGCTCGAAGGCATCGATCGGCCTGCGTCGCTGATAGCCGGCGGAGACGGCAAGGGTCAGGATTTCGCGCCGCTTCGGCGGGGCGTGGACGCGCACTGTCGCGCGGTCGTATTGCTCGGCCGCGATGCACCGGCGATCGCAGCGACGCTGGCCGGCGTACGCCCGACGGTGGAATTCGCAGCCGGCCTCGAAGCTGCGGTCGCGCGCGCGATTGCGCACGCTCGTCCGGGCGACACCGTGCTGCTCTCGCCGGCATGCGCGAGCCTGGACATGTTCCGTGACTACATCGATCGCGGCGATCGCTTCAAGGCAGCGGTCGCCTTGCACGCGAAGGAGGCCGCGCATGCCTAGAGACACGACGCTGCGCTCCACGTTTCCGAGACTATCGACACTGGCGGCGGCGCCGCGCGAATCCCGAGCGATGCTGACCTTCGACGCATCGCTCGCTTGGGCGTCGCTGCTCCTGCTCGCCATCGGCGTCGTGATGGTGTACTCCGCGTCGATCGCCACCGCCGAAGCCATGGCCTATACCGGCTACCGGCCCTGGTATTTCCTTGCGCGCCATGCGGTGTTCGTCGCGGTCGGGCTCGTTGCGGCGCTCGTCGCGTTCCAGGTGCCCGTCAAGGCTTGGCAGCGGCTTGCGCCGTTCCTATTCATCGCCGGAGCTGCACTGCTGGTCGCGGTGCTAGTGCCGGGCATTGGCAGGGCGGTCAATGGCAGCAAGCGCTGGCTGTCGCTGGTGATCGTCAACGTCCAGCCTTCCGAATTCATGAAACTGTTCGTCGCGCTGTACGCGGCGAGCTACGCAGTGCGCAAGGCTGACTTTCTGCATGCTCAGCAGCCGCTGAGGCAGACGCTCATTCGCGGCTTCCTGCCGCTGCTTGCGGTGATGGTCGCCATCAGCGCGCTGCTTCTACGCGAACCGGACTTTGGCGCTTGCGTAGTGATCGTTGCCGTCGCGTTCGGAATCCTGTTCCTTGGTGGACTCGATTGGCGCTTGCTGATCGGCCTCGGTTTTCTGCTTCCGGTGGCACTCTGGCTGCTCATCTGGATTGCGCCGTACCGGCTGCAGCGATTCACGAGCTTTCGCGACCCGTGGGCCGACCCGCTGGGCAAAGGCTACCAATTGTCGCATTCGCTGATCGCATTCGGCCGTGGCGAATGGTATGGCGTCGGTCTGGGGGCCAGCGTCGAGAAGCTCTTGTACCTGCCCGAAGCGCATACCGATTTCCTGCTCGCGGTGATTGCCGAAGAGCTCGGCTTCATTGGCGTCGCCGTCGTGATCGCGTTGTTCGCATGGCTCCTGGTGCGCGCGTACGCCATCGGCCGCCAGGCCGCGCGCCTGCAACGGCCGTTCGCCGCGCTCGTTGCGCACGGCATCGGTATCTGGCTGGGGGTGCAGGCTTTCATCAACATCGGCGTGAACATGGGCGTGTTGCCGACCAAGGGGTTGACTCTGCCGCTGTTGTCCTTTGGCGGAAGCGGCATCGTCGTCAACTGCATCGCGATCGCAATACTGCTGCGCGTCGATTTCGAGAATCGACGGCTATTGAGAGGCTTTACGGTATGAGCGCCAAGGGACATCAGTGAGCGGCACCGTGATGATTACGACCGGCGGAACGGGTGGGCACATTTTCCCGGGGCTGGCGGTGGCGGCAGAATTGGTCGCCCGCGGGTGGCGCGTGTTCTGGCTGGGTACGCGCAACGGAATGGAAGCGCAGATCGTGCCGGAGCACAAGGTCGATTTCGAAGCGCTCAATTTCGGCGGCGTGCGCGGGAAAGGCGTGGTGCGCCTCTTGCTCGGCCCGTTCACGCTCCTGGGCGCGTGCTGGCAGGCATGGCGAATCATTCGGCGGCGGCGGCCCAACGTTGTCGTTGGGTTCGGCGGGTTCGCTTCGTTCCCGGGCGGATTGATGGCAATTGCACACGACGTGCCGTTGGTCGTGCATAACCTCGATGCCAAGCCTGGTCTCGCGAATCGCATCCTGCGCTTCGGCGCGGACCGCGTGCTGACCGGATTCCCGCACACGTTCAATGCCGGGCGCGCGAGGAACATCGCCTGGGTGGGCAATCCGCTGCGCGCGGAAATCACGGCGATCGCTCCACCCGAAGCGCGCTTCAGCGGGCGTTCGGGGCCGCTGGTCTTGCTCATCGTCGGCGGCAGTCTCGGCGCGGTTGCGCTGAACGAACGCGTGCCCAGAGCGCTGGCGCTGCTGGCACCGGGCGACCGCCCGCACGTGACCCATCAGGCAGGGGAAAAGCACATCGTCGCCTTGCGCGCCGCGTATGCAAGCGCGGGCGTCGACGCGGAGTGCCTGCCGTTTATTGCAGACATCGCGCGTCGCTATGCCGAGGCGGATCTCGTGATCTGCCGCGCCGGCGCGACGACGATTGCGGAACTGGCGGCGGTCGGCATCGGCAGCGTGCTCGTGCCATTTCCGTTTGCTGCCGACGATCATCAAATCGACAACGCCCGCGTGCTGGGCGACTGCGGCGCCGCGAAAGTCATTCTTCAGGTCAATCTTACGCCCGAACGTCTCGCCGACTGGCTGCGCACCGCGACACGCGAGCGATTGCTCGCGATGGCGATTGCCGCGCGCACGCTGCGCAAAGCCGATGCAACGCAACGCGTCGCCGATATCTGTATCGCGGTTGCGCAAATGCGATGAAACATAAAGTCAAACGCGTGCACTTCGTCGGCATCGGCGGCTCCGGCATGAGCGGCATCGCTGAAGTGTTGCTGACGCAAGGCTATCAAGTCAGCGGTTCCGATGTCGCGACGAACGCGACGACGCGCCGTCTGGCTACACTCGGAGCGCAAATCGCGATAGGCCACGCGCCAGACCACGTCGTCGGCGCCGACGTAGTGGTCGTGTCGACCGCGGTCGCGACCGACAACACGGAGGTGGTGACGGCACGCGAAAAGGGAATTCCAGTTGTTCCCCGTGCGCTCATGCTCGCGGAGTTGATGCGCCTGAAGCAGGGGATCGCCGTCGCGGGCACGCACGGCAAGACGACGACCACCAGCTTGATCGCGAGCGTGCTTGCGGAGGGAGGGCTCGACCCGACGTTCGTCATCGGCGGCAAGCTCGTGTCGGCCGATGCCAACGCGCGCCTCGGAACCGGAGAGTTTTTGGTGGCCGAAGCCGACGAATCAGACGCGTCGTTCCTGGTGCTGCAGCCGGTGCTCGCGGTGATCACCAACATCGACGCCGATCACATGGAGACTTATGGCCACGATTTCGCGCGGCTGAAGGAGGCATTCGTCAACTTCGCGCAACGATTGCCATTCTACGGCGTCGTGGTGCTATGCATCGACGACGACAACGTGCGCGACATCATGCCATCAATCACGAAGTCGATCGTTACGTATGGTTTTGGCGAGGACGCGCAACTTTGCGCGACCGACGTCACTCACGTCGGAGGTCGTATGCACTTTGTCGCTACGAGTGCCGAGCGCACCGCCGCTGGCGGTCGACCTCAACCTTGCCGGCGAACACAACGTTCGCAACGCCCTCGCAGCGATCGCCGTCGGTCGCCAGGTGGGCGTCGGCGATCCCGCCATCGCGCGCGCGCTGTCCGAATTCAAGGGAGTCGGACGTCGATTCCAGCGGTTCGGTGACATCGCGCTCGACGGAGATGGCCGATTCACGCTGGTCGACGACTACGGCCATCATCCCGTCGAGATGGCGGCGACACTCGCCGCTGCGCGTGGCAGTTTCCCCGGCCGACGGCTGGTGCTGGTATTCCAGCCGCATCGCTATACGCGCACTCGCGATCTGTTCGAGGATTTCGTCGCCGTACTTTCCACCGTCGATGCGGTCCTGCTCACTGAGGTCTACCCAGCGGGGGAAACGCCGATCGTCGCCGCGAATGGCCGCGCACTGGCGCGCGCCTTACGTGTTGCCGGCAAGGTCGAGCCGGTATTCGTCGAGGACATCGCCGATGTGCCCGCGACAATACGCGGGTTCGCCAAAGATGGCGACGTCGTGCTGACGATGGGCGCTGGATCGATCGGCCAGGTCGCTCCCATGCTCGCGGCGACGACATGATGATGACCGAACCGCTTCGATTCAAAGCTCTGCGTGGCAGGCTGAGCCGCGACGAGCCGCTGGCGAAACACACGAGCTGGCGCTGCGGTGGCAACGCGGACGTTGCCTATGTTCCTGCCGACCGTGACGATCTCGCGGCGTTCGTGCGGCAGCTGGCACCTGGCCAGCCGCTTATGGCGATCGGTCTGGGCAGCAACATACTGGTGCGCGATGGCGGCCTGCGGGGCGCGGTTGCTCTGCTTCACAATGCGGGTGGCGTGCTCGCCGTCGCAGATGGATTGATCTATGCCGACGCCGGCGTAGCGAGTCCGAAGCTGGCGCGCTTTGCCGCGACGCACGGCTGTGCGGACGCGGAATTTCTCGCCGGCATTCCCGGAACGGTCGGTGGCGCGCTGGCGATGAACGCCGGTTGCTACGGCGGCGAGACGTGGCGCTACGTCGCGCGCGCCGAGGTCTTGCTGCGCGATGGCACCTTCGCGGTGCGTACGCCAGCCGACTACGCGATCGGCTATCGCAGCGTGCGCCTGGCGAACAACGACGCGCTCGACGGCCTCTTCACGGCTGCATGGTTCCGCTTTCCGCAAGGCGACGCGACGCAGGCACGTGCACGCATCAAGGCATTGCTGGTCAAGCGCATCGCCACGCAACCGCTCAACTTGCCGAATGCCGGCAGCGTGTTCCGCAATCCGCAAGGCGATCACGCCGCCAGGCTGATCGAGCAGTGCGGACTCAAGGGCTATGCGATCGGCGGCGCACGAGTATCCGAAAAGCATGCGAATTTCATCGTCAATCCCGAGGGAAGGGCGACAGCTGCGGACATCGAGGCGCTGATCGAGCACGTGGGTGATGTGGTGGCGGATCGTACGGGCGTCCGGTCTGGAGCCGGAAGTGCGAATCGTCGGAGAACGCGCGCCATGAGCGAATTCGGCAAGGTTGCCGTGTTGCTGGGCGGCCCGAGCGCGGAGCGCGAGATCTCGTTCCTGTCCGGTAACGCGGTGCTCGCCGCGCTAAAAGGCAAGGGCATCGATGCGCACGCCTACGACCCGGCTGAGCGACCGATATACGAACTCAAACGCGAAGGCTTCGAGCGCGCTTTCATCGCACTGCACGGCCGCTTCGGTGAAGACGGCACGGTACAAGGCGCGCTCGAAGCGCTGGGCATTCCCTACACCGGGAGCGGCGTCATGGCGTCGGCGTTGGCCATGGACAAGTGGCGGACAAAATTGGTTTGGGTTGCGAGCGACATACCGACGCCGCGCTACCGCATCGTCGATGCGACGACGGATTGGTGGTCGGTCGTTGCCGAACTGGGTTTGCCGCTGATCGTAAAGCCTGCGCGGGAAGGCTCGACCATCGGCATCACGCGTGTGACGAAAGTCGATCACGACGAATTGGCGACAGCCTACGGCGAAGCGGCGAAGCACGACGACCTCGTCATCGTCGAGGAATTCGTCGCCGGGACCGAGCTGACGGCGTCGATCCTCGGCGAGCGAGCGCTGCCCCTCATCCGAATCGTGGCGCCGCAAGGCAACTACGACTATCACGCCAAGTACTTCTCGGACGACACGAAGTACTTCTGTCCGTCCGGTATCGATGACACGGTTGAGCGTGCGATACAGGCGCAGTCGCTGGCGGCGTTCCGGATCGTCGGTTGTTCGGGTTGGGGACGCCTGGATCTGATCCTGCGCCCCGATGGCCGATGGACGTTTCTCGAAGTCAATACTTCGCCCGGCATGACCGGCCATAGCCTTGTGCCCATGGCGGCAAAGCAGGCCGGGCTCACGTTCGCCGATCTTTGCGTGGACATCTTGCGGGGCGCGCATGTGGGATGACACGCGCCAACTCAACGCCGATCGCGCTCGTGATTGCGGTCGCAGCGATCGCCATGCTCGTCGGTGCGGGGACACTATGGGCTGTCCGCCAGCCGATATTCGCGCTGCGGGAGGTCGTCATTCGCGGGACCGTTCGAGCGGACGAATCCCGCGCATATCGAGGCAGTCGTTCGCGAAGAACTGAAGGGCACGTTCTTCACCCTGAAACTTGCGGATGCGCGGGAATCGCTGGCCAAGGTGCCATGGGTGCGCACGGTCGGACTACGCCGCACGTGGCCCAAAACTCTCGAGATCACCGTGACGGAGCACGAGCCGCTGGCGCGCTGGAACGATGCGGCACTTGGTCAATACGCAAGGCGAGGCCTTCATCGCTGACTACGACGGCGAATTGCCGCAGTTTTCCGGACCCGAGGGGACTGCCGCCGACGTCACGGCACATTTCCGCGAGTTCGGACAGACATTGAAACCCACGGGACTGTCGCTCGCTGAGATTAGCTTGTCGGAGCGCGCCGCGTGGGAGATCAAGACCGAAGGCGCGCATCCGCTGATGCTCGAGCTCGGACGCGTCGAGCCAGGCGTGCGGCTCGCGCGCTTTGTCGCGTACTACGCGCGGACGATCGCGAAACTGGAGCACGCGGGTACGCGCGTCGAACAAGTGGACCTCCGCTACCGCAACGGATTTGCAGCACGCGTACCAGGATTCACTGAAACGTCGGCGAAAAAGCCGACGCCGGACAAGGTCCGGGGCAAGTTCTAGGGGAAAGCACGCATGGTCAAGGACGCCAAGAATCTCATCGTCGGTCTCGACGTCGGTACCTCGAAGATCGTCGCGATCGTTGCGGAAATCACGCCGGAGAAGCGGCTCAACATCATCGGCCTGGGCACGCAACCTTCGCGCGGACTCAAGAAAGGCGTCGTCGTCAACATCGAAGCGACCATGGGTTCGATTCAGCGCGTGCTGGAGGAAGCGGAGCTGATGGCCGATTGCACGATCGCCGCGGTCTATGTGGGCATCGCCGGCAGTCACATCCGCAGTCTGAATTCAAGCGGCATGGTCGCTATCAAGGAGAAGGAAGTCACGCAGGCCGACATCGATCGGGTCATCGAGACCGCCAAGGCCATCGCGATTCCGAACGATCAGCAAGTGCTGCACATCCTGCCGCAGGAATTCATCGTCGACGGACAGGAAGATGTGCGCGAGCCGCTGGGGATGAGCGGTGTGCGGCTCGAAGTCAAGGTGCACATCGTGACCGGCGCCGTGTCGGCGGTCGAGAACATCACCAAATGCGTGCGGCGCTGCGGCCTGGAGGTCAGCGACGTGATGCTCCAGCCACTCGCGTCCGCGCTCGCGGTGTTGAACGACGACGAGAAGGATCTTGGAGTCTGTCTGATGGATATCGGCGGCGGTACGACCGACCTCGCGGTATTCACCGGCGGCGCAATACGTCATACGGCAGTCATCCCGATCGCTGGCGACCAGGTGACCAACGACATCGCCATGACGTTGCGCACGCCGACCAAGGAAGCCGAGGAGTTGAAGATTCGCCACGGTTGCGCGTTGCGCCAGCTTGCCGACCCGAACGACATCATCGAAGTTCCCGGCGTCGGCGAGCGCGGCCCGCGCAAGCTGTCGCGGCAGATGCTCGCGGAGGTGATCGAACCGCGCATCGAGGAGTTGTACACGCTCGCGCAGGCGGAGCTACGCCGCAGCGGACTCGAGGAATTGCTTTCGTCGGGAATCGTCCTGACCGGAGGTTCCGCGATGCTCGCCGGGATGGTCGAGCTGGGCGAGGAGGTCTTCCATCTGCCGGTGCGAATCGGTGTGCCGGCCTATGTCGGCGGCCTTGCCGAGGTGGTGCGCAGCCCGCGCTACGCGACGGCAGTGGGTTTGCTGCTCGATGGACGCGAACAATATCTGCGCGCCGAAATGGCGCGCGAACAGGGTAAGGGTTTGGGCAATGTGGGGGAAAAAATGAAACAGTGGTTCAAGGCAAATTTTTAGATCGATGGCCGAAACGGAGCGTGACGCGTCACCTTCAATGTTGATGTCGACCGCGCGATAAACAGCATCAATTACGTCAGACAGGAGAAGGACAATGTTCGAAATCATAGACCAGGATCCACAGGAAGCCGTCATCAAGGTCATCGGCGTCGGCGGGTGCGGCGGCAACGCTGTCGAGCACATGATCAGCAGGGGAGTCGCCGGCGTCGAATTCATTACCGCCAATACCGACGCGCAGGCACTCAAGCGCTCGACGGCGCGCATGCAGTTGCAGCTCGGCAGCGGCCTCACGCGCGGGCTCGGCGCCGGCGCGCGTCCGGAAATCGGCCGCGACGCCGCGATGGAGGACCGCGATCGCATCGCCGAGATGATTGACGGTTGCGACATGGTGTTCATTGCCGCCGGCATGGGTGGCGGCACCGGGACCGGCGCGGCGCCGGTTGTCGCGCAGGTCGCCAAGGACAAGGGGATCCTGACGGTCGCGGTCGTTACGCGGCCATTCCATTTCGAAGGCAAGCGGCAGAAAGTCGCCGAAGCAGGCATCGAGGAGCTCAAGAAGATCGTCGATTCGCTGATCATCATTCCGAACGAGAAGCTGATGCAGGTCCTCGGTGAGGACGTATCGGTGCTCGATGCCTACGCCAAGGCCAACGAAGTGCTGCATAGCGCGGTCTCCGGCATTGCCGAAGTCATCAACAACCCGGGACTGGTCAATGTCGACTTTGCCGATGTGCGCACCGTGATGTCGGAAGTCGGCATGGCGATGATGGGGTCCGCGACAGTCAGTGGTCCGGATCGCGCGAAGATCGCTGCCGAACGCGCGGTGGCAAGCCCGCTGCTAGAAGAAGTGAACTTGTCGGGAGCGCGCGGCGTGCTGGTCAACATCACCGCATCGTCGGGGCTCAAGATGAAGGAGTACCACGACGTCATGACCACCATCAAGGCGTTCACCGCGGACGATGCGATGGTTATTGTCGGCACGGTCATCGACGACGAGATCGGCGACGACCTGCGCGTGACCATGATTGCCACCGGATTGGGCGGACTGGTCGCGAAGCAGCGTCAGCCGCGCCTGGAAGTCATCGAACACGTCCTCGATCGCACCGGAACGGACGGCGTCGGGATGAACGTCGAGACCATCGATTACGACTCGCTCGACAAGACGCCGGCGGTTGTTCGTCGAGGGCGCGCACCCGCGCCGGCGAGCGCAGGTTCCTCTTCGTTCAACACCTCCGATATTCCCGCATTCCTGCGCAAACAGGCGGACTGATGCTGTTATGCAACAAACCGTTTCACGAGGTCGACCGTCGCCTCGGGGAGCGCTTCGATTGTGATATACTTAACTGTTAACTCCTTGAACCGACAAGTGAATAGGCCCGCGACACAGGCCGACCGACAAGGAGGGTCGAGGCAGCCATGCTCAAACAGCGTACTCTGAAAACGCAGATCAAGACGACCGGTGTCGGCTTACACACGGGTGCGCGCGTCGATTTGACGCTGCGCCCAGGACAGCCCGATACGGGCGTCGTGTTTCATCGGGTCGACCTGCCCCAATCGGCGGCCATTCCGGCCGATGCGCGCAACGTTGGCGACACACGACTGTCGACGTCGCTCGAGAAGGGTGGTGCCAAGGTCTCGACGGTCGAGCACCTGATGTCCGCGCTCGCCGGGTTGGGCATCGACAACCTGAACGTCGACGTCGCCGGCCCGGAACTTCCGATCCTAGACGGCAGCGCCGGTCCGTTCGTGTTCCTGCTCCAGTCGGCCGGCATCGTAGAGCAAAATGCGCCGAAACTGTACTTGCGCATCAAGTCGCCGGTCGAAGTCGCCCAAGGCGACAAGGTGGCGCGTTTCGATCCCCACAATGGCTTCGTGCTCGACTTCACCATCGACTTTCCACACCCGGTATTCGGCACTGAAAACCGTCACGTCGTTGTGGACTTTGCGGAGCATTCCTACACGAAGGAAGTCAGCCGCGCGCGCACCTTCGGATTCATGCAGGACGTCGAGGCCATGCGTTCGGCCGGGCTCGCCCTGGGCGGCAGCTTGCAGAATGCGATCGTGCTCGACGAAACGCGGATACTCAACAGCGAGGGCCTACGCTACGACAATGAGTTCGCCAAGCACAAGGTACTCGATGCGATCGGCGACCTGTACCTGCTCGGCCATCCGCTGATCGGCAAATACACCGCGTTCAAGTCGGGGCATGCGCTCAACAATGCCGTCTCGCGCATGCTTCTGGAACGGACCGATGCCTGGGAACTGGTGACTTTCGCCGCCACGACCGACGTGCCGAGCGCATTCCAGGACTGGCAGCTGCAGCCAGCCTGAACGGGGCGCAGCTACGGGCCACTTCGTTGTCCCGGTCGCCGTTGCCGTGCCGAGAGCGCTATCCTAGCGGCACAGCCATGGGCGCTCTCGCGGCTTTGCAGTGATCATCGTTCGCGTCTTGCTGTTCTTCGTGCTGGCGATCATCGCCGGTGCACTTATCATGTACTTCGTGAAGCGTGACCGGCGATATTTGCGTTTCGTCGGGCAGGTTGCCAAATACTCAATCATATTGCTGCTTGTCATCCTGATGTTTTTCGCCGTCAGGCGAATGTTCTTGCTCGCCTGACACCGGAACCATCGCGCGTCCGGCCAGTCGGTGCAGAGCCGTGGCCAGCGGCGATTCGCCCAAAGCCTCAGCGGTCGACCTGAGACGGGCTGCAACAAGCGCATCTATTTGTTTTTTCGCAGGATTGGCCGGCAGCGCTGCCTTCTGGCGGGCTTGCACGCGCATCCGTATTCCAGTAAATTGCCACCCTTCCGCTGCAAGGACGCGGAGCAAGTCCGGGATGCGCTGACGGAACAGGGCGGCGGCAGCGCCACTGGTTGCCACCAGCGCGAGTTCAGGCGAGCGGCCGTCGGCAACGGTAATGCAGGCCGCCAATGAATGAGGGAGCGCGGATCTGACGCGTGTCTCAAGCGCCCGCTCGTACAGCCTGCGTTTCTGCAGGTCGGCCAGGACCGACTCATTGGTCATGATTTGCTGGAGGCGGCGCATGGTCATCGAAGGTCCGTACTTGCTGGCGCCCGGAGCCGCGGCCGGGCAAGCGAAGGGAGCAGCCATTTGAACATAATCTTCGTCTCCGGCGCCACCGCGCGCGCGCGCAGTCTGACACTCGATTGGCGGCACTGGACGGGCGGCGTAATTACCCTGCTGATCCTGTTCCTGACCTTCACCCTGCTCTTCAACTACGTCACACTGCGCTACGCCGCGTCCATCAAGCACCCCCTGCTACAGGCGATAGTACTCGCCGACCAGCGGCAGGAGGCGCAAAAAACACAGGAAGTCGTCGAAAGCCATCTGAACCTGATGGCTGTAAAGCTGGGCGAACTCCAGGCGCAGATGCTGCGCCTGGATGGACTCGGTGAACGGTTGGCCAAGCTTGCCGGCCTCAAGCCGCAGGAACTGCCACCCATGCTGCAACCCGGCGTGATCCCGGGGCGCGGCGGCCCTGCGCCAACGCTTCGCAGCGATCTGTCGGTTGATGAATTCAGCACGATGCTGACCAACTTGTCGAGTCAGGTCGAACAACGCTCGGACCAACTCGGCGTGCTGGAGGCGTTGCTGGTCAGCGATTCCGCGAGCCGGAAATTCCTGCCGACGTTATCGCCGATCGAAGACGGGTGGTTCTCTTCCAACTTCGGCTGGCGTATCGACCCGTTCACCGGCCAGAAGAGTTTCCATGAAGGCATTGATTTCCCATCGGAAGTCGGCACCCCCATCGAGGCAGCCGCCAGTGGCAAAGTCATCTTCGCGGACGTCCACCCCGCCTATGGTAAAATGATCGAGATCGATCACGGCAACGGGTTGGTGAGTCGTTACGCGCATTGTTCAGCCCTGCTGGTCAAGGAAGGCGACATCGTGGTTCGCGGCCAGCAAGTCGGACGTGTAGGCACCACCGGTCGTTCCACGGGGCCGCATCTTCACTTTGAAGTACGCTTGAACGGCGTGCCGCAGAATCCGGCGCGATTTCTGCAGTCGGCCGGCTAGCGTTTTACCGCGTTTCCGGCCGAGCGTCTAAGGGGTGAGGTGGTCCTCACCCCTTGTTTTTCGCCCTGCGGGCGTCAGTTACAGGCTCTATGATCCCCAATATTCTCACCAAGATTTTCGGGAGCCGCAACGAGCGGCTGCTCAAGCAATACGCGCAGGTGGTCCGCCAGATCAATGCACTCGAGGCCGGGCTGGCAACTCAATCCGACGCCGACCTCAAGGCGAAGACCGCGACGTTCAAGGAACGCATCGCCAGCGGTGAAGACCTCGACGCCGTGCTACCCGAGGCGTTTGCCGTCGTGCGCGAGGCAGGCAAGCGCACGTTGCAAATGCGCCATTTCGACGTGCAATTGCTTGGAGGCATGGCGCTGCATTACGGCAAGATCGCCGAAATGCGCACCGGCGAAGGCAAGACGCTGGTGGCCACGCTGCCGGCCTATCTCAATGCGCTGACCGGCAACGGCGTTCACGTCGTCACCGTGAACGACTACCTGGCGAAGCGCGACGCCGATTGGATGGGACGCATTTATCGATTCCTCGGGTTGACCGTCGGCGTCAATCTCTCGCAGATGGAGCAAGACCAGAAGCAGGCCGCCTACGCGGCGGACATCACGTACGGCACCAACAACGAGTTCGGTTTCGACTATTTGCGCGACAACATGAAGTTCAGTGTTGCGGAACGGGCGCAGCGGGATCTGTCCTATGCAATCGTGGATGAGGTGGACTCGATCCTGATCGACGAAGCGCGCACGCCGCTGATCATTTCCGGGCAGGCGGACGACAACATCGATCTCTACTATCGCTTGAACGAACTGGCGCCAAAGCTCGTTCGCCAGGCCGAGGAAACCGGGCCCGGTGACTACTGGGTCGACGAAAAGGCGCACCAGGTGTTGCTGTCGGAGGAAGGGCACGAGCACGCCGAGGGGATTCTCGGCCACGCCGGGCTGCTGCCCGCGGGAAGCAGCCTCTACGACGCGCACAATATTTCGCTTATGCACCATCTGTACGCGGCGTTGCGAGCACATTCACTGTTCCACCGTGACCAGCACTATGTCGTACAGGACGGTGAAGTGATCATCGTCGACGAATTCACCGGGCGTTTGATGTCGGGCCGCCGCTGGTCGGACGGGCTGCACCAGGCCGTCGAGGCCAAGGAAGGCGTGCCGATCCAGCGCGAAAACCAGACGCTGGCCTCGATCACGTTCCAGAACTACTTCCGCATGTATTCCAAGCTCGCGGGAATGACCGGCACGGCGGATACGGAAGCGTTCGAATTCCAGCAGATCTATCACCTCGAAACCATGGTGATTCCGACCAATGTTGCCATGATCCGCAAGGACGAGAACGACCTGGTATTCCGCACCTTCAAGGAAAAGGTCGAAGCGGTTATCGCGGACATCAAGGATTGCCACGAGCGCGGGCAACCGGTGCTCGTCGGCACGACGTCCATCGAAAACTCGGAACTGCTTTCAGGCTACCTGACGAAGGAGAAGCTGCCGCACGAGGTCCTCAACGCGAAGCAGCACGCGCGTGAGGCGGAGATCGTCGCCCAGGCCGGCCAGCCCAAAGCGATCACGATTGCCACCAACATGGCGGGCCGCGGCACCGATATCGTGCTGGGTGGGGCGGTGGAGCCGCAAATTCTCGTCCTGCGCGAGGACGAGGCATTGACGCAGACCGAGAAGGATCTGCAGATCGGCAAGCTCCGCAGTGCCTGGCAGGTGCGGCACGACGCAGTGATCGCGGCGGGTGGCCTGCACATCATCGGTACCGAGCGCCATGAATCCCGACGCATCGACAATCAGCTGCGCGGCCGGTCGGGCCGCCAGGGCGACCCCGGGTCGTCGCGCTTTTACCTTTCGCTCGAAGACCCGCTGTTGCGCATCTTCGGCGGCGAGCGTCTGTCAGGGATCATGCAACGCCTGAAGATGCCGGATGGCGAGCCGATCGAGCATCCGATCGTCAATCGCTCGATCGCCAAGGCACAGAATCGGGTCGAGTCGCGCAACTTCGATATTCGCAAGCAGTTGCTCGAATATGACGATGTCGCCAATGATCAGCGCCGGGTGATCTACCAGCAGCGCAACGAACTGCTCGGTACCGAAGACATCTCGGAAACCATCCGCAACATGATCGCGGGGCAGGTCGAGGACACGGCGCGGTTGCACGTTCCGCCCGAGTCGGTGGAGGAGCAATGGGACGTGCCCGGTCTTGAAGCCACCCTGGTCGGCGACTATCAACTGCGTGCGCCGATACGCGATTGGCTCAAAGTCGAGCCGGAGCTTTCCGACGACGGGCTGCGCGAGCGGACACGCGATATCGCGTTGAAGCAATACGAGGGCAAACTCGCGCTCGTCGGACCGGAGACTTTTCATCAGTTCGAACGCAATCTCATGCTGACGACGCTCGACCAGCAGTGGCGGGAACACCTTGCCTCCCTGGACCACCTGCGCCAGGGCATTCACCTCCGCGGCTATGCCCAGAAGAATCCAAAGCAGGAGTACAAGCGGGAATCCTTCGAACTATTCTCCGACATGCTCGACCGGATCAAGCACGATGTGGTGAAGATCGTGCTGACCGTGCAGGTGCGCTCGGAGGAAGACGTCAAGGCCGTCGAAGAAGCACCGGCGGTTTCGAATGTCCGCTTCCAGCATGCCGATTACGAAGAGGCGCTGGCGCCCAAGCCCGACGATCCGCCGCTCGCGACCGCCCCGCCGCCGTTCCAGCGCGCAGGCCAGAAGGTGGGGCGCAACGATCCGTGCCCTTGCGGATCCGGGAAAAAATACAAGCAGTGTCACGGCCGCCTCGCTTGATGTAGTGCCGTTGCACGACTCGCAGCCGATGGCCACCGATGCCGGTTAACTACACCCCGCCGACTCCAGAACAGTTGCTGCCCGTCGCCGGCGTGGCACTCGGCACGGCTGCCGCCGGTATCAAGAAGTGGACGCGCGACGACGTGGTGCTCATGGCGCTCGCCGAGGGCGCGCATGCCGCGGGCGTGTTCACCCAGAACCGCTTTTGCGCCGCGCCGGTCATCGTCTGCCGTGAGCACCTCGCCAAAGGCGGCGCAACCCGCGCGCTGGTCATCAATGCGGGGAACGCCAACGCGGGCACCGGCGAGGACGGACTCGCCGCCGCCCGCGCGACTTGCAGTGCCGTCGCGCAGGCGCTCGCTTGTTCGCCGCACGAAGTGCTGCCGTTTTCGACCGGCGTGATCATGGAGCCGCTGCCCGTGGACCGGATCGTCGCGGCGCTCCCCGCCGCGCGCGCAGCACTTTCGCCAACCCACTGGCATTCGGCGGTGCGCGCGATCATGACCACGGATACCGTGCCGAAAGCCACGTCGCGCCGCATCGACGTCGGTGGCGCCCAGGTGACCGTCACGGGCATGGCCAAGGGCGCCGGAATGATTGCGCCCAACATGGCGACAATGCTGGGTTTTGTCGCCACCGATGCGCCACTGTCCGCGCCGCTGCTGCAGGCGCTCGCCGTCGAGCTCGCGGATGCGTCCTTCAATCGCATCACGATCGACGGCGATACGTCGACCAACGACAGTTTCGTACTTATCGCGACGGGTAGGGCATCGATGGCGCCTGATCGCAAGTGCCGGCGATCCGCGGTTTGCCGCGGTGCGCACTGCGCTCGGTGCCGTGGCGCAGGAACTCGCCCAGTCGATCGTCCGCGACGGCGAGGGCGCGACCAAATTTATCACCGTCGTCGTCGAGGGTGGACGTGACGTCGACGAATGCAACCGGATCGCGCGTGCCATCGCCAACTCGCCGCTGGTCAAGACCGCGTTTTTCGCGTCGGACCCGAACCTCGGGCGAATCGTCTGTGCCATCGGCAATGGCGCCGCGGCCGATCTCGACCCGGCGAAGGTTTCGTTCTGGCTTGACGACACGTTGGTCGTCCGCGACGGAGGAAGGGCAGCGTCGTATCGCGAGGAGGATGGACGGCGCGCGCTGGCGAAAGCGGAAATTGCGGTGCGGGTTGCACTCGGACGCGGCAATGCGATGACAACGGTGTGGACCTGCGACCTTTCGCATGAATACGTGAGCATCAACGCCGACTATCGAAGCTGATGGCTGTCAAGTCGGAACGCGAGTCGTTGCAATCTCTGCTCGCGCGCGCGGAGACGATCCTCGCGCGCGTGGAGGTCTTGTTACCTCCTGCGCCAAGCGTCCCCGATTGGCACGCACGCGCCTTTCGCTGGCGCAAGCGCGGCCAGCGCGGATTCCTCCAGGCGGTATTGCACCCGCACACGATCCGCGTCGAGCATCTGGTCGCAGTCGACGAACAGAAGCGCGCGATCGACGAGAACACGCGCCAGTTCGTCGCCGGGCTGCCGGCCAACAATGTGCTGCTCACCGGGTCTCGCGGCACCGGCAAGTCGTCGCTGGTCAAGGCCATGCTCGCCAAGTACGGTGCCAAGGGGCTGCGCCTCATCGAGGTCGACAAGAGCGACCTTGTTGATCTGCCTGACATCGTTGAGCCCGTCGCCGGGCGCCCGGAGCGTTTCATCGTATTTTGCGACGACCTTTCCTTCGATGCCAACGAGCCAGGGTACAAGGCGTTGAAGGTCATGCTCGACGGCACGATCGCCGCGCCGACCTCCAACGTATTGATCTACGCCACGTCGAACCGGCGGCATTTGCTCCCCGAATACTTCAGCGAGAACCTCGAGACGAGACATGTCGGCGAGGAGGTGCATCCAGGCGAATCGGTCGAGGAGAAAATATCGCTTTCCGAGCGCTTCGGATTGTGGATCTCGTTCTATCCTTTCAGCCAGGACGACTATCTGGCTGCGGTCGATGCATGGCTGCGATATCACGATGTACCCGCGCCGAGGGATGCGTCATCACGAGATGCATTGCACCGCGCGGCGATTCAGTTCTCGCTGCAACGTGGATCCCGCAGCGGGCGCATCGCCTGGCAATTCTCGCGCGCCTACGCGGGCGCACGCGCGCTCAAGGCCGGCGGCAAGCACGCGTGAGCGGCGCGGCGCTGGTTCGCGTTGCGGCGGCGGTGATTCTGCGGCGCGATGGCGCCGTCTTGCTGGCGCAGCGCCTCGCCGGGACGCCTTTTGCCGGCTACTGGGAGTTTCCTGGCGGCAAGCTCGAGCCTGGCGAAACCGCCGCGCAGGCGCTCAGGCGTGAATTGCGCGAAGAACTCGGCATCGAGATAACGCTCGCGGCGCCGTGGCTAACGCAGCGGTACGCGTATCCGCACGCGCATGTGGAACTCGAATTTTTCCGGGTATACGCGTGGCAGGGTGAGCCCTATGGCCGCGACGGTCAGTCGATCGCGTGGCAGACAGCGGGCGCCGTCGACGTTGGGCCGTTGCTGCCCGCCAATTCGGCCGTGCTGCGTGCACTGATGTTGCCGCCGATCTATGCTATTTCGATGGCCGAGGAGCTGGGGGAAGAGAAGTTTCTGTCCCGTGCCCGAGTCGCGATCGACGACGGTGTGCGGTTGATCCAGTTGCGCGAGAAATCACTGCCGGCGGAGCGTTTGGCGCGCCTCGCGGATGCGCTGTGCGCCTTGACGAAGCCGCGCGGCGTGCGCGTGCTGCTCAATGAGGACATCCAGACAGCGCGCCAACTGGGCTGCGACGGCGTGCACTGGACTGCTGCACGTTTAATGGACGCGCGGGCGCGACCCGACGACATGTTGTGCGCCGCGTCATGCCACGATGCCGCGGAGCTTGGCCACGCTGCGCATCTGGGCGTCGATTTCGCCGTGCTGGGCCCGGTTATGGCGACGCCGTCGCACCCTGGGGTGGCGCCGCTCGGCTGGTCGCGTTTCGCCGACCTCGTTCGTGGGACGCCGATGCCAATCTATGCGCTCGGCGGGCTCGATCGCGATGGCCTCGACGTCGCACGTTCGCATGGTGCGCATGGCGTGGCGTTGCGCCGTGCGGCATGGTCAGGAGGGAGCCTCTCCGCTTTCGTCTGATTTCGGATCGTCGGGGTCTTCAGCGATAGGCACGCGATACGACTCGGTGGCCCACGCGCCGAGGTCGATCAGTTTGCAACGCTCGGAACAAAACGGACGGAACGGGTTCTGCGGCCCCCATTCGACCGGTTTGCCGCACTGCGGGCAGGCCACGCTGCGCGAGTTGCTCACGGCGTACCGCCCAGTGCCAGTTCCAGCACGCGCGCGACGTGCAGCGCATTTCTCCCGGCGCCATCGCGGATCATATCGTGCGCGATGGCGAGCGCGGTCTTCGCATCGTCTTCGTCGCGCGGCACGACGACGCCGATGGGGAATATCTGGTAGATCGAGGCATCGGTCGCAAGAGTTCGTTCGATCGGTGCATTCATGACGCTCTATCCGCGCTTGCGCTACAATTACAATATACCAAGCTGCTGTTATCCCCGGTGGAGAACCTCATGCTGCGACTGGACGATCATCCCAGCGGCCGCCATTTTCTGCAGATTCCCGGGCCCACGAATGTGCCCGATCGGATTCTGCGCGCGATCGACCAGCCGACGATCGACCACCGCGGGCCGGAATTTGGCCGCCTCACGCTGGAGATACTCGAGGGGCTGAAGCAGGTATTCCAGACCGAGAGCCCGATCATCATCTATACCGCATCGGGCACGGGCGCCTGGGAGGCCGCGCTGGTCAACACGCTGTCGCCGGGCGACCGCGTGCTGATGTTCGAAACCGGGCATTTCGCAACACTGTGGCGCAAGATCGCCGACAAGCTCGGTCTCATCGTCGATTTCGTTCCCGGTGACTGGCGCAGCGGCGTCGATCCCGCTGTGGTCGAATCCCGGCTTGCCGAAGACACCGCCCATGCGATCAAGGCTGTGCTCGTCGTTCACAACGAAACGTCGACCGGCGTGACCAGCCGGATTGCCGCGATCAGGCAGGCGATCGACCGTGCCGGCCATCCGGCGCTATTCATGGTCGATACCATTTCTGGGCTTGCTTCGCTCGACTATCGCCATATGGAATGGGGCGTCGACGTTACGGTCGCCGGGTCGCAGAAAGGGCTCATGCTGCCGCCCGGTCTGTCGTTCAACGCGGTCAGCGACAAGGCGATCGCCGCCAGCAAGTCGGCGCGCCTGCCGAAGGCGTATTGGGGCTGGGATGAAATCATCGCGGCGAACCGCAAAGGCTACTTTCCCTATACGCCAGCGACCAACATGCTGTACGGCCTGCACGAAGCGACGGCCATGCTGCTCGAGGAGGGTCTCGACAATGTTTTCGCCCGCCACGATCGGCACGCGGAAGCTACGCGGCGCGCAGTGCGTGGATGGGGCCTCGATATTCTCTGTCGCAATGCCGCCGAGTACAGCAGCGCACTCACCGGCGTACTGATGCCCGATGGTCACGACGCCGACGCTTTGCGCCGCGAAATCCTGGCGCGCTACGACATGTCGCTTGGCATGGGTCTGGGCAAGCTGGCGGGTCGTGTATTCCGCATTGGCCACCTGGGATTTTTCAACGACCTGACGCTGTGTGGGACGCTGTGCGGCGTCGAGATGGGGCTGGCGGCGGCGCAGGTGCCGCACAAGAGGAACGGGGTCGGCGCGGCGGTAGCGTACTTGGCGGAAGCGGGCGGCACGGTGCGCGATGCGCCGGCAAGGATTCTGGATCTGGCGTAGTTCGCTGGCTCGCTGCGATACTGCATTCTCGACGAAGAAATGGAGCCTTGACATGACCATGCTGCGTTCGTTGCTTATCCTCTTGCTCGCGCTGGCATGCCAGCCCGCATGGGCGCAACTCGAACTCAAGTTCGGTCACGTCGGCGATCCTGGATCGCTGTTCGAGTTGTCGGCGAACGAGTTCGCGAAACGCGCCAATGCGAAGTTGGCGGGCAAGGCGACGGTTGTTGTCTTCGGCTCGAGCCAGCTTGGCGGCGATAAGGAGATGCTGCAGAAACTTAAGCTCGGCACGTTGGACTTCGCCCTGCCGTCGACCGTAATGTCATCGGAAGCGGACCTCTTCGGATTGTTCGAGATGCCGTACTTGGTCAGGGATCGCGCCCACATGGCAAAAATCGAGCGCGATATCTTCTGGCCCAAGCTCGCGCCCGCCGCCGAAGCGAAGGGCCTCAAGATCCTCGCCGTGTGGGAAAATGGCTACCGCCACATCACCAACAGCAAGCGGCCTATCGTCAAGCCTGGCGACCTTCAGGGGATCAAGTTGCGCGTGCCGGAAGGCAAGTGGCGGTTGAAGATGTTCCAGGATTACGGCGCCAATCCGAGTCCGATGAAACTGTCTGAAGTTTTCACGGCGCTATCGACCGGCGTCATGGATGGCGAGGAAAATCCACTCACCCAGATTTACTCGCAGAAATTCCAGGAAGTGCAGACCTACTTGTCGCTGACTGGCCACGTGTATACGCCGGCGTTCGTGACTGTCGGTGCGCGCCGCTGGGCCACACTGCCGCCCGATGTGCGCAAGATACTGGAGGATACGGCGAAAGAGACGCAGGCATTCGTCTATGCCCAGGCGAAGAAGGACGACGACGAACTACAGGCCAAGTTCATCGCTGCGGGCATGAAGGTTAACCAGGCCGACAAGGATGCGTTCATTGCGGCGAGCAAGCCAATCTATGAGGAATTCGGCAAAGAGGTTCCCGGGTCCACCGCGTTGATCGACCAGGCCATCGCGCTCGGCAAGTAGGCATGCAACACAATCGCCGACGGGAAATCTCGTGACTTTGCGGCGGATTAGGCGGGCCTATGCAGGCTTCCTGGAAGCGATCGTCATCGCGCTGATGGTGTTGCTCGCCCTCGAAGTCACGATCGGGATCGCCTTCCGCGCGCTCGGCCGATCACTTTCGTGGTATGACGAAGTCGCTGTCGTCCTCCTGGCCTGGCTCACGTTCTACGGCTCTGCGTTGGCGGCCCTCAAGCGTGCACATATCGGATTTCCCGGCTTCGTCAATTCCCTGGCACCACCCGCACGGGTACTCGCGGTCTCTTGCGCAAAGCTGGTTGTGCTTGCGTTCATGGCGTTGCTTGGCTGGATCGGGTTTTCGGTCCTCGATGTGTTGGCGACCGATTACCTGATCAGCCTGCCGCAGGTATCGGTCGCGTGGACACAGTCGGTCATCCCGATAAGCTGCGTGCTGTTCATCATCGCCGAGTTGCTGAATTTGCCGGACACTCTGCGCGCGGCGCGGGGACTAGAACAGGTAGAGGCAAGCGACCTTGCCGAGCGTTTGCACTGACGAACGTTTGATCAGGGAAAGTTGCCGCTGATGCAGATACTGCTTCTGTTCGGCGCGGTGCTTGCCTTGGTATTGATCGACATCCCGATCGCGGTCTCGCTTGGTGTGGTCGCGGTTGTTGCATTGGTCGCGACGCAGGGCACGGCGATGCTGCCCAACGTCGCGATCACGATATACAACGGTGCGACGAGCTTTCCGCTAATCGCGATTCCGCTGTTCATACTGTCCGGCGCGATCATGAATGCATCGGGCATTTCGCGTCGTCTGATCGCATTCGCGTCGGCGCTCCTGGGCTGGGTCCGCGGCGCCCTTGCGATCGTATCGATCGGAACTTCGATGTTCTTTGCCGAGATCTCCGGCTCGGCGGTGGCCGACGCTGCGGCGCTGGGCGCGATCCTGATCCCGGCGATGAAAAGTCGCGGCTACAGCAAGGAATTCGCGGCGGCAGTCATCTCGTCGTCGGCAACCCTGGCGGTGATCATCCCCCCGTCGATTCCAATGCTGCTCTATGCAGTCATCGCCGAGACGTCCGTGGTCAAGCTGTTCGTGTCCGGGATCGTGCCCGGTATCATCGGTGGACTCGGCCTTATGGGCGTCGCGTACTGGTTCGCCCGGCGTTACAACTTTCCGGTCGAGCAGGCGTTCCGATGGGCTGATGTCGCCAGGACCTTTAGGGAAGCGCTATGGGCTTTCCTGCTGCCGGTCGTGATCCTTGGAACGATCTTCGGCGGCATCGTCACGGCAACCGAAGGCGCGGCCATCGCGGTTCTGGCGGCGCTGTTCGTTGGCTTTGTCGTGTACCGGGAACTCGACGCGAAGATCTTGCATTCGGCAATCATCGAGGGCGGAATTCAGACCGCGGTTGTAATGCTGCTCGTGGCCACGAGCGCGCTCCTCGGCGTCTATCTCACCGAGACGCACTTACCCCAGCAGCTCGCACAAAGCATTATGGCGTTCACTACCAACAAATGGGCGGTGCTGGCAATTCTGAATGTGCTGTTTCTAATTCTCGGGCTGTTCCTCCATTCCGCGGCGGCGATCATCCTTACCGTCCCGGTGGTTATGCCATTGGTCAAGGCCGTCGGAATCGACCCTGTTCACTTCGGCCTGATCGTGACCATCAACCTCGGCATCGGACAGCAGACGCCGCCGGTGGCGAGTGTCCTGATGACGTGCTGTGCGATTGCGAAGGCCGACATGTGGGAAGTGACCAAGGTCAATGTGTATTTCGTAGGTGTACTAGTGGCGGTCCTGTTATTGGTCACGTACGTGCCGATTACGGGCTTGGGGTTGGTACAACTGTTCTATCACTAAGCGCAGGATGTCCAGCCTGATTATCGTCGAACGCGACGGCGCCATCGCGACCGTCGTGCTCAACCAACCTGCGAAGCTCAATGCGCTGTCGCGTGCCTCCTGGGACGAGCTAGGCGCACGAATGCGCGAGCTCTCCACGGACTTGGACTTGCGCTGCGTTATTCTTCGCGGCGCGGGCACCAAGGCATTTGGCGCCGGTGCCGACATCACCGAATTTTCCGAGGTCCGCGCCGATGCTTCGCAAGGAAAAGTGTACGGCGAGCTCATCGCTTCGACGATGCAGGCGATCGGTGAATGCGTTCATCCGACGGTCGCAATGATCCACGGAGTCTGCGTCGGCGGTGGGCTCGAGGTCGCATTGATGTGCGACCTGCGCATTTGTGGCGAGGGCAGCCGCTTCGGCATCCCGATCAACCGCCTCGGCCTGACCATGGGTTACGGCGAGCTGGGGGGACTCCTGACAGTGGTTGGCGCGGCGACCGCGCTGGAGATACTGCTGGAAGGCCGCGTATTCGACGCGCGGGAGGCGCACGCCAAAGGGCTGGTCCAACGCGTGGTCGCCGACGATCAGGTCGAGCCCGAGGTTCGCGCCACGGCTGCGCGCATCGCTGCCGGAGCGCCGTTGGTCGCGCGATGGCACAAGCAGTTCATCCGCCGTCTTCGACCTCGCGAGCAATTGTCCGCTGCCGAATGGAACGAAGGGTTCGCGTGCTTCGACACCGAGGACTATCGCGAAGGCCTGCGCGCATTTCTGGTGAAGCAGCCACCACAGTTCCGGGGCCGCTGATGGGGCCGCTCACCGGGATCAAGGTTCTGGAACTCGCCCATATCATGTCGGGGCCGACGGCGGGCATGCTGCTTGCCGACATGGGTGCGGACGTGATCAAGGTCGAGAAGATTCCCGGCGGCGACGATACCCGGCGTTTTTCCCCGCCGGAAATCAATGGGGAGGCCAGCGCCTTCCTCATGATGAACCGCAACAAGCGCGGTATCGCGCTCGACCTTCGGCAACCGGCGGCGAAAGCGGCATTGCAGCGGATCACCGCCAAGGTCGATGTGGTCATCGAGAACTTTCGCGTCGGCACGATGGACAAGCTTGGACTCGGGTTCGACGTACTGCGGCGATCCAATCCAGGTCTCATCTATTGCGTCGTGTCCGGCTACGGCTTGACCGGACCTGATGCGAGCAAGGGCGGCTTTGATCTCGTTGCACAAGGACTGTCGGGATTGATGCGCATCACGGGCGAACCCGGCGGTGCGCCGACCAAGGTGGGATCGCCAGTCACCGACATCAATGCCGGAATCCTCGCTGCACTGGGGATCGTGAGCGCGTACATCCATCGCTTGCGCACGGGACAAGGGCAGCTCGTCGATACGTCGTTGCTCGAGGCGGGCGTCATGCAGACATATTGGCAGAGCGCGATTTTTCTGGGCTCGGGCCGCGAGATCGGGCCGCTTGGCTCAGCACATCCGATGACCGCGCCTTACCAAGCTTTCGAGACACAGGACGGGTGGATCACCATCGGCGGATCGAATCAGACGAATTTCGTGCGGCTGACGCAAGTATTGGAAGCGCCGGAGTTGCTGACGGATCCACGATTCGGCGACAACAAGGCGCGCATGGCCAATCTGACCGCACTGGTTGGCTTGCTGACCGAACGGTTCAAGCGCAAACCGTCTGCGGTGTGGCTGAGCGCGCTCGCTGCGGTGGGAATGCCGGCCGGCCCGGTGCTGACAATCGCCGAAATGCTCGCTCATCCGCAGGTGCGAGCGCGGGAGATGGTAGTGGAGACGCAGCATCCCGTAGTGGGTGCGACGCAGGCGATCGGTTGTCCGATCAAGTTTTCGGCCACCCCGGGGCGCGTCGCGCGGCCAGCACCTGTCTTCGGGCAGCATACGTGCGAGGTGTTGCGCGAATTCGGTTTCGAAGCCGCGGAAATTCAGGCGCTCCTGGATAGCGGCGCCGGGGTTCAAAACAACGCGCGCGACGCGACCGCATGAATCACCGGCCGGCGATGCCAAACATCGGCGCGTTCAGAGATTGCAGAACATCAGATCGAATTCGACGTCGCCGTCGTAGACCGACCCGCGGTCCATACCCGCAATGCCCAGAAAACGGATGTTCAACGCGTACTTGTTTGCGCTGATCTCCGGTACGCACGGCAAATCGAGCGCCACCGTCAACCGCAACAGCTGCGCGACCTTTGCCGTCGTCAGCATCAGCTGGAACACGCCGTGATACGCGGTATGCCGGCTGGCCTTGCCGTTCTCGCGCAACAGCCGCAGGATGATCGAAAGACCGGAGAGGATCGGCAAAAGCGGCGCCAGCCACGCCTGCAGATCCCGCTGGCGCGCGGCCGGTTCGTGCTGCAGCCAGTAATGGTACGCGGGCAGATCGAATTCGCAAACGCCACCGGGGATTCCGGTGCGCTGCTTGATCGCCATCAGCCATTCATTTTCGCGTAAATGCGCGCCCACCTTGCCTGTTTGCCCAAGCAGGCGCGCGTTGACGTCGTCGATCTCGTTCAGCAGTGCCGCGAGAGTCTCGCGCTCGATCGCAGGATTGTCCCGGAGCGGCGCGAGCAACTGCCTCTGGCGCTCGAGTTCCTGCAGGATGTCGGTCTTGAGGTCCGCGCGCGCGGCGACGTCGGAAATTTCGAACAGCGCGAGCAGCGCGGCATGATGCGCGGCGGGCGCCTCTGCGCTGGCGAAGAAAAGCGCGCGCGCGTACAGGTCTTCCAGGCGCATCAGCGTGCGGATGCGCTCGTTCAGCGGATGTTCGTAACGTATCACGACAGGCGACCGACGCTCAAGGATGCGACATTCTGCCCTAACTGAGACGCCGGGCACATCATTCTGTCACCTGACGCGCGGCCAATTCGCGGTAATGCCGGTCGAGCGTGGCGACCTGTGGCGCGATGGCGGCGACCGGGCCGGAATTGTCGATGATATCGTCGGCGCGAGCCAGACGCGTCGGCCGGTCGAGTTGCGTCGCCATGATCGCGCGAATCTCCGCCTCGGGCAGGCCGCTGCGCGCGCGTACGCGGCGCACCTGTTCGGTCTCGGGACAATCCACGACCAACACGCGATCGATCATGGGCAGCAGCCCCCCACGCTCGAGCAGAAGTGGCACCGCAACGATGCCATAGCTGCCTTGCCATGCGGCGATTCGGCGCTTTGTTTCCGCGGTGATCAGCGGATGCAACAGCGCCTCGAGACGCGCGCGTGCGTCGGCGTCCGTGAATACGTGGCGGCGCAACCGTGCGCGATCGAGCGTTCCGGACGGCAGCAACACGGCGTCACCGAACTCGTTGCGGATCGCCTCGTGACCGGCCGCTCCGGATGCCGTCAACTCGTGCGCTATTGCATCGGCGTCAACGACCTCGACGCCGAGGCGGCCAAACGCGCTCGACACTTGCGACTTCCCGCTGCCGATACCGCCGGTGAGGCCGACGACCAGCGCCACGGTCAGCCTGGAAAAATGAGTGCGAGCAGCTGCTTGCTGAAGAACAGCGAAATAACGCCGGCAATCGCAAGGTACGGGCCGAAGGCCAGCGGTACCTGATGGTCACGCCCCTTGAAAGCGACGAGCGACATGCCAATTGCAGCACCGACAATCGACGACAGCAGCACGATCGGTAGCAGCATTTGCCATCCCAACCATGCGCCCAGCGCCGCGAGCAGCTTGAAGTCGCCGTAGCCCATGCCTTCCTTGCCCCGGATCAATTTGAACAGCCAGTAGATCGTCCACAAAACGAAATAGCCCGCTACTGCGCCGATGACGGCATCGCGCAGGCTCACCGAAGGCACGGCGCCGAGCACGTTCGCCAATAGTCCGGCCCACAGCAGAGGCAGCGTCAGGCTGTCCGGGAGAAGCTGGGTGTCGAAGTCGATGAACGTGAGCGCGATGAGCATCCATACCATCACGCAGGCAGCGAGCGCTGCAGGTGTGGCGCCGAAGCGAACGAAGGCGCAGACCGACAACACGCCCGTCAACGTCTCGACCAAAGGATAACGCGAGGAAATGGGCGCCTTGCATGCCGCGCAGCGTCCCCGCAACATCATGTAGCTGATCACGGGAAAATTCTCGATGGCACGGATTGGGTGGCCGCAGGCGGGGCACTGGGAGCGGGGCACCCACAAGTTGTACGCCGGCTCCTCGGCGGGCGCCTGTCCGGCGAGTTCCGCACACTGATCACGCCAGCCGCGCTCGAGCATCTTCGGTGTGCGATGAATCACGACATTCAAAAAACTGCCGATGCACAGCCCAACCAGTGCGACCGCAATCAGAATGGGCAGCGAAACGGAGACCATCGGTCAGGATCCGCGCGCGATGGCAGGCAGGCGGCGGGGGTGAAGGATAACCCGCCCGCTGCCGGCCTGGTGCATCGATCGCGCGCGCGCCCAATGCACCGGTGAGGATCGCGCGAGTGTCAGACGACTTGTCCGAGCTTGAAGATCGGCAGATACATCGCGACCACCAGGCCGCCGATCGACGACACCGAGAAACACGATGATCATCGGTTCGAGCAGGCTCGACAGCGCAGCGACCGCGTCGTCGACTTCGCGCTCGTAAAAGTCCGCGACCTTCGACAACATGCCGTCGAGCGAGCCGGATTCCTCGCCGATCTGGGTCATTTGGGTGACCATGCTTGGAAACAAACCGGTGTTGAGCATGGCGTTGGTCAGGCTGGTACCGGTGCTGACGTCGGTCTGGATCTTGCGCGTGCCGGCGATGAATACCGCGTTGCCGGAAGCGCCCGCGACCGCATCGAGCGATTCGACCAGCGGCACGCCCGCGGCAAACATGGTCGCGAGTGTCCGCGTCCAGCGCGCGATGGTGGCCTTCTCCAGGATGCCGCCGATGACGGGGAGCTTGAGCGACAGCCGATCGACGGCGAAGCGAAAGGTCTCCGAGCGTCGCTGCAGCATGAAAAAGCCGCTAATCACGCCGAAGATGATGATGGCCATCAGCCACCAATACGTCACGAAGAAGTCGGAAATGCCCATGACGATCAGCGTGGGCGCCGGCAGGTTCGCACCGAAATTCGAGAACACCTGCTTGAACGCCGGGATCACCCAGATCATGATCACCCAGATCACCACGATGGCCACGACGATGACCGAGATCGGATAGAACAGGGCGGATTTGATCTTGCTCTTGATCGCGAGAATTTTTTCCTTGTACGTCGCCAGGCGATCGAGGATGCCGTCGAGCATACCGGCGGTCTCGCCGGCGTTGACCAGGTTGCAGTACAGCGCGTCGAAATGCGCCGGATGTTCGCGAAATGCCTGCGACAGGCTTGAACCCGCTTCGACCCTGCCCTTGATATCCATCATCAGCCGCGCGAAGCGCGGGTTCTTGTGGCCGCGAGCGACGATTTCAAATGCCTGCAGCAACGGCACGCCGGCCTTGAGCATCGTTGCCAGCTGTCGCGTGAAAAACGTGATGTCCTTTTCGTTGACGCGGCTGCCGCCCCTGAAGGTTTGCCGACGAAGCTTGGTGATACGAATACCTTGCCGGCGGAGATTGGACGTGACGACCGTTTCGGAAGCGGCCTTCATCTCACCGCGGACGTTTCGATTGTTGCGGTCGAAGCCCTCCCACAAGTACGTGAATTCCTTGACGTCCTTGCGTTGGACCCGGCGATTTGCGGTAGTTGCGGTGGCCATGGTTATTCCCGTTGCGGTGACTCGTTGCTATTCATTGGTGACAGCCTCGATTTCCTCGAGGGAGGTCATGCCCTGCTTGACTTTGAGCAATCCCGATTGGCGCAAATTGCGCACGCCTTCCTGACGCGCCTGCTCAGCTATATCAAGAACCGTGCCATTGCGCATGATGATCTGCCGCATGTCGTCGGTGATCGGCATGACTTCATAGATTCCGGCGCGTCCCTTGTAGCCCGTATTCAGGCAAGCATCGCAGCCGACCGGGCCGTAAGCTTGCCACGAACCGTCGAGGTCTTCCTCGGCGAAGCCCGCCTGGAGCAGGGCTTCAGGGGGGATGTCTTCAGCCCGCTTGCACAGAGGACATAGCTTGCGGCAAAGGCGCTGCGCCGTGATCAGGATCACGCTGGACGCGATGTTGAACGCCGGCACCCCCATGTTGGCAAGCCGCATTAGAGTCGCCGGCGCGTCATTCGTGTGCAGCGTGGACAGTACAAGGTGACCGGTTTGCGCCGCTTTGATCGAAATATCGGCAGTTTCCAGATCGCGAATCTCACCGACCATGATGATGTCCGGATCCTGGCGCAGGAATGCCCGTAGCGAGTTGGCGAATGTCAGCCCGGCCTTTTCGTTCACATTGACCTGATTGACGCCGGCAAGCTGGATTTCGGCGGGATCTTCGGCGGTCGAAATGTTGATGCCGGGCTGGTTGAGCAGGTTGAGGCACGTGTACAACGATACCGTCTTCCCGCTGCCGGTCGGCCCGGTGACCAGAATCATTCCGTAGGGCCGCTCAATAGCGCTAAGCAGCATCTTCTGCTGGTCGGGCTCGTAGCCGAGCGCCTCGATGCCGAGTTTCACGCCGGCGGGATCAAGGATACGCAGGACGATCTTTTCGCCGTAGAGGGTGGGCAACGTGCTGACCCGGAAGTCGATCGAGCGGCTCTTGGACAGCACCAGCTTCATTCGCCCATCCTGCGGCACCCGCTTTTCGGAGATGTCGAGCTTCGAGATCACCTTGATACGCGAGGCCATCTTGTCCTTGATAGCGAGCGGCGGCTGTGCAACCTCTTTGAGGACCCCGTCGAGCCGATAGCGGATCCGATAGAACTTTTCGTAGGGCTCGAAGTGGATGTCGGACACGCCGGTGGCGATCGCGTCGAGCAGGATCTTCTGAATGTATCTGACGACCGGCGCGTCCTCGACTTCCGAACTCTCCTCGTCGGTCTGTTTGTTGCTACCTTCGATGTCGACGTCGAGGAGGTCATTGTCGTCGACCAGATCCTTCAGGGTCGTGCCAAGCGTCTCGACGACCTTCTCGATCGCCTTGCCGAGCTTGTCGTCCTCGACCACGACCGGATCGATGACGAGGTTGGTCTTGAAACGCACCTCGTCGAGGGCTTGCAGGTTGGCCGGATCGGAAACGGCGACAAACAGGCGATTGCCGCGTTTGTGCAGCGGCAGGACGCGACGCAGCACTGCAAGCTTCGGATCGACGAATTCCTTGTTGATCAGGTCGAAATCGAAGCCGGTCAGGTCGAGCAGCGGCGCGCCGAAGGCACGCGATGCAAACGCCGCGACCTGTGACGAACTCATTTTCTTGCTGACGAGGATCTGCTCGACGAAGCCGATCTTGGCGGCCTGCGCCTGGGTCTGCAGCGTGTCGGCGTCATATTCGGTCAGCAGCCCGTGCTGAACCATCGCTCGCGCGAGGCCGCTGATCGTGCGCGTTGGAGCGGTTGTCGCCATCGTCGTTTGCCGGAGGCTGGGCGCTTATTCCAGGTGCATAAAAGTTAGTTTATCGATGATGCCTGCTCGCCTGTGCTTTGTAAAGGCGGCGGCGTGCCCGCACCTCCCACGGGGGGCAGCAGGCGCACGACCTTGACGGCGCGGTCCTGGACCTGAAGGATTTCGACGCCTTGGCCCGCCAGCGAGAAGGTCACGCCAGCCTCGGGGATCTCGCCCAGCTTTTCGACGATGAGCCCGCTGAGCGTTTTTGGCCCTTCCAGAGAAAACGCGGTTCCAAGCTTGCGATTGAGGGTACGCAGAGAGGCCAGACCATCGACAATGACATCGCCGTCCGGACCACGCTGATAACCGTCGGCGCCACCCGGTGCCTGGGTCGTGAATTCGCCGACGATTTCCTCCAGGATGTCCTCGAGTGACACCAATCCCTGCAGCTCGCCGTATTCGTCGACCACCAACCCGAGGCGCTGCCGGTCGACCTGGAACTGATGCAGTTGGGTGAGCAAGGGTGTGCCCGCCGGCACGTAGTACGGCGCGCGCAAAATCGTGCGTAAGTGCAGCGCATCGAGTTCACCGGCCTGCTGGAGACGCAGCACCTGCTTTAGGTGCACGACACCGACGATGCTGTCCATACTGCCTTCAAATGCGGGCAGCCGCGTGTGGTAGCTTGTCGCCAATTGCTGCGCCAACAGTGCGTCCTTGGCCGCAAGATCAATCGCCTCGATCTGGTTGCGCGGGGTCATGACGTCGTCGACCGTGATCGACTCGAGGTCGAACAGGTTGGCGAGCATTGCCCGGTGCTTGCCCCGAAAGTAGTGGCCTTCCAGCACCAGGCTGCGAATCTCCTCCTGCGACAGCACCGTCTCGCTCCCGGCGGGCGTCTGGAGGCGAAAAATCTTCAGCAGCCCTTGGACGAACAGATTCACGAACCACACCACAGGCGTCATGAGCTTCAGTAGCGGGGCGAGGAAGTAGCTCACCACCGGCGCCAGCTCGTCGGCGTACGCCGCGCCAATGACCTTTGGCGTGATTTCCGAAAAGATCAGCAGTGAAAATGAAATCGCGACTGTCCCGAGCGCGAGCGTCACTTCGCCTTCGCCGAAAAGCTGCTTGGTGATGATGGCGGTGAGCGTGGCCGCGCCCGCCGCGATCAGCGTGTTGCCGAGAAGAATCACGCCGAGCAGCTGGTCGGTCTGCGCCAGGAGTGCCACGGCCAGCTTAGCGCCGCGTTGGCCCCCCTTGGCCCGGTGCCGCAACCGGTAGCGATTGACGGCCATCATTGCGGTCTCGGCCATCGAGAAGAAACCGGCCAGGACGATCGAAATCGCGAGGGCGACGAACAGGGTGCGAAGAGGGATGTCGTTCAAACAGCAACCAGGTATTGCGGTGTCGAGCCGGGTATTTGGCGCGACGCCAGAGATGCTGTCAAGGAGAGCGCTCGCAACCGCAGCGCACGGCGGCCTCCTTGGATCGCCGTGAGGGCCGTACGCGATTTACGTCGGCCGCAGCCGCGACTCGCAATTCCCGTTGATCCTTGCTGGGCGGGGCCCCGCGCGGGGCGCTCGCCCGGCTACGCGCCGAAAGTCGAATCCGACAGGAGCTTGGTGCCGACGTAGGCGAGCAACAGCAGGACGCTGCCGACCATGATCCAGTTGAGCGCGGTGCGCCCGCGCCAGCCGTATCGTTTTCGGCCATAGAGGAGCGCGCCGAAAACAATCCAGCTGAGAACCGAAAATATGATCTTGTTGCTATAGGTCAGCGCCTTGCCGAAAAGCTGCTCGGAAAACAGCACACCGCTAATGAGGGTCAGCGTCAGCAGAACGAAGCCCGCGGCGACGACGCGAAACAGGAAGCGCTCCAGCGTCAGCAGCGGCGGCAGTGTCGCCTCGCCGGGCTCGGGCAACCCACGATGCAGGCGCCGCTCGAGGCCGGTCAGAACCAGCGCCTGGAGCGCCGCGACGATCAGCAACGCGTAGGCGACCAGCGCGGCAGAGATATGCAGCACCGCCCAGGGTTCGGAGGTGAACGAAAAGCGATGTGCGCTCGGGATCAACGCCGGCAACGCGGCGCCCGCGGCCGCGACCGGATACGCGATGGCTGCGATCCCCGGCAGGGCTCGCGACAAGGTGCCCAGCCACGCGATCAGCGCGATCAGGCATTCAACCGCGGACAGCGCATTGGCGAGGCTGAGATCCAGTCCTTCGGGCGTGACGACGGTGTTGGCGAGCAGGATGACATGGGCGCCGATCGCGCAGGGTGGAAGCCAGAATGCCAGGGCGGCGACGGCGGCGGTTTCTCGCGTGCCTGGCAGCGCGAGTCGGCGCCATTCGATCCAGGCCGCCGCGAGATAGGCCGCGGCCAAGGGCACGTAGAGTAGAATCATCGACGCTTTCATTGCAGCGTAACGAGTGTACACCACGCGTCCGTCTTCATTCGACGCGGCGGCGGCGCTCCACATCGACGACCCATGCTTGAAAATCTGACAGAGCGCCTCGGCCGCGTCGTGAAAAGCCTCCGCGGCGAAGCGCGGCTTACCGATGCCAATATCGAAGACGCATTGCGCGAGGTTCGCGTGGCGCTGCTCGAGGCTGACGTCGCGCTCCCCGTCGTCAAGGAATTCATCGGGGTGGTGCGCGACAAAGCAATCGGCCAGGAGGTCACTGGTTCGCTGACGCCGGGCCAGGCGCTGGTGGGCGTCGTTCAACGCGAGCTGACGGCGCTGATGGGTGGTGCTGCCGCTTCGCTCAATTTCGCTACGACGCCTCCCGCCGTCATTCTGCTTGCGGGGCTGCAGGGCGCAGGCAAGACGACCAGTGCGGCCAAGCTCGCCCGCTTGATCAAGGACGACCTGAAAAAAAAGGTGTTGCTGGTAAGTTGCGACGTTTATCGGCCCGCGGCCATCGCGCAGTTGCAGACGCTTGCCGCGCAAGTCGGCACCGAATTCTTTCCTTCGCACGCAGGCGAACAGCCGCTGGCGATCGCCGACGCCGCGCTGGACTGGGCGCGCAAGCATTACTGTGACGTGGTCATCGTCGACACCGCGGGGCGCCTTGCGATCGACGACGCCATGATGCGCGAAATCGCGCAGTTGCATGCGGCGACCAGGCCGATCGAGACATTGTTCGTAGTTGACGCCATGCAGGGCCAGGACGCAGTCAACACCGCGAAGGCGTTCGCTGCCACGCTTCCGCTGACGGGCATCGTGTTGACCAAGCTCGACGGCGACGCTCGCGGCGGCGCCGCCTTGTCGGTGCGCAACGTGACCGGGGCGCCCATCAAGTTCGTCGGCGTGTCGGAAAAAATCAACGGCCTCGAAGTGTTCCATCCGGATCGCATGGCCTCGCGCATTCTCGGTATGGGCGACGTGCTCACGCTGATCGAGGACGCGCACCGGCAAGTCGATGTCGACCAGGCGCAGAAATTGGCGAAGAAGGTCAAGTCGGGCAAGGGCTTCGACCTCGAGGATTTCAAGGCGCAGATCGGGCAGATGCGCAAGATGGGCGGTATGCAGGGGCTGCTCGACAAATTACCGGCAGAGCTGGCGCGCGCCGCGCAGAACTCACATGTTGACGACAAGGTGATTCGCCGGCAGGAAGGGATTATCAATTCGATGACGCCCGCAGAGCGCGCAAAGCCGGAGCTGCTCAAGGCATCGCGCAAACGCCGCATCGCAAGCGGGGCCGGTGTAAGCGTGCAGGAAGTGAACCGACTGCTGGCGCAATTCGAGCAGACACAGAAGATGATGAAGATGGTCGCGAAGGGCGGCATGCAAAAGATGCTGCGGGGTCTGAAGGGAGCATTGCCGGGGCTGCGCTGAGTCTTTGGGCGCCCGTCCGAAGCGCGCCAGGCTGACGCCGTTCAGTCGGTTGCTAAGGTGTCCAATTTCGTCGTATAATCAATGTCTTTTTTCGGCTTCACCAGGACAGGACTACACCATGGTTGTCATCCGACTTGCCCGCGGCGGCGCCAAGAAGCGCCCGTTTTTCAATATCGTCGTTGCCGACTCGCGCAATCGGCGCGACGGCCGTTTCATCGAGCGCGTCGGTTTCTATAATCCGATCGCGAATGAAAGCGAAGAGGCGTTGCGTCTTGCGCTGGATCGTGTCGAGCACTGGAAGCACAAGGGTGCGAAGCTGTCGGATACGGTCGCCGGGCTGGTGAAGAGGGCATCCGCCGCGAAGAGTGCCGCACCCGCGTCCGCTGCGTAGCTGCCAACTGCGCTGCCAACTGAGTTGCCAACTGAGTTGCCAACTGAGTTAGCAACTGAGTCGACCAAACCCACCGGGCAGAGCGGGACGGCGGATATCGTGGTGATGGGGCGCATCCTCGGCCCCTACGGAATCAAAGGCTGGCTCAAAGCGAGACCGTATACCGCCTCGCTTGATACGTTGCTCGAATACGATCGGTGGTGGCTCGCGGCGCAGGGCGGCCGCGACGCGTGGCGAGAATTTGCGGTGGTATCTGCGCGGATTCATGCGGATACGGTGCTGGCGGAAGTCGAGGGACTGACTGACCGGGAATCGTCGGCGGCATGGCGGGGCGCCCTCGTCGGCGTGCCGCGCGCGAAATTGCCCAAGTTGCGCAAGGGCGAGATGTACTGGGCGGACCTGATCGGCTTTGCCGTCGTCAATCGCGGCGGCGAAGCGCTCGGGAGAGTCGTCGGGATGCTGGACACGGCGGCGCATGCGGTCTTGCGCGTCGCGGGCGAAGACGGTCGGGAACGACTGATCCCGCTGGTGCCGGCATTTCTCGACGCGATCGAGACCGACGTGCGCAGGATCCAGGTTGATTGGCAATTGGATTATTGAGGTACCCGGGGCGGTAACCAGGGTGCGATATGGGCACCGCGAGTGAGTACCGCGAGTGAGTCAGCGAGTGAGTTCAGCCACTGAGCAAAGCGAGGGAGTAGCGCGAGCGGACGCAGCGATGCGCATCGAAGTCGTCACGCTGTTCCCCGAAATGGTGCGCAACGCCGCGCGATACGGCGTAACGGGACGGGCGCTTGAGCGCGGCTTGTGGTCGTTGGCGTGTCGCAATCCGCGGGACTTCGCCAGCGATGCACACCGGAGCGTCGATGATCGACCCTACGGTGGTGGACCGGGCATGGTGATGCTGGCCGAGACGATGGAGTTTGCCATAGGTGCGGCGAGGGCTGCCTTGGCCGTTGCGGGTGTCGGGCAACCGACGGTGATTTATCTCACGCCGCAGGGCGAGCCTTTGCGGCATGGTCGCGTTGCCTCGCTTGCGCGGGAAGCGGGGTTGATTCTGGTGTCGGGGCGGTATGAGGCGATCGACGAACGCGCAATCGAACGTGAAGTCGATCTGGAAATTTCGGTGGGCGATTTCGTCGTGTCCGGTGGCGAATTGCCGGCGCTCATGCTGATCGACGCCGTGGTGCGGCAGTTGCCCGGCGTGCTGAACGACGCGCAATCGATGATCGAGGAATCGTTCGTCGATGGCTTGCTTGATTGCCCGCACTACACGCGTCCGGACGTGCGTGAGGGTCGAGCGGTCCCGCCGGTGCTGCTGTCCGGCGATCATGCCGCAGTGGCACGATGGCGGCACAAGCAGGCGCTCGGGCGGACCTGGCTGCGGCGGCCGGATTTGCTGGCCGTCCGGAACTTATCCGCGGAGGAAGCGAAGTTGCTGGAAGAATTCAAGCGTGAGAATTCAAGCGTGAGCAAGAATTCGAGCGCGAACAGCTGGGGTAGTGGAATTCGAAAATAAACCGCGCGCATCAGGCATGGCCTGCTCTGCGCGAAAGGCCACGGGCCAATGAACGAAAGGAAACGACAATGAACATCATCGATACACTGGAAAAGGAAGAAATCGCCCGTCTCGGCAAGACCCTGCCTGAGTTTTCGCCAGGGGATACCGTCGTCGTCAGCGTCAGCGTCGTCGAAGGCGAACGCAAGCGGGTGCAGGCATTCGAAGGCGTCGTGATCGCCAAGCGCAATCGCGGGCTCAATTCGTCATTCGTCGTACGCAAGATTTCCAGCGGCGAGGGCGTCGAACGTACGTTTCAGTCCTACTCGCCGCTGATTGCAAGCATCGAGGTCAAGCGCAAAGGCGACGTTCGTCGCGCCAAGCTCTATTATCTGCGCGAGCGTTCGGGCAAGTCGGCACGCATTCGCGAGAAGCTCGCTCATCACGACGGGCGACAAGACTCGAAGCAGGGCAGCTAGTCCAAGTCGCCCCGGTTCGAAAAAGCGGCCCGGCGGGCCGCTTTTTTTTGACCGCGGCTTGGTCTACCGCCGGTTCCGGTGCCTGCCGTGCAGCGGCACGGTGTGCCGTGCCGCGCCGTCACCTTGCTCTGTAAATTGAACCATTTAGCTCGCGACTTGCATTGAACCCGCATTTACCGGAATATTCCAATGTCACAAACGGGTTTTTCTGGCCCGGGATCGGTACATGAAGGCGACGCTGTACGAAGCACTGGGAGTGCCACATGGCGCCTCCGACGAGGAGGTGCGGGCAGCGCTTCGCCGTCTGATCAGAAAATATTACGCAAAAACTCGTGACGGGCAAGGCAACGTCGAAGAGGCGCTGCGCTTTATCAATCATGCCAGCCGCATACTCAGCGATCCCGACCACCGGCAGCATTACGATCAGGAACTCGCGGTCACCACCGAGGCCAATACGGAACAGCGCATCGCTCACTTCGTCAGCAACGTCGCGGCCACCGGCCAGGGCACCGCGTCGCACGACGATGTCATCGACGTTGCCGACGAGCGAGCGCTGACCCTGCCGGACAATACTCCCGATAAACATCTGCACCACCCGGGGTTGACCGAGCGCGTCGCGTCTTTTGGCCGCTCGTCCCTGGGACAACTCGCGTTGTGCGTGCTGTTCGGCGCGTTTATCGCCGGCGCGATCGTGTTCGTTACGCCGACCGACGCGGTGCCTGTCGCCAAGCAAGTGCTGGTGCTGCTGACCCTCACGCTATTGGCACTGTCGCTGGTGTACGGGGTCGTTCACGGTTTGGCGTGGATGCGCCGGCGCCGGCTCATCGAGGCGCCCGCGCTGCTGCCGCAAACCGATCTCGCGATCCTGAACTGGCGTCGCGAGAAGAGCGTGTTTCTCGGTACCGACACGCCGCAGGAAGATGCAAGCTGGATCTTCCAGTTGCGGATGGCGGAACTCGAGCGCGCCAAGGCCGGACGCACCAGCGAGCCCCGACCGGCGAATCGCCTGGCTGCGCGCCTGTTCGACTATGCGATCTGGGGGTTGGTGCTGGCCCTGCTGTTGTCAACGCTGCATGGCGCAGGGGTGGTCGGCGACGACACCGCGTTCTGGGTCGGGCACCCGCTGTTCGCGCCGATCCTGATCACGCTGACCTGGATACCGATCGAGGCGCTGTTGATCGCATCGCTGCAGCAGACGCCTGGTAAATGGCTCTTTGGCGTCTACCTGCAGTTCTCGATCAGCGATGCCTACGCGCGGCGCGATGTGCGAGCACAACTAAGGCGTGCATTGCGGCGCGCATTCCGCGTTTGGTGGGAAGGCGTCGCCGGCGGCTTCCCGCTCCTCGCGCCGATCCTGATCGCTGTCGCCTATGAAAAGGTAGCGCAGAACGGCGAGACCGACTGGGATTTTGCCGAGGACTGCCTCGTCACCCACAGCCCGCCGGGTGTGCTCAATCTGATGACCGGCGGCGTAGGTCTGGCAGCGATGCTTTGGTTGTACGGTGTTGCCTGGCACGAACCCATGACCGAGTCGATCGCCGCGGCCAGGAGTGCCATCACCGCCTGGGTGCCGTCGCCGCCTGCGCTGCTGACGCGAGGTTTCCAAGGCGATGTCGGCAAGATCGGATCGATCCAGCGCAGTATCGCCGCGACGATCGCTCCACCGCAGTCCGCGTTTTCAGGCTCCGTCAACGATACCGACACCGCGGCGCTGTTCGCAGAGCGACAGGCAAGGCTATCGCTGCTGCGCGGCGAGGGCCCGCGCATGCTGCGCGCGGGCAACTGGCGCCGCGCCGCTGAATTATGCCGGGCGTGGTCCGATCTCGAATTCTGGAATGCCGAACCCTGGCGGTGTCTGGGCTACGCGCTCGAGGCGCAGGGCTTTCACCAAGAGGCAATTGCCGCGTTCCGCAAGGCTTCGCAATACGATCCGCTGGACAGGAGCCTCGACGCGGCCGTCGAGAAAAGCCAGCGCGGCATCGTCGCCGATTTCCTCAACCGGTATCGCCGCTAACCTGGTAGCTTCGGGACGATCATTTTCTACGAGCGCTCTGGCGCGGCCGCCGCTTCTGCATCGATTTCGCGTCGAATCTGTTCCATGTCAAGCGTTCGCGCCGACTCCAGAACCTGATCGAGCGCGCTGGCAGCGAGCGCGCCGGCCTCGGCGTACACAATGATGTTGTTGCGAAAGATCATCAGCGTCGGAATCGAGCGAATGTTGAAATGCGCCCCGATCGCCTGCTGATCCTCGGTATTCACCTTCGCGAACAACACGTCGGGATGCTTGGCCGCCGCGGCCGCGAAGGTTGGCGCAAACGCACGGCAAGGCGCACACCATGGCGCCCAGAAATCCACCACCGCGAACGGATGATCGTTGATCGACGGCGCGAAGTTTGCCTCGGTGAGTTCGAGTACGCCCGGCGTGTCCGCGGACATGTTGGTCGGTCCTATTTCCTGCGGAGGAGGAACACGAACGCACCATCCTGCTCACTCTGCTGCAACAGTTGATTGCCGGTCTGCCGCGCGAAGGCTTCGAAATCGCGCACTGACGCAGGATCTGTCGAGAGGATGCGCACGACCTGTCCGGTGACCATGTCGTTCAATGTTTTCTTCGTGCGCAAGATCGGCAGCGGGCAGTTGAGGCCCCGTGCGTCGACTTCGCGATCGATCTGCGGCGCGTGGTCCATGGTCATTCCTTATGCCGTCACGGGCAGTCCCGCACGTCCCCAAGCGGCAATGCCGCCTTCGAGGTTGTACAAACGGCCGAAGCCGTGCTGCGCCAGGAATCCGCACGCCTGCGCTGAACGGCCGCCTGACAGGCAATAGACCACGCAGGGTACGGCGGGATCGAGTTCCGCAATGCGCGCCGGAAGTGTCGCGAGTTCGATATGCCGGGCGCCCACAATCACGCCTCGCGCAACCTCCTCCGGAGTACGTACGTCAATCAATAGCGGCGGAGCCGCGTCGTCGAGCATTGCCTGTAAGCGCGCTGCGTCGATGGTCTGGTACATGGGAATATCCTGGCGAATGGCCAAGTATATCAGCGCTCCGCGCCCTGGCTGCCTCTCCGGATCCGACCAACGAGTTGCGTGGTCGAGCGCCCCGGCACGAGCGGAATCACCTCGAAACGGCCGCCCCAGCCCACTACCTCGGCTGCGCCGACCGTCGTCTGCGCGGAGTAGTCGCCCCCTTTGACGATGACATCGGGCCGGCACGCCAGTACCAGTGCCAGCGGTGTAGCCTCATCGAACGCGACTACCAGGCTTACCGATTCGAGTGCAGCGAGCACGGCGAGCCGGTCCTCGAGCGGATTAACCGGCCGGTCCGGCCCTTTGTCCAAGCCACGCGCGGATGCATCGCTATTGACGCCGACGACCAGCGCTGCGCCGAGTCGACGCGCTTGTTCGAGGTACGTGACGTGGCCGCGATGCAATAGGTCGAACACGCCGTTGGTGAACACCAGCGGTCGTGGCAGCGCCGCGACGCGCTCCGGCAAGGTTCCGGTAGCCACGATCTTCGCGGCGAAGCCTTGGCCGGGCATCAGCTGATGTACTCGAATACCTTGACCACGCGCTGCACACCATCGGTCGTGCGTGCAATCTCGGCGGCGGCGTCGCCTTCTTCGCGCCGCACGATGCCCATAAGATAGACGACACCGTTCTCGGTGACGACCTTGACGAAATTGATCTGAAATTTCCCCGCCTCGACGAAGCGGGCCTTGACCTTCGACGTGATGAGCGTGTCGTTGGTGCGCGACGAAATGTCGGTGACCGGACCGACGACTAGCTCGTTCTGCACCGCGCGAACTTTGGGCGTGGTGCGCACCATTTCGCCGATGTCGTTTTTCGCGGCGTCCGCGGGTACCTCGCCGGTCAGCAGCACGATGCCGTTGAAGCTCGTGACGTTGACGTGAAAATCGCCCTTGAAACGCTCGTGGATCGCCAGCGTGGTCTTATCCTCGATAACCTCGTCGTCGAGCTGCGCCCCGGTGGTGCGGCGATCGGTGGCGACGGCGGCGCCTCCGACAACGGCTCCGCCTACGAGCAGTGGCACGCACGCACTCTGCAAGAGCGCGGTCGCGGCCAACAACGCAAGCGCCGCAGCGGCCCGCGAAATCGTCGTGCCCATCAAACCTCATCTCCCAGCAGATTGGTATCGATGGCGTCGCACAGGCAGTGGATGGTCAGGAGGTGCACTTCCTGAATGCGCGTCGTCGTCGAATGGGGAACACAGATGTGGACATCGTCCTGCGCCAGGAGTTCGTGCATCTTGCCGCCGCCTTTTCCCGTAAGTGCAACCACGCGCATCTCGCGCTCGTGCGCCGCGGCAATCGCCGCGCAAACATTTACCGAGTTGCCGGAGGTGGATATCGCCAGCAACACGTCGCCTGCGCGGCCCAGCGCGCGAACCTGCTTGGAGAATATCTGCGCAAAGTCGTAGTCGTTGGCGACGGCGGTGAGAATCGAAGTGTCAGTGGTGAGCGCGATAGCCGGCAGCTCGGGCCGCTCACGTTCAAAGCGCCCTACCATTTCCGCCGCGAAGTGCTGTGCGTCGGCGGCCGAGCCCCCGTTGCCGCAGGCGAGCAGCTTGCCGTCGGCGAGCAGACACTCGGTCATCAATCCGGCTGCGCGCGCGATGACCGGCGCCAGTGTATCGATGGCGGCCAGCTTGAGCTCTGCGCTCTCGGCAAAGTGTGCGCGGATGCGTTGCGTCGTATCCATTGGAATGAGAGTGTGGGCGAGGCTGCGATTGTAGCAATTTTCACTCGGCGGCCTCGGACCGCCTCAAAGGGCGACGTCTTTCAGCCATTCGATGCGCTTCACATCCAGGCCGTCGAAAAGAATCGCGTCGAAACGGCATGGCGGCTCGCGCCCAAGCGTCGCGAGATAGTGCTTCGCGGTACTCTCGATGCGTTGACGCTTCGTCGTTGTGATGCTGGCTGCCGCGCCGCCGAATGCCGCGCTGCTGCGCAGTCGAACTTCGACGAACACCAGCGTGTCGCGATCGCGGGCGATGAGGTCGATTTCGCCACGTCGGCATCGATAATTGCGTGCAACGATGGCGAGTCCTTGAGCGACCAGGAATTCCGCGGCCAGCGCTTCGGCTGCCGCGCCGCGGTTCATTGCCCTGCCGTGGTCGGCCGGCCGTGACCGTCGCGGATTTCCATGAGCCGGCCCTGGCGTGCGAACGACCGGGATGGCGTCAGCGAGAGATGCCCCGTCGCACCGTCGAACTCGACGCTCGTCGGAGGATTCGGCTCGGCGAGCATCTGCGCGAGTGCGAATGCGTCGAGCCCGAGGGCGTACAGGCGCTCGAGAACCGGATTGCCGAAATTGGCGTGTGGCAAGCCCGCAAGTGCTGGGTCGTCCGGATCGGCGATCCACGGGATTTCGACGTAGCGCACACCCTCGAGGTCGCGCGACATCGGCTGCTGCAGTTCGTCGGCGATCTGGCTGATGGCGTACACGGGCACCGGCGGCAGGAACGATTTGGTCAGCGCCGCGTTGTCTCCATCCACGGCAAGGACGATCGCATCAGTCGGCCGCGCAGCGATTTCGCGCCGAAGCATGGCGAGCATGTCCGGACTCGGGTCGAAGTGATAGGCGCGAGGCTGATTTCCTCCTTCGCGCCGCCACTCGGCCTCGAATGCCGCGACAAAGCGCTGCTGCAACGGCGCATCGGCGGCGACCAGCGCGACCGAACGCACGCCGTCGGCGCGCGCCGTGCGGGCCAGAAACGCCGCATCGCTGTCGACCGACAGCGCCATCGTATAGGTATCGTGGGGCAGCGCCGCACTGTCGTCGAGTTGATTCAACGCGAGCATGCGCGGGCGCTCCGGCGCCATCGCCAGCACGGTCTTGAGGTCGTCACGCGTCAACGGCCCGACGACGAGGCCGACAGACGCGTTGTCTGCCGCGGCGAATGCTGGAAGTACGCCGTCATCCCCGTGCCCAATGACGCGCACGCGCGAACTGCTTCCGGCACGCGCTGCCGCCGCGAGGAAACCGGCCTTGACGGCGTCGGCGGCACGGCCGTAGGTCGATGACTCGAGGGGCAGGATCAATGCAATCGCGTCGCTGTAAACTGCAGGACGATTCGATGGCGCGGGCACGGGACGGATCGTCGGTGGCGCGGGAGCCGCCGTCACTGTCACCGCCGACGACGGGGGCGCGACGGCCGCGCCCGGCATCGGCGTGCTGGAAGGCGCCACCGGTGCGGGCGTGGCTGCCGCGACGGTTGCCGTGGGTGCGCGCGCGCCGGACAATGGCGGCGCCGACGAACACGCCGCAAGCAGCGCCGCGCTCAGCGCCGCAACGGTCGTGCGACACCAACGTGCAGAATCGAATGTCGAGGCCATCGAAAGGGACAACGCAATGACCAAAGGGGAGCCGTTGCCAGCGCTCGGTCGGACATTATATGTGGTCGCCACGCCGATCGGGAACTTGCGCGACATCACTTTGCGTGCGCTCGACATCCTGGGCCAGGTCGACGTGATCGCGGCCGAGGATACCCGAGTGACCGGCGTATTGATCGCACACCACGGCATTCGGGCCCAACTGCTCAGCCTCAACGAGCACAACGAACGGCGGCGCGTCGCGGAAGTCGTCAAACTGCTCGACGCCGGCAAGCGGGTTGCGCTGGTGACCGACGCCGGAACTCCGGCGATCAGCGATCCCGGCGCTGCGCTCGTGCGTGCCATTGGTGACGCAGGGTTCGCGGTCGTCCCCATCCCCGGCCCGAGCGCGGTGATCGCCGCGCTTTCGGCCGCTGGCCTCGAAATCTCGCCCTGGCTGTTCTTCGGTTTTCTGCCGGCGACCGCGGCAGCGCGGCGCGTGGCGCTCGAATCACTCGCAGCGTTGCCGTTCGCGCTGGTGTTTTACGAGGCGCCGCATCGCGTTCAGGCGACATTGGCTGCGCTCGCCGCGACGCTGGGTACGACGCGTGAGCTCGTAATCGCTCGGGAGCTCACGAAGCGCTTCGAATCGATTCACCGCTGCCTGCTCGGCGAGGCGAGTGGCTGGATCGAAGGTGACGCCGACCGACAGCGCGGGGAATTCGTGCTCATCGTCAGTGGGCCTGCCGCCGCGGTCGAAGCGGAGGACGATCATGACGCGATGCTTACTTTGCTGCTCGCCGAGTTGCCGCTTGCGCGCGCGGTCAAGGTCGCGGTCGCGCTGACTGCGCGCGCCGAAGAACCGGCTTTACCAGCGCGCGCTCGCGCTCAAGGCAGCGAAACGATGAAGCGCTTCAGCGCCGCCAAGGTTGCCTCCGGTTGATCGCGCTGGGGCGAATGCCCGCACGCGGCGAGGACGACGCGCTCGACGGGCGCCCTGGTCCCGCGTTCGATCGCATCGACCTGTGCCAGTGTTCCGTATTCGTCGTGTTCGCCCTGCACCAGCGCGACTGGGCATTCGATGCCGCCCAGAAACGACTCGATGTTCCAATCGCGGAAGTTGGGCGCGAGCCAGATGTCGTTCCAGCCGCGGAACGCGGAATCGACGTTCGCGTGATAACGCGCGAGGCGTTGTCGCAGCTCGCCCTCATCGAAGGCGTGCCTTGCCTGCGCGATGCTCGTCAGAGAAATGTCCTCCACGAAAACATGGGGCGCGATGGCCGCGACCGCGCGCACCGCGCGCGCGCCGCCGCCGGCGTGGATCAGCGCGATCGACGCGCCGTCGCTGTGGCCGATCAGGATCGGTGCGTCGATCGCGAGCCGATCGAGCAGCGCCGGGAGCGTACTCAACGCCTCGACATGCATGTAGTCGGGTTGACGCGGGGCGACCAGCGGCGATGATTTCCCATATCCGGCGCGCGAGTAGACGAGCGCCGGATGGCCCGTCGCATCCACAACGCGTTGCGGAAAGTCCCGCCACATCGCCACGCTGCCGAGGCCTTCGTGGAGGAATACGAGCGTGGATGCGGTCGATGCGCCCGCGAGGCGCACATATTCAATGTGCTGCCCGTCGATGTCGACGAGTTCGGACGTGGTGGCCGTCACGCCCTAGACCCCGAGATATCGCGCGCGCAGGCTCGGCTCGGCCACGAGTTCGGAGGGCGCGGCGTCGAACACCTTGCGGCCCTTGACCAGGATGACACAACGATCCGCGAGCTCGGCGAGCATCGCGAAATTCTTGTCGACGATGACCATCGCCACGCCAGCCTCTCGAACCATTCCGATCGTGCGCCAGATGTCGCGAGCAACGAGCGGCGCAAGCCCCTCGGTGGCCTCGTCGAGCAGCAGCAGGCGCGGGTTGGTCATCAAGGCACGGCCGAGCGTGAGCATCTGCTGTTCGCCGCCTGAGAGGTCGCCGCCGCGGTGCGCCATTCGTTCGCCCAGGCGCGGAAAAGTGGCGAGCACGCGTTCCAGCGTCCAGGCATTGCCGTCGAGCACGTTGCGCGCGGCCAGGAGAAGATTTTCACGCACGGACAAGGTTGAAAAAATGCCGCGGCCCTCGGGAACGTAGGCGAGGCCCATGCGGGCGATGCGAAATGGGGCCGCGCCCGCAATCGATGCACCGTCCAGCCGCACGTCCCCCTTCTGCGGACGGACCAGGCCAAGTAGTGTTCGGATCAACGTGGTCTTGCCCATGCCATTACGACCCATCAGCGCCACGATTTCGCCCGCGTTGACGGCGAAATCGACGCCCTGCAGTGCGTGGCTGCTGCCGTAATACGTGTGCAGCCCAAGGCCTTTGAGCAGCCCCTGCCCATTCATGGCAATTGCGTACCGAGGTAGACCTGCTGCACTTCCGCGTTGGCACGTATCGCGTGCGGCGATGCCGGAGGCAATGACGCGGCCGTTTGCCATTACGGTCAAGTGGTTCGCCAGGGCGAACACCGCATCCATGTCGTGCTCGATAAGCAGTATCGCGTGATCGGCGGCGAGGCCGCGCAACAGCGCGACGATGTTCGCGGCTTCCTCCGGTCCCATGCCAGCAAGCGGCTCGTCGAGCAGTAGCAACGACGGTTTCGTCGCCAGCGCCATCGCAATGTCCAGTGCGCGCCGTTCGCCGTGCGATAGTTGTGACGCCAATTCTGATGCGCGCGATGCCAGGCCCGCATACGCGAGGGCGTCGTTCGCCGTTGCATTCCAGTCCGTGTAGCTGTCGGCGGAGCGAAAGCAGGAGGGCAGGCGTGAGGCGTGCGCCTGTGCGGCGAGGCGGCAATTCTCGAACGCGGTGAAAGCAGCGAACACATGCGTGTGCTGGAAGGTTCGTGCGAGGCCGCGCCGCGCGATGCGATCCGCCGACCAGCCGACGACGTTTTCGCCACGCAACCGGATCGTTCCGGCGGTTGGCTTGAGTTCGCCCGAGAGTAGATTGGCCAGCGTCGACTTGCCTGCGCCGTTCGGTCCGATCACCGCATGAATGCTGCCCGCGCTCAACGTCAGCGCGACCTGGTCGACGGCGACGAGTCCGCCAAAGCGCTTGGTGAGACCCGTCGCCGAAAGCAGAGCTTCAGCCATCTTGCGGCTTCGAATCGCGCGGCCCGCGCCAGCGCAAAATTGCCTTCGGCACCCCGGCGAGCCCCCGCGGGAACAACAGCACGGCGGCGATGATAAATGTGCCCATGAGCAGCTGCCAGTGCTTGGTCAACCCTGAAAACCACTCTTGCAGCAGCACATACGAGAACGTCCCAAGCACTGCACCTACGAGCGTGCCCAGACCGCCGAGGATCAGCATCATCAGCACCGTGCCGGATTGATGCCAGGCCAGCATTTCCGGATTGACGTAGCCCTCCTTGGCTGCGGCGAGGTAACCCGCGAGACCGGCCAGTGTGCCCGCGAGCACAAAAGCAGCGAGCTTGTAGCGCAGGGTCGCGAATCCAAGCGCGCGCATGCGGCGCTCGTTGACCTTGATGCCCTGCAGCGCGCGGCCGAAAGGCGAGCGCAAGACGATCGTCAGCAACGCGAATACGCCAACCAGCAGCACCAGGACCAGGTAGTAGAAGTGGCGGTCGTCGGCGAGATCGAATCCCGGGACGAAGGTCGCCGGCCGCGCGTTGACGTAGATGCCGTCGGAACCGCCGGCGATCCGCGTATCGTGGAAGAAGTAATAGATCATCTGCGCAAACGCGAGCGTCACCATGATGAAGTAGACGCCGCCCGTGCGTACGACGAGCGTGCCGATCACCAGCGCGGTAAGCGCGCTCGCGGCAAGTGCCAGCGGCAGCGTCAGCCACAGGTTGGCCGGATCGCTCGCAGGCGCGGCGAGAGCCAATGCGTAGGCAGCGACGCCGAAATAGGCGGCATGACCGAGGCTGACCATGCCCGTGTATCCAACCAGCAGATCGAGGGAGAGCGCGAAGATCGCCAGGATCATGATCTTGGTGACCAGCTGCAGATAGAATTTTTCGGCGATCAGCGGAAACAGCGCGAGCAGTGCGACGGCGAGCCAGGAGCAAAACGAACCGCGGCGTGCGCATTTCAGGCTTTGCCGAACAGGCCGGCGGGTCGGAACAGCAGGACGACCGCCATGAGCAAATAGACCGCGGCGCCGGCGAACTCCGGAAACAGCACCTTGCCGAAGGTGTCGCAGAAGCCGATCAACAGCGCCGCGACGAGCGCGCCCTTGAGCGAGCCGATGCCGCCGATGACCACCACGACAAAGCAAATGATGAGCACCTGGCCGCCCATGCCCGGGAACACCGAGGACACCGGTGCCGCGATCATGCCGGCAAACGCTGCGAGCGCGACGCCGGCCGCGAATACCAGCGCATGGATCCAGCGAATGTCGAGTCCCAGGGATTGCGCCATGTCGGGATTTGACGTTGCTGCGCGGATGCGCGCACCGAGGTTCGTCTTCTGGATCGTCAGGTACATGCCGCCCGCGAGGACGAGGCAAACTGCGGAAATAAATAAGCGATAGACCGGGTAGGAAAGCGTGTCGGTCAGCGGCAGGGAAGCGGCCGAGCAGCGACGGGATCGCCACGCTGTGCACGTCATCGCCGAACGAGGATGCTGCGCAATTCCTCGAACACCAGGATGAGTCCGAAGGTAAGCAGCACCTGGTAGAGATGGTCATGCTTGTACAGCCGGCTAATCAGCAGCCATTCCAGCAGCAGACCGAGCCCGGCGGCGAGCACGATCCCGAGCGGCAGCGCGAGCCATAGGCTGCCTGTCCATTGCGTGCAGCGAGAAAGCCAGATACGCGCCGACCATGTAGAAGCTGCCGTGGGCGAGGTTGATGACACCCATGATCCCGAAGATCAGCGTCAGGCCGCTCGCGACGAGGAACAGGAGCAGTCCGTACTGCACGCTATTCAGGATCTGGATCAGCCATTCCATCGGTACGAGTCCGTTGAGCGCGCGCGTCACCAAATGAAAAGCGGGGCTGACGCCCCGCTCGCTCGGTGTGGACGAGCTACGCGCCCGCCATCTTGCAACCGCGGGCCGGATCATCGAGGGCCTTCCAGGCGACGCCGATGACTTGATTGGTGTTGCCGTCCACTTTGCGCAGATAGATGTCCTGAATCGGATTGTGCGCCTTGGACATGATCCATGGTCCACGCGGGCTGTCGATCTTGACCTTCTCCATGGCTGAGTAAAGCGCGGTGCGCTCGCCGAAGTTGCCCTTGACCGCGTTGAGCCCACCCTGTAGCAACAGGCCCGCGTCGTAGCCCTGAACGGCGTACACGTCGGCCTGCACGCCGTACTGCTTGCCATACGCGTAGCGGAATTGCTTGTTCTTCGGGTTCTCGATGCCGTCGCCGTAGTGGAGCGTCGTCAGCAAGCCTTGCGCGGATGCGCCCTGCGCTTCGAGCGTGCCGTCGGTGAGGAAACCCGTGCCGTAGAGCGGGATCTTGTCCTTGAGGCCGGCCGCCATATAGTCCTTGGTGAACTTGGCCGCGCCGCCGCCGGCGAAGAACACGAACACCGCGTCGGGTTTGAGCGAGGCGATTTCGGTCAGGAATGCCTGAAACTCGACGTTCGGAAACGGCAGGTACATTTCCTTGACGATCGAACCTCCCAGCTCGGTGAATGCCTCTTTGAAGCTCTCGACGGACTCTTCGCCGGCGCCGTATTTCCAGGTCAGCGTCACGACTTTGCGGTGGCCCCGGTCGTACATCACCTTGCCCATCGGGTGCGCCGGCTGCCAGTTGGAAAACGACGTGCGGAAAATATTCGGCGCGCATTGACTGCCCGGTCGCGGCGTTGGCGCCGGCGTTGGGAATCACCAGCAGCGTTCCGTTGTCGCGCGCGACCTTGACCATCGCCATCACCACGCCCGAATGCACGGTGCCGATCAGCACGTCGACCTTGTCGCGCTGCACGAGCTTGTTGGCGTTGTCGGTCGCCTTGGCGGGCTCCGATTCGTCATCGACCGTGAAAAACTCGATGTCGCGGCCGCCGAGCTTGCCGCCGCTTTCCTGGATCGCCAGGTTGAAACCTTGCGTGATCGCGGTGCCGAGCGCAGCGAAGGTGCCCGTGTAGGGCAGCATCAAACCGAGGCGAATCTTCGCCGCCTGTGCTCGCGCGAACGTCGGCGCCAGGGCGCCGAGTGCTGTTGCGCCAGCGAGCGCGCCTGCTTGCTGTACGAACCTGCGACGACTAGTCATTGGGTTTCCTCCGCTATGTGGTTTTCTTTTTCGCTGCGCGATGGTAGCAGCGCCCCGACGTTCCGTCACCAACGCCGGTCTACTTCATGGCGCGCGCAGCTTGAAGCGCTGGATCTTGCCGGTCGCGGTCTTGGGCAGTTCGCCGACGAATTCGACCCAGCGCGGATACTTGTATGTCGCCAGTTTCGCCTTGACGTGGTCCTGCAATTGCGCCGCAAGTTCCGGAGTGGCGGTTTGGCCCGGCTTGACCACGACAAATGCCTTGGGTTTGATCAGTTCGTTCTCGTCCGCGTGACCGACGACTGCGGCTTCCAGCACGGCTTCATGGCTTGCGAGCGCTGCTTCTACCTCGAAGGGAGAGACATAGACGCCACCCACCTTGAGCATGTCGTCCGAGCGACCGCAATAGGTGTAGTAGCCGTCGGCATCGACCGTGTACTTGTCGCCGCATTTGGTCCATGGGCCGAGGAACGTCGCAAGGCTTCGCGCGCGGTTGTTCCAGTAGTGCGGCGAACTGGTCGGGCCATTGACCTGCAGCTCTCCGATCTCGCCGGCGGCCACCGCGTTCCCGGCCTCGTCGGTGAGGCGTATCGCGTATCCCGGGACGGGCTTGCCGGTCGTCCCATAGCGCACCTCGCCCGGACGATTCGACAGGAAGATGTGCAGCATCTCGGTCGAACCGATGCCGTCGAGGATGTCGACACCGGTGCGCTCGAACCAGCGCCGGCCGAGTTCGGCCGGCAGCGCTTCGCCGGCGGAGACGCAGCAGCGCAGCGCCAGCGTTTCACGCGGTGGAAAATCGGGGCTCGCGAGCATCGCCGCGTACAGTGTCGGGACACCGTAGAAAATCGTCGGCCGGTGCGCGATCAATTGGCGGAACACCGAAGCCGGAGTGGGCCGCTCCGCCATGAGTATCGCGGTGGCGCCGGCGGTGAGCGGAAAGGTGAGCGCATTGCCGAGTCCGTACGCAAAAAACAGTTTGGCGGCCGAGAACACGATGTCGCTGTCGCAAATGCCGAGTATCGGCTGCGCGTAAAGCTCGGCGGTATTGACGAGATCCGACTGCAGGTGCACGGCGCCTTTGGGAGCGCCGGTCGAGCCCGACGAATACAACCAGAAGCACACGTCGTCGGCCGTCGTGGGCGCCACCGGCGATTGCGCCGCCTCGCCCGCGATCCAATCGGTGAAGTTGATCGCGCCGTCGATGCGCGTCCCGGAGACGATGACGTGTTCGAGGAAAGTGAGGCTCCCCAGGAGCGGCGCGATCATCGGCAGGAGCGGCGCGGAAACCACGACCGCGCGCGCGCGGCTGTCGGACAGCGAGAAATGCGTAGTCGGCCGCGGTCAACAGCGTGTTGCAAGGGATCGGGATGACCCCCGCGCGGATGGCGCCGAGAAACGCGACCGGGAAATCGATGCTGTCGTGCATTAGCAGCAGCACGCGGTCTTCAATTCGCAAACCGAGGCGGCGCCAGGCGTTGGCGCAGCGATTGACGCGTTCTGCGAGCGAGGCGTACGAGCAGGTCCCGGCGTCGTCGATGAACGCGATCTTGTTGCTGCGACCTGCCGCGACATTGCGTTCGACGAGGTCGGCGGCAGCGTTGTACGCGCGCGGAAACGTGATGCGTGGCGGCGAAACCGAATGATCGGCGCTTGATCGCTGTGGCGAGTCGGCTGTCATCGCCGGACGTCTCCTCCGAGATTTTTATGCACCGATTGTGGCGGCGCGTGAGTATGTCGTCAATCCGCAGCGCTGCAGGCCGCATTCGGCGCAATCATTGCGTCTGGCTGCTCGATGCCCCTGCGCGAACCGCGTCGAGCCATTGCGGGAACCATTCCAGCACGGCGTCTTCCGCCAGCGTACCGCCGCTCGCGTCGTGCTGCGCGACCTCGCCGATGCGCTGTGCCCCGAGCGCGGACATCGCTTCGTCGAAATGCTTGCCGCCGTAGCAGAACGTGCCGACATGCGTGCGGTCGCCCAGCGCGAAAACGCCGTAGCGGACGTGCGCAAGATCCGGCTTGCGCGCGACGAGGTCGGCTAACAGCGCCTTGGCATTGTCGGGTACGTCTCCATGGCCGTAGGTCGAGGTGCAGATCAGGAAGACGCCCGGGCGGTCGAAAATGCCGCGCATCGAGTCCATCCATCAAGGTGGTGTGGATCGCGATATCGTCGTCGCCGAATGCGAGCTCCAGTTCCTGCGCAACGAGCTGCGCGGTGCCTGTCATGGTTCCCACCAGGATCTGGATGTCGAGCGCCATCGGTCGTGCACTATACGACATTCGCCGGTACCATGATGCCCGACGATGACGCCTGCTTTCCGCGGGCGCTGGCCCAGTGAGACAAGCCGATGGTGACCTTCGATACGCATCCGGATCAGTACGTGCATTGGCGGCTTTCGGTCGATGGCGAAATCGCCACGCTCACGCTGGACGTCAACGAGGACCGCGGCATCCAGCCCGGATACAAGCTCAAGCTCAATTCCTACGATCTAGGCGTCGACATCGAGCTGGCGGACGCGCTGCAGCGCCTGCGCTTCGAGCATCCGGGCGTGCGCTGCGTCGTGCTCACCAGCGGCAAGGAACGCATGTTCTGTTCCGGGGCCAACATCTACATGCTTGGCCTGTCCTCGCACGCGTGGAAGGTCAACTTCTGCAAATTCACCAACGAGACGCGCAACGGTATTGAAGACGCCAGTGCGCATTCGGGTCTGAAGTCGATCGCCGCGCTCAATGGCACGAGCGCGGGCGGCGGCTACGAACTCGCGCTCGCGTGCGACGAGATCGCGATGGTCGACGATCGGTCATCGACGGTAAGTCTGCCGGAAGTGCCGTTGCTCGCCGTGCTACCCGGCACCGGCGGACTTACGCGGCTGACCGACAAGCGCCGCGTGCGACGTGATCTCGCCGACGTGTTCTGCACGACTATCGAAGGCGTGCGCGCCGATCGCGCGCAGACGTGGGGACTGGTCGACAGCATCGCCAAGCCCAAGGATTTCGCCGCCGCGGTCCGGGGGCGCGCGCAGGAACTCGCACGGACGAGCGATCGTCCATCGGGCACCGCCGGCATCGAACTCGCGCCGTTGCAGCGAACGCTCGATGACGGCGGCTGGCACTATCCGCATCTCGATGTCGCCATCGACCGGCGGGCGCGCATCGCGAGCTTGACACTCCGTGCGCCGGCAGCCGCAGGGCCCGATTCTCCCGATGCCATCATTGCCGCCGGCGCGGCGTGGTGGCCGCTTGCTGCAGCGCGCGAGCTCGACGATGCGATCCTGCTCCTGCGCACCAACGAACTCGCGATCGGCACGTGGGTGTTGCGCACGCAGGGCGACCCGCGCGTCGTGCTCGCGCTCGACGCGATTCTCGGCACCCATGCGGACCATTGGCTGGTGCGTGAAACCATCGGCTTGTGGCGGCGTACGCTATCGCGGCTCGACATGTCGTCGCGCACACTGTTCGCGCTGATCGACCGCGGTTCGTGTTTCGCCGGCACACTGTTCGAGCTGGCACTCGCGGCCGACCGCAGTTACATGCAATCGCTGCCCGACGATCGCGCGGGCGAGCCACGGATCGCGTTGTCCGTCATGAACGCGGGCCTGTATCCGATGGCCAACGGCCGGACGCGCCTCGCCAACCGGTTCTGCGCAGAGTCGCCGCCAGCGCAGCCGGTTGACGCGCTGCTCGGTGCCGAGGCGGCCGGCGCCGCGCAACTGGTGACCTTCACGCCAGACGACATCGACTGGGACGACGAAATCCGGCTGGCGCTGGAGGAACGCGCAAGCCTTTCGCCCGATGCGTTGACCGGCATGGAAGCGAGCCTGCGCTTTACCGGGCCAGAGACGATGCACACGCGCATCTTCGGGCGCCTCACCGCGTGGCAGAATTGGGTGTTCCAGCGTCCCAACGCCGTCGGTGAAGGCGGTGCGCTGAAGCGTTTCGGCAGCGGCACGCGGGCGAGCTTCGACTGGGAGCGCGTTTGACGCGTTGTACATCATGACCATCGACTACAGCGAACGCATTCCAAACAACGTCAATCTTGCGGGCGATCGCACGCTGCAGCGCGCGCTCGAACATTGGCAACCGCGGTTCCTGCGATTGGTGGCGCGCACTCGGACCCTCGGATTTCGCCGCGGCCGACGTTTATCTGCGCACCGCGGTCGGTGTCGATGCGGCTGGCTGGGCGAGCTACGGCCAGGTGCGCATGCCCGACTACCGCTGGGGCATCTTCCTGGCGGACGCCGCAGCCGGATCGCACCATCGGTTTCGGCGATCACATGGGTGAGCCGGCGTGGCAGCAGGTGCCCGGCGAATACCGCTCACCGCTGCGCCGGCTGATCGTCACGCAAGGCGACACGGAGCCCGCATCGGTCGAGCAGCAGCGGCTGCTGGGACACTGCTGCCCTTCGCTCTACGACCTGCGCAACCTGTTCCAGATCAACGTCGAGGAAGGCCGGCACCTGTGGGCGATGGTGTATCTGCTGCACGCGTATTTCGGCCGCGACGGCCGCGAGGAGGCCGAGGAACTGCTCGAACGCCATTCGGGCGATCCGGACAAGCCGCGCATCCTCGGCACGTTCAACGAGCCGATCACCGACTGGCTGTCGCTGTTCATGTTCACCTACTTCACCGATCGCGACGGCAAGTACCAGCTCAAGAGCCTGGCCGAATCGGCGTTCGACCCGCTCGCGCGCACCACGCAGTTCATGCTCACCGAGGAAGCGCACCACATGTTCGTCGGCGAGACCGGTCTCGCCCGCGTGATCAAGCGCACGCTGGAAGTCATGGCCGAACTCGGTACCGACGATCCGGCGCGCGTTCGCGCCGCGGGTGCGGTCGACCTGCCGACGTTCCAGCGCTATCTCAATTTCTGGTTCAGCTCGTCGCTGGACCTGTTCGGCTCGGAGGTCTCGTCCAACGCCGCATCGAGTTTCGCGACCGGCCTCAAGGGCCGTCCCGACGAACAGCAATACGCCGATCACCGCTGCGTGGACGTGGGTTTCGCGCTGGCAGCGCCCGATGCCAGCGGGTCGGCGTCAAGACCAAGGACGTCCCGATGCGCAACGCGATGAACGAAGTGCTGCGCACGTCGTATGTCCGCGATTGCGAGCTCGGGCTCAAGCGCTGGAACCGGCAACTCGAGCGCAGCGGCATCGATTTTCGCGTCACGCTGCCTTCTTCGCGCTTCGATCGCGCGATCGGCGTTTGGGCGAACGTGCGATGCGATCTTCGGGGCGAATCATCGGCGCCGACGAATTTGAGCGCAGCCGCGACGAGTGGCTTCCGTCGGCCGCCGATCGCGCGTTCGTGCAAAGCCTGATGCAGCGTGTCGCCACGCCGGGCAAAATGGCCGCATGGATCGCGCCACCGGAGCGTGGCATCAACAATCTGGCGATCGACTACGAATACGTGCGGCTTAACTGACACTCAATGAAAATTGCGCCGCACTGTTTTCGGGCGCCTGCGTGCGTTTCCGATGCGGGCGGGTAGACTCGAGAATGGCCGAACTTGCATCCGCCGACGTCGCCGAAGCGACGGTGTCATCGCGCTGGCGCGCAGCACTGAAACTGCGCTACGAGCGCGCATGCCGCGCGCACAGTGCTGGCCGAGCGCTCGCATTTCGGTCCGCTCGTCGTGCAGAAATCGCTGTATCCCGAGGGCGACGCGGTCTGCCAGAACATCATCGTGCATCCACCCGCGGGCATCGTCGGTGGCGATACGCTGCGCATCGATGTCGCGGTCGGCGCCGGGAGCCACGCGCAGCTGACCACGCCTGGCGCTGCGAAGTGGTATCGCTCGGCAGGCGCGTCGGCGCGGCAGGAAATCGAGTTGCAGGCCGAAGAAGGCGCGACACTCGAATGGCTGCCGCAGGAGGCGATCGTTTTCGATGGCGCCGATGCGCAGATGAGCACCCATATCCAGCTGACCGGCGACGCGGTCTACATCGGCTGGGACCTCGTATGCCTCGGACGCGCCGCAGCCGGGGAGCGATTCGCAAGCGGAAGCCTTCGTCAGCGCACTGTCCTGCGCCGCGATGGCGTGCCGGCATTCATCGAACGCGCGACACTCGTTGGGGGCGGCGCATTGATGGACTCGCCGGTGGGCTTGAAGGGTTGCGACATTTTTGGCACATTCCTTGCAGCCGCGGTCAGCGTGCCTGACGGCGGTTCTCGGCGCGTGTCGTGAAGTCGCGCCCGAGGCTGGCGAGGGCGCCGTGACGAGCATGCGTGGCTGTCTGATCGCTCGTTATCGCGGAACGTCGGCGGAAGCGGGGCGCGCGTATTTTGCCGAATTGTGGCATCGTGTGCGGCCGGCGTTGGCGCGCCGCGACGCCGTGGCACCACGCATCTGGAACACTTGATCACAAACAGCATCGATGGAACTGACACCACGAGAGCGCGACAAGCTGCTCATTTTCACCGCGGGGCTGGTGGCCGAGCGGCGGCTGGCGCGCGGACTCAGGCTCAACTACCCGGAAGCAATCGCCTACCTCAGCGCCGCAATCCTCGAAGGCGCACGTGACGGGCGCACCGTTGCAGAATTGATGAGCCACGGCACCAGGCTGCTCAAACGTGCGCAGGTAATGGACGGCGTGCCGGAAATGATTCCGGAAATCCAGGTCGAAGCGACGTTCCCCGACGGCACGAAACTCGTCACAGTGCACCAACCGATTCCATGATTCCAGGTGAAATCCTTGCTGAGGCGGGCGAGATCGAACTCAACGCGGGCCGACGCACGATCAAGATGGCGGTTGCCAATGCCGGCGACCGGCCCATTCAGATCGGGTCGCATTACCATTTCTTCGAGACCAACCAGGCGTTGCGCTTCGATCGTGCGGCCGCGCGCGGTTTCCGCCTCAATATCGCCGCGGGCACCGCGGTGCGCTTCGAGCCAGGACAGCAACGCACCGTCGAACTGGTGGCGCTCTCCGGCGCACGCATCGTATTTGGCTTTACGGGCGCGGTGATGGGACCGCTCGACGCCAAGAAAGCGAACACGGTGAAAAAGTCGAAGACAGTTAAAAAGACGAAGCGGAGCGGCAGATGAAGATCGGACGCCGCGCCTACGCCGAGATGTACGGCCCGACCGTGGGCGACCGCGTGCGCCTGGCCGACACCGATCTCGTCGTCGAGGTCGAGCGCGACCTGACGACCTACGGCGAAGAGGTCAAGTTCGGCGGCGGCAAGGTGATCCGCGACGGCATGGGCCAAAGCCAGCGCCTGGCAAAGGATTGCGCGGACACGGTGATCACCAACGCGCTCGTCATCGATTGGTGGGGCGTCGTGAAGTGCGATCTCGCGATCAAGGACGGCAAGATCGCGAAGCTCGGCAAGGCCGGCAATCCGGACATCCAGCCGGGCGTCGACATCGTGATCGGCGCGGGTACCGAAATCATCGCCGGCGAAGGCATGATCGTCACCGCGGGCGGGATCGACTCGCACATCCATTACATCTGCCCGCAGCAGATCGACGATGCGCTGATGTCCGGTGTGACCACGATGCTTGGCGGTGGTACCGGGCCTGCCACCGGCACGTTCGCGACGACATGCACGCCGGGGCCGTGGCACATGCACCGGATGCTCGAGGCGGCGGAAGCGTTCCCGATGAACCTGGGCTTCCAGGGCAAGGGCAATTGCTCGACGCCGGGCGCACTGGCGGAGCAGATCGAAGCCGGCGCCTATGGCCTCAAGCTGCACGAAGACTGGGGCACGACGCCCGCGGCGATCGACAACTGCCTGCGCGTCGCCGACAAGTACGACGTGCAGGTCACGATCCATACCGACACGATCAACGAATCGGGCTTCGTGGAAACGACGCTCGCGGCGATCGCCGGCCGCGCGATCGGGACGTTCCATACCGAAGGCGCGGGCGGCGGCCATGCGCCCGACATCATCAAGGCATGCGGCGAGCCGAACGTGCTTCCCTCGTCGACGAACCCGACGATGCCCTATACCGTCAACACCATCGACGAGCACCTCGACATGCTGATGGTGTGCCACCACCTCGATCCGGCGATCGCCGAGGACGTCGCGTTCGCCGAATCGCGCATCCGGCAGCGAGACGATCGCCGCGGAGGACATCCTGCACGACCTCGGCGCGTTCTCGATGATGTCCTCCGACAGCCAGGCGATGGGCCGCGTCGGCGAAGTGATCATCCGGACGTGGCAGACCGCGCACAAGATGAAGTTGCAGCGTGGCGCGTTGGGAACCGATACTGCGCGTAACGACAACTTCCGCGTCAAGCGTTACATCGCCAAGTACACGATCAATCCGGCAATTACCCAGGGCATTGCGCACATCGTCGGTTCGGTCGAACCGGGCAAGATGGCCGACCTCGTGCTGTGGCGGCCTGCATTTTTCGGCGTCAAGCCATCGTTGATCATCAAGGGCGGCATGATCGCCGCCGCGGCGATGGGCGATCCCAATGCGTCGATTCCGACGCCGCAACCCGTGCACTATCGGCCGATGTTCGGTGCGTTCGGCAACGCGCTGAAGACATCAGTGACGTTCGTGTCGAAGGCTGCGCTGAAAAATCCTGCAGTCGCCAAACTCAAGCTTTCGAAGCCGCTGATCGCCGTCAAGAACACCCGCAAGATCGGCAAGAAGGACATGAAGCTCAACGACCTGACGCCGAGAATGGAAGTCGATCCCGAAACGTACGCCGTTCGCGCCGACGGCGAGCTGCTCGTTTGCGAGCCGGCCAGCGTGCTGCCGATGGCGCAACGATACTTCCTGTTCTGACGCCGTGTTGATCGTCCAGCAGCGAATTCCGCCGCAGGCGTCTCATGACGCCGAACTGGTATTGCCTTTCGAACAGCGGCAGAAGAGTCGGCTGCGCACCGTACTTGCGAGCGGCGAGGAAATCGGGCTGTTCCTCGATCGCGGTTCGATACTGAGGGGTGGCGACTGCCTGCGTGGCGTCGACGGACGCGTCGTGCGCGTCATCGCCGCGGACGAAAGTCTCATGGAAGCGCGCGCCGACGATGCAGGAACCCTCGCGCGGGCGGCCTACCACCTCGGCAACCGCCACACGCCGGTGCAAGTCGGCGACGGCTGGCTGCGTTTTGCCGCCGATCACGTGCTGGGCGAAATGGTGCGCGGTCTTGGCGCTGAGGTGGCCACGATCCAGGCGCCCTTCGAGCCCGAGGCGGGCGCGTATGCGGCGGGACATCATCAACATTCGGGCGAAGCGAAGCACGCCGGAGTGATCCACGATTTCGCTTTGCGCGCGCGGCAGTCCTCGTGATCCACGCGGCGCCGAACGGTGCCGACCTCGCGCTGGTGCGCCTGCTGCATCTGGGCAGCCCGGCGCTGCCGATCGGCGCGTACAGCTACTCGCAGGGACTGGAATGGGCCGTCGGCGAGGGTACGGTGCACGACGCCGCGAGCGCGCAGCGCTGGATCGGCGACCTGCTCGTGCTGGTCATGGCGTGCGGCGAGGCTGCGATGACGTGGCGGCTGCTCGCGGCGGCGGCAAGCGATGATTGGGCGACGTACACGCGGTGGAACGCCACCTTCCGCGCCTCGCGCGAGACGGCGGAACTCGGCGCCGAGACCGAGCAAACAGGGCACTCCCTGCTGCGCCTCGTCACGCGATCTGGCGTTGCTCGATGCGGCCGCGGTCGCAGCGCTACCTGCGCTGGCACCGATTACGCTGCCTGCGGCCTTTGCGCTGGCGGCGCGCGGTTTCGGTGTGGCTGCCACCGCGGCGCTGACCGCTTATGTGTGGTCATGGCTCGAGAACCAGGTGCTGTGCGCGATGAAATCGATTCCCCTCGGCCAGCTTGCTGGACAGCGTATGCTGCTGGCGCTGGGTGCGCTCATACCCGGCGTGGTCGCCGCCGCGCAGGCCGTCGCCGACGACGAACTGACCAACTTCGCGCCGGGGCTGGCGATCGCGAGCTCGCGCCATGAGACGCAGTACACTCGGCTTTTCCGCTCCTAGATCAACCTCAGATACAAATCATGAACATCTCGCAACCTCTGCGCGTCGGCATCGGTGGACCGGTCGGATCGGGCAAGACCGCTCTTACGCTATCGCTCTGCCGCGCGCTGCGCGATCGCTACGAGATCGCCGTCGTCACCAACGACATCTACACCGAGGAAGACGCACAATTCCTCGTACGTAACGATGCGCTCGCACCCGAACGGATTATCGGCGTCGAGACCGGCGGCTGCCCGCATACGGCGATTCGCGAAGACGCATCGATCAACCTCGAGGCGGTCGAACGCCTGGCGCAACGGTTCGGCGACCTCGATATCGTGTTCGTCGAAAGCGGCGGCGACAATCTGGCCGCGACCTTCTCGCCGGAGTTGTCCGACCTCACGTTGTACGTCATCGACGTCGCCGCGGGCGACAAGATCCCGCGCAAGGGCGGCCCGGGCATCACGCGCTCCGACCTGCTGGTGATCAACAAGATCGATCTCGCGCCCTATGTCGGCGCGTCGCTCGAAGTGATGGACCGCGACGCACGCAAGATGCGCGGCGAGCGCCCGTTCGTCTTCACCAATCTCAAGACCGGACATGGTCTCGATATCGTCGTGCGCTTCGTCGAGGAGCGCGGGATGGTGCGCGCGGCCGCGTTGACCACGACGGCACGCTGACGTCGCGCGCTCATGCATTTTGGCCAGCTCGTCGCGGATCACGGTTACCTCGTCACTTTTCTCGGCGCATTGTTCGAAGGCGAGACGGTCCTGACGCTGGCCGGGCTTGCGGCCCATCGCGGATACCTGCACATGTCGCTGCTAGTCGTACTGGCGTCGACAGGCAGCTTCATGGGCGACCAGATCTATTTCATGATCGGCCGGCGTTACGGCAAGCGGCTGATGGCGCGGTTTCCGAGATTCAAGCCTGGGGTCCGCCGGGTCGATGCCCTGGTTGTCCGTTACGCCGGGATCGCGGTTATCGCGGTCCGCTTCCTGTACGGTCTGCGCACGGTGGGACCGATCGCGATGGGTGCGTCGCGCATGCCGTGGCATAAATTTGCGCTATTCAACGCGGTGGGCTCGATTGCCTGGAGCGCGGTCTGGCTCATGGGCGGCTACCTCATCGGTGAATTGGTCCATATGCTGATCGGTGACATGCGCCACAAGGAGGTGTGGGTATTCGCCGGCGTGGCGGCCGCGGCGCTTACGTTTGGCGCAGTCATTCATCTCAACCGCCGCGCCGCAGTGCGCTCCCGCCAAAAGCAAAGCTGACCGCTACACCCAAAACGGTGCGACGCGGAACCTGGCGCACTGTTTTGATGCGGACGACTCGGCGTGAACGCCCGCACGAGCGCGGTTCGACCGTGAGAGCATTCCTGAAAAAACAATATGAATCAGTGATTTATGTTGCCCGTTTCCTCGTGGCATGGAACGTGCGAAGCATCAGGCCAGAGACGCGCGATGCACCAATGCCGCTCTGGCGGCCGCGACGTGTCTCGTCTGCTCAGGGGCGCAATTCTTCAATCATTGGACACGGGGCCAAATCATGCAACGTAGAAGTTTCGTAAAACAGCTGGCGCTTTCCGCCGCGCTGGCGACCGCCGGGATCTTCGGCAGCTCGCCGGCATTCGCCGCCGACACGATCAAGGTCGGTGTCCTGCACTCGCTCTCGGGCACGATGGCAATCAGCGAAACGGTATTGAAGGACGTGACGCTGATGACCATCGACGAAATCAACGCTAAGGGTGGTCTCCTTGGCAAGAAGCTCGAAGCGGTCGTCGTCGATCCCGCATCGAACTGGCCGCTGTTCGCCGAAAAGGCGCGTCAGCTGCTTACGCAGGACAAGGTGGCCGTGGTCTTCGGCTGCTGGACGTCGGTGTCGCGCAAGTCCGTGCTACCGGTCTTCGAAGAACTCAACGGGCTGCTGTTCTACCCGGTGCAATACGAAGGCGAAGAGCTTTCCAAGAACGTGTTCTACACCGGAGCCGCGCCGAATCAGCAGGCGATTCCTGCCGTCGAATATCTGATGAGCAAGGAGGGCGGCGGCGCCAAGCGGTGGGTGCTCCTGGGTACCGACTACGTCTATCCGCGCACGACCAACAAGATCCTGCGTTCGTTCCTGAAGTCCAAGGGCGTCGCCGAAACCGACATCATGGAGACGTATACACCGTTCGGGCACAGCGATTACCAGACCATCGTCGCCGATATCAAGAAATTCTCGGCCGGCGGCAAGACTGCGGTTGTATCCACGATCAACGGCGACTCGAACGTGCCGTTCTACAAGGAACTGGGCAACTCGGGACTGAAGGCGACCGACGTACCGGTCGTTGCGTTCTCGGTCGGTGAAGAAGAGCTTCGCGGTGTCGACACCAAGCCACTGGTCGGCCAACTCGCCGCCTGGAACTACTTCATGTCGCTCAAGAACCCGGCGAACGATGCGTTCAAGAAGGAGTGGGCCGCTTACGCGAAGGCCAAGAATCTGCCAGGCGCCGACAAGCCGCTGACCAACGATCCGATGGAAGCTGCTTATATCGGCATCCACATGTGGGCGCAGGCGGTGACGAAGGCCAAGTCCACCGACGTTGACAAAGTCATTGCTGCGATGGGCGGTCAGACATTCAAGGCGCCGGACGGGTTCACCATCAAGATGGACGAAAAGAACCACCATCTCTGGAAACCGGTATTCATCGGCGAAGTGCAGGCCAACGGCCAGTTCAACGTCGTATGGAAGACGCCGGGTCCGATCCGCGCGACGCCATGGAGCCCGTACATTCCTGAAGACAAGGACAAGAAGGACGAACCGGAGAAGAAGTGACACCGCTGTCCAAGAGCAAGAGGCGTAGCCTCGCGGCGATTGGAGACAGCAGTGTCATCCCGGACGAGCGCAGCGAGATCCGGGATCCAAGTTGACGTTGGCAAATGCAATTGGGTCGCTGCCTGCGCAGGGACGACATCGGCAGGGTAGACCCCTGTGTATGTGAGCAGTTCGAAGTCTGTTCTCGACAATGTTGCAAAGGAGGGGCGGCAGCGGCTTGTGATCACTCGCTGTCGCCCTTTCTTATTCGAATGCATCCCATCGGATCAATATCGTGATTAAAAGCTGCGATCCCGGACGACTACTGCGCGCGCTTTGTGTTGTCTGCGTCGGCACGGTGGCGTTGGTCATGGCCACGACCGCGATGGCGGCGACCCCTCCCGAACTCCTCATACGCGACATCGCCCTCGGGGACGGCGACGCGAAGGTCACTGCGATTCGCGCGCTCGGCAGCAGCGGGAACCCCGCGGCACTGGCGTTGTTGCAGGCATTGCTTGACGGACAGGTACAGACCGTCGGCGACAAGGATGTATTGCTTGTCAAGGGTGATACCGCAACCGATCTCGGCACGGGCAAGGTCGTCTCTCCCTTGCCGGACAATCTTGAGGACGTGGTCATCAACAATCGCCTGCGTCGTGAAATCGGCAGCGCGATGGCGGGGCTCAAGCTGACCTCGCCGGATCGCGCGATACGGCTCGCTGCGGCGAAGGAACTGCAGAGCGGCGTCGACGAGGACCTGCTGCCAGCGATCAGCACCGCACTGGCCAAGGAATCCGATCCCGAAATCAAGGGCATGCTGCAAATGACGCAGGCCTCTATCCAATTGAACAGCAGCGACAAAGCCACGCGTCTGGCCGCGTTGCGGTCGCTTGCGGACAGCAATCAGGCGAGCACCAAGACGCTGTTGCTCGGTGTGCTCGCGCAGAAGGACGGACAATCGGTCGAGCCCGACGCCGAGGTTCGCGCCGAGGCCGAAAAGGCGCTGCACGCGGTGCAGAGCAGGTTGTCGACGGGTGAGATGGTGGGCAGGGTATTCAGCGGCATTTCGCTCGGCAGCATTCTGTTGCTGGCCGCGCTGGGCCTGGCAATCACCTATGGCTTGATGGGCGTGATCAACATGGCCCACGGCGAACTGATCATGATCGGCGCGTACGCAACCTATGTTGTGCAGAACCTGTTCCGTCAATACCTGCCCGGCGCCTTCGACGCCTACCTGATCGCTGCGGTACCCGCGTCGTTTGCGGTCTCGGCGCTTGTCGGCATGGTCCTCGAACGAACGGTCATCCGTTTTCTCTACGGGCGTCCGCTGGAGACCTTGCTTGCGACCTGGGGCATCAGCCTCATCCTGATGCAGACCGTACGTACGATTTTCGGCGCCCAGAACGTTCCGGTCGAGAATCCATCGTGGATGTCCGGCGGGATCGAGGCCATTACCGGCGTCGTGCTGCCGTGGAGCCGGATTGTCATCATCGGCTTCGCCGGATTCGTGCTGGCGCTGATCTGGCTGTTGCTCACGCGCACACGCCTGGGATTGTTCGTGCGCGCAGTGACGCAGAACCGCGCCATGGCGAGTTGTACGGGCGTCCCCACCGGCCGCGTGGACATGTGGGCGTTCGGTCTCGGTTCGGGTCTTGCTGGACTCGCCGGCTGCGCATTGTCGCAGATCGGCAATGTCGGTCCGGATCTCGGTCAGAGCTATATCGTGGACTCGTTCATGGTCGTCGTGCTCGGCGGGGTCGGCCAGCTGGCAGGAACGGTGTACGCCGCAATGGGCCTCGGCATCGTCAACAAGTTCCTCGAGGCGTGGTCGGGCGCCGTGTTGGCCAAGATCGCCGTGCTCGTGTTCATCATCGTGTTCATCCAGAAACGGCCGCAGGGTTTGTTCGCTCTGAAGGGCAGAACGGCGTGAACCACGGTGCCGCCCCGTCGATTTCCGCGGTGACGCCGTCGACGCTACCCCACTTCGTGCGCCTGCTTCCTGCCAATGCCTGGTGGTTCTACGTCGGCGCCGCGCTCCTGCTGTTCGTCGCATTTCCCGTATTGCACCTCGTTGTCCCGGCCGACAGCGCCTGGCATCTTTCAGACTTCACCGTCACGCTGATCGGGAAGATCATGTGTTATGCCATCGTCGCCCTGGCGATGGACCTCATCTGGGGTTACACCGGCATTCTGTCGCTGGGTCACGGCACCTTTTTCGCGCTCGGTGGCTATGCGATGGGTATGTACTTGATGCGATCGATCGGCACCGAAGGCGTCTATCACAGCAACTTGCCGGATTTCATGGTGTTCCTGGATTGGAAGGCCTACCCGTGGTACTGGAGCTTCACCGATCACTTCTGGTATGCGGCGCTCCTGGTCGTGCTCGTGCCGGGGTTGCTCGCGTTCGTGTTCGGCTTCTTCGCTTTTCGCTCGCGCATCAAGGGCGTCTATTTTTCGATCATCACGCAGGCGATGACGTTCGCGTTCATGTTGCTGTTCTTCCGCAACGACACAGGCTTCGGTGGCAACAACGGCTTCACCGATTTCAAGCGCATTCTCGGTTTTCCGATCACCGCGCCCGAGACGCGGATGGTGCTGTTCGTGCTGACGGGCGGCACGCTGCTCGGTTTTTTTCTTCTCGGTCGGTGGATCGTGCTCTCCAAATTGGGCCGCGTATTGACAGCGATCCGTGACGCCGAGACGCGCGTCATGTTCTCGGGCTACAACCCGGTGTATTTCAAGCTGTTCATCTGGACGGTGTCCGCAGTTATCTGCGGCATCGCGGGCGCGCTTTACGTCCCGCAGGTCGGCATCATCAACCCCAGCGAGATGTCGCCCGCAAATTCGATCGAGATCGCCATTTGGACCGCGGTGGGCGGGCGCGGGACGTTGGTCGGACCGATGCTCGGCGCGGCCGTGGTGAATCTCGGCAAGAGCTGGTTCACCAAGGCGTTTCCGGAATATTGGCTGTTCGCGCTCGGCCTGCTGTTCATTCTTTCGACGCTGTTCCTGCCGGAAGGGATCGCCGGGCTGTGGACCAAGCTGAGGAAAAAATCGTGAGCGCGACCAGCGGCCTCAATACAGAAGGCATGCCGATTTCCATCGTCGCACCCGTGCGCGAAGGGTGGGACGATGCCAACGCCGGCGCCGGCGCGAGGGTGATGAGCGAAGGTGTCGACACCAGCCACAAGGGCATCCTCTACCTCGAAGAAATCTCGGTCAGCTTCGACGGATTCAAGGCGCTCAACGCGCTGTCGTTGTTGATCGACAATGGCGAGTTGCGTTGTGTAATCGGGCCGAATGGTGCCGGCAAGACGACGATGATGGACGTGATCACCGGCAAGACGCGGCCCGACAGCGGCACCGCTTTCTTCGGCCAGACCATCGACCTCACTCGCTTGACGGAACCGGAGATTGCCGATCGCGGCATCGGCCGCAAGTTTCAGAAGCCGACGGTGTTCGAGCAGCATACCGTCTACGAGAACCTGGAACTCGCGCTCAAAGCGGACAAGCGCGTGTGGCCGACGTTGCGGGCGCGCCTCGACACAAGGGCGCGCGATCGTATCGCGGCCACACTGGAGACGATCAAGCTCCATGGCGAGGCGGGCCGGCTGGCGGGCCTGCTGTCCCACGGTCAGAAGCAATGGCTCGAAATCGGCATGCTGCTGATGCAGGAGCCGCAACTGCTGCTCCTCGACGAGCCGGTGGCGGGCATGACCGACGACGAGACCATGCGCAGTGCCGACCTGTTTCTGTCGCTCGCGGGCAAGTACACGCTGATCGTGGTCGAGCACGACATGGATTTCGTGCGCAAGATCGCGCAGAAGGTTACCGTGCTGCATGAAGGCAGTGTGCTCGCCGAAGGCTCGATGGATGAGATCACCGCCAACGAGCAGGTGATTGAAGTTTTCCTGGGACGCTAACCGTGTTGGCCATAAAGGACGTCAATCAATACTACGGCGGCAGCCACATCCTGCGGCACGTGGGGTTCGATGTGCCTGACGGCGGGTGCACCGCGCTGCTGGGCCGCAATGGCGTCGGCAAGACGACGCTGCTCCGTTGCCTGATGGGTTTGTTGCCGATCCGCTCCGGCGAGATCGCCTTCGACGGTAGCAGCATTGCCAGCATGCCGCCGTATGCCCGCGCGGCACTTGGGATTGGCTACGTACCGCAGGGGCGCGACATTTTTCCGCGGCTGACGGTCATGGAAAACTTGCAGATGGGTCTCGCAACGAAGAAGGGCGGCGCCAAGCTCCCCGATTTCATCTTCGAGATGTTCCCGGTGCTCAAGGAAATGTTGAACCGGCGGGGAGGCGACTTGTCCGGTGGCCAACAGCAGCAACTTGCGATCGGCCGTGCGCTGGCGATGCGCCCGCGGCTGCTCATACTCGACGAGCCCACCGAAGGCATTCAGCCTTCGATCATCAAGGACATCGAGCGCGCCATCCGCAAACTGGTCGCCGCGGGGGACATCGCGGTGCTCCTGGTCGAACAATATTACGACTTCGCGAAGTCCCTGGCGGACCATTATGTCGTGCTATCCCGCGGCGAGGTCGTCGCGCGCGGCAAAGGCGCGACGATGGACCAGGACGACGTTCGCTCGCACCTGGCCGTTTAGACATCGCGGCCGTTTAGACGTCGCGCATGCCGCAATCCGTCCGACCGTTGGCCGCCGGTGGAACGTTACTCAGCATGTTGAGCACAATGATTGTGGTGTACCGTTGCGCAAAAGGCACATTGCGCGGCCAGGTGCGCGTGCGGCGGCGCACGATCGCGCATAGACACTCGATGCGACGACGCGCGTGACCGGGAAGGTAATAGGACCCGGGGCGGAGACGGCGCGAAGGGCGAGGAGTAAACCAGGGTAGCGCCGCCCCGTCCGGGTACCACACCTACCAGCAAGCGCCGTGCCAAGAATTCACGGTCCCTAGTTCCGGGCAGAATTGCTTCCCTGAGGTATTTCGCCGAGGACCGTGCAGCGGCGCACCACGCGCCGCTGCGTGAGCGGGTCGTAGGGCGTGGCACGATGCATAAGGCAGCGGTTGTCCCAGACGATCAATTCGTGCGGCTGCCAGCGGTGTTCGTAGGTCAGATCTGGATGCACAGCGAGCTCGTTCAATTCCTCGATGAGCGCGCGTCCCTCGTCGTAGGGCATACCGACGACGTATTCAGCGTGATCGCCGAGATAGAGACAGTCGCGCCCGGTTTCCGGGTGCCGCCGGACGATCGGCTGGTCGACCGGCGGCGCTTCACGCCGCTGCTCGTCGGTCATCAGGTCGCGGCCGTGGCGCCGGGTGCGGGAAAAATCGAGATTGTGTACCGCCCGGAGGTTGGCGATGCGGTCCTTCCACACGGGGCTGAGTCGTTCGTAAGCGCCATACATGTCGCAGAAATGCGTCTCGCCGCCGGTCTCGGGCACGACCTCGCCATAGATGATCGTTGCTTGGCCGCTGACTCGACGCCACGAACCATCGGTGTGCCACGCGAGCGTGCCCTTGTCCGGATGCTGGCCATTCGGCTTGCCGTTCTCATCGAGATTCGACAGTCGATACAGTTCAGGAAAGCCGTCTGCGTGATAGAGCGACATCACGTGAATCTGCACTTCGCCGAACTGGCGGGCAAATGCGACCTGCGCGGCGGGCGGCAGCTCGCTCGCCGGGAACAACAGCACTTGGTAGCGAAGAAACGCCTGGTAGAGCGCGCCAAACGTGTCAGGCGAAACGCCTTGGGCGAGGTCGAGGCCGCTGATCTCCGCGCCGAGCGCGGGCGTTAGTGGACGCACTGCGTACGGCAGGCGCAGGTCGGCAGGATTCATGGCTGGCCCCCTTCTAGTTGAGGTCAGGGCAGATGTAGCCCGATGCATTCGGTGCCTTGAAGCAGCCCACCGACTGCGGCAGCAGTTGCTTCGGCAACCACAGCACGATCTTGGGAAAGGCCACCGTAAATGCGATGGTGAGTAGGAACACAACGTAGAGGGGAAGGGAGCGCACCACCGATTTGCCGAAGCCGACGCCGACGTATTTAGATGCCACGAGCAGCGACAATCCATAGGGCGGTGTAATCAGTCCGAACACTAGCGTGGTAATAATCACGACGCCCATGTGCAGCGGATGGATGTTGCCGACTTCCGTGAGCTTGTTGATGATCGGCATGAAAATGATGATCGCAGGAACTGCATCGATGAAATCACCGACGATCACGAACACGCATACAAGCAGGAACATGATCATCGGTCCGCTGGTGCCTGCGATGGCGGTGATGTGCGCAGCAACGATGTCCGGGCCGCGCAAATAGGCCACCATCCAACCGAATGCTGATGCACCCGCGACTGCGGCTAGCGGCAGCGAGTAGAGCAGACCCGCATACATGAAATCCCGTGGCAGCTCGATGACGTGCTTGGGGTTCAGCGTCGGAATCAGCACGATCAGAATGTAAACAGCGGCGATCATCCCTGCTTCGGTCGGTGTAAACCAGCCGGTGAGAATGCCGCCCATGATGATGACCGGGATGACGAGTGGCAATGCCGAACCGCGAGCCGCAACGAGTACTTCGGTCATCGGCGCGCGCTTCTTCATGACGCCCACCGGCCCCCAGAAATAGCTGTACACCATCAGCCCGACGCCGATGAGTACGCCCGGAACCACACCGGCGAGGAACAGGCCGCCGATCGATACGTTGCCTGTGGCGCCGTAGACTACTGCCATGATGCTGGGCGGAATCAGGTTGGCCATCGTCGACGCGGAAGCAATGAGTGCGGCGGTGAACGCCCGGTCATAGCCTTCCTTGTCCATATCGCGCGCGATGGTGCGGCTCAGCACCGCCACGTCGGCGGTCGACGAACCGGAGATGCCGGCGAAGAACATACTGAACAGCGTCACCACCTGGGCCAGTCCGCCGCGCAGATGACCGACCAGGGTTTGCGACAGGCGGATCATGCGATGCGCAACGTCGGACGACGCCATCAGCTCCCCGACGAGAAGGAAAAACGGAACGGCAAGCAACGTCTCGGAATCAATACCGTGAAAGAGTTGACCGATCATCGACTGCATGCTGATCTGAGTAAAACCCGTCGCGACCAACACCCCGGCGATTAGCGCGAACGATACGGGCACGCCCATGTATCCGAATGCCAGGAACAGGATCGTCATCAATAAGAGGACAGCGGTGGGGCTCATTCGACAAATTCCATCGCGTCTTCGCGGTCCTCGGGTCCTTCGAAGCCGTGTTTCCAGCCGTTGATCAGTTGCTCTACTGTGAACAGAAAGATAAGCAACCCCGCAATCGGCACGATTGCCGTATAGACGGTCAACGGAATCAGCGAGGGCATCCGGAAGCTCCCCAGATCGAGTAGTGCGTTTTGGGTGCCGCACCAGACCATTGTTGCGGCGACGACAAGCACGATGACCCGATTGATGATCTCGATAACCGCACGCGGGGATCCGGTCATACGCTTGGTGATCTCCGTCAGGTAAAAGTGGTCGTTGCGTCGGGTTGCCGCGGCCATGCCGATGAATACGCCCCAAGCGAAGAACGCGGTGCTCACCTGCTGCAGCCACAGCCAAGGGGCGCCGATGGTGCGCGTGACCACGTCACAAACACCCGCCAGTGTGAACATCGCGATGCATACGCCGCACAAAACCATCAGCGTCGCTTCGAGCCAGTCCAGCCCCTTCCATTTGAGCCGCCGATGGCGCTGCAGGATCAACGCACGGTTATCTGCCATGCCGGACATCCGTCTTTGGGAAATTCGAAATAGGGCCCCGGGCGGGCCACTAGACGATCGTTGCCCGGAGCCCGAATCGACTATTGAATGTCGCGCACCATCTTGAGCAGCTTGACCGCATGCGGGCCAAGCTCCGCCGCCAGCTGGTCCTGAACCGGCGTCGCATCTTTGATGAAGCCCGATTTGTCGACATTCTCGACCACTGACACGCCGAGCTTCTTCAGCTTGTCTGCAGATTCCTTCTCGAGCTGCAGCGCCAGCGCTGGTTCCCGCTTGCTCACTTCGGTGGCCGCCGTTTGCACCCAACCCTGCTGTTGCGGCGTGAGGCTATTCCAGGTCTTGTCGCTCACCCAGATCGCATTGTTGTTGGCCTCGTGCTCAGTCATGGACAGGACCGGCGCGACCTCGTAGTGCTTGTTGGCCAGGTAAACGTTGACGCCGTTCTCTGCGTAGTTGACCACGCCCGTCTGCAACGACGTATAGACGTCTCCAAAGGGCATATGCACCGTCTGCGCGCCATATGCCGGGAACAGCGTGTCCTCGGTCTTGGTCGCTTGCACGCGCACCTTCTCGCCCTTCATATCGGAAACCGACTTCACTTCCTTCTTGCCGTACATGTTGCGCATGCCCATGGTCATCAGACCGAGTACTTGTGCACCCTGCACCTGATCCTTGACCATGGCCCGAAATTCCGCCGTGATCGCGGGGTCGGCGAGCACCTTCATCAAGTGCGCCTGATCGCGGAAGATGAAGTGAATCGAGAACACACCGGCTTGCGGCGCGACGGTTGATGCATTGGCTGTCGAAGTGATGACGAAGTCGATGTCGCCGGCGCGCATCTTTTGGAGCATCTGCGGCTCCTGGCCGAGTTGCGCGCCCGGAAACTGGTTGATGCTCATGGTGCCGCCCGAGAGCTCTTTGAGTTTGGCGTCGAAGATGTTCGCCGCGACACCGTAGGCCGTGGTGTTCGGCTGGTCATACGCAAAGCTGAATGTACGCGCGGCCTGTGCTCCAGCCACGGATGCAATGGCGGACATAAGGCAAAACGCAAGCGCGCGAAACGTGGTACTTCCAACGGGGTTATTCATTGCAGACTCCTCCTTTTGTGCAGCTCGACCTGCGATCGATTCACTTGCGAAGCGTGTTTCAGGGATGCCCGGTGGTTGTTTGAACTTTGGGCACCGCGGCAGAATACCGGATCAGCGGTCAATAGGTGCGCTCCCGGAGAAATTTTGCGGCAGCATGAAATCGAAATCGCAGCCGCGATCCGCCTGCGTGACGTGTTCGAGATACATCCGTCGGTAGCCGGATGAGGGCAGATTCGGCAGCGGCGGAAGTCCCTCGACGCCGCGACGCGCAAGTTCTTCGTCGGTTACGCACAGCTCTATTGTGCGCTGCATCACGTCGAGCCGGATGCTGTCGCCGCTCCGTACGCGTGCCAAGGGGCCGCCGATTGCCGCCTCAGGCGTGATGTGCAGCACAATGGTGCCGAACGCAGTGCCACTCATGCGTGCATCGGAAATGCGCACCATATCCTTCACGCCCTGCTGCCCGAGTTTTTTGGGAATCGGGATGTAGCCCGCCTCCGGCATGCCGGGCGCACCCAGCGGTCCGGCGTTGCGCAGAACCAGGACATCGTCGGCACGCACGTCGAGATCGGGCAGGTCGATGCGCGCAGCGAGATCGTCGAGCGAATCGAAGACGATCGCGCGGCCCGTATGCTGGAGCAATCCGCGTGTGGCCGAAGAGTGCTTGATCACGGCACCGCCCGGCGCCAGATTGCCGTGCAGGACGGCGAGCCCACCGCTGCCGAAGATCGGGTTGGTACGCGTGCGCACCACTGTTTGGTCGGCGACGACTTCTGCTGCAGCGATGACTTCGCCGAGCGTCTTGCCATTTACCGTGGGCACGTCGAGGTGCAGGAAAGGTTCGAGCTCGCGCAGCACCGCGTTAAGGCCGCCCGCTTCGTGCAGGTGTTCCATGTAGTGTTGACCCGAGGGCTTCAGGTCGACCAGGACCGGCACCCTGCGACCCAGTTCGTCGAAGCGATCGAGATCGATGCGAATACCGCAACGCGCAGCGATGGCCGTCAGGTGGATCAGCCCGTTGCTGGAACCGCCGATGGCCTGCAGGACGACCAGCGCGTTAGTGATGGACTTTGCAGTGACCAGTGCATCGGGACGCAATGCCCGCGTGGCTATCGCCGCGGCCCGCGTGCCTGAGGCCTCGGCCAGACGCAGCCGCTCGGCGTGGACCGCGGGAATGGTCGAGGCGCCCGGAAGGCTGGTGCCGAGCACCTCGGCGATGCAGGCCATCGTGCTGGCCGTACCCATCACCATGCAAGTGCCGGCGGTAGGCGCCAAACGCTCATTGACGATATCGATCTCGCGCTCGTCGATGTCGCCGGCCCGGAATCTGGCCCAATAGCGCCGGCAATCGGTGCATGCGCCGAGGCGCTCGCCGCCGTGCGTTCGCGTCAGCATGGGGCCGGTGGGCACGACGATCGCGGGCACGTTGGCCGATACTGCCGCCATCAGTTGCGCCGGAATCGTCTTGTCGCAGCCGCCGATCAGCACCACCGCGTCGACGGGCTGCGAGCGGATCATCTCCTCTGTATCGAGCGCCATGAGATTGCGCAGGTACATGCTGGTCGGATACGCGAACGATTCGTGGATCGAGATCGTCGGAAACTCCATCGGTAGCGCGCCGGCCAACATGACCCCGCGCTTGACCGCCGCAATGAGTTGCGGGACTGTCGCGTGGCAGGGATTGAAGTCGCTGAATGTATTGGTGATGCCGACGATCGGACGCGAGAGCGCGTCGTCCGTGTAGCCCATCGCCTTGATGAACGCCTTGCGCAGGAACAGCGAAAACTCCGCGTCGCCGTAGCGCGTAAGGCCGCGGCGCATGCCGCTCGAATCGGTCACGCGGTCGCCAACGGTTGCCGCAGCCCTGAAGGCAGCGAAAACTTCAGCGCCGCGAGCGCGTGCAACATCTCCGCGGTCGCCTCTGCAGTGAGCGAACGCAACGGCGGACGCACCACATTCCAATCGGATTCGACCTGCACGTGCGCGAGGATCGCCTTGTTGGCCGATACCAGTGGATATTTCTGGATCGCCGCGCGCACCGCGGTCAGCTGCGCTTGCAACGCATCCGCGCCAGGCCCGGACCATTCATCCAGCAGTTGGCGCATGCCCGCGACGTTGACGTTGGCCGTCGCCGAGATGCAGCCCGCGCCACCCAACCGCAGCGCATCGAGCAGGTACGTCTCGCTACCCGGAAAGACCTCGAATCCGGGGAATGCCTTCAGGAGTGCGTCGGTATTCTTCCAGTCGCCGGAACTGTCCTTGATGCCGACGACAACACCGGGAAATGCCTTCAGCAGCCGCTCGATCACGGGTAGCGAAAAGCCGACGCCGGCCATCGGCGGGATGTGATAGAGATAGATACGCAACCGGGGATCGGCCACTCGCTGCACAACCTCGGCGATGCTCGCGTAGACGCCATCGTCGCTGACATTTTTGTAGTAGAAGGGCGGCAGAAGCAGGACGCCAAATGCACCATGGCCCACCGCGTGCTTCGTCAGCGCCACGGTGTCCGGCAGTGCGCAACATCCTGTTCCCGGCATCAGTACACTGCGCTGGGATGCCATGGCCGAGCAGGTGATCGAGCAGCTGCATGCGTTCGCCGTTCGACAGCGAATTTGCTTCGCTCGTGGTGCCGAACACCGCGAGGCCGTCCGCGCCTTGTGCGAGCAGCCACTGCAATGAGCGAGGAATCGCGTTCGATCGACGGCGAGATCCTGGGTGAACGGCGTGAGCGCGGGGACGAAAACACCGCGCGGAAAACGATCTGTGTTTGCCATGACGCTGCTCCTACACCATCGTGAGTGCGTGATTGCTATTCGAACGCGAAGATGCGCTTCCAGTCATTCTTCATGCTGATCACGATCCAGCCTTTCGCTTTCGCTTCGTCGTACAGCTTCTGGCTGAAGGTGCCGACTTTGGTATCTGGCAGACCCGCTGCCGGACCGTACGACATACTCGCGCGCGCCGTCATCGTGCAGGACCAGCATCATGAGCCGCGCGCCGTCGCCTGCGCCAGTGTATTCGAGCATCTGCTGGTCGCCCGCCGTGTTGCCGAACGCGGCGTATGGCCGGCGTCCGATCATGAGGTGAATGCCTTCCGGCTTGCCGCGGATTGTTGTCGTCGAGCGTAATCTTTGGTTCTTTCGTGAGAAACGGTCTGCCGCTCTTGTCGTAGCCGAACTTGGTCGCGCCCGCCGTGCCGATGACCTGCTCCGGTGGGATGCCGTAGACCTTTTCAGCGTATTGGCGCACGAAGTCCTGGCCGCCGCCGGTCACGATGTAGGTCCGATAGCCGTTCGCGCGGAGATACGCGAGCACTTCCTGCATCGGCAGGTAAGTCAGTTCGGTATACGGGCGCTTCCAGCGCGGATCCTTCGCGGTTTCCAGCCAGACCTTCACTTCGGCTGCGAACTGTTCGACCGACATGCCGGAAAGCGTTGCCGCAGCGAGCTTTTCGAGATCGCCCATCGAAAGCTTTGCGATCGCCTCGCGATTGCCTGACATGACGGTCTTGAACGGCTCGACCTTGGCCAGTTCGGGTTTTGCCTTCACGACCGCGGGGACGCGATCGAGGATATACATCAATTGCGAATAGACGGGATGCTCGACCCACAGCGTCCCGTCTTGATCGAAGGTGGCGATACGCTCTGGCGGCGGCACGAACTTCGACGTTCCGGCTGTCGTCGTCGCCTGGACGAAGTCGACGATGGCCTTTCTTGGCCGGGCCATCGTTCCATGAAGGCAGCGGATCGGTTTGCGCCTGCGCCTGGACACCGACGAACAATCGCGGTACAAAACGTCCACGCGAGGACGATGCTCCGCCCGTATCTGCGATTTGGCGGCATACTCGATCGCTCCTTTCTTCTCGCTATGAGACAAGCGGTGAAAGACGTTGCCCGACCATGGGGCGGTCGACAATTGTAGCCAGAACCCCGCTCTCGCGCTGCATCGCTCAGTACAAGCCCATGGTCTTCGCCGTCGCCGGTCTCGGCACGATGGAGAAAGTTGCCCGGAACGACGACAGAGGCCTGCGAGTTCGAGCGCGGCCGGTCGCGAGGCGGTTACCCGCGCTGAACGATGGCAATGGCCGCCGCGGACAATTCCTTGCGCAGGAACGCATGCGCTGGATCGGCATCGCGGCTTGCGTGCCAAACGAGGAGGATCGGTACGGGCGCTCCCAAGCCCGAGTTGCGCAACGGCCGCAGGCCGAACAGGTTGCGGGCGACCTTCTCCATGCTCCGTGGAATGGTCCCGAAGAGATCGGATTGACTGGCGACCATGAAGATCTCGAGGATTTCCGACACCTCCAACGCTACTTCCAGGTTGAGTTGCCGCCATTCCTTGATCCCCGGCACCGGGTGTTCGCCCTCTATTCGCGGGCGCAAGCTGACGAATTTTCCTTCGCGCAGCAGTTTTACCGTCACAGAGCGACGCAACGCCGGGTGGCCCTCTCGTGCCACGGCGATCAGCGTGTCGTCGAACAGCACGGTCTTGCGGAATTGATCTCCGCGCGGTTCAAGCCAGTCGATGGCCGCGTCGACACGCCCTTCGCGCATGGCGCGATCGAGGTCGATGGGGCGCGACCGCGTGCTGGCAACGACGTCGATTTGCGGCGCAATCTTTGCCAGACGCTCGCGCAGGCGCAGCGCGATCATCGGACCCATCGGATGCGGAATGGCGACGAAGAACCTGCGTGCCGACGTCATCGGGTCGAAACCCTGCAGCTCGTCGACGGCTTCGCGCACCAACGCCAGACCGCCGCGGATCTTGGCGTAGACGCTGTCCGCGATGGGAGTGGGCAGCACTCCGCGCGCCTGGCGCACAAACAGCTCATCGCGAAAAAGCGAGCGAAGGCGTGTCACCGCGTGGCTCACCGCAGACTGAGTCATCGACAGCCGGGCGGCAGCCCGCGACAGGTTTTGCTCCTCGTAGACCGCCTCAAAAACGGGCAGCAGATTGAGGTCGACTCGCCTGATGTTGAACATGGTGCGGCTGATGTTGGAAGTGGTGCGCCTGATGTTGAAAGTGGTTCGCGCGATGTTGAACGTGGTGCATATCACCTATGCAAAACATTCGGTAGTGCAGGCGCCATCGCGCCACTAGCATAACGGTCCGCGCCAAATCCTTTCCCCGGATCGTCGGTCCTGGCGCGATGCCGTGCGCTGACGTGCAGCGTTACAAGGCGGGGCAAAGGAAGAAGGGTAATCCGTGTTGCACAGCATATTCAAGCTGCTGATTTGGCTGGCAGGTACGTTCTTTATCTATGGCGCGATCGCCGCGCCCGTCACCTACATCCTGCATCGGCGCAGTGGCGCCCGCACCATGGCCGCCGAGGCGCTCATCGCCTGGATTTCTGTCGATATTCAGCCTTGCCATTCTCTATCTGGTGTACGACTACGTCGCTTAGAGCTCGTCGCTACGCGACAATGGTCTTGGCGGCGATCGCGTAAGTACTTCCTCGTGGCAGGCCCAGCGTCACGCACACGCTGCTTGGCAGCACGTCGGTGCAACTGCGCAAATCCACGGAGAGGCTCCGCAGCGCCGAGTAGTCATCAGCGTCGAGCGCCCTAAGGAATTTGTCCCGCAGGGCGGGCGTGGCGCCACATCCGGGCAGGAGGGGTTCAGGGTTCATCGGTCGACGCAGGAATCGGATGGCAGATGCGGACAGGTGCGGTCAGGTGTGAACGGATGCGAGGCCGTTCGGCACGCCGAGAAATGACGGTCCGCCCGCTGAATTGTGCTGTGGAAGATGTTCATGTTTTACTTTGCAGTCACCCATCATAGCAGTGAGCGGCAAGGGAATCAGTGCGCTGGCGCGCTTTATGTCAAATAAAGGCTGGTACGCTGGGGCAACGCCGCAGGCTTTGCTGCCGGGCTCGCCGGAATGATCGAATTGGTGTTAGCCTCGTTCAGGCCAGCGTTGCACGGCGTCAGGTCGAATCGCAGGCTGAAGCGCACGTTGCATTGCGGATTTTGACGTGGTTTGCGACCATGGGCGAAGCTTGAACAACTCTCGCCATCCGCACCCGATCGCGTACATGTTCCTCATCCTCCCGTTCGGGGTGATGAGTGGCTATTTGACTGTCGCAGTGGCGTATCTGCTGACACAGGCCGGCGTCAGCGTGCAACAGGTGGCGGAGTTGGTCGCCATCAGTTTCATTCCACAGACGTGGAAATTCCTTTGGGCGCCGATCGCCGATACGACGTTCACGCGCAAGGCGTGGTATTTGATCGCCGCGGTCATCAGTGCGGTCGGTATCTGTGCGACGGGGATGGTTCCCGCCGACGGCAAGTACATGCCGCTGCTCTACGCGGTCGTGGTCGTCTCCAATACCGCCGTCACGTTTCTGGCGATGTCAGTTGAAAGCCTGATGGTCTACGGCACGCCGGCCGCGGAGAAAGGCCGCGCCGGCGGGTGGTTCCAGGCGGGCAATCTCGGCGGCGGAGGATTGGGTGGCGGAGCCGGTTTGTGGATGGCGCAGAATCTGTCCGAACCTTGGATCGCGGGCGTGGTGCTCGGCATTGCATGCCTGCTGTGCTGTGTCGCACTACTTTTCGTGACCGAGCCGCCCGCGATGTTTCGCGACGGCAAGTACTGGCGAAATCTCGTCGAAGTGTTCAAAGACCTGTGGCACGTTGCGCGATCACGCCTCGGTTTTCTCGCGCTGCTGATCTGCTTTCTGCCGATCGGGACCGGCGCGGCATCGGGATTGTGGGCCTCAGTTGCCGACGACTGGCAAGCAACCGCCGATACCGTGGCGCTCGTCACCGGCGTGCTGGGCGGCATCGTCTCCGCGGTCGGATGTCTGGTCGGCGGCTACGTCTGCGACCGCATGCACCGCAAGACTGCGTACGCGCTTTACGGGCTGCTGCAGGCGGCATGCGCGATCGGCATGGCGGTCGCCCCACGCACGGAATCGATGTACATCGTGTTCACGACGGTCTACTCGTTCATCTCGGGCCTGACCTACGCGGGATTTTCCGCAGTCGTGCTCGAAGCGATCGGCCTTGGCGCCGCGGCCACCAAGTACAACCTGTTCGCGTCGCTGTCGAACATGCCTATCGCGTACATGACGCTGGTGGAAGGATGGGCGCACACCCGCTGGGGCGCCGCGGGAATGTTGAATGTGGAAGCGGCGATCGGCGTGCTTGCGATACTCGTGTTCATCGCCGTCGCGACGGCGATGAACCGGGGCAGGGTGCCGGTGCCATGACCGGCGGGCGTGATGGTTTCATAGCTGCCCGGGCTTCATAGCTGCCCGCCGCGAAGGCGCGGCTTCGCCGTTCACTGCGGCGGTTTCACGCCGTCCTTGCTTACCTGTATTCGCGCCGCGCTCAACATTCCGTCTGCTGCTTGCTGGGCGCCGATGAAGACGTATTCACCGACGGCGAGGTCGGAACGGGTGCCCGGCACCGTGCGCACCAAGGCCGCGCTCTCCGGGACGACGATCGTTTGCGTGCCGCCTTTGTAGCGTAGCGTCAGCTCTCTGTTGCCGGTGCCGACGACCATCGATTCGACATTGGCATTGGTCATCGTCGAGCCGGGCTGAAGGTCCCACGCGAGCTGACCTTCCGGCGTGGTCGGCGCTAGATAGTGAACCTCGACCGCGACCTGCGTGCCGTTAGGGCCAGGTAGGGTGGTTGCGCCGACGTAGTCGCCCTTCTTGATGTCCTCGAAGGGGATTTTCTTGGCGACGGCGACGGCGACATTGTCCGCCAGTTCGATCCTGAGATCCTTGCCGTCGCGCGACTTGACTGAGAGCACCTTGCCGTCGATGCCGGTAATGGTCCCGCGAATCCGTACGTTGGTCTGCGCTTGCGCCGAAGAAACTGCTAACAAGCAGCCCACCACACAGCCTACCAACAACCCGATGATCTGCTTCACCTTCATGTATTCCCCCTAGCAAAACGCGGGCGCCTGTTCACGCTCGTGATTCCAAACCCAGACAACCTAACCGCTAACAGCGCGCACTGGCGTTTGTTCCCTTGCTTGCGACGCGCTCGGACATCTACCACCCCAACCCGTTAAAGTCGGGAAACAATTCCCAATACACCGAATTGTCGCGCGCATCCGCCTTGCGCATGGCGGCATCCTGTTTCGCGTATCCTGCCTCCGTGTCGGTGACAGGCATATTGTTTTGCGCGCGCAACTTCAGGTACGCCTGATACTCTTTTTCGGTGCCGACGTAGATTTGCTTCCTGGCCATATCCGGATACACGAAATAGTTCTTCCCGGTGTTCGACATCACGGTCACCTGGCCTGCGGGAAGCTTCGGGATCTCCTGCAATTGCTTGTCCGTGCTCGCGACGACCGTCTTGAAGCCGGCCGCCGACAGCAGGTTGAAATTGAGCGGCGCAACCGATGCGGGCGGCGCGGACGGTGCGCTGCCGCAGCCTGTGACAAGCGCGAGCATTGCCATGGCCATGAGCAGTTGTGCTGGTATGAATAAAGGCTTCATGCGATTCGGGTCCAGTCGTGGGTGATCTTGGGTCGAGCCAGAACGCAACGATACCACCGGCGGCAGCCGAAGGGTGCGAGGCAGAAGGGTGTGAGGCAGGCGCTACCTGCCCGTCACGCGACGATCTTCCGGCGCGCCGCTTTGTCCTGCCCGCGCTTGACCTTGGAATCGACGCGGCGGCGCTGCGAGCCCTTGGTCGGGCGCGTGGCCTTGCGCCGACGCGGCACGGCCGCCGCACTAGCTACCAGGTCCTGCAGACGCGCCAGCGCGTCCGCGAAATTCCGGTCGAGGCTGCGATAGCGCTGCGCCTTGATGACGATCACGCCTTCGGTGGTAATGCGCTGATCCTTGTGCGCAACGAGCCGCGTCTTGACCAGGTCCGGCAGCGACGACGCACGGATGTCGAAGCGCAGATGCACCGCCGTCGAGACCTTGTTGACATTCTGCCCACCCGCCCCTTGGGCGCGGATCGCGGTCCATTCGATGTCTGCGGGGTCGATCGCGGTCATGATCGTGCGTTGGCTGCCGTTAGCGATAACCTGCGGCCTGCAATTCGAACAGTTCCGCGTAGCGTCCACCTTGCTGAAGCAATTGCTCGTGCGTGCCCGTGCTTTCCACGGTGCCGTCCATCAGCACCACGATGCGATCAGCCATGCGTACGCTGGAGAAGCGATGCGATATCAACACTGCCGTCTTGCCGTGGCTCAATTCCTTGAAGCGCTTGAACACCTCGAATTCCGAGCGCGCGTCGAGCGCTGCCGTCGGTTCGTCGAGGATTAGCAACTGCGCGTCGCGCATGTAGGCTCGAGCGATGGCGATCTTCTGCCATTCGCCGCCGGAGAGGTCGATGCCGGTTCGAAAGCGCTTGCCGATGACTTGGTCGTAACCATTGGGCAGCTTGCGAATAACCTCGTCGGCCAGACTACGCTCGGCGGCGCCGACAATGCGCGCGCGGTCATCGCGCGCCTCGATGCGGCCGACCGCAATATTGTCGGCAGCAGTGAAATGATAGCGTACGAAGTCCTGGAAAATGACGCCGATGTTGGCGCGCATGTCGAACAAGTCGTACTCGCGCAGATCGTACCCGTCGAGCAGAATGCGGCCTTCGTCCGGATCGTAGAGTCTGGCCAACAACTTGACCAACGTGGTCTTGCCGGCGCCGTTTTCGCCGACCAGCGCGAGCGTCTCGCCCGCATGCAGCGTGAACGTCAATCCACGCACCGCCCAGCGCTCGGCGCCGGGATAGCGAAACCCGACATTCTCGAACGCGAAGCCATCGCGAATCGGAATCGGAAACGGACGCGGATTCGGCGGCGGGACGATTTCCGGCTGGATGTCGAAAAACGAAAGAAGGTCGTCGAGATAGAGCGCCTGGCCGGCGACTTGGGAGAATCCCAGGAGCAGATTCTCCAGCAGGTTGCGCAGGCGCCTGAACGATCCGGCAAGGAAAGTTAGATCGCCGATCGAGAAATCGCGATGAAGCGTGCGCCACACGATGTACGCATAGGCAACGTAGTAGGCAACGGTCCCGATTGCGGAAAGCAGGCTGCCCCAGCCAGCGCGTCGAAGCGCGATGCTGCGGTTCGCATCGAAAAAGCTCGTGGCGAGCGTTCGGTAGCGTTCGATCAGGAAAGCGTTCAGCCCGAATATCTTCACTTCCTTGGCGGTTTCCGCACTCGCACCCGTCTGCCGAACGTAGTCGAGTTCGCGCCGCTCCGACGTTCGAGCAAAGTTGAGCGAATAACTCTGCGCGTTGAAATGCGCTTCGCCAATGAACGCAGGCAGCAGCGCGACGGCCAGCAGAGCGATGAGCCACGGCGCGTACACGAGCAGCCCCGCGGCGAAGCTCGCGACAGTGACCATGTCCTGCGCCTGGCCGAATAGCTGGCCGATCAGGCTCGTGCGTCCGCCGGCCTGACGCCGAGCCCGCTCGAGTTTGTCCTGCAGCTCGCTGTCTTCGAAATCCTCGAGGTCGAGCGTCGCGGCGTGCTCCATCAGCCGAAGGCTGGTCTCGTTGCTGAACCTCTCCGAGAGCAGCGAATCGAGCAGCGACACGGCGCGACCGAGAAAGTCGGACAGGATCGCGAGCCCGAATTCGAGAACCAGCAACGCGCTGATGCGGTCCAGCAGTCCACTCACGAACCATTGCCGCAAATCCTCGCCCGGAGGCAACGCCTGGGCGAGCGCCACGACCTCGTCGATGATCAGCTTGCCGACATAGAGCGTCGCTACGGGCAACAATGCGCGTGCAAGGCGCAGCACGGCTTGACTCACCGCGAGCGCTGGACTGGTGCGCCATACCAGCTTCAGAAATGGCGGGAGATTGCGCAACGCGCCAAAGCGCGCGCGCCACGACTGACCTTCAGGTGCTGGCAACGCGTCGCCAGTCTTGTTGGTGGGCGCGCGGCCACCCATCGCGTAGATCTTCGCCATTCGCCATTGTGCCGAATTGCGGTCGGGCGCGTGAAGCGCGTAGGAGAAGGCTGAATCGCCGGCCGCTAGTCAGTCCTGAATACCGCCTTCGGCGGTCCAACGCCAGGGAACGCCGCGACGGTTCCGCCGCAACCCAACTGAAATACGCCCGCATCGAGCCGCGCGAAATTTTCTTGTGATGCCTTCTCCAATACCCCTGCACCGGGGATGCCAATGACGATCGGGCTCGGTCGCGATTTGATCGTAACCGAACGCGAGACACCCGCGCGCCAGCGTTCATACGCCATTAATACGACTCCGCTAGCCGCGATGACGGTCATGCCCGCCAGCGCCCAGTGATCAGGGAACGCGCCGAAGATCAGCCATCCTGCCAATGTCGACCACACAAGCTGCATGTAAGTGAACGGCGCGATTGTTGAAGCCGGTGCCCGTTGGAATGCCTGAATAAAAAGAAAATGTCCTAACCCGCCGATGGTTCCGACGGCACCGAATAGCAAAATGTCTGACCACCGAAAAGACGCATCGGCGAAGAAGGGAACGGCGAACGACATCAATACGGCACCAACGAGACTCGGGTAGAAGATCAATACCATCAGGTCCTCGTGCGCAAGTTTGCGGGTAAGGATCTGAAACGTCGCGTTGAGGACGGCGGCGCCCAGCGCGAACAACGAGGCCGCGTGCAGAATCCCACTTCCAGGCCGCAGAATGAGCAACGTTCCGAAAAATCCAGCCGCGACAAACAGCCGGCGAGGCCACGTCACACGTTCGCGGAGGAACGCGCCGGCCATGAGGATGACCAAGATGGGCGTCGAGTAGTTAAGTCCCGTGGCTTCGGCCAGGGGCATGAACTTGAGCGCGGCAAAGAAGCACAGCGACGAGAGTATAAGCACCACCCCGCGCGCCAAGTGGAGCTTCGGCTCCTTGGTGCGCAACAATCCCCACCGCATCTTCGGCCCCAATAGCGCCACCATCAGGAGCGCGGGGACGCCCCAGCGTGCCCAAACGAGAAGCGGCACCGAATAGCGGGCTCCGAGATACTTGACGATCGTATCGATCGCGGTGAAGCACGCGGCAGAAGCGACGATCATGCCGATCGCCGCCACCGACAGGTGGTTAGCTTCGCGACGCATTGGCAACATGCACGATGAAATGTGCTTACTGTGCCGCGTAGCCGCGGGCCTCAAGGCAAGCGACACGGCTCTTCTCGAACAACGCTTCCCCAGCAACGGGTTGCTGCGAAACCGGCGGCGCCTGCTGCAAGTCGAAGGTCTGGTTGGTGTCGCGCCGCACGGTGGCCGCAGCAACTACGGCGCCGCCAGCAACGAGGGCACTCGCATCACCGCCCAATATCGCCGCAGCCGCGGCGTCCGCCGCCGGCGGAGTGGTTGCCGCAGCGTTGGCGCCGGCAATTGCGGCGCGGCCGGCTTCGCGCGACACCGCTGCGGGCGCGGCACCGGCTACCGACTCGATTCGCGCACGGTCATTGTTCCCCGTGGATCCGACCGCCGGCTGCGTGGATGCCAGGACAATTGCGCCAGCGACCACGGCGTCACCGGCGTCGCGATGCGTCATCGCGCCAACTGTGCCGCTGCGATTGCGCACATTGTTTCCCGTGCCCGAGCTGGACGCAGAAACCTGGGGAGCAAGCCATGGTTTGGATGGATCGAAGCCACTCTCCTGCATGGCCCACGTGGAACAGCGCGCCTCGTCTTGCCTCTGCTGTTCCGGCGATTGCTTTTGTAGCGGGTAAACGCGCTGCGCGGCGGCGGTGCCAGCCAGAGTCAATGATGCGAAGCACGTAAGAACGACTCGTGATTTCCTGAACATAGCAGCCACCTTTGAATCGCGTTTTCGGATTCCCGACTTCTGCTTCAGGTCGTCGTCATTGCCGCGCCTCTCGAAGCAATGCCGCGACAGCATCAATAGGTCCGAGCGGAAAGATTAGCGTATTTCGTTCGCCGTTGTCTGCTGATTGCGGCGTTGGCGATGAAGGTGCCGCAAATTTTCGCACGCGCTGTTGCACCCGCGTGCATGCCGACGAGATCCATATACCAAACGATATAGAAAGTCATATCGATTGGTCGATTTACCTGTGACTCGATCCGACCCCACACTGAACGCGCATGGCGAAGTCGACATCATTGTTGCTTCGACGGAGACAGGTTGCAGGTTGTGGAAATGTGTACAAGAACCGGCAGTGGATGCGTGGTGGCTACTCCGGGGCGGCATCGTTACCACGCACCAAGAACGCTTCAAAGTCACTTCATAAGGAGCTTGCGATGAACAAGAAGTTAATTGCCATGGTCATTTCGGCCATGTTTACGAGCGGCGCGGCGCTCGCCGCCGACACCGTCACGCAAAGTGGTTCAGGGACCGCTAACAACGACAGTGCTGTTGGCAACACTCGCACCAGCACTGACACGAGCACCCGCACCAACACGCAAACCAGCAATCGTACGAATACGCAAACCAATAGCCAAACGTCCACGGCCAACCCGTCAGCGACATCGAGTGGCGCGACCACATCGACAGCGACCGGTGGCAATGGCGCTGCGGGCGGCTCGGCGGCTAGCGGTGCGGCAACGGGAGGCGCGGCGACCGGTGGAGCGCAAACGAACTCCGGTAGCACGACGGCAGCGAGTGGCAGTGCCAATGGAGGTACCGCTTCGCCGACGCTGACGAACAACGGCGCGTCGGCAGGATCATCGCCCACACTATCCATCAGCAATCCGACGGGTGTGACCCAGACCACGAATCCGAGCCAAGTCGGTGCCTATCAAACGGCCGGGTCAGCATCACGCAGCGACACGACCGGGGCGGGCACAGGGGGTGCAGCGACGGGCGGTGCGACGACATCGGGAGCGGCGTCGAGCGGTTCAGCGACAGGTGGTGCCACGACCGCGAGCAACACCGGCGGGGCAGCGACTGGTGGTGCCACGACGTCGACGAATGGCGGTGGGGCGGCGAACCCGGGTAGTCAATCCACGGGCGCGGCCACGACCGGGTCTGGAACCGGCGGCGCAGCGACAGCGTCGACGGCCAACACCGATACGTCGGGTGCTGGAGGCGGCGGCGGTGCGGGTCCGGGTGGAAACGGTGGCAACGGCGGTGCCGGCGGCAATGGTGGCGCGAGCACTGCTGGCAACGCAACAGGTGGCAATGGCGGCACCGCCACGCCTCCCAGTAGCGGTGGTGCAGGAGGTGCGGCAACGCTCAGCGCCGGTAGCGGTGCCGGCGGCGCCGGCGGCAGTGCTGGCGATGGCGGTAAAGGCAGTGGCGGTGACGGCGGGAACAGTGGCAGCGCCGGCAACAATCGCCTGAGCACGGACGCATCCGGTGGCGCAGTCAAGCAAGATGCGAGCAGTGGTTTTGCTGTTGGCGTAGGCGTTGCTGGCTCGGCGAGCAACAACAAGACGAGCGGCGGTGACACCAGCGGTGGCAGCGTCAAGGCGAACACCAACGGTGGCGACACGAGCAGTGGTGATGCCGCGTCGAAGGCGTCCAGCTCGACGGACTCCGGTAGCGGCAAGAGCGGCAGCATCGGCGGTGGTGGCATTACGGCAGGCGGCAGCAACGTGGCAGGAGCAATGACCATGGGTGGCACCAACGCGACCGCCAATGCCACCTCATCGGCCAACGACAACAAGATCGGCAACACGTCGTCAAGCGCGACAAGCAGCCAAAACGACAACAAAACGAGTGCCAACGGCGGTCAGACCGGCAAAGCGATCTCCGGTGACATCACTCAGAGCCAAAGCCTCAAGGGCGGTGCGGCCAGCTCGGGTCAGGCCATCGGAGGCGTCGGCGGCAATGGCGGCAGCGCTACGGCCGTGTCGGTGGTTGTGCCGGCGACCGTTACGTTGTCATCGGCGCCTGGGTCAGGTGCCGGCAGTTCAGCGGGCAGTTCCGCAGGCCACAAGCCGTAGTCGGAGAAGTAACGCATTCGGGGAGCTCGTCACCGGGTTCCCCGAATTTCGCCTAAATTACCCGCCAAGGGTGGGGAAATGAAGCAATCATTGCGCTTGTTAACCGTTGTCCTCGCCATGGCTGCCGCAACGCCCACGGCCTTCGCCCAGATAACGTCGACATCAACGTCGAACGGGGGGAGCGGTGGGGCGGGTGGTGCCGCGGCAGGTGGCACGGCCACGGGCGGTACAGCCAGCAACACTACGTCCGGCGTCTCAAGCGCTAGTGGCGGACAGGGCGGGTCATCGACAGGTGGTACGTCTTCCGCGACTGGCGGCAGTGTCGGTACGGTCTCGACCGGTGGCTCCAACGCGCAGTTGGGAGACATCACCGTCAACTACACCACTCCCACAACCACCGTTCCGATGGGCAAGGCCGGATTGGGTGTCGGCGTTGACCCCGTAACCGGGGCTATTGTCACCGACAGCACAGTGACATATCAGGGTTCGTACAAGCTCAAGAACACGCCGGATGTCAGCGTGGGCGGCCCTGCTTCGGGTCCGTGCAATGGCTTCAGCGGCGGCGTGGGCGTGAGCATGGCGGGATTCGCCATCGGTGCCAACACTTCGACTGTGGATGAAGCATGCTCCGCCAGAGAGACCGCACGAATTGCTGCAATGATTGGCCGAATGGACGTCGCTAACGCGATTCTGGACAACCTGCCAATCGTTGTAGCCGCTATGAAAGCGAAAGCAGCGCGCGAGGCGATGGCGTTGCCGGCCAAATCATCGGAGGCGCCAGCGACGAGCGCGCCCGCACACTGGTTGCCTGCGCCAGTGCCGGTGCAGACTCAGGAGCAGAAAGAGGCCGCGCTGAAAGAACAGCAGCGATTGGCGCAGGAAGCTCTGCAGCGCCAGGCAACCATGGCCAAGCTGAACGACACATTGAAGTTTACGGACGCGACGACACAAGGCAGCGAAAAGTCGCCTCAGGAAATAATGGCGCAGGAAACTGCCAACAAGCAGCTCGCGGCCAACGCCGATGAAGCGAAGAAGGCGCAGGCGAACGGCAATCCTGCGACGTTGGCTTCGCAGCAGGCTAGCACCACCAACAACGTCGCCAACGGCAATCCTGCCCCGTTGGCTACGCAACAGGCGAGCACCTCCAACGTGCAAGCGAGCGCGGCGCCACTGGCATTGCAGCAAGCGAGCACGGCCGGACCGGGCGCGCAACAAGCCACCGACCGGAAATCGCCGCTCGATTCTTCAAACATCAGCGCGCCGGCAGGTCCGCCAGCTGGCGCGAAATCCGAAACCGTGAGGACCGATAGCAAGGCGTCACTGGCGACAGCGACGACCGAGGATAGGGTCAAGGCCGCGAAAGCTGCCCTGAATCTTCAATAGTGCTATCGTCGGCGAATCACGAGACACGGAGTTCCAAAAAATGATCCGGCAAGCAGTGATCGCGCTTTTGGCGACGTTCGTGGTCCTCGGCGCACAAGCTGCACCGGATTCTGTAAAACCGGGACCACAGCCTGCGGCCGATGGCTCGATTCAATACAAGATCGTCACCGCGTCAGAAAAGGGAACATACATCATCCTCGGTCGCGACCTTGCGACCTACATTGCACCGGACGCCAATATTGAATTGGAAGCGCTGCCGTCCGCCGGCTCCTCGGAAAACGTCTCCCGGTTGCGCTTTGAGGCGGGTGTGAAGCTTGCGCTGGTCCAGTCGGACGTCTACCAGGCGTTCCTGGATCAGGCCGCCGCGGGAAATAAGGATGCGGGAAATATCATTCGTCCTTTACGGGTCATCATTCCCCTATACAACGAGGAGATCTACTTCGTCACCCGGGCGGATTCGCCGCTCAACTATGTCCATGAGATCAAGGACGCCAAGATCAATGCCGGCCCACTTGGAAGCGGCACTGCACTGACTGCGCTGACACTGTACCAATCGATGTTCCACACGACGCTACCGAAAGCGACCACGACTTTCCTGTCGAACGAAGAGGGCCTGGTCAAGTTGACGGGCGACCAGTCGGTGGACGTAGTCGTCATCGTCGGCGGTCAGCCGATGAAGTTGCTCGCGGACATGAAACCGGAAGCGAAACAACTCGTCAAACTGCTGAAGTTCGATCCGAACAATCCCGCAAGCAAGGACGCGCTCAAGACGTACTTTCCGGCGACGGTTCGCGCCAGCAGTTACCCGAATCTGCTTACGCAGGATCTGCCGGGGATCGCGGTGAAAGCGTTTCTAGTCACCTACGACTTCAATCTGCCGCAGACGGTCGGATACATGACGCGGTTCGCCAAATCCTTGTGCCGCAATTTTCCGACGCTGCAGGAAAAAGGACATCCGAAGTGGAAGGACGTGGAGTTGTCCTTGCCGGAACTGGGAGAGGGCTGGACTTATTACCCGGCGACCGCAAAGCAAATCCGCGCATGCACTGCCGCAACATCGAAAAAGCAGGTCAAGCCTGGCGCAAATTGCACGCAGATAGAGGCCGTTCTGGGACTGTGCGGATAGCTCCGTGGATCATCGCGCACACGAAGAAACCTACGCGATTCGCTTAGCTGAATCCCTGGCTATGCATGTATCGCACTAACGCCACGCGGCCATCCAGGTTGAGCTTTTCGTAGACGTGGTGCAGATGCAGCTTCGTCGTGCCTTCGCTGATCGCCAATCTGTCTGCGACCAGTTTGCTGGAAAGGCCGCCGGCGATCATTTTTGCGACTTCGATCTCGCGTGGCGTCAGCACCTCTGCCATGACGCGCGCGCCTGCTTCGCGCTTTAGAAGCGTTTCCGCAGCGTGCGTCGCTACGCCCTTCTCGACCCATTGCCTGCCCTCGTGCACCGCGCGAACACATTGCACGAGAAACCGTGGCGCGAGGTCCTTCAGGACTACGCCGCGAGCGCCAAGGCGAAGGGCTTCGAGTGCCGGTTCGTTATCCAGTGCGGTCAATACGACGGTACGTGTAGGTAGTTGTTCGCGCTTCATCTCGCGCAATACATCCAGGCCGTCCATTCCCGGCATGCGCAGGTCCAACACAAGAATGTCCGGTTGCAATTTGCGTACGGCCTCCAACGCCTCTGCGCCGCTCGTCACCCAGGTCATGACGTCGAAGTCCCGCTCCATCGAGAAGAGTTGCACCAGGCCATCAAGTACGATGGGATGGTCATCGGCCAGTACCAGGCGAATGTCCATCGTCAATTCCGATCGATGGGCATCATTGTCCGCGGGGGCACGGCAGACTTCGAGCCCGAAATCTGCTGCGCATGCACCGGCAAGCTCATTTCCACCTTCGACCCACGCAGTGTCGAAGTGAGAACAAGCTCGCCATGCAATGATGTCACCCGCTCCTTCAACGACCGCGGACCCAAGTACTTCTCGACCAGCGTCGCCAGATCGTACCTGCCGTGAAACGGGAAGCCGACGCCATCATCCGCAACAGTTATCAGCACTCGATCACGCGTTATCTGGAGCCCCACCTCGACGGACTGTGCGCGGGCGTGCCGCGCGACGTTGGCAAGGGCTTCCTGGACGAGCCGATAGACCTCATCGCCCAAGGCTCTTCGAATCATTCCGCGGCTTGTAGTCAGACCCACGCGCAATCCCGATAGCGTCTCGGCCTGCTGGCATAACGTCTCCAGCGCTGCTGCCAGTTCGGCGCTCGACGCCATGGACGCGGTAGTTGGCCTCAGCTTGCCGATCCAGACGCGAAGATCTCGTTGTTCGTTTGCAATAAGATTGCCGATATCCAATAAGCGCTTTTGGGCGGCTTGCGGATTCTCGTCAACAGTGCGCGACACGGCGTCGAGCTGCAGGCGCACGGCAGCCAGGGTTTGCAGCACGCCGTCGTGAAGCTCGCGCGCCAGACGCTCGCGCTCGTCCTCCATGGACGCGCGCTCGAGCCGCTCTTTGGAGAAGAACTGATTGATGTCGGACATGACCTGGCGTGCGACCCCTTCCAGCATCGAGTCGTCCTGGAACGGCGCGGAAAGAAAGGACTTCGGCGTGCTCATTGGCATGTTCGTTTCCCGGGAAAAAGCTTCACGAAGGGTAGAGCTACCCACGATCCTGTTGCAGCCAGCGGTGCCGTCGGGCAGGTGCGGGCACTGATCGAATACTCAGGAATGTTGCAGCAACAACCCTTCAACGGAAATCAGCACGCAATGCTGGTCGCCCCCCGTTCCGCGACATCAGCACCCGGGCATGACACCTGAATATACGACTTGGCATTTTTCCGGTCAACAGCGCTTGGCCGGCCGGAAAATGCATGTTAGCAAAGCAAGTTTACAATTTCTTGGCGCACGCCAGGCGCGACCAGCGCGATGTCGTATACAAAGTTGACGATTTTGCGAATACGCCTTGTCGTCCGAAGCCAGGGTTTGACGGTCCAAGTCGCTCGCGGTCGTGGAACCAGTTCGCTGAACCCGTATCAATGGCCGACGGCGCTTTGCCACGGGCATGACGGGCATTCGCCTAACTGCAGGAACTTCAAGAGAGAGATGACGACCTGCGGAGTACCGCGAAAGCGGTAGGGGCGGACCAGCTATTTCGCTTGCTTGATGAACCTAGCAACACCTGTACGCCGATGTTGGCGGCAGCGCAATGCTTTTCTGACAACCGTTGGGGCATCGTCAAAAGCGCTTCTGCCTCTCAGGTGACATCTAGGTGACATCGTTCGCTTCAGATGCAATTCCTCCATCGCAAACGCGTCGAAGTTGATACGCCGAAAGCAGCTCGCGCTGTCGATGCTCAAGGCTCCAGACTTTTAGCCAAGGTGTACAAATCTGGGTTTCACCAACGAGTTGCAAGGCTTAGGGATAAGACAAGTTCCTACAGCATAATCAGCATGCCGCCGATACCGCCGTTGTTGACCCGCGAATACGCTTGCGACGACCATAAATCAAAGCGGGGAGCTTGCAAGCACATGTCGACAAACGAAAACGCGTCCAAGCGGCTGTGGCGCGGAAAAACCCTGGTCGCGCTGTTCGCCATCTACGGAGCCTGCGTCTCTGCGGATCCCACCGTCGTCGTCCCGCCCTTGCCGCTACCGGGCCCTTACCCGGTTGGTTGCAGCAACATGTCCCAGGATTTCACCCGGATGCCTCCCGGCGAGAATGCACAGGACTACTGGGAGGGCAACCCGCGCAGCGATGGGAGCCCGCGCTATATCACCGATCTGCTCGTCGATCCGGCCGACACCCTTGATCTGACGCTGAACGCGCCTTCCGAACTCTACTCTGTACGGTTCATTTGCCGGAAACGGCGTGCAGTACGTGATCATTGCGTGCTATCCCACGACCGCAGACAACCCGCGCGCGAGCTATTCGCTGCCTAACGGCGCCGTTATTCCGCACATGCAACTCGGCAGCGACGCGCCGTTGCTCGCCGACCCGACTGCGCATTTTCCGCTGCTGGTTTTTTCCCATGGCCTGGCGGGCAGCCCCCTCGATAGCGAATATCTGCAGGCAATCACGGTGCTGGCGAGCAATGGTTATGTCGTCGCGGCGACGTTTCACGGCGATGCGCGCTTCGCGCAACTGACCGACGACAACCTCAGTGACGTGGTGTACCTGATAAGCCACCTGTCGAATACCACCGCGTTGCAGGCGCTCCGACCACTTTCCTTGTCGGCGTCGCTCGATCTGCTGCAGGCCAATCCGCAATGGCGCGATCACCTCGATCCGGCTCGCATCGGCGGATTTGGCGCAAGCCTCGGCGGCGAATCGCTGATGCTGATGGCGGGTGCAGGACTGACTACTTCGGTGGGCCTGTCATGGACCCAGGTCATCAACGATACGCGGCTCAAGGCAGCTGCCACATATGTTCCCTATTTCGGGCAGGTCATTTTCCCGGCATTCGGCCGCGACGAACATGGCTTGGACAATGTCACGCTTCCATTTCTGGCGATTAGCGGGACCGCTGATACGGTGGCCCCGATTGCGGAGACAATGCAGGGCATCCAGCGCCTCAGCGGTACCCGCGAACTGGTTGAACTCGTTGGCGTCACTCACGGGTTCGACGTGCCGTCGACGAATGACATCTTCACCTGGACGCTGACCTTTCTCAACGCGCAGGTTCGCGGCGACGCGACGGCGAGCGCGCTGCTTCCGCAGATGGCGAGCGTGGCGGGAGGGGGCGATGACCATGTCGTCATCCCCTACAATGGGCCTCCTGCTCCGAATTACGGGGGCTTGTGGTGGAACGCGCCGGCGGGCTCGGAATCGGGGTGGGGCATTAACTTCGCTCATCAAGGCGACGTGATCTTCGCAACTTGGTTTACATATGACAGCACCGGAACGGCGTGGTGGCTGTCGATGACCGCCAACAAGACGTTGGACGGCACCTATACGGGTACGATGTACCGAACGAGCGGACCCACCTTCAGCGCTACGCCGTTCGACCCAAATAGCGTCGTCCGAACCCCCGTCGGCACGGGCACATTGGCGTTCACCGATGCGAACGACGGGACATTCAGCTATACGGTCAATGGCACTACACAGACCAAGTCGATCACCCGCCAGGTTTTTGGCCCGGTGCCGACTTGCGTGTTCGGCGCCCAGGACCCCACGACGGCGACCAACTACCAAGACCTTTGGTGGAATCCTGCGGAGTCCGGATGGGGCATCAATCTGACTGAGCAGGGCAACATGATCTTCGCGGCATGGTTTACCTACCGGCCAGACGGTTCGCCGCTATGGTTGACTGTCACGGCAGCGCCGCAGGGTGGAAGTTACACGGGCACGCTGTATCAGAATTCCGGCCCTCCATTCAATGCGGTCCCGTTCAACCCGGCCAACGTCGTCCAGACGCCGGTCGGCACGGCGACCTTCACTTTCGCCAACGGTAACAGCGCAACGTTTGCCTATACCGTTTTTGGCGTGTCGCAATCCAAGCAGATCACGCGCGAGATCTTCCAAGGTTCGGGCACGGTTTGCCAATAGTGACCGGCGCGTAGCTGTGACGTGGCGTGGGTGTGACGCGTTAATCCGGCGGGATCGCGAAGGACTTGGTGTTGCCGACAAACACGATTTACGATGCCGTCGGGCCGGAACGTCCTGATCGGAACCGACGCGCGGTTCACGCGCCCAACGTCGGATGAGCTGGCGCCACTGGCGCCGCATGTTGCGGTTCCTGCGGTTCTTACTAGCTATGCTTGAATTTATCGGCCGTATCGTCGGCCGCTGCCGGACTGGAGGGGGGCATGAGCCAGTGCGGTTTCGAAACTGGATTGAAATCCGTCCATGTACCTCGACTCCACTGGCCCTCTGCCTCCTCGATGCTTCGAGCGCCGTGGGTCCGAAAGGCCCTCAATGCGGCATCGCGTTGCTCGCCGTTGCTCGCGTGTACCATGACCATGATGCCCGCGGGACGCGGCGGTGGTGCGTCGGTCGAACGTGCTTCGCCCATGCCGCCCAGCGCTCCGGCGAGCGATCCGCCGTAGGCACCCAAGGCGGCGCCTGCGGCTACGCCAACCGGACCAAGCGCTATTCCGGTGACCGCGCCCGCCGCGCTGCCTATGGCGGCGCCCTTGCGGGCGCTGCTATCGCCTTTCACGGCGCCGGCGTCCGCGTCTTCGTCGCCCCCAACAGGAAAGCGATCGTGACGTCCCGGCGCACCAAGAACCACGTGGTCGATGTCAGTCAAAGTGAAGCAGCCGGATTGCGACAACGTCTGCAATGCGCCTTCGGCGTGGGCAAAATCGTCGAATTGCGCAGCGATGATGTTTGGCATCGTCTCTCCTCGGGTTGTCGCACACTGACTGGATAGCGCGCGCCTGCGATTCGGCGCGGAGCTGCTATGGATTGCTTCACCTACCCGGGAACGGGCCGTGTTCACCCAGAGCTATCTCAGTCCCGTCCGTACCGGGATGCTGCGTCTGGAGCACAGTATTCTGTTCTGACGTCCGCCAAGCCCTCGCTGCCCATCAACACCTGCGAACACACTCAAGCAGCGAGCTGGACCGTGAACCGGCCAAACTCGCTGCGATTGAGGCGCTGTCGTTGCCCGCGCACGTCATGCGTCACGTTAACCTTGAGTTTTGACCGTCATCTGATCGACGACCGTCGCAACACCGCTGACGCCACTCGCGACTTCCTTGGCACGATCCCGCGATGCAGCGCTGTCGACGCTACCGGACAAGGTCACCGCGGCATTCTTGGTATCCACGCTGATGTCCAGCGACTTCAAGCCAGGCTCGGCAATAAGTGCCGCTTTGACTTTTGCCGTCAATGCACTGTCGTCGACGGCGGTCGCGACCTGGTTACTCGCCGCCGCCATCTTCTGGGATGTGTCAGGTGCCGGCGTGGCCGCTACCGTACTGTCCGTGCTCCGGCTCGCGTCGTTGCTGCTGCGCTGGCCGCATGCCGTGAGCGAAAGAGCCGTCGCGACTGCGGCGGCCAATGTAATTGCGTGACGATAATTCTTCATGATCTACTCCTCTGGTCGTTGTAAAAGGCACTTCATTCGATGCAAACTGCATGCCAATTTGGCATCCGGTTTTTTGCGGGGCAAGCCATTGCCCATTCGCCCAACCGATCCGGCAATTTCGTCGCCCAAGTCGCAACTTTTTCCTGCGGGCGGCAAAATCTACCGACGCTCTACGGACGCGCCGTGCGGATTGGAGAATGTCCATTACGCTGCAAGCAGTATCCCCGCTCCAGGCTGCTGCAGTGGTACCAAGGGACGCGCCGCATGCCACTGCGCGGCCGGCTCGACAAGTGGGCTCAGATAGCGCAATCGTGCGGCACCAAAGAATGTCGCGAAGGCCACTTCCGAAGCATCGCCGCCCGTTCCGATGCGCACCAGATCGGAGACGGGAGATAGCTCCGTCGGATCGAACAAGTACCACGCGCCATCCAGATACGCCTCGAAAACCGCATGGAAGTCCGGCGGCGGATCCCGGTATTTGGCATATCCGGTCACGAAGCGGGCGGGGATGTTCAGCGCCCGACAAAACGCGATCGCGATATGCGCGTAGTCCCTGCACACGCCTGCGTTCGCCGCGAGGGCATCGCGCGCGGTCGACATTGTTGTCGAGCTGCCGACCGCATAGTTGACGTTGTTGCGAATCCACTCGCAAATGGCCTGCACCCGCGTGTACCCCGGACGCATCTGGCCAAAGTTCTGGTACGCCATGGAAAAAAGAAAATCGGATTCGCAGTATCGCGTGGAGATCAGATACGGCAGCACGTCGGCTGGCAACGCTGCAACCGGCGTCTCGCCCACAGCAACATCGGGCAGCGCACGCTGCACGTCGACGTTGGCCAGGTAGCGAATAGTGAAAGGCCCTGGTGGGACATCGATGCGCAGCAAGCGATTCGGCGAGCCAGCGGCCTGCAACTGTTCTACATGTAACTCGGGCGTCGTGGCGATCGATTCCGCACAGACATTTTGCGAATCGCAGGAAGGCACCGCGATGTTCAAGACGAACAGCGTCTGTTGCAGCACGTCGTAACTCAATTCGCAATCGATATGAAAAGTTTTCATTGGGTTCGTGAGTTTGTTTTGGCAACGCCAAATTTGTCGCAGTCGCATGGCATCGCTTTTGCACGCAGATTTGCATTGACTTAATTCTAGAGCCTGTGGTCACGGCGGCCTATCGGAGTTCGTCGGATTCGCGTGTAGGCGATCGCCTACAATGTTCATAGGAAGCATTTTCGCGCCGCCAAAAGAAAACGCGGAACGCGCACATGTGCGCGCTCCGCGTCGCTCGCGAAATTTATTGAGATAGCGGGCTAAAGAATCTCATTGCGAGCACAGCGTAGGCAACGCCCCAACCAATGTGAGGATCAAGAATGGTACCGATGATCATGCTACGTCATCCACTGCCCATTTCATTGAAGCGCAGGCGTCATCTTCCTCGACCGATCCGTTCCAGCCCAGGATCTGCACCTTCGCTGGCGTCAAGTGCTCGGCGAGGCCGCACGCATACTTCACGGCCTCGTCGCGAAGATCGAACGTATTGAGAACCCGTGCGATATCGGAGCCGAACACTGACCATCCGCCATGCTGCAGGGGGCAGATATATAAAGTCCTGGAGCCTGCGCCCGCAGTGAGCACATCGGCCATTTGCTATTGGTGATACTTCATTTTTGCGTCGGCAATGCACGCATCCTTGGCATTGCCTGACAATGCGTCGCACTTCTCTTTTGCGACCTTATAATCGGCGTCCATCTTGTCCTCGCGAGCGTCCAGCATCGCGTCCTGCGACTTGCGCGATGCCGTTGCATCGGCCTTCGCCTTGTCGCGGTTAGCCTTGGCTTCTTGCATGCAGACGTCCTTGTCGTTGCCCTGCCTGGCGTCGCACGCCGAGGACGCGGCCTTGTAGTCGGCATCGGCTTGAGTGATGGCAGCGTTGTACTGATTCTTGACATTCTTTTCCGCCTCGGTAGCGGCCTGGGCATTGAACGCAAACACGCCAAGGGTCCCGATGCATAGCATTTCGGCAATCGTTATGTTCATGGCTGTCTCCTGGATCGATTGGAAAATTGGGATGGCGCGCGGGCGGACCCGCAGCCACCCGTCTAGTTCAGTTTTTCCCAGTTCTTGACTTGTTGGTCGGCTTCGTCGCGGCTGATGCCGTACGCTTCCTGGATCTTGCCGACGAGCTGATCACGCCGTCCGCCAATCTGCGTAAGCGCATCGTCATTTAGTTTGCCCCACTGCTCCTTGACTTTGCCCGTCATCTGCTTCCAGTTGCCTTCGATGCGATCCCAGTTCATTGTGTACTCCTTGCGGTTGAGAGTTGAATCAATCGCGGTGGCTGCGATTGCAGGATGGAATGTGCAAGCCGTATGCCAATTCCTGCGCAGCGTAAAATCAGACACTTGCCTAGGGCGCTGGGGCAGCGGTTATTACGATCTGTAAATCTTCCCGGCGCGACATGTAAATCGTGCTTCGGGAGCGATAAGGGCGCCGACAGGATCGACAGGGCCGAAGTTGTCGCCGCACACGATCTTGATGGCGATTGCCGCCTTGCTTATGCGAGTGGCGGGCATCACGGTGCCGAGAAACCGCCTTCGATCGGCAATTCGATTTCTTCGCTGGGCGCATCGTCCGCTGGGTTGGTCCGCGCACCGGCGCCGAACTGCTGCCATGCCGTGATGGCGGCGCGTTCGAGCACGGGCGTTATCGTGACAAGAAAAATCTGGCGAAAGAGCGACGGCGACGCCTTGATGCACTTGCACTCCACCGCCTTGGGCGGGGTCGCCCTGCGCGCGCCGATCATGCCGGCGATAACGACAACGCCTCCGACCATGCCCGGAGACGTCAGTGTGTTGCGTAAGTTGCACTTCGCGTCCTGCCAGTTGGCACGCAGCGACGCCGCACGGGCGGTCAGCCGACGGTCTGCTGCGGCGACCGCATCTTCCGCGGCTCTCAAGGTCGCCGTCTTTGCTGAATTCATGTGGTCCGAATGCATGTGGACCGCCCGAGTCAGCGTTCGCCACGAAAGTGGCGACGCGAATGACCGAAAAGCGCCTTCCTCGCCAGAGCGCGAAGCCGGAATGTCAACGCGAAGCACCCTATAGCGCATGTCAATGTGACGGCGATGACGGCGGCGGTCACCGACACTCCGTGCGCAATTAACGCTGTGGCCGAAGCCACCAGAATCCCGACGACGGTGAAGACTCCGAGCATGGCCGCACCGACGCCCGTCAATACGAGCGCTACCAGCAACCGCAATGCGACCTGGGCCTCCGCCGCGACGAGGTCCGCAACGTCGGCGGCCCCGGCACGCAATCCTGAAAACAGCTCACGCACCGCGGCCACGAGTGGTATGTCCACCTCCTGCGGCGAGGACCGCAAGGGTGGACTAGCAGATGCCTGGCTGGAGGATTGCATTTAGCGGGTCAAGCGACCGAACAGGTATCCGGCGACGGCGGCGGCACCCAGCACCACCAGAGGACGCTCGCGCACGTAGCCGCGACAGGATTCGAGAAAGGCATCCTGTTGCTGTTTGAGCTGGTCTGTGCTTTGTGTCATCCAATCCGCAGCGGGGCCCGCTGCACTTGCGACTTTGTCCACGGTACGATGCGCTGCCTGTGCTACGCGATCGATTGCAGGTGCGGCCTTCTCGGTCGCTTGTTTCGCAATGTCGTCGACGACCTGATGTGCATGATTCGCCTTTCGGTCTACAGCCGTTCCACCAAGTTCCATTTGCAGACTCCTTTCAGGATGAGAGAAGGGCCAATGCCGCGCTAGTTCGCGGCGGAGCCTTGCGGCATTGGCCGGGTTTCGTTGTGCGCAAGCCCGCTACGGCCCGCGCCGTATCAGACCGGCGACCAGCGAGACCACGAACAACACCAGAAAAATAAGGAACAGCACCTTGGCGATTTCCGCCGCGCCCACTGCGATTCCGGTAAAGCCGAAAACGGCTGCGATAAGCGCGACCACGAAGAACACCGCTGCGTAGTGCAACATTTGTAATCCTTTCCGCTCGCTAGCGAGCAATAGTTACCCGGAACACAGCGTCCACTGCCAGCAATTACCGGTTCATATCGGCGCGCCGCTTCCTCGCCAATATGATGCAATCGCCGTGCCATGCGCGAACGCAGATGGCGATTGGGGGAGCCTTTGAATGTCGGGAGAGCCACGTCGCGTGCAGAGTACGCGATGGCCGCTGCGAAGCCTCAGGCGGCTTCGTGCATCAAGGAAAGAAAGCGATCGTACTCGGAAGACTTGTCAAAGAACTCATCGGCGCCGGCAACAGTGCATTGCCGCTTGTATTCAGGAAAAGCGTAATTCGTCAGCACAAAAATGCGAGGGCGCGGTGTATACGGTTGTGCGCGAATCTTGCGCACGACATCGATGCCGGATCCTTCCTTCAGCTGGATGTCCGTGATTACAATATCGGGATGCAGCTGGGCGATCGACGCGATCGCCTCGGTCGCCGATTCGGCAAAACCGACGACCTCGAATCCACCCATCGTGCTGATGTTCTCGATGATCCGTTTGCGGATCAGCTCGGAGTCCTCAACGACGAAAACGCGCAGCATTGCTATCATTCATGGGTCCGGTGCATCAGCTCATGAGATTGTTGCGCAAAGCGTACGCGGTCAGTTCGGCATTGCGCGAGAGGTTCATTTTTTCGAGTATTCTCGTCCGGTACGTGCTGACTGTCTTGACGCTGAGACACAACTCGTCGCCGATGTCCGTAACCGTTTTGCCGGCCGCGAGCTGGACGAATATCTGGAACTCGCGAGTGGAGAGCTGGCGGTGCACCGGCTCGGGAGCACCACCGGAGGCCTCCATCGCAAGCGCTTGCGCGAGAGTGGAACTGATGTACTTCTTACCCGCCGCCGTCGTGCGGATGGCCTGAAGCATGTCCTTCGCCTCTCCCGCCTTCGGGAAGAATCCGCTTACGCCCGCCCGCAGCAGGTTCACGGCGTACTGTTCCTCGGCGTGCATGCTCACCACGAGAATCGGCAGGTCCGGATGCCGACGCCGCAACGCGCTTACGGTTTCCAGCACCCCGGCATCGGGCAAGGATATGTCGAGGAGCACGACATCGAATTTTCCGGTTGCGGCCAGGCTCAAGGCGGCCGCGGCTGTGCCCGCCTCGCCCGCCGCCTCGATGTCATCCGTCGATTCGAGAAGTTGCCGGAATCCAGCTCGCACGACTGCGTGGTCATCGACAATGAGCACGCGCGTCTTCGATATCGTCACAGGTGCGCTCCTTGCGTTGTGCGCCGTCTTCGTATTCGCTAGGTTATTTTCAATCATTATAAGACACGCCTTTCCGGAAAGTCACGGCAGCCGCATCACGCTGCCAGTGCGGAGCAATCAGCACCCGACACCGTCTTGTTATTGCCGCTACCGGCACCGTAGGCATGGAGGCGGTTGTAGAGCGTCTTCAGGCTGATGCCAAGAACCTGAGCTGCTTTGGATTTGCTGCCCGAGACTGCCTGGAGCGTCGCGGTAATGAGTGCTTTTTCAGCATCGTCGAGCGACATTCCGACCGGGATGCGCACCGCGAAAGACTCCCCGAATGTTGAAGTGCCGTGCGTAGGGGCCGCGATGACGACCCGCGGTTGAGACGTACATTCCGGTCGCGCACCTTCGTCGATGTCGACCTGCACCTCGTCGTCCGAAAGCACGAATGCGCGATGAATTACGTTCTTCAATTCGCGCACGTTTCCCGGCCAGCGGTGTTCCAGAATGCACTCCTTTGCCCGCGCGCTCAGTTGCTTGCTCTCCGCATGCTCGTCATTGAGATTTCGCAGGAACATGTCGGCCAAAAGCAGCGCATCGCCGGTGCGCTCCCGCAGCGGCGGCACCGACAAAGGGATGACGCACAGGCGGTACATGAGGTCCTCGCGGAGCCGCCCCGAGGCCACGGCCTGCTGGAGGTCGCGATTGCTAGCTGCTAGAACGCGTACGTCCGTGCTGATTTCGTCGTCGCCACCCACGCGGGAGAATTTGCCGGTTTCGAGTACGCGAAGCAGACGGACCTGCATGTCGATCGGCATCTCCGTAATTTCATCCAGAAACAGCGTGCCCCCACTGGCGCGTTCAAAGCATCCTCGATGCGTGCGCGAGGCACCCGTGAAACTTCCGCGTTCATGCCCAAACAGCTCGCTTTCAATCAGGGTTTCCGCAATTGCGCCGCAGTTGATAGCAATGAACGGTCGGCCGGCGCGCGGCGAGAGTTGATGCAACGTCGTAGCGACCAACTCCTTGCCTGATCCGCTTTCGCCAAGGATGATGACGGGCGCTGTTGATCGTGCAAGACGCTCGATCTGCCGAAACAAAGTCTTCATCGCATCGCACGCTCCGTATAGCGCGCCGAAATGTTCAAGCTCCGATTTGCCAGCGATCCCGTGGCCTCGACCTGGAATTTCAGCAGAATGCTGTACTGCATCATCCGAACTGGGATATTTTGCGAGGCTTGACTCGCTTTCGACATGTCCGAACATGACCCGCTCCGTCGTTGTTGGATTTGCGACGAGTAATACTCGCTTTGATCCTGTCACGACGGTATAGGCGATGCGCTGTAAATCTTGTAGTCCGGGTGGGTTGCCTTGTAGGTGTATGTCCTACACGGCGGGCAGGCTCCTCTCTGCAGTCGAGCACCTATCAATGAGGCGACGGCAGCTGCGACCCACCCTCGTGTTCCCAGGTCGTCAGCGCCTCCTTGTGGGCTGCGCGATCGAGCTCTCGCCGCCTGTAGCGGGCAATGTCGGCAACTGCGGCGACAGCCAAGGCATACAAAGCGAACTTGGTAAGTAGGCGAATCATCACCGTTCCTTTCGTTCGAAACTGATGCTGCACGCAAAAGGCGCACAAGCGCGCGCAAGTGCAGGCGGATCGGGAACTCGAAATCGGGCCATGGGAGGGATAGCGCGCGTTTCCGGAGTGCCCGATCCCCTGCACGGCTTGTGTCGCAAGTGTCGTGCCAGGTTCCAATATCTTGTGCACCGACGGTCTCACACGGGGTAATTCGGCGTTCACACGAACATAGTCGTGGTCCAGGTTGCACGCAACTTTGCAAATTCGTTTACGCGCATTGTAGAAATGCGCAGGCTAACGATCGCCTAACCGGCGGATTCGGGTGCCGGCAACGATTCGGTCGAATGCCTGGAGCCGCCGCTTGCTCGACAAGCAACGAGCGTTCGCTCGCGACGTGGGTCGGGTTTGCCGCCAGTTGCTCCTGGCAGCCCGGTCTGCACGCCGGCTCCGGCAGTGACAGCCGCCACCTAGCTTTCGGCGGGCCGCACTATTGGCCTACGCGCCTCGAGGCGGAATGCGGCCGTCCTGATCGGAAATGACGACCTCTACACGGCGATTCATTTGCCGCCCTGTTGCGTCGCCATTGCTGGCGATCGGATACGCCTTGCCATAGCCATGCACGGCAATTCTGTCAGCAGCGACGCCGGCGGCAATCAGCGCGTTTCGAATCGTCAATGCACGACGCTCCGACAATTCCTGATTCAGGGATTCGGAGCCCAGGTTGTCGGTAAAACCCTCGACGGCGACCGTTCGTTCCGGATGGGCCTGCATGAAGACGCCAAGCTTGGCGACCGCGCGTTGTCCAGGTTCGCGTAACTGGGCGCTGCCGGTTTCGAACAGGACATCACCGAGCGTCACGACTGTCCCACGATTGGTAAGTTGTGCCTGGAGGTCCACCAACTGTGCCGCCAGGGACTGCGCAAGTACGGCGGAATCCGTCGCGCGCTGTTGCGCCGCGACTGCGTCCGCGCGTGAAGCCAGGGCCTGCTGTTGCGCAAGTTGCGCCGCCTGTGCGGCAACGACCGCCTGCTGACGATTCGCTTCCGCCTGCATCTCGGCGACGCGCGCTTCACGTTGTGCAATATCCGCGTCCCGGGTTCGCGCTTCGAGCTCCGCTCGGTCGCGTTCAGCTTTCGCGTTGGCGATCACTGCCTCCGACGCCCTCAGCTTGGCGGTTTCCATGGCGATTTCCGCCCGTCGCTGCGCCAGGTACGCGAGGTGATCCACCGTTTCACGATTGTCACGATGCTCCCATGCCGCCTCCGCGCGCCGATACTCGTCGTCCGCGCGACGATATTCGGCCGAAGCAAACGTTTGTACCTCTGGATTGTCGCGAGCCGCGTCGTGCGCTGCACGGGCATCGTCGAGTTGGGCGTCGCGCTCCGGCAACGTGTTGCACCCAGTGAGGCACCCCGCGAGCGCCGCGATGCATCCCACCGCGATGGTAAACCGTGCCGTGCCCGCGGCACGTTCTGGCAGCGTTGCACAATAGCCGCGCCGCGGTTTCATGATCCGCTCCGGCTGCTGATTTCCTCGCGCAGCGCGCGAAGGCTTGCGCGCACTTCCGCAACGGCGCGCTCCGCCTTCAGTGAACGGGCTCGCGTCGCCGCGAGGTTCGCGTCGGCTTCTGCCTCGTCCGCATAGCGACGCGCCTTGTCGTTGTCATGCGCCGCCAGTGCAAGCGATGCGGTATCGAGCTTGTCGCGCGCGTTCTTGATGTCGATTGCGTCATAGTTGGGCGCGCCGGCTGATTCCGCATCGGCAACCGCGGCGCGTGCGACCGCTATCCGATCAACCGGAGGCGGCGTCGTTGCGCATCCTGCGGCGAGGATGACGGCGACTGCCGCGGCAGCACTGGCAATAGTACCTGGGTGAATGTTCATTCGATTCCTCACGCTAAAATGAACAAGGACGCATGTGTGTGACTGGCGCCGAAAGCGATCTGGCGTTCCCGCAGCACGTATCAAGTTGCGCGCCGGCAGCGGGCGCACCGCTCAAGAGCTGTGCTTAAAATACTGAACGTCCCGTTCGTGTTTTTTGGCCGCCTCCAGACTGGTGAACGTTCCGAGGTTCCTGCGGCGACCGCTCTTTGCATCTTTCTTTCCGGAGTACAGGCGATACTCGCCGGATTTCAGCTTGCGGATCATTTCGACTCTCCAATAGTTACGCCGCGTGATTCTCTGGACAAACACGGTGTCGACAGTAGGAGTGCGCGCGAGGTTAGGCGTCAGTGGTGGTCTTCCCAGTGGCCCCGATTCAAGTACCAGTGTCCGTCACGCTCTTCCCAAGCGGCCTGCGACCACTGGCGCCCCGCGCGCTCCTTTTCCCAGTGCCCGGCGCGCCACGCATGATGTCCGTGGTCGTAATCCCAATAACCACGCGACCAGACGTATCCAATGCGTGGAGCCGGAATCACCTCGTAGCGGGGCGGCGGAGGTCCAACGTTGAGTTCGACGGAAACGTTGGCGGCATTGGCGACGGTCGACAGCGTAACTGCGCTTGCAAAGGCCGCCGCAATCAATAATTTTGAACGCTTCACCTCAGCTCCTTCATAGAATAAGGATCCTTCCATCTGCTTGCTTCCAATGTTGCTTCAATGTTGTTTTCCGTGTGCTCGACGCACGTCAACAGTGTCGGCCTCGATGTCGTCGCGCGGCATCGGTTCACGTCTGATTCCGTTGTAGGAACCGCGGGCGATCGTTGTCCGCTGCGCCACGGAGATCGATGCAGCCACACGTCGGCGCGAGCTGTCGGACGCCGTCTTACGTTTTCGTATGCATCGGACTACTGCAGAAGCGGCCAGTCACTGATTTACGCCTGCGCGCATTGGCCCACAATGGAAACCGCGGCCCAATTGGATTTCAACGACGCCGTCGGAGGCTCCATGATCAATCGCAGATTGTTCGTAGCTACACTAGGACTGGTCTTCGCGACGTTCACGGGCGCGCAGCAAATCGAACGCCCGCCGGATGCCAGCGAGCCGGCGCCCGCAGTAAACTTGACGAAGCAGGGTGTAGACGCTATGGACGAAGGAGTCGAGCCGATTCATTGCGGCAATGTCGCGCCCGATATTCCGGCGCCGCAGCCCGTGCAGGCTATCGATATTCGTTGTCGCCAGGCCGACGCAATAACGGCACCCACGATCGTCGCTGGCCAGTAGATCCGAGTTGGCCAATCTAAATCGGCCAATCTGAGCTGGCCACTGAGTTGGCCACTGAGTTGGCCAAACTCGGCCAGCATGCCTGGAGAGTGTTAGCTCTCCCCCGTGGGATCGTTCCATTCGACGTGATGCATGAGATAGTGCACGCCCGGCGCCAACAGGAGCCCGGTCACGGCGATTACTACAAGCCCCGAATACAACGCATAGAGCCCCGCAAATAGTTTTCCGGACTCGGACAGTTGCGTCTTGATGGGCCCCATGCCCCCCAGTAGCATCGCTGCATTGAGAAAGGCGTCTCGCCATGCCAAGTGCTCGAAGAAGCCGTAGCCCCACATCCCTACGGCCAGGGAAAACCCGAGCAGGCCGATCGCGATGACTATATGAAGGAGCATTCGCCGCCAGAAGCCGGCGTGCGCTGCTGAACCCGCAGCTTGCGAACCGCGTGTGACTTGCCGCGCACGGCCGCGCGCCCGAACGCCCGCAACCGTGGTGTGGCCCCCGGTCAAAGCCGGGCCAGCCGACCGAGCAGATAACCGACCGCAACCGCGCCGGCGACCGCGCCGATGGGGCGCGCACGTATCGACGTGCACGCGGCTTCCGTGAAGCGCGCTCCGGCTTCCTTGGCGCGATCGGGAACAGCTGCCGCGAAATCGGCCGTGGTCGTTGCAGCGTCAGCGACGCTATTGACCGCACGATGCACCACGCCACTTAGGCGATCGACATGAACTGTGGCCTTGTCCGCGATCTTGTCGGTAAGCTGATGTGCTGCCATTGTTGCTGCGTCCACCTTTGAAGTGGCGAGGTTCGATGATGTGTCGGGGCCGGCAGCACCGCTGCCGTAAGCTGTGATTCTATCCATGGTGTTCATTTCTCCAAGTCTCCAGGTTCGTCGGCGCTGGAACGGACATGAGTCCAGTTTCAACGCACATCTGTTATTTCACGTGGAAATTGCCTCCGAATAGGCCCAGCAAACCAATGACGATCAGGTAAAGGGCGACGATATAGTTCAATAACCGAGGCAACATTAGGATCAACAATCCCGCGATGAGCGAAACAAGCGGCCCGATGCTCAAGGTGAGGTTCATCGCATTAGCATCCTTGGATCGCTGATGGATCGCGCAGACCTAGTTTGGACGCGTTTTCTGAGCGGGTTATTGGGGACAGCGCGCGTCTATAGGCGGGCCGGTCTTCCGACAACGACTCCCGAATCAGGTACTCCTCGACGGAACCGTCGGCGGCGAGGACTTGCACTTCTCCAAGGTGCGCGCGATCAGCTTGGTCGCATGCAAATACCACGGCCGAGACGCGCGCGGCGAATGTCGATAATGGCGGCGATATCTCCGAGCCAAACACCGCCCATGCCCCTTGCGGGGTGGGCGACACATAGAAAACGCTCGCACTGCTTGCCGTCGATTGCATGAATCCCCCTTTGCGTTAATCGCAGGAACCCGATACCTGTCACGATTGCATCCTGAGCGCACGGAGCGACGCAATAAATCGGACAAAACCTGATTCGCATGTAGGACTGCGTCTTTGCGTGACCAGCGAAAGCATCTCGCTAACGCGAGCGCCGCGCTGCCACTTTCTCCTACATCGCATTCAGCCATGCGCTGATACGGGAAACCTTACCTCGGCTCTACGATGCTTCACGCGGATATCCGCGGATTGAATAGGAGTCGCCATGAACCGAGATCAGATCAAGGGCACCGCCAAGGACGTCGCAGGCAAGGTGCAGCAGAAGGTTGGTGAACTGACTGGCAGCAAAGAGCAGCAGGCGAAGGGTGCTGCCAAGCAGGTGGCAGGGAAGGTGCAGAAAGGAATCGGAGACGTCGAGCAGGCAGTCGACGACGCGGATCGGCAAACCCGCCAAAAATGACGTTAGATAGACAGCGTCGCTCGCCGCGAAGGCGGGCGAACGCGTCTGTCGAATTGCACACTTTCGCCCGATCAGGGTTGTCCCAAGCCGTATGTGATTCAAATCAAATCAAGGAGGCAGCATGCGCGCGATTCTGTTGATTCTGGTAATCCTGCTCCTGGTGGGCGCCTTGCCCACGTGGCCGTACAGCACGGGATGGGGCTACTACCCTAGCGGCGGCTTGGGCTTGGTGTTGATTGTTCTTATCGTGCTGGCCGTGATGGGCGTAGTTTGATCGAGCAGCCTGAACCACGGCTTTGACGTCGTAAAATCAGAACAGGAGAGCGACAATGAATCGAACGTTGACTGCACTTACGTTGGCAGGATGCGTTTCTGCGTCGTCCCTGCCAGGCTGCGGCGGCATGACAACGCGGGATACGGATACCGTTGTCGGAGCGGGTGTCGGGGCGGTCGGCGGCGCCGTGCTGACAGGCGGCAGTGCTCTCGGCACCGTAGGTGGCGCGCAGTAGGTGGCGTCGTTGGCAATCAAATCGGCAAGGACAAATAGCCGAAGTCGTTGAGCCAAAGCGACTGCCGTGACCGGCGAGGCAAAAGCGTCGTCGGTCAATGGCGGTGTGGCGATTGCCGCAGTAATTCGTCCTTATGTATTGTGCCGCCGTAGTCCGGCACAAACCTCCAGACTCGTTTTCTGATCTTCCGATTTCTCCTACAGCCGATTCGGACGGGTACCTACAATCGAATGCCTTGAGCCGGGGTACATTCACTTACGCTTGCGAACTGGTGGTCCCGGTGCGCACACTCGCGATCGGCTAACTGCTCCCTGGCTGGGCGTGGCCGGAATTGGTGTCGGACCTGGGGAGTCAGAGTGCAGTCGTCCGATATCATGCGGTGCCCCTATATCAAGGTATGATTGTTGCGGGCACCGTTGACGGCCGCTTGTTCTCGCGGGTCGTCGCGCCCCGCGATTTCCAGGCACCGTGATGTCCGTATCCGCAAGAGCCGAATCGTCCCCCCGCTCCGACTTTTGGGTAGCTGCACTCCTGCTCGCTATTGGCCTGATGGTTGTCGTGCTGGCCATTTCCGTGCTGGTGAGCTATCACAATGGTCCGGCATTCCTGCAGTTGCCTGGCATCGCGCGGCTTCAGTACGACACCGCGTGGGTTGCACTCCTGTGCGGCGCATCGCTCATGGTGTACGCCGGTGGCCTGCACACCGTCGCCAGACTATGTGCTATCGCTGCGATACTGATCAGCGGCCTGCGCATTGCCGGATATCTGTTTCCGCAGGCAGTCTCGGTCCACCCTTTGTTGGCCAATCCCTGGCTGGCGTTTGCCACGGGTGAATACAATGCGATGGGCGTCCTGGTGGCGCTCATCGCGCTGGTCTTTGGAACGGCGCTTGCCCTTCTGGCGCCCGAATCGCATCGCACTCCCGGGCGTTCCGTAGCATTGGCGGTGCTGACGTCGATCGTATTGGCGCTTTCGCTGCTCGTTGCGTTTGGTGCTTGGAGCGGGAGCACCCTCGCCGCGCAGTCGCTGCAGTTGGATGGCGATGAGCGCATCAGCTCGCTGTTGTTCCTGCTCCTTGGAACCGTCTTTCTGATTTACATACTGGCGGGCAGCGCAAATGAGCGCGTGGCGCTCGGGCGATTCGCCCCGGCAATCGTCGGATTGGCGGTATTCGTGTGCGTGCTCGTCGTCTGGCGCGCCGGGTTGGCGCAGGAGACTCGCTATGTGCGCCATGGTACGCAACTGGTGGCGGCCGCGGCGCGTGGTGCGATCGAGCGCGACTTGCGTGCGCGTATCGACGTGCTGGAGCGACTTGCCGAGCGCATGTCGATACATTCGTTCAACGCGGACGTCTGGCAGCGTGAGGGCGAGTCCATCCTCGGTGACATCGGCGAATATCAATCGCTGGCCTGGTCCGGCCCGGATTTCGTCATTCGCTGGATTGCACCACCGAGCAACGCTTTGGGCTTCAACATCCGCTCGGACCCCAAGCGGCGCCCCGCGGTCGATCTGGCCATCAAGACCCGCAAGTCGACGCTCAGCCGTTTTACGGAACTGATCATCGGGGGCAATGGGGTCATCGTCTATGTACCGCTCTTCCAAGGCGACGAGTATCGCGGCATGGTGTCGGGGGTACTCGGGCGCAACAACTGGCTTCGGTCAATGCTGGACGGCCGTTACGCCGACAATTACTTCGAGCTTCTCGAGGACGGAGAAGTAGTGCAGACGGTCTCGGGGGATTCGGCGAGAGCATCCGGCGACTGGACGCAGGAATTGCCCGTGGAGGTCGAGAACGCCCGCTGGTTGCTCCGCGTCACGCCCACGCAGGAATATGTCGAAAGCTCGCGCTCGCCATTGCCGCAGGTCGGGTTGGCCCTCGGCGCCGCACTTTCCATTCTGTTGGCGATGGCCACGTATTTCTACCAGGCAGCGCGGCGCCGTGCGCGGGACCTGAATCAAGCCAATGTGCGTCTGACGCAGGACAATGCGAAACGGCATCGGGCGGAGCAGAAGTTGCGAGAAAGCGAGCAGCGCACGCAACTGATCATTAGCTCGGTCAAAGACTGCGCGATTTATATGCTCGACCCCGAAGGTCTGATCGCGAGCTGGAACAAGGGCGCGCAGACACTCAACGGATACAGCGCGGAGGAGGTTTTAGGGCAGCACTTTTCCGTCCTCTATCCGCCCGATCGTGACGTGCCTCCCGAGAACGAACTGATCGTGGCCACGCGCCGTGGATGGTTCGAGGAAGAATGCTGGCACTTGCGCAAGGATGGAACTCGATATTGCGCGGACGACATCATTTCCGCGATTCGCGACGAACAGGCTCAGATGCAAGGCTTCGCGGTTGTGACACGAGACGCGACGCTGCGCATTGAAATGCGCGAGCAGACCGAACGGGCACGCGATCACTATTTTTCGCTGTTTTCGAGCTTTCCCAACCTCGTCTGGCGATCCGATGCCGAAGGCGCCTGCGATTACCTGAACCAGGCGTGGCTCGACTATACCGGCCATCCGATGGACGACCAAAGCGGTGCTGGATGGCTGGACTCCGTTCACCCCGACGACCGCGCGGCGTGGCGCGAGAACATCGAGCATCTCTTCCCGACTCGACAGCCTTTCGAACTTGAATTTCGCCTGCGACGCGCCGACGGCACCTATGGATCGATGATTTGCAGCGGCAGGCCCTATCATGATCTGCAGGGTCAGTTCGCGGGCTACCTCTGTTCCTGCTACGACAACACGGCACGGCGCGCGACGGAAGAGGCGCTCAAGGAAAGTGAAGAGCGCTATCAGAGAATTACGACCAACGTTCCAGGCATGGTATTCAAGATGAAGCGCGATGAAGGCGCCGCGCCGCAGTTTCTATATGTAAGCCAGGGAAGCCTGGCGGTCACTGGACGGGACCCGGACATCCTCATCGCGAATGCCGCCTCGTTCTTCGACCTGCTGAGCCAGGCGGACCGCGCCAATCTGCTGGCAACGCTCAACGAGTCTGCGCAACGCCTGACGACGTGGAATTGGGCGGGGCGTCTGCAACCTCCGCATGAAGCCGCCGAGAAATGGGTGACGATCCGTGCCAAACCTCGCGTCGACGAAAAGGGTACGACGCTGTGGGACGGCGTGGTATTTGACGATTCCCAAGGCCGCCTCGCCCAATTGGAAATCGAGCGCTCGCGCGAGGAGTCGCGGTCGCTTTCACGCCACCTGCAAACCATTCGCGAGGAAGAGAAAGCGCGCATTGCCCGCGAGGTTCATGACGAACTCGGATCGACATTGACGGGGCTGCGCATCGATTTGGATTGGCTCATCGACCACCAAGCCGCCGCCCCCGAAAGCGCGCGCAAAAAGTACGCCGCGATGCTGGCGCTGGTTCAGAACGCCGTGGCCGCCACGCGCAAGATTGTCACGGATCTGCGCCCGAGCATCCTCGACGATCTCGGGCTTGCGTCCGCCATGCGATGGCAAGTCGGCGAATACAGGAAGCATTCTGAGACCGTGTTCAATCTGCAGCTTCCGGAATCCGACCTCGACATCGACCGCGACCGCGCCTTGGTGCTGTTTCGGATCTTTCAGGAAACGATGACCAACGTCAGTCGCTACGCCAACGCGACCCGCGTCGACATTTCCCTGGCGCAGACGGACGGCGGATATGTAATGCAGATTCGCGACAACGGCATCGGTATCGCTGCCCTGGATATGCGCAAGCCTACTTCGCATGGCATACGCGGAATGCGTGAGCGAACCGAACAATTCGGTGGCTCGCTCTCGGTCTCAGGGGAGCCGGGCGCCGGCACATCCGTCGTGGTGACGATTCCGTTACCGGTCAGCGCTTGAAATCTTTCGGCAATCCCTTCAGCAAGTCGGCGAGATCGTCGGCATGTTCTTCTTCCTCCGCCTGTATTTCCTCGATCATCTTGCGCGTGGTCGTATCAAACGCCGCAAAATAAGTTGCAATCTCCCGGTAGCTGTCGACCGCGATTCGCTCCGCGACAAGATTTTCCTTGATCATTTCCACCAGATCGTCGCCTGCATCCACGTATTCGGTGTGGCTGCGCGTAAGCAATCCCTCGGGCGAAAGATTCGGCGCCCCGCCCAATTGCACGATGCGCTCGGAAATCCGGTCGGCGTGCGCCTGTTCGTCGGTGGCATGCTCCAGGAATTCCGCTGCGACAGGCGCGGCATGAATGCCTTTCGCCATGAAGTAGTGTCGCTTGTAACGCAGCACGCATACGATTTCCGTTGCTAGCGCATCGTTGAGCACCTTGATGGCCGTGGTTGTGTCACCGCCGTAGCTGGATGTCACTGCGCCTTCCTCGATGTGCTGGCGGGCGCGTTTGCGCAAGGTCTTCACGTCTGTCAGAAACGGTTTTGTGCTCATTGCTCTCTCCCTGAGCTGCAAGTGGAACGAAGCGCGCGGGGACCCACCTGGGAGTCCTCGCGCGCACGGAACCTGTGTGCCGCCTTGCGCCGGATTGCGCGCCAAGGTGGCAGGAAACCGTTCGAACTCAGTATGGGACTGTTCTCCCGTCACGATTCTGCGTTAACGTTGTTTCCGCGGAACGCCGTGCATCCACACTCCCACTTTCCTGATGCCAATACGGGGACACATTATAGTACGCGTGAATCCGCTCGGCCCATGCCGGATCCGCCATCGAAGGCCAGGAATCCTTGTCGAAGCCCTCGGCGTTCTCGAGCTTGTCCTTGGTGGCGTCAAGGATGAAGCGCTTGTCCACAGCGTCGAGCGTCAGTGCCCCCCAGGGAAGGGCAAAGAGCTTCGTGCCCATCCCAAGAAAACCGCCAAACGAAAGGACCGCATAGGCGATTTGGCCGGAAGTGACATCCAGCATGATGGCTTCAATCTTGCCAAGGTCATCACCTGCAGTATTCACGACGCTGTCACCCGTCAATGTCTTGGCGTCCATGACTTCCGGTCCCGGACCGCTGGACGTCCTGGTGCCGTCTTTGATGATCTGAGCGCCACTGCTGCGCCCCGAAGTTGCTCCGGACATGCTTGTCTGAGTAACCATGATTTCTCCTCTAGTTGATATGAAGTACTGCCGCGTCTCCAGATTGCTGCAGTCGTTCGTCGCGCATCACGAGACGACTAGAATAGTCGACGCTGCTGGGCGTTGCGCCTATAAGCGCAATGCGGATAGTTTTGTAGGAATGTTGGAAACGGTCCACGTCGGCATTTGTCCTACGGACGCTGGCCAAACGGCTACACATGAATAGGACGTTGCCCGATACGAAATCGCATCCAGCTCGACTACCCTCTGCTTGGTTGCCTGAATGTGCGGGAGGTTCGATGAAATCGCTTCTTGATCCCTCGTTTCGCTATGTTGCCAGCGCCGATACGGACCTGAGGAAGACATTCGAGAGAGTCAGGAGGGAAATGCTTCACCCACTACCGTCGGCAGCTCGCATAGGCGCCAGAGCTCAGGTAGGCATGCCAGTTCATAATCACGCGCACAAGAACAGTTCCCGCTAGGCACGCGTGCGCATGGCAATGAATCCCCCGGCGCCCGATATCCCCTCGCTGTTCCGTCAACTCTCGCTCGGCGTATATGTTATCGGGGTCGCGCACGGTCGCCGCCGCAGTGCATTCACCGCGGCATCGGTAATGCAGATTTCGTACTCGCCTCTGCTCGTCCTGGTGGGTGTGAACCCCGAGCACGCCGCGTATCGATTGATGCGCGGAGGATCGTCTTTTGCGGTGAGCGTGCTCAAGCAGGATCAACGCGACCTGGCTCGCCACTTTGGTACACAATCAGCCAGACCGGACGACAAACTTGCGGGGCACCCGTGGCACCCTGGACGTCGAGGCGCGCCCATTCTGGATAACGCGCTGGCATTCTTCGACTGCGAGACCGCCGGTGAGTGGCCGGCCGGGGACCATCGCATCATCCTGGGCGAAGTTGTAGACGGCGGCATTCAGGACGCCGGCGCAAGTCCGCTTCTTTATTCAAAAACCGGCGACATGGATGGCAGCGGTACGCTCTATCCACTGACATTTCGAAGTCCGGCGCTGCAATAGCCATCGCGGCCGCACGCGAACCGGCAGCAGGAAATAACGCGCTTCGGACACTCGCTCGCCGATCGCGTCGCGTTTGCCAGGACCCTGCCACGGCCAGTTGGCGCCGCTGCGTAGCTCATGTAAGGTAATTGCCGATGGAATCGCAACGACCCAGGTCCCCCGGCGCAGCGCACCCTGCGATTTCGTTGACCGGCGCTCCAAAAAGCCTACCGTGGCAAATCATCGGTGCGGTCGCACTCGCGGTGTCGTTCATCGCCGCACTGAACATCGCGTATCGCATCATGGCCGACAATCAGAATGCCGCCCGCGATCATCTCGAGGCGACGGTTGCCGCAGAACGTGCGCTCGATCGCCTGCAGGCATTGATGGTCGATGCCGAGACCGCTGTGAGGGGCTATGAGCTGATCAGGCGTGACTCGATGCTCCCGCCGTACTACAACGCCAAGGCGCACTATCAAGAGGCGCTCGCCGACATTGCCACGCTTATCGCCGGAGATCGTGCGCAGCAAGACGATGTCGACGTCCTGCGCGGCCTGGTCGCCGACAAATGGACCATCTTGGACGCGTCCATCGCTTCGCCAGACACATTCGGCGCAAGGCCGGCGGCGACGGAGAGTACGCAGGATACGCCCGGAAAACTGGTCATGGACGCGATCCGCGCCCAGGTTGAATCGATGCACGTGCGCGAATCCGTCCTGCGCCAACGCCTCGCCGAAGCGTTCGAGCGGGCGCAGTTCTACACGCAGGCGTCCGTGATCATCGCCAGTTGCCTTTCCCTGCTTGCGATATTCGCCCTTTACTGGGCGACCCGACGCTACTTCAATCTGCGCTTGCAGGCCGAAGCCCAGCTTCGTGCAAGCGAAGAGCGCTATCGCATCCTGACGGAAGTTTCACCGCAGATGATCTGGACGGCGGATCTGCGTGGCCAGATGACCTTCTGCAATCAGCAATGGATCGAATACACGGGCATGAATCTCGAGCAGACCATGGCCGCCGGCGCCGCATCGGTGGTCCACGTCGAAGACCGTGCCGCAGTCACCGAAGCATGGGATCGAGCAATATCACGCGACCGTCCCTTCGATGCCGAGGTTCGTTTGCGCCGCGGCAAGGACAGTACCTATCGCTGGCATCTTGCGCGTGCACGCCCTTTGCACAATCAAGACGGCAATACGCTCATGTGGTTGGGCGCCGCCATCGACATCGATGATCGCAAGGTGGTTGAGATTGCGCTCGAGCAGTTCAACATCACGCTGGCCGAACAGGTCGCGGAGCGTACTACCGCACTGGAAGAGCGTACTGCGCAGCTAAGGGCACTGAATCGGCATTTGATTCGCGTCGCCGAAATTGAACGAAGCCGTCTTGCGCGCGAACTGCACGACGAACTCGGCGCACACCTGTCTGTGGCGATGATGGATCTTACGGTGATCGCCCGGCGTCTCGCTGAGACGCCGTCGACCGATCTTGCTGCGCTGGCGCGACGACTGTCCGATACGTTGATGGCGACGACGCAGATCAGCCGGCGGATTATCTCCGACCTGCGTCCGGTGATGATCCGGGAACTCGGGCTGGCGGGCGCGCTCGATGCCTACTGTGCCCAGTTCGAGACGACGACTGCGATTCAATGCGAACGCGCGTTCTCCGATGAACTGCCGCTCTTTGTCGAGGACGCCGCGATTGCGATGTTCCGGATCGTGCAAGAGTCGCTGTCGAACGTCGTCAAATATGCTCAAGCGTCCAGGGCCCGACTTTCACTCACGGTCGAGCATGGATTCGTCGAATTGTCGGTGCAAGATGACGGCGTCGGCATGGGCCATGGCGCCAGCGGCAAGAAAGGAAGCCATGGCCTGTTGGGGATTCGCGAGCGGGCCGAAGCCTTTGGGGGCACGTTGCGCCTTACCGAAGGGCTGCTTGGGCGCGGGGCTGGCATACTCGTGACGCTCGCGCTGTCGGAAGTCGCGGCGCCCGTCACGTCGGCGGCGTCACCTCTTGACGCCGCGGAATCCGAAGCCAGCCGTTAGAGCGAATGCGTTGTGGCGACGCAATCGCGCCATCGAAGGGCTAGAACGCATCGTCCCAGGGCATGGAAAGCCTGATGGCCGAGTTGATCAAACCAACCATGCTGTAGGTCTGGACGAAGTTGCCCCAGGCCTCGCCGGTGGCGGGATCGAGATGCTCGGCAAGGAGGCCGCAATGGCTGCGCCTGGCCAACAGATTTTCGAAAAGGTGGCGCGCATCTTCGGTACGGCCAATCGAGGCGAGGGCATCGATCAGCCAGAATGTGCAGACGACGAACGCGTTCTGTGGAACGCCGAAATCGTCGTGCTCCATGTAGCGGAATACATAGTCGGACCGCTTGAGCTCCCGCTCGATCGCTTCAACCGTGGCGACGAAACGCGGATCGTCGGGCGTGGTGAAATTGAGTTCCGCAAGCAGCAGCAGGCTTGCGTCCAGCTCCGTTCCACCCGTGGCCCCGACATAGGATTTACGTTCTTCGTTCCAGCAATGCGCCGTGACAAAATCGTGGATCCTGTTCGCATCTTGGCGCCACCTCGAACTCGGTTCCTTCAAACCCAACCTGTCGGCAATGCGCGCCAATCGATCGCAAGCCGCCCAGCACATTACGCTGGAATAGGTATGCACACGTGCCGTTCCGCGAAGTTCCCAAATGCCCGCGTCAGGACGGTCGTGCACGGCAACGGCAAGACGCCCGAGGGGCTCGAGGCGCTCGAACAACTCGACGTTGCCTGGCTGCGCGAGACGCTCGTCGAAAAACAGGTGGGTCGCCGCGAGTACGGCCGAGCCATAGACATCGTGCTGAACCTGACGGAAGGCGTCGTTGCCGACGCGCACCGGTCCCATCCCGCGATATCCCGCGAGCGCGTGTTCCTCGCGCTCCGCCAGCGCCGCGTCGCCATTGATGCGATAGACCGGCTGCAAGCCGGACTCGCTCGCGGTCGCGGCGATGTCGATGATGTAGCGCAAATAGTGTTCCATGGTCTCGGTGGCACCGAGCCGATTCAGTGCATTGACGACGAAGTAACTGTCACGCAGCCAGCAATAGCGATAATCCCAGTTGCGACCTGAATCGGGGGCTTCGGGGATCGATGTCGTCATCGCCGCAATAATGGCGCCTGTGTCGTCGAAGGTATTGAGCTGCAACGCGATCGCCGCACGAATGACCGCATCCTGCCATTCGAAAGGAATGGCGAGCCGACGCACCCATCCCCGCCAATACGTCTGCGTCTGCTCGGTCACATAGCGGCCCACGACGTGGACGTCATCGGTGACGGTTTCGTCGGCGCCGAGTATGAGCGTGGCGGAATCGTCAAGGAAAAAAGCACGTTCCTCGAGAATCGCCGTCAGCGACACGTCGGTGGTCAGACGCAGTGTCAGATCCGCGCCGACGTAACGGACGTGATTGCTCCCCATCGTTCGTTCCGGGCGTGACCGCCCAAACGCATCGCTGGGGCGAAGTCGCACGATCACGCGCGGGTTTCCTGAGACACGCCGTAGCGACCGCACGACGGTCATCGGCTGAAACAGGCGTCCATACTGATGGAAACGCGGAACGCAATCGGTGACCTCGACAACGCCACCGTGCCGGTCGGCAAGACGTGTCTCGAGCACCGCGGTATTTCTGACGTACTTTTGCGTTGCGCTGGTACCGTCCACCAATTCGATGGACCACAGACCCTGCGCTTTGTCGTCTACCGCCGTATCGAGTAACGCGCAAAACTTTGCGTCGCCATCAAACCGAGGAAAGCAGCCCCATACGAACGTCGCATTGGCGTCCACTAGCAGACCTATGCGGCCGTTGCCTATCAGGGCGAGATCAAGATTGCGCACGCCTCAGCCCTTGTTGCCGGACTCGATCGACAGGCCGATCAGCAGCCAACGGCGCGCAGCCGCGATATCGGGCAGTCGATAGCGCGCGCACGTGCGCCCACGGCCCACTTTCACTGACCATCCGCCCATCGCAGCCACCGCCGCGAAGCCGTCTTCGTCGGTGACGTCATCGCCAATGAAAACGGCTTTGCGCCCCGCGAACGGGAACTCGCTCATAAAATCGGCGATCGCTTTCCCCTTGTCGCTTCCATCGGGCCGAATTTCGACGAGTTGCTTGCCCTCCGAGAGCTTGTAGCCTTCCACGCCTGCCGCATCGAAGGTTGACCGCGCGACCGAATGCACTTCCTCGGCCAACTGCGGTTGTTGCCGGTAATGGAGAGCAACGGTCGCACCCTTGTCTTCGAACAGCACGCCGGGATGCCGCGCGGCAAACGCAGAGAACAATTCACGCAACTGCTGAAGCATGGCAGGGTCCGGTGCGTGCAGATGTACGGTGCCCGACGCGTCGCGACGTTCGCAACCGTGCTGCCCGGCGACCGCCAGGTCGAGTCCCGGAAACATGCGGTCGACGTCCGGAATCGATCGACCTGTAACAAGCGCAAGTGCGCCACCGTGCTTCGCGCGCAACAACGGCAAGGCCTCGACCAATTGACGGTCGATCCGTACCTCCTGCGGCGTCGCGGCAAATTCGGCCAATGTGCCATCGATATCGAGGAACACCGCCTCGTCTGGATGCAATGACGGAGGGTGCGGACGGACGTAGCGTCGAGAAGGTCTAGGGGGCGGGATCGAATCACCGCGTTGCACGATTGTCATCGGACCAGCGAGCGTGTCTCCGCTGTGGTGGCAGTCGCGAAGCGGCGTCGCTGCCGCATCGCGCTCGCGTCGAGAAGCATGCGGCCCGCCCACCGGTATACGTTGAATTCGCGCACCACGCTGCGCATCAGGCGCATTCGGTCACGCTGTTCGTCAGGGGACATGGTCAAGGCAGTCTGCAAAGCTAGCGCACACTGATCGGCATCGTAAGGGTTGACAATCAGCGCCTCCGACAGTTCGCGCGACGCTCCCGCAAACTGGGAGAGGATCAACACGCCCTGCTCGTCGTCCCGGGCGGCGACAAACTCCTTCGCCACCAGGTTCATGCCATCGTGAAGGCTGCTCACAAAGCAAAAATCCGCGGCGCGATGATATTCGTAAACCGCCTCCTGCGAGTGGTGCTCGACAAGCAGGATGATCGGGGGCGTGTCCGCATCCGCAAATTGCGCATTGATCTCGCGCGCTCGCGCGTCCACCCGCTCTGAATACGCGCGGTATTCGCCAATCGTTCCGCGACTTGGGGAGGCAATCTGCACGAACGTGACTTGTCCGATCCACTGTGGATGCATTTCCAGCAGGCGCTCAACGGCATTGAACCGTTCGATGATTCCTTTCGTGTAATCCAGGCGCTCGATGCCGACGCCAAGTTTGTGCGTGCGAGGAAGGCCCAATCTGGCGCGGACGTCGTCCCGCGCCGCTGGCACCGCCTTTGCCGTGGCAAGCGGCTCCGGCGGCCATTCGATCGAAATGGGGTATGCGTGTACCGCGGTAACTTCGCCGCGATACGTGACGTTGAAGCGCTCGCGGTCGACGCGTGCCTCGAGAAAGCGGTCGACCGTATCGAGGAAATTGTTGCAGTGGTACTGCGTGTGAAAGCCCAGGATACTGCTGCCCAGCAGTCCCTCCAGAATATCCTTGCGCCACGGGCAAATGGCGAAGACTTCGGGATTGGGCCACGGGATGTGCCAGAACGATATGATCGTAGCGTTCGGGAGTCGCTCACGAATCATGCGCGGCAAAAGTGCGAAGTGGTAGTCCTGCACCAGGACGATCGGATCGTCGCTGGTGGCTTCGCGAACGACCGCGTCGGCAAACCTGGCATTGACCAGCTGGTAGTATTCCCAATCCCGCATTCGGAATGTCGGGCGCACATGTGCGATGTGGCAAAGCGGCCACAGCCCCTCGTTGGCGAAGCCACTATAGAAACCGGTTTCCTCGTCGGGCGACAGCCAGATGCGGCGAATGCGATAAGTCGGGCGGCCCGGCGGTACGGCGACCCGGTCGTAGCGGTCAACCGTTTCCCGGTCCGCGGAGCCACTGCCCTGGGCGATCCAGGTGCCCGAGCAGGCGCGCATCACCGGCTCCAGTGCGGTCACGAGTCCGCTTGCCGGTCGGCGGACCTGAATAGCATCGCCGACTCGATCGTGAATGTAGGGCTCGCGGTTGGACACGACGATGATGTCGTTGCCGCGAAGTTCCCCACGCAGTGTTGCACGCAGGGTCTCCGGGTTCCACCGCTGTTGGTTGTCGTCTGTGGGCCGATAGAGGTGCTCGAGCTCGCGCAACAACTGGGTGACGTCGCGTGCAATGGGGCGAAGTTCCGGTGCAGTTTCCGCGCCCGAATGGCGCACAGTGCCGTCACCGCGCAAGAGGGCGCGCAATCCGCTGACCCAACCCCGCCACGAAACTTGCACGATTGTCACGGTGATCAGCGCAACGCAGGCTCCGAGGGCCAAAAAGAAATAGAACAGATAGCGTCTCGTTTCTTCGCTGCGGCGATCGACGAAATTCATGTCATGAACGACGACGAGCCTTGCGCCGTCGCCGGTGGTCAATGCTATCGGCCGCACTGCGACGTTCAATGTGCCGCGGGCGGTGCGTACCGTCTTTGAGGTTTCGCCGCCGGCTCGGGCCCACTCGTCGCAATTCAGAAGCTCTGGCGGAAAATTGGAAGAACTGACCGGCGCAGCAAGATAAGGCGCCTGACAGAGGCCTACCGCATACAGTCTTTCGTCGTGGGCAAGCTTGTCGAAAAATGTCGGGAGCGCCGATTCGGATCCCGTCATAAGCATTGCATCGAGCGGTCCCTGAATGGTTGCGGCGATAAGGCTCGACCTGATTTCGAGATCGCGGACAAACCATCGAGTCATCAGCACATCGGTAAGCAACACCGCCGCCCACGCGAATGCGCTTAGGGCAACGAGCAACGGAACCAGGAAGCGCAGTGCCAGGCGCAGAGTCGATTTTTCCATCGCGTCCTGGCCGAGTTTCGCGTTACAAGACCAGCGCACGGGTTGTCATGAGGCTAATCCACGCGTTGTCACTTGACGTCGCCGCATGTAATACCTGCGGCGCCGTTCGACGCAGGTATCGCTCGACTACCGATTGCCGGTGGTTCCGGTGCTTCCCAAGTAGCGGACGCAGACGACAATCGCAACAGCTGCGAGTTCGAGCCCAAGCAGAGCACCGTTGTGGTCCACGAACGTCTCCTGGATGACGACGGTCAATTCGGGTCGATGCGAATAATGTGGTGTTCACACAATACCATCATGGGCGAAGGTGTCTCACGCGTCAGTCGGACAGCGGCTGATTAGCGTGTAGGCACGGCTCCTACATCGACGCACACGCTGAATGCGGTGCCGTCCTACACTTAAATCGGACGGTGTCTGATTCTGCGCAACATGCCTTCGTTACAACATCAGTTTGTCCTGAGACGTGGATCCTGACAAGTGCTTCTTGACCAGTGCATCCTGACAAGTGCCTACGCGGTAGCCTTCGCTCCGTGCCGCAAACAAGATCGATGAGACACCAACATCATGAACAATCCTGCCATCCCTCGCGAAGCACTACGGCCTGAATATTTCACCGAGGCGCCCCCTGCCAAGGAATCGTCCACCTCGGGCGTGTCGTGGAGCGCCGTCATCGGCGGTGCTTTTGTCGCAGCATCGCTTACGCTGATCTTGACGATTCTGGGCGTCGGACTCGGGCTTTCCTCCGTTTCGCCCTGGGTCGGCGCCGGGGCCACCACAGCGACGATCGGCGCCGCCGCGATCGTGTGGCTGGTCGTCACTCAGGCCGTTGCCTCAGGTCTGGGCGGTTATCTCGCGGGGCGGTTGCGTACCAAATGGACCGCCGTTCACAGCGACGAAGTGTATTTTCGTGACACGGCGCACGGTTTTCTTGTTTGGGCCGTGGGTGTCGTGATCACGGTGGTATTCCTGGCGTCCGCCGCATCGTCAATCGTCGGGTCGGTTGCGAAATTGGGCGGCACGGCGGCAGTCGGAACCATCGAAGTCGGCTCATTGTCTGCCCCGGCGACGGCTATGAACGTCACTAGCGGCGCTCCCCGGCAAGTATCTCCGGGACAATCAACAGCATCCGGTTCCAGCGTGTATTTGACGGACTCGCTCTTTCGAAACGATCGCGCCGGGCCGGATTCAGCTCAGAGCCTGCGCCCGGAAGTCGAGCGGATACTGGCGGAGGCGGTTCGAAAAGGCTCGCTTCCAGCCGCCGATCGAACCTACGTGGCGCAAGTAGTTGCGGCGAGGACCGGCATGACTCAGTCCGATTCTGAATTGCGCGTTGACGCGGTGTACGCGCAGGCCAAGAACCTCGCGGCGGAGGCCGAGCTCGCGGCGCGTACTGCCGCGGACGAAGCGCGGCAAGGCGCTGCCAAGACGTCGCTCTGGACCTTTGTGGCGCTACTCGTGGGCGCTTTCTGCGCGAGCTTTGCGGCCACGATCGGTGGACGGCAACGCGACCGCGTTTTCGGTGCCGCCCAGTAAATCGTTGCCAGCGCTCGGTAGATCATCACAGGGTCTTCAATAGACTGGCACGACACTTACCAACGGAGCCATTCATGCGTTCGATACTTCTGTGGGTACTTGGCGTACCGATTCCAATCATCATTTTGGTAGGCCTTTTTTCGCACTTCTAACACGGGCAGGTATTCCTCCCAGGCGCCACGCTCGCGCGAACGGAGTGTGTAGTGGATGGATACTTCGCACGCCGTAAGAGCAGTGGTTACAAGCGACCCGATGCTCGTTTTGCGCGCCTACCGTCTGCCTGAAAGCCACGGCACTCCGAGTTCGCCAGCGACGCAGAGCGAGTTCCAGCAAGATTGAACGACAGCCGCATCGTGCAACGCACGGCGCTCTGGTCTGTCGTTCGTCCTACGTGATTATCGGACTTGCGCTGATTGTTCGCCTCGGTGCCAACGCGCACTATGAAGCTGTCACAACGTCGCAGGAGGTTGCCATGCATTTGACCTGGTGGGTGATCGCCGCTGTATTGGGCGTCGGTTGGTCGGGCATTCTGCTCGTCACCCTGATGCGAGTTTCCGGAGATCCTTCCTCGTGTGACGCAATCGGCGAGTGAACTACAGCATTTGCCAACAGCCTACTTGCGCCTTGCGGGTTCTACGAACCCGGATCCAAGTGCGGCGAAAGGAGCAGTGATGATTTCGGCGTGGTCAGTCTTTGCAGCATTTCTTGGAAGCATTGTCGGTGCGCTTATAGTGTTTGGGCTACTGGTGCTTTGCTATGCGACGATGCGGGTACTGTTGGAGCGATATCTTGCTCCTCGGCGCAACCCCCACCTTCGTCGCGGGTTGGGAAGGGCGCAATATCCCATTAGTGCGCACTCGGGCGCGTAACCCCTCGTAACTCCTCAACACAACGGGGCGCTCGACAGCGCTGCAACCAATCGCTAGCTGCACTCGTGCTCAGGCGTCGGCCGGCCACTTAGTGCGTGGGCAGATCCAGCGGATGCAGGCCCCTGCCATCGAGCGTCGGTCTGCGCTCGCTACTGTTGCGGCCCATCTGGAGCAGCGCCGCGAGGAAAAATCCGGACAAACCGCCGGTCACAAATGCAAGGACAACAACGAGGAATAGCGTGGATGTGTTCATTGCCGGTAAGACCCAAGCCGCCGCACAATGTTCCGTTGTTCCCGCACTGTTGACCACGCCTGGAAGCACGAGTCGTCGCCTGACGACATGACATCGCGTCGCCCCCTTGAGACACTGGCGGGATGTGCGTGCAGACCACTCGATCCGATGCTGCTCGCACAGCCGCGCTGGCATTTGTTCGCATGGCTCGAGTCCGGGGATCATCAAGACCCATGCTACCCGTGCGTCCGGAATGGACCTGATTCTTTGGGTGGGCCCGGCTGGACTCGAACCAGCGACCAAAGGATTATGAGTCCTCTGCTCTAACCAACTGAGCTACAGGCCCGTGCGTCACATGCATGCGGCGCGATTATAGCCGACCCGATCTATCACCCAGGTTGGCGAGCGCCGGTTAATGCGCGGCACTGGCAGCTCCAGCGGCGCCGCCACCCTTGACCGGGCGCGCGAGCCAGATCACTCCGATCAACAGGACGAACAGTATCGCGGACACGAAGAAGACGTCGTTCGCGGACATCGAAAAAGCCTGTGCATCGATAATACGGTTCACCCGCTCCAGGCTTTGCGCATTGGTGAGTCCGCCCGACTGCATATTGCTCAGCGCCTGCGTCGAGGTCGGGTCGTATGCGGTGATGCGCTCGACCAGTTGCGCATGATGCAGACTCGCCCGGCGATCCCAGAAGGTCGTAGCGATCGATGCACCGAACGACCCTGCGGTGATGCGCGTGAAATTGAAAAGCCCCGACGCCCCCGGAATGCGGGCAGGCGACAATCCCGACAGCGCCAGCGTGATGAGCGGAATGAAAAACACTGCCATCGAGATGCCTTGAATGATCGTGGGAATCATCAGCGTTTCGATGTCGGCATTGGTGTTGAAGTGCGAGCGCATGAACAACACGAGCGCGAAAATCGAAAATGCAGCGGTGGCGAAGACGCGCGGATCGACCTTGGTGATGTTGCGCCCGACCAGCGGCGTGAGCAGGATGGCGAACAATCCGACCGGCGCCAGCACCCAGCCTGCCCAGGTCGCGGTATAGCCCATGTATTGCTGCAGCCAAAGTGGCAGCAGAACGAGGTTGCCGAAAAACAGACCGTACGCGATCGACATTGCAAGGGAGCTCGTCCAGAAATTGCGCCGGGCGAACAACCGCAGGTCGACCACGGGGTGCTGATCGGTCAGTTCCCACACGATGAATATCGAGAAGCCGACGACGGCGACAATCGCCAAGGTGATGATCTGGCCGGAATGGAACCAGTCGAGATCCTTGCCTTTGTCGAGCACGATCTGCATCGCGCCGACCCAGATCACGAGCAAGCCAAGACCTACGACGTCGATCGGCAGTTTGAAGGTGGGCGTCTCGCGGTCCTTGTAGATGAGCCATACCACGACTGCGGAGACGATGCCGACCGGGATGTTGATGTAGAAAATCCACGGCCACGCGATGTTGTCGGTGATCCACCCGCCGAGCAGCGGTCCGACGACGGGGGCCACGAGCGTCGTGATCGCCCACATCGCCAACGCCGAGCCCGCCCGTTCCTTCGGATAACTCGACAGCAGTAGCGATTGCGAAAGCGGGATCATCGGACCGGCGACGGCGCCCTGGATGACGCGGAACACGATCAGTGTCTCGATCGAGGGCGCCCATCCGCAGGCGATCGACGCGAGGACGAACAGCACGATCGACACCAGGAAGAGCTTGACCTGCCCGTAGCGCTGGGTCAGCCAGCCGGTCAATGGCAGCGAGATCGCGTTGGCAACGCCAAACGACGTGATCACCCAGGTGCCCTGGTTGGGCGAGACGCCGAGATCGCCGGAGATCGCCGGGATCGATACGTTGGCGATCGACGTATCCAGCACGTTCATGAATGTCGCTAACGCGAGCGCTACCGTGCCGAGCGCCAGCATGCCGCCTTTCAGCGGTGGCAGTAGCGCGGGCGCGTCTGCCGGCGGCGTACCAGCGACGGAACGTTGGGCGGCCATGATTCGAGCGGGCGAAGCGCGCTAGTAGAGGGCGCGATCGCGCGTCGTCGCGGCAGCTTTGGTCGGACTCGTCTCGGGCGCTTGCTCGACGACCGCCGTAGGTTTCTTTGGAACCGGTGCCGGACCTTGCGCCATGCGCGTCGAACCGCCGCCATTGCCTGCGATGATTTCCCGGACATGCTCGTCCGCGGCCGCATCAACCGAATGGAACACGTCGGTGGAATAAGCAGGTGCGGTCTGCGCGACCTGCGGCAGCCGCTCGCCGTCACGGTTCTTCGTATCCACCTCGGCTTCCATCGACAGGCCGACTTGCAGCGGATGCGTGGCGAGTTCCTGCGGGTCGAGCGCAACGCGTACTGGAACGCGCTGGACCACCTTGATCCAGTTGCCGGTGGCATTCTGCGCTGGCAGCAACGCGAAGGCCGAGCCGGTACCGGCGCCAAAACCGGCAACCTTGCCGTGGTATGCGATCTTGCTGCCGTAGATATCGGCAACCAGCTTGACCGGTTGACCGACGCGCATCGCCGAGAGTTGCGGCTCCTTGAAGTTGGCGTCGACCCACACCTGGTCGAGCGGGATGATCGCCATCAGCGGCGTACCGGGGCTCACGCGTTGTCCGAGTTGCACCGCGCGCTTGGCGACAAACCCACTGACAGGGGCGGGCAGCACTGTTCTGGATTTCAACAGGAAGGCCTCGCGCACTTTCGCCGCCGCATTCTGCACGTCGGGGTGATTCTCGATCGTCGTGCGATCGATGCGCGCGCGATTGACCTGTAGATCCTGCTGCGCAACCAGCAACGCGGCTTGCGCGGTGTTGAGCCCGCTGCGCGCGTGCTGCAGTTCTTCACCCGACACGCCTCCGGATGCCGCCAGCTTTTCGCGGCGTGCGAGGTCGCCGGTGGCGCGGTCGACTTCGGTCTGGCGCATGGCGACGGTCGCCTCCAGCTGTGACGATGTCGCGAACACGGTCCGCACATCACGAACCGTGCGCGCAAGTTGTGCTTCGGCCTGCTCGAGCGCGACCTTCGCATCGGCCTGGTCGAGTTGCACCAGCGTCTGGCCCTGCTTGACGAATTGCGTATCGTCCGCGCCGATCGCAACCACGATGCCGGAAATCTGCGGCGTGATCTGCACAATGTTGCCGTTGACGTAGGCGTCGTCCGTCGACTGCAGATTGCGCAGCGCAATGGCCCAGTACGCGCCGTAGCCGATGCCAATGGCGACAAAGGCAAGGACGACGATGGTCAGCCAGCGCTTGCGATTGCTGCGCATCGTCGCGGAAGTGGTTAGATTGGTCTCTTCAGGCATGGCGGTGGTCCTTGGCCAAGGCGTTATTTTGCGCTAGTGCGCGATAGCAAAAGCCGCGGCGCTGTAGCCGCAATCGTCGCCCAATGCGCGCCCCAATCCACTCGACATCGCGGGACTGCATTGTTCGAGAAGTGTCGGAGCATGCTCGATTGCCCACGTCTCTCCCCAACTGATCAGTGCCACCAGGGCGACGGCGGCCGCGATCATCGCGGCGCGACGCACTACGGAGGGTCGCGGCTTTGGTGTGTGGGCGCAAAAACAGGGGGTTGCAGCGGATGCTGTCATGTCGGTTCTCGTTCGCGTGTGTCTCTACGCTGTATCGCTTCAATGGGCCGACGCCAGCGGCGACGACGTGGTGTCGAAACCACCGCCAAGCGAACGTACCAGTCCGATCGAAATATCCAGCTGTCGCGCGCGCAACTCCGCCGCAAGGCTTTGTTGGTCCAGCAGTGGCGCTTCAACGCTGAGCACCTGCAAATAGTTGCCGATGCCTTCGCGATAGCGCATCAGTGCGAGGTCGTACGCCTCCTGCGCCGTATCAAGCGCCACTTTCTGCTGTTCCCGCTGCTGCTCGACGCTACGCCACGACGCAAGCTGATCGACGACATCCTTCAGCGAGTCCGCCAGCGCCTGGTTGTATTGCTCGACTGCGACGTCGTAGTCCGCGTTCGTGCCGGCGAGATTTGCACGCAGGCGTCCGCCTTCGAATATCGGCAGCGTGATGGCCGGGCCGACCCCGAGTGTGCGGCTCGCCGAGCTGAGAAAGACCGCCGAGCCGAGACTCTGCAGGCCGATGAAGGCCGCGAGGTTGATGTTGGGGTAGAACTGCGCTTTCGCGTTCGCGATGTTCTGTTGCGCTGCCTCGATGCGCCATCTTTGTGCTACGAGATCGGGCCGCCGGCCAACGAGTTCAGCGGGAATATTGCTCGGCAGGGCAATTGCGCGCATCGACTCGGCGGCAGGCCGGGCGATCGCAAGTCCACGATCCGGGCCTTGCCCCAGCAGTGCGGCAAGCGCGTTGCGCGTGAGCGCCGTCGTTTCGTTGAGCCGCGTGATCAACTCGCGCGTCGCGGGGATGGCGGTCTCGGCCTGCTTCAGTTCCAGGCGCGAATCGAGCCCGGCGGCGGTGCGGTCGCGTGTCAGCGCATACGTCTGCTCGCGTTCCCTGAGCGTGAGTTCAGCGACGTCGAGCAGCAGATAGGCGCGTTGCAACTGCACGTAGGTCTGCGCAATGTCGATCGACAACGCGAGCCGCGCGGCATAGGCATCGACTTCGGCGACGCGCGCCTGGTCGAGCGCACTTTCATACGCGGAGCGGTTCTTGCCCCAGAAATCGATTTCCCAATTGAGGTTGACCGCCAATTGATTGAACGTGTTCCACGTGCCGGCGAAGGGCGGCGGATACAGTCCGTGTCTCGGAGAACCGCTGCTCGGTGATCGCAAGATTGCCGTCGATCTGCGGATACAACGCCGCCTTGGCGCTATCCGAAAACGCCAGCGCCTTGCGCGTGCGCGCGGCGGCGACCTTGAGCGTCGGGCTGTCGGCCAAGGCCTCTTGCATCAACTGATCGAGCTGCGGATCGTTGAAGGCCTTCCACCAATCGCTCGTCGGCCACGCCGCCGCAGACAGCGTCGTGCCTGCCAGTGATCTTGTCGCAGCGAGAGCATTGGCATCCCGCGTTATCGCCTGGGTGGAATTGCCGCCCATGTCCGCACAGCCAGCGATCATTGCCGTCACGAGCGACGCCACAACGGCGTTTCGAACGCGTTCCATCATCGTGAACTCTCCTGGGCGTGCCGGTGCTGGCGGTGCAAAATGAGCAGCGCGAGCAAGGAGCCACCAGGTATCACCAAGGCGAGAATCATCAGCGGGCCCCATCGGCGGACCTCTCTGTAGATCTTGACCAGCGTCGCCTTGATTTGGTTCTTCATATCGTTTGTCTTTGCGTTGTCGCCGTTGCTGTTGTGACGGAGGAGGTCCGGGCATGCAAGCGCCCGGCAACGCTCACTCACTTTCCACCCTCACTTTCCACCATCCGGCGCAGGTATTCCGTGAACTGCTCGACCTCGGTCTTGTTGAAGCCACGCAGGCGCCGATTCAGGACTCTGACGATGGCGGCGATCAGCTTCGGCCGCAGCGTCTTCCCTTCGGCGGTGAGCTCGAGATCCACCTTGCGCCGGTCGTCGGCGCGACGTATGCGCCGTACCAATCCCTTTTTCTCGAGGCGGTCGATCATGCGCGTCATCGCACCCGGGTCGTAGGAGACGCCTTTGCACAATACCGATGCCGAACCGACGTCCACCTCGGTGAGGCGCAGAAGAATGACGTACTGCGCGGCCGTGATGTCCAACGGTTCGAGCTCCTTGTCCAGATCGTCGAGCAACTGCAGCTTCGCACGCGTCAACAGGAACCCAATGCCGTCGCGAGGCTGGTAGGTCTTGGGATCGTAGGGGCCAGTGATCATGGTCGAGTGTTTCGAATGGTCTTGATCGGATTATATTGCCTAGACAACAATTGTCAAGGCTTTTATAGACTATGGCAGTATCTGCCACAGCGATATTTTGGATATCATTGATTTAAAAGGCTTTCGTTCCCGTCCATGGACAGCGTCCTGTGACCATGCGGTCACGGGTGATATAGACTCGGTCTCGGCATGAACTCCACGCATCACCTGCGCCCCTTGCTGGCGCCCTCGTCGGTCGCGCTGGTCGGCGCATCGGGTCGCGCAGGGTCGCTCGGGCGCATCGTCTGCCAGAACCTGCTGGCCGGTGGTTTCGCCGGCGAGCTGCACCTCATCAATCCCAATCGCAACACCGTGCTTGGCCGCAAGGTATTCCGCTCGCTGCGCTCGATGGACCGCGTCGTCGATCTCGCCGTGATCTGCGCACCACCTGACGTGGTCCCTGCCATCATCACCGAATGCCGGGGGCGCGTGAGCGCGGTAGCCATTCTCACGAGTGCGCCGGCCGCGGAGGCTGATACGTACCATCGCTGGCGCCGGCAACTCGCGCGGCGCGCCCGCAGCGCTGGCGTACGCATGCTGGGGCCAGCGAGTTTCGGCGTCATGCGCCCATCGCTCGGACTCAACGCGACCTTCGGTGCGGTCGACGCGGTCCCAGGCCGCCTGGCGCTGATTTCGCAATCGGGCGCGGTCGCAAGCGCATTGCTCGATTTCGCGCGCGCGGCGGGCATCGGTTTTTCGTCGGTCGCAGCGCTCGGAGCCGCCGCCGATGTCGATTTCGGCGAGATTCTCGAGTTCGCGTTGGCGGACTCGGAAACCGACGGGATCGTGGTGTACGTCGAGTCCGTGCGGAACGCGCGGGCGTTTCTGTCGGCGTTGCGCGCGGCCGCGCGTACGAAACCGGTGGTCGTCCTGAAGTCGGGCAGGGCGCTTGCGGCCAATCCGGCGCCAGGATATGGCACGCTCGCGCCCGACCAGGCGTTCGATGCCGCGTTGCGCCGCGCAGGAACCGTCCGCGTGCACACGTATACACAACTTTTCGCGGCGGTGACGATGCTTGCCGCAGGCCGCATTCCGCGCGGCAATCGTCTCGGCGTAGTCACCAATGGCCGCGGCCCGGGGCTGATGGCGACCGATCGCGCCGCTGAAACAGGTGTCGTCATTGGCACGCTCTCCGACAAGACCAGCGCTGCGCTTAAATCGCTGCTGCCATGCAAATGCTCGCTGGACAATCCGGTCGATGTCGAAAGTGAGGCGACCCCGATGCAGTTCGCGACCGCGGTACGCGTCGTGCTCGATGATCCCGGCGTCGACGCCGTGCTCGCGTTGCACGTCGCGGTGCCGGCCGCGCCGCCTACGGAAACCGCGCGCGCCGTCGCTGCCGCCGCACACGGCGCGGGCAAGCCGTTGCTGGCAGCGTGGCTCGGCGCGGTCGATCGCCCCGAGGCCCGCACCGCGCTCGAGGCCGGCGGCGCAGTGAGTTTCTATACGCCGGAAGGCGCGATCGAAGCCTTCTCATTCATGGCCGCATACCGACGCAACCAGGCGTGGCTGCTCGAGGTGCCTCCGCCGCAGCCGGAAATGCCGGCGCCTGACATCGCTGCCGCGTTACGTGTACGCGCACGCGCGCTCGCCGCCGGCCGAACCTCGCTCAGCATTGGCGAGACGCAGGTGCTGCTCGCCGCGTTTGGCGTGGCGATGCCACAGGCCGTCGTTACGAAGGTGGAGGATGCGCAGTCGGTGGCGCGCAGGATCGGCTATCCCGTCTCGTTGCAACTCGGCGGCGACGGCGACGTCGGCCCGACGCGCGCCCACCTGCGCAATGCAGCTGCCGTGGCACGCGCGTTCGCCGATCTCAGCGCCACGGATCAGGTCGCACGGAAGCGCCGCAAAAAAACGTCCGTCATCGTGCGCAGTGATGTCAAGCCGGTGGCCGATCACGCGGCGAAGATTGCCGTGTATACCGATGAGGTATTCGGCCCGGTCATTGGTTTTGGCAGCGCGTTCTCACGCACGACGGAATTGTCGATCATGCTTCCACCCCTCAATCGGCGCCTGGCCGGAGATCTCATTCGTGACGCGGAGCATGTGGAGCACGCTGGCGCCATCGAGCCGCTGATCGACATGCTGTTGAAGATATCCGCGCTCGTGTGCGCATTGCCGTGGGTCGTCGAACTCGAACTCCTGCTGGTGCTCGGCGCTCGCGATGCCGCGATTGTCGCGGGAGCGCGCGTTATCGTCGACGTGACGCGACCGGCCGTGCCGGATGGTTATCGACATATGGCGATTCATCCATATCCGATCGAGCTGGAATCCGAGATCCGGCTCAAGGATGGTGTCGTGCTTCCGGTGCGACCCATCCGGCCGGAAGACGCACAGATGGAGCAGGCATTCGTTGGCGCGCTGTCCGAACAGAGCCGCTACTATCGCTTCATGCAGCATTTGCCGAGCCTCACGCCACAAATGCTTGCGCGCTTCACGCAGGTCGACTACGACCGCGAACTGGCGCTCGTCGCACTGGACGATTCGTCGGGCACGGAGCGCATCGTCGCCGTGGCGCGCTACGTGGCGAACCTGGACAAGGAAAGCGCGGAATTCGCCATCGTGCTTGCCGACATCTGGCAGGGCCGCGGGCTCGGTGATGCGATGATGAAAATGCTCATCGGCTGCGCGCGAGAACGCGGTTTCAAGCGGCTGATCGGAAGCGTACTTGCGGCCAACCAGGCGATGCTGGGGCTGGCGAGGGCGCTCGGTTTCGTCGTGGAACCCGATCCCGAAGACGGGGCCCTGATGATCGTGACGCTGGAGTTGCCGCCGCTACGGCGTGCTCGCGCGGGGTAAGGCACGGACCGTTGGCAGCCTTCGTTGCAAAATACGAGGGACTCAGCGTTGCGGTCCGCACACGGCGGAGGATCAAGCTCAGAGTCGTGCGGGTCATGCAATAAAACAAACGCCCCGAACTTCGGGGCGCTTGCGTTTTCTGCGGTAGCGCGCTCGATCAGCCTTCGCCCTCGAGGAAGCTGCGGAGCTTTTCGGAGCGCGACGGATGGCGCAGCTTGCGCAGCGCCTTGGCTTCGATCTGGCGAATCCGCTCGCGCGTGACGTCGAACTGCTTGCCGACTTCTTCAAGCGTGTGGTCGGTGTTCATTTCGATGCCGAAGCGCATGCGCAGTACCTTCGCTTCGCGCGGCGTGAGCGTGTCGAGCACGTCCTTGCAGACATCGCGCAGCGACGCATTGACCGCGGCGTCCACCGGAGCGATCGTGCTTGCATCCTCGATGAAATCGCCCAGATGCGAATCGTCGTCGTCGCCGATCGGCGTTTCCATCGAGATCGGCTCTTTGCTGATCTTGAGGATCTTGCGGATCTTCTCTTCCGGCATTTCCATCTTCTCGGCGAGCAATGCCGGATCGGGCTCCTGCCCGGTCTCCTGCAGAATCTGCCGCGAGATGCGGTTCATCTTGTTGATCGTCTCGATCATGTGCACCGGAATGCGGATCGTGCGCGCCTGGTCGGCGATCGAACGCGTGATCGCCTGGCGGATCCACCACGTGGCATACGTCGAAAACTTGTAGCCGCGACGATATTCGAACTTGTCCACCGCCTTCATCAGGCCGATATTGCCTTCCTGGATCAGGTCGAGGAACTGCAGCCCGCGATTGGTGTACTTCTTCGCGATCGAGATCACCAGGCGCAGGTTGGCCTCGGTCATTTCCCGCTTGGCCTTGCGCGCCTTCGCTTCGCCCGTCGACATCTGCTTGTTGATCTCCTTCAGGTCCTTCAAGGGGATCATCACGCGCTTCTGCAGGTCGAGCAGCTTATGCTGTTGTTCGACGATTGCCTGGCGGAAACGCGTCAGGCCTTCGCTGTAATTGTGGTGCCCCGCGATTTCGCGGTCGATCCAGCGCAGGCTGGTCTCGTGTTCCGGGAATTTCTTGATGAATTCCGGCCGCGGCATGCCGCCCTTGTTCACCACGAGGTCCTGGATCTTGCGTTCGGTCTGGCGGATGTTGTCCACCTCGCAGCGCACGCTGTCGCACAGACGTTCGACCTGGCGTGCGGAGAAGCGGATCTGCATGAGCTCGGTGGAGATCTTCTTTTGCAGTTCGATGTACTTCGGCGCCTTGTGCCCATCCTTTTGCAGGACGACAAGCATGCGCGCGAAGAGCCGGCGAATGACACCGAAGCGCTCGAGCCCGGCAACCTTGAGCCGCTCGAGATTCTCGGCGGCAATGGCGATGCTGTTGTCTTCGCTTTCCTCGTCTTCTTCGTCGTCGTCGTCGCTGATCGCCGCGACGTTTTCGGTGAAGTCCATCAGGCCGTCGACGACGTCGTCGATCTTGAGCTCGTCGCGTTCGATCTTGGCGGCGAGATCGAGAATCTGTGCCACCGTCATCGGGCACGCCGAGATGGCCATGATCATGTACTTCAGGCCGTCTTCGATGCGTTTGGCGATTTCGATTTCGCCTTCACGGGTGAGGAGTTCCACCGAGCCCATTTCGCGCATGTACATGCGCACCGGGTCGGTCGTGCGGCCGAACTCGGAGTCGAGCGTCGACGCCGCAGCTTCGGCGGCCTCTTCGTCGACGTCGTCCGCAGCAGCGGTGGGCGCGGCTTCCGACATCAGCAGCGTTTCGGCATCCGGCGCCTCGTCGTAAACCTGGATCCCCATGTCGTTGATCATGGAGATGATGCCCTCGATCTGTTCGGCATCGAGGATGTCGTCGGGCAGGTGATCGTTGATCTCCGCGTACGTCAGGTAGCTGCGTTCCTTGCCGAGCACGATCAGGTTCTTCAAGCGCGTCTTGCGCGCTTCGGCTTCGGCCGGGGTCAATTCGACCTTGCGCATGTCGACGCCGCCGTTCTTGCCGCGTGCCTTACCTTCGGCGAGCGCTTTTTCTGTACGCCGTGCGGATAGCCTTGCGGCGATTTCACCTGCGGACGGCTTGACGGCGGGCGCAGCCTGCGGCGCGCCCTTGGCCGCGCCTTGCGGCTTCCCGGCGGTCTTGCCGTTGGTCTTCACGGCAGGCTTGCCCGAGGCCTTGGCGACGGCTTTCGGGGCAAGCTTGGCCGGCGTCTTTGGTAGTGCCTTGGCGTGCGGTTTGGTTTGCGTTCTGGCCGCAACCGGCTTGACCGCCTTGCCCTTGGTGGTAACGCGCGTCGTGCGTTTCGCGACCGGCTTTTTCGGCTTGCGCGGCGCGGTTTTCACCTGCGGGGCGGCCTTGCGCTTGCCGGGCTTACTGGCTTTGTGGGTCGAGCGCGCCGGCTTGGACGGCTGACGCTTTGCGGAACGAGCCGACGCCTTGGCGCCGGACTTCGCTTTCGGCTTGCGAAGCGTCCCGGCCGCGGATTTGGCGCGCGTTTTCCCGACAGGTTTGGAGTGCTTTTTGGTCATGGTCGTCCTGCGTTCGTCGCATACCCGCCGGGGGCGTGTACACGGTTGTTTTGTGTCGTCCCCTCTACATGGGGGCGGCGCGGGGAAACCCCAAATTATAACATGCGCTTAAGTCCTGAGCCTAAGTGCTCAACGATTCATAGGCCGCCTGTCGCCGCCTGCCGCGCGAGATTGCGCTGGCGCGCGCGCTCGATCTCCTCCGGCGACAATTCCGCGGCCATGCCTTCCGGTGCATCGGTGGCGCCACGCTTACTGGAGTTGAGCCAGTAGCGCTTCACTCCTTCGACAAGCTGGACTTCCAGCAATTCACCGGAAAATCCATCGCTGGCGCCGGCCGTCAGCGCGGACACCAAGAACGGTTCGGCTGCGGTGCCTGCGAAATGCTGCATCACGCCGGCGGTGGTCAAGGGCGCGTCGCCGCGCTCGCAGAATTCGACCAGCGCAGCCAGGGTCGAGGACTCGGCCTCGGCGGTCGCCGGTTTCGGCACGATAACCCGGCGCGCGAGCGTGGGGTCGAGCAGCAGGCACTGCACCAACCCGCGAATCAGCGAGGGCGCTTCGCGTGGCGCTGTGCGCGCCGCGGGTCTGGAGGCGACGGCCGCTGCCGGGACGAGGCTGCCCATTTCGATCTCCGTCAGCCCCGCCATCTCGGCCAGGCGCCGGCGCAACAGCGCGCCCAGGATCGGCGCGGTGAGCTGCGCCAGCAACGGCTTGGCGGCGGTGACGAGCGCAGCGCGTCCTTCGGACGAACTTGGCGGATGACGCGTGGCCAGTTCGGACAGCAGAAAGTCGGACAACGGCAGCGCCTTGTTCACGAGCGCCTCGAACGCATCTTTTCCGCGACGGCGGATGTAGTCGTCCGGGTCTTCGCCGTCCGGCAGGAAGAGGAAGCGAGCACTCTTGCCGTCGGCGAGCACGGGCAGGGTGTTTTCCAGCGCGCGCCACGCGGCGCGTCGACCCGCCTCATCACCATCGAAGCAAAACACGACCGTATCGGTGATGCGCAGAAGCTTTTGCACATGGATAGGCGTGGTGGCGGTGCCGAGTGTGGCGACGGCATACTCGACGCCGTGCTGCGCAAGCGCGACCACGTCCATGTACCCTTCGACCACGACGACCTTCGCCGCCGCGCGGATCGCGGGTCGCGCCTGGAACAGGCCGTAGAGTTCGCGACCCTTTGAAAACAGGGGGGTTTCGGGCGAATTCAGGTATTTGGGCTCGCCCTGGTCGAGAATCCGCCCGCCAAAACCGATGACGCGGCCGCTGCTATCGTGGATCGGAAACATGATGCGGTCGCGGAAACGGTCATAGCGCTTGCCGGCGTCGCCGGCGATAACCAGGCCGGCCGTTTCGAGCGCCTTGTCCTGGTAGTTGGCAAAACCTTTGGCAAGCGGCTGCCAGTCGTCCGGGGCATAGCCGATGCCGAAGCGGACCGCGATTTCGCCGGTGAGCCCACGTCCCTTGAGGTAGTCGATGGCACGCGGCGCGTCCTTGAGTGCAGTCCGATAAAACCTCGCCGCTTCGAGCAGCACGCCCGACAGGTCCGTCGTGTCGCTGTGCCTTGCGTGCGCTTCGCCCGCACCGATACGCACCTGAGGCACTTCAAGGCCGGCGTCCCGGGCAAGTTCTTCCACGGCGTCCGGGAACGTCTTGCCCGCGTACTCCATAAGAAAGCCGATGGCCGTCCCGTGAGCGCCGCAGCCGAAGCAGTGATAGAACTGCTTGGTCGGGCTGACGGTAAAGGATGGCGACTTTTCGGTATGGAACGGGCAACAGGCGGCGTAGTTAGCGCCCGCTTTCTTGAGCGGCACGTAGCCGTCGACGACTGCGACGATATCGACCCGGGCCAGCAGCGTCTGAATAAAATCGTTCGGAATCATCGCCTTATCGCTGTTGGCGCCGCCTCGGCGTAATCGAGGCCCGGTGCCCACACTTCACCCTCACTCCATTATAGGCGACGCTGCCGGATGCGCGAGGACGCGTTCGGCGCCCAGTTCCGCGCAGTTTCGGTCTAGCCAGCCAGACGGGCCTTCACTTTGGCCGAGACTTGCGTCATGTCGGCGCGCCCAGCAAGTTGCGGCTTGAGCGTCGCCATGATCTTGCCCATCGCCGCCATGCCACTACCCCCGGAAGCCGTCATCGCCGCGGCGATCATGGCGTCGATTTCCGCTTCCGCCAAGGGCTGCGGCATGTAGCCTTGGAGCAACTCGATCTCGGCACGCTCTGCGGCCGCCAGTTCAGGGCGGCCACCGGACTCGAAAGCCGCAATCGATTCGCGTCGCTGCTTGATCATCTTGTCGATGATCGTCACGACGTCGGCGTCAGCGAGATCGATGCGCTCGTCCACCTCGCGCTGTTTCATCGCCGCGAGCAACATGCGGATGGTCGACAGGCGCATCGCGTCCCTCGCGCGCATGGCGGTTTTCATGTCCTCGGTAATGCGTAATTTGAGCGTCATCGGTTGCCCGTCATCAGTGGCCGTCATCAGTTGCCGTCATCAGTTGCCTTGTGGAAAAGCAAAGGGGCGAATCGCTTCGCCCCCGGGATGGATCGACTGCTCGGCCTGGCTTAGTAAAGCTTCGGCGGCAATTGCTGGCTGCGCAGGCGCTTGTAATGGCGCTTGACCGCAGCCGCCAGCTTGCGCTTGCGTTCGGCCGTCGGCTTTTCGTAGAACTCGCGGGCGCGCAGCTCGGTGAGCAGGCCCGTCTTCTCGATGGTGCGCTTGAAGCGGCGCAGGGCCACTTCGAAAGGTTCGTTCTCGCGAACGCGAACGCTAGGCATATTTATCGAATCCCTCAGTTGACTCGGGCTACAGCTGCTTGGAATAGCCAGAGATTATAACAAGCCCACGGATGCCGCGCAAGACGCTCCCAGCGGTTGCGGTCAGCCCACGCTATACTCGCCACATGATCGTCCTGGGAATCGAGACGTCCTGCGACGAGACCGGGCTGGCGCTCTACGACAGCGAGCGAGGACTGCTCGCGCATGCGCTGCATTCGCAGATCGTGATGCATCAGGCTTACGGTGGCGTGGTGCCGGAACTCGCTTCGCGTGACCATATACGGCGGGTCGTGCCGTTGGCGGAACGCGTGCTGTCCGAGGCGGGCTTAGTCCTGCCTGATATCGATGGCGTCGCTTATACGCAAGGACCGGGCCTTGCCGGTGCATTGCTCGTGGGTGCGAGCGTCGCCAACGCGCTCGCCTTCGCGCTTAATGTTCCGGCGATCGGCGTGCACCACCTTGAAGGACATCTGCTGTCGCCGTTGCTGGGAGAACCCAAGCCCGAATTTCCGTTCGTCGCACTTCTGGTGTCGGGTGGCCATACGCAGCTGTTCTCGGTTCAGGGCGTCGGCGAATACACGTTGCTCGGCGACACCCAGGACGACGCGGCGGGTGAAGCCTTCGACAAGACCGCCAAGTTGCTCGGGTTGCCGTATCCGGGAGGACCGGAGTTGGCGAAGCTCGCCGAGCGAGGTCGGCCCAACGCCGTGACCTTGCCACGGCCGATGATGGACAGCGGCGATCTGAACATGAGCTTTTCCGGGCTCAAGACCGCCGTGCTCACGCTCACGCGGCGCGAGCCGCCTTCGGCTCAGCGCAATGCCGACATCGCGTGCGAGTTCGAGGCGGCCGTCGTCGACGTACTGGTCGCCAAAGCGGTCGCTGCGCTCGACGCTACCGGGATGACGCGGCTTGTCGTCGCGGGCGGTGTCGGCGCCAACCGCACACTACGCAGCCGCCTTGTTGCGGCAGCCGCCGCGCAGGGTGCGCAAGTGTACTTTCCCGATGCGCAGTTCTGTACCGACAATGGCGCGATGATCGCGCTGGTCGGTGCGTTGAGGCTGCATTCCGGCGTGGCTGCCGACTACGCGTTCACGATCCGGCCGCGGTGGGAGCTGGCGACAGTCACGGCGATTGCACGATGACCTTGCCCGTCATGTAGGGGTGCACGGCACACACGTAGTCGAAGGTCCCCGGCTGGTCGTAGGTGCGGCTGAACTTCTCGCCCGGCAAGAGCACGTCGGTGCCCTTGGCGCCGTCCTTGTAGGCGAGTCCGTGCGGCGCGCCGTCGTCGTTACTCCAGGTGACCGTCGCTCCGGCCGCGACAGTAACGTCAGCGGGTGCGAACGCGAAATTTGCGATCGACACCTTGGCACCGGCGGCTGCTTTGGCCGCGACGCGCTGTACGACGACTTTTCTCGGTGCGGCGCCCACAGGGATCAACTTCGTGGTGCCGCTGGCGAGATCGACGACGGTCACGTCGTTGGAGCCTTCGTTGGTGACGAACACCTGCTTGCCGTCGGGTGTGGCCGCCATCCAGTGTGGCTGCTTACCCACCGTAATCGCGCGCAGCGGCGTATTCGTCGCCGGATCGAACAAGAGAAGTTCGCCCGGCCCTTGGACGACAACGGTGCCGATCGACGCATTGCGAAACAACGCGGCGATGTGCGGTGATGCGCCGGTGGGAATCTGCGCAACAATCTTGTCAGACGCCGGGTCGAGCACCTGGACTGCATTGATGCCCGCGAGCGTGAAATAGAGTGCGCGGCCGTCGGCGCCGAATTCGGGATCGCGCGGTGGCTTGTCCAGCGCTATGGTGCGCAGTGCCGAGCGCGCGGCGAGATCGACGACGACCAGTGCGAATTTGCCAGGTTCCTGCGACGCGATGTAGGCGACTTGCCCATCCGGGCGCACGGCGATGGTATGCGGTTTCGCGACCGCGACGCTGGCCGTCACTGCATTGGTTGTCGTGTCCACAAACGCGATTCGATCCTCGCCATAGACACCGACCAGCAGCGTGCGGCCGTCCGGTGTCATCGCCAGTCCGTGCGGCGTCTTGCCGACGTCGATCGTGCGCGTGACGCGATTGGTCGCGGTATCGATGACGCTGACTTCGGACGAGTTTTCCCCGCTGATGTAGACCGTGCGGCCATCGGGTGTTTGCGTCATGCCGTGAGGGCCGCTGGCGACTGGTAGCGTCGCGATCACGGTACCGGTCCCGGTGTCGATGACGCTGACCGTGTTGTCCTTGAAATTGCCGACGTATGCCTGCGGGCCCGCCGCGGCAGCGCCCGCGGCAGACGCCAAAGCGGCCAGCATCATCAGGACCTGCAGCAGTCGGGTGGTCAGGCGATCTCGAGCTCGTGCCATGGGAAACTCCTCGGTGGGTGACGGTCTATGGGGTCATACCGCTCGCTCGGCCCGCTTATTCCAATGGGAATAAACTTGGCGCCGGCGAGGTAGTACGAATTCATGGCAACGTGAACGCCGAGGTCCTGTCGGCGTTCGTGCAGCGCTTGTCGAAGGAGGAATGACGCCGATGTTCAGCGGTCGAAGATCAGCATCAAGTACGCCACGAACAGCAGGAGATGCACCGCGCCCAGCAGCATGTTCGTGCGGGCGCGCGCGAACGTCAGCAGGCTGACGACCAGCGTCAGGCAGAGCAGCACGACGTTGGCCGCGTCGAGGCCGAGGACGATCGTCCGTTGGGTGAGCAAACCGATGATGAGCACCGCCGGGATCGTCAGGCTGATGCTCGACAGCGCCGTGCCGAGCGCGAGATTGATCGAGCGCTGGAGCTTGTTGGCGCGCGCGGCACGTATCGCCGCCAACGATTCCGGCGACAGGATCAGCACCGCCACGAGCAATCCGCCCAGCGCCGCCGGTGCGCCGAGGACCGCGATGCCGTAGTCGATCGGCACCGCGATCTGCTTGGCCAGCAGCACGATGGGAATCGCGTACGCCAATAACAACAGGCCATGATAGCGAATGGAGCGGACTTCGCCGTGCTCGTTCACCACCTCGGCGTCGGGCTTCGGGGGACACGAAATAGTCCGTGTGGCGGCGCGTCTGCATGGCGAGAAAAACCACGTAGAGCCCGGTCGACATCAGGATCAGGAATGTCGCCTGCAACAGCGACAGCGTCGGGCCCGATGTTGACACGGTGTAATTCGGCAGCACCAGCCCTAATACCGCCAGCGGAATGATCACCGCCAGGAACGCGTTTGCGCCGAACAGGTTGTACGTCTGTTCGTGATATTTGATGCCGCCGAGCAGGAGGCAGATCCCGACGAGGCCGTTCAACACGATCATCACGATCGCCATCATGGTGTCGCGCGCCAGCGACGACTCGCCGTGGCCGGTGTACATCACCGCGGCGATCATCATCATTTCCATTCCGCTCATCGACAACGTGAGCACGAGCGTGCCGTAGGGTTCGCCCATACGTTCGGCGAGGCCTTCGGCATGGCGCACGACCGCGAAGGCTGAGACCAACACGGCGCCGAACAGCCACCCCAACATGCTGGCGAACCACCCAGGACTGGACAGATCCGCCAGCCAGCCCTTGCCAAAAGCGAGAAACAGCGCGGTGGTAGCGATGCTGACCAGCAGCGGCCATTCTCGGCGCAAGATCAGGCTTTCTGACCGATGCGGCGTTCCTCGCCAGCCAGCAGCTTGCGGATGTTGCCGCGATGACGCCAGACGAGCAAAGCGGCGATCGGGAAAAGCGCCCATGCTTCCGGCCAATTGCCGAGCACGTACAGCCCCAGCGGTGGCGCAGCGATCGCCGCCGCCAACGAGGCGACCGACGACATGCGGGTCAACAGTGCAGCGACCAGCCATACGCCGCACAGCGCGAGACCAAGTTGCCATGCCAGCGCGAAGGCGATGCCGAGTGCGGTGGCGACGCCCTTGCCGCCGGCGAATCGATGGTAGATCGGGTAAAGGTGGCCAAGGAATACGGCGACGGCTGCGCCCGCGGTGGCGAGCGAAGCGTCGCCCCAGCTGATGCCGAGACGATTGGCCAGCAGCACGGCGACGAAGCCCTTGAGGCCGTCGCCGACCAGCGTGAGCGCTGCCGCGACTCTGTTGCCCGTGCGCAGCACGTTGGTGGCGCCAGGATTGCCCGAACCGTAGCTGTGCGGATCGGGCAGGCCGAACAGCTTGCTGACGACCACCGCAAACGATATCGATCCAATGAAATACGCGGCAACGACGACGGCGAGGGTGGCCAGCGACGGATTCATTTACAATGCCCGGCGACGCGACATCGCGCATTGTAACAAAGCACTGCGACCTGCCCGACAGCCATGAACAGCATATTCATCCAGGATCTGCGCATCGAGACGCGCATCGGCGTATACGAGTGGGAGCAGCACGTCGCGCAGCCGCTGTTGCTCGACATCGAGCTCGAAATGCCTTCAGCCAAGGCGTTCACCAGCGACAAACTTGCCGACACGGTGAACTACGCGGCGATCGTCCAGCGCCTTCAGGCGCTGGCCGCAGACCATCCGCACAAATTGCTGGAACGGTTCTGCGAAGCGGTCGCGGAAATCCTGCGCGGCGAATTCGGCGCGCCCTGGGTAAGAGTGAGCGTCGCCAAACTTGCGCCGATCCCTGGCGTCAAGCAGATCGGCGTCACGACCGAGCGCGGCACAAAGCTCTGAGGCGCTAAGTGTCACCCTGGGCGAGCAGCGTGGCGTTGCCGCCTGCGGCCGCGGTGTTGATGGTCAGCGTTCGTTCGACCGCGAAGCGCAGCAGGTAGTGCGGTCCGCCCGCCTTCGGTCCGGTGCCCGAAAGGCCTTCTCCGCCGAAGGGCTGCACGCCGACCGTCGCGCCGATGATATTGCGATTGACGTAGACGTTGCCCACGTGCACGCGCGACGCGATGCGTCGCACCGTCTCGTCGATGCGGCTGTGAATGCCCAAGGTCAGCCCATAACCGGTGGCGTTGATCGCGTCCACGACGGCGTCAAGCGCATCCGCGTGATAGCGGACGAAATGCAGTACGGGCCCGAAGATTTCGCGGCCGAGTTGATCGATGTGGTCCAACTCGACCAAGGTCGGCGCCACGAAGGTGCCGACTTTGCAAGCCTCCGGAAGCGTGACGCGATGGCGCACGCGGCCAACGGCAGCCATCGCCTCGACATGCGCCTCGATGGCGTCGTGCGCGCTCGCGTCGATCACGGGCCCGACGTCGGTCGCAAGGTCCGCCGGATCGCCGATGATCAACTCGTCCATGGCGCCGATCAGGAGTTCGATCGCGCGCGGCGCGATGCCGTCCTGCAGGTACAGGACGCGCAGCGCCGAGCAACGTTGGCCCGCGCTGTTGAACGCGGAAGTGATCGCATCGACGACGACCTGCTCCAGGAGTGCCGAGCTGTCGACAATGAGCGCATTGACGCCGCCGGTCTCGGCGATCAAGGGGATCTGCGATTTGCGGTCCGCAAGCACCCGAGCGATCGTGCACGCGACGTCGGTCGAACCCGTGAACGCTACACCGGCGATGCGCGGGTCCCGTACCAGTGCCGCGCCGACGGAGTCGCCCGGGCCTGGCAAGAACGCGAGTGCGGCGGCTGGCACGCCGGCGCCCAGCAGGAGTTGCACGGCGCGCGCGGCGATGAGCGGCGTCTGCTCCGCGGGTTTGGCGATGACTGCATTGCCCGCGGCAAGTGCGGCAGCAACCTGACCGACGAAAATCGCCAGCGGAAAATTCCACGGGCTGATGCAGGCGAATACGCCACGTCCGTGCAGGGACATCACGTTCGACTCGCCGGTTGGCGACGGCAGCGCCTGCGGGTGTGCGAATTGTCGTCGCGCGAGCAACGCATAGTAGCGGCAGAAATCGGCCGCCTCGCGCACTTCGCCGATCGCATCGGCGCGCGTTTTACCCGCTTCGCGAGCGAGCAGCACCACCCATTCCTCGAGCGCCTGCTCGATGTGTCCCGCGGCTTGTTCCAGGACGAGCGCGCGAGCCTCGCCACCGACAGCATCCCACCCCGGTTGCGCGCGCAAGCCGAGAAGCACCGCCTCCTCAACGTCGCCATCGACAGCGTCGACGACAGTTCCCAGCGCGCGTTCCGCATGGCCAGGTTCTACAACGTGGCGCGCGGCTCCCGCAACACGCTTGCCACCCACGATCGGTACGGCCTCCCAGACCGTGTTGCGCATCGCCGTGAAAGCGTCGTTCAGCACGGCCATCGCGGGCTGGTCGGCGACGGAGAGCCCGAGGGAATTGACGCGCTCGGGCGCGAACAGATCTCGCGGCAACGGCAACCGCGGATTGGGTGAGGCGCCGCGCGCCAGAATCTGCTCGACCGGATCGGCGACGATCTCGTCGATCGGCACGTTCGGGTCACCAATGCGATTGACGAACGAGGTATTGGCGCCGTTTTCAAGAAGGCGTCGCACCAGATAAGGCAGCAGGTCCGTGTGGTTGCCGACGGGCGCGTAGACGCGGCACGCGACACCTAAACGGTGCGCAGGGACGATCTGATCGTACAACGCGTCGCCCATGCCGTGCAGGCGCTGGAACTCGAAATCCGCGGGCGGCACCGCATTCTCGTCGGCGTACTCGACAATCGCCGACGCGGTGTGCGCATTGTGCGTTGCGAACATCGGGTAAAGCGCCGCGTGCGATTTGAGGATGCGCCGCGCGCAGGCGAGGTACGACACGTCGGTATGCGCCTTGCGCGTGAACACCGGATAGCCGTCGAGGCCCTGCACCTGGGCGCGCTTGATCTCGCTGTCCCAGTAGGCGCCCTTGACCAGGCGGACGGGAACGCGCCAGCCGCCTTCCTGCGCAAGCGCGGCAAGCCAATCGACGACCGCGAGCGCTCGCTTTTGGTACGCCTGAACGGCGAGGCCGAAGCCGTTCCATCCGGCGAGGCTTGCATCGCGTCGCACGCGCGCGAAGATCTCGAGTGACAGTTCAAGCCGTTCCGCTTCCTCGGCGTCGATGGTCAACCCGATGTCGCACTTCCGCGCGATGGCGCAGAGCTCGGTCAAACGTGGCGTGAGCTCCGCGAGGACGCGCCGTTGCTGCGTCAGCTCGTACCTCGGGTGCAGCGCCGATAGCTTGACCGAGATCGAGGGCTGCGCGAGTACCGGCAGGTCGCGCTCACGCGCGCCGCCGATTGCGGCGATCGCGACGGCGTAGGCTGCCTGATAGTTGCGCGCGTCCGCGGCGGTGAGCGCCGATTCCCCCAGCATGTCGTAGGAATGGCGGAACCCGGCTGCGGCCGCTCTATGGCTGCGCGCGATCGCCTCGTCGATGGTCCGTCCCATCACGAACTGTTCGGCCATCATCTTCATCGCCTGGCGCAGCGCAACCCGAACCACCCGCTCGCCGGCGCGGGCGACGACGCTTTCGTACCAGGCGGCGGGGTCGCGGGTGCTCGAGGAGTCGATCTGCGTGAGCTTGCCCGTGAGCATGAGTCCCCAGGTCGATGCGTTGACCAGCATCGACGGGCTTTGCCCAAGATGCTTGTGCCAATCGCCGCGCGACAGCTTGTCGCGGATCAGCCGGTCAGCAGTCGCAGCATCGGGAATGCGCAGCAACGCTTCCGCCACGCACATGAGCAGGACGCCTTCATGGGTCGCCAGATCGTACTGCTGCAGGAACGATTCCATGCCGACGCTGCTCGAGTGGTGCGAGCGCACGGCGCCGACCCATGCGCGAGCGCGGGCATCGACGCGTTTCGCGGCGTCGGCCCCGAGGGCCGCGAGCGGCAGCAGTTGCGCAACCGCGTGGACTTCGTCGGCCAGAAACGCCGCGCGGATCGCATCGGCGGCGGGACGTTCAGGCAGCATGGGCCTGCCGAGCGATGCTTCAGGCGCGCGCGACGATCGGGACCGACCAGGGCTCAGGCCATGCGATCCCGTGTTCCGGAAACGCCTGGTCGGCCACGCGCACGTGTGCGAATCCGGCGGCTGCGAATTCGCGCTCGAGCGCCGGTCGCGAGAACAGGCGCATCTCGAGCGTCGTACCCGGGCCGCCGTGGAAAACCAGATCGTCATGAATCTGGACCTGGCCATCGGCCATGCGATTCTCCATCCTCCAGCCCGCGTCGCTTTCGTATACCCGATAGTCGTGCAGCAGAGGAAAATGTTCAACGGTGTCGTTCTCGAGCGTGAACGGCACGGTGAATATGAACACGCCTCCCGGCTTCAACAGCCGGTGCGCATTGCGGAACGCGCGCGAAACCGGTGGCACGACGTGCTCGAACACGTCGCTGGCAATGATGAAGTCGTAGAGCGCGGCGCGATCGTCTGGCACGTTGGCGATATCGAGGCGCGGCGCGGTGTGGAAGAACGTGTTGGTGTACGCGAGCTTGCGCGCCAGCGGCTGCGCGTAGCATTCGGCGTCAGACAGTCCGATGCCGATCTTGTCCGGGCGTGGGGTCATATCCGGCAATGCGATGCTGCGCCCGAACAGCTCCAGGGTCAGGAGGTGCACCACGGCGCGGCAACGTACCGTCGACCCGCAACGATCGCACGACGGCGTTTCGCGCGAGATCGCCGCTGCGGGAACACGGCAATCGAGGCCGCAGAGATTGCACCGGAACGATACCAACGGCGCGGATCCCGGTTCGGCGACTGGCGGCGCCTTTCGGCGCAGCCCGCGCAGCGGTTGTCGGAACAGGGTCAGGATGCGCGAAGGGATGGGCAGGCGGGACATCGCGCCCATTCTAGCGGCTCGCCACGCTAACCACGAGGATGATGCTTCGCGTGCAGCTGTTTCAGGCGTTCGCGGGCAACGTGCGTGTAAATCGTAGTCGTCGTGATGTTGGAATGGCCGAGCAGCAATTGCACGACGCGCAGGTCGGCGCCGTGGTTCAGCAGATGGGTCGCGAACGCATGCCGCAGCACGTGCGGCGAGAGCGACCCGCGGGGAATGCCGGCGATCGTCCCGTAGCGTTTGACCAGCTGCCAGAATGCCTGCCGCGTCATCGGGGCGTGCCGGGCGGTGAGGAAAACGGCGTCGGCGGGGGTTTGCGCGGCGAGTTCGACGCGCGCCGTCGCCAGATAGCGCGCGAGCCAGCCGATCGCTTCCTCGCCGAGCGGCACCATGCGCTCCTTGCTGCCCTTGCCGAGCGCGCGCACGACGCCCATGTCCAGGCTGACCTGAGCCAGTCTGAGGCTGACCAGCTCGGATACGCGCAGTCCGCAGGCGTAGAGCGTCTCGAGCATCGCCCGATCACGAAGACCCAGTGTGGTTTTTGTGTCTGGCGCGTCGAGCAGCGCCTCGACCTGCGTTTCAGAGAGGTTTTTCGGCAAACGGCGCGGCAGTTTCGGCGCCTGCACCCGCAGCGTCGGATCGGCTTTGACCGTGCCCTGCTGCATATGCATACGATAGAATCGGCGCAGCGACGAAAGCCGGCGACCGATCGAGGTTGCTTTCGCCCGGGCGCGGAATTGCGCGGCGAGAAACGCTTCGACGTCGGTCCGCTCGGCGGCGAGCAGCGCCTTGCCGGCGTGGCCCGCGAGCCAGTCCGCCCAGGCGGTCAGATCGCGGCGATAGCTCGCAAGGCTCGTTGCGGCAAGCCCGTCCTGCAGCCAGACCTGGTCGCAGAAGGCATCGATCAATTCATTCGCGGGACGCATCGGCGCGCGTCACCGCCCGAAGCGATAACCTTCGTGCGTCAGCAGCCACCGCTTGATCGAAATCGGGTTGCCTTCGGTGGTGCCCATGAATCCGCCTAATGACCCCTGGCTGCCAACGACGCGATGGCACGGAATGACGAGTGCAATCGGGTTGGCGCCGCATGCACCGCCGACAGCCCGCGGCGCGGTGGCGAGTTTGCGCGCCATTTCGCCGTAGGTGCGCGATTCGCCGACGGGAATCGTCGTTAGCGCGTCCCAGACGCGCCTTCGAAATGCGGTGCCTTTGGGCGCGAGCGGCACGGTAAAGCGGAACTGCGGATCGGCGAGGTAGCGTTCGAGCTGGCGACATGCGCGCTCGGCGATCGCGTCGGTGGGCGCCAGCGTGCGCTCGCCCGCCGGCAGATATTCGATGCCGGCGATGGCGCCCATCTCAGTGCGAATCCCGAGCACGCCGAACGGTGCTTTCAGCTTGGCGGAATAGGGACTCGTGCCGTACATGACAACGCTTCAGGCGAATTTCATCTGATGCGGAAGGAATGTGACCAGCTGCGGAAAGAAATATAGGAGCAGCGTGGCGACGATCATGAGGTAGAACATCGGCAGCGCATGTCGCGCGATCCACGTGATCTGCTTGTTGGTCATGCCCTGGAGCACGAACAGGTTGAAGCCGACGGGCGGCGTGATCTGCGCCATTTCGACGACCAGCACGATGAAAATACCGAACCAGACGAGGTCGATGCCTGCCTTCTCCACCGTGGGCAGGATGACGCCCATCGTCAGCACGACCATGGAAATTCCGTCGAGAAAGCAGCCGAGGATGACGTAGAAGACCATCAACGCGACGATCAGCGCGAGCTGCGACAACCCGAGGCCGCCAATCCATTCGGCGAGGTGGCGCGGCAGGCCGATGTAGCCCATGGCCAGCGTCAGGAACGCTGCGCCGGCGAGGATCAGAGCGATCATGCAATACAGGCGCGTTGCGCCCAACAGGCTCTCGCGGAATGTCGTCCAGGTCAGCGAACGTTGGACGCCGGAAATCACCAACGCACCGACGACGCCGAATGCCGCGGCCTCGGTGGCCGTGGCGATGCCGGCGTAGATCGAGCCGAGCACGAGCGCGATGAGCAGCACCACCGGGATGAGGTGCCGCGACGCGTACAGTTTTTGCAGCACCGTGGTGCTGCTGGTCATCGCCGGAATCTTCGCCGGGTTGACCAACGCCCACACCACGATGTAGCCCGAAAACAGTGAGGCAAGGAGCAGACCTGGGACGACCCCCGCGATAAACAGATGCGCGATAGAGACATTCGCCGACACGCCATACACGATCATGATGATCGACGGTGGTATGAGCAGGCCGAGCGTTCCCGCGCCGGCCAGCGTGCCGATGGTGATGTCTTCGGGATAACCGCGCGCGGCGAGTTCCGGCAGCGTCATCTTGCCGATCGTGGCGCATGTCGCGGCGGAGGAGCCCGATACCGCCGCGAAGATGGTACAGCCGATGATGTTGGTGTGCAGCAGGCGGCCGGGGACCCGCTCAAGCCACGGGGCGAGTCCCTTGAACATGTCCTCGGAAAGCCGCGTCCGGAAGAGGATTTCACCCATCCACACGAACAGCGGAAGTGCGGTCAGCGTCCACGACGACGCGGAACCCCAGATGGTCACCGCCATCGCGTCCCCTGCCGGCCGCGACGAGAACAACTCCATGCCGATCCACGCGACGCCCGCTAGCGCGATGCCGATCCACACGCCGCTGCCGAGAAGTACGAACAGCGAAACGATCAGCAATACGGTGACGAACAAGTCCATGGTCTATTCGACGTGCGCCGGTTCGCTGTCGGGCTTGCCCATAACGCGCGTGCCGCGGATTTCACCCACGAACAAATCCAAAAATGCGATGGCCAGCACGACATTGCCGATGGCCATCGACAGTTGCGGAATCCATAGCGGCGTCGCGTCGTTGCCGGTCGAAATGTCGTGAAAAGAATATGACTGCCACGCCAGGCGCACACTGAAGTAGGCGAATGCCACGGACAGTGTCAGCGCTGCAGCCAGTGACCAGCGTTCCAGCCATTTCCTGCCCGTCGCGCCCGCGTGCTCGAGAATCAAGGTCACGCGGATATGCTCGCCACGCACCAGTGTGTAGGCGAGTGCCATGAATCCCGCGCCGGCCATGAAATAGCCTGCGTAGGCATCGGTGCCGCGTACCTGGAAACTGAGCAGCCGGCCGAAGATGCCAAGCAGGACCATGACCAGCGTGCCGACCAAAAACAACGCCGCCACATAGGCGGCGGCGATGTAAAGTGCGTCGAGTGCTCGGCGCATGCGCGCTACATCTTTTTGTATGCGTCGACGACCGTCACGCCTTCAGGGCCGGCCTTCTTTTGCCAATCCTGCAGCATCGTGTCGCCGACTTTCTTGAGATCGCTTGTAAGCTGCGGTGCGGGCTTGACGATGGCCATCCCTTTTTGCTTGAGTTGATCCTGGTACCAGCTGTTCTTTTCTTCGGACGCTTTCCAGCCGCGGACTTCCGCGTCGGCGGCGGCTTTGAGCACGGCATCCTGTGTGGCTTTGTCCAGCGCGTCAAACGCCTGCTGATTCACGATCACTGCGTTTTTGGGCAGCCACGCCTGTGTGTCATAGAAAGTCTTGATGCTCTCGTACGTTTTTGTGTCGAAACCGGTCGATACCGACGACATGTACGAGTCCACGACACCGGTCGCGAGCGCCTGCGTCAGTTCGGAGGCCTGCACCGTGACCGGTTGCGCACCGACCAGTTCCGCGATGCGCGACGTTGCCGGGCTGTAGGCGCGCCACTTCAAGCCTTTCATGTCGGCGGCGCTGTTGAGCGTGCGGTTGGCAAAGATGCCCTGCGGCGGCCACGCCACGGTGTAGAGTAACTTGATGCCCTGCTTGGCGAACTTGTCCTCAAGCGCCTTCTTCTCGGCCTTGTACAGTTTCATCGCATCGCTGTAGCTCGTTGCGAGAAAGGGCACGCCGTCGAGCCCGTAGAAAGCATCTTCGTTCTCGAAATTCACGAGCAGGATCTCGCCGGCCTGCGCCTGATTGCCCTGCACCGCGCGCTTGATTTCGTTGGCCTTGAATAACGACGCGTTCGGATGCACGGTGATCTTGAGCTTGCCGCCCGTCGCCTTGTCGACGTCCGCGACGAACTGGTTGATGTTCTCGGTATGAAAATTCGTCGGCGGGTAGGCCGTCGGCAGGTCCCACTTGGTCTGCGCGCCGGCACTGAGCGAAAGCGAGATGCCGAGCGCGGTGGCGAGCACGCGTATCGTTGTCATCCAATTCTCCTGCGGTCTGAGTCGTGGAATCGGCCGACAAATGGCCGCGAAGGCAGTTCTTGGTCGCCACATTTGTACCACATCAGCGGGCGGACGGCGAGGTCGAGCATCGCCGATATAATGGGACAGCACACCAGGATACCTCGTGACCCTATCCACTCCCCGCTGGCAATTCTGGATCGACCGCGGCGGCACGTTCACCGACGTCGTCGCCCGCAGACCGGACGGACGCCTGGTCACGCACAAGCTGCTGTCCGAAAATCCCGAGCGCTACCGCGACGCCGCAGTGCACGGCATTCGGGAACTGCTCGGCCTGCCTGCGGACGCACCGATTCCGGGCTCGGTAATCGACGCCGTGAAGATGGGAACGACGGTGGCGACTAACGCACTGCTCGAGCGACGGGGCGAGCGCACGGCATTGGTCATCACCCGCGGATTTGGCGACGCGCTGCGCATCGCGTACCAAAATCGGCCAAAACTGTTTGTGCGCAATATCGTATTGCCTCGTCTGGTCTATGAATGCGTGATCGAGGTCGACGAACGCGTCGGCGCGCATGGGGACGTGGTCCTTCCGCTCGACCTCGCCGCCGCCGAACGCGATCTGCGCGATGCGCACGCCGCCGGCGTCGGCGCATGCGCGATCGTGCTCATGCATGGCTACCGCTATCCCGAGCACGAGAGAAAACTCGCCGAGCTTGCGCGCGGCATCGGCTTTGCGCAGGTTTCGGTCAGCCACGAGGTCAGTCCGCTGATGAAGTTGGTGTCCCGCGGCGACACGACAGTCGTCGATGCCTACCTGTCGCCGATTCTCAGGCGCTACGTTGCGCAGGTCGAATCCGAACTGCCGGGCGTGCGGTTGCAATTCATGCAGTCGTCGGGCGGACTCACCGATGCTCGCCGCTTCCAGGGAAAGGACGCGATCCTTTCGGGCCCGGCCGGCGGCATTGTCGGCGCAGTGCAGGTGTCGCGCCTCGCGGGTTTCGACAGGATCATCGGCTTCGACATGGGCGGCACCTCGACCGATGTCACGCACTATGCCGGCGAATACGAGCGCGCGTTCGTCACCGAAGTTGCCGGCGTGCGGCTGCGCGCGCCCATGATGCGCATTCATACCGTGGCCGCGGGCGGCGGTTCGATCTGCAGCTACGACGGTGCGCGCTTCCGGGTCGGCCCCGAGTCGGCCGGCGCGAATCCCGGGCCGGCATCATATCGCCGTGGCGGCCCGTTGACCGTCACCGATTGCAACGTCATGGTCGGCAAGATCGATCCGGCGATGTTTCCTGTGGTATTCGGCGCCAGCGGCGACCTGCCGCTCGATGCGCGATATCGTGCGCACAAAATTCGATGCCTTGGCAGCGACCCTGAACAGTACGACCGGTCGACAACGGTCGCCGGAAGATGTCGCGGAGGGATTTCTCAAGATCGCCGTCGACAACATGGCCCATGCGATCAAGCACATTTCGGTCGAGCGCGGTTACGACGTCACCGAATACACGCTGTGCTGCTTTGGCGGCGCCGGTGGCCAGCATGCCTGCGCAGTCGCCGATGCCCTGGGGATGACCCGCGTGTTCATCCATCCGCTGGCGGGCGTGCTGTCCGCCTACGGCATGGGCCTCGCCGACGTGCGCGCGTTGCGGCAGTTCGCGATCGAAGCGGTCATCGATGTTTCCTTGCTCTTGTCTGCCGAGACGCTGTTCGCCACTGTGGCCGATGCGGCGCGCGGCGAAGTCGAGGCGCAGGGCATTGCCGCGTCAATGATCGAGTTGATCCGCACGTTGCATCTGAAGTACGAAGGCACCGATACGACGCTTGAAATACCGTACGTCCTTGCGCCGGGAACGCACCCCGATGCCGCTGCAGTCGCTGCACTGGTTGCGGAATTCGAGCGACGCTACAGCGCGCAGTACGGGTTTCTGATGCGCGACAAGCCGCTCGTGGTCGAAGCTATCGCGGTCGAAGCGGTGGGGGCCGCCGCGATGCCCGATGAAGCCGCGCCCCGGTTCGCACCAAGACCGGGAGCGCTGACGCCAGCCAAACGCGGCCGCATTTTCACCGATGGAGCGTGGCGCGACGCGCCAGTGTATCTGCGGGAGTCGCTTCGCCCCGACGACATCATCGCAGGGCCTGCGGTCATCGCGGAAAAAAATGCCACGACGGTCATCGAGCCCGGCTGGAAGGCGACACTTACGTGCGCGCGACCACCTCGTCCTCGAACGCGCGGTCGTCCTCGAACGCACCCACGCGATCGGCACGACCGCCGACCCCGTGCTGCTTGAAGTGTTCAACAATCTGTTCATGGCCATTGCGGAACAGATGGGCGTGACGCTGGCCAATACGGCCTATTCGGTCAACATCAAGGAGCGGCTCGATTTCTCATGCGCGCTGTTCGATGCCGCGGGCAACTTGATCGCCAACGCGCCGCACATGCCGGTGCATCTGGGCTCGATGGGCGAAAGCGTCAAGACGATCATCGACGCCCGCAACGGAACGATGCAGCCTGGCGATGCGTTCGTGTTGAACGCCCCGTACAACGGCGGCACCCACCTGCCCGATGTCACCGTCATCGCGCCCGTTTTCCTGGAGCATGACGGCAAATCCGCGACGGCGCCCGAGTTTTTCGTGGCGAGCCGTGGCCACCACGCGGACATCGGCGGCACCACGCCCGGATCGATGCCGCCGGACTCGACCCACGTCGAGGAGGAAGGCGTGCTCCTCGACAACATCCAGCTCGTTGCCGGCGGGCGTTTTCTGTCGGACGAAATGCGCGCGATACTCGGGTCCGGAAGATATCCTTCGCGCAACATCGACCAGAACCTTGCGGACTTGCGGGCGCAGGTAGCGTCGTGCACGCGCGGCATCGGCGAACTGAAGAAAATGGTTGCGCATTTTGGATTGGGTCTGGTGCGCGCGTACATGCAGCATGTGCAGGACAACGCCGAGGAAGCGGTACGCCGCGTGCTCGATGTGCTGAAGGACGGCCACTTCGAATACGAGATGGACAGCGGTGCGCGGATCGCCGTGACCATTTCCATCGACAAGGCGGCGCGCGAGGCCATCATCGACTTCACCGGCACCAGCGCTCAGCAGGCGACCAATTTCAATGCACCGTCGGCGGTGTGCAAGGCTGCCGTGCTGTATGTGTTCCGCACGTTGGTCGACGACGAGATTCCGATGAACGCGGGCTGCCTCAAGCCGCTGCGCATCGTCATTCGCGAAGGCTCGATGCTCGCCCCGCGCTATCCCGCCGCGGTCGTTGCCGGCAACGTCGAGACATCGCAGGCGGTGACTGATACGCTTTACGGGGCGCTCGGCGTCCTCGCTGCGTCGCAGGGCACGATGAACAATTTCACTTTTGGCAACGACCGGTATCAATACTACGAGACGATTTCCGGCGGCGCGGGCGCGGGGCCCAACTTCGACGGCGCAAGCGTCGTGCAGACGCACATGACCAACTCGCGGCTGACTGACCCCGAGGTGCTGGAGTGGCGCTTCCCGGTGCGACTGGAGGTCTATCGCATCCGTCGTGGCAGCGGCGGTGCGGGCGCACATCGTGGTGGCGACGGGGGCGATCGACACGTGCGCTTCCTGGAGCGCATGACGGCCGTGATGCTGGCGAACCATCGACGCATCGCGCCGTTCGGCGTTGCCGGTGGCATGCCCGGCGCGACGGGTCGCAACTGGGTGGAACGCGTCGATGGCCGACGCGAGGAATTCGGCGCGACGTGCCGCGTGGAGATGCAGCCTGGCGATGTATTCGTGATCCAGACCCCGGGGGGCGGAGGCTACGGCGCGGCGGCCTCCTGAGTCCCTTCCGACGACGCCGGATCGATCGCATATAGGGAGCCAGCGTGGGCGCCTGCGGCTCGCGCGGCGCCCGATGAACGGGCATAATCGTGCACACGTTTCTCATGGGAACACCGATGGCGAAGATCTACGATTTCACCGTGAACGACATCCACGGCAACGCGCAAAAACTCGAGCGCTACAAGGACAAAGTGTTGCTGATCGTCAACACGGCCAGCAAATGCGGATTTACGCCGCAATACAAAGGTCTCGAAGCGCTGCATCAGAAACTGCACGCGCGGGGACTCGAGGTGCTTGGATTTCCCTGCAATCAGTTCGGTGCACAGGAACCCGGCGACGCAAAACAGATCGAGTCGTTTTGCGAGATCAACTACGGCGTGACATTCCCGCTGTTTGCGAAGATCGACGTCAATGGCGCCGATGCCGCGCCGCTCTACCAGTACCTGAAGAAGGAAAAGCCGGGACTGCTCGGGTCCGAGGCCATCAAGTGGAACTTCACCAAGTTCCTGGTCGATCGCAAGGGCTACTGTCGTCGAACGCTTCGCGCCAAACGCCGAACCGGAATCGCTCGCGGGCGACATCGAGAAACTGCTGTAGTTTTGCCGATGAGACATATTGTTCTCGCGGTATTCGCCGCGGTCACGTTTGCCGTCGGCTACGCGGTTGACGCGGCGGACATGAACAAAACCCTGCGCGTCGCGGTGGAGTCTGCCGAGACCGGTTTCGATCCGCAGGCGATCAGCGACCTGTACTCCGGTTTCATTTGCCGGGTGATTTTCGATCCCCTGTACCAGTACGACTACCTTGCCCGTCCGTTCAAGATCATTCCCGAGCACGGCAGCGGCGCATGCCGCAGATTTCGGAGGATGGAAAGACCTGGATCATCAAGGTCAAGCCGGGCATCTATTTCGCGGACGATCCCGCGTTCAAAGGCAAGAAGCGCGAGCTCACCGCCGCCGACTACGTCTATTCCTGGAAACGACTGATCGATCCGAAGGTCCACGCGCCGAACATCGACGTGGTCACCGATCGCTTCGTCGGTGATATCGAATTCGGCAAGGCGGCCGCGGCAGGCGCTAATGTCTACGATCTCGAACTGGAAGGTATGCGTGCGCTCGACCGATATACGATCCAGATCAAGCTCAAGCAGCCCGACTACGATTTGCTCGACGACCTCACGACCATGCCCATGTCCGCCGTTGCGCGCGAAGTCGTCGAGCAGTACGGCGACCTATCCCACCGGGTCATGTCCAATCCCGTGGGCTCCGGCCCTTATTTGCTCAAGGAGTGGCGGCGCGGGCAGAGAATCACGCTGGAGGCAAGCCCGACATTTCGCGAGGAGTATTTTCCGACCAGCGACGATCCGGCCGACAAGGAAATCGTCGCCGCCATGAAAGGCAAGCGCATTCCGGCGATCGGGCGCATCGAGATGAACATCATCGAGGAATCGAATTCCCGCGTGCTGGCATTCATCAAGGGCGAGCTCGACATTTCGAATCCGGTGCCACCTGACCTCATCTACAACGTTCTCGACGCCCACAACAAGCTCAAGCCCGAGCTGGCCAAGCGCGGCATACGGCATATCCACGGCATCCAGCCGTCGATTACCTTCGAATACTTCAACATGGAAGACCCCATCGTCGGTGGTTACACCAAGGACAAGATTGCGCTTCGTCGGGCGATCAGCATGGCGTACAACGTCGACGCCGAGATCGCCGTGGTGCGCCAGGGCCAGGGCATTCCGGCAACGCAGATGATTCCGCCGCCGTCGATCGGGCACGACCCGACGTTCGTCGATCGATCCAAATACGATCTGCCGGCAGCCAAGGCGCTGCTCGACAAGTTCGGTTATGTCGACCGGGACGGCGACGGATGGCGCGATCTTCCCGACGGCAAGCCATTCACCCTGCTTATCGCCAGCCCAGACTTCGGCCGTATACCGCCAGTTCGATGAACTGTGGAAAAAGAGCCTGACGGCGCTGGGCATCCGTGCCGATTTCCTGAATCAGAAATTCCCGGACCTGCTCAAGCAGGCGCGTGCCGGTCAGCTTCAGATGTGGGGGCTCGGCAACACCGCGGCGACACCGGAAGGCTTTGGCTTTTTGGGGTTGCTCTACGGACCCTATGCCGGGCTGAGCAACCTGCCGCGTTTCAATCTTCCGCAATACAACGAGCTGTTTGCGAAGGGCAAGCGCATGCAGAACGGCCCGGAGCGCGACAAGGTGATCCGTCAGCTTTCTGAATCTGGTGAATATTTACGCGCCGATGAAGCTCACGGCGTATCGCTTCGACAACGTGCTCTTGCAGCCGTGGATGGTCGGCTACAAATACACGCCCTTCAACTGGAATCCATGGCGCTACTGGGACCTCGATCCCGCGATGCGCGATTCCATACTCAAGCAGCAGTAGTCGTGCGCCGACGGCGTGGCGCCCGTGCAACAGCAAGGCGCCGCGACTCGCGCCAAATCTTGCACTCGGCATTGCCATGCGACACCGCGACCCGTAAAATAGCATCAACGTCAACCTTGACCTGAGGAATGCTCCCATGACCAGAACGCCGACGACCTTCGTCACCGCGATTGCAATCGCGGCGCGCGCGTTCGCGTGGGACATTGCCATCGACGCGCATTACTCCGGCCGCGCCATTGTGCGGTCGCCGTACTCGCCGCCATTGCGCATTAACGCTGCCTGAGCGGGTCCCCGCCGGGTATGGCGGGATCTGACCTCCGGGCGCTTTTTCCCGAATCTCATGTCCCGTCGGTGCCGGAATATCGGCGGCCGTGCGCTATGCGCCGCGGCCGGAGGAAAACGATATGAACAATACCGACAAATTGAGAAAATTGCTTCGCCGCCGTTTTCGCGGCCTGTGGCTTTCGCGCGATTTCCGGAAGCTGTGGACCTCGCTCACCATCACGTCGTTCGGCGCGCAGATCACCAATCTGGCGCTGCCGTTGACCGCCGCGTTGTTGCTCAATGCGACGCCGATGCAGATGGGGATTCTGGTCGCGCTGGAAACGCTGCCCTTCGCGCTGGTGAGCCTGCACGCCGGCGTGCTGCTCGATCGCGTGCGCAAGCTGCCGATCGTGATCATCGCGGACATCGGCCGCGGCGTGGCGTTGCTCGCGATCCCGCTCACCGCGTGGCTGGGCGTGCTGTCGATCGAAGTCCTGTTTGTCGTCGGCTTCCTGTGTGGCGTGCAGAACGTCATCGGCGGCGCTGCCTACCAGGTATTGCTCGCGCAGATGGCGGGCCGCAAGCGGCTGGTCGAGGCCAACGCCAAGACGGCGCTTGGCGAGACGTCGGCCGCGCTGATCGCGCCGGGGATCGCCGGCGGTTTGATTCAGATGCTGACCGCGCCATTTGCGATCGTGCTCGATGCGGTGGCCTTCTTCATTTCTGCGCTGTTGCTGCGCCGGATCGAAGGGCGCAACGACGTTCCGCATCCCGGCACTCGCGCAGGCATCTGGCGCGAGATCGGCGAGGGCCTGAAACTGGTGGCGCGCAATCGCACGCTGTGCGCACTCGCGTGGCTGGCGGGCCTCTGGCAGTTTCTGCACCACATGCAGATCGCCGTCCTGATTCTCTTTGCGACGCGTGACCTATCGCTCTCTGCCGGATCGATCGGCTTCGCTTACGCGCTCGGTGGCCTCGGCTGTGTTCTTGCATCCGTCCTCGCGCAACGATTGTCGACGAAATTTGGCGTCGGGCCGATGCTCATCAACGGACTGATCATGACTGCGTTCGGCTGGCAGGTGTTCGGACTGATCGGCGGGCCGCCGTGGATTGCAACACTCGCGTTGGGTGCGGCCATGCTCGTTTTCGATTTCGGCGCGATCCTGTGGGGCATCAACTACCTGGCGCTGCGGCAGGCGATCACGCCGGACCGCCTGCTCGGGCGCATGACCGCGACGATGCGCTTTTTCGGCGTGGCGTCGGCCCCGCTGGGCTCGCTGGTTGGCGGTGCGCTGGCAACCGCGATCGGACTGCGCCCGACGCTGCTGACGATCGGCGTACTCGGACTCGTGCTGTCGGTGGTTGCGGTCATCTGGTCGCCGCTGCGCCATCATCGCCGGTTGCCGGTGCATGCACCTGAGTGAACGTGCTCGAACACACCTAGTCCGTCATTCCCGCGAAAGCGGGAATCCAAGTCGAACTGAGGTAACGTCAAAATGGGTCCCCGCTTGCGCGGGGGCGACGACTAATGTCGGGTTGTCGCCGATCGGGACGAGCGTGCACGCGGTCGTCATGCGCACCCTGATCGCGTCCGGGTTTTTGGTCGCCGCAGCGTCGCCGGCTGCGGATTCGAACGTGACATTGGGAACGCCATCGACCCGGTAGCGTTCGCGATAGGACACGGCGCGGATCGCGACGCGGAAAAGTACTCCGGGGTCTAGTACGACGCGAACCGAATGCGGTCCGGATGATGCAGTGCTTGTCAGCAACGCGTCGACACTCGCGAGAAATCGCGATTGGCATGCGCCGTGTTCATAGAGCAGTTCCTGGATGGCCAGGTTGTGGACATAGAGTCCGGCGGCCCCGGCGATGACCAGCCAGGCGATGCGCGCGCGCTTCGTGGAAGCGAGCCGAACCAGCCACCGCGGCCATCGCCAGTGACATCGCAAGGCCGGACGCCGTAAAGGTAATGCGGCCCGGGGTTGGGCAGCGCGAGGATCGGCGTCAGCGGCAGGAAATAGCCGGCGAGGTAACTCAGCGCAAACGCGATTCCGAACAGCCAATAGATGGCGCCGACGAGCAGCAGATGAATCAGCGACGCCGCTGCCGGTTGCCACGGCGAACGGAAGCTGGCCTCCGACATCTCGACGAGGTGAAGTCGAAACGGATATGCAAAAAAGCGCAACGCGTTGGCCGGAACATGCGCGAGTGCGGGGGTATACGTTTGGGTTGCGTTGCCGCCGATCGTATTGGCGATGGACGGTGCGCGGAACAGCAGATAGGCGACGAGCGGAATCAGCACGAGCGCCATTGCCACGGCATACGGACGCCAGCTGAATTCTTCAGGATGCGCCACGCGCGCAAGGTACGCGATCAGAAGGATCGCCGCGGGGGCGACGATCGCCGTTTCCTTCGACAACAGCGCGGCGCTGGTCGCGAGCACGATCCCTGCGCAGCGGGCGGCGGAGATGCCATCGACGGGCAGCCGTACGATGACCGCGGCGGCCAGCAGCAGGAACAGCACGTAGAGTTGATCGAAGGAGGCAGCTACCCAGCCGGTCGCCATCGTCGTCAATGGCGAGAGGACAAAGAAGACGCCGGCCAGTGCCGCGGTCGCGCCCGTCACCCTTGCGCGTCGAAGCACCCATACAAAGACCAGCGCCACGATCGCGTGGTTCAGGACGCCGATCAGGTGCGATATCCACGGCGTGGATTGCATCCATAGCGCGGCGAGGCCTTGCTGCAGGAAGCCGATCGGCCGCACGGGATCGCCGAATTCCTGGCCGGCGCGCAGCACGCCGTAGGCACGCGTGTAGTCCCAGAAGCCGCGGATCTGGATATGATCGAATTTCTGCCACTCGTCGTGGGAGAAGAACCCCGGATCGACCAATATGACGACGTGCGTGAGCAGCGTCAGCGCGACCAGCGCCAGACCCGCGAGCGCAGGCCTGCGGTCGACGAACTCGCCCAGACGGAAAAGCGATTGCGGCAGCGGGCCGCCCGCTACGTCGAGTGCCTTGCCGAGTGCGGTTTCCAGGCGCGCTAGACCTTCGAGAATTTCGTCGAGGCTGATGATCAACGACGGCGCGATGCGCACCACGTCGGGCCCCGCCATGAGCACGATCAGGCCGGCGTCGCTGGCGGCGGTCATCACCGCTGCCGCTTTGCCTTGCCACGGCGCCTTGAGTTCGCAGCCGATCCAGACGCCTTCGCCGCGGATGTCCGCAAACACTTCCCGGCGCGCGTTGATCGTGCGCAGGCCTTCCATGAACAGCGCGTGCCTTGCCCGGACACCGTCGAGCACTTCGGTCGTGTTGACGATGTCGAAGACGGCCCCGGCGACGGCGCATGCCAGCGGGTTGCCGCCGAAGGTTGTGCCGTGCACGCCCACCGAAAAGGCGCTGGCGATCTCGGCCGTGGTGAGCATCGCGCCGATCGGGAAGCCGCCGCCCAGTCCCTTGGCCGACGTGAGAATGTCCGGCACGACGCCCTTCTGCATGTACGAGAACAAGCGCGCCGGTGCGGCCCATCCCGCTCTGGATTTCGTCGAAGATCAGCAGCGCGTCGTGCTCGTCGCATAAGCCGCCGAGCGGCCGCGAGGAACTCCGGCGTGCCCGGGATCATCCCGCCTTCGCCCTGCATCGGTTCGAGGATCACGGCGCAGATGTCGTCGCCGCCTTCCTCGGCGAACGCCGCCTCCAACCCCGCGACGTCGTTGTAGCGGATATGTGTGAAGCCGCTGGGCTGCGGACCGAAGCCGGTGGCGTACTTCGCCTGGCCGCCTGCGGTGACCGTAAACAGCGTCCTGCCGTGGAAGGCATTGAGCGTCGAGATCACGCGCACTTTCGCAGCGCCGAAGTGATCGTGCGCGTAGCGCCGCGCAAGCTTGAGCGCCGCTTCGTTGGCTTCCGCACCCGAGTTGCAGAAGAACACGCGCTCGGCAAAGGTTGCGTCGACCAGTTTCTTCGCCAGCCGCAGCGCCGGTTCATTGGTCATCCAGTTGGAGACGTGCCAGATCGTGCGCGCCTGCTCGTTGAGCGCGCGCACCAGCGCCGGATGGCAATGGCCGAGTGCGGTGACCGCGACGCCGCTGGCGAAGTCGATGTACATGCGGCCGTGCTGGTCCCACATGCGCGAACCTTCGCCGCGCACCGGGATGAATTGCGCTGGCGCGAAGCACGGCACCATGTACTCGTCGAACATGGCGCGCGTCACCGGCATGGCCGCGGGCGACGAAGCAGGCGCAACGGTCGTACCGGCGTGGGCGCCCTTGGTCGACTGACGTGGGCACAGCTGTGGGCACTGATGTAGTCACGGTCATAGCAGTATCGCTCTCTCTCTACCTTACTTCGCGGCAATCGCCTGGATTTCGATGCGGTATTCCGGCTTGGCGAGTTTCGCCTCGACGGTTGCGCGGGCCGGCAGGTTGCCTTGCGGTGCCCACGCATCCCAGACTTCGTTCATCGCGGCGAAGTCGGCCATGTCGGCGAGATAAATCGTCGCCGACAACAAGCGCTGCTTGCTGCTCCCGAGTCCGCCCAGAAGGCGATCGATCTGCGCGAGTATGTCGCGCGCCTGGCCCTTGATGTCGGCGCCCGGATCGCTTGCGACCTGGCCCGCAAGATAGATCGTCGAACCGTGCACGACGGCGTCCGACAGGCGTTTGCCGGGATTGATGCGTTGAATGGGGTCCAGCGAAGGTTCTTGCGCCACGGTGCTATTCTCCAATGATCACGCAAACATTGTAGACGAAATGGCGCACTTTCGATGAACGCCCGCCGCACGCTCATTGCCGCCGCGATCGCGCTGGCGGCCGCGGTCGGCTTCGGCGCTTTCGGCGCCCACGCCTTGCGCGCGCGGCTCGATGCCGAAGCGATGGCGGTCTACCAGACCGCGGTGCAGTACCACTTCTGGCACGCGCTCGGACTACTCGGGGTCGGCTTGCTCATGCTGCACTGGCCGGCGAGTCAGGCGTCTGGGCTGGGTCGCGGTCCTGCTGGTCGCGGGACTTGTGCTGTTTTGCGGCAGCCTTTACGCGCTCGTGCTCACGGGTGCGACCTGGCCGGGCATGGTGGCGCCCCTGGGCGGGCTGGCATTCATCGCAGCGTGGCTGATGCTGGCGGCGGTTGCCTGGCGCCACCAATGAAAACGGCCGCCATGCTTCGGCGGCCGTTCGGTTGAACCCGTGATTCGTCGGTTTCAGTAAGGCGCGGCACCGGGTGGTGCGTTCGGTGGGTAATTCGGCGGCGGCGCGTTGTATTGCGGTCCGTTATACGACACCGGCGGACGCCGATCCGGAACCAGGCTGATCGACACGCGCACTTCCGGGCCCGGGTCGTACGGCAGGCGCACCGTGACGTCGCGTCCGTTGTAGCGATACGTCACGTTGTAGCCGCGAACCACATCCTGCCAGTTGTCGACGGTTTTGCAGCGCTGCACGACCTGCTGGCTCGTCCCCGCATTGGCGTTGCCGTTGAATACGCCACCGTTGGGATCGACCTTGTCGCCAATGACTGCGCCCGTGACGGCGCCGATGCCGGTGGCGACCGCATTGCCGCGCCCGCTACCGATCTGGTGCCCGATCACGCCACCCGCGATGCCACCCACGATCGCGCCAAGCGGCGAACCCGCGTTACTCGGGGCCTGCGTAGCGACTTGTTCGTTCCAGCACTGCTGCTGGGGGGTGTTGACTTGCTCCACGATCGGCGTGCTTGCGACGACCGGCGCGACATCGACGAAGTCGGACGCGCTGGCGCATTGCACGACGAGCGCTGTCATCGCGGCAACGCCCGCCATCGAACTCTTGTGAATCATTTTGGTCTTGCTCCTCAGAGGGCCCGTTGGCCGTTCATGTCCGACCGTGCGATGGTCGCAAGGTTCCGTCCCAGCAGTGCAACGGGCGCGAGGAGAGGCTGGCCGTTCAGTCGACTTTGGCGCCGGAGGCCTTGACCACTTTCGCCCATTTGTCGGTTTCCGCGCGAATGTGGGCCACGAATTGCTCGGGCGAACCGCCGGCGGCCTCCGCGCCCTGCGCGAGCAACTGCTCCTTCGCATCGGGGCTTTGTAACCATTTATTCACTTCGGCATTGATCTTGGCGACGATGGGCGCCGGCGTACCCGCGGGCGCGAGAATGCCGAACCACGAACTCGCTTCGAATCCCGGAAGCCCGGATTCCGCGATCGTCGGCACATCCGGCAGCGCCGGCGCACGCTTCAGCGAGGTCACCGCGATCGCGCGCAGCTTGCCGGCTTTGATCAACGCCAGCGACGACGGCAGGTTGTCGAACATGATCTGCACCTGCCCGCCCATCAGGTCCTGCAGAGCGGGCGCACTGCCCTTGTATGGAACGTGCGTCATGTCGACGCCCGCCATGGTCTTGAACAGTTCGCCGGAAAGGTGGATCGACGTGCCGCTGCCCGACGACGCAAAATTGATTGTGCCCGGCTTGGCTTTGGCCAGCTTGATCAGGTCGGCCACCGAATTGATCGGTAGCGATGGATTGACCACGAGCACATTGGGCACCCCTGCGACGAGAACGACCGGCACGAAATCCTTGATGTGGTCGTACGGCATTTTCGTGTACAGGCTGGGGTTGATCGCATGAGTACCAACCGTGCCCATCAGCAGCGTGTAGCCATCGGGAGCTGCCTTGGCGACGAGCTCAGCGCCGATGTTGCCGCCCGCACCGGGGCGGTTGTCGACGACGACGGACTGGCCCAGCGTTTCGGTGAGCTTTTGCGCGGCGGCGCGCGCCAGGATGTCGGTGGTCCCTCCGGCCGGGAAGGGCACGACCAGGCGTATCGCATGGTTCGGGTATGACTGCGCGAATGCGACTGATGCCATGCACGCGGTCACGAGTGCGAGCGCGCAGTGGCGCCAGGTCTGAGTCATCGTTGCCTCCATCGCGGGTGTCCCGCTCGTTGTTGCGCAATATCCCCGGCGTCAATCGACCTTCGCGCCCGAGTCCTTGACGATTCTTGCATACTTGGTGATTTCGCTCTTGATCAGCGCCTCGAACTCTTCGGGCGTGGTCGGCGCAGGCTCCGCGCCCTGCAGCGCGAAAAACGCTTTCATTTCCGGCGTACCGAGGATCCGCGCGACCTCGGTGTTCCACTTGGCGATGATTTCCTTGGGTGTGCCGGCCGGCGCCATGAAGCCCCACCACGTGTAGATGTCGAAGCCCGGCAGGCCGGTTTCGGACAGCGTCGGAAGTTCAGGGACAAGGGCCGAGCGTTTTGCAGTCGTCACCGCGACCGCTTTCAATTTGCCCGCCCGCACCTGTTGCATCGAGTTCGCGAGATTGTCGAACATGAGCTGGGTATCGCCGGCGAGAAGCGCTTGCAATGCCGGGGCGCCGCCCTTGTACGGAATGTGCACCATGTCGACGTGAGCGTCGGTCTTGAACAGTTCACCGGCCAGATGTCCGGCGCTGCCGTTGCTGCCGGAGCCGAACGAAAGTTTGCCCGGGTGGGCCTTCGCGTAGGCGATCAACTCGGGAACGGTGTTGAACGGCGCCGCGGAATTGATGACGAGCACGTTAGGCGTAATTGCGACCAGTGAAATCGGGGCGAAATCCTTGATCGGATCGTAAGGGAGCTTGCCGTACAAGCTGATGTTGACCGCGTGCGTCGACAGCGCGCCTTCGAGGATCGTGTAACCGTCGGGAGCGCTCTTGGCTACGAGGTCGGCACCGATATTGCCACCGGCGCCGGGCCGGTTGTCGATGATCACCGGCTGACCCCACGCCTTCGCTCAGCTTTTGCCCGATCGCGCGGGCGACCACATCGAGCGATCCGCCTGGAGGAAACGGTACGACCAAGCGAATGGGTTTGTTCGGATAGGCCTGCCCAGCCGCGATCGATGAAAGTGCCAGCAAGAGAATGACCGCCGCGGCGCGAATGCCGCGACCGGCAAATGTTCCAGGACGCACGGCGTCTCCCGTTGGCTGGTGGTGACAACGGGAGGATTCTAACAGTCGCATTCAGGAGGTGTGTCGCCTCACGTGCCGGGCGTAGTCGGCGTCGCGCGCAGCGCGCCAATGTGACTCGCAATCAAGGCATCGACGTGCGTGCGCACCAGTGTGCCGTCCTCGTCCATCAGCCACAGCCGCAGCAGTCCGGTGACGAAGACGCAGGTCGCAAGTGCTGCAGTTTGCGGCGCAACGTGCTCGCGCAGCACGCCGAGGTCACGCGCGCGCCGGTAGACCAGCGCGAATTTCGCCGCCAGCTCGCGGGAACTTCGCGCATGCCGCTTCAGTTCGGGGCGAAACTCGTCGACGTATTCGCACTTCAACGCCAGGATGTCGAAGGTGCGCCGCGTCTGCAGGTTGGCGACCATTTGATCGACCACACCGTGAAGAAAGCGCTCGACCGCGCGCAGGGGATCGGGCCCGTCGGTTCCCAACACTTCGGTGTGATCGAACAACGGCACCGATATCTGATCGCGCATGGCACGAAACAGCGCGCGCTTGTTGGCGAAGTGCCAATAGACGGCACCACGCGTGACGTGGGCGGCCGCCGCAATGCGTTGCAGCGTCGTTCGCGTCACGCCATGCGTGGCAAACTCACGCCGCGCCGCGACGAGAATCTGCTGGCGAGTCTGCTCTGATTCCTCTTTGGTCCTGCGCACGGTTGATCGCTTAAATCTGCTAGAAAGAGTTTACATACACGCTTGATTGTATAATAATTCCATCAGCGGGAACATTGTCGTTCTCGCCAGCAGCTTCCTCCGGGATATTCAACCGATGTCGTCGATCGATTTCAGGACGCGGGTGTCACGCTTCGCGTCGTTTGCACCAACGTTGATTCTTGTTCCGGCCATGCTCGCGGTCGCGCTGCTCGCCGCGTGCGGCAAGGACGCCACGCCCGCCGCTGCGCCGCCGCCGGTCCCTGTGCACGTCGTGAAGGTGGAACCGCGAAGCGTGCCCGTCCGCTTCACCATCCCCGGGCAGATCGAGGGATCGAAGCAGGTCGAAGTGCGCGCCCGCGTTTCGGGCATTCTGCAAAAGCAGTTTTACAACGAGGGCGATGCGGTCAAGCAGGGCGCCCCGCTGTTCGAGATCGACCGCGCGCCATTCGAGGTCGCGCTCGCACAGGCGAAGGGGCAACTCGCGCAGGCGACCGCGCAGGTCGACCAGTCGCGCCGCGAAGAAGCGCGGCTGAAGCCGCTGGTTGCGGAGCGCGCGGTGAGCCGGAAGGAATACGACGACGCGGCGTCGGCGCGACAATCCGCCGAAGCGTCGCTGCAGCAGGGCACGGCCGCGGTGCAACAGGCCGAGCTGAATCTGTCGTACACCGCGGTGAACGCGCCGGTGGCAGGCATCAGCGGCCGTTCGGAGCATTCCGTGGGCACGCTCATCACGACCGATGCCAACGGCAGCCTGTTGACGACGATCAATCAGCTCACGCCGATCTGGGTGCGCTTCAGCCTGGCCGAGTCGGATCTTGCCAAGATCCCCGGGCGCCGGGTCGCTCGAGGGACGCCCCTCGAAGTGCAGCTGGTGCTGGGCGACGGATCGCCTTACCCGGGAAAGGGTCGGCTCAACTTCGCCGCGACGGCCATCGATACGCGTCTCGGCACGCAGCAGTTGCGCGCGGAGTTCGACAATCCGCGGGAACAATTGCTGCCCGGCCAGTTCGTCAATGTGAGCATCTCCGCCGGTCAGCGCGACAACGTGTTCCTGGTCCCGCAGACCGCGGTAATCCAGACCGAGAAAGCGAACATGGTTTTTGTCATTGACGGTCAGGGCAAGGCGCAGGCGCAGACAGTGCAGACCGGCGACTGGATCGGCTCCGACTGGGCGATCGTGTCGGGACTCAAGACCGGCGACCGCGTCATCGTCGACAATCTGCAGAAGGTTCGCCCCGGTGCGCCGGTGACCGAAGCGCCGGTCGCGCCGGCCGGTGCGCCGGCTGTCTCGCCAGCAAAGTAGCGGCCAGCGCAATGTCGTTCTCGGAATTCTTCATCAACCGGCCGATCTTCGCCGGCGTCATTTCGATCATCATCACGCTGGCCGGGCTGATCGCCTCGCAAGTGCTGCCGATTGCGCAATATCCGGAGATCGCACCGCCGACCGTCGTGATCACGGCCAATTATCCGGGCGCCAGCGCAGACACGCTGGCTCGCACCGTGGCCGCGCCGATCGAGGAACAACTGTCCGGCGTCGAGAATCTGATCTATTTCAATTCGACGGCGTCAACCAACGGCACGCTCACGATCAACTGCACGTTCGAGGTCGGCTCGAATGCGGACAAGGCGGTGATCGATGTCAACAACCGGGTGGCCATCGCTCTGCCGCGGCTGCCGGACGTCGTGCGTCAGAGCGGCGTCGTTGCGCAGAAGCGATCGACCGACATTCTGCTCGTGGTGGCGCTGACCTCGAACGACCCGCGCTACGACACGTTGTTCCTCTCCAACTACGCGACGATCAACTTGCTCGACGAGATCAAGCGCGTTCCGGGCGTCGCGGACGCCACGATTTTCGGCGCGCGCGATTATTCGATGCGCGTGTGGCTCAATCCACCGCGAATGGCGCTGCTGGGCATAACGCCGACCGACGTGGCAGACGCCATCTCCGCGCAAAACTATCAGTACGCGAGCGGCAAGATCGGTGCCGAACCGGCGCCGCCGGGGCAGGCGATCGTCTATACGGTCACCGCACGCGGGCGGCTCGAGGACGCGGTTGACTTCGGCAACATCGTCCTGCGCTCGAACGGACCCAACGGCACGCTGCGCATTCGCGACGTGGCGCGGGTCGAACTTGGTGCGGTGAGCTACGACGCATTCACCAATCTGGACGGAAAACCGGCACTCGGCATCGCGGTGTACCTGCAATCGGGGGGCAACGCGCTCAAGGTTGCCGATGCGGTGCGCGACAGCCTCACCCACATCGAAAAGACGTTCCCGCAGGGCGTCACCCAGATCATCCCGTTCGATACGACGCGCTTCGTCGAATCGTCCATTCACGAGGTGATCATCACGCTGATGGAAGCGGCCACGCTGGTTCTGCTGGTCGTGTTCGTGTTCCTGCAGAACTGGCGCGCGACGTTGATTCCGATCATCGCTGTTCCGGTTTCGCTCATCGGTGCGTTCGGCGGATTGCTGCTGTTCGGCTTCACCATCAACACGCTGACACTGTTCGCGATCGTGTTGGCCACCGGTATCGTCGTCGATGACGCGATCGTGGTGCTGGAAAACGTCGAGCGCCTGATGGCGGAGAGGAAGTTGTCGCCCAAAGAGGCGGCAATCGAGTCGATGCGCGAAGTCACGGGCGCAATCGTCGCCATCGAATTGGTATTGGTTTCCGTGTTCGTTCCGGTCGCATTCCTCGGTGGCCTGGCCGGCAAGTTGTATCAGCAATTCGCGGTAACGGTGGTCACGGCGGTCACGATTTCCGGGTTGGTCGCGTTGACGTTGACGCCGGCCATGTGCGCCTTGCTGCTCAAGCCTACACACGAGGAGAGTCGGCTCTTCCGACCGTTCAACGTGAGTTTCGCGTGGCTCACCGGGCGCTATCTGGGAGGCGTGCGGCTGGCGATCAATCATCGCGTCGTTGCGCTCCTGATTTTTGCCGCGATCCTCGGCGCCGACGTCCTGCTGTTCAAGCGCGTGCCGGGCGGCTTCGTACCGCCTGAAGACCAGGGCTATCTCATCGGCTCGGTGACGCTGCCCGATGGCGCGACCTTGCAGCGCACGCAGGATGTCGGCGCCGCCGTGCAGGAGATGATCGGTCGCAATCAGGCGGTCGAACACGTGTTCTTCGTCGCTGGGTTCGACGTGATTGCCGGCGCCAACAAGACCAACGCGGCGACGATTTTCATACCGCTCAAGCCGTGGGACCAGCGCAAGGAAACAGCGGAGGACGTTGCGAAATTCATATTCGCGCACGCCGGGGAGATCCCGCAGGCGACGGTGCTTGCTTTCAATCCGCCGGCCATTCGCGGTCTTGGCACCGCCGGCGGTTTCGAGGTTTACCTGCAGGACCGGTCCGACGCCGACCCGCAGAAGCTCTACCAGGCCTTGCAGCAGTTTCTCGGCGACCTGCGCAAGCGTTCCGACCTGACGGGAATCGCGTCGTTCTACCGTCCGACTGCGCCGCAACTGTTCGTCGACGTCGATCGCGAGAAGGCGATCGCGCTCGGCGTGCCGGTCAAAGACGTGTTCGACGCGTTGCAGAGCACGATGGGCGTGCTGTACGTCAACGACTTCAACAAGTTCGGCCACACCTATCGTGTCCAGTTGCAGGCCGAAGGGGCCTACCGCGCCAAGCCGGAGGATCTGGGCAACGTCTACGTGCGTTCGTCCGGCGGAGACATGATTCCGGTCAAGGCACTCATCAACGTCAACAGCACGACCGGGCCCGACCAGCTCGAGCGCTTCAATGGTTTTCTGGCGGCCAAGGTCATCGGCAACAGCGCGCCGGGGATCAGTTCGGGCCAGGCGATCACGAATGTGGAAGACGTCGCCCAATCGCTGCCGTCCGGGTACACGATCGCGTGGACCGGACAGGCGTTCCAGGAAAAGCGCATCGGCCGCACCGCGATTCTCGCGTTCGTGGCGGCGCTGGTGATGGTGTTCCTGATCCTGTCGGCCAATTACGAGCGCTGGTCGCTGCCGGCTGCGGTATTGCTCGCGGTGCCGTTCGGTTTGTTGGGCGCACTGGTCGCGGTGACCGTGCGCAATTTCAGCAACGATGTGTATTTCCAGATCGGGCTGGTGGTCCTGATCGGCTTGGCAGCGAAGAATGCCATTCTGATCGTGGAGTTCGCCGCGCAGGAGCAGGCCAAAGGGCTCGCGCCCTTCGAAGCCGCGCTCGAAGCCGCGCGGCTGCGTTTCCGTCCGATCGTCATGACTTCGCTCGCGTTCGTGCTTGGTGTGCGTTCCCCTCGTCCTTGCCGGCGGTGCCGGCGCCGGGGCGCGCCGTTCGATGGGCACCGGTGTGTTCGGCGGCATGTTGGCGGCGACGTTCGTTGCAACACTCTTCATTCCCTTGTTTTTCGTGATCCTGTCACGAACCAAGGCACGATCCGTCCCGGCAGAGGCAGGCGTCGAGAAGGGTCCGGCGTGATTCGGCGCTGGAGGATCTGGGGCGTCGCTTGCCTTGCGCTCGCCGGCTGCATGGTCGGGCCCGATTACGAACGACCGCAAACGCCGTTGCCGGTGACGTATCCGGATGAACCGGCCGCCAGCGCCGCGCCGGCGCCGATTCGCGCAGACTGGTGGACGCTCTACAACGATCCGACGCTCAATAGCCTGGTGGCGACCGCGCTGTCGGACAATCTCGATGTGGCGTTTGCCGTAGCCAGAGTCGAGGAACTCGACGCCGACCTGGTCGAAGCCAATGCCGCGCTGTTTCCGGAAATCGATCTTCTGGGCGCAGCCGCGCGATCGCGGTCGAGCGGCAGCGTCACGACACCGGTGCCGATCCGCATGAGCAACGACTTGCGTGTGGCGCTGTCGACCTCGTTCGAAATCGATTTCTGGGGCCGGCTACGGCGGATGGTCGAGAGCGCACGAGCGCAAGCGCTGGCGACGCATTACGCGAAGGATGTGGTCACGCTTTCGCTCGCGGGCTTGACGACGCAGACATACTTCGCGCTGCGCTCGCTCGATGCGCAGATCACGGCGACGCGCGAAACTTTGGCGACCCGGGAGGATTACCTCGTCATTGTTCGGCGTCGCGTCGACAGCGGCCTCGCGTCCGATCTGGATCTCAATCTGGCGCTCGGAGCGCGGTCGGACGCCGCCGCGCAACTCAAGGATTTTGTCCGCCAGCGCGCGCTCGCGGAGCATCTGCTGGGGACATTGACGGGCACGCTCGGGCTCAAGCTGCGCGCCAGGGCGATCTGGCGCAGTTGCCGGTGCCACCGGTGCCTCCAACCGGGTTGCCGTCGTTACTGCTGGAACGCCGGCCGGATATTCGCGCGGCCGAGGAAAACCTGGTCTCCAACAACGCGCTGATCGGCGCGGCCAAGGCGGCGCTGCTGCCGAAGATCTCGCTTGTCGGATTCCTTGGTGGCGAGAGCACCGATCTGAGCAGCCTGGTGACAAGCAGCGGCAAGATCTGGTCGGTCGGTTTCGGATTGTCGCTGCCGATTTTCACGGCTGGGCGTCTCAATGCCGAGGTCGTGGCGACCACCGCGCGGGAAAAGCAGGCGCTGGCGACTTACCAGAAATCGATCCAGACGGCATTTCAAGAGGTCGCGGATGCGCTGGTCAACGTGGAGCAAACTGCAGCGACCGCGGCCGACTTGCAGGCGAGCGTCGACGCGGCAACCAATGCGTTGCGTCTGTCCACCCGGCGCTACGAGGCAGGTTATTCGGGCTATCTCGACGTCCTCGATGCGCAGCGCACGCTCAACATTGCCCAACTTGCGCTCATACGCAATCGGCAGGCATTGTTGTCGGCGTCGGTCGATCTGATGAAAGCACTCGGTGGCGGGTGGCAGGACCCGGAGCCGCTTGCCGCACAATAGGTCGCAGGCAGTCGGGACGACGCTGCGTGATGATCGGCTGACGCAACGGGTCAATTGCAATAGAATCGTCACCCAGCAAGTCCACAATCGAGAAATTGCCCCCGGGAGGAAGTTATGAAGAACTCGACAGCGAGTCTGCTTCGCGCCGCAGTCGCGGGTGTGTTGCTGGCGGTTGCGGCGCAGGCACAGGCCGTGACCGAAATCCAGTGGTGGCACTCGATGACCGGCAAGCTCGGTGACAAGGTCAACGAGATCGCCCAGAAATTCAATGCCACGCAAACCGATTACAAGGTGATTCCTGTATTCAAGGGCCAGTACGACGAATCGATGGCCGCAGCGATCGCCGCGTATCGTTCCGGGAATCCGCCGCAGATCGTGCAGATATTCGAGGTCGGCACGGCGACGATGATGGCCGCCAAGGGTGCGATCAAGCCGGTTTATCAGTTGATGGCGGAATCGGGCGAGAAGTTCGATCCGAAAGCGTTTGTGGGTGCCGTGTACGGATACTATTCCGACACTCAAGGCCGGCTGCTGTCGATGCCGTTCAACAGCTCGACGCAGGTGCTCTACATCAACGACGATGCGTTCAAGAAAGCCGGCCTCGATCCGAACAATCCGCCGAAGACCTGGCCCGAAGTCCAAGCAGCGGCCGAGAAGCTCAAGGCATCCGGCGCGGCCTGCGCATTTACAACCGGCTGGCAGTCGTGGGTGCAGATCGAGAGCTTTTCCGCTTGGCACAACGTGCCGATGGCGACGCAGGAAAACGGTTTCGGCGGCCTTGACACGCGCCTGGAATGGAACGGTCCGCTTCAAGTCAAGCAGATCCAAATGCTCGGCGACTGGTCGAAGAAGGGGCTATTCACCTACGCGGGCCGCAAGGACGAACCGCTGGCCAAATTTACAAGCGGGGACTGCGCGATGATTACGACATCGAGCGGTTCGTACTCGAACATCAAGGCCAATGCCAAGTTCAATTGGCGCGTGGCCCGGTTGCCCTACTGGCCCGACGTCCAGGGTGCGCCGCAGAACACGATCATCGGTGGCGCAACGCTGTGGGTCCTGCAGCAGAAGAATCCGGAAACCTATAAAGGCATTGCGAAATTCTTCACCTTTCTGTCGTCGCCGGAGGTCCAGGCGGATTGGCACCAGTCGACCGGCTACGTTCCGATCACGGTTGCCGCGTACGAGCTGACGAAAAAGCAGGGTTTCTACGAGAAGAATCCGGGCTTCGACATCGCCATCGGCGAACTGACGAACAAGCCGCCGACGGCGAACTCGAAGGGCATCCGCCTGGGCAATTTCGTCGAGATTCGCAACATCAACGATGAAGAGCTGGAACAGGTCTGGAATGGACAGAAGACTGCCAAGCAGGCGCTCGACGATGCGGTGAAGCGCGGGAACGAACAACTCGAGAAGTTCCAGAAGGCCAACAAATAGCCGCAATGCAGGCGCTACGCAGCCACCGCCGCCATGGAAGATCGTGCCATTTTCCAGTCCCGTTGGCTGCCTTACGTGCTCGTCGCCCCGCAGATTGCGATCACGTTGGTGTTCTTTTTCTGGCCCGCAGCGCAAGCGCTCTACCAGTCGGTGCTGGTGCAGGATCCGTTCGGGACCCACTCGGAATTCGTATGGTTCGACAATTTCAAGGCGCTGTTCGCGGACGAGCTTTACCTGCGCTCGTTTCGGGTAACGGCGGTGTTCTCGGCGCTGGTCGCCGTGATCGGCCTCTCGATCGCCCTCATGCTGGCTGTCTTGGCGGACCGCATCATGCGGGGCGCTGCGATCTACAAGACGCTGCTCATCTGGCCGTATGCGGTTGCCGCAGCCGTGTCCGGCGTCCTCTGGCTGTTCTTGCTTTCTCCGTCGATCGGCGTGCTCGCCATCGCGTTGCGGAAGATCGGCATCGAATGGAATTATTTCCTTAACGGCGGCCAGGCACTTGCGCTCATCGTGATTGCGGCTGTTTGGAAGCAGGTCAGTTACAACTTCCTGTTCTTCCTCGCGGGGCTGCAGTCGATACCGAAGTCGATGATCGAAGCCGCCGCGATCGACGGTGCGGGGCCGGTCCGGCGATTCTGGACGATCGTGTTTCCGCTGCTGTCGCCTACGGCCTTCTTCCTGCTGGTCGTGAACGTCGTCTACGCATTCTTCGACACGTTTGCGATCGTCGACGCCACCACGCAGGGCGGCCCGGGTCAGGCGACGCAGATCCTGGTCTTCAAGGTCTACCAGGCCGGGATGCAGGCGCTCGATCTTAGCGGCTCGGCAGCGCAGTCGGTCATCCTGATGCTGATCGTGATTGCGTTGACCGTCGTTCAGTTCCACTACGTCGAGCGCAAGGTGCAGTACTGATGACGTTCGGCGCGCAGTTTGCAGAATCGGGTGCGCGCACCGCATCAGCATTGCGTCGGACATTGACCGTGCTGCGTCCGAGCGTCGAAGCATGATCGAACGCCGCCCGCTGCTGACGATATTGCGCCACGCGGGATTGCTCATTGGTGTCGGCGTTGTCATGTTTCCGATCTACGTCGCTTTCGTCGCGTCGACGCTTTCGCTCGATGAGGTGTTGACGGTGCCGATGCAGCTCTGGCCAGGCTCCCACTTCGTCGATAACTACGCCGCGGTGCTCGCCCACGGCAGCGAGCGGGGTTCGGCGGCACCGGTCGGCCCGATGCTGTGGAACAGCCTGGTGATGGCGCTGGTCATCGCGATCGGCAAGATTTCGATTTCGATCATTTCCGCGTTCGCCATCGTCTATTTCAGGTTCCCGCTGCGGAAGACGTTCTTCTGGATGATCTTCGTGACGTTGATGCTGCCCGTCGAGGTGCGCATCTTCCCGACCTACAAGGTCGCTGCAGACCTCGGGCTGATCAACACCTACGCCGGGCTTACGCTGCCGCTGATCGCATCGGCCACCGCCACGTTCCTGTTCCGGCAGTTCTTCATGACGATCCCGAAAGAACTCGCCGAAGCTGCGCGAATCGATGGCGCCGGGCCGATGCGCTTCTTTCGCGACGTCGTGTTGCCGCTGTCACGAACCAACATCGCCGCACTTTTCGTGATCATGTTCATCTACGGTTGGAACCAGTATCTCTGGCCGTTGCTGGTCACGACGGAGGAGAGCATGTACACGACGGTGATCGGGATCAAGCGCATGATCACCGGCGGCGACGCGGCGACCGAATGGAATCTGGTGATGGCGACGGCGATTTTGGCGATGCTGCCGCCGGTGCTGGTCGTGATCGTCATGCAGAAGTGGTTCGTGAAAGGTTTGGTCGATACCGAGAAGTGACGCATCCGTCCGAGAGCAGGGACGCACGTGTCTGCGATCGGAAACGGATGCGTCATCCCCGCGAAAGCGGGGATCCAAGTGTGTTGTCAAAGTTCAAAATGGGTTCCCGCCTGCGCGGGAATGACGACTGAGAGTCATGGCCAAGGTCCAACTTCGCGACGTACGCAAGACCTACGGCACCCTGGAGGTGATCCATGGCGTCACTATCGACGTCGCCGACGGCGAGTTCATCGTCATCGTCGGTCCGTCGGGCTGCGGCAAGTCGACGCTGCTGCGCATGGTGGCGGGCCTCGAGGCGATCACTGCCGGCGAGATCGTCATTGGCGATCGCGTCGTCAACGCGCTCGAGCCGAAGGATCGCGACATCGCGATGGTATTTCAGAACTACGCGCTCTATCCGCACATGAGCGTGTTCCAGAACATGGCCTATAGCCTGAAGATTCGCGGGCTGTCGCGCAGCGAGATCGAGGCGCAGGTGCAGCGCGCCGCCGAAATTCTCGAGTTGGAGCCGCTGCTGGAGCGCAAGCCGCGCCAGTTGTCGGGCGGTCAGCGCCAGCGGGTCGCGATGGGGCGAGCAATCGTGCGCGAACCCGCGGTGTTCCTGTTCGATGAGCCATTATCCAATCTCGACGCGAAGCTGCGCGTGCAGATGCGCTTCGAAATCCAGAAGCTTCATCGAAGATTGGGCACGACCAGCCTGTACGTGACGCACGATCAAGTGGAGGCGATGACACTCGCGCAGCGCATGATCGTCATGAATGCCGGTCGCGCGGAGCAGATCGGGACGCCGATGGAGGTCTACCAAAATCCCGCCAGCGTGTTCGTCGCGGGATTCATCGGGTCGCCGGCGATGAATTTCCTCGAGGGAAGCGTTGACGGCGCGGGTCGCGTCGCGCTCGACGGCGGCGGCAGCGTGGCGATTCCCGGCAAGGTCGCGGCCGGAAGACGCGTGACGGTCGGCGTCCGGCCCGAGCACCTCACGCAATGCAAGCCGAGCGAGGCGAACATCGTCGGCAGTGTTGAAGTGGTCGAGGCGCTGGGAGCGGACACCCTGATTCACGTGGCGGTTGCCGGCCGCTCGATCATTGCGCGATTGGCGCAAGGTGCGCGCGCCGAGATCGGCGAGCCGATCGCGCTGGCGGCCGCGCGCGACAAGATCTACCTGTTCGATGCCGCATCCGGCGCCCGGTTGACGGCATGACGCCGTGGCCCTATCCGCGGTTCGCCGCGCATCGCGGCGGCGGCAAGCTCGCCCCCGAAAACACCCTCGCCGCCATGCGCGCTGGTTTCGCGCGCGGTTACCGCATGGTCGAGTTCGACGTCAAACTTTCGGGTGACGGCGTACCGTTCCTGCTGCACGACGATACGCTCGATCGCACGACCAACGGGCAAGGCCGTGCCGATGCGATGAGCTGGACCGAGCTCGCCAAGCTCGATGCGGGAAGCTGGCACTCGCCCGAATACGCCGGCGAGACCCTGCCGACGTCTTGCGGCCATTGCCCATTGGGCGATTGCCAACGGTGTTGCGTGCAATATCGAGATCAAGCCGATGCCGGGACGCGAACGCGAAACGGGCGCCGCGGTTGCGCTGGATGCAAGTGCGCTCTGGCGTGGTGCGGCGGTCCCGCCGCTGCTATCGTCGTTCTCCGCGGAATCGCTGCGTGCTGCCCGCGACGCCGCGCCGGAATTGCCGCGCGCGTGGCTGCTGGACAAAATTCCGGCGGACTGGCAGGCGCGACTGGCGGACCTCGGGTGTGTCGCGCTCGATGCTTGTTACAAAGTGCTCACCGCCGATACCGTTAGCGCGGCGCATGGTGCCGGGTACAAGGTGCTGACTTACACGCCAAACGATGCCGGTGTGATCTCGATGTTGCGGGAATGGCAGGTGGACACGATCATAACGGACGCGATCGATCGCATCGCACCGTAAATCCGGAGCGCAGGGACGATGAAGAAGACCGTCGTCCACCGCGGAAGCGGGACCCATGCTGATTTTCGCCGCGTGAAGATGGATTTCCGCTTGCGCGGGAATGACGAGTTTGATCGTCTAGGATGGTAACAAATTGCTACGCCCATTCCTTCGCCCGAGCGACGGCCTTGTTCCAACTCGCCTGCAAGGTCGTCGCCTGATCGCGCGACATCGCCGGTTCGAATCGGCGGTCGATCTTCCAGTTGGCAGCGACCTCGGCGTCGTCGCGCCAGAAACCCACCGCGAGGCCGGCCAGGTACGCGGCCCCCAGGGCGGTCGTTTCGAGCACGGTGGGACGAACGACCGGCACGCCGAGCAGATCGGCCTGGAACTGCAGCATCAGGTTATTGGCGGCCGCGCCGCCGTCGACGCGTAATTCCGCCAGTTTGACCGAGGCATCGGCCTCCATCGCCGACAGCACATCGGCACTCTGGTAGGCGATCGATTCCAGCGCTGCGCGGGCGAGGTGCGCGCCCGTCGTGCCGCGCGTCAGACCGAACATCGCGCCGCGCGCGTACGCGTCCCAATGCGGTGCACCGAGGCCTGCGAACGCGGGCACGAGATACACGCCGCCGTTGTCCGGTACCGTTGCCGCCAGCGTCTCGACGTCCCGCGCGGTGCGCACCAACTGCAAGCCGTCGCGCAGCCACTGCACGACTGCACCGCCGATGAACACGCTGCCTTCGAGCGCATAACTGATCGTTCCGCGGCGCTTCCACGCGACGGTCGACAGCAGCTTGTTCCTGGACTCGACCGCGCTGCTGCCCGTGTTGAGCAGCAAAAAGCATCCGGTGCCATAAGTATTCTTGGCCAGCCCGGGCGACAGGCACGCCTGGCCGAACAGCGCCGCCTGCTGGTCGCCGGCGATGCCTGCGATCGGCACTGAAGCGTCGCGCAGCTCGGCGTGCGCGCAAACGCCCGACGATTCGACGACGGTCGGAAGCACCGACGCTGGAATGTCCAACAGGGCAAGCAACTCGTCGTCCCATGCGCCGCGATGAATGTCGAATAACATCGTGCGGCTTGCGTTGGAGGCGTCGGTGACGTGGCTCGCGCCACGGGTGAGATTCCAGACGAGCCAGGTGTCGATGGTGCCGAAGGCGAGTTCGCCCCGCTGCGCCCGCTCGCGTGCACCTGGCACGTGGTCGAGCAACCATTTCAGCTTGGTGCCGGAGAAATAGGCGTCGATCACCAAGCCAGTCTTGCGTTGGATCCGCTCGGCATGGCCGCCATTGCGCAGCGCATCACACGTGCTCGCGGTGCGCCGGTCTTGCCAGACAATCGCATTGGCAACGGGCTTGCCGGTGGCGCGGTCCCACAGAACCGTCGTCTCCCGCTGATTGGTGATGCCGATCGCAGCCAGATCCCGGGCTTCGATGCCGGCCTTGGCCAGCGCTTCCGCGAGGACGCCCGACTGTGTTGCCCAGATCTCGATGGGATCGTGCTCGACCCATCCTGGCTGCGGATAATGCTGCTTGAATTCCCGTTGCGCGATGGCGCGAATCGTCCCCGCGTGATCGAAGACGATGGCGCGGGAACTGGTCGTGCCCTGATCCAGGGCGAGCACGAACGACATGGCGGCGTCCTCGTTGTTAGTTATGCCGCCGCCGCGTAGAATGTTCGGCCGGGTGGCACCTTCGATATTGTAGCCACGATTGCAGCCACGCAAGGGACTACATCAGGGCACATCAGAGCCACACGCGCCCGGACGGCGGCGGTTGTGCCGGCGTGAATTCACCGGGCTTCGACACTGCCAAAGTCAACTTCCGATGCCGCTCAATACCAGTCCCGCTGATCGGACGCGCTTGCACGCGCGCAACACGCGCTACGAGTGCTATCAAAGGGCCGACGGCATGTTCGACATCGAAGGTCACCTGACCGACATCAAGGACCACGACTACGCGCTCCTGACCGGCGTGCGCGTCGCGGGTGCGGCGGTGCATGACATGTGGGCGCGCATCGTCATCGCCGCGAATGGCGTGATCCAGAGCATCGAAGTGACGTTCGACGCGATGCCTTATCCCGGCGCCTGCGACCGCATCCGCGCAGCCTATGGCAAACTCGTCGGCACCAGTCTGTTGCACGGCTTTCGCAAGGCGCTGTACGACGCAATGGGCGGCGTGCAGGGCTGCAGTCATGTTACCGAGATGCTCTCGCATGCCCCGACCGCCGCGATTCAGATGTTTGCCGGGTTGACCCGCGAGATCGATCCCGACGGATCGCGGCCATTTCAGCTCGATCGCTGTCACGCGCTCGAAACGACCACCGAAAATGTGCGCCGCTACTACCCGAAGTGGTATCGCGGCGCGGCGTGACATGAAGGACGTGACAACCGCTGATTTCGTCATTCCCGCGGAAGCGGGAATCCAAGTTGCGGTCGCCGAGAATCAAAATGGATCCCCGCTTTCGCGGGGACGACATCCTGAAGCTAAGCGGCGCTGGACCGACATGGAATATCAAGGAGACTTGTCAGTGAAAATCCACGAATACCAGGGCAAGGAAATCTTTCGTCGCTACGACATGCCGACGCCGCGCGGCATCCCCGCGTTCTCCGTCGACGAGGCCGTCAAGGCCGCCGAGACGCTCGGCGGCAAGGTGTGGGTGGTCAAGGCGCAGATCCACGCCGGCGGGCGCGGCAAGGGCGGCGGCGTCAAGGTCGCCAAGTCGATCGCCGACGTGCGCGAGCTTGCTGGCAAGATTCTCGGCATGCAACTCGTGACGCATCAGACGGGTCCGCACGGCCAGAAAGTGCGGCGCCTCCTGATCGAGGAGGGCGCCGACATCAAGAAAGAGCTCTACGTCGGCATGGTGGTCGATCGTGCGACGCAGCGCGTGGCGCTCATGGCCAGCTCGGAAGGCGGGATGGACATCGAGGAAGTCGCTGCCCACACGCCGGAGAAAATCCACAAGGTGTTCATCGATCCGGTCAAAGGACTCACCGACGACCAGGCCGACGATGTCGCGCGCAAGATCGGCGTTCCGGACGCAAGCGTGCCGCAGGCGCGCAAGATCCTCCAGGGCCTCTATCGCGCGTTCGACGAAACCGACGCGTCGCTCGCCGAAATCAATCCGCTCATCGTCACCGGCGACGGCAAGGTCGTGGTGCTGGATGCGAAGCTGAATTTCGACGCCAACGGACTTTTCCGACATCCCGACATCGTCGAGATGCGCGACTTCGACGAAGAAGATCCCGCCGAAATCCAGGCGTCCAAGTTCGATCTTTCGTACATCTCGCTGGACGGCGACATCGGCTGCCTGGTCAATGGAGCCGGCTTGGCGATGGCGACGATGGATGTGATCAAACTCTACGGTGGGCAACCGGCGAACTTTCTCGACGTCGGCGGCGGAGCGACGGCAGAAAAAGTCACCGAAGCGTTCAAGATCATGCTCGGCAATCCGGAACTCAAGGCGATTCTGGTCAACATTTTCGGTGGCATCATGAAGTGCGACACGATTGCCACAGGCATCATCGCGGCCGCTCGCGAGGTGAAACTGAAGGTGCCGCTGGTCGTGCGCATGAAGGGTACCAACGAGGAACTCGGCAGAAAGATTCTCGCCGAATCCGGGTTGCCGATCATCAGCGCCAACAACATGGCCGAAGCCGCGGAAAAGGTTGTCGCCGCGGCGAAGGGACTTTAGCGGTGCGGACTAATGGCGTCGCCGGGAAACGTAATGGCCGGAATCGCGCGCTTGACCTAGATGTCGTCATTCCCGCGAAAGCGGGAATCCATTTTTGTGAGCAAACTGTTTTGTGTATATATCCTGACGAACGGGCCGACGAGGAACCCTATACATCGGAGTGACCTCGAATCTCCCACAGCGCGTTGCGCAACACCGGGAGAAGTTGGTCGAAGGATTTACGGCAAAATACAGTCTTGACAGGCTTGTTTGGTTCGAGGCGCACGAAAATGCAGAATCAGCGATTACGCGTGAGAAACAGATCAAGAAGTGGAATCGACTGTGGAAGATTGAACTTGTCGAAAGATCGAATCCGGATTGGCACGATGTATATGACCAAATCCTCTGAACATGTGATTCCCGCTTTCGCGGGAATGACGGCATTTAGCGGCACGAAGCCGACGGGGAACGCAAATGAGCATTCTGATCAACAAGAACACCAAGGTCATCACCCAAGGTATTACCGGCAAGACGGGCCAGTTCCATACGCGCATGTGCCGCGACTATGCGAACGGCAAGAACTGCTTCGTCGCGGGCGTCAACCCGAAGAAGCCCGGCGAGGATTTCGAGGGCATCCCGATCTATGCCACCGTGCGCGAGGCCAAGCAGGCAACGGGTGCAACGGTGAGCGTGATCTACGTTCCGCCGCCGTTCGCGGCCGCGGCAATCGACGAGGCCGTCGACGCCGGGCTCGATCTGGTGATCTGCATCACCGAAGGGATCCCCGTCCGCGACATGATCCGCACCCGCTACAAAATGCAGGGCAAAAAGACGTTGCTTCTCGGGCCCAATTGTCCCGGTACGATCACCCCGGACGAAATCAAGATCGGCATCATGCCGGGCCATATCCATCGCAAGGGGCGCATCGGCGTGGTTTCGCGCTCGGGCACGCTGACGTACGAAGCGGTCGCGCAACTCACCGAACTGGGACTCGGCCAGTCGTCGGCCGTCGGCATCGGCGGGGACCCCGTGAATGGCCTGAAGCACATCGACATCCTCAAGCTGTTCAACGACGATCCGGAAACCGACGCGGTCGTCATGATCGGCGAAATCGGCGGCACCGACGAAGAGACGGCAGCGGAATGGGTGAAGGACAACATGAAAAAGCCGGTGGTCGGATTCATTGCCGGTGTCACGGCGCCACCGGGCAAACGCATGGGGCATGCGGGCGCGATCATCTCCGGCGGCAAGGGCACGGCGCAGGAAAAACTCGCCGTCATGGAAGCAAGCGGCATCAAGGTCACGCGCAATCCCGCGGAGATGGGCACGTTGCTGCGGTCGATCCTCTAGTTCGGTGCGGCCATTGAACGAGAGCCGTCATGCCTGATTGGGGCGCGCCGCAGTTCTGGCTCGCTGCTTTCCAGATCATCGTCGTCAATATCCTGCTGTCGGGCGACAACGCGGTCGTGATCGCGCTCGCCTGCCGCAATCTTTCGCCGCGCGAGCGGCGGTTGGGCATCTTCTGGGGCGTGCTCGGGGCCATCGTCCTGCGGATCGTGCTCACATTTTTCGCGATGAGCCTGCTGGCGAATCCCTATCTGAAGCTCCTCGGCGGCGTAATGCTCATCTGGATCGGCATCAAACTGATTGCCGAGGTTGGCGGCGCTGAACGCAAGGTCAAGGCCAGCGACCGGCTTCTCGCCGCGGTGTGGACGATCATGGTGGCCGACCTGGTGATGAGCTTCGACAATGTCATGGGCGTTGCCGCTGCGGCGAAGGGAGCATGCCGTTGATCGTATTCGGCCTCTTCATCAGCATTCCGCTCGTCATCGTCGGCAGTCAGATCATCACGCGGTTGATTCAGCGCTTCCCGGTATTGGTGCTCGCTGGCGGCGGCCTGCTCGGCTACATTGCGGGCGATTTGGCCGTCGGCGACCCGGTGATTGCCCCATGGCTCGCGGCGAACGCGGCAGAGTACGTCTGGATGGCGCCGATTGCCGGTGTCTTCGTCGTCGTTGCGGTTGGGTACGCGATGACCCGGCGACGCAGCATCAGCGAAGCTTGACCGCATGGGTGTCGCAATCCTCGCGTCATGCTCGCATGGCGGCGCGCCACAGCGTAAACTCGCGCGGGATGAAGTTGACCACAGACTTGGCGGCTGCCGGCATTTGCGCCTGGACCATTTGCGACCGGACCACTTGCGCCTGGAGGGACAAGCGGTGAGTGGCCGTCCTTCCCTCGACGTCGCCAGCCTCTCGCATCCCGGGATGGTGCGCACGCACAATGAAGATTCGGTGTTTGTCGACGGCGAAGCGGGGCTTGCGGTACTTGCCGACGGCATGGGTGGCTACAGTGCCGGCGAAGTCGCCAGCGGTATCGCCGTCAACGTGATCAGCAAGGGCATGCTCGAGGAGCTCAATTCGGGCCGCGAACTTTCGAAAGTGGATGTCGGCAGCGGGCTGACGCACGCCGCGTTGCTGCTGCAGCAGCAGATCGCCCTGGCGAACAAGGGCATCTACGAAGCGGCGCAGGCGCGGCCTGAGTGCGCGGGCATGGGGACAACGCTGGTGGCGACGGTGTTTTGCCAGAATCGCGTCAGCATCGGGCATATCGGCGACTCGCGCTGCTACCGGCTTCGCTTGAACCGCTTCGAACAGCTCACGCACGACCATTCGCTCCTGCAGGAACAGATCGACAGCGGGATGCTGACGCAGGAACAGGCCAAGTATTCGCTGAACAAGAACCTCGTCACCCGCGCGCTGGGTATCGAGGCGGTGGTGCCGCCGGATATTTCCGAATATCGGGTCGAGGCCGAAGATATCTATGTGCTGTGTTCCGACGGGCTCACGGACATGGTCGATCCCTCGGCCGTGCAGGAAATCGTTGCCGCCAAGCGCAACGATCTCGCCGAGGCGGCAGCGGAGCTGATCGATGTGGCCAATCAGAATGGCGGGCGCGACAACGTTTCAGTCGTGCTGGTGCGTGTCCCGGCGGAGTTCCTGCCGACCGGCGGTTGGCTGCAGCGCTGGATGAGCAAGAAGTCAGCATAGCCACCTGTTTCGTCGGTGGAAGCGTTCCAGCAACGATCTGTCCGCCATCCGCCATCCCCGGCGCAGGCCGGGACCCAATCTTGCTTCCTGAAACATTGCCCAACCCTTAGCCATGAGCAAGCTCGTCCTGTTCCTCGCCGATGGCACCACCCTCGACGTGCCGCTCATGCGCGAGCGCATGACGATCGGGCGCCGCGCCGATAACGATATCTGCCTGCCTAACCTCGCGGTCAGCGGCGAGCATGCTGCGGTCGTCACGATTCTTGCCGATTCGTTCCTCGAAGACCTCGGCAGCACCAACGGGACGCTGGTTAACGGCGCTCCCATTTCCAAGCACGTCCTGCGCGAGGGCGACCAGGTCGATATCGGCCGGCACGTGCTGATCTTTTGCGTGGATGACGACACCGTATTGGCGCCGGACGTCGTGCGCGGCTCGGTGCGAAGTGCGGTGGGGGATCTGGGCGAGCGGGTGGAGGCGGCCAAGCCCTTTGTGAAGGCGCGCGGCGGCGGGGTCGACGGTGGCAGTGCCATGCGGCGCGACCGTGTCGCTGAAAATGCGGCCGCGATGCGGGAAGTCGAGTCCGAACCCGAACTCGAACCAGGTCCGCACCCCGCTCCTGCGGCCGAAGCAACGTCACACAACCGTGACCGGCCGGCGTCGAGCCCAGTTTCGCTCAAGGTTCTGTCGGGACCGGGCGCCGGTCGCGCCATCCCCCTTACAAAGGCCTCCACGACAGTCGGTCGGGCCGGGGTCCAGGTCGCGCTCATCAGCCGGACGGGCGACAGCTTCTCCCTGAGCCTGATCGAGGGCGAGCGGCCCCCGTTGCTCAACGGCGCCGTGCCAACCGGCGACAAAACGCCGCTGGCGTCCGGCGACATTATCGAAATCCTCGGAGCCCGGCTGGAGTTCGTTGGCCCAGCGCTCGTTGTCGATCGACCGTGAATATGCCGTTGGCATGGCCGTTGCTTGCTGTTGGGGCAGACGCAGTTGCAGTGACGGTAGCAAGCGCGGCGGGATTGGCTCTAAGTTGTAGGTGACACGGGCGAGTTTCGAGGTAAAAGTCCGACACGTAGCATGCGAAGTTCTACGCACAATTTGATCGCGCGACGGGTCAGCAAGTGACGCAGAACGTCACTTGCGATGACGTGTAACGGCAGGCCCGTCAATGAGGTGCAGCGTTTGAAGGTTTCAGGTGGGCGCGACTTCTGCGCCGACCAAAAGCCCTTGGGTCCGGTCGTTGTCGGCCGCGCTCTAGATAGTTGATGTCCCGCATGATGCTTGGCACATGAATTGCTGGATAACCTGCAGCATCCCCAGATGCGAAGGGTTTGGGAGTCCTTACTAACTACGGAGACGGCGATGAAACGTGTACAACAGGGCTTTACATTGATCGAACTGATGATCGTGGTTGCGATCGTCGGTATCTTGGCGGCCATTGCGCTGCCTGCGTACCAGGACTATGTGGTTCGTTCGAAGATGGCGGAAGGCGTGGCGGCTGCCGCGGCGTGCAAGACCTCGGTTGCGGAATATGCATCGACCAAGGGATCGTTCCCCGCAACCACTGACGCGTCGGGCTGCTCGACTCTGGCGACGCAGTATGTCTCCACCTTGGACGCAACTGGCGGCCTTATTACCGTTACCACAGCCAACACCGGCGCGGGCAACTGCAACCTGGTTTTGTCCCCGCAGGGCACCGCGAATGCAATCACGGGTTGGTCCGGCTCGACGACTTGCTCGAGCAAGTACGTTCCGTCGAACTTCCGCTAAACAATCATTCGACAATCTCGGGGCCGGTGGAGCGTTATCGCTCCAACCGGCCCTCTTCGTTTTCGGGCCCGCCTGCGTCAATTTGGCGCATTGCGCGCTGCATTAACGACGAGTCGCGCATTTCTGGCGTGCGTTGAGGGCAGCAACGTGGGCGCATACTTCGGCCAGCCAACCAATCCTGGATTTCGTACACCGCGCTCCCCGAACGTCGCGCACTGATGGACAATCTCAACTGATGGCACTGCTGCGCAAACTGCTTGCATCCGCGAAAACGCCCGCCATCGGCAATAGCGAACGGACAGCGGCGCACATTGGCACATCCTGCGCGTCCTCGTCCGCCAATTCCCATCGGCAGGATATCGAGGATGCCGTCGAGAGCGCGAGGCAGCATGACGCCGCTGGCCGGTACGCCGACTCGTTGGCGCTCCTCAAGCCGATGCTGGCCGCTTCTCCCAACGATCCTGACCTCTTGCTAGCGAAAGCGTCGACCCTTTTTGCGTGGGGTCGCATTCACGAGGCGCGCGAGACTGCGCTCCGTTCAGAGCTGCTGGGGCCGCCGCGCTTGGGCCTTTTTCTGCTCCTCGGCTGGACCAGCTTTCGGCTCGGCAACCTCGGGGATGCTGAAGCGTGGATGCGAAAAGCCCGCGACATCAGCCCGGATGCGTGGGAGACACACTTCAATCTTGCCGTGGTACTTCAGGCCACCAAGTCGACCCGCGAAGCGATCGCGAGCTATCAAAAAACCCTGATGCTTCGCACGGACGATTTCGAATGTGTTATCGGATTGGGGAACTGCTGTCTGGATTTGCGCGATGCCGTCAGCGCAGAAGGGTATTTTCGCAGCGCGCTGGCGCTACAAGGGAGGCGTCCGGAAGCGTGGAACCATCTCGGGGTTGCGCTGGAACAGCAAGACCGCGTTGACGAGGCGCAAGAGGCCTTTGAGCGGTGCGCACGCCTGGAAGCGGAAAGTGGAGCAGACGTCGAAGGCTTCGCCAATCTCGCCATTCATCTACGAGACAATGGAAGGACGCAAGAGGCCCTCGATCTCTTTGCAAAGAACCTCAGGCGACGGCCGAGCGCCTTTGGACAACTCAGCTACGCGCATGCGCTGCTGAAGGCTGGGCGACTAATCGAGGGGTGGGGCCACTACGAGTTTCGTTGGCTGAACGACCCGCTTCTCTCGCAACGCGTCGATTACCAAAGGCCGCGTTGGACGGGTCAGGACCTGCGTGGCAAGACGATCTTGCTGCGCGAGGAACAGGGATATGGCGACATCATCCAGTTCATTCGATACGCGCCGAGCGTCCAAGCCTTGGGCGCAACGGTCTTGCTTCGAGTCGGTGGAGCGATGCAAGGTCTGGCCCGTGGTTTCCCGGGGGTCGACCGTGTGCTCGGTCCCAATGATCCAACTCCGGAATTCGACTTCCACGTTCCGCTATTGAGTTTGCCGCGAGTCTTTGGAACCGATCTCGGGTCCATTCCTGCAGCCGTTCCATATTTGCACGCCGAGCGCGATCTCGTCGATCGATGGGCAGGAAGGCTGAATGCTCGCGCGGGATTGCGCGTCGGCCTTGCTTGGGCGGGCAGTCCACTGCACCCGAGGGATCGATATCGATCGATGTCTTTGAGCACACTGACGCCATTGGCAGACGTGCCGGGGGTCAGATTCATATCCCTGCAGAAAGGCACGCCATCGGACGAAATATCGAAGATTTCTCCCGGGTTCGAAATCATGAATCTCGGATCGGAGCTCGACGATTTTCGCGATACCGCCGCGGCGATCAGCCAGTTGGATCTGCTGATCTGCGTGGACACTGCCGTTGCGCATCTCGCCGGCGCGCTGGGCAAGCCCGTATGGCTCATGGTCCCGACGGCGCCCGACTTCCGCTGGATGGAAGGGCGCGACGACAGTCCATGGTACCCGGCCATGCGATTGTTTCGCCAGGGGCGCATCGGTGTGTGGGAGGACGTTGTCGCTCGCATCAAGGCCGAACTTGCCCAACGAGTTGCGCAGTCGCCAGATCGAACAAACGCTGACGCGCGCGTCAATCCTGTATCACCCTCAAGAATTTCATTTCAAGTTTCGGATTGGGCAACGCCGGTGGACGAGAGCTTTAGCGCGGTTGCGGAGACCAGGATCGGGATCCTGCAATATTTTCCCAGCGAACCGATCATTGGACTGTCCGTCGCCCAATACGGCGAATATTTGCAACCGCAGCTCGATCTCCTGGCACGCATCATCCAACCAGGCTCCATTGCCGTGGAGGTGAGTGCAGGCGTCGGCGCGCACTCCGTGGCGCTCGCGAGCGCGATAGGCCCTGAAGGCCATCTATTTCTCTACGAGCCGCGCGAATCGATGCAATCGATCCTGCGCCAGAACCTGGAGGCCAACGCGATATCGAACGTAACTGTCATGAAGCGCGCGCTGGGGCGCTCGAATGGAGCTGTGCAATACGCGCGCAAAGAGGCTGTTGCCGGCGCCAATACCACTCGCAAAGCTCAAGTTGCAACCGAAACCCTCGACGATTTGCAGCTGGAGCGCCTGAACTGGCTCAAGATCGACGACGGTTCTGTTGCGTTGCAAGTCTTGGACGGAGCAGCCGACACATTGTGGCGCCTTCGTCCTGCAATGTTCATCGCTGCCGACGATGAGACCATGTTGACCGCTTTGAAAGATCGAGTGCACGAGTTCAGTTATCGATGCTGGCGCATGGAAAGCTCGCTTTTCAATCCGGAGAATTTCAACCGACGATACGCGAACATATTTCCCGGTCAGGTCGCGTTGGCGCTGCTCGCAATTCCCGAGGAAATCTCCGCCGACATCGAATTCGACGGATGTGTCGAGCTGCGATAAGCAATGTCGTTCTTGCGACGTTTTCTGGGAACCCAAAGCAACGAGCCTGCGTCCGCGGCTGCGCCCGTCGACGCGCAAGCCATTTCACGCCGTTCATCCGGACAACCAGTGGCGTCAGGGCCGTCGCAGGCGAGCGTTGTCGTGGCGGCACGTGCACTCACGTCGATCGGCGACTACGCGCAAGCGCTGGCCATGATCGATCGGGCACTGGCGGATGCGCCTAGCGTGCCGGAGCTGATTTTCGCGCGCGGCGAAATATTGACGACTTGGGGCCGAATTCGCGAAGCGCACGACGAATATCTGCGCACGGAATCGAAGGGGTTGCGCACTGCGTCACTCTTTATGCAATTGGGTCTGGATTTCTTCCGAGCAGGTGACGTCGAGTCCGCCGAAGCCAGCATGCGCGATGCACTCATTCTTGACCCGGGCTCCATAAAGTCTCTCATAAACCTCAGCCTTATCTTCCAGGCTCAAAATCGCCTCGACGATGCCATCGGCTGTCTGCATCGTGCTCTCGAGCTACGTCCAGATGATTTCGAATCCGTGCTGACGCTTGGAGTCTGCAAGCTGAATCAGGGAGACCCGATTTCCGCGGAGGCAAGCTTTCGACGTGCCATTACAATCGACGGAAATCGCGCAGTAGCGTGGACCAACCTCGGCACGTCGCTCAATCGCCAGGATCGCTTTCAGGAAGCGGTGGAAGCGTTCCTTCACGCCGACGCGCTGGAAAAAAACTATCAAGAGGACGTCGACAACTTCGTCAATCTTGCAGTGAGCCTGGCCGACATGGGGCGAGGTGCCGAGGCACTTTCCATCTATGAGCGCGAATTGCCGAAGCGACCGAGCGTACGGGGTTACTACTGTTACGCGCTGACGCTGCTTAAGGCGGGCGGCTTGTCGAAGGTTGGGCGCACCTGGAATCGCGCTGGTTGATGGATCCGTTTCTTCCCGTGCGGGCGGCCTGTTCACAGCCGCCGTGGTTGGGCCAGGACCTGCGTGGCAAGACCGTGCTGCTTCGCGCGGAACAGGGCTTCGGAGACACGATTCAATTCGTCCGCTTCGCACCGAAGCTTCAGGCTCTCGGCGCGAAGGTCGTCCTTCGCGGGCAACCCGAGCTCGAATCGCTCGCGCAGGAGGGTTTCCAGGGCATCGACAGGATTCTCAAGCGTAACGAGCCGACTCCGGATTTCGATTTCTACGTCCATCCGCTGAGTCTGGCGCACGCATTCAACATAGATCTGGAGTCCCTGCCTGCGGCAAACATCCCTTACGTCAGCCCTGATCCCATGAAGGTGCAGCATTGGGCTCGGCGGCTTGCCGGAACTGAGGGGCTCAAGATCGGAGTCGTTTGGGCAGGCCGGCCTGAGCATCCTCGCGATCGCCAAAGGTCAGTACCATTGCGTTTTCTCGCGGAGGTCTGCCGCGTCGAGGGTGTTCAGGTATTTTCGCTGCAAAAAGGCCCTGCGGCGGGCGAAATCAGGGCATTGCCCCGCGACCTCAATATCGTCGACTTGGGAGCTGAGCTCGAAGATTTCTCGGACACGGCGGCGCTCATCGCGCAGCTGGATCTGGTGATCTGCGTGGATACAGCGGTTGCGCATCTTGCTGGCGCGCTGGCGAAACCGGTGTGGCTCTTGCTGCCCACACCAGCCGACTGGCGATGGCTGGAAGGCCGCGACGATTCACCGTGGTATCCGTCGATGCGGCTGTTCCGGCAGACGCAAAGGAATGAGTGGCGTGGCGTGATCGATCGCGTCAAAAACGCGCTGGTGGAACTCCGAAATTCCTCCATGATGCCATTCGCGACGGTACCGGTCCACAAATCGAGTGCGGAGCAGCGCTCGAAGCGCGGGGCCTTCGGAAATCATCCCGTGCGCGCAGGATTTACAGCGGCGGTGGAAACACGCGACGGAATTCTGCAATTCCTGCCCGACGAGCCTGAGATCGGCCAATCGCTGGAGCACTACGGAGAATACTTGCAGATCCAGCTCGATCAATTGGCTCGCCTGATCCGGCTGGGACAGGTCGTGATCGAGGTTGGCGCCGGAGTCGGCGCCCATTCGCTGATGCTCTCGAGGGCAGTCGGATCCGAAGGTCACTTATTCCTGTACGAATCGCGGCCGCTCGTGCAGCGTATTCTGCGTCAGAACATCGCAGCCAATCGGATTGTGAATGCAACCATCATGAAGCGGTCGCTGCGTGCTTCGAGTGAACGAGAGGCTGCGATCGATGGGCAAGCCGGCGCCGCGGCGAGCAATGAGATCGCGGCATTCACTACCGAGACAGTCGATGAGCTGCGGCTGACGCGGCTCGACTGGCTGAAGATTAACGCCGGCGTATCTGGGGTAGCTGTGCTCGACGGGGCGACGGACACTCTATGGCGGTTGCGCCCTGTGCTGATGGTCGGAGTGGCGGACAGTGGCGAACTGAGCAACATCAAGGCACGCGTGGAAGAAGCGAGCTATCGCTGCTGGCGAATGGAAACACCACTCTTCAACTCGGCGAATTTCAATCAGCGCAACGACGACGTATTCGCGGGCAAGGTCGCCTCGACCTTGATTGCCATACCGGAAGAGATTGACGTCGATATGGCGTTCGAGGGATGTGTCGAGCTATCATAAGTACACTGGCGTGACTTTTGCTCCTGTCGTTGTGATTGATTTGCTCACCTGGGACGGCAACAAGCCATGGGGATACTGAAATTTTTCGACACGCACGAACTGGAGGAATTTGCGGTTGGGCTCGCCAATGACCTGGGGCGCAGATTCCCACCCGCATCTGAAGCCAGAACAGATCCTGGCGTCAAAAATCAAGTGAAGGTCATTCTGGAAGGACTGGGAGCGCGGGCGGTTCGCTACCACGAGCAGAATAAGCTTGGCGTATACAAAAAAGCGAAGCTTGCCAACGTCTTTCAGTGGAAGCTAAAAGAGCTTGGGTACAGTCAGGAATTCTACGAAAAGGCTTGCAAGGAAATTGCCACGCGCCTTGCGGTAAAGTGACTCTACGGCTGCGGCACGTCACGCAGTGAAGGCGTCGACTCGGCCAAACGGGATGTGCGAGTGAAGGTTCTCGTCGGCACCCATTCATATAGCGGCAACGGCGCGGCAGTAATGCTGTTGGCGGTGCTTGAACACTGGATACGCGAACTGGGCTGGACCGTCGACGTCATGCTGGATATGGCGATTGACGTCCCGGCAGACCTGGCAAAAATCGGTGCGAATATCTTCAGCAGCGCGGTTCCGGAAGATTACGACTTCGCGCTGGTAAATACGATCGTATCGGCACATTTTCTCGAAATGTTCGGGCCACGCGTGCCAACGGTTCTCTGGGTTCATGAGGGCGAGACCGTCTTATGGAACTCGGATATGGTGCCAAAGAGATGGCGCCACCTCTTTGGGCTGGCGCAGCGGATTATCTTTCAGGGACCGTGGCAATCCGAGACCGTGTTCCGATCGTTTCTTTTCGACAGAGCTCCCGAGACCATATCGTGTGTCCGAAACGGCCTTCCGTCGATTCCTGAGAACCTCGTTGCGAAGCCGCGAACAGACGGTAAAGCGCGTGTTGTCTTTGTTGGCGGCGTCTACGGCCGAAAGCGACCTCAAGATTTGGTGGATGCAGTATTGGCTCTGGACCACGAAGACATCGAGTGCCTGTTCGTGGGTCCGATCGAAGGAATTGATACCATCGGAGCCGAACATGTCGCCAAGATTCATGCGCGATCAGATCGCTTTCAGCTCTTGGGGGAACTCGATCGTAAGAACGGACTCGAGTACATTCTAAGTGCGGATGTCTTTTGCCTTCCAAGCGGGGACGAGTCGCAGCCAATTGCGCCTCTTGAGGCCGCATCCTTGGGCATTCCATGCCTGCTGACTGATTTGCCTCCTTATCGCGATACCTGGAAGCACGGCGAGAACAGCCTTCTCAGCCCTGTGGGCGACGTTTCATTACTGCAATGGAATCTCAGAACTTTACTGACTGATTCGGGCGTCAGGGACCGGGTCGTTGCCGGAGGCCGAAAGTTGGCGGAGCTACATTCAATCGTTTCATTCTTGCGCCGCTTCGATGCCGAAATGCCGCTGTGACCGACGCGATCTTACCGTAAATCGGCGTTGCTTTAGCTTGCTCTAACGGAAATTGTAGTGACTGTGATATTGGCGAATCATGGTGGCTTCGGTCATGAAGTCGTTGTTCTCCACAAGTCGATAATCGTGCCCTGCATACGCGCCCTCGCGACAAAACGTGGTCATACAATCGATTCGCGTTCGGGTGCCCCAATTGATCTCCTCTTGAATCAATGTCCTTCCGCCGTTGTCTTCGATCATCTCTTTCACTAATAAGGATGAAACTGACGTTGCACGAGAATTCGCGGCTACTTCTTGCAGGTCGACTGCATCGCCAAGTGCGTTGGAATGATGGAGGAAAGCAACGCCGCTCCTTGTCAACTTCTGGCACAGCTGCCACATATAATTTCTCAGGACGTCCTCTTCGACGTGCACAAGCGAATCAAACGAGAATATGAAATCAACGTAGTCGTCCGCAACCATGTCCAGAGAAAGGCCGTCGTTTTGCGAAAAGTGCACGCGACTCGACGCGGCGAATCGACGCTTGCAAATGTCGATGCACTTTTCGGAAATATCAACGCCAAAATACTCGTCACAGTTTCCCAGCAAGAACTGGGTCCATCGACCGTGGCCAGGGGCAATTTCAAGGATTCGACTTGCTGGAAGAAAACAACCGATGCGAGGATAAATTGCTCCGTACCATTGGGCGCGTGCGCCACCCCACGCTGCACTCCATTCGTCGCCGGCTTGCTCCCACCCATGGTGGTCATTCCACGTTGCCCGATTCCAATTCAAGTCTGGCACGGCAATCCCTTCTAGACCCGATATCCAAATGTGCTGCGCCCGGATCAAACGCTTCTGCGCAACCGCTCAGCGCAAGAAAGTTGTTTATAGTGTGGACCAAAAGTTGAAATAGCGCTCGGCGCCGGGCTTGTCAACAATCTCCAGAACATCGCATATATCGAACAAGAGCTCATTCCTATCAATACGTTGAGCCGACAGGCACTTTTTTCTTAGGCTCATCGTGCTGCGGTTGACCTCGCCATCGGCATAGGATGATCCGCGATCATGGAGCTTGAAGCGACCGACAAGTGCGTCGAACCACGTCTCCGCAAGCAAGGCTCGATCGTATTCCACCTTCTGCGCGAGTAGCTGAGAACTCAGCAGAAAGGCCCCCTCCAATGCGCAAAAAAGCCAATGTAGTCGATCGAATTCCGCAGGCAACCCAGCTGCGACGTAAGACGCCTTATCCTTGGATAGCGAGCCCTCAGCGGTTTCCCAATCGCCCAAATCGTATTGATATACCACTCGATCCACCTGCAAGACTCGCCCAAGGGCCAGGTAGAAAATCGACATCAACTGGTCGTGGTACGAAAACTTGTACGGCAGACTTTCCATAAAGGCAAAGCAAAAAGTCGCCAGATCACGTCTCACCGCCGAATAGTAGAGGACGTTGGTAGCATTGGCTCCCAAGTACCGTGCAAGTCGCATCGCCGGTTCGTGCGAATCGAGGCCCTCATATCGGAGGAAACCAGTTCCTGACGATGTGTCGATTAGATAGGCCCCAGTAACACACGCAACGGAACTGTCGGCAACGTTTTGGAGTGCAAGCGAATGGAGATGATTTATCCCACGCGTACACATCCAATCGTCGTCGGCCAGAAAATACACGAAGTCGCCGGTGGCTACGCGCAACGCTTCGGTCGGATTCTCATAGGCGCCCAAATTTGGGACCGTCAGCACACGGCAGGCTGGCGACTTTATCGTGGAGAGGATGGTTTGTTTTTCTGCATTCTCCGAGTTATCTCTAACGATCACCTCGAACTTGTCGGGATCCAACGAGGCAGCCTCGAAGACACGCGCAATCGCGGAATACGAGGTGCGATTCGTGGGGATGATGATTGAGATCTTCATCGGGACCTTCAGCACACGGATACGCTATATTACGTCCACGACCATTTCCATTCGAAGAAAGTCAGCGTACCTCTTGCCCGCGTCTGGATTTATCCTGCCGTAGATGTCCGTGATGCTGCGCAGACCGGTGATTGCCGAAGGATCATCCAGAACGGTGTGCATTGCGTCCTCGATACCGACGCGCCGGTAATGATCCTCATGGCCCGCAGTATCGTTCGCGTATTTGACCCTATACTGATCAAACACTTTCATGAAAATTCGGTCCGCATCCATCATGCGGTATGAAAAGAGGGCGTCCGGCAGACCTCGATACAGCCACAAGGCCGCATATTCGCACGCCAACCAAAAATCAAAGTGATAGTAGAGCCAGCCAGCGAGGCCCATGTCATCGAGCGCCTTGAATTCGCCTCGCATCTGAGCCGTTCCTTCCTCAGGGCCGCGAACATTGTAGAACTGAAAGCCTTCGCGCAATCCTTTGACTGGCCCATGCAGCAATGCGATCTGACTTAAAACTTGATCGCGAAAGTGAAATTGGAACGGATTCTTCTCGGTGTATTGGATGTAGATCGCCATGGTCGATCGACGATGCGCCGCCAGAGCCAGCCAGTTCACTCCAGATTCCGATAGTACAAATTGGGCGTAATCGATCGCGCGCTCAACCGGATTGGAGCTCATAAATCGGTCATTAAAGCACTCTAGCCGATCGCCATTCTCAGGAGGAATTGCGGCGAAAAAGCCGGCACACGCGGAGCATTCTGGATTGCGCTCCAGAAACGCGGCGTGCGCGAAACAACCGGGATGAATCCAGTCGTCATCACCGAGCAGTTGCACGAATTCACCGGCGGAGTGTTTGAATAGGTCGGGTCACATTCGGATGCACGCCCACGTTTTGCGGATGAAGGTGCAACGCTATCTTCGCAGACGCAATGCTCCGCAGGAATTCGTGCTTCTCAGGATTGCAACTGTTGTCACCGATGTGCAGGCAGACGTCGATACTCGCGTCTTTGATGATCGCGGCAAGATAGCCGATATACGCACGGACATATGCGCCCCAACGGTAGGTTGGCAGGAGAAGGTCAAAGCAGTCGGCAATTGGTGCGACCGCTGAATGATAGAGGGCAGATACAACGGAGTGTATCCGGGGACGAGAATTGCATGTCTTTGATCCACGAGCACCAGCTCAACTGAACTTCATCGGTGTGCTTGACCCGTCGCAAATACCCGCGGGGGGCGACGCTAACGAGTAGCTTATTGTCTATGCTGCGAGTCGATTTCGAGGCAAAGTCGCTCGCCGTCGGCTGCAGTCATGGTCTTTGTCCCGCATCTCAGATAGGAAAGGCGTTCGACTGCAGTCATCGGATTGTTTCCCAGGGACCAAGGCCTGTCCAGAATACAGGTCGTCTGGCAGACGCTCGACGATAGTGTCAAAGACAATGCAATAGCTGTCCGGCTGACCAGAGGAGCGTAAGCGTCAAGCTCGGCAAAAACGTGCTCGTGCGTGTGGTTTGAATCCAGGCAGACCAACACGCACTTGTGAGCCTTTGGCGATTTCTCGAACGCGCGCGACGACAACTGGATCAGTCGATGAGCCCTCGATCATGTCTATTCGATGGCCATGGGATGCGCCTCGATTGCAGCGCGGTTGTGTGACCGAATGTCGATATCGATCCCCACGAACTCGCCGGAGCGTAGCATTCGGATCGAGAATTGTGCCCGCGACAACTGCATCACAATAATCGATCAGTGCAAGCATCGATGCGCTCATAACAGAGAGCCGCCGTGAGCGATGCCGGTCTCGATAATTAGATCTGGCTTGATGCGCCAGATCAAGTTCTTGCATTGCGACGATGTCCTGCGGATATTGGATGATCGGCCGTCCTAGGCAGGAAAAATTGTAAGAGTAGCGGTACGGTAGAGTCGCGCGCAGCCACGTCAATGACCAGGTCTTGAATGTCGCGCGCCTTTGAGAGCGCATCGATATTACGCACCACTTCTTGTTGGAATTCCTTCACGGGATCCATCATGCTCTGCGATTCATTTGGTATTCTCGCTCCGGGTTTTTCGTGGCAGGAGCCTGGCGGGATTGCCGACTACGACTGCGCGGGGCGCGACATCGCGTATGACAACGGCGCCGGCACCTACGATTGCATCTTCACCTATGGAAAGGCGCGGCAGCACGGTTGCGCCAATGCCCACAAAGGCTCCCCGCGCCGCCGAAAACCTCGCCCGCCAACCGTGCGCCGGGGCCGATATGGACGCCGTCACCAAGTACGCAATCGTGGTCAACAGAGGCCGCGGTGTTCACAATGACTGAAGCGCCCCAGTCGGGCGCGCGCACGAGATCGTAGCATGGGCTAGTGCTTGACAGCCCTCGCCCACAACTGCATCCGCTGCTACATAAGCGCTTGGATGAATGACCGTATAAGCGTTCAACCCCAGTCGTTTGAGCGAGGCAGACAATGCCAGCCTGTCGGTTCCACGTCACCGCCGATCGCCACTGCGAACATGAGGCCCGCGGTGCCGGCATACTGCGTCAGCCACGTTTGTAGACCGGGCTCACCATGCAACACTGGTACACCGACAAATGGCGAATCCAACTCACGGTTGTCCACGAGCGCGACAAGGTTTACCCAGGACCCTGTCAACGCATCGTTCAGCACCTTGGCGTGGCCTCCGCTGCAAAAAACAATTTCACGCATGCCTATCCAATCACGTGACGGCGAACATGGGTGATAACGCGATGCATGTCAGCGCATGGGTGAGGTAGAGTGTCGTAAATGGGCCCGGCGAATTCATCGCTCGTCGATGTAGGGCGTAGCTGACTGAATTCTAGGGCCTTCGGTCGAACATCGACAGCGTACTCAATGGCCAGAAAAAGATACGGCCATGGATTTCTTCCGCAACAAAATCGGCAAGCAAGGCGTCACGGTCAATTCGACCGTATCGACAGCAAAGTCGGCATCCAGTACCCATTGAGCGAGTCCATTGGCTCAGGATTCATTTGCACAGGCAAATCTCGCAACTGTTCCGCATAGTACTCGAAAACCCGCCGCTTACCGGCGATGAGTTCGTCGATTCGCTCCATCTGCGCGCAGCCGATCGCGGCCTGAACATTTGACATCTTGTACTTGAATCCGAGCACGGCCGGCCAGAATTGGCGCGTTGCTGGGCCTCTGCCCGGCCATGGTTGTTTAGCGTCAGCGACTGCTCGAATACAGGTCGCTGTCATGCGTAACGAACATGCCGCCCTCGCCCGTGGTAACAGTCTTGGTCCCGTGAAACGGAAAACGTTCCGAACGTGCCCATGGTGCCGGCGCGGTTGCCGTGCCACTGCGAGCCCATGGCCTCGGCGGCATCTTCGATCACAGGGATGCCGTGTTTCGCTCCGATGGCCAGCAACGCATCCATGTCGCAAAGGTTGCCGTACAGATGGACCGCAAGGATGGCCTTGGTGCGCGGCGTGATCGCGGCTTCTACTCGAGCCGGGTCGAGGCACCAGGTAGTCGGGAGTATATCGACAAAGACAGGTTTCGCCCCGAGATAAGTGATGGGGGCCGCAGAGGCAATCCAGTTGATGTCGCCCAGGATGACTTCGTCGCCCTGACCGAGCCCAAAGCCGCAAGGCCCATGTGTATAGCGCCGGTCAACTTGATGTTGCGATCGCATATTCGACGCCAAGGTGATCGACGAACGAGCTTCGAACCGGTGGATGTAGTCGTAGCAGCGTTCGCCCCAGCCATTGGTCGCGGCATCGGTCGCGTAAGGCGACCTCAAGATCCGTGATCGAGGCTTGGTGTAGTAGATTCTCGACATGGGATAGTACGGAACTCAGTCAAGGCCAATATGTAACCGCGGTACCGCCACCGCAAACTGCCCGCCCCACTCTCGCACATACTGGTGGTCGGCGACAACTTCGTCGGCGATATTCCACGGCAGAATCAGTATGACGTCCGGGCGCCGCTCGCGCATCGCGCTAGGCGGAGGATCGGGATGTGCGACCCGGGCAGAAATTTCCCCTGTTTCGATGACGCAGCATCACAGACGTACGGAAACAAGTCCTTCTTAACTCCTGCATAGTTCAGCAGTGTATTTCCCTTTGCCGCTGCGCCATAGGCGCCAATTCTCTTCCGTGTCCTTTCTGATCGATGAGGAAGGCAGAAACGCATTCTTCACTCCGTCGGCACGGTCCTGAAAATCGTCGTAAACCTCGAGTCCCCGCATTCCTCGCAGCGCTTCCTCGTCGAGCAGGCCAGCAACGCCTCGGTCTGTCCCGCGCGTCGTTGGCGTGACAGCCATAGATCCTCAGGCTGCCGCCATGGGTCGGCAACTCTTCGACATCGCATACCCGGAGTCCGGCATTGGCAAAGACGCGAATAACCGTGTGCAAGGATAGGTACGAGAAATGTTCGTGATACACCGTGTCGAATTGAACATGCTCGATCAGGCGCATCAGATGAGGAAATTCCAGAGTGATTGTTCCGCCCGGCTTGAGGGCGACGCTAGCCCGGCCGTGAAATCGTTGATGTCGGGTACATGCGCGTACACATTGTTGCCGATGATCAGATCGGCCTGCTTTCCTTCGGATGCGAGACGTTCGGCCAGCGCTTTGCCAAAGAAATCGCGAAGGATGGGCACGCCGAGACCTTCTGCCGCCGCGGAGGTGCTCGCAGTGGGCTCGATCCCAAGACAGGGAATCCGGGCCGAAACGAAGTTCTTGAGCAGGTAGCCGTCGTTGGCGGCAACTTCGATGACGAAGCTTTCTTGGCTCAGCTTCAGGCGCGAGCGGATCATCTCGACGTAGCGCGCGGCATGGCTCAACCATGTTTTCGAGACAGATGAAAAGTAGGCGTAGTCCTTGCCGAAAAGGTCGCCGGCATGCCGTAGTCCTCCGTTTGAACGAGCCAGCAGTTGGTGCACACATAGAGCTTGAGCGGGTAATAGATCTCGGGTTTATCAAGATCGGCGGCATCGAGATAGGCGTTGGACGGCGGCGCAAATCCGAGATCGACGAACACATGTTCCAGCAGCGTGTCGCAGTGGCGGCAGCGACTC
>CAVSYL010000002.1:0-84964 GCA_963732105.1 uncultured beta proteobacterium
TTGCAGGTGACCTGGTGCGAGAGGGCCGACTTTACACTGCGACTGCAAGCCGTGGATAGAGGGGTGACCCGCAACTTGGCTGCCTTGCAATCCGCGCCGAACCGTCGCACCCTACGCCTTCCGCTCGATACCTTCCGTCACGGAGCATCCATGCCAGCCGCCAATATTCTCGCCACGATCGGGAGCACTCCGCACATCCGCGTCAACCGCTTGTTCGGCACTGGCCACAACGTCTGGATCAAGTCCGAACGCTCGAACCCCGGTGGTTCGATCAAGGACCGGATCGGCATGTCGATGGTCGAAGACGCCGAAAGCTCCGGCAAGCTCAAACCCGGGGGCACTATCATCGAGCCGACATCGGGCAATACCGGTATCGGGCTGGCCATGGTGGCGGCGGTCAAGGGTTACAAGATCGTGCTGGTGATGCCTGACAGTATGTCGATCGAGCGCCGTCGCCTGATGCTCGCGTATGGCGCCACATTTGTACTGACGCCGCGCGCCGAAGGTATGAAGGGCTCGATCGCCAAGGCGCACGAGCTCGTCGCGGCAACCCCCGGCGCGTGGATGCCACAACAGTTCGAGAATGCTGCGAACGTCGATGTGCACATGCGCACTACTGCACAGGAAATCCTTCGCGATTTCCCCGATGGCCTCGATGCGCTTATCACCGGTGTCGGTACCGGCGGCCACATCACCGGTTGCGCGCGGGTGCTGAAGCCCAAATGGCCGCAGTTGAAAGTGTTCGCGGTGGAGCCGACCGCATCGCCCGTGATCTCCGGAGGCAAGCACACGCCCCATCCGATACAGGGCATCGGTGCGGGATTCATCCCGGCGATCCTCGATACGTCGCTGCTCGACGGCACCATTCTGGTCGAGGCGGAGGCCGCGAAAGAGATGGCGCGTCGCGCTGCGCGAGAGGAAGGCATGCTTGTCGGCATTTCGTCGGGCGCGACGCTCGCCGCGATCGCCCAGAAGCTTCCCGAGTTGGCGCCGGGCGCGCGCGTGCTGGGCTTCAACTACGATACCGGCGAACGCTACCTTTCGATCGAAGGGTTCCTGCCTGCGGAGTGATGCGGGCGCGTAATTACTAGCGCGCGGCGGCACAAAAGCCGGCGTACGCGCAAGACGCGCCTACGACGTCCAGGTTTCCTTTTTCAACTTCATCGCGCCGCCTTCGATGATTATTTGGGCGGTGCCCTTCATGGGCTTCTTGTCGGCGCCTATGGCGGTCAGGTCGAGCGCGTAGCCATCGGCTTGCTTGGTCTCCTTGACGACCTTGACGTCCGTCATGTTGCCCATCATTTTCATCATTTCGAACATCACCTGCCGCTTGTCCTGCGGTGTCGCCTCGATTTCGGCGCGGCTATCCTTGGCAAAGTAGGGCAGGATGGGGTCGATGGACTTGGCTTTCTGCCAAACGTCGCGATATTCCGTGTAGAACTGGGTCGCGGTCTGAGGCGCTTTCTGGGCGGCGACGGGCAACGCGAACAGCATCATCGCTACGACCACGCCTGCAGTGAGAATACGCATCGAAGCTCCTGAAACCATGTGGGACGACAGTGCCGGACATCCGGCGCAACGAGTCTAACACCGTGACAGTATGGCAAGCATTGCTGGTCTTGATCGCGATCCTTGGTGGCTGGCTCCTGTACGAGGCGTTGCGCGCCCGCGAGGCTGCGATCCGTATCACCAAGGAGGCGTGCAAGCAACATGGATTGCAGTTGCTCGACGATACCGTCCACGGCGTGCGGCTGCGCTTCGCTCGTGATCATGAGGGCGTCGTGCGCTTGCGCCGGACGTTCCAGTTCGATTTCTCCGAGGATGGGGTCAACCGCCGTTCCGGCAGCGTCGTGATGCTTGGTGCGCGAGTGGAGTCGCTACAACTCGAGCCGTATCGCGTGTCGTAGCGGTTCGTTCCGCGGCCGCCGGTGCGCGCAGGTAAGTTATCCTTCGTCGATGCCCCTCGTTACCCTTCAAGGTGCCGAACTCGCATTCGGCTTGCACCCGCTGCTCGACCGCGCCGACCTCTTGATCGACGAAGGTGAGCGAATCGGACTCATCGGCCGCAACGGCACCGGCAAGTCGTCGCTACTCAACGTCATCGCGACGCGCGTGGACCTGGATGGCGGCACGCTCATGCTCCGCGACGGGTTGCGGGTCGCCCTGGTCGAGCAGGAGCCGCAGTTGCCCGCGGCGTCGACGCTACGCGAGAGTCTCGCATTGCGCGGCCAGCTCGCTCCCGGCGACGATCCCACGTACGACCACGACGAGCGCGAACGCTGGCGCGTGGAAGCGCGCCTCGTCGAATACATGCATCGCTTCGGGCTCGATGAAGCCACCGACCCGATGTCGGCATCGGGGGGTGAAAGAAAGCGCGCCGCGCTCGCGCTCGCTTTCGCGCTGACTCCCGATCTGCTGCTGCTGGACGAGCCGACTAACCATCTCGACGTCGATGGCATTACGCTGGTCGAGGATCTGCTGCGCAAACAGCCGACGTCCATGGTGATTACGCACGACCGTACGTTTCTCGATCGCGTCACGACGCGCATCGTCGAACTCGATCGCGGCTTGCTGCGCTCTTATCCGGGAAATTTCTCGGCCTATGAGTCGCGCAAGGCGACCGAGCTTGCAGCCGAGAGCGTGGCCAAGCGCAAGTTCGACACATTCTGGAAGCAGGAAGAGGTATGGATTCGCAAGGGCGTCGAAGCGCGCCGCACGCGTAACGAGGGACGTGTTCGACGGCTGGAGGCTCTGCGGGGCGAACGAGCACAGCGTCGGGAGCGGCTGGGGAACGTGAAACTTGCGCTTGACGCGGGCGAACGATCCGGCCGGCTGGTGACGGAGCTGGAGCACGTGACCAAGCGCTTTGACGGACGAACCATCGTACGGGATGTCTCCCTGCGTCTTATGCGTGGGGACCGCCTCGGGTTGATCGGCGCGAATGGCGCAGGCAAGACCACAATGCTGAAACTCATCCTTGGCGAACTGCCCCCGGACGAGGGGACGATCCGGCTTGGCACCAAGTTGCAAGTGGCTTACTTCGACCAGATGCGCGCGCAACTCGACCCGGAGCGCACGCTGGCGGAGACCATCAGTCCAGGTTCGGAATGGATCGAGATGGCAAGCGGCCGCAAGCACGTTCTGTCCTACCTCGGCGATTTCCTGTTTGCGCCGCAGCGCGCCAACGCGCCCGTGAAAATGCTTTCCGGTGGCGAGCGCAACCGCTTGCTGCTGGCGCGATTGTTCGCGTTGCCCGCCAATTTGCTGGTGCTCGACGAACCGACCAACGACCTCGACATCGAATCACTCGAATTGCTCGAGGATACGTTGCAGTCGTACGCAGGGACGTTGCTCCTCGTCAGCCACGACCGCACGTTTCTCGACAATGTCGTCACGCAAACGCTCGTCGCGGAGGGTGCGCCAGGGCGCGAGGGTGGATGGAAGGAATATGTCGGCGGTTACAGCGATTGGCTGGCGCAACGCCCGCGCACAGGCACGCAACTGGTAAGCGACGTGAAGACCGATGGGGCGTCCGCGCGAAGCGATGCACGCGACACCCAGGGCGCGCGCGTCAAGCTTTCATTCAAGGAGCGGCGAGACCTCGATGCGCTGCCGGCAGCACTCGAAGCGCTGGAGCGCGAGCAGCACGAACTGACCGCGCGCATGGCTGCACACGATTATCACAAGAAGGGCGTCGAGGCGATCAAGCGGGATCGCGCACGCGCGGAGCAAATCGAACACGAACTGGCGGAGAAATTCGAGCGGTGGGCGACGCTGGATGCACGGGCCGGCGAAACGCCTTAGTGCCGGGTTCGATTATCGATTGAACCAGTGGTGCAAAGGCGAAGTCGAACGCAAATCATTCCCATTTACAGTCTGGCCGCGCTTCTGCTAATGTAGCAGGGCCGCACTCATTCGTAGCGGGCTGCGGATGCCCTAATGATAGCCGTTAAAAATCAAATGCTTAAAGGTTGCAGGATCAACGCCTTTCGCTTGCGCTTTACACCGGTCGGCGCGGGATGGATCGCGCTTGCGACGGCACTTGCAGCAGGCCATGCATCGGCGCTGGAGTACCCGATTGGCAAGCCCCAAATCCAGAACGGCATGGAAATCGCGGCGGTGTATTTGCAGCCGATCGTCATGGAACCGGCCGGAATGATGCGCGACGCGAAATCTTCAGACGTTCATCTGGAGGCCGATGTCAAGGCGACCGACAAGAATGCCAATGGATTCGCCGATGGCACGTGGATTCCATTTCTCAACGTGACTTATGAATTGACCAAGCAAGGCGTCCCGGAGGTGATCAAGGGTCCGCTGATGCCGATGGTTGCCAACGATGGTCCGCACTATGGGGATAACGTAAAACTGGCCGGGCCCGGCAAGTACAAACTCAAGCTGGTCATCGCGCCCCCCGGCAGTGACCCGACGGTGCATTTCGGCCGGCACACCGACAAGGAAACCGGCGTCGGTCCATGGTTCAAGCCGTTCGCGGTGGAGTACGACTTCGTCTATGCGGGCGTCGGCAAGAAGGGCGGCTACTGACGTGACATGCGCTGCAACCTTGCGATCCGCGGCAGTGGGGGTGGTGGCGGGCGTCGGCGCGACCATGATGCCGCTTGCGCAAGCACAAGACGTCGTCCTGTTCAAGCTCGTGGCCCGGGATGGACGATTCTCGCCGTCCGAACTGACGGTACCCGCCGGCAAGCGCATCAAGATCGAAATCAGCAACGAAGGCACTACGCCGATCGAGTTCGAAAGCCTGCCCCTCAAGCAGGAGAAAGTACTGGCCCCAGGCGCGAAATCCTCCGTGGTCATCAATCCACTGAAACCCGGCGAGTATCCGTTCTTCGACGATTTCCATCCCGACACGTCCAAAGGAAAGATCGTCGCCAAGTAGCGGCGTGGCGCCATCATGGGTAGCGCATTGTTCATTGTCTGGCGTGAATCGGCCGAAGCATTGCTGGTGGTCGGCATCGTCTACGCGTGGCTCAAGCGGCAGTCCGACGCGAAGATCGGCATGCGCTACCTGTGGGCAGGCGTTGCATCCGGGCTCGGATTGGCGCTGCTGCTGGCGCTGGTGATGCTGGGAATCGCGACGTTTCTATCCGGTGATGCGCTGGAATATTTCCAGGCGGGCACGGCGCTCGTGGCGGTTGCGCTCATCGTCCAGATGGTGTTCTGGATGCGCCGGCATGGACGGACCATGAAGCGCGATCTCGAGACGCGCATGCGTGCCAATGCCGATGCGTCCAACTGGTGGGGCATGCTGATTGTGGTTGCGCTGGCCGTTGCTCGCGAAACATCGGAGACCGTGGTTTTCCTCTATGGCGTAGGATTCACGCAGATGAGTGGCGGCGAGCTTGCACTGGTGCTCGGTGCGGGACTGGCGCTGGCGTGGTTCACGTTCTGGGTGTTGCAACAAGGCGGCAAGTATCTGTCATGGCGCGTGTTTTTCCGCGTCAGCGAGACATTTTTGCTGCTCTTGGCGGGCGCACTACTGGTTTCCGGAGTGGAGAAGTTGATCGCACTCGGTCTCTTGCCGCCTTTGCGGGATCAGCTGTGGGACACGACCGGGTTCCTGGACGATTCCAGCCGTTTGGGTAGTTTCATCGCCGCGTTCACCGGCTATCGCGCCCAACCCGCGCTCCTGCCACTGTTGTGTCTGTCCGTGTATTGGGCAAGCGTGTTGTGGCTTCTGCGAGAGCATTCGGAGCAGCCACCCCGCCCACGCGTTAGCGTCCACGCCGAATGAACGCCGGCGCATGGGCGTCGCCACGCGCCCCGAGCGCCGTGTCAGAATGGCTTGCGGCCTATGGTCAATGGCTGCGGCTGCATGGCCGGGTGATCAGAGTCGTGCAGTGGATGGTGGTGGCGTGCTACGCATTCCTCATTGTCACCCCGGCGCTGCTGCCGCTGCCCGGCAACGAAGCGCGCGCATTCAATAACCTGACCGTCTTTGCGCAGTGGGCCTTCTGGGGCCTGTGGTGGCCGTTCGTCATTCTGTCGATGTTCGTCGTCGGTCGCACGTGGTGCGGCGTTTTCTGCCCCGAAGGAACATTGACCGAAGCGGCCAGCCGCTTCGGGCTGCATCGCGCGGTGCCACGCTGGTTGAAGTGGGGCGGCTGGCCCTTTGTCACTTTTGCGTTGACGACCATCTTCGGGCAGTTGTTGAGCGTCTATCAGTACGCGCAGGCCGCGCTGGTGGTGCTCGGCGGCTCCACACTCGCCGCGATCGGCGTCGGATTCATTTACGGGCGCGAGAAGCGCGTCTGGTGTCGCCATCTTTGTCCGGTCAATGGCGTGTTCGCGGTGCTGTCGCGCGTGGCGCCGATGCACTTCCGCGTCGATAGTGATGCGTGGGCGCGCAACGCGGGTCACATCGCAATCCATCCTGTCAATTGCGCGCCATTGGTACGGATACGGCGAATGAGCGGACCGTCGGAATGCCACATGTGTGGTCGCTGCAGCGGGCATCTCGATGCCATCTCGCTCTCATGGCGGTCGCCGAATCAGGAGGTGGCGACACTGGACCCCAGCCACGCGTCGGGCTGGGATGCGGCCCTGATCGTAGTAGGCATGATCGGCATCGCCATCGGTGCGTTTCACTGGAACGCCAGTCCCTGGTTCATTCAATTGAAACTCGCCGCGGCCGCGCTGGTCGTCGACCACGGTCCACAGTGGTTGCTCGCCGACAACGCGCCATGGTGGCTGTTGACGCACTATCCCGACGCCAATGATGTGTTCACCTGGCTCGATGGCGCACTTATCGTCGTCTACATCCTCGCTACGGCTGCCGTCACGTCGGCGGGCGTATGGGCCTCGCTGTGGACTGCGGCGCAGGCGTATCCGAAGCCGAGCGTACGCCATGCCTACCGCCTGGCCTATGCGCTCATACCGCTAGCGGGCTTGGGCGTGTTCCTCGGGCTTTCGAGCTTGACCGTGACGCTGGCAAAAGCGGAAGGGCTGCAGATTGGCCTGGTGCCGTACCTGCGTGCCGCGGTTCTGGCGCTTGGCGCCGCGTGGAGTTTACGACTGGCGTGGCGACAATTGTCCGATGTGCGAAGCGAATCGCTGCGAGTCGGCGCGCTCGCTGCGTTTGCCTGTGGCGTGGCAATCGTCGTGGGCGCGTGGGGTTTGTTGTTCTTCCACTGGAGTTGATAATGGAGCATCGGCGGACGGCACACCACCGCTGATCCAATTTCACCCGAGGAGACACCATGAATCGACAGGATGTGACCGAAGCCATCATCGCCGCCAAACGCAAGAAGGGTCTGACGTGGGCCGCGATCGGCAAGAAGATCGGGCAGAGCAAGGAGTGGACGACCGCCGCAATGCTCGGCCAGATGACGCTGACCAAGACACAGGCGGAGGTCGCTGGCAAGCTGCTGGGGCTCGATAAGGAAGCGGTTCAGATCCTGCAGGAAGTGCCGTACAAGGGCTCGCTGCCCACTGCTGCGCCGACTGATCCGCTGATCTATCGCTTCTACGAACTGGTGAATGTCTACGGCACCACGTTGAAGGCCCTGATCCACGAGGAGTTCGGCGACGGCATCATGAGCGCGATCGATTTCAAGATGGACATCACGCGCGAGCCGGATCCGAAGGGCGATCGGGTGAACATCGTCATGAGCGGGAAGTTCCTGCCATACAAGACGTATTGAACTTGTCCGGCTATCCCGACTTTGGCTGGTCGTTCCACACCGCTTTCAGTTCATCGATCGCAACGATGTCCCGGCCGTCGAAGTGCAATGCGTAGTGCTTCGATTGCCGGCAACGGCTGATCAGGCGCGGGCGATATAGGGCGGCGCACGTTCCACCGGCGTGGCGCACGCTTCGATACAGCACGCCATCGCGTCCCGCCTCGCGCAGTGCTACACCCAGTTTCTGGCTCGGACCGTAGTCATCGGGTCGGTGGCACTCGGCCGCGTCGCGCACGTCCACCAGACGCGCGTCGATGTCAGCCAGATAGAGGCGCATTTGAACCTGCATGGGGCCTTCGGAAGTGCGCCGCAAGAACCGCGCCTGGTGATGGCGCACTTCGGCGAGCGCTGTATCGAGATCCTGTGCACAGTAGTACACGCCGAACGAACCGTCCGAAAATCGGCTTCCTTCAGGGTTGAGATGCGTGAACGCGGCCATGACGGGCGTGGTGCCAGGCCCGCTGATGCGATCTCGCGGTGGCACGAGCGCGAGCTCCCCCGTCTCGTCGCGCACGCGATCATTCGTCAACGCCTCGAGCTCGAAGATCGCCTCCAGGTCCTCGGGACGGGCGACCCGATCGAACAGGCCGACAGGCGGGAACCGGCTCGGTATCAGGCGATGACCGGGGCGCCATTGCGTGCGGCGGGTCCTGGGCGAAGCGCTCGTTGCGGTTACCCGCCGCGCCATGCGTCGAGGTACTGGCGCACGACGTAAAGATCGGCGACGTTTCCCGAGAGCATGCGCTGTAGCGCTGCCGCGCCGCCAAATAACGGCGCGGTGTTGGGTTTGCGCACCCACGCATCCGCTGCGGCCGGGTCGGGCAACAGAATTTGCAACGCCTTGTAGATGCCCAGAATGTAGGACACGCGCTCCAGCGTGTCGCGGGTAAGCTGGCCTTCGCCCGATTTTTTCCAGAGAAAGTACGTCGATCGCGGCGGGTCGCCCAGCAACTTGCGCGCTTCGGCGTTGGAGAGCTTCCACGCTTCGCTGATGCGAAAGAACGTGCGCAGCGCGGGACCTGCCAACCGCTCAGAGCCAGCGAGCGCGCGGCGCGCATTGGGTGGATCAACGCGCGAAAGGATGGAGCGTGCCATGGAGAAGAGGTGACGGCGTCATTGAGTCCTGCTCAGGAGCTTTTAGTATTTCTAGTCCAGTACTGGACTAATGTCAACCCCTTGGTTTTCGATACGCGTCGGCGGCGCGTTCATGGTGGCGGGATTTTCTTATCCGCCAGCACGGCGCGCAAGCGGTCCGGGTAGTCGGTAATGATGCCGTCCACGCCAAGATCGATCAGCCGGCTCATGTCCGTGCGGTCGTTGACGGTCCAGGGCAGGACCTTGAGACCGAGAGCATGCGCCGCCGCCAGATCTTTCACGTTCAGGTCGCGCCAGTACATCGACCACGTGGCGCAACCCGCCGCCTTCACCAGCGCCGGCAGCGATCCGCCGAAGTCGCGCAGCGCGAGTCCGGCGTGCCACGGTGATGCGCCCCCATCCGTCGCTGTGACCGTATCCATGGTCGACGTCTGAATGGTGAGGCAGGATGTTTCGATCCCGGGGGCGCGGCGCCTGACTTCGATCAGCGTGCGCCAATCGAAGGATTGCACCGTCACCCGATCGCTCATGTTCGCGGCTTGCACTGTGGCGACCACGAGCGCGGCGAATTCCAAAGGATCCGGCGTATCGGTGCCGCTCGTCGGTGTGATCTTGGTCTCGATGTTCAGCCGAACGGGTTTGCCGCTCGACTTGACCAGATCGAACACTTCGGTAAGTTGTGGAAAGCGCTCGCCGTCCGCAGGCTGTTGCTCGGGAAATTGCCGCGCGTACTTGCTCGACGGATCGATGCGGCCAATATCGTAACGTCGTACCTGGTCCAGCGTCAGCGCGTGGATCGGGGGACCCGGTGCAGCGAGCCAGTGTCCGTCCGGGCCACGCACCAGATCGGGATTGAGAAACGGCTCATGCGAAATGACGATCACACTATCCTGCGTGACCGCCATGTCGGTCTCGAGGGTGCTGACGCCGAGCTCAAGAGCGCGCCGAAATGCAGCCAGCGTGTTTTCCGGAGCGAGCCCGCGCGCGCCACGATGACCCTCCAAGTCGAACGCTGCCGCGCCGTCGGCAACAAGCGAGGCGACAACCCATGCAACCACACGCAACGCTGCAGGAAGACGTTGAAATAGCAAGGCGACCCGGGCGCAAAATAGCGGAATTCGTATCGTACCAAGCCGGCGCGGTCGAGCACGGGTAAACTCTGCCCCGGAAGGCATGGTTGGCCCCGATATTGTCGGATTGCAGTCGCCACTCGTGCGCTGCGCTCGCCTTGCGAAAAACTCGAATGGAGCCAATGGGTGTCGACCGAACGTGACGTGCTGCCGCAGGATCGTCTCAATGCTTTGCCGAAAGGCACGCTTACGCAATTGCGCCGCGGCGTCGAGAAAGAAAGTCTTCGCGTGCGTCCGGACGGCACGCTGGCCGCGACACCGCATCCGGCCAAGCTGGGTTCTGCACTTACACACCCGCTGGTCACCACCGACTTCAGCGAGTCGCAGCTCGAGTTGATTACCGGCGTCCATCCGAGCCCCGAAGCCTGCCTCAATGAATTGACCGAGATTCATCAAGCCGTCTACCGGGCGATCGGTGACGAATTGCTGTGGGCGGGCAGCATGCCGTGCCGCTTGCCCGCGGATGATGCGATACCCATCGGCTACTTTGGCACGTCGAATGTGGGCCGCACCAAGAGCGTTTATCGCATGGGACTGTCGCATCGGTACGGCCGACGCATGCAGACCATTTCCGGCATTCACTACAATTTTTCGCTTCCGTTCCCGCTCGCCAACGAAGCATATTTTGGCCTGATCCGCAACTTCCGCCGCCAATCGTGGTTGCTTCTGTACCTGTTCGGAGCCTCGCCCGCGGTGTGCTCGAGCTTTGTCGACGGCCGCGCGCACGAACTCAAACGCTTGAGCGGGGACACACTGTACCTGCCTTATGCGACGTCGTTGCGCATGGGCAACCTTGGCTATCAGAGCGACGCGCAATCCACGCTTCTGGTGAGTTACAACAATCTGGAAAGCTATGCCGCGTCGCTGCATGAAGCGATGATCAAGCCATATCCCGCATACGCGGCGCTGGGCATTCGCGACGGTGATCAGTACCGGCAGCTTTCGGACAGCCTGCTACAGATTGAAAACGAGTTCTACGGCACGATCCGGCCCAAGCGCCGCATTCGCCCCGGCGAGCGACCGCTGCATGCACTGCGCGAACGTGGTGTCGAGTATGTCGAAGTGCGTCTCATGGATCTCGATCCATTCTGCACGGTTGGAATCGATGCGCAGACCATGCGCATCCTCGACATGTTTCTGCTGCATTGTCTGATGCAGGACAGTCCACCCGACACGCCGCAGGAAATTGCGAGCAACGTGCGCAACCAGCAACTCGCGGCGGCGCGAGGCCGCGAGCCGGGTCTGCGGCTCGCTCGCGGATTGCAGGAGACGACGCTGTTCGAGTGGGGCGCCGAAGTCTTGGCCGCATGCGAGCCGGTTGCCGTCGCGATGGACGCGGCCCTCGCGCCACCAGCGGGTGCGACGCCACATCGCGATGCCCTGACGGCGGCATGTTCACGCCTGCGCGAGCCGGACACGACGCCGTCAGCGCGGGTGCTGCAGGCGATGGAGCGGGACCACGAAAAATCCTACGTTCGTTTTACGCTGGCGCAGTCACAGCGCCATCGCGATGCGATATGGAAGCTCCCGTATTCGCCAGAGGTTGCGGAACGCTTCGCCCGTCTTGCTGAAGGATCGCTGGTCAAGCAACGCCAGATCGAAGCGGCCGACACGCTGCCGTTCGAGATCTATCGCCAGCAATATCTGGCACCGGAGCGCCTGAACGTTTGAAGCGAAATCTGCTCAGGCCTCCACGCCGATGTCGAACGAACCAACGTAACCCAAGCCGTCGGGCTGCAGATCCAGCAGCAACCGCTCGCCGCCACTGCGGTAAAGAAAATCGTCCGCGTTGCGTAGCTCACGTTTGCCGTGGCCGTTATAGGGTGCCGCGGCGAACACCTGATCCGACAAGGCATCGTCGAAGTAGAGCTGCGACGTGTACTCCAGATTGCGGGCGCTAGATCCGGGTGTTGCGGGTAGCCGAATCTTGAAGTGAATGTGCGCAGTTCTTCCGCCATACCAGCCTGGGTAGATGGTCAGGAACTGCGCGGCGCCGGCGGCATCGGTGAGTTGATATCCACGCAGGAACTGTGCACTCGTTGCGGCCGCGCGGCGGACGCCAGTATCCGAATACGCGCCCGACGCATCGGAATGCCAGACGTGGACTTGCGCGCCGGCGAGCGGCGCGCAACTTGCACCGGCCATCCGTGCGACATTGAACCTGAGCCTCAGCGGCGTGCCGGAACGGGCGCTGCCACCGCGGGCATCAAACCGGATATCGGAACGCTCGAGTTCGCCGTCGACAAAAAACGGTCCTTCAGTCTGCGCCGGACGCACGACACAGGCGGGTGTCGCGCCGGCCGCGGCGCGCGCCGTAAACGCGGTGCCCCACAGTGACGCACCCGTTGCGCCAATCAGGGTGAGCGCCTGACGCCGAGTGAGGCGTCTGCCAATGTCCAGGTCATCCGCAAGCACGGTAACAGCCCAATCACAAAACCCGATCGGAACACACTACACTAACGGCCTCCCGTGCGCATCACCGTCGCGCCACCCGCGCCCATGCCAAGCTACCCGCATCTGCTTGCTCCGCTCGACCTGGGCTTCACCACGCTTAAGAATCGGGCGCTGATGGGCTCGATGCACACCGGCCTCGAGGAATCGCCCCAGGGTTTCGAAAAGCTGGCGGCGTTCTACGCCGCGCGCGCACGCGGCGGTGCTGGACTGATGGTTACGGGGGGCATCGCGCCGAACCTGTGCGGCCGCCTCGAACCGCGTGCGTTGCAGCTTTCATTTCCGTGGCAGATCGGCAAGCATCGCATCGTTACTGACGCCGTTCGTGCGGCCGGCGGCAAGATCGCGCTGCAGATTCTGCATGCCGGTCGCTACGCGTATCACCCGTTGTCGGTCGCACCGACGTCGCTGAAATCGCCGATCACGCCGTTTCGCCCGCGTGCGCTAACCCGGTGGGGCATTCGCAAGAACATCGCCGACTATGTGCGGTGCGCGGAGCTCGCGCAACGCGCCGGCTACGACGGCGTCGAGATCATGGGCTCCGAGGGCTACCTCATCAACCAGTTCATCGCGCCGCAGACCAACCATCGCGACGATGAATGGGGCGGTTCGTTCCTCCATCGTATGCGCTTCCCCGTCGAGATCGTCCGCCGCACGCGCGCGGCAGTGGGCCCGAAATTCATCATCATCTATCGCCTGTCGATGCTCGATCTGGTCGAGGGCGGCAGCACCTGGGACGAGGTGGTTGCGCTGGCGCAAGCCGTGGAAGCTGCCGGCGCCACGATCATCAATACCGGGATCGGCTGGCATGAAGCACGCATTCCGACCATCGCAACCATGGTTCCGCGTGCCGCGTTCGCATGGGTCACGCGGCGGCTCAAATCGGCGGTGAAGATCCCGCTGATCGCCACCAACCGCATCAACGACCCTGCAACCGCCGAGGCCGTGCTGGCCCGCGGCGATGCCGACATGGTGTCGATGGCGCGGCCGTTTCTCGCCGACGCGGAGTTCGTCAACAAGTCGGCGCAGGATCGCGCCGAGGAAATCAATACGTGCATCGGCTGCAACCAGGCGTGCCTTGATCAGATCTTTCAGCGCAAGACGGCCACGTGCCTGGTCAATCCCTTCGCGTGCCGCGAGACCGAACTCAAGGTCGGACCGGCGGCGCAGCGACGCAAGATTGCCGTCGTCGGCGCCGGGCCGGCGGGCATGGCATGCGCGGTGACCGCCGCCGAGCGCGGACACGCCGTGACGCTCTTCGAGGCAGCCGCTGAAATCGGCGGACAGTTCAACCTGGCGCGGCGCATTCCGGGCAAGGAGGAGTTCGCCGAGACCCTGCGCTATTTCCGCGTTCGTCTTGCATTGCTCGGCGTCAAGGTCGAGCTGAATCGGCGCGCCGATGCGGCAGATCTGCATGGCTTCGACGAGGTGATTCTCGCCACCGGGATCGTCCCGCGCACGCCGTCGATTCCGGGCATCGACCATCCTAAGGTTGCGAGCTATACGGAGATCGTCGACGGGCGCAAGTATGCTGGCAAGCGCGTGGCGCTCATCGGCGCCGGCGGCATCGGTTTCGACGTCGCGGAGTTGCTCAGTGCGACCGATCCGCCCGATGGCCATGCAAGCGATGGTCGTGTCGACGATCCTGCCGTCGCGGAGTTCACCGCCGAATGGGGCATCGACATGGACTTTCACCACCGAGGTGGGCTGATGCGGGCTCATGATCCGCCACCCGCGCGGCAACTCTGGCTCTTGCAACGCAAGGCTGAAAAGGTCGGCGCGGGGCTCGCCAAGACCACCGGCTGGATTCGTCGCACGTTGCTCAAAAAGCGCGGAGTGGCCATGTCTGGCGGCGTGGAGTACGAGCGCATCGACGATGCCGGGCTGCACATCAAGATCGATGGGCAGCCGCAGACCCTGGCCGTGGACACGATCGTCATCTGCGCGGGGCAGGAGCCACGCCGCGACCTCTACGCCGATCTGCTGGCCGCGGGCGTTGCTTGCAAGCTCATTGGCGGGGCCGACGTTGCGCTCGAACTCGACGCGCGCCGGGCGATCGATCAGGGCACCCGCGTCGCATTGGACCTGTGACGTTGGCAAATGAGTTTGTAGGTGAGTTTGTAAGTGAGCACTTCCTAGCGTAGTGGAGCCCAACGGAGGTCCCAGGCTTACTGGCCTGACCTCATTCCGAGCCCAGCCTCGCGCCGCCGCGGCCCTGTGCATCACTTCATAGCTTTGTCATAACAGTTGGCTATCTTGCTGATTCGAAATGACGATTGACGTCGTCAGGCGGTGGCCCCATTGTGATTTGGTGCAATGCAGCAATCTTCGCCACAGGGTGCCAGGCGCCATCCGGCGGCTATGGACATAGCCGGCCATGGCGCCAGGCTGATCGGAGATGTTACGGCCAAGCCGCCGTAGCGAGCTCCAACGTCGATCGACCGACGCGGAACCATCGACACCGCCACAAGCGGGGTCGAATACCGACCCAGGAAAATTTATGACTTTCGAAGACACCACACAGGTTATTGCCTCGCGCAAACCCATCGGCCTTGCCTTGCAAGGCGGCGGCTCGTGGGGCGCCTATACATGGGGCGTGCTCGACGCGGTTCTTGCCAGTCGCAGCATCAGCATCGCGCATCTCAGCGGCACCAGCGCCGGCGCGATCAACGCCGCGATCGTTGCTGGCGCATTGGCCAAGGGCTCCGTCGCACAGGCGCGAAAATCGCTACGTTCGTTTTGGTTGAGCATTGCGCGGCCGGCGGTTGCCGACCTGGGCCGCGAAGTGTGGGGGCCGATGGAACGCGTTTGGCGCGATTCGCTTGCGACATGGCTCATTTCGAGCGGTTCGGTGTCCCCGTATCACGTGAACCCGCTCAACATCAATCCTTTGCGCGACGCGATCGCCGAGCACGTCGACTTCGACGCGATACGCAGCAAGGAGGCGCCGGCGCTCTATGTCACGGTGACTAATGTCAAGACCGGCCTGCCTCGCGTCATCGCCAACGACGGTATGACCCTCGACGTGCTGCTCGCGTCGGCGTGCTTGCCGACGCTGTTCCAGGCAGTCGAAATCGACGGCGATCACTACTGGGACGGTGGCTATTGCGGCAATCCAACCCTGTGGCCGATGATTTACACAGGGGCGGCGCGCGACATCGTCGTCGTACAGCTGGTGCCCGACGAGGTGCCGGAGATGCCACGCGACGCAGCAGCCATTCGCCAACGCGTCGGCGAGATCATCTTCAATTCCAGTCTGGTTGCGGAAATGCAGTCGATCGCCGCCATGCGCACGCTGGCCGCGCGCGGCGAGGGCCCGTCCATCATGCGCGAACTGCGCATGCACCGCATCGGGCCGCCCGCGCGCGATTTGATCGAACCGGGGTCGGCCATGGAGCGCTCGCGCGGGGCCCTCCTGCGCCTGCACGACGAAGGACAAGCCGCCGGCAGGCAGTTCTTCGCCCGGCATGGCGCCGACATCGGTGTGCGCGAAACGCTCGATATCGCGCGCACGTATGTCGACGCACGCAAGCCCAAGATGCGCATCGCGGCGAGCGACGAACACGCCGAAGTGGCATCGGCCCTGCAGCCGGAGGCCGCCACCTAACCTCCCTGGCGGCGCCTGATCGCCAGCGCAAAGCTCGCCAGCGACAGGAGCGCCATCCCGAGCAGCGCCAGCAACCAAACGAGCGGCGCAGTTTGTGGCAACGCCAGCGGTGCGTAGGCAAGGGGAGCAATGGCGCGCGCGACCAGTGCCGGCGCGGCAAGGTTACCCAGAATTCGTCCGTAGCCCATGCGTCCGAACAGTTCGGCGGGTACGGTCCCCCGCACGATCGTGACGACACCGTTGCTGAAACCGAAGAGCAGGGCAAACAGCAGCGCTACAGCGACTTGGCCATCGAGCGCAAGCAACACGCAGATGGCGACGACGAGGAGACCCAGTGCCAGCACGCCGACGGTGCGCGACGCAAAGCGGCGGCCGAACGAGAATTCCAGGATTCGTCCGGCCACCTGCATCGGTCCGAAGAACGACCCGACCCACACGGCGGTTTGAAGGGTCATACCCTGGCGCTGCAGTACGCTGATCAGATGCACCGTCAGCACCGAGACGACAAAGCCATTGAGCGCGAACGCGCACGCAAGTCCGACGAAGGCAACACGGCGCGATCGTGCCGGGCAGCGATCCGTCGCCGTGGATAGTGCCTGCTTTGGGCGCAACCGTCGCCGCCGTATCCCGCGGTACGAACGCGAGATGCAAGGGCAGGCAGACGCACACTTGCAGCAGCGCGAAGAACACCATCGTGTCGCGCCAGCCATACCACTCCAGACCCTTGAGCGAGGTCGGCCAGAACACGGTACTGGCAAGGCCGCCCATCAAGGTCAACGCCGTCAGCGCCGACCGGTAGGACGTGCCGCTGTGCTGGCTGAGCGTGGCGAACGCCGCGTCGTACATGGTCATGGCCATCGCGATGCCCGCCAATCCCCAGGCGGCATAGAGAGGCACCACGGAGTGCACGTGCGCGATCGCCAGCAGCGCGACGCCGGCGACGATCGACCCCATGCTCATCACGCGGCGGCCGCCGAGGCGATCGATTGCGCGTCCGACCGACGGCGCCACGATCGCGCCGATCATGAGGCTCGACGAATAGGCTCCGAACAGCGCCGGAGACGAGATGCCGAGTTCGGCGCGCATGCTGGCGCCCAATACGGCAATCGAATAGTAGAGCGTGCCCCAGGAGATGATCTGCGTGATGCCGAGCGCCGGCACGAGCCGCCAAACGGTCGACGGAGTCATGCGGCGATGTTACCGCAGGGCTCGCGCCGTCGCCGGTGCCTGGTGCGGCGGCTTCCGGCAGGAACCAATGCCCGAGGGTTTTGCCAAATACGCATCGACAACATAAGATAAGCACTTACTTCGTGGATGACCAATGCAACCGCTGATTCTCACCGTCGATCTCGCCGGATTGCCGCAGGCCTGGGTAGAGCTGGAGGAAGCGATCACTTACCACGCCAAGCAACTCGTGGCGTGGTCGGTCGGTCAGACGGTGCGGGAATTTCGCGGCGGTTACCAGAGAAATGGCGAGCGTTCGCGCATCGCGACCAAGTCGATCCTCGCCATCAAGGGCAGCGGCGCGGCCAAGTACGCGCACGCGCCAAGCCTGACCAACGCGCTGCTGTTCGCTCGCGACCGGCATGTCTGCGGCTATTGCGGCGAGCGATACATGACCCGCGACCTGTCGCGCGACCATGTGAAGCCCGTTGCGCGGGGCGGTCGCGACAGCTGGACCAACACCGTGACCGCGTGCCGCCGGTGCAATACGCGTAAGGGCAGCCGTTCGCCCGAGCAGGCCGGCATGCCGCTTCTGTACGTGCCTTACGTGCCCGATCGTCACGAGCATTTCATCCTGCGCAATCGGCGCATTCTCGCCGACCAGATGGAATACCTGCTGGTCTCGGTCTCCAAGAACAGCCGCCTGCATTCCGCGCAAACCAACTCCTAGGGACGCGGCCTCGGGACCAGCGCGGGACTTGAAGCCCGCGTTCGCCGGCCTCATCTACGTGGCTTTCCCGGAGACCGCAATGACTACCCGAACCCTGCAACGCGTCATTGAATCGATTCCCGCCTCCGATGGCGCCGGTGTCAAACTGCTCCGCAGCATCGGCAACTCGGCCTGGGCGCGCGTCGACCCGTTCCTGATGCTCGACCATTTCTCGACGGACAATGCGGACGACTACATCGCCGGCTTCCCGGCGCATCCGCATCGCGGCTTCGAGACCGTGACCTACATGCTCGACGGCCATATGCGGCACGAAGATCACCTGGGCCACACCGGGGACCTCAAGGGTGGCGGCGTGCAATGGATGACCGCGGGCCGCGGCATCATCCACTCGGAAATGCCGCAACAGGAAGCGGGGCGCATGCGTGGTTTCCAGCTGTGGATCAACCTGCCCGGCGAAGGAAAAAATGAAACCCGCCGGCTATCGCGACATCCAGGCCGACGAGATTCCGGTCGTCACGCTGCCAACGGGGTTCGGGTGAAGGTCATCGCCGGCACCTTGAATGTCGACGGTGCGACGACACCCGGCCCGATCCAGGGCGTCACCACGGATCCTTTGTATTTCGACGTCGAATTGCCCGCCGGCGTGACATTCACGCACGCGCTGACCCCTGGCTATCATGCTTTCGTCTACCCGTTCGAGGGCAGCGTGGATGTCGGACCGGCGACGGCACGGCGTCATCTGAAGACCCACAGCGCAGGGGTGCTGTCCGACGGTGACAACCTCGAACTGACGGGCGGTGCGCAGGGCGGACGTGTGATACTGCTGGCCGGGCGTCCGTTGCTCGAGCCGATCGTGCAATACGGACCGTTCGTGATGAATACGCGCGAGGAAATCGAACAGGCGGTGCGCGACTATCAGGCCGGCAAACTGACGCAAGAAGCCGCCTGACGTTCGGCGGTCAGCAGTTGCGACCAGGGGCCGGCATGACGCCGGCCCTTGTTCGTGTGTACACGCGTCATGAGACGTACGATCGGCAACTGCACCACTGCACTCAGGATATTCGCGATGGCTGAAACCGCTGTTTCGCGTTTCGTGCTCACCTTGTCCTGTCGCGACGCACCCGGCATCGTCGGTGCCGTTGGCATGTTCCTCGCTGACCGGCAGTGCAACATCATCGACAGCGCGCAGTTCGGCGATCTCGATACGCAACGCTTCATGATGCGCGTGCTGTTCGAGGCCATGCCGCCGGGCATCTCGGAGGCCGATCTCGTCGACCAGTTCGCACCGATCGGCGCGCGCTTCGGCATGGACTGGAAAATGCGCGACGCCGCGGACAAGCCGCGCGTGCTGATCCTGGTCTCCAAATTCGACCATTGCCTCAATGACCTTCTCTACCGCTACAAGCTCGGCTGGCTGCCGATGCAGCCCGTCGCGATCGTGTCCAACCACCGCGATGCCTACGGACTCGCGGCCTCCTACGACGTGCCGTTTTTTCATCTGCCGGTGACGCCGGAAACCAAGGCGAAGCAGGAGGCTAAGCTATGGTCGCTGATCGAGGATGAAGGCGCCGAACTGGTGGTGCTCGCGCGCTACATGCAAGTGTTATCCAGTGAGTTGTGCACGCAACTCAAAGGTCGAGCGATCAACATCCATCACTCGTTTCTCCCGAGCTTCAAGGGTGCGAAGCCGTATCACCAGGCGTATGCGCGCGGCGTCAAGGTAATCGGCGCGACGGCGCATTACGTCACTCCAGAGCTCGACGAGGGCCCTATCATCGAGCAGGAAGTGGCCCGCGTCGAATACAACATGCGCGCCGACGACCTCATCGCGCTGGGTCGTGACGTCGAGTGCCAGGCGCTTGCGCGCGCCGTCAAGTACCACCTGGAACGCCGGGTGTTCCTGAACGGGTTGAAGACGGTGGTCTTTCGCTGATGCGCATCAGTGAATTGCGTCGAGATCCTTGAATACGGCAACCAGCTTCTCCGCCGTGCACTCGGGCCCTCGTGCTACCGCGAGTATCTTGGCTTCGCGCTCGCTGACCGCTCGCGCTGCGCCCGCGATAGCACGGACCAGCTCCGGCGGCACTACGACCGCGCCGTGTCGGTCCGCGTGGATCAGGTCACCGGATTGCACGCGCATGCCGCAAACCTGCACTTCGGTGCCGAACGCGATCGGCTTGGCATAGGCGTGCGAGGGCACCACCTTGGCGGCAAGAAACTGGAAGCCGGGTGCCCACTGGTCAAGGTCGCGCACCGAGCCGTTGGTAATGAGCCCGCGCGCGCCCAGGCCGACATGGATCGCCGATTGCACCTCGCCCCAGAACGCGCCAGTCCCTGCGGCGTCCTCGTCGAGATCCTGGATCACCACGATCGACGGCTTGGGGCCAGTGTCGACATAGCGGTAGTAGTCGTTCTGCAAAGCGCGCTGTGTGGCCGCCGTCGCACCAAGCGGCTGGGCCGAGCGGATCATCGCGGTGCGCGCGTAACCGACGACCGGCTTGAGCGCGGGAAAGCCGCACACCAAACTGTGCGTCGTATAACCGCGCGCCTGCGTCGCCGGCGACAGACGTTCGAGTGCGTTGCAAATCGTCGGCGTGTCGAATGCCATCAACACGTCCAAATCCTCAAGGGTGAGCGAGGGTGTGATCATTGTGATTTCCTTTGGCGAATCGCCTATCCGTACAGCGCGAAGAGCTAGGGCCTGATGGCCCAGAGGGTGCGGAATTGAGGTAATGCGAGCAAGCCGATGCTCTGCGTAGGTCTGATGGTGTTCGCGCAGACAGCACTTGCGGATGAAATCAAGGTAATGGCTACTGCCGCTGCCAAGGAGACCTATCTCGAACTCGTTCCCCAATTCGAGAAAGCCACCGGGCACACGGTGGTGACGATCTGCTCCGGGACAGCCGACATGATGAAGCGATTGCAGGGAGCCGAGACTGTTGATCTCGTCATTATTGGCTCGAACTCGCTCGATGAATTGATCAAGCTCGGCAAAGTTGAGCCCGGCAGTCGTGCCGATTTCGTGAAATCAGGTGTCGGTGCTGCGGTGCGGGCGGGCGCGCGCAAGCCCGACATCAGCTCCGCCGAAGCGGTGAAATTGACGTTGCTTTCCGCAGCATCGATTGGCTATTCCAGCGGGCCGAGCGGCGTCTATCTCGATAGTCTGTTTCAGCGCATGGGCATTGCAGACCAGCTCAAGTCGAAATTGAAGCAACCCCCATCCGGCGCATCGGAAGGTGAAATGGTTGCACAAGGCGGAGCGGAGATCGGATTTCAACAAGTCAGCGAGCTCATTCACGTCCCCGGCATTGATTTTCTCGGTCCGCTTCCGCCGGATATTCAGCATGTCACCATATTCTCGATCGGCATCTACACTGGCGCAACGAATCCGGAAGCGGCGAAGGCACTGGTAAAATTCCTGACCGCTCCAGCCGCCGCTGCTGTCATGAGGAAAAACGGCATGGATCCGGGTTGACGCAGCGGCGCCCGACAGCCGCAACTGTTCCACCTGGCTGACGCCGGCGCATCTAACCGCCACGCGTTTACGTATTACGGTAGGCGAAATGTAATTATTTGCTTCCTGAGAGTCCACGTGCCTGCGTTGCTGCGTTCCCGTAGGACCTGTGGAACCGTGTTCGCGTTGGTAGCGTCGATTGCGTTGGCGGATGATCCGCAAAAGCTGGAACAGGTCGAAGTTGTCGGCCACTACGACAATGGCGTCGGGACAACGAGCCAGCGCCGGAGTCATTACGCCGCAGTTGATCGACGATCGGCCGTTGTTGCGGCCCGGCGACGTACTCGAATACGTACCCGGCATGATCGTCACGCAGCATAGCGGCGCCGGCAAAGCCAATCAGTACTTCCTGCGTGGATTCAACCTCGATCACGGGACCGATTTTTCCACCTATGTGGCGGGGATGCCGGTGAACATGCGCACCCATGCGCACGGTCAAGGCTACACCGACCTCAACTTCCTTATCCCCGAGTTAGTCTCTCGCGTCGACTACTTCAAAGGGCCGTACTACGCGTCGGAGGGTGATTTCGCGACCGCGGGCGGCGCAAATATTTTCTATTTCAATACCACGAAGAAGAACCTTGCCGAACTGACGGGTGGTACGGAGCAATACGGTCGCGCGTTGGTGGTCGGTTCCGCCGATGCGGGCCCTGGTCGATTGGTCTACGGATTCGAGGCCGTGCACGACAATGGTCCCTGGGACAACCCGGACGACTACCGAAAGTACAACGGAGTTCTGCGCTATACGCAGCCAACGGCGGACGGGCAGTGGAGCGTGACGGCCATGGCTTATTCCGGAAAGTGGAATGCCACCGACCAGATTCCCCGCCGGGCAATCGATGAAGGCCTCATCGATCGTTTCGGTGCGATTGACGCCAGCGACGGCGGAATGAGCCATCGTTACAGTCTGTCGGCAGATTACACGGCAACGCTCGCGGGCGGCCAACTGCAATCGACGGCATATGCGATCCGCTATTACCTGAGCCTATTCTCGAACTTCACTTACTTCCTCGATGACCCGGTGAACGGTGATCAATTCAACCAGCTCGATGACCGCAAGATCTACGGCTGGAACGGAAGCTGGTCGCGTTCGGACACGCTGTTCGGCTCGCCTACGACCAACACCTTGGGTTGGGATTTTCGCCAGGATCGCCTGAATCCGATTGGTCTCTACAGCACCAAGGACCGCGAGCGGCTCTCCACAACCCGCCAGGACAAGGTACAAGAATCGAGCGTTGCTTTGTATTTCGAAAATCAGACGCAATGGAACGAATGGTTGCGCACCCTCGTGGGTGTCCGGGGAGACCGCTACGACTTCAACGTCGACAGCAACCTCGCAGCGAACTCGGGAACTCAGGGTGCGGGGCTGGTATCGCCGAAATTCTCGATGATTCTGGGGCCATGGTCGAATACCGAGTACTTCATCAATTATGGCCAGGGCTTTCATAGCAACGATGCGCGCGGCATCGTCGGAACCGTCGATCCCAAGTCAGGTGACCCGGTCGACAAAGCAACGCCGTTGGTCCGCACTTACGGTGGTGAACTCGGACTGCGTTCCGAAATTGTGCCGAACCTGCAGACCTCGCTCGCGCTCTGGTACCTCAAATTCGATTCCGAATTGGTGTTCGTTGGGGACGCGGGAACGACCGAAGCCAGACGACCCTCCACGCGATATGGCGTCGAATTCAACAATCACTACACGCCCACCCCGTGGCTACTGTTCGACCTGGACCTCGCCTGGACCCACGCGCGATTCAGTGACAGCAATCCGGTTGGTAATTTCATTCCGAACGCTTTGCAGACGGTGGCAGCCGGTGGCGTCACGATGCAAAACCTTGGGCCCTGGACAGCGAGCATCTTCGGCCGCTACTTTGGACCGGCGCCGCTTATCGAGAACAACAGCGCCCGCTCGAATTCAACGACACTATTCAGCGCCCAAGCGACCTATCTGATCAACCCGAAGACGCAAATTCGCTTCGACGTCTTTAATATTTTCAACGCCAAGAGCCAACGACATTACCTACTTTTACGCATCGCGCTTACCGGGGGAGCCGCCGGAAGGCGTCAATGACTACCACTTTCATCCAACCGAGCCCCGATCGTACCGGTTAGGAATCTTGTATAACTTTTGAACGCACAGTGCTATCGACGAACATCGCCGCTCAATGTGCCAGGGAACGGAAAATTGAAACTGCAGCGAAAACTGCAGTGAACCCTTCAGTGGCTTTGACTCCTTAGCCAATCATCGACTTCTGGCAGCCGGTCTCTCCGGATTTTCGCGAGGTAGCGGATGTTGGCTTCCGCTTTGCGCAGATCCAGGCGCCCGTCCGGCGGAATGTGACCATCGGCAAATGTGTCGAGCTTGTGGATCAGTTTCGGATCTGATGCGTCGCCGACAAGACGCGGCACGTAACGCGCCCGGATGTTCGGCTCGAGCAGGGATGCGATCCTGTCCCAATGGGCGACGGCGAAGTCAAACATTGTCTCCGGATGCAGGCGCGATCCAGCATTAATCATGTCAGGCACGATGGTAGGCGGCGGTTCTCCAGATAGAGCCAGGTCGAGCGCCTGTTGCACCAGAGCAGGTTCCTCCGCCGCAGCGAGCAGCGCGTAGAGTTCCCTCCGTTCGAGCTCGGTCTTGGCAGACTTGGCCATGCTGTGTAACTGATCCCAGGTCGTCGGGTCAGCGTGCACGGCGACGATGTGGAGCACGGTACGACGCGTGCCGGCGTCGAGGCTCGATGGATCGTCGACATAGCGGCTGAAGCGCTTCCGCGCTTCAGCCAGGACCATTGGGTCGCCAAGATCGCCGAGCAATTCAATGAGGTTCGATCGCATGCGCGCTGCGTTGTCGCTCTCTGCCGGCATCTTGCTCCAGCCGACACGAGAGAAGGCTTGGTTCAGCACGGCGCGCGCGTAGATGCGAAAGTCCCCCTGCGCTGGGAGGCCCGCATAGAGACGATCCAGGCTTCGCAGTCGCTCGACAAACGCAGAGATCAAGATGGGATCGGCATTCGTCGGCAAATTTTTCGTCAGGTCGAGGAATGCCGCCATGGGTTCATCGCCCACATAGGCAAGGCTGACTACGTCATTCAAGACGCCGAGCTGGTCGTCAGGGGACAGTGCGGCGTAGCGAGCCGAAATGGCGGCGAGGCCCTCTCTGGAATAGCGGCTGCGGAAGTAGGCGGTCTGCCCCGCATTCAGGATGACCGGTTCACAGCCGGCGATCGTCACGGCGCGCGCATCATTGCCGGACACAACCGATTTGGCTGTCGCGCCGCCGATGCCTGCAATGGTTACGGGCACGCGCCACACGCGGGCATTCGTTGAATCCGCATCGATGGCGAAATGACCTTGGGTGAGACCCACTGTAGTCTTGCCATCCGCACACTTGACGGATACCTCGCCGATCATCGGCACGCCTGCCTGGAGTGTGAAATCATGCGCGATCGACGTGATCGGACGCGGCGAGCCCTTATCCACCTCCCTCCATAGATCGTCGCTTACAGTATTGCCGTACGCGTAGTCGTGCATGTAGCGGCGCACGCCAGCACGAAAGTCGTCCTCGCCAAGGTAGGACTCCAGCATGCGGATCACGGCGGCGCCTTTCGAATACGTAATGCTGTCGAAGGCACTATTGGCTTGCTGGACGTCGTAGATTGGCGTGACGACCGGATGGGTTCCGTCACGCGCATCGACCCCCATGGCGCCTTGGGTACGACCAAGCATCTGGAGCCAGACCTTCCATTCCGGATGAAAGCGGTGCGTAGCTTTGTTCTGCATCCACGAAGCGAATCCCTCGTTGAGCCAGAGGTCGTCCCACCAGGCCATGGTTACGAGGTTCCCGAACCACTGATGCGCCATCTCGTGCGCCACGACCACGTAGACGCGCTGCTTGTCGCTTTCGGTGGAGATGCGTGGATCGATCAGCAGACTGTGCTCGAAATAGAAAATCGCTCCCCAGTTTTCCATCGCCGAAAAGCGCTGGCTGGAGCCGGGGCCGGCGATCAGATCAAGCTTGGGCAATGGGTAAGGGGTACCGAAGTAGCTGTTGTAGTACGGCAGGATATTGGCCGCCGCATCGAGGGCGTAGCTGGCACTCGCCGTGTCGCCGCGCTTGACCACGACGCCTACGTCCACGCCGTCCACCGTTCGATTCACGCGCTCGAGATCGCCGACGCCGAAAAAAAGAAGATAGGACGACATCTTGGGCGTCACCGCGAAATGCACTCGCTTCAGGCCGCCCGGCAGGGCGTCCGTTGAAGCGATCGGCATATTGGATAAGGCCATTTGGTCCGCCGGTACCGTCGCGGTGAGCTGGAAGGTCGCCTTGCGGCCGGGTTCGTCCCACGAGGGCACAAAGCGCCTGGCATCGGAGCTTTCGAACTTGGTGAATAGCGCTCGAGCGATTCCCTTCGGGGTTTTGTAGTCGAGGAAAAACAGACCCGACGCTTGCTCGAAGATCTTGCCGTGATAGACAACTCTCAACGTGTAGGCGCCAGGCATGATCGCGTGGTCCAGCGCGAAGGTCGCAGTCTGCAATTTGTCGTCATAGCTGATTCTGGGCGCGGTTGCCTCGCCGGACAGGGCGGCGCTGTCGATGACGATGTCGGCGCAGTTGAGAACGATCTTAGTGCTCGCCTGGTGGACGATGATGTCGATTTCCACCGCGGCCTTGAAGGTCAGGCTCGCGGCATCGGGCGTAACGTTGACGCGGTAGTGCTCGGGCGTGATGGCCGTCGGTAGCACAACGCGTGCGCTTGGTGCCGGGCGAAGACTTGCAGAATTTGCCGGGACGGCAACGATGCTCGCAGACGCGATCGCAAAAATCAGAATGCGAATAATCGTTTTTGACGATGTTTCGTAACTCATGGGAGCCCCAAGGACCGGAACGCCAGCACAATATGCCCGCCCAAATAGGGTTGATCAAGGACTAAGCGTAGAATTTCACTGGCCTCGTGGAGCGTCGGCATGCTGCCGATGAAAACCGATCGACAATCACCCGAAATACGCATCAAGGAGACATTCATGTTATCAAGATTGCTACGTTCCGTTGCAATGGCGGCGCTCGTTGCAGCGGCTTCGGCATTCGTCGCGCCAAACGTTTACGCGCAGGCCGACCCGCAGGCACACATCGCCGCCTCGGAGGCTACGCTGTCCAACTTCCTCCGCGATCCGAACATGGACTGGCTGCAGCGAAACTTCGGCCGCGCCAAAGCGGTAATAATCACGCCAGTGATCGTCAAGGCCGGTTTCATCTTCGGCGGCTCGGGTGGGCGTGCGCTCGTGGTCGCGCGCGAGCCGAACAGCGGCAAATGGGTAGGGCCCGCGTTCTACGCGATGGCGACGGCGAGTGTCGGTTTCCAGGCCGGCATCTCCGTGGCAGAAGGTGTCACGCTGGTGATGACCGACAAGGGCTTCAACTCGTTGCTGGCTACTTCGTTCAAGATCGGAGGTGACGCCAGCGTCGCCGCGGGTCCGATCGGCGCGGGTGCCCGAAGCGACATCGTAGCTGATCTCATCACCTTCAACCGCGCCAAGGGGCTGTATGGCGGCCTGAATCTCGACGGCACCGTGGTCACGGCCTCGGATGATTGGAACGCTTCGTTCTACGGGAAAAATGTACTTCCTCCCGACATCCTGGTGCGGGCATCGGTCCACAACCCGGCGGCCGACAAGCTGCTCGCGCAAGTCAGTGCCGCCGCTAACAAGCAATAGCGTCCGCAGTTTTCAGTTGGACGAGGGCTTCATGGCGGCCCGCGATTGCAACTCGACGGTAACGCTCTATTCAGCGAACCTGATGCGCCGAGGCTGGCGAGGTAACATCCGTCAGCACGGACGAGATCGCCCATGAGAGGTAAGACCGTTGTCATCACAGGCGGCACGTCCGGAATTGGCGAGGTCGCCGCAATAGAACTCGCAAAAATGGGCGCTCGGATCGTCTTGGTCGCGCGCGACCAATCTCGCGGAAACGCGACCCTCGCACGGCTTCGCGACAGCGCGCCGGGCATCGCCCACTGCGTACATCTTGCCGATCTTTTACGCTTGGCCGAGATGCGACGCGTTGCAGCTCAAATCGCCGAGCAAGAGCCGCGCATCGACGTTCTGATCAACAACGCGGGTGCACTATTCGCCAGCGCAGACTCACGGAGGATGGGCTTGAATCTACATTCGCGCTCAATCACATGGCGTATTTCGTCGTGACAGAGGGATTGCGCGAGCGCCTGTCGGCTTCGAGTCCCGCACGCATCATTAACACGGCTTCCGCGTCGCACCAGCGCGCCACGCTGGATTTCGACGATCTTCAATTGGCAAAGAGCTTCGGACCCATGAAAGCTTATGGCCGGTCGAAGCTATGCAACATACTGTTCACGCGTGAGCTCGCTCGCCGCCTGCACGGCACGGGTATCACGGCGAATTGCCTGCATCCCGGTTTTGTCGCCACCCGCTTTGGCGATCAAAGCGGTGGTGTGATCTCGCCCTTCGTTGGGCTTGCCAAGTTTTTCGCAATAACTCCCGCCAGGGGCGCAGAAACGATTGTCTATCTTGCCTCCTCGCCAGACGTGGCCGAGACGACGGGACAATACTTTTACAAGTCCGCTCCAACTGCGCCTTCGTTGCGGGCCCAGGACGACCGATCTGCTTTGTTACTCTGGCAGCACACAGCGGCATTGGCCGGCATGAAAGAATAGCCACAGACTAACGCCAAGGCTCGACAGGACCGCCGCCATGGAGCATGTTCGCCATAGAGCGTCTTGGAAATGAGGACCAGGTCGGCTGCGCTGGTGCAAAGTTGTTGTCGTCCAATAACGTATTGTTTTCCACTACTGCTCTGTAAGGATACAGTCGAAGGCCATGAACAATTCCCTCCCGCAGCACATGTCCACAAAGCAGCGGTGGCCGCTTCACGTCGTCATCTACTCGTGGGGCGCGGCCATCCTGCTTGTCGGCCTGGCAGGCGCTGCGCTGATCTACATATTTGCCGCGGACGATCGGGACGCCGAGCTCGCCGGCGAAATCACCAGCGGCAGAATGTATCAACACAACCTCGAACTCATGGGCGGAAAATTCGCCGTCTATGCGGACCAGTTCAACCAGTGGTTCGCTGGTCTGTGGCACGGGAAGCCACTGGCCTATACGGTAGCCGTGCTCGTCGTCGCGATTGCCATGGTGTGCTTCTGGGTGGCCCACCTGGTGTCCGTGCCATTGCCGAGCGAGCCAGAGCAGGAGCGCGACGCCTGACACCCGCGGCTACTTATCGCCCCCTCGGGCCTTCCACTCATCCGACTCCTGGCTAAAGAGTTCCGAAATCACCTTACGCAGCCATTGGTTCCTGGAATCATGGTGAAACATGCGGTGCCAGTGTTGCTTGAGTACGATTCGCGGGAGGTCCAGGGACGTTAGAGACATTGTCTTGATGTTCGTCAGACGCGTCGAATAATACATTCCGATCGCGTGCGGTACGGTCGCGATGAGATCGGATTTCGCGATGATCATCGGCAACGACATGAAATGCGGGGTGAAGAGGACGATCTTTCGGCGAATCTTCCTGCTCGCAAGGAATCGCTCGAATAGCTCTTGACTGCGTCCCTCCGCCCGCACCGACACGTGTTGCAACTCCAGAAACTGTTTCAACGAAAGTCGGTTGCCGCCAACCGGATGATCGGCCCGCAGCAGGCAAGTGAAATGGTGAGTGAACAGCCGCTGTTGGAAAAAATTGCCTTTCGCAAGATCGGGAAAGTAGCCGATTGCCAGGTCGATCTCCCCGGTTTCCAGTCCGTGACGAAGCTCATTCGGCGGTGGCGATACCGAGCGCACGGTGGCGAGCGGCGCCAGCCGGTGCAGCTTCTCCAGCATTTTCGGAAGAAACACCATCTCACCGACGTCTGAAAGGGCAAACGTGAACGTCGCTGTACTCGTCTCGGGGTTGAATACCAGCCCCGAGAGCAGATCGCGCTCGACGCGAAGCAGGATGTCACGCGCTGGAGCGACTAGAGCCTTCGCACGCGGCGTCGGGTCCATGCCGCGTGGGGTGCGGACAAAGAGCGGATCGCCGAATATTACACGCAGTCTCGCCAGCGCTGCGCTAACTGCGGGCTGACTCATCCCTAAGCGCGTCGCGACCTTGCCGACGCCGCGCTCCTCGTAGAGCGCAATGGCAATCTGCAGCAAGTTAAGGTCAAAGTGCTTGTGCATCGATGATCTTCAAGAAACGCAGCGACGTCCTGCACAGCCATCGTGAAATTATAGTCCGCCCAAGGAGCCAACTTGTATTTGCTTTGCGAATACGCAGTATCGAAATATCGATGTTGACTCGATCCTCGCTGGGAATGAGACTTCGCCGGTTGCGATGCTGAAATTGCATCGCTCAACGCCAGTACTGCCATCATCTATCGATCGCACCAAGCTGCGCATCTCGACGCACCAGACGATGATTCGACATTGAGCCGATCAACATAAGAAGGATCAATTCGCGTGCGCACGGAAGTAGGAATCATTGGCGCTGGTCCGGCAGGGTTGCTGTTGTCACATCTATTGCATCTGCAGGGCATCGAGTCGGTGATCCTGGAGAACCGCAGCCGGAACTACGTCGAGCGCCGCGTTCGTGCCGGGGTGCTGGAGCAGGGAACGGTCGATCTGTTGAAGGCGGCGGGCGTCGGTGGCCGCATGCAGCGGGAAGGACTCGTCCATCATGGTATCGAACTGCGCTTCGCGGGGCGCGGGCATCGCATCGATATGACCGAACTCACCGGCGGCCGCTCGATTACGGTGTACGGTCAACAGGAAATCGTCAAGGACCTCGTCCGCGCCCGCCTCGACGCGGGCGGCCTGATACTTTTCGACGTTACCGATGTGGCTGTGCACGACCCTGACTCGGCGTCGCCTCGCATTGCATTCCGCAATGGTCATGGACCTGCGCACATTGACTGCGATGTCATTGCCGGTTGCGACGGTTTTCATGGCATCTGCCGGTCGGCGGTTCCAGCTAACGCGTTGAACGTGTTCGAGCGCACTTACCCGTTCGCGTGGTTGGGTATCTTGGCCGAAGCCCCGCCGACTCGGGAAGAGCTGATTTACGCTTATCATGACCACGGCTTCGCCCTGTACAGCATGCGCTCGCCGCAAATTACTCGACTCTATCTTCAGGTTGCCCCGGAGGAAAACATCGGGCAATGGCCGGATGAACGCATCTGGCAGGAGCTGCACACCCGGTTGGAGACCGACGACGGGTGGAGGCTCGGCGAGGGCCGGGTGATCGAAAAAAGCATCACCGGCATGCGCAGCTTTGTCGCCGAGCCGATGCAATTCGGCCGGCTATTTCTCGCGGGTGACGCCGCTCACATTGTTCCGCCCACAGGCGCGAAAGGTATGAATCTCGCGGTCGCCGATGTGCACATCCTCGCCAGGGCCCTGACTGCATATTTCAAGTCCGGCAGGACCGACCTTCTGGATGCATACTCTGCGACCTGCCTGAAGCGAGTGTGGCGCGCCGAGCATTTCTCGTGGTGGATGACATCCATGCTGCACCAGTTTCCGACCGACGACGTGTTCCAGCGGCGATTGCAGCTTTCGCAGCTCGATTACGTGGTCAATTCTCACGCCGCGGCAGTCTCGCTTGCGGAAAACTACGTTGGCTTGCCACTTCAGTAAATGGCTTGCGTTCGCACGGGCTCGAGTAAAATGCCATGCCGACTTCAGCCGCCGATAATCAACAGATATTCAGAGGAGGAACGCAATGAAACTCAACCGCATTGTTGGAACCGCCGCGTGCGGGTTCGCAATCGCCGCGGCGGCCGGTTTGGCGCACGCGCAGGGCGTGGTCAAACTCGGCATGGTCGGTGAATTTTCGGGGCCATTCGCGCAATACGGGCAGCAAATGCTTGGCGGGATGAAGGCGTATATGAAGGAGCATGGCGACACAGTGGCCGGCAAGAAAATTGAGATCGTGCAGAGGGACACTACCGGTCCTGCACCTGATGTCGCCAAGCGGCTTGCGCAGGAACTCGTGACACGCGACAACGTCGACATCCTCGTCGGCTTCGGGCTGACGCCGAATGCCCTCGCAGTGGCGCCGATCGCTACCGAAGCCAAAAAGCCGATGGTGATCATGAACGCAGCGACTTCGATCATCACCACCAAATCGCCTTACATCATTCGCGTGTCGATGACCCTGCCGCAAATCGCGCAACCGATGGCTCGTTGGGCCGCCAAGAACGGCATCAAGAGTGTGTACACCGTCGTCGCGGATTACGGGCCGGGGCTCGATGCCGAAAAAGCCTTTGCCGAGGCGTTCAAGGCAGCCGGGGGAGAAATCGTGGGCAGCGTGCACACTCCGTTGCAGAACCCGGACTTCGGCCCTTTCATTCAGCGGGTCAAGGACGCCAAGCCACAGGCGGTGTTCCTTTTCCTCCCGGCGGGCGAACAGGGCGTCGCATTCATGAAAGGCTACAGCGAGCGCGGATTGGCTGAGTCCGGTATTAAACTGATAGCAACGGGCGACATTACCGACGACGGCGTACTCCAGGCGATGGGCGACCCGACGCTGGGACTCATCACCAGCTTTCATTATTCGGCCGCCCACGATTCGCCGGAGAACAAGGCGTTCCTGAAAGCGTATGCGGACGTGAACGGCACAGAGTTTGCGGCCCAACTTCATGGCCGTCGCCGGATACGACGGGATGGCTGCGATCTATGAAGCGCTGAAACAGACTGGCGGCTCAACCGACGGCGACAAACTCATGGCGGCGTTCAAGGGGATGAAAATCGCGAGCCCGCGCGGTCCCGTGATGATCGACCCCGAAACGCGCGACGTCGTGCAGACGGTTTACATTCGCAAGGTCGAAAAGACGAACGGCGGCCTCTACAATATGGAGTTCGATAAATTCTCTGATCAGAAGGACCCAGGGAAGTGAACCAAACAGCTGGGTTGCCGGCGAATAGCGCGTTATTTGAACTTTTGATAACCAATATTAGGTAAGGAGCGTTGCGGGTCACCAGGTTTTGATCGATATTAGACAAGGAGCGTTGCGGGTCACCAGGTTTTGATCGATATTGCCTCAGCCGGACGTGATCGCTGGTGCTTGGCCGGTCTCGTGACCCGATACTGCACCGCATTTAGTTCGGTGCATGATGAGTTCAGCGGTACCTAAATATAGAGAATAGGCGAGAATCGGCGCCGTTGGATTCGGCGTTTGATCATCGTGATGCGTGGTTCCTATCGCCATGTCGTGCAGCGCACCTGCTGCTATTCGGGGTCGAAGTTTCTAAAGGAGGAAATATGAGGCACTACGAACGCACGATCCCTGACGCGCAAAGTCAGATTTGCCGCATCAGGGAATTTGGCCATCGACTCTTTCACGTCACCGCGCTCGCTTTGCTGCTCGGTGGCGGAGGTGCGGTGGCGCAACAAGTCTCACCGATCACGACCTGCGACACGAACGGCATCGGGCAGGCGCAGTTGGTCTCCGATCTGCCGACGTTCGCGTTCACGAACCCACCAAACGATACGTCGGTGACGATCACGTCGGTTTCGACCGGAACGACGGGAGGAATTGGCTACTGCCTCGTGAAGTTGCTGGTCAAGCCTGCGATCAATATCTGGGTTGGATTACCGACCGGCGGCAAATGGAACGGTCGCCTGCAGTCCGAGGGCGGCGGTGGTTATGCCGGGTCCGTGGGAATTGCAACCGGTTCAATATCAGCGGGCTATATCGGCGTGCAGACGGACACCGGGCATACCGGCGGCAGCGGTACCTTCGGCTGCGTGAATAACTGCGCGGGCGCCACCCAGGCCAACCCCGGCACGATGGACAAGCAGGCGCAAAGCGACTTCGCCTATCGATCCGTGCATTTGATGGCCGCGCTGGGCAAGCAGCTTGCGCAGGCGTTTTATGGCCAGCAGCCCATTTACTCGTACTGGAACGGCTGCTCGACCGGCGGGCGTCAAGGTCTTCGCATGGCGGAGCAATTCCCGAACGACTACAACGGCCTGCTTGTCGGCGCACCGGCGATACACTGGGATCGCTTCCAGGCGTACCAGATCTGGCCGCAGGTGGCGATGTTTCTCGACACGGGCGCAGCGATCTCGAGCGCGAAGACAGCGCTCGCGACCAGCGCCGCAGTCGCCTCTTGCGACGTGGTGAACGGCGTTCATGAGGGCTTCATACAGAATCCGTACGCGTGCACCTACAACCCGGTCACTGATCCGACCATTACGACGGCCTCGTGCACGTCCACGAACAACACGTGCTTGACGCCGGCTGAAGCGGGCGCGATCCTGAAGATCTGGCAAGGCGCGACGAATACCTCGGGCAAGCTGCTCTGGCCGGGCGTCCAGCGTGGCGCAGCGTTGAGCGGCGGCCTGGCCGGTGCGAATCCGTTCTCCATCGCAACTGCGCAGCCGCAGTATTGGGTCTATTTCTATCCGCAGTGGGATTGGCACACCCTCACTTACGCCAACTACGAGGCCTTCTTCAATCAGACGATGATGAGGGTCGGTCCGATCATGGCGAGCGATAATCCCAACCTCTTCCCATTCAAAGCTACCGGCGGCAAGATCCTGATGTGGCAAGGCGGGGCTGACCAGCTCATCATGACGCAGGGATCGTCAATGTTCTACGATAGCGTCGCGAGCTTGATGGCCGGCGGCGACTATTCGCAGCTCATGCCGTGGTTCCGTCATTTCATCGTGCCCGGCAACGCCCACTGCGGCGGCGGTTCTGCTCCGCAAGTCGCGGGTATGTTCCAGACCATGGTGAATTGGGTCGAGAGCGGAACAGCGCCGGATACCCTTACGGCTGACGCAGAGTCTGGCCGGAGGCGTTACACGCACGCGGCCTGTCTGCGCGTATCCCAAGGTCGCGACGTATGTTGGCGGGGGTGCGGATCCCAATCAGTTCGCAAGCTGGGTTTGTCAATGACAAGCTTCTGGACCAGCCTATAGTTGTCGGGCGGGGCGGGCGGTGCTCGAGGTCGAAAGGCCTCATGACGCGAGCGCCATTCGCCCCAACCGAAATCTGAATCGACTTCTGGAGATACTTGCAGTTGGCGGAGCGGCCATTACGATTGAAGTGGGCCGACTCAACGGGAACCTCGATGCAGCGCTCAGCCTTTATTCCGGCGTTACGACGTCCGCTACCTCGGTCTTTCCGATACTTGCGGGCTGCGCAATTCTGGGTGCTTGCGTTGGTGGCTGCTGCCGTGTTGCTCGTGTTGGCGCTGCAGTGGCGCGCAACAGCCAACGCTGAGGTCCAGGCGCAGATTTCTACCGAGAAACCGGTCGCGGCGCGACCGCCGCAGCCCGAACACGTGAGCGGCGCCAGCACGCGGCCGGACGCAGGCCGGAAATCATTGGGCCCGCTCGGGCCGCAGGCGCCGTTGACGGCTGTCACCGCCGCGTACGGCGAACCCGCTTCGCAGAAGCACCAATTTGCGCTACTGAGGCACCACGCTCACGGGCGATCGGCGCATGGCGCTCCTTCGCGAAATCGCGAGCGGCGAGTCGCGCGTCGTCGACGAGGGAGGCCAAGTCGCGGCATGACGGTCGCCGTCGTTCAAGCAGATCGCGTCTTGCTGCGTTCCGGCGGATACGCCGAGGAATTGCAGCTTCAAATGGACAGCGCTGCGCAAGCGCCGTTAGTCGCACCTGTGCCGACATCGACGTTTGATGTCGCCGCGGACGTTTCACGATCGGAACGCGCGCCTATAGTATCTCCAACCCCGGCCGACGTCCGTGATCTGGTCGAACAGGGCATGGCCGTTCCCAACCCTGACTAGTGCTCAACAAGTCGCGGCGCGAACGTCGCCGCGCATTTGTAACGAGAAGCTAAAAGCAGCTGTCAGTCGCTGGCAATGCGCCCTCTGCGCGTTACCGTACATAGCAAAATCGCGAGCGTGCCGTAAACTTGCTGGTCGATCAGCAACCTCATTGCTGATTGATAGCAAGTAACGCAGACCGCCGATTACCCATGCGCCAAACAACCTCGGAGCTGGCCCCCCTGACGATCGCTATCGAAGAGGATGGCAGTCGGCTGAAGCTTGAGGGCCCACTCGGAATCCGGACACTCTCCGCAGCCGAAAGACCGGTTAACGCATGGCGGACGAAGCACAAGTCCGGCGTACTCGATCTTGGCAAGCTGAGCGACTTGGACACACCGGGCGCGCTCTTTCTCTGCGGCCTCCGTGACAAGGGCGTGCAATTGACCGGCATCCGGGATGAGCACAAAGCGCTGCTCGATCTCATCGGCGGCCTTGAGCTCAAGCCGCTACCCAAAGTGGAGACTGTTCCCGGATGGCGCCAGCTTGTCACGCAACTGGGAAGAAGCGCGGACGACGCCTGGCATGACACGCTCGACGTCGTCGCCTTTATCGGCCAGGCGGCGAGCCTCATCGGCCATGCTCTGATTCACCCGCGCTCGCTCCGGTTCGCGTCAATATCTCGCCATATCTCGGAAACCGGCGTCAACGCGCTGCCGATCGTCGGACTCATGGCCATCATGATCAGCATCGTCATCGGCTATCAGAGTGTTGCGCAGCTGCGTCCTTTCGGCGGCGAGGACTTCACCGTCAATCTGGTAGCAGTGTCGGTTCTGCGCGAAATGGGCGTGCTGATTACCGCAATCATGGTGGCCGGACGCTCGGGCTCCGCTTTCACCGCGGAGATTGGCGTAATGAAGATGCGCGAAGAAATCGATGCGCTCGATGTTATGGGCATCGATCCGATGCAAGTGCTGGTGGTGCCGAGGCTGATCGGCCTGGTCATCGCGCTGCCGCTGCTGGCGTTCTTCGCCGACATCATGGGTTTGCTCGGCGGGGGACTGATTTCTCTATCACTTCTCGATATATCCCCACTGCAATATCTCGAGCGCGTGCAGAAGGCCGTCGATGGCTGGGATCTGTTCGTCGGCCTGTCCAAGGCGCCGATCTTCGCCTTTTTCATTGGCGTCATCGGTTGCATGCACGGGCTCAGGGTGACAGGCTCGGCGGATAGCATCGGCCAGGAGACCACGCGGGCCGTGGTCAAGGCGATCTTCCTGGTCATCGTGCTGGACGCGTTGTTCTCCATCCTCTTTGAACAGCTTGGCGTATGAGCGCAAAGACCCGGCAGCCCGGCCAACCGATACTGTCCGCGCACGGCATCGTGAATCGGTTTGGCAATCAGGTCATTCACGACAAGATCAGTCTCGAGGTATTCACCGGCGAAATCATCGGGATCGCCGGCGGTTCGGGATCGGGCAAATCCGTGCTGCTCAAGACGCTCATCGGCCTGCGTCGACCGAATGCCGGCGAGGTTCTTCTAAACGAAAAGAAGATCGAAGCAATCGGCCCGGCGGAAAAGGCCGCGCTGATTGGTGTGCTGTTCCAGCAAGGCGCGCTATTTTCCTCGCTTTCGGTGGCACAAAACATCATGCTGCCGATGCGCGAGCACACTGATCTGCCGGCGGACGAGCAGAAAAAGGTCGCGGCGATGAAACTCTCGCTCGCCGGATTGTCCGCCGATGTCGGCATCAAGTTCCCCTCCGAACTTTCGGGCGGTATGGTCAAGAGAGCGGCATTGGCGCGAGCGCTCGCGCTCGACCCGCGGATACTCTTTCTCGATGAACCGACCTCGGACCTCGATCCGATCACCGCCAGCGGCATCGATGCACTGATCCTCAAGCTCAAGCAAAGCCTGGGCATCACGGTGGTCATCGTCACCCACGATCTCACCACGCTGTTTACCATCTGCGATCGCATCGCCATTCTGGTGGATACGAAAATCACCGTCGATACGCTGGACAAGCTCATGCAGTCCAACCAGCCCTGGATTCACGAATTCCTCCACGGACCGCGTGCCGAAGGCGCAAAGCGCGGCGCAATGACAGCAAGGAAGCCAGGCCATGGAACCGGATAAACATTTTTTCATCGAAGGTCTGTTCGTCATCGGCTTCTCCATTGCCGCGGCACTCTTTGCCGTATGGCTGGTGGGCACCGGCCATCGCGATGACGTGCTCTACCGAATCCATTTCTCGGAGTCGGTGAGCGGGCTTGCGGTCGGCGATCCGGTGAAGTTCCATGGAGTGGATGTCGGCACGGTCAAGAGCATCGTCCTTGATCCAGCAGATCCGCGCTTGGTTCAGGTGGACATCAGCTTGCGCAAAGAGGCGCCCGTCAAAACCGATACCAAGGCGACCCTCAAGATGAAGGGTATCACCGGCGTCGTCCTCATCGAGCTGAATGGCGGCAATCCGAGCGCGCCCACTCTGCTTGCTTCAACGGCCAGCGGGCAAATTCCGGAGATTCCCTCGGAAAAGAGCACGCTCACCGCGATCCTCGACCTGTTGCCGAAACTTCTCGACAAATTTTCCTCACTAGAGAGCCAGGTCAAGAATGTGGTGACCGACCTCGGCGCGACAACGACCAAGATCAAGGAAAACCCATCGGTGCTGATTTGGGGGCCAAAGGAGACAACAACTCCAACAAGCAAGACTACGCCAGGTCATCGATGACGGCGGAGGTTCTTTCCCCGTGATGGCGGGATCCGATGTATGTGCACCAGCGCACAGACGTATTGAAAGGGAGCGAGCAACATCACGCTGGAATTGGAGGCGTCCCCAAGAATACTTGGATCTCCAAGGTTCAAATCGACACGGAGAGAGACCATGAATCAACCTAATTTTCAATTCGCTAATAGCGCTGCACGGGCTGCGGCAGCCGTAGCGATAGCGGCAACGATCACTTTTGCTGCGGGCCCGGTACTTGCTGCCACGGACCCGGAACAGCCTCGCATCGAAGCACGCATCAAAGACATGCATGCCAAGCTCAAGATCACCGCGGCCGAGGAAGAGCAATGGGCCAAGGTCACCGACGTGATGCGTGACAACGCGAACAAGATGGACGAGATGAATAACGCGCGGCTGGCGAACGCCAAAACGATGAACGCAATGGACGACCTGAAATCCTACGGCGATGTCGTCGATGCCCATGCCGATGAAATCAAGAAGTTCGCCGTGGCCTTCTCGCCTCTCTATGTCAGTATGTCTGATGCGCAAAAGGCGGTAGCTGATCAACTCTTCCGCCATGGTGACGCACCACAGAAAGTGACGCAGAAAAAATAGGTGCCCGTGCAACGGTAAACTCGAACAGGCTACCTCGCGGCGGCTTGTTACTCCCGCATTCGACAAATGGAACGTCAAATGAACATTTCGACACCGCAAGTCAGGAGATTCACGGCGAAAGTCGGCAAAATCGTGCTGGTCATGACTGTTGCTTCGGCGGCAGTTGGGCTTGGCATTGCGCCGGTGCTTGCCGCCGAACACGACAATCATGGCCACGAGGCACAGTTGCGTGGCCACAAAACCGCTCCCGTGCGACACAATTATGGGCATGAGAGTCAGCGCTCGTGCTATTACTACGCGCCGCAGCCGGTGTATTACGCGCCGCGGCCATCGCCAGGTATCAGCTTATTCATCCCACTTGGCTAGGGAGCACGGCATCCCTGGTGATCCAGCCCGATACGGTTACGAGGGAGTGCATATCCCGCGCTGCTCTCGGCGCGCAGCGTCGTAATGTTGCGAATTACCGACAAGTTTGTTTCGATGATACTCGACCGCTGGCTTACGTGCGCCAGGCGGAACTGGAATTCCCCGGCCGGTTCGGGCGCATGCACGATGGGCGGTGGCCCGTCTCAGATTAGGGCTAGCCGAACTTCGCGGATTCGACCCTAGATTGAGGCCGCGCCGAAGGCGCGGGCTTCTCCCAAGCTTTTGATTTTCTTTGATTCGTAGTGGCGCACGTTGTCCGCGGAAACGTCTGTAGTGAAGACCTACTCTCTGGTCAACGGCGCGGGTCATGCGGATAATGCGATGCCAGCATGTTTTTGCGCGCCACCACTCGCAAGAAAGACGGCAAGGAGCACCGCTACTGGAGCGTGGTGGAGAACCGCCGTGTCGCCGGCGGGCGGGTGGTGCAGCGACACGTGCTGTACTTGGGCGAGATCAACTCCTCGCAGGAACTCGCCTGGCGCAAGTCGATCGAGGTGCTGGAGGATGGGGAGCCGGCGCCGCGCACCTACGCACTGTTCCCGGAGGATCGCTGCGAGGGGTTATTGCCGGACGAGTCGATCGTGCGGTTGAAGCTCAAGTCGATGCAACTGCACCGGCCGCGGCAATGGGGCGCGTGCTGGTTGGCGCTGACGCTGTGGCAAACACTGGATCTGGATGTCTTCTGGGCCGAGCGACTGCCGCCCTCGCGCAAGGGGACACGCTGGGATCTGGTGCTGTTCGTGCTCGCAGCCTATCGACTGATCGCCCCGGGCAGCGAGTGGCGCTTGCATCGAGAGTGGTACGGCCGCACGGCGCTCAGCGATTTGCTCGGCGCCGATGAGTCGCTCGCCGATCCGCACGTGCTGTACGGCTGCCATGATCAGTTGCTCGCCCACAAAGAGGCGCTGTTTACGCATCTGACGGGCCGCTGGCGGGACCTGTTCAACGTCACCTTCGAAGTGCTGCTGTACGACCTCACGAGCACCTACTTCGAGTCCGATCCGCCGCTCGATGAGAACGACAAGCGCCGCCACGGCTACAGCCGCGATCATCGCTTCGACTGCGTGCAGATCGTGATCGCGTTGATCGTCACGCCCGAGGGCCTGCCGCTGGCCTATGAGATTTTACCCGGCAATACCAACGACTCGAGGACATTGCGCTCCTTCCTGCAGAAGATCGAACATCAGTACGGCAAGGCGCAGCGCATCTGGTGCATGGACCGCGGCGTGCCGACGGAGGAGGTCTTGGCCGAGATGCGCCGCAGCGATCCGCCGGTGCAGTACCTGTGCGGCACGCCGAAGGGGCGACTCAATCGCCTCGAGCAATCCCTCGTCACTAAACCCTGGCACAGCGCCCGGGCGGGCGTGAAGGTGAAGCTTCTGCCTGAGGACAATGAACTCTACGTGTTCGCCGAGAGTCTCGATCGGATCGCCAAGGAGCGCTCGATGCGCCGTCGCCAACTGAAGTGGCTGTGGGCGAGGCTCGCGCAACTGCAATCGATGGAGCTCTCACGCGATGCGCTGCTGATGAAGCTCGGTAGTGCGCAAAGCAAGGTCCCCGCAGCGTGGCGGCTGGTCGAGGTGAAGGTCGAGAAAATCGGTGCCGCGTTCACCTATCGCCTCAATCGCAAGAAGCTCAAGCAGGTTCGTCGCCGTGAAGGCCGTTACCTCTTGCGCACCAATCTGACCGAGACCGATCCGGTGAAGTTGTGGAACTACTACTTGCAGCTCGTGCAGGTCGAAGAGGCGTTCCGCACGCTAAAGAGCGATCTGGCGATCCGTCCGATCTTCCACCAAGAACCCGAACGCATCGAGGCGCACGTGTTCGTCGCCTTCCTCGCCTACTGCTTGTACGTCACGCTCGGCACGGCAACTCAAATCCCTCGCGCCCGGACTCACCGCGCGCTCGGCGCTGGAGAAATTTGCCGCCGTGCAGATGGTCGATGTGAAAATACCGACCACCGACGGTCGAGAACTTCTGCTCACTCGCTACACACAACCCGAGCCCGAACTCGAGCTCCTGCTGGAGCGCTTGCACCTCACGCTTCCCGCCCAACCGCCGCCCAAAATCAGCGCTCGCACAGACCGCCTCCGCCAACCCTCCTGTAGTGCAGACCTTTGGGGGTGCGCCCTAAGCGCATCAATCACTTAGCGTCGGCGAAGCCTCGAATCCGCGAAGTTCGGTTAGTTGGGGGAGCGGCTACTTCCGTAGTACTCCTGAACCGTTTCCCACGCGGTTGCCTGCAGGAAGCTCGCAAGTGCAGGATCGATACCCGCCGTATACGCGTTGCCAACAGGAGATTTTTTCGTGGTGGCTGCATACACAGTACAGGCGGCAAGGTAGGTCCCCAGCAAGGTCGGATGTCGCTTATCCGGCTGATAGAACTCGAGGTCAGGTCTTTTGCCAATCGCTTTCGCGAACGCGAGACCCGCGGGAATCACGAGCGCGTCGTTGGCGTTCCCCGCAATCGTGTAGGCATCCGACAGCTGAGCCGTCATTTCGGGTCGGTCCTTGTACGCCCACGACATGAAGAAGATGGGCCTTGCGCCATGCGCGACGATGATCGCGCTTTGCTTCTTTGCGTACTCGTAAAACGTACTTTTGAGCTGAGGATGGATTGGGCACTGACTGCAATCCATAACGATGACCGCGTCAAATTGCTTGCCCGGCTTGTTGAAGACAATCTCGTTGTCGCCAGCAAACGAATAACGCCCAATTCCGTTTGGCCGAAAATAAGATTCCATGTCGTGCCAATCGATACCGGATCCGCTTATGGTTACCGATACCCCGCGGTATTGGCTTTTCGGATCGGCGGCGCGCATCAGATTGCCGACGTGGTTGTGCATGCTATTGTTGTAGTAGAAGAAGCTGTTGCCGACCCACAAAAACGAGTTTGGCGTTTCGCCGCCGACGTCCGTTCGCGTAGGCTTGGTCTGAGCGTGGACAACGCCGCTGCCTAGCCACAAAACTAACGCGAGTGTCGCAACGCTCCGACATGAGGTAACGTTCAACACAAGAGTCCCTCGTCGTTTAGTGTGGCGTTTGGAATGGATCGTTTACGACGACAAGTTACTTGCGGCTGTCTGTATTGATTTGGGCGAACTTCGCTATCCAGTTCTTGCCGTGCCCCCCGTGTAACTTGCACGTGTCCCGTTCGGGGTGCTTCAAGTCAGTGATAAAGACGTTGTAGTGTATTCCGTCAGAGCCCTGCGGGTCAGTCTCGCGCCTCACTTCTACCAAGAAGTTGCTCGGGTCCAGACCCATGCGCGTCAGTTCACGCTCGAAGCCCTGCTTCTCGTCATTCCCAAGTAGTTTGTGATCGCCCTGCCATTCGACGGACATAGTTGCTCCGGTTAGAGCTGGCGCAGCTTCGCATCTTCGTTGGGTTTCTGCACACCGCAAATCCAGCCGACGGCGACGCATCAGTCGAAGAGGTAAGAGCACCAGCGAAGTCACTACTCGAGAGAGGGGGAAGGGGGAGGGGGGGGGGGGAGAGGAGGGGGGGGGCATGACACGGACTGACTTCTCATCGAAGTGGGTGCTCATGGTCCGTGTTGCTCGTCGTATTTGAGTTGTGCCGTTGCGAAGTGCGTGGCCACAACGCACGCGACCAGCCACAAGGGACCCTTGAGTGAATCGCATCTGATATCCCCATTGCTGCACTTTGTATTGTCTCCTCAATGTCCCTTGAGGTGTCCCTTGTGAGGGATTAACTTATTGATTTACAAAAGACTCTGTGGGTTGGTGGAGACGATGAGGATCGAACTCACGACCTCCGCATTGCGAACGCGGCGCTCTCCCAGCTGAGCTACGTCCCCAGAGGGGCGGAGATTATATCCGCCCTCGCCCTCGGCGTACACTGGTTTTGTATTTGGAGGTAGTGTTCGATGTTGGGTAGGTTATTTGTGAGTGTGTGTGCGACTGTTGCTCGAGCGTTTTTGTTGGAGATCGATTGCCTGGGCGCGCGCGCGATGGTTGAGCGGTGCTACGTTCGTTATAGCGCTGGCGCGACGAGTGCTGCTGCCTTTCGTTACGGCTACTCGGGCGCGATGGCGGCTGCTAGCGTTTCGCTCGAGCGCATCCATCGCTCGGGCGACTGTTCGCTATCGCTATTGCTGGGAAGCAGCCTGGCGACTCGATGCTGCCGCATCTCGCGGCACGCGCAACTCGCTGAGCGCGCCTTCTCGTTTGGCGATGCCGCTACAACGCTGGCCGATCTCGGTGGCGCATCTGATAACTTGCGCCGTGCGGCCGGCTATCAGCGCGCCGCGGCGCGTGCCGCGCAAGACGCCTCGGTCAACGCCGATCGGCGCCGCCGCGCCCGCAGCCAACGGGTTACCGGGCTTCTCGGGTCGACAGTGTCCAGGGTGATTGGACGGCATCGAGGGCGTGTACTGATCAACGCCGTGGACAGCGTCACTCAGTTCAGTTCATCGCTGCCGTCGAGCGCATCAGCGAGCCTACCTGCTCCCCGTGTTAGATACTTGCTCGAGCGCTTCGTTCGTCTGCGCGGCTTCACGCGAAACGGCAGCGAATACATCACCACTGCGTGGCTGAATTGCTCGACAAGCTTAATATCGAACTCACCAAGTCGCGGCCGCGGCACAGCAATGACAACGCGCTCGCCGAAGCAAGAACGGGGCGATCGTGCGCAAGCACCTGGGCTATGCCCACATCCCCGGCCGCTTCGCACTCGGTGAACGACTTCACTCTCGCGTCTCAGCCCGTACGTCAATTACCACCGGCCTTGCTTCTTCCAGTACTACCGTCGACGCGAAGGGTCGGCAGCGTCGGCTCTATCACTACCGAGATATGATGACGCCGTTCGATAAACTCTCAGCCTGCGGTTCGAGCAACACCTTAAACCCGGTATCAGCTTCGCACGTTGCATACTCAGGCGCGGGCTCAATCGATAGCGAGGCCGCCGTTTACTGAACCGTGCCAGAACCGCACTATTCTAGCAATCTACAACCCCGAAATCAGCCTGACCGCGAACGTTCAGGCTCATTTGAGAATGGGAATTGACTCTGGCGCCGTGATGAGGATCGAACTCACGACCTCCGCATTGCGAACGCGGCGCTCTCCCAGCTGAGCTACGTCCCCAGAGGGGCGGAATTATATCCGCCCCCGCCCTCGGCGTACACTGGGGGCGTCCCAGCAGGTCCCCTGGACCATCCGCCACCTCTTGCGCAAATCACGGATGGGCCCAACATGCATCAGGGGGCACGTAAGGCAACCACGGGCCACGCCGCACCGAATCCTCGTGGACAGAGGTCACAAATGAGTCATCTGATCATGCTGCTCCAGCAGTACGGGCTGGGGCTTGTTTTCGTTAACGTACTGGCGCTGCAGGCCGGATTGCCGGTGCCGGCGTATCCGGTGCTGATCGTCGCCGGTGCCTACGCCGCGATGGGCGGCAGCCCGCTGTGGCAGCTGGTCGCGCGTCGGGGTTGCCGCGGCGCTCGTCGCCGACACGGGGTGGTACTTCGCCGGCCGGCGCTTCGGGCTGTCCATCCTGAGAACGCTCTGCCGGGTGTCGCTGTCCCAGGACACCTGCGTGCGGCAAACCGAATCGCTGTTTCAGCGCTTTGGTCCAATGTCCATGGTTTTCGCCAAGTTTATTCCCGGCTTCGCGTCGGTTGCGACCGCGCTCGCCGGCGCCATTCGTTTGCCGTATTGGAAGTTCCTTCTGTTCGACGCCGTCGGGGCAACGTTGTGGGTCAGCGTGGGCGTTGGCCTCGGCTATCTGTTCCGTTATGCCGTCGACGATGCGATGAACACGCTCAAGGCCCTCGGCCACGTTGGGCTGATCCTTGTCATCGCCGGCTTTGTCATCTGGGTACTGGTCAAGTGGATTCGGCGTCACATCTTCATTCGGCAGCTCAGAATGGACCGGGTATCGGTCGACGAATTGAATACGCTCATGACCGCCAACCAAGTGAACGCCATCGTTGACGTACGCTCGCCGATGACACAGGCGGCAACGGGCCGCATTCCCGGCGCGCGCACGATCGACATGCAGAAAATCATCGAGAGCTTCAAGGGTGTACCGGTGGATGGCGAGGTCGTGGTTTATTGTGCGTGCCCCAACGAGGCCACCGCCGTGAAAGTTGCGCAGTCGTTGCGCAAGCTCGGCTACAAGCGCATCCGACCGCTGCAAGGCGGCATCGACGCGTGGATCGAAGCAGGATTGGCCGTCGAGCACTAGTTTCCCGCGCATGCTAGATTTGCTGTCCGCAACCAGGGAGGCGGCATGAGCAAGGACGTCATTCAAACCGGCAAAGCACCATCGGCGATCGGGCCGTATTCTCAGGCGGTGCGCGCGGGTGACACGGTGTATCTGTCCGGGCAGATCGGACTCGATCCAGTCACGGGCAACCTTCGCGAAGGCGTCGACGCGCAGGCGCGTCAGGTCATCGCCAATCTGAAAGCGGTGGCCGAAGCCGCGGGCGGTTCGCTCGACGACATCGTCAAGATCACGCTGCTGCTCGCCGACATGGCCGATTTCGCCGCGGTCAACGACATCCTCGCGCAAAGCTTCTCGCAGCCCTATCCGGCGCGCGCGACTTATCAGGTCGCGGCGTTGCCCAAGGGCGCGCGCGTCGAAATCGAAGGTGTTCTCGTGCTGCAATCCGCGACAGCGCACAAAAGAAGGGTCCGTAGCGCGCGCGTGGCGGCGAAAAAGCCGGCGGCGAAAGAACCCAAGGCCGGCAACACACTCAAGGACAAGCTCGCGCGCATCGGCATCGTGCGCGAGCAGGACCTCGTCCTGCATCTGCCGTTGCGCTACGAAGACCACACGCATCTGTGTCCATTGCATTCGCTGCGGCCTGGGCGGGCGTGGCAGGTCGAGGGCACTGTCGCCAATACCGAGATTCAGTATCGGGGGCGTCGGCAGCTCGTGTGCCTGCTGCAGGACCGAGCGGACGGCAATGCGCAGCTCGTGCTGCGATTTTTTCATTTTTATCCGAGCCAGCAGAAGGCGCTTGCCGCGGGCAAGCGCGTGCGCGCGTTCGGCGAAGTACGCGACGGGCATTTCGGGTTGGAGATGGTGCATCCAAGCTTCCACGTGATCGCGCCCGGCACGCCGTTGCCGGAGCGATTGACGCCGGTGTATCCGACGACCGCGGGTCTCGCGCAGGAGGTATTGCGCAAGCTGGTACATCGGGCGCTCGCCGCGGATCCCGCGGCGCTCGGCGAGACGCTGCCCCCGTGGATCCGCGAGCCGCGACGGCTGTGGGGCTATGCGGAGGCGGTTGGCTATCTTCACGAACCGCCGACCGACGCATCGCAATCCGCGCTCGATGAACGCACGCACCCGGCGTGGACACGACTCAAGTTCGACGAGTTGCTGGCACAACAGCTGTCGCTGAAGATGCACCGCCGCGCGCGTGCCCGGCGCAAGGCACCGCGATTGCCGGGCGACAGTTCGCTCACGCGCACGCTGGCCGAGCGGTTGCCATTCACGCTGACGAAGGCGCAAGCGCGCGTCATCGCAGAAATCCGCCGCGACCTCGCGCGCAGTGAGCCTATGCAACGCCTGCTGCAGGGCGACGTCGGTAGCGGCAAGACGGTTGTCGCGGCGCTTGCGGCGCTGCAAGCGATCGAATCCGGATACCAGGTCGCGTTCATGGCGCCGACGGAAATCCTGGTCGAGCAGCACTACCGCAAGCTCGCGGCGTGGCTCGACGGGTTGCCGATTTCGATTGCATGGATGTCCGGAGGGCTGCCCGCGAAGGAGCGCAAGAAGGCGCTGGACGCGATTCAGAGCGGCGAGGCGCAGCTCGCGATCGGCACGCACGCGCTGTTCCAGGACGCGGTGACAATGCCGAAGCTCGGTCTGGCGATCATCGACGAGCAGCATCGATTCGGCGTCGCGCAGCGCCTGGCGCTGCGCCAGAAAGGCATTGGCGACGCGCACCAGCTGATGATGAGTGCGACACCGATTCCGCGCACGCTCGCGATGAGTTTTTACGCCGATCTCGACGTCTCGGTCATCGACGAGATGCCGCCCGGTCGTACGCCGGTCGTTACCAAGCTGGTGAGCCAGCGGCGCCGGACCGAGATCGTCGAACGCGTGCGCAAGCTCGCCGCGGCCGGGCGACAGGTGTACTGGGTGTGCCCGCTGATCGAGGAATCCGAAAAACTGGAACTGCAGACCGCGGTCGCGCTGCATGCGGAGCTGACGACCACGCTACCGGAGCTGAATGTCGGTTTGTTGCACGGACGCATGAAACCGCAGGAGAAAGCCGTGGTGATGGACGGGTTCGTCCGTGGCGAAGTCAACGTGCTGGTGGCAACAACGGTCATCGAAGTTGGCGTGGATGTTCCCAATGCGTCGATGATGGCGATCGAGCATGCGGAGCGCTTCGGGCTCGCGCAATTGCATCAGCTTCGCGGCCGGGTCGGTCGTGGCGCCGACGAGAGCCTGTGTGTGCTGCTGTTCGAAGAACCGATGTCTGAGCTGGCGAAAGCGCGGCTAAAAGTTGTCTTCGAGAACACCGACGGCTTCGAGATCGCGCGGCTGGACCTCTCGATTCGGGGTCCAGGCGAGTTTCTCGGTGCGCGGCAATCAGGCGTACCGCTGTTGCGTTTCGCCGACCTGGAGCACGACGTCAAGTTGCTGGAACAGGCGCGCGACGCCGCGGAGCAGTTGTTGCGGCGTGAACCATCGGCCGCCAAGGCGCATCTCGATCGGTGGCTTGGCGGACGACAGGAGTTCATCAAGGCGTAGCGTCTGCAGGCCCCGGAAAACCCCGTATTGCGCTACACTATCAGGGACTTGCAGTCCACCCGCCCTTTGCCAGCTACTCGCCAGCCACCTGCCAGCATGCCGCTCTACGCTCTCGGCCTCAATCACACGACCGCACCGATCGAGGTGAGAGAGCAGGTCGCGTTCCAGTTGGAGACGCTCGGGCAGGCGTTGCGCGACCTGATCGGCCGGCCGCGCGTGAAAGAGGCGGCGATTCTCTCGACGTGCAATCGCACCGAAGTCTACTTTCAAGGCGCCGACGCCGACCCGGTGACAGACTGGCTCGCCGATTTCCATCACGTGCCCAAGTCGTCATTGTCGCCCTACCTCTACACGTTGCCGCAGGAAGAGGCCGTCGCGCACGCGTTTCGGGTGGCGAGCGGGCTCGACTCCATGGTGCTTGGCGAACCGCAAATCCTCGGGCAGATGAAGCACGCGGTCAAAACCGCCGAAGCCGCCGGTTCGCTCGGACTGGTGCTCAATCGCCTGTTCCAGCGCACGTTCGCAGTCGCCAAAGACGTGCGTACGAGTACCGACATCGGCAGCGCGTCGATTTCGATGGCAGCCGCCGCCGTCAAGCTCGCGGAGCGTATTTTTCCGTCGATCGCCGACCAGCGCGTGTTGCTGATCGGCGCCGGCGAGATGATCGATCTGGCAGCGACGCATTTTGCGGCGAAGAGGCCGCGCTCGATCACGGTCGCGAACCGCACGCTCGAAAGAGGCGCGCAACTGGCGGCGCGCTTCGCCGCCGATGCGATCACGCTGAGCGAATTGCCCGAGCGCCTCTCGCGGTTCGACATCATCATTACTTCCACTGCGAGTTCGTTGCCGATCCTCGGCAAGGGCTTGCTCGAACGAGCGATCAAGATCCGCCGCCATGCGCCGATGTTCATCGTCGACCTTGCCGTGCCGCGCGATGTCGAGCCCGAGGCAGGCAAGCTCGACGACGTCTTTCTCTACAGCGTGGACGACCTCGTCGGCATCGTCAAAGACAATCTGCAAGTCCGCGAAGACGCCGTGCGCGAGGCGGAAGCGATGATCGCCGATCAGGCGCGCAATTTCCTCAACTGGCTCGACGGTCGATCGGTCGTGCCGATGATCGCCGCGCTGCACGGGCATCACGATCAGTTGCGCGCGGCAGAGCTCGATCGCGCGCGACGGCTCTTGCTCGGCGGCATGTCGCCCGAGCAGGTGCTTGATCAGCTTGCCCGGGGCCTGACCAACAAATTCCTGCATGCGCCGACGCAGGCGCTCAATCGCGCCGGCGAGGCCGAGCGCGCCGAATTGCTGGCGATGCTCCATCGCGTCTATCAGCTGCCCGACGAGCATTAGCTGCGTCGCCCCGGCACACGCCGGGATCCAATTGGGTTCATTCGTCAATTCGCCGTCAATTGGGCCCCGACCTTCGTCGGGGCGACAAATATGAAATCCTCGCTCTCCAATAAACTCACGCAACTCGCCGGCCGGCTCCATGAACTCGACGGGCTGCTCGCCGCCGAGGATGTCACGCGCGACCTCGACCGCTTTCGCGCGCTTTCGCGTGAGCATTCCGAGATCACGCCGGTGGTGACGCTCTATCGCGATTGGCAGAAGGCCGAAAGCGACCTCGCGGCCGCGCAGGATATGCTCGCGGACGCCGAGATGAAGGCCTTCGGCGACGAAGAGGCCAAAGCCGCAAAAGCGCGCATGGAGGCCCTCGAGGCACAGCTCCAAAGTGTGCTGCTGCCGCGCGACCCGAACGACGAACGCAACATCTTCGTTGAAATCCGTGCCGGCACCGGCGGCGACGAATCGGCACTGTTTGCCGGCGACCTGTTGCGGATGTACGTGCGCTTCGCCGAGCGCAACAAGTGGAAGGTCGAGATCATCTCCGAGAGCCAAGGCGACATGGGCGGGTACAAGGAGGTGATAGCGCGTATCGCCGGTCAGGACGTGTACTCGAAACTCAAGTTCGAATCGGGCGGCCATCGCGTTCAGCGCGTGCCCGCTACGGAGTCGCAGGGCCGCATTCATACCTCCGCGTGCACTGTTGCCGTGTTGCCCGAAGCCGATCCGATCGCCGACATCGCCATCAATCCGGCCGAGATCCGCATCGACACATTTCGCGCATCCGGGGCGGGCGGCCAGCACGTCAACAAGACCGATTCCGCAGTGCGCATCACCCACCTGCCGACAGGTCTGGTGGTCGAGTGCCAGGATGATCGGTCGCAACACCGCAATCGTGCGCAGGCGATGGCGGTATTGGCGTCCCGCCTGCTCGATCGCGAGCGTCAGGAGCGCCAGCAGAAGGAGGCCGCGACGCGCAAGAGCCTGATCGGCAGCGGTGATCGCAGCGAACGGATCCGCACGTACAATTTTCCGCAGGGCCGCGTCACCGACCACCGCATCAACCTGACGCTCTACAAGATCGACTACATCATGGACGGCGATCTGTTCGAACTTACGCAGGCGCTGGCGCAGGAATTCCAGGCCGAGCAACTGGCCGCGCTGGGCGAGGAGAAGTGAGCGCGTCGACCACGGTGTCAGCAGCACTCGCGAAAAGCGGACTCATACCGTTCGAAGCCAGGATCCTGCTGGCGCACGTACTCGGGAGCGATCGCGCGTGGCTCGCGGCGCACGGCGATGCAACGGTATCGTCCGCGCAAGCGACGACCTTCGAAGCGCTGACGCGCAGGCGCCACAACGGCGAACCCGTCGCCTATCTGATCGGCCGCCGCGAATTCTTCGGACTCGATCTGGAAATCTCACCGGAAGTCCTCATACCGCGCCCAGAAACAGAGTTGCTGGTCGAGTTGGCGCTGGAACGGATAGACGAGCACGCTGCTGCCAGCGTGCTCGATGTTGGCAGCGGTTCCGGCGCAGTTGCTCTGTCGATCGCGCAACATCGACCATGTGCCGATGTCGTCGGCGTCGACGTCTCGCCGCTGGCGATCGCACTCGCCCGACGCAATGCGGCGCGCCTGGCAATCGCAAACATCGAGTTCCTCCAAAGTGACTGGTTCGACGAGGTGCCGTCCGGGGCATTTGCGCAGGTCGTCTCCAATCCGCCGTACGTCTCGGACCTCGACCCGCATTTGCGCGAAGGCGATCTTCGCTTCGAACCCCCACTGGCGCTCAAGGGCGGCCTCGATGGCCTCGCGGCGATTCGCACGATTGTCGCGCGCGCACCGGCGCATCTTGCAGCGCGCGGGTGGCTGTTGCTCGAGCACGGCTATGATCAGGCAGAGCGCGTCCAGGTGCTCATGCGGGAAGGCGGGTTTGGCGGCATCGAATCGCGCCGCGATCTCGCGGGAATCCTTCGCGTTACGATGGGACGCCTCCCCTAGCATTGCGCGTGAACGTGTTCGTGCTTACAACGGCGAAGGCAATGCAACACCCAATTGTTCGGCCCATGGCAAAAGGGTGGGCAAGATTTTCGGATAAAGTGCGACGCCGTTGGCAAGCTGCTCGCGATAGCGCTGGAAACCGCGCTCGCCGGGCAGGCGCACCGGTTCCGCGCCGGGCCGCACGGGCGTGCCGTGCGCAGCGTCGACCAGAAAATCCATCTGTCGCCTGAAGGCGTCGAGGCCGCCGAACGCCTCGGGATCGAGCACCTGCACGAACACGCTGCCGCCCCAACCTGCGGGTGGGTCGGCGCGGCCGTGCCCCGCAAGGCCGGCAGTCATCGCTTCGATCAGCAGAGCCAGCGCGAACCCTTTGTGGCCGGCGTCAATGCCGCCCAAGGGCAGCAACGCACCTTTGGGCTCGTTGGCGAGCGTGCCCGGGTCGCGCGTTGCATTGCCGAGGTGATCGATCAGCCATTCGCCGGGAAGTTGTCTGCCCGCGGCATGCTGCTGAAACACAAAACCCATGCTGGTGATCGACGTCGATACGTCGATCAGCAACGGATCGCCTGAGGTCGGCAGGCCGGCGGCGATCGGATTCGGCGTGATGAAGGGTTTGAGTCCGCCATGGGGAACTACGGCTTTGATCGCGGGGTCGGAGCTTTCGATGACAGCAATCATGCCCTTGTCGGTTGCGCGTTTGAGGTAGGCCGCGAGGCACGCAATGTGATGCGATCGCCGGATCGCGATGCTGCCGGTGCCGCAGGCGCTTGCCATGGCCATGGCCCGGTCCAGCGCGCGCAACGTGAGCCAGGGGCCGGGCAACCTGTTGCCGTCCCAAATCTCGACGGCGGTTCGATGATTGAGCACGCTGGGTTCGCCCGACTTCGCCATGCGGTCGTGGGTCAGTTCGTCGAGGTACGGCGCGAGCAGCGCTAACCCATGCGTCGTATGTCCGAGCAAGTCGCCTTCGAGCAGAATGGTTGCGACGTCAGCTGCAATGTCCGCTCGTGCTCCGCCGCGTTCGAACAGCGTCTGTGCAAATTGGCGAAGCGCGTCGGCGCTGTAACGTATTGTGGTTTCGGTCGGGGAAATCGATGCGATCATGATAAGCGTCAAGTTGACGCAGCATTGGCAATAGCCGAGCATTCTAGCCCACCTCCTGGATTCGACTCTCGCAACGTGCCTCCTCCGACGCTGACGGTAAGCATCGTCACGTATCACCCCGACCTTGCCCAGCTCGACACCACCCTGCGCAAGCTGTCGGCAACGTTTGCGATGGCGCGGGAGGCGGGATTGCTGCGTGCGGTCAACCTCGTACTCATCGACAACACCGGCGAGCGCGCGGTCGCGGAAGCGGTGGTCAAGCTCGGCGTCGCCCATTTCGAGAGTTCGGCGGTAACCATGAATTACCTGCATGGTCACGCCAACATCGGCTACGGTGCAGCGAACAACCTGGTGATGCACGGGGGCAACACGCACTTTCATCTCGTACTCAACCCCGATGTCGAGCTCGGCGAGGAGACGCTGTCGATGGCACTGCATTTTCTCGAGGAAAATGACGACGTCGGCGTACTTGTGCCGGCGTTGTTCCGGCGCGACGGCACGCGGGAGTACTCGTGCAAGCGCTATCCGTCCGTGCTCGACCTCGCGCTGCGCGGCTTCGCCCCGCGGGCGCTGCGACGGCTGTTCAGGGAGCGGCTCGACCGCTATGAAATGCGCGACGTGATCGCCGATGCGGTGGTGTCGCCGGTGCCGGTGATGAGTGGGACCTTTATGCTTCTGCGACGCAAGGCCATCGAAGCCACCGGCGGATTCGATCCGGTCTATTTTCTTTATTTCGAGGACTTCGACTGGAGCGTCAGGCTGAATCGCGTGACGCGTTCGGCCTATGTACCGACGGTTCGCGCAATTCATCACGGAGGCGGCGCGGCGCGCAAAGGTTGGCGGCACATCGCGTATTTCATTCGTAGCGGCTGGCGTTTTTTCAATAAGCACGGCTGGAAATGGACGTGAACCGCTCCGCGCCGGGCAAAGTGCTTGTTACGGGAGCCGTAGGGTTCATCGGTCGTGCGCTCTGCGCGCACCTGAGCGACCGCGGCGTTGCGCATATTGCGGCGGTGCGCACGCTCGCCGCACATGAGCCGCTGCCAAACTCGCAGGCAATCGCGCTGGGAGATTTCGCGGCGGCGGAATGGGATGAGGCGCTGTCAGGCGTCGATTCGATCGTACATCTCGCGGGGCGTGCGCACGTGGCGCCGGGACGCGACGCTAATCCGACGGCGCACATTGTTGCCAACGTGCACGTGACGCGGCGGCTGCTGGATGCCGCGGCGAAGGCCGGTGTCCGCCGCGTCGTGTTCGCCAGCACGGTCAAGGTCTACGGCGAAGCGACGCGCGCGGGGCGTCCCTTTCGCGCCGGTGACCCGGCGCGTCCGCGCGATGCCTACGCGATGAGCAAGGCCGAGGCCGAGGCCATCCTGTGGCAGGTCTGTCGTGAGCACGGCATCGAAGGCGTCGTGTTGCGACTGCCACTCACCTACGGCCCAGGCGTCAAGGGTAACTTCCTCCGGTTGCTCGAGGCGATCGCCACCGGGCGCCGTTTGCCGTTCGCAGGTGTCACCAACCGGCGCAGCCTGCTTTACGTCGGCAATGCGGTGAGCGCCATCGAAGTTGCGCTGACTTCGCCCGCGCTCGTTGGCGAGACGCTGCCGATCGCCGATGCGCACTCGGTGTCCACGCCGGAGCTGATCAAGAAGCTCGCCGGCCCGCTTGGTGCAACACCACGGCTTTCGCGTGTGCCGACGTCGGTGCTCCGTGCCGGCGCGGCGCTGCTGGGCAGGCGTGGCGCGTCGATACGCCTTTTGGGCTCGCTCGAAGTCGATGCTGCGCGATTTGGCGAACTTGTCCCATGGTCGCCGCCGATCGGACTCGATGAGGGACTCGCCGCGACGGTCGCATGGTGGAAACGGCACCAAACGTTATAGACGCGGATACATTCCGTCGGCGTTCGCGCCGTGCGGGCGCTGCCGCTATAATCGACGCCTTTCCGAGCGAGAATACGCAATGACAATCCGCCCCGCCGGTCGACGCGCTGATCAACTGCGCCCGCTGTCGATCACGCGCAACGTCAACCGGTATGCCGAAGGATCCGTGCTGATCGAGGCGGGCGAGACGCGCGTGATCTGCACGGCCTCGGTAGACGAGGGCGTGCCGCCGTTCCTCAAGGGCAAGGGACAAGGCTGGGTCACGGCGGAATATGGCATGCTTCCACGGGCGACCAACACCCGCATGCGGCGCGAGTCCGCTGAAGGCAAGCAGTCTGGGCGCACGCAGGAGATCCAGCGCTTGATCGGCCGCAGCGTGCGCTCGGTGATCGATCTCGGCGCGCTCGGCGAGCGCACAATCCGGCTCGACTGCGATGTCCTTCAGGCCGACGGCGGAACGCGCTGCGCGTCGATCACCGGCGCCTGCGTGGCGCTGCATGACGCCGTGGCGTGGTGCAAGTCGCAGGGCGTCGTCAACGGCGAGCCGCTGAAGGACTTCGTCGCGGCCGTGTCCGTCGGGATCGTCGAGGGCGAAGCGATGCTCGATCTCGACTACGCCGAGGATTCCGGCTGCGACACCGACATGAACGTCGTCATGACCGGCGCCGGCGGCTTCGTCGAAGTGCAGGGCACCGCGGAAGGCGCGCCGTTCTCGCGCGCCGAGATGGATCGTCTGCTCGCGTATGCCGATGCCGGGATACGCGAGTTGATCGCTGCGCAAAAAAAGGCGCTCGGCGCGCAGTGAACGCGCTTTCCCGGCTGGTCGTCGCGTCCAGCAATTCCGGCAAACTGCGGGAATTCCAGCGGCTCCTGTCCCCGCTGGGGATCGAAGTCATCGCCCAGGCCGACTTGAACATTCCTGACGCCGACGAGCCGCACGCGACATTCGTCGAGAATGCGCTGGCCAAGGCGCGCCATGCAAGTCAGATCGCGCGTCTGCCTGCGTTGGCCGACGACTCCGGCGTCTGCGTCGATGCGCTCGCAGGTGCGCCCGGGGTTCATTCCGCGCGCTACGCGGGCGAGCCGAAATCCGACGCGCGCAACAATGCCAAGTTGGTCGCTGCGCTCTCCGGCGTAGTCGATCGGCGCGCGCACTACTACTGCATGCTTGCGCTGACGCGACATGGCGACGATCCGGAGCCGATTCTGGCGGAAGGCCGCTGGCACGGCACGATCGTCGACGTGCCGAGGGGCGCAGGCGGATTCGGCTACGATCCGCATTTCCTGGATTTGCCGACGGGACTCACCGGCGCAGAACTACCGCTGGAGCAGAAGAACCGCATATCGCATCGAGGGCAGGCCTTGCGGGCGTTGATGGCGCGGCTCGCGGATGAGCGATGATCGCCGTCAACGATCCGGGCTTGCGATCTCCGCGGTTTGCCGCTCTGCCGCCGCTTTCGCTGTACGTGCATATTCCGTGGTGCATGAAAAAATGCCCGTATTGCGACTTCAATTCGCACGAGCGCCGGGATGAAGTGCCCGAGGCGAAGTACGTCGACGCGCTGATCGCCGACCTGGAATTCGCGCTACCTTCGATCTGGGGACGCCGTGTCGACACCGTATTTTTCGGCGGCGGGACGCCAAGCCTGTTTTCTGCCGCCGCAATCGATCGCATTATCGGCGCCATTCGTGCGCGCGTGCCGCTGTCGCCCGATGCAGAAGTCACGCTGGAAGCCAACCCTGGTACGTTCGAGCAAGACAAGTTCAACGACTTCAAGGCGGCCGGCATCAACCGCCTGTCGTTGGGCGTGCAGAGTTTTGATCCGCGATTTCTCGCCGCGCTCGGTCGCGTGCACGACGACCAGGAAGCGCGCGCCGCGGGCAACGCGGCGCTGAGGATATTCGGCAACGTCAATTTCGACCTGATGTTCGCCCTGCCGGGCCAGACGCTGGCCGATGCGCGTGCCGACGTCGACGCGGCCTTGGAGTTCTCGCCACCTCACCTGTCGTTCTATCACCTGACGATCGAGCCGAACACGCTATTTCACCGGCAGCCGCCGCAGTTGCCGGACGACGACGCGGCGGCGGATATCGAGACCATGGTCGAGGATGCCATTGTTCATGCGGGCTACCTGCACTACGAAACGTCGGCGCACGCGAAAGCTGGTAGCGAATGCCGCCACAATCTCAACTACTGGCGGTTCGGCGACTATCTCGGCATCGGTGCCGGCGCGCATTCGAAGCTGTCGTTCCGCGATCGCGTCATTCGTCAGGTGCGTTACAAGCAGCCGCAGCAATACATGGACAGCGCGCTGCGCGCTGCGCCGTTGCTCGAGAATCAGGAAGTCACGCGTGACGACATAGGCTTCGAGTTCATGCTCAATGCGCTGCGCCTCACCGCCGGCGTGCCCATCGCCCTGTTCTCCGAACGCACGGGCTTTCCTTTCACCCTGGTACAAGCGGGACTCGACGCCGCGGAGCGTCGCGGGCTCATCGAACTCGACCACCTTCACCTTCGACCCACGGTCCTCGGTCGCCGGTTTCTCAACGATCTGCAGGCGCTGTTTTTGCCGGACGCGGGGAAAGTTGCGCGTGCTGCCGAACCGATCGTCTTGGCCCGACTCGAACCGTGACGCAGCCGGCACCCGCGCCAACGGTCGTTGCCGCGGCCTCGGCGCTGCGCTCAGGCGCACTGACCAGCGAGGCATTGACGCTCATTGCGCTCGAACGTATCAGCGCGACCGATGCCAACGTTCAGGCATGGGCGCATCTTGACCGCGAGCACGCGCTGGCGCTGGCGCGGGCAGTGGACGCCCGCCGCAAGACGGGCATCGACGTCGGCCCGCTTTCGGGCATCGGCATCGGCGTCAAGGACGTCATCGCGACGGCCGACCAGCCGACGCAATTGGGTTCGCCCATTTTTTCCGGCGCGCAGCCGGCGTTCGACGCCGAATGCATCGTCCGGCTTCAGGACGCAGGCGGTTTCGTTCTGGGCAAGACGGTGACGACCGAATTTGCGTTCATGCAACCGGGCAAGACGCGCAATCCATGGCATGCCGCGCACACGCCGGGGGGCTCTTCTTCGGGCTCGGCGGCGGCGGTGGCACTGGGGCAGGTGTCTGCTGCGCTGGGCACGCAAACCAATGGTTCGGTCATTCGTCCCGCGGCCTATTGCGGCGTCGTCGGCTACAAGCCGACCAAGGATGCGCTGCCGTACGCAGGTGTGGCGCAGTTCAGTCCGACGCTGGACACGCTGGGCGTGTTCGCGCGCACTGTCGCCGATTGCGCGTTGGTTGCCGGCGGCCTGATCGGATACGACTCGCTGCGTTCGACGGTGACGCCGCCGGCCCACACGCCGCGCCTCGCGTGGCTCGCGGATTTTCCGTGGGTTGTCTCCAGCGCGGAACAGCGCGCCGCCGGTGAGACCGTCGTCGACCTGCTTCGGCGCGATGGCGCGTCGGTAACGCCAGTCGCATTGCCCGATCGGTGGCGGGAGGCGCAGTTCGTACATCGGTGCATCATGTTGCACGAAGCCGTCCTCGAACTCGGATCGTTGCAGGTGCGCGAACGCCGGCGCATGTCGATGAAGCTCAACGCTGCGCTCGACGAAGGGCGCACGATCAGCGCGGCGACGTACACGCAGGCGCTCGTGCAACGCGACGAGGCCATCGCCGCGGTGAGCACGTGGTTGGCGCCCTACGATGCGATCATCGCGCCGTCTGCTCCCGCATCCGCACCGGCCGATCTCACGCAAACGGGCGATCCGTCGTGTTGCACGTTGTGGTCGTTGTTGGGCTTCCCCGCTATCGGAATTCCGGTCGGACTCGCACCCAATGGATTGCCGCTGGGCTTGCAATTCGCCGCGACGCAGGGCCAGGACGCCGCCCTGCTGGCGGTTGCGCAGTGGTGCGAAGCCCGGCTTTCGTTCAGGGGCCTGGTGTGAAGCGCGCCAAGCAGCACGCGCCTCCCAAACCGCGCAATCCCGTTGCACGATCGCCGTTGTTGCACAAAGGCGGCGCGCACGGAAAGACGACTGCGGCCAAGCGCCGGCAGCAGGCGATCGAGTTGCAAAAACTGATCCGGCAGGAGGATTCGGACGCATGAGCGCGACGGGCCGCCCCGAGCGCGAATACCGGCAGCGCACGGCGCGAAAGTTTCCTATGAGTGCGAACGCCGGAGCGCACAGCGCGACGGTAATCGTATGACGCTGTCGCGCCGCGATCTCGAGGAAGGCCGGATGCGAGCGCTGTACATGGCCGCGGTCGATCCGAAGGGCACGCTCTCGGACGAAGCGCTCGCAGCGTCACTGGCTGCGACGGTCGCGCGCCGGCCGTCTGGAGCCGGATGGTGGGTGTTCGCGTACGGATCGCTGCTGTGGAATCCGCTGTTTCCATTTGTCGAAGCCCGGCCGGCCACGTTGCGCGGCGTGCATCGAAGTTTCTGCCTGTGGTCCAAGGCTTCGCGCGGAACATGCGATGAGCCCGGCCTCGTGCTTGGCCTTGAACCGGGCGGCGCGTGTCGCGGCGTGGTCTATCGCCTGCCGCCGAAAAACGTTAGCGCCGAGTTGGCGCTGCTGTGGCGAAGGGAAATGGTCACCGGGGCCTATCGACCGCGGTGGGTGCCGGTTCGCGCGGGAGTCCGCACGCTGATTGCGCTGACCTTTATCGTCGACCGCGCGCATTCGCAATACACGGGCAGGCTCACGCACGAACAGCAGGCGAGGGTATTGGCGCGTGCCGTCGGTGTATTCGGGTCTTCAGCCGACTATCTCGAGCACGCGCGCATTGCCTTGATCACGCACGGGATCGTCGACCCCTATCTTGAGGTGCTCGCAGTCAAGGTGGCGGCGAACCGGAAATAAGGCGCCACCTCATTCCCGCGAGGAGGGGCCAGTACGTTATTCCCGCGAAAAGGGCCGCTAGGTCATTCCCGCGAAAGCGGGAATCCATCTTGGATTCGACATGGATTCCGCCTCGCGACCGCTGCGCGGTCTTGGCCGGAATGACGGCTTGCTACAACGCCACGTGCCTTCCGCCATCGACATTGATCGTCTCGCCGGTGACGTACGTCGCGTCGGCGAGCAGGTAATGCACTGCCTTGGCGATGTCTTCGGGCGTGCCCTCGCGCTTGAGTGGCGTATGCGAAATGATGCGCTGGCGCGACAATTCGTCGAACGCGGCGTCATCGGGCCACAGGATCGGTCCCGGCGCGACGGCATTGACGCGGACGTCGGGAGCGAGCTCGCGCGCCAGCGAACGGGTGAGACCCACGAGGCCGGCCTTGGCAACGCTGTAGACGACGTAGTTCTTGAGCGGGCGCTCGGCGTGGATGTCGGTAATGTTCACGATCGCGCCCTGACTCTTCTTCAGCGCGGGTGCGGCAGCCTGTGCAAGAAACATCGGCGCCCGCAGGTTCGTCCCGATCAGGTCTTCCCACTGCGCGGCGGTGATTTCGCCCACGGGTGTCTGAAAAAATGAAGAGGCGTTGTTGACCAGGGCATCGAGCTTGCCGAACGTCTGCAGCGATTGGTCGACGATCGACTGCACCTTGCCGAGGTCGAGCAGGTCGGCCTGGATCAACGCCACCGAGTCCTTGCGCTGGTTGTTGAGCTCCGCCTGCAGCAATCGCGCCTCGCCGGCGGATTCGCGGTAGTGGAGCATGAGATTGGCGCCGGCCGCATGCAGTCTCCGGCAGGTTGCCGCACCGACGCGCTTGGCCCCTCCGGTGATCAGTACCACTTTGCCCTGCACGCGGCGCTCCGGCTACACTCAGCGAGCGTAAAGCCTAACACATCGATGCCACGCTCTCCACCCAGCCGTGAACCAGGCGCACTCCCCATGCCGTCGCCCGATGCCCGGGTGCACAGCGCGAGGGTGGCGGCGCATATCGCGTCGTTGATTGTCGAGGCGGGCGGATGGATATCTTTCGCCGATTACATGGGTGCCGCGCTCTACGCGCCGGGACTGGGCTATTACGTGTCCGGTACGCGCAAGTTCGGCGCGGACGGCGATTTTGTCACCGCTCCGGAGCTGACGCCGTTGTTCGGCGGTGCATTGGCGGCGCAGGCCGCGGAGGTGCTCGATCGCGTTCCGGGCGATGTCATCGAGCTCGGACCCGGCACCGGGAAACTTGCCGCCGACATGCTTGCCGCATTGGCGGCTCGCGAGGCTCTTCCGGCACGCTATCGTCTGCTCGAAGTCAGTCCCGAATTGCGCGCCCGTCAACGCGAGCATCTGCAGCGTCACGTTCCCGCGCTGATGTCGCGCATAGAATGGATCGACGTGCTGCCGGAGCGATGGCGCGGCGCGCTCGTCGCCAACGAGGTGCTCGATGCCGTGCCGCCGCATGTCGTCGTGCGGCGTGGTGATACGTGGCACGAACGCGGCGTTGCTGTCGACGGTGACCAACTCGTGGTTGCCGATCGTCCGCTCGGCGAAGGATCGTTGCTCGCCGCGGCACGCGCTCGCTTTCCCGCGCATGGTGACTACGCAAGCGAGATCAGTCCGGCAGCGCAGGCGCTGGTGAGCAGCCTAGCGGTGCGTTGCGACGCCGGCGCAATGTTCGTTGTCGATTACGGTTTTTCCGCCGCCGAGTATTACCATCCGCAACGCAGTGCGGGCACTTTGATGGCGCACTATCGTCACCGTTCGCTTACCGACACCTTGTTTCTGCCGGGCTTGACCGATCTGACCGCTCACGTCGATTTCAGCGCCGCTGCGCAAAGCGCTGTTGGCGCAGGAATGTCGCTTGCCGGATTTACTTCACAAGCGCACTTCCTGATCAACTGCGGCGTACTCGACCTGCTTGGGACGATCGGCGAACCGTCATCGTCCTCGTATTTGCGCCAAGCCGCCGCCGTGCAGAAGCTGCTTTCGCCGGCGGAGATGGGCGAGTTGTTCAAGGTGCTGGCGTTGACACGCGGCATCGACGAAGTGCTGCTCGGTTTTCGCGAAGGCGACCGCAGTCATCGACTGTAGTTGCGGCACCTCACTGACCGGCGCGTGCCGCATCCCCGATAAGTCGCTGCAACGCACGCAAGCCGTCGGTCAACGCCGCCGGTCCGGGCTGCAGGATTTCGACGGACTTGATCTCGTGCAAGCGACCGGCTACGACGGCCGGAACGGCGGACCATCCGGGGCGCGCGGCGACTTTTTCGGGACGAAATTTCTTGCCGCACCAGGATCCGATGATGACGTCCGGCGCGCGCCGGACGACTTCCATCGGGTCGGCAATGATGCGCTGCGCGCCACCGGCGTTGAGTGCCAGCTCCGGAAAACAGTTGTTGCCACCCGCGACTTCGACGAGTTCGGCGACCCAGCGAATGGCCGAGATCATCGGCTCGTCCCATTCCTCGAAGTAGACCCGCGGTCGGAACGGCAGGCGTGCGGCTTCGGTGCGTACGGCGTCCACGTTGCGTTCCAGCGCAGACGCGAGCGCGACTGCTTTGTCGTATGCGCCGATCATGCCGCCGAGCATGCGGATGAAATCGAGGATCTGCGCGATGCTGCGCTGGTTGAAGACGTGGACTTCGATTCCCTGGCGGATCAGCGTGGCGGCGATATCCGCTTGCAGATCCGAGAACCCCAGAACGAGGTCGGGCTTCAGTGCGACGATGCGCTCGATCTTCGCGCTGGTGAACGCCGATACCCGAGGCTTTTCGCGTCGCGCCTCCGGCGGGCGCACGGTGAATCCGGATATGCCGACGATGCGATCCTGCTCTCCGAGCAGGTACAAAGTCTCGGTCGTCTCCTCGGTGAGGCAGACGATGCGGCGCGGGACGCCCGCGATCATCGTGCGTCAGAGCGCAATGAACGCCGCGACATTCGGGTTCGCGCGCATGCGCGCGAGATCGTCCGCGCTCGGCAGCTGCGGCCGGTCGCGCACCGCATTGACCATGCACAGAAAGCCGAGCGGACGATCGGTGCTCGCGCGAAATTGATGCCAAGTCAGCGCCGGCACGTGGACGAGGTCGTATTCTGCAAGGGTATAGACATGGTCGCCGATCAGGCAGCGGCCAATGCCACGATGCACGACGACCGCGTGCGCGTGCTCATGGCGCTCGAGCGTGGTGTGGCCGCCGGGCGCGACCTCGAAGTAACGCAACTGTGATGCCAACGCCGGGTCGTCGAACAGGACCTGACGCGTGACATCGCGGAACGGCGCACTACCCTCGACCTTGTATTCGCGCACGTCAACTTCCTGCCAGCGCGCGGGCCCGATCTTCGGACGAAATGGTGTCGTGGGCATTTGCTGGCTCAGACGACGACGGCTGGACGCGAGTTACCCCCGGCATCGGCGTCACGAACATCGTCGACGAACGCCTGCGTCCGTTCCAGCAGATGGTCGCCCGCGGCCAGCAGCGAGCCACCGATCAGGAGCATGACGTCCGGACCGTAAAAATGGACGAGCTCGCGCGAGCGCTCGACCAACATGCCGCCGGCTGGCACCGGCAGCATCGTGCGCAACTTCGCCCACGGCGCGCGCGCGTTGTGGGCGATGTCGGCACACACCTGCTCGCTGTAGGCAAAGCGTCCGCGATAATGCGGAAACACGACGGCGTCGGCGCCGAGCAGCCGGAACCACTTGCCGAGCAGGAACGGTGGCGCCACGCGGGTTGCGCCCGAATACGACGGATGCGCGAGCACCGGAACATCGATTTCCTCGTTGACGAGTTCGGCGAACGCCGGCATGCCGACCAGCGCCGGCGCAAGGAGCACCATTTGCGCGCCCTCGCCACGTGCGATCTGTGCCTGTGCGGAGAGTGCGCGCGGCGATCCCACCAAACTCGGCGCGTACAATGTCGTTCGTCCGCTCTCGCGTTGCGCGCGCGCGACCGCGCGTTGGCAGGCCGCGACTCTCGCCGCGAAAGGAGCATAGGATTGGTCCGCAAGCCCGTGATCGTCCTTGATGACGTCGATGCCCGCCATCGCCAGCGTGTAGCACAGCGCGGCAAGCCGGTCCGCCGACAGGCCTTGCGGCTTGAGCGCGGCGCAGGTGAGCGGACGGGCGTCGGCGCCGAGCATTTCGCGGATGCCGTCGATACCGAATCGCGGTCCCGGAAATTGCGCGACGAAATCCGGCGGGAACTCGACGTCGACCAGTTCAACATGTTCGTGCATCGAACTGTTGCCGAACATCATGTTGATGGTTTGCGCGACATCGTATCCCGTGGTTGCGGTCGCGAGGCGGATGCGCACTTCGTGCACGCCATCGTCGCCACGGCGCACGGCGGCGACGCGCCCGACGATGTGCTCCGCGACGAACGCATCGCGGATCACTTCCAGCGGTACCTCCACGCTCTGCTCGAGCGCGATGGCCGTCGCGATCGCGTCCAGTTGCTCCGGCGCCGCGCGAACGCGGTAGGTGACCTCAAGCCACGACATGTGCGGCATTCCAAAAAGTTGAGCGCGTACAGTACACCACACCCTCCCGCCGCGGCAACGCCGCGTAGCTCGAGCGTCGGATGAGCGGCACGCTCCGCGCGCCAACCCGCGCCGAAGCGTTTCGCTACTGGTTGCGCCTTGGTTGCATCAGCTTCGGCGGCCCGGCGGGGCAGATCGCGTTGATGCATCGCGAGCTGGTCGACGAAAAGCGCTGGATATCCGAAAAACGCTTCCTGCACGCGCTGAATTTCTGCATGGTCCTCCCCGGGCCGGAAGCGCAGCAGCTCGCAACGTACATCGGCTGGCTGCTGCATCGAACGTGGGGCGGCATCGTTGCCGGCGCGCTGTTCGTGTTGCCGTCGCTGGCGGTGCTCGTCGCATTGTCCTGGCTCTACATGGCGTATGGCGATCTGCCCGTGGTCAGCGGCATGCTCTATGGCGTCAAGCCCGCGGTCGTCGCGATTGTGCTGCAGGCGGCATGGCGCATCGGTTCGCGCGCGCTGCAAGCATCCGGCGCTGTGGGTCATCGCGTTGCTGGCTTTCATCGCGATCTTCGCGTTCTCGGTGCCCTTCCCGCTGATCGTGCTTGGCGCAGGACTCGCGGGTTATGGCGGCGGGCGCATCGCGCCGACGGCGTTCACGCTCGGCGGCAAACATGCGGCAACGAACAACGAGCACGCGCCTGCGGTGATCGACGACGAGACACCGACGCCCGAGCATGCGCGCCTGCGCTGGCCGCGATTGGTCATCGTCACGGTTCTGTTCCTGGCATTGTGGTCGCTCGCGCTCGGGTTTGTCGTTGCGACCGCAGGCTGGCACTCGCCGCTCGCGCAAATGGGCTGGTTCTTCACCAAGGCCGCACTGCTGACATTCGGTGGTGCCTATGCCGTGTTGCCCTATGTCTACCAGGGCGCGGTCGAAACCTTCGGCTGGCTGACGGCCACGCAGATGATCGATGGTCTCGCGCTGGGCGAGACCACGCCGGGTCCGCTGATCATGGTGGTGGCCTTCGTCGGATTCGTCGGCGGCTGGACCAAGCAGATCTTCGGGCCCGACCTGTTGGCGCTCGCGGGCGTCGTCGCCGCGAGCGTGGTGACGTTCTTCACCTTCCTGCCGTCGTTTCTTTTCATTCTGGTGGGCGGCCCGATCATCGAGACGACCCACGGGCAGCTTCGCTTCACTGCGCCGCTCACGGGTATCACGGCCGCTGTGGTCGGGGTCATCGTGAATCTCGCCGCCTTCTTTGCCTGGCACGTGTTCTGGCCGCATGGCTGGCTGTCGGCGCAACATATCGGTGGTGCGGACCTCGTCGCGCTCGCGTTAGGGGTCGCCGCGGCGATCGCGCTGCTCCGGTTCAAAATGGGAGTGATCCCCGTGATACTTGCTTGTGCCGCGGCGGGGTGGTGGCTGTCGGGATTTCGCTGATCGCGCGCGACAAGCGCACGACGCTCAACGGGGAGGACCGATGCCAATCGGCGGTGGGGCCAGATTGAGAACCTTCAGGAACAGTTTGTGGACATCGTCGCCAGCCTTCTCGCGAAACAGCGGATCCGTGTGCCCGGTGAACGCAGCATCGATGGCTTCCCAGTCACCCGCAGTCAGGTATTGTCGCGCCAGCGGAAGCACTTCGTGTTCTTCGCAGCGCATGTGCTGCCAGTGGAACTCGGCGTAGCCTTCGACGGCTGTCGCAAAGGCGTCGAATTCAACGGCGCCACCATTCTCGTAGCGCGTCAGCGCATGCGCGAGACTGCGTATTTTCTCGGCGCCGACCCTGTGTTCTGTCTGCAACCGATCGAGGACGGGGCGTGCCGCAGGGCAGCGTGCGTGCAGCAGCGCAAACAGGTACTTGTCTTCTTTCGGATGATGATAACGCTCGGGGACCGCGTCGATGTAGTAGAGCATCGCTCCCAGAAGCTTGAAGTCGGGCTTCGCGCCGCGTTCGCGCGTTTGCCTGACCAGATAGAGCATGCCGTGCAAGACCGCCGCGAGCGAGCGGTGTTCGTCCTCGATAATGCGTATCGCATCGTGCTGGGACGTGGATGTCATGGCACAGCCGATGCTAGGCGTGTGGGGGTTCGGGCGCCTTGACGCAGATCAACTAACGTCCGCCGTAAGCGACGTAAAATTCTGCCAGCGCATGCTGCTGACGTATTTCTCGACCCAGGCGCTGGACCTTTCATGACCGCCCTGTCACTCGATGCTGCATCGCCGCTCGATATTGTCGCCACTGGGGTTGGCGCGAGCTGCTATCACTGCGGCGAGGCCAATCCGGCCGGCGCGGACTGGCGGCTGGATCTCGATGGCGCCGAGCGCGCCTTCTGTTGCGCCGGATGTCGCGCAGTCGCGCAGACGCTGCGCGCCGCGGGTCTCGCATCGTTCTATGCACGAAGAACCAGCGTATCGCTGCCCGCCGACGGTCGACGATGGCTGGCTGCGCGATGCCATTGCCGCCGAAGCTGCCGGTCAGATCGCACACGTCGATTCCAACTTGCGGGAAATTTCATTGCTGCTCGAAGGCATCCATTGCGGCGCATGCGTATGGATCATCGAGCGGTATCTGCAACAACGGCCCGGCGTCGTGGAAGTAACCGTCAACTTTGCGATGCGGCGCGCGCGCCTCCGCTGGGACGCCAGAATCGCGCAACTGCCGGAACTCCTCGGCGCCATTGCCGGGATCGGATATCGCGCGTATCCATACGATCCCGCGCGGCGCGAGGCGCGAGCGCGTTGCCAGCGACGCGCGCTGCTTGCGCGCATGTCGATCGCCATACTTGCGATGATGCAGGTGATGATGTTCGCGGTGCCGGCGTACATCAGCGGCGATGATGTCGAACGCGAATATCAGACGCTGCTGAACTGGGCGAGCCTGGTGTTGACGTTGCCCATCGTGTTTTATTCGGCCACGCCGTTTTTCGTGGGGGCGTGGCGCGACCTGCGCTTACGTCGGCTCGGGATGGATGTGCCGATCGCCCTCGGCGTCGGCCGCTGCGTTTGCCGCAAGCGTGTGGGCCACGGTCGCGGGGCGTGGCGCCGTCTATTTCGACTCCGTGACGATGTTCGTAGCGCTGCTGCTGGTTGCCCGCTGGTTCGAGCTTCGCGCGCGACTGAGTGCCGGCGACGATATCGAGGCTCATCGCCCGCGAACTGCCGCCAACCGCGGAACGTCTGCGCGGGTATCCGATGACGCGCGACGCCGAGACGATCGCCGCTGCGCAGCTGAACGTCGGCGACGTGGTGCGCGTCGATGCCGCAGTGTCCATCCCGGCGGACGGCGAGGTCCTCGAAGGTCAGTCCAGCGTGGAAGAGGCATTGCTCACAGGCGAGAGCTGGCCACAGTCCAAAGCTCCGGGCGCCAAAGTGCTCGCCGGATCGCTCAATCGCGAGAGTCCGCTGCTCGTGCGGGTCACCGCGGCCGGAGCATCGACGACGCTTGCCGCGTTGTCGCGCCTTGTCGACCGCGCCGCGCGCCAGAGACCGCGCATCGGACGGATAGCCGACAGCGTCGCGCGTTGGTTCGTGACCGCACTGTTCCTGATCGCCGCCGGCGCCGCGCTTTTCTGGTGGTACACCGACCCTTCGCGTGTTCTGATGGTCACCTTCGCAGTGCTTGTCGTTTCGTGTCCCTGCGCATTGTCGCTGGCCACGCCGGCAGCGCTGGCTGCGGCCGCAAGGGCACTTGGTCGCCAGCGGATACTCATGGTGAGCGCAAACGCTCTGGAAACACTCTCGCGGGTGACGCATGTCGTTCTGGACAAGACCGGAACATTGACGACGGGTCGCGCGCAGCTTATCGATGTCACCCCGCTTGGGCAACTAGACGCTATGCGGTGCCTGACGCTGGCCGCCACGCTGGAACAGGGTTCCGTGCATCCGGTGGCTATCGCGCTGCGGGGTGCAACTGCTCCAGGGTGCGTCGCGACCGACGTCGTCGCGACCGTCGGATGCGGTGTCGAAGGAATGATTGCCGGTCGCCGGTATCGCTGTGGTCGTCCTGATTGGGTCGGAAAGTTGCATGCGGCCCCGATTCCGCCCGCTGCCGAACAGATCGATGCCCGCCACTGCGCGGTGGCACTCGCCGACGAGCGCGGTTGGCTCGCATGGATGACGTTCGGCGACGCAACGCGACCGAGCGCCCGCGGGTTGGTCGAATTGCTGCGCAGGCTCGGGATCGAGGTCTCGCTCGTCTCGGGTGACCGTGCAGCGACCACGCAGCTTGTGGCGCAAGCGGTCGGCATCGACCACTGGCATGGCGAAACGACGCCTGAAGGCAAATGCGCGCTGATCCGCGGGCTGCAGGCGACGGGTGCAATCGTGGCCATGGTGGGAGACGGCGTCAACGATGCGCCGAGCCTCGCCCAGGCTGACGTGTCGGTGGCCATGGGTAGTGCCGTCGCGCTGACGCAATGGACGGCCGACGTGATCGTACTCTGCGATGATCTCGGCCACGTTGGTTTCGCCATTGGCAAGGCGCGACAAACGATGCGCGTCATCCGGCAAAACCTCGCGTGGGCATTTGCCTACAACGCCATCGCGATACCGTTCGCCGCCGCCAGCTTCGTGTCGCCGCTGGCCGCGAGCCTTGGCATGTCGCTGTCTTCACTCGTCGTCGTCGGCAACGCGCTGCGGCTCGCGCAACGGCACGACGCGTCGCAGGCGCGCCCCGAAGGTGTCGCGCCGTTGAAATTGGCCAACTGAGATCTCCACGTGGACATTCTCTACCTGCTGATCCCGCTCTCGGTGGTGCTGGCACTGCTTATCGGCTGCGCATTCTGGTGGTCGGTGGCGAATGGTCAGTTCGACGACCTCGAAGGTCCGGCGCACCGCATCATTGCGGACGACGATTCGTCAGTTTGACCTGAATCAAACCCATCGTCGGGTCCCCCGGTTAGCATCGCTTTGCCTGTATCGGTGATCTGCGCGTCCTGGGCGCGCGTTCAAGCGCATCAATTGAGGTTCGGGAGCGGGACCTATGAGCACAGCGACGGTGGCGACATTCAATTACAGGGTGGTCCGCCAGTTTTCGATCATGACTGTCGTCTGGGGCATCGTCGGGATGCTGGACGGCGTCATCATCCCGCTGATCTCTGGCCGGACCTCCTGTACGGCATTCCCTGGCTCTCGTACGGGCGGCTGCGGCCGCTGCACACGAACGCGGTGATTTTCGCTTTCGGCGGCTCGGCGCTGTTTGCCACGTCGTACTACGTGGTGCAGCGTACGTGCCAGGTCCGGTTGTTCTCCGATGCTCTCGCGGCATTCACGTTCTGGGGCTGGAACACGGTCATCGTACTGGCGGCGATCACGTTGCCGCTCGGCTTCACGAGCGGGAAGGAATATGCGGAGCTGGAGTGGCCGATCGATATTCTGATCACCATCGTCTGGGTTGCGTACGCGGTCGTCTTTTTCGGCACGATCGTCAAGCGCAAGACACCGCATATCTATGTCGCCAACTGGTTCTTCGGTGCGTTCATCCTCACGATCGCGCATGCTGCATATCGTCAACAGCGCCGAGGTGCCTGTTTCCTTCTGGCCGATGAAGTCGTACTCGGCTTACGCGGGCGTGCAGGACGCGATGGTGCAGTGGTGGTACGGCCATAACGCGGTCGGCTTCTTCCTGACTGCCGGTTTCCTCGGAATGATGTATTACTTCGTGCCCAAGCAGGCGGGACGTCCGATCTACTCGTATCGGCTTTCGATCGTGCACTTCTGGGCACTGATCTTCACGTACATGTGGGCCGGACCGCATCACCTGCACTACACGGCGTTGCCGGACTGGGCACAATCGCTGGGCATGGTCTTTTCGCTGATCCTGCTGGCGCCGTCGTGGGGCGGCATGATCAACGGCATCATGACGCTGTCCGGCGCGTGGCACAAACTGCGTGCCGATCCGATCCTGAAGTTTCTGGTCGTCTCACTCTCGTTCTACGGCATGGCGACGTTCGAAGGTCCGATGATGTCGATCAAGACCGTCAATTCACTCTCGCATTACACCGACTGGGGCATCGGCCACGTTCACTCCGGCGCGCTCGGGTTGGGTGGCATTGATATCGATCGGCAGCATGTACTACTTGATCCCGCGCATGTTCGGCCGCGTGGAGATGTGGTCGGTGCGGCTCATTTCAGCGCATTTCTGGATCGCCACCATCGGTGTCGTGCTCTATATCGCCTCGATGTGGATTGCCGGCATGATGCAGGGATTGATGTGGCGAGCGACCAACAGACGACGGGACGCTGACGTATGCGTTCGTCGAAGCGGTCAAAGCCACCTATCCGTTCTACGCGATTCGGTTGCTCGGTGGCGCGATGTTCTTCAGCGGCATGCTGATCATGGCGTACAACGTACTGCGCACTGCCGGCGCCGGCTCGCCGGTCGAGGCGTCGATCCCGTATGCCGTGGCGGCTGCCGCGCTGACAGACCGATAACGCGACAAGAAGATCATGAAATCTGCGCAGGAGGTCATCGAGAAGAACATCGGCCTGATGATCGTGCTGATCGTTCTGGTCGTCGCGGTCGGCGGGCTGGTCGAGATCGTGCCGCTGTATTTCCAGAATTCCACGACGGAACCGGTGATGGGCATCAAGCCGTATCCACCGCTGCAACTCGCAGGTCGCGACATTTACATGCGCGAAGGATGTTACGGCTGTCATTCGCAGATGATCCGTCCGTTGCGCGCGGAGACGGAACGCTATGGCCACTATTCGGTCGCCGGGGAATCGGTGTACGACCATCCGTTTCAGTGGGGCTGCAAGCGAACCGGTCCGGACCTGGCGCGCGTCGGCGCGCGTTATTCGGACGACTGGCATCGCGTGCACCTGAACAACCCGCGCGACGTGGTGCCTGAGTCGAACATGCCTGGCTATCCCTGGCTGGCGACCGCGCCGCTCGTCGGAAGAGACAGCCAAGATGCGGGCGCTGCGCAGCGTCGGCGTGCCGTACACGGACGACGCGATCGCCAAGGCGCCCGACGAGCTCAAAGGGATGACTGAAGAGGATGCATTGATCGCCTATTTGCAAGGTCTGGGACTCGCCTTGCGCAACCTGAGGTAACTATGGAACTCTACTCGACGCTTTCCAGCCTGTTCACGGTCATTTCATTCCTGGTTTTCCTCGGCATCGTCGCCTGGGCCTATGGCCGCCGGCGTCAGGCGGCATTTGCGGAAGCCGCCAACGAACCCTTCGCATTGCCTGACGAACAGGCGGCAAGCGAGCGCTGATGAGCGATTTCACGTCCGGGTTCTGGGGCGCATACGTTGCGATCCTTACCCTCGTCTCGATTCTTGCGTGCGGCGTGCTGTTGTTCGTCATGGGCAAGATGCGCGTGCAGGTGGCGTCGAAGAAGACGCAAGCAGGCGACGGTGTTGGCACCACGGGACACGTGTGGGACGGGGACCTGGCGGAGTACAACAATCCGCTTCCCCGATGGTGGATGTGGCTGTTCTACATCACCATCGCTTTCGGCCTTGTCTATCTGACGCTCTATCCGGGACTGGGCCAGTTGCCCGGAATACTCGGCTGGACTTCGGCGTCTGCGTGGGCGACCGAGCGCGACGATCTCGACGCCAGGATGAAGCCGGTCTATCAGAAATACCTGGCGATGGACGTCAAAGCCGTCGCCGCCGATCCGCAGGCGCACGCGATGGGCGAGCGCCTATTCCTCAACAACTGCGCCCAATGCCATGGGTCGGACGCCGGCGGGAGCAAGGGGTTTCCGAATCTGCGCGACAACGACTGGCTCTACGGTGGCGAGCCCGACACGATCAAGGATAGCATCACCAACGGGCGCAACGGCATCATGCCGCCGTTCGGGGCGGTGCTCGGTGACGAAGGTGTGAAGAACGTCGCCAACTATGTCCGCTCGCTGTCCGGACTGCCGCACGACAAGCTGCGCGCGGAAATCGGCAGGCCGCAATTCATGCAGATCTGCGCGGCCTGTCACGGTGCGGACGGGAAGGGCAATCAGCAACTTGGCGCCCCGAATCTCACCGACTCGATCTGGCTCTATGGCGGATCCGAGGCGACGATCGCCGAAACCGTCAGCAAGGGCCGCGGCCAGGCCGTCGGCGGTCACGCGCATGCCCGCGCACAAGGATTTCCTCGATCCCGGCAAGATCCAGTTGCTGACCGCGTATGTGTGGGGACTGTCCAACCTGAAACAGGGCGGCGCGCAGTAGCAGCCGCTGCGCGCATCCAGTCGATCGCACGTCGTGAATGGACCTCTGCCACGCGCTGTCATTCCGATCGAACCCGCGGTCGAAGAGGTTGCGCTCTACGAGATCCGCAAGAAACTCTATCCGCGCGCGGTGCACGGCTGGTTCGCCGGTTGGCGCTGGGCGCTGGTCTTCCTGACGCAAACGATTTATTACGGCTTGCCCTGGGTTTCGTGGAACGGCCGGCAAGCGGTGCTGTTCGACCTTGCTGGCCGCAAGTTCTACATCTTCGGCTGGCTGTTCTGGCCGCAGGACATCATCTATCTGGCCGGGCTGCTGATCGTCTGCGCCCTCTCGTTGTTCCTGTTTACCACCGTCGCCGGGCGGCTATGGTGCGGCTACGCTTGCCCGCAAACGGTGTACACGGAAATATTCCTGTGGATAGAACGCAAGATCGAGGGCGATCGACTGGCACGCATCCGCCTCGACGCCGCGCCGTTCTCGCTCGAAAAATTGGTCATCAAGTCGCTCAAGCACACGGCGTGGTTCGCCGTTGCGCTGTGGACCGGCTACACCTTCGTCGGCTATTTCGCGCCGATCCACGACCTCGGCATTCGCGCGATTACCTGGCAACTTGGCGGGTGGGAGACGTTCTGGATCCTGTTCTACGGCTTCGCGACGTACGGCAATGCGGGGTGGCTGCGCGAGCAGGTATGCAAGTACATGTGTCCCTACGCGCGCTTCCAGAGCGTGATGTTCGACCACGACACGCTGGTCATCACGTACGATCGCGCGCGCGGCGAACCGCGCGGCCCACGGTCCCGATCCGCCAACGCGCGTGACAAGGGCCTCGGCGATTGCGTCGACTGCAATATCTGCGTCCAGGTCTGCCCCACGGGCATCGACATTCGCAAGGGGCTGCAATACGAATGCATCGGCTGCGCGGCCTGCATCGACGGTTGCAACCAGGTCATGCAGAAAATGGGCTACGCCCCGGGGTTGATTCGCTACACGACGGACCACGCGGTGACGTTGGGCCTGGGCGTGGGCGCGATGTGGAGGCGCGTCTTTCGTGCGCGCACGCTCGTCTACGGCGGAGCTTCGCTGGCGATCGTCCTGATCGCGGCAGGCGCTCTGGCCGTGCGCAATCCACTCAAGGTCGACATCCTGCGCGATCGCGGCGCGCTCGCGCGTGAAGTCGGGCCTGGAATGATCGAAAACGTCTACCGGATGCAGTTGATGAATACGGATGAGCACGCCCGGCAAGTGACGATCACCGCGGCCGGTCTGCCCGACATCCAGGTCGCAGGCATCGCCCAACCGATCACACTCGAAGCGGCGTCCACACGCCTCGTGCCGCTGCGCCTGCAGGTGCCCGTCGATGCGATCGCGGGAGACGCCGGGTTGCAGCCGGGAACGCATAAGATCGAATTCATCATCCAGGCGGTCGACGACGAAAAGGTGGTTCGCCATGAGCAATCAAGCTTCATCATTCCGCGCTGATCGCGGTCCCTTGCGCTGGTATCGTCAACGGTGGCCGTGGCTGCTGATGGCCGGCCCGGCGATCGTCGTGGTGGCGTCGCTGACGAGCGCGTGGCTGGCCGTGACCACCGATGACGGTGTTGTCGTCAACGACTATTACAAGCAGGGCCTGCTGATCAACCGCAAGCTTGGGGTCCGATCTGTCGCCGCCATGTCCGAGCCCAGCGCGATCGTTTCGGTGACCCGCGACGGCAACGTACGTGCCCGCCTGAACTTTCAGGGAGCGACGCCGACGCGGGTCCAGCTTACGGTACTCCATCCGGGTGAGCCGGGGCAGGTGGTCGCGCTCGTGCCATCCGCGGATGGAGCATGGGTCGGCGCGATGGCCGCGCAGACGCCGGGACGATGGGTCGTCACGCTCGAATCGGATCTGTGGCGCCTTCCCGTGACGACGGTACTGGGGCAGCTCGGTGAAATCAGGATGGGCGCCGCACGCGGGCCATTGTGATGCAGTACCGCGACCCGCCAACGACCGAAGGTGCGACCATGGAACAGAGTCGGCTGACGCGGTTGATGTGGATCATCTGGCCGGCATTTCTGGTTGCGGGCATCGCGGAGACGGTCTTTTTTGCGCTCTTCGATCCCTACGAATTGCGCCTGTCCTTGGCGCCCCACGAGGCCTCGCGCGAGGCGATCTATACGCTCGGATTCATCGGCTTCTGGGCCGTGGGCATCGCGTCATCGGCGCTGACGATGTTGCTCGGACGCGCGCCCGCTGAAGTGAATCGCTGTCCGCTGCTGGAATCCGAACGGCCGGCAGGATGTCCGATACGCGAAGAAAGCGGCGGCGCGGGATGACGCGGTTCCTGGCCATATCAGCAGTGTCGACCCGCGAGTTGTCTGAGCGCCGCCAGATCCAGCAGCTTGACCGTTCTGCCCTGGACCTGGAGCAGGCCCTCTTCCTGCAGGCGCGACAGCAACCGGCTGATGGTCTCGAGCTTGAGGCCGAGGTAGCTGCCGATTTCCTCCCGCGTCATGCGCAACACAAATTCCGTCGCGGAATAGCCGCGCAGGCGATAGCGCTCGGAAAGATTGAGCAGGAAGACCGCGAGACGCTCTTCTGCGCGCATGCTGCCCAGCAAGAGCATGACGTTCTGGTCCCGTCCGATTTCGCGCGAGAGGAACTGATGCAGGTTGTGCTGCAAAGGAGCGACGGCTCGCGCCAGTTCCTCGAGTCGATCGAACGGAAGCACGCACACCTCGGAATCTTCGAGTGCGATCGCCTCGCACGCGTGGCGATCGGCGGCGATGCCGTCGAGTCCGATGATGTCGCCGAGCATGTGGTAACCGGCGATCTGCTCGCGCCCATCCTCGGCGAGCACGGTCGTCTTGCAAGAGCCCGTGCGAATTGCGTACAGGGCGGTGAAAGGTTCACCGACGCGGTAAAGCGCTGCACCTTTCTTGAGCCGCGAGCGCGTCGTCACGAGCGCATCGAGCTGGTTCAGCGCCTCGAGCTCCAATCCGACCGGCAGGCATAGCTCGCGCATGCTGCAGCCGGCGCAGTGGACTTTCAGATCGTGTATCGACGCGATCCGCATCGCTGGTGCCGCGGATGGAGTCGTACCAATCGAATTCGAAGGCAAGTGGGCCATTTCGGTGGTGCGTCGCCTGGCGACGCGCGGGGCAAGTGTAATCCGAATCCCGGTCGACGGTAACCACTACCCGACATTCCGTCGGACGGACCCGCAATGGGCCTGAGCGTGCTCATCAGCGCGTGGCTGGTCGGAGCGTTGGGTGGGATGCACTGCGTTGCCATGTGCGGCGGGTTCGTTGCCTCGACCAGTGCCCGCGACGCCGACGCCGCGGTTTCGGCCCCGCTGCTGCCTGCGGTGACCGTGCTCGCACGCGAGCTCGCGTATCACGGCGGCCGTCTGGCAACCTACATGATGCTGGGCGCGGCCTTTGGGACCGCGGGCGCATGGGCGATGGACGCAGCCGCGCTGGCGCCCTTGCAGCGCATGTTCTATGTTGCCGCTAACGTGTTCCTCGTTTTTCTGGGACTCGGCCTCCTCAATCGATCGTCGCCCATTCCCGCGTTGCAGAATGCCGGCGGGCGTTTGTTCGGCGCGGTGCTGCCCGCGATCGCGCCCATGCTGCGTCGACCCGGCACGACCGGGCGCGTCATGTTGGGTCTTGCCTGGGGGCTCGTGCCGTGCGCGCTCGTCTACGGCGTGCTGCCGCTCGCGCTGTTTGCGGGCGGCCCCTTGCAGGGCGCGGCGGTGATGCTGGCCTTCGGCGTCGGCACGCTGCCGAATCTGCTCGCACTGGGCATGCTTGCACGCCGAGGTCGCGAATTGCTCGACGCCACAGCGTTGCGCGGGGTGGCAGCGGCGATCCTGATAGCATTCGGGCTGCTCGGCCTTTGGCGCGTTTACCTTGCGGACGGCACGCTCACACCAGGGCCCTTCTGCATCGGGCCGTGGTAATTCTCGGCGTTCGCACGGAGCCTCTCTGATGAAGGCGCTGCAGAAGATCGGCCCTGCATTCGGCCTCGAATTGCGCGACGTCGCCGAGCCGTAAGCGCCCGCGCGCGACGAAGTGATCGTCGAGGTCCTTGCCACTGGATTGTGCGGCCCCGACCTGCACAGCTACGAGTGGACGGCCGGATACGAGGCCATGACCAAGGCGATACCTGTGACGCTTGGTCACGGGTTTCCGGCCTGATCGCCGCGGTGGGTCTTGGCGTGGATGGCATGCCAATCGGGGCGCTCGTCGCGGTGCGGCTGTCCGTCGTAGGCGGACGCTGCGCGGCCTGCGTTGCTGGCAACGCCGACGCGTGCACGAACCGCAGGGGGATCGGCGTCATGCGCGACGGCGGACTGGCCAAGCTCGTCAGCGTTCCCGCGGATAATTGCGTCGTCGCTCCTAATCTAAGGGAATGGATGCGCATATCGTCGCGCTCGGATTTGCCGTAGCGGGCGCGTTTAGGCGTCGCGATCGCGTTCGACAGCTCGCGGATCTTGCGCGCGTCGGTGACGATGCTGCGCAGTCGGTGGTCGAGCGATGCATCGGCATTCCGGTCGCTGGTGGGGATGCCGGCGCGTTCGGGCTGCGTGCGCGGGCCCGACAATTCCGTTTCTGTCTGCGCCTGCCTGGTCAGGATCTTGATTGCTTGCGACAGGTCGGTGCGCACGGATTCTCGCGTCGTGCTCATCAGCGAGCCCGCGCGCGCTGCGTCGATCTGCTCTCTGCGACGCTGCAACAGGACCTTGACCGCTGCCAGATGCGCCGCGAGCAGATAGTTCGCGGTGATGAAGCTGCTGAGCTCCGCCTTGACGAAATGCCGACGCTTGGGTTCTTCGAGCATGCGACCGAAGGCGACGCTGAGCAGTCCGATGGCGTCGGTGAAGCGCTTGCGCGCAAGCCGGTACTCGAGGTCCTGCGCGGGCAGCACGAGTGTCGCACTTGCATAGCGAACCGCGACGTCGAGCAGGTTGGCCGCCAGTTTCGGCAAGTCGCGATATTCCCAATGCGGCATCACGAAACTGAAGCCGTACGCCAAGATTGCCCCGACCGCGGTATCGATGAGGCGCTCGCCGATCGCGAAATGGTCGTCGGGGCTGAGCAAATGGAGCTGAAGCAAGGCCATCACGCATGCGGCGGCGGCTGCATAGCGGTATTTGATCGGCGCGAACGTATGCGCGACCGCCAGTGAAACAAAGGAAGCCGCGAACAACACTCCGGGTCCAGGCGAGAAATGCAATAGGCAGGCGGTAAGCGCACACCCGATCGCATTGCCGACCACGCGGTCGGTCCTCCGCTGCTTGGTGAGGCTGAAATTCGGCCGCATGATCACGGCAAGCGTCAACAGAATCCACTGGCTGTGCGCTGCATAGGGAAGGATGTTGGCCAGAAGATAGCCGCAACCCATGGCGAGCATCGTGCGGAGCGCATAACGAAATATCGGCGACCCACGCCGCAACTGATCGAGCATGGGCCGAGGCGAGAGGTTCACCGTGGTGACAAAGCGTTGCAGGTCCGCGCCCCCGAGCACATCTTTGGGCTCAATGGGGGTGCACGCGACGACGTGCAGGCGTTCGATCTGGGTGATGCTTTGCCGGACCGTCTCGTAGATTTCGGACAGTACGGCGATGGCGCGCGCATCGTCCGGGATCCCCGCGCTCGAGTGGTGATCCAGGTCATAGCGGATCGCAAGCAGCTCGGCCTGGTAGTTGACTGCGGAGCGCGGCTCCCGGTCGCGCAGGATCGCGAATGAGATCTGTTCGAGCCCCTGCGCCGATTTGAGGGCAAGATCGCGCAGGAACATCAGCACGTCGGAGCCGGCGAATCGTTCCCTGAGGTATTCGTAGTCGGTCTGGGCGGCAAGAATGTGCTCGTGCACGTCGAGCATGGCAATCAGGGTGTTTGCCAGCTGCCCGTCACGCGCGGAATCCATGTCACGAAATGCAAGATCGCGCGCCGACTGCAGGCGTTCGTTCATGATCGCCTGCTGGCCGATCACGGTTCGATACGTTGCATCGAGATCGACGTCGGTTTCGTAGAAATTCGCCTTGAGCTTCAGGTAGCGGGCAAACTCGTAGAGACACTCCGCCAGCGCCTGTTGCTTGGTGCGGAAACGAAGCAGCACGGCGAGCGCCAGCGCATAGCCGAGGTAGGCCATGCCGCCGAGCGCGAAAATGCCCGTGTGCAGCAGAATTTGCGGCACATTGGGCGCGGGAGTTCCAAGTCCGATGGCCATCATGATCAGGATCGCCATGCTCACCGGCAATGATTCCTTGCCGTATGCAGTGAGCATGGCCGCGCCGAAGCTGATCGCGAGAATGGCGATGCCCTGCAATACATCCGACCGATCGCACAGCAGGATGACCAAGGTCGTGATGGTGGTCAGGACCAGCGCCGCCAGGAGCTGCTGCCGCTTGACGTAGGCCGCCCGCGGCACGTCGGCGATGCTGACCGCCAGGGCGCCGGTCGATGCCGCGACCGCGGTCGTCAGATCGGACACGCTGTAAGTGAGCAGTGCGACGCCGAGCACGCCGCAGGCGACACCCAGCCCGCTGTAGAAATAGTGGCTGAAGAGATAGCGAACGACCGTGAGCGATACGCTCGTCGGCGTTTCCGTCCAGGAGGTTCTTGCAGTGGCGTTTGCGGTCACGATCTTAGACGAGACATCGAACGAGACATGGAACGAGACATGGAAGGAAACATGGCGATGATCTTGCGGCACGTTACCATGCGCAGATTCATAGCTTGAGCGCTTTCCCGTAGCCTGTCAGTTCGAGATAGCCTCGTCCGACTTCGTGCTCGCCTTCGAGCATCCGGACCGCGCCTTCCCAATAGATCGTGCCCGTGCTCGCGCGCGAATCCAGCTCCTGGTCGTCCATCAGCGGCAGGAGCGTGTAGCCGACGCCGCCGACGTGCACCTGCATGGCGACCGGGTAGTCGACACCGGTACGGGGCGAACGCCAGCGCCGCTGTGGCGTGAACACGACGTCGGTGCGCTCCAAACGGGTCGAAGTCCCGTTCGCCGCCCGCACCGTGCCGCCTGCCCAGAGATCGCCGCCCGCGTGATCGCGCATGCGGAACGCCATGAGCGCGCCACCATCGTGCAGGTTGATGCCGATCCAGTCCCAACCGACCGCCCCGGCGGCCATCGCTTCGCTCGACCATTCGTGATCGAGCCACGCCTTCCCGGTAACGTCGGTCTTGCCGCCTGCGATGTTGATGGTGCCCGCGACCGACAGTTGCGGCTGACTGTAGTAGTAGCTGGCGCTGGCTGCGTTCGCGCCCTTGCGCGAAAAGCCCTGATCGCCTTGCAGCAGGACTGGCTGCCCGGATGAAAAGACGAAGTTGAACCGGAAGTCCTGCGCCGCGATGTGCGCGATGTATTTTTCGTCGGCGAGCTTGAGCGACCAATCGCCGATGCGAACATCGGTGGTTCCCTGTGCTGCCTCCGCGAGGTCGAAGCCCGCGCGCGCGGCGCGCTGATCATGCCACAGCTTGCCGTTGCGAGGATCGGCGAGGGCCGCGTGCGCGAACAGGAGTTGGCGCGGAGCAAATTGGCTGGCGCTTTCCTCGGCAACGAGAGGACGATAGCGGAAAAACGTTACCTGAATGCCGAGATCGTTGTTGTCACGATCACGTACCCATCCGGTGATGTACCACCACTCGCTACGAAACGCAGGATGAGCGCCGAAGTCGCGCGGAAACTGCATGTGGTAGCCAGCAACCACGCGCGGGTAATCTTCCGCCGTCGCGGCCCCGCTGGCGACGAGCAGCAGCGGGCTGGCGAGAAAGCGCCGCCTTTTCATTGACCTCGCACCGCGTTGGTTAACGCGGTCACCAATCTTCCTTGACCGCGAGGATCGCGCGGGCGCCCATCGCCTGGCGACCCATCGCGACGGCAGTCAACGTCGAAAGCGCAAGCACCAGGAGTGCCGCTCCGGTCAGGGCGCCCCACGGTGCGAACAATTCCATGCTCCAATGAAATGATTGCCGATTCACCACGTGGATCAGAATCAGACTGATCACCGCGCCGAGGCAAAAGCCAATTGCCAGGCCGATGCCGCTCACGACGAGCCCCTCGACGGCGAGCATCGCGGCAACCTGGCCTCGCGTCATGCCGATGTGACGCAACAATCCGAATTCCCTTCGGCGAGCGAGTACCAGCGCGCCGAACGACGACGACAATCCGAACAGGCCGATGACGACCGCGGCGAACTCGAGCGCGTACGTGACTGCAAATGTTCGATCGAATGCCTTCAGCGACAGCTCGCGGATCTCGCCCGGCGTCGCGACGTCCAGCCGCGAACCTCCCGCAATGTCGCGCGTGATCGCGTCGCTCACCGACGCCAGGTCGGCGCCGGGGGCGAGCCAGAGGGCGGCGTTGGTCGCGGTGCGGTCGTTGGTGAGCGCCACATAGCGAGACCGCTCCATGACCACGGCACCTTGCGATCGCGCATAGTCTCGCCATACCCCCGCGACCGTGAATGCGGTCGACCGCCCGGCCAGTGGAAGGTGGATCACGTCGCCGAGCTTGAAGTCGTAGAGATCGACCATGGCCTCGTTGACCCACACTGGCGGCGGCGCGGCGGAAGCGACGGTCAGAGATGCGCCGGTCAACGGCAGCTGCCGCGCCAGGCTCGCGGCACCGCCTTCGCGCGCCAGCAGTACGATGCGCGGTCGGTAAGGATCGAGCAACAACTGCTGTTCGCGCGCGAACTCCACACGGTGCACGCCGGGCAGCGCGACGAATCGCGCCTGGTCATCCGCGGTCAGGTAGGCGCTGTTACCGGCCGTGTTCGCGCGCACATAGACGTCAGCCGGGAGCACGCGCTCGAGCCACGCATCGAGCGACGTTCTAAATGACGCGACCATGATCGCCATCGACACCATGAGGCTGACGCTGGCGACGATCGCGACCAGGCTTACGCCGGCCTGCCCGGGCGCGCCGCGCAACTGCAATAGCGCGAGCCGTGCTGGCGCGCCCCGAGGGATCGGAGCGATCGCGAGCAGCATCGACGCAATGCGCGGTATGAACATCAACGTGCCGATCAGGAGCAGCGCGATGGCGATGTACCCAAACAGCGGCAAGCCGGCAACGGGGGGCAGCAGCGCCGCGCCCGCACCCGCTGCGAGTGTCAGCAGCGCGGGCCAGAATGGCCGGAGGCGGACGAAGGCACGCTCCTGGTCGCCGGCCTTCAGCGCACGCGCCGGCGCCGCGCTCGCGGCTTCCAGCGCGGGAGCGAAACTTCCCAGAATCGCTACGGCGACGCCGAGGCAGAAGAACAGGCAAAGTGCAAAAGGCTCGAGCGACAATGACGGCGCAAGCCCCCGAAAGTAGCCGGCGCCGAGATCGGGTCCAAACGTGCGCACGGCGATTTCCGCAAGTACGAATCCGCCGACCACGCCGAGCGCGCTGCCGACCGCACCGACTACCGCGCCTTCGGCGACGAGCAGCAATACGAGTCGCCGTCGCGTCACGCCGAGCACACGCAGCAACGCAAGCTGCGCGCGCCGCCGAACGACGGCGAGCGCCTGGGTCGAAAAAACGAGCAGGCCGCCGGTGAACAACGCGACGAGGGCGAGGACGTTCATGTTGACGCGATAGGAACGTGACAGGCTGTCGCTTGCGGCGACGCCGGCGTCTGGGCGCTGGATCGCCACACCCGCCGGCAGCAGCGCCTGCAATCGATTCCGCAGGCTTTCCACGTCGACGCCAGGATTGACCCGAAGGTCGACGCGCGTGAGGCGACCGACGCGATCGAAATTCGTCTGGGCGCCGGCGATATCCATCACCGCAAAGCGCTGTTCGCCGCCGGCGGGAGCCAACCCCGCGACGTGCAGCGCGACGACATGCAATGCGCTCTGCAGATTCACGCTTGCGCCCATATCGAGCCCAAGCCAACGCGCCGCCGCGGGACTCGGGAACAGCGCATCGGAACGGAACAGATCCATGCGATCGTCGGGCGTGGCGATCAAACCCGGTTGCACGCCGGCAGCGCGGAAGACGTCGATGCCGATGATCTTCAGCACGTCGTTGCGGCCGGCGATCCTCGCGTCGACCTCCACGACCGGACTCGCCGCAGCGATTTCAGGCATGCGGGCGAGCTGCGGATAGATGGCTTCGTCGAAGCCGCTGCGCGGGCCGCGGACTTGAAGGTCTGCGGTGCCCGAGAGAAACTGCACGCCAAGTTCGAGCTCGTTGATCGCCGCTGCGCTGACGAGCTGCACCGCGTAGCCGAGCGCGACGCCGAGTGCGATCGCGAGTACCGAGAGGACGCTGCGCGACTTGTTCTGCGCGAGCGAGCCGGCAACCACCGCGTGCCAGACAGAAGTCCCGACGTGTCGCATCCGAGAAACGAGCCTACCGGTGCGCGATTTCGCGCAAGCCTGTTGCAGTCAGTTGCAGGATGCGATCACAGGTTTGCGCCGCGACCTGCGAGTGCGTCACGAGAATACCGGCGGCGCGGTTGGCCTTGATCTGCTCGCGCAGCAGATCGAGCACCTGTCGAGCGCTTTCCGGATCGAGATTGCCCGTAGGCTCGTCGGCGAGCACCAGCCGTGGCGCATGAACCAGCGCGCGGGCGATCGCGACACGCTGCAATTCACCGCCGGACAGCTCGCTCGGAAGGGCGGCGATACGCTCGCCCAGGCCCACCGCCGCGAGCATGGCGGTTACGCGGTTTTCGGCCGCTGGCCCGACGACGCGTAGCAGCGACAATGGCAGCGCGACGTTCTGGCCCACCGTGAGATAGGGCAGCACGTGAAACGCCTGGAATACGAATCCAAGTTGCGCGCGACGAAGGATCGTCAGGGCATCGTCATCGAGCGTCGTCAGTTCCACGCCATCGAGCTTGATCGAACCGCGATCGGCACTGTCGAGCCCCGCCACGAGGTTGAGTAACGTCGATTTGCCGATACCCGATTCGCCCATGACTGCCACGTAATCGCCCGGAGCAAGGTCGAGGTCGATACCCGCGAACACCGCGCGTGGCCTGGGGCCACCAAAAGACTTGCCGAGATCGCGAACCATAAGCATGGCTGCGAGCCTAACGGGGTACCGGCGCAGTGACAAGGCGGGCATGTGTCGTTCATATTTGGCTACAATTGCAAGCGGGAACGTTCGGGTTGGCCGTGCTTTCGCATTCGGCACCGAGAAACCGCTAACGAAACGAAGTATGAGCGAATATCCGGAGGACATTTACACCGAGCCATCGAACCAGGATGGCGACACGCTGAAGAATCTCGGTCCCTTGACCGCAATGGCCGGGATCTGGGAGGGAACGCGCGGGCTGGACGTCAAGCCCAAGGCCGACGGGCCGCACAAGCAGGCGTATGTCGAGCGCATCGAGCTGCAGCCCATCGATCCGCAGACCAACGGGCCGCAGATGTTCTATTGCCTGCGCTACCATACGTACATCGTGAAACCGGGCCTGACCAAGCTATACCACGATCAGGTCGGCTACTGGCAGTGGGAGCCGGCGACGGGAACGATCATTCATTCGCTTGCTATCCCGCGCGGTCAAGCCGCGCTGGCCGTGGGCACCGCAAGCGCCGACGCCAAGAGCTTCGAGCTGGTCGCGACGCGTGGATTGGAAACTTACGGCATCTGTTCGAATCCGTTTCTCGACTACGCGTTCAAGACCGTCGAGTTTCGCATCAAGGTGACGATCAATACGGATGGGACTTGGTCGTACGACGAAAACACCGTGCTGATGATCCGGGGCCAGACCGAGCCCTTTCATCACACCGATTGCAATACGCTCACGAAGATCGCCGATCCCACGCCGAATCCGCTGGCGAGAAAACAGTGAACGCGATCGTGCGTATCAGTGGCTGGCGACGCTAACATGGCTCGATTCTGGCAAGCCGTGTCGGCGCATCTATTGCAGGTGGCGGCGTTGATGGCCGCGCTCGTCTGTTGCATGCAGAGCACCTGTCTGAAAGCGCAGCCGGCCTACGACGCCGCTTTTGTGTCCCAGTCCATGCCGCAGTTCATTCCGGTGGGAACGCTAACACCCGTATCGGTGACGATGCAGAACACCGGCACAGCGACGTGGTTTCAGGCGAGCGGCAACATCTTTCTTGCCACGCAGGAACCGCAGGACAACTACTACTGGTGTATCCAGGGCAACGCCTACGGCGGCCGCTCCGGAAACCGCGTGCTGCTTCCGAACGACGTCGCTCCCAATCAGCAGGTCACGTTCAATTTCAATGTCCTGCCGCAGGGCTGCGTTTTTTCGGCGCCGTCCCCGCTGCAGTTTCGCATGCTGTCGCCGACGTTCGGCACTTTTGGCCAGGAAACGCCCAATCCCAATGTCAATCCGGTCTCGACGGCGCAATTCGTGTCGCAGCAGGTGCCGACCACCGTGCCCGCCGGCGCCACCGTGCAGGTTACGGTCACCTACACGAACACCTCGACGCTCACCTGGAACGTTACCGACGGATACACGCTCGGATCGGCATTTCCTGCTGGCAACACGACCTGGGCCATCAGTTCGGTTCCGCTGCCGGTGACGGTCCCTCCCGGAGCGTCGGTGACCTTCACGTTCTTCGTGATCGTCCCGTCGACAGTGGGCACCTACAATTTCCAATGGCAGATGGTGTCGCCGGCAGCGATCGCTTTCGGCAATGTGTCGCCCGCGACGGCGGTGCAGGTCGTCGCGCCGGGACCGCCGAACTACGAAGGCTTGTGGTGGGCAAACCCTGCGGGATCGGAGTCGGGGTGGGGCATCAATTTCGCGCATCAGAGCAACACAATCTTCGCGACGTGGTTTACGTACGACCTCACGGGCAAGGCCTGGTGGCTGAGCATGACGGCGCAGCAGACTGCAACTGGAACCAACACCTATACAGGCACGCTGCTTCAGCAAAACGGGCCCCCATTCAATTCGGTACCGTTCCTTCCGAGCCAGGTGACGAGCACGACGGTTGGCACCGGGACACTGACGTTCACTGACACTCAATACGGGATCGTTCGCCTACACCGTTAACGGCATTACGCAAACCAAGCCGATCACGCGTCAGGTGTTCGGGCAACTGCCCACGTGCACCTTCGGCCTCCTCACCGACCTGACACTTGCGTACAACTATCAGGACCTGTGGTGGGCCGCGCCGGCGGGATCCGAATCGGGGTGGGGCGTCAACCTCACGCATCAAAGCGACACGATCTTCGCGACGTGGTTCACCTACAATACCGATCGCACGCCGTTGTGGCTTTCCGCGACAGCGCCAAAGACGGCGCCTGGCGTCTACAGCGGGACGCTCTTCCAGACGACGGGGCCCCCCTTCAATTCGGTGCCATTCAAGCCGGCGAACGTCGTCCTGACGCCCGTCGGAACCGTGACCTTCACCTTCACTGATGGCAACACCGGAACGTTCAACTACACGCTTAACGGCGTGACGCAAACTAAGGCGATCACGCGCCAGGTCTTCGTGGCGCCCGGGACGGTTTGCCAG
>CAVSYL010000003.1:0-5669 GCA_963732105.1 uncultured beta proteobacterium
CGCGGATCTGGTGGCGGCAACTGAAACCGTCGGCGATTACCAGCGTCGATGCCGGCGCGGCACGCACTGCGGGCAGCAGCGCAATTTCGCCCATTGCCATCGAGACGTCGTAGTGACGCACGTCGTAACCGAACGCGCCTGCCATGCCGCAGCAACTCGAATCCACTAAGCGCGCCGTCATGCCTGGAATCCATCCGAGCACTTCGGCGACAGGCTTCATAGCGGCGAACGCCTTCTGATGGCAGTGACCATGGACGATGGCTTCGGAGGCGGGCGCGCGGCTGAGCACGACGGCAAACCTGCCCGCGGCTTTCTCGCGCACGAGGAACTCCTCGAACAGCAGCGCGTTGGCCGCGAGCAACTGTGCATCGGCCCCAAAGCCATAGTCCAGAAATTCGTCGCGCAGACCAAGCAGGCACGATGGCTCCAGCCCGACGACGGCGACGCCGCGCTTCACGTAAGGGAGCAGCGCATCGAGCGTGCGTCGGGCTTCGTATTTGGCTTCGCCGACCATGCCTGCGGTCAGGAAGGTTGCGCCCGCAACACAGCGGGCGCCCTTCCGTCATGGCATTGCTGTGCACGGTGTATCCGGCGGTTTCGAGCACGACGCGCGCCGCATGCGCGTTTTCGTGGGCGAAGTAGTTGGAGAATGTATCGACGAACAGCAGCACTTCCTTGGTCGCCTTGGTAGAGGTTACGGCAGTGGTCGATCGCTCACGCAGGAAATTACCCTGCCAGCGCGGGAGCGCGCGTCGCGACGAGAGGCCGAACCAGCGCTCGGCGACGCGTGCGCCGCCGGGGACGCGTTCACGTAGCGCGGGCAGCCACGGCACACGGCTGACGGCTGGTGCGTATCGCGGCAAATATGCGATCAGCCGATCATGCAGCGAGGTACCCAGGCGGTCGGCGCGGGCTGCCAGCGCTTCGACCTTGAGTTTCGCCATGTCGACGCCCGTGGGACACTCCCGCTTGCAACCTTTGCAGGATACGCATAGATCCAGTGCCGCATGGACCGCGTCACCTGCGAGATCCTCGCCCTCGAGCTGGCCGGAGAGCACCAGACGCAGCGTATTCGCACGCCCGCGCGTCGTGTGTTGCTCGTCGCGCGTGACGCGATAACTCGGGCACATCGTCCCGGCATCGAACTTGCGGCAGTGACCGTTGTTGTTGCACATCTCGACTGCCTTGGCGAGACCATGCGTATGATCGCCGCCGGTACCGGGGCTGGTCTCGCGGGCGGTGAGTGGATCGCGTTCGACGTCCCATCCAATCCAATCCAGCTTGGGTTGGATCGCGACGCGCCGGTACGCAGGCGGAAACCGGAACAACGAAGTGTCGTCCATCTTCGGCGGCGCCACGATCTTGCCGGGATTCATCCGATTGGTCGGGTCGAAGAGTGCCTTGATCTCGGCAAAGGCGCTGTTGAGGCGCGGTCCGAATTGCCATGCGACCCACTCGCCGCGGCAAAGCCCGTCGCCGTGTTCGCCCGAGTACGCGCCCTTGTATTCGCGTACCATCGCGGCAGCCTCCTCGGCGATGGCGCGCATCTGTGTCGCGCCCTGCCGCCGCATGTCGAGGATCGGTCGCACGTGCAGCGTACCCACGCTCGCATGTGCATACCACGTGCCCGTGGTGCCATGCTTGCGGAACACGTCGCTCAGGCGCTCGGTGTACTCGCCGAGGTGTTCGAGCGGAACGGCGCAATCCTCGATGAACGACACCGGCTTGCCGTCGCCTTTCATCGACATCATGATGTTGAGTCCCGCCTTGCGCACTTCCCACAATTCCTTCTGCGCCTGAGGTGCGGTCATGCGCACAACGGCGTCACGCATGCCGAGATCGCCAAGCAGTTCGACCAGCCGATCCAGCCGCGTTACCAGTTCGCCGGCCTCGCCACCCGCGAATTCGACCAGAAGGATTGCTTCCGGCTCGCCGATCAATGCGCGGTCGATGATCGCCCGAAACGCCGGATTGTCGCGTGCGAGGTCGATCATCGTGCGATCGACGAGCTCGACAGCGGTGGGTTCGAGTTTGACGATGTGCTGCGTCGACTCCATTGCCGTGCGGAACGACGCGAAGTTGACGACGCCCAGCACGCGGTGTGCGGGCAGGTGTGCGAGTTGCAGCGTGATGCGCGAAAAATAAGCGAGCGTTCCTTCCGAACCTACGAGCAGATGCGCGAGGTTGACCGAGCCATCCGACGTGTAGGGACGCACGCTTTGCGGCGCGTAAACGTCGAGGTTGTACCCGCCGACCCGCCGCAATACGTGCGGATACATCTTCGCGATCTCGCTGCGCTCGCGCTCGCCGATGCCCGCAAGTGCAGTAATCAATGCCCCGCAGCGACCGGAGCGCGACATGTCAGCGACGGGCCCGAATGCGATTTCGCTGCCGTCGGCGAGCATCGCGTCGATGCCGATCACGTTGTGCACCATATTGCCGTACGCGATCGAGCGCGAACCGCAAGAATTGTTGCCGGACATGCCGCCGATGGTCGCTTGCGCGGATGTGCTGACATCGACCGGGAGCCAGACGCCGTGCGGTTGCAGATATGCGTTGAGCTGATCGAGAACGACGCCCGGTTGCACGCTCACCGTCATCGCTTCCTTGTCGAAATCAAGGATACGGTTCAGCGATTTGCTGTGATCGACGACCAGGGCCTCGCCGACGGTTTGGCCGCATTGCGATGATCCCGCGCCGCGTGGCAGCACGGGAATGTTCATATCGCGCGCGATTGCGAGCGCGGTCTTCGCGTCGTCTTCGTCGCACGGCACGACGACGCCGATGGGGAATATCTGGTAAATCGAGGCGTCGGTCGCATAGCGGCCACGCGATGCGCCATCGAACATCACGTCACCGCGGCATTCGCTGCGAAGGCGCTGCGCAAGGCGCGACGCGTCGGCGGCCTGCTGCAGCCGGCGATCCATCACGAGAGTTCGTTCGATCGGTGCATTCATGACGCGCCATCGCGCTTGCGCTACAATTACAATATACCAAGCTGCTGTTACCCAGGGTGGAGAACCTCATGCTGCGACTGGACGATCATCCCAGCGGCCGCCATTTTCTGCAGATTCCCGGGCCTACGAATGTGCCCGATCGGATTCTGCGCGCGATCGACCAGCCGACGATCGACCACCGCGGGCCGGAATTTGGCCGCCTCACGCTGGAGATACTCGCGGGGCTGAAGCAGATATTCCAGACCGAGGGCCCGATCGTCATCTATACCGCATCGGGCACGGGCGCCTGGGAGGCCGCGCTGGTCAACACGCTGTCGCCGGGCGACCGCGTGCTGATGTTCGAAACCGGGCATTTCGCAACGCTGTGGCGCAAGATCGCCGACAAGCTCGGTCTCATTGTCGATTTCGTTCCCGGTGACTGGCGCAGCGGCGTCGATCCCGCCGTGGTCGAATCCTGGCTTGCCGAAGACACAGCCCATGCGATCAAGGCTGTGCTCGTCGTTCACAACGAAACGTCGACCGGTGTGACCAGCCGGATTGCCGCGATCAGGCAGGCGATCGACCGTGCGGGCCATCCGGCGCTGTTCATGGTCGATACCATCTCGGGGCTTGCTTCGCTCGACTATCGCCATATGGAATGGGGCGTAGACGTTACTGTCGCCGGGTCGCAGAAAGGCCTCATGCTGCCGCCTGGTCTGTCGTTCAACGCGGTCAGCGACAGAGCGATCGCCGCCAGCAAGTCGGCGCGCCTGCCGAAGGCGTATTGGGGCTGGGATGAAATCATCGCGGCGAACCGCAAAGGCTACTTTCCCTACACGCCAGCGACCAACATGCTGTACGGCCTGCACGAAGCGACGGCCATGCTGCTCGAGGAGGGTCTCGACAACGTTTTCGCCCGGCACGATCGGCACGCGGAAGCCACGCGGCGCGCAGTGCGTGGATGGGGCTTAGATATTCTCTGTCGCAATGCTGCCGAGTACAGCAGCGCCCTCACCGGCGTACTGATGCCTGATGGTCACGACGCCGACGCCTTGCGCCGCGAAATCCTGGCGCGCTACGACATGTCGCTTGGCATGGGTCTGGGCAAGCTGGCGGGTCGTGTGTTCCGCATTGGCCACCTGGGTTTTTTCAACGACCTGACGCTGTGTGGGACGCTGTGCGGCGTCGAGATGGGGCTGGCGGCGGCGCAGGTGCCGCATCGGCGGGGCGGCGTGGATTCAGCGCTTGCCTTTCTCGCCGGCGCACAGACGGCCTCGCCTCAGACCATCCCGGCCCTGAGTGCCATTTAATCCAAGCAGCGACAGTCTGCGACGCTGCGTGGCTCCATCGTATCTGATCTGGACCGCTTTTTTGGCACGATAATAAGACTAGGACTAGGGAGGAATCATGCTGCTGCGTCGTTCGACGACACGGGTACTGGCGTTGCTATGCGCGATGTATTTCATCACATACGTCGATCGCGTGAACGTCAGTACTGCCGCCGCCGTTTTCGGCAAGGAACTCAGTCTGTCGAATACCCAGGTCGGGTTTGTTTTTTCGGCATTCGCGTACTTCTACCTCGTGTTCCAAATCATCGGCGGCTGGATCGGCGATCGATTCGGACCGCGACGCACTTTGACAATCTGCTCCATCATTTGGGCGGGCGCGACGGTCTTGACGGGGCTGGCGGGTGGGTTCGCATCGATGGTCCTTGCGCGGATGTTGCTCGGCCTCGGCGAGGGCGCAACGTTTCCGACGGCAACACGCGCCATGTCGAACTGGACCCCTCCTGGCGGTCGCGGCTTGGCTCAAGGCATCACGCACGCGTTCGCGCGTATCGGCAACGCCGCGACGCCACTCCTCGTAACGTGGCTCATGCTGGCGTATTCGTGGCGCGCGTCATTCATCATATTGGGCGCATTCAGTTTCGTCTGGGTGATCGTTTGGGCGTGGTATTTTCGCGACAACCCGCGCGACCATCCCGCCATCACTCCGGAAGAAATCAAGCCACTTCCTCCCTACGTCGGTGCGAAGGAGGCGCCGCCGGTGCCGTGGGCGCCGCTGATCAGGCGCATGGCGCCCGTGACGGTGGTGTATTTCTGCTACGGGTGGACGCTTTGGCTCTTTCTGAGCTGGATCCCGCAATACTTCCTGCACAACTTTGAGTTGAATCTCAAGAATTCGGCGATATTTTCGTCTGGCGTCTTCTTCGCCGGCGTGCTGGGGATTGGCTTGGCGGCTGGACGACGGATCGGCTGTTGCGCAAAACGGGCAACTTGACCCAGTCGCGCAGCGTCATGGTGGTTGTCTGCAATCTTGCATCGTTGGCATCGCTGCTTCCGATCCTGTTCGTGCACGACATCGCTGTCGCGGCCATTTGCCTCAGCCTCGGGTTCTTTTTCGCAGAAATGACGATTGGCCCGATGTGGGCGATTCCGATGGACATTGCTCCGAAGTATTCGGGTACTGCCAGCGGCATCATGAATTCCGGGTCGGCACTCGCGGCAATTATCAGCCCGGTGGTTGGCGGGTGGATCATCGACACCACCGGCAATTGGGACTGGCCATTCATCGGGTCGATGATATTGATGCTGGTCGGCGCGCTTTTGGCGTTTACGATGAAACCGCAGCAGAAATTTTGAGTGTTGTGCTCAACGTCGCACCGGGTGTGACGACCGCTTCCGCACGGCCGGGTGTCGACGACCGTTGATCAACATATGTCGGAACTGATCC
>CAVSYL010000004.1:0-33161 GCA_963732105.1 uncultured beta proteobacterium
TGGCCAGCAGATGCAGTCATATCGCCTCCGGCTTTCCCGGCCATCTGTCTCGGCAAAACTGGGAGCCGTGACGAGCCCCAGTGGTGGTGTTAGGACAGCTCGCTCTACTTTTTGACTTTGCTATCCAACCAGCTTCGCACTGCGGCGAGCGTCTTTTCCACGTGCTTCGATGGATTCAAGCTCATGTATTGGAACACGACGGTGTCGTTGGGAGCGATCACATAGGAAATACGGTTGGCGTATTCGGGTCGCGTCTGCATCACGGCGTCGAATGACTTCATGATCGTCTGCGTCGCATCCGAGGCAACGGGAAACTTGCTCTGACAAACCTGGACTGAAAATTTGGTCAATGTTTCTATATCGTCTCCGGAGACGCCGATTACCGATGCACCGAGCGCCTTGAACTGTTCCGTGGCATCGGCGAAATCGTGCGCTTCAATGGAGCAACCCTCGGAATACGCCGCAGGAAAAAAGTAAAGGACGACTGGCCCGTTCTTCAGGGAGTCGGCCAGCGAAAAGTTATAGACTGTTCCTCCGAGTGCGGCCTGTGCGACGAACGCAGGTGCAGTGTCGCCGATGTCCAGCGCGGCGTGAGCGGGCAGGGTGAGGCCTAGTGAGAGCAGCGCGCAAGAAAGAAAGCGTGCCATGGCGATTTCCATCCGAACAGTAGCGTCAATTGTATCGCGACATCGCGGCTCGTCGCGTTACTCGTGTCAGTGTTGTTACCGGTTTGCAGCGCGCTTACAACACGATCGATCGACCTGGGCTGAGACGGTGGATCGCGGGTGCATTCCAATACGGACTGTCAAGTTAAACCCAACGCCGCCATTTGAACCAGAGAATCGGGACAACCGCGCTGAGTACGATTAACGCGAGGCCATATTCGTAACCCCAGGCCCAGTTCAGCTCCGGCATGTTCCTGAAATTCATTCCATAGATGCTGGCCACCAGCGTCGGAGGAATACCCACGACCGAGATAACGGTCAAGACCTGGAAAATGTCATTTTGCTTGGTGTTGATAAATCCAAGTACCGCGTCGAGGAGGAACTGCACCTTGTCGGAAAGATGCGTTTCGTATTCGGTTAGGGAGACCAGGTCGCTTTGAGGTGTTCCAAGGTGCGTTATCACTGCTCGGGAAATCCAGTCTCGCTCCCGGCCGGATACGTAGGTCACGATTCGTTGCAGGCCAAGCACGGTGGCGCGAATTCGCGAAAGGCGCTCACCTGCCGTCCCAACCCGAGTGAGAATGTCGCGCAGTTCATCATTGGATTTCGGCGCATGCCGGCTCCCGTCGATGCGGGTTGAAAATATGGCACTCGAGATCGCATCGAGATCCCTGGCGGTCTCCTCTAGCAAGTCAGCGCTGAGATCGACCATTTCATCGATGAGCTCGCTGAAGACATCGATGCCCGTGCGTCGGCCTTTGTCGTTCGACACTCTTTCCGCGACGGACTCGAACGAGCGCAGGGGCGCGTAGCGCACGGTTACCAGGACGGCGTTCGACAAGACAAAGCCCAAGGGCGAAGGCGCTGAATCAGGTGAGGCGGCGCGGGAGACCGCCGGCATATTCAAGAACAGGACGCCATTTTTTTCTGAAACGCGACTGGACAACTCGACCTCGCTCAGTTCCTCGCGTGATGGAAGTTCAAGTCCGTATTCGCGTTCGACTTTGGTTCTTTCTTCCGCCGTCGGATTGAATAGGTCGATCCACGCTACGCCAGGCGGCACTGATCCGTCCTGCGATTTACTTGCTGGGTAGGTCGTAAGCATGCTGTCCTGGCGTGTAATGTCCGTTAGGGGTCTGGAAGGAGCCGCGTCCCTGATCAGCATCAGGCTCCCTTCGCACTGTGTCGGCCTTCGCGCGAAGCTGATTTCCATGCTGATAACAACTCGCTCACGCGAGCGGGCGCCAAGCCCGCTTTCAACGTTGCTTGTCGATCCGCCGGTTGCCGCTTGAACCAGTCAAGCGTGTTCTCGGCGGTGATCGCAAGGGGCCGGAAGGCTAGTCCAGCCGCAACGGCCCTGCGAATGCTGCGCTTTGCAAACCCGGCGGTGTCGCCTTCACCAGGGACCCATACCGGCATATCACTCCACGGGGCAACCTTCTCGCCTTCAAGGAATTCTCGTGGGACCCACGTGATCCGTGCGTCAGAGTGAATTGCTGCCGCAATGCCGGCTAACATCGCACGCATGTGCATGGGGCTTTCGGGTCCGGTCGCGTTAAATGTTCCGAACGTGCGCGATTCGATCATCCGGATTGTCCATTCCGCGAGGTCGCGGACATCAATAATCTGCACCGGATCGGACCCGTCGCCAGGCGCCAGGACTTCGCCCCCTCGTGACAGGCAGACGGGCCAGTACGTAAAGCGATCGCTCGGGTCGCCCGGTCCCACGATGAGGCCGGGACGGATAATCGTGGACGTTTCCGGAAACTGTTTCTGTGCTTCCTGTTCACTAGCCGCTTTGAGAGGCCCATAGAGTTCACCAACGTTCGCGCGGAATGAATCCACGGTCTCGGACATCGCGTCCGTGCCGCAATATCTCGCGAGACTGGCGGACTCGTCGGCGGGTTGGCCGTTCTCGGCATAGACCGAGATCGTGGAAATGAAAACATACTGTTGAACGTTGCCATGCAAGATGCGGCCGGCGTCGCGCACCCAAGACGGAAGCGTGGTGGGATTGTCGATACACGCGTCCCATTCGCGCCCCTCCAGTGCCTTCAAATCGCCCGTGTTTCGATCGCCGATCAATTCTTCGACGGGTCCGGACCATCCCGACGGCGCTCTACCCCGGTTGAAAAGAGTCACGGCATGCCCGCGCGCCAGTGCATATCGCACTTGGTGCGGTCCGATAAAACCCGTGCCGCCAAGAATCAAAATGCGCAATTGCTTCGCGGGACGAGTTGTCATTGCGACTGCAAGTCCAAGCTATCCCGGGATACATCTTTGGGGAGCGGCAAGCGGAGCCTACGCAGCCGTTGCTCCGAACTCGACGTGGCAAAGCGTGGCTGCGGAGATCTCGCCCAGCGACTAAGTGCTCATCTGCCGGTTCGCAATTCGTCGAAATCTACGATTGCCCGGACATATGATCTTTCATTTTCATCATCGCCACGGTCGCCGCGATGCCGCCAAGCGTATTGATAAGACTCCGGTGTTGCGCGTAGAACTGGCCTAGCTGGTCAGCGACACCCGGGTGCACTTCGTTCGCGTGATTCACCACGTCCTGTACCTGCTGTGGCGTTAGCTGCGAGGCCTGCTCGGGCGTGATCTGCGTTTGCCCGGGGGACATCACCCTGCCGAGCACACCTCCGGCGAGGCCGCCCATGACACCAGGACCCAGCGCCCCGATGAGCTGGTTGAGCATTCCGGCCTGCTGTGCGCCATTCGACTGGCCGAACAGCTGACCCACCATGTTTCCGATCGCGGGCGTCTGGTCGGACGCGAATGCTGCCGACAGTCCCTTGGCCAGCACATCGCTCGGGGCATTCTGTGCGACTTGGCCGAATTGCTGTGCACCGCTGCCGCCACTCAACGACTTGCGTAACCATGTCCATCAGTCCCATGAGATTCTCCTTCCGTGTCAGGTTACTGAGACTTTCTCGCGATCAGGTGATAGACCACGAGCAGAACCACTGCACCGAGAATCGAGGCGATGAAGCCTGCCGGCTGGCCCTCGGAGTAGAGACCCATGAGCTGGCCGATGAATGTCGCGGCGATCGCGCCGGCGATGCCCAGAATCGCCGTCAGCCAAAACCCCGAGGGTCCCGCGCCGGGCGTGACCGCCTTGGCGATCAGTCCGGCCACGAAACCGATCAGAATAGTCCATATCCAATGCATCATCTCAACCTCCCTGGAGTTGCGATTGGGAACGCTGTGGAACGGCGCTACCGAATCGGGCTTTCATGATGCGCTTTTTCGCAACGACGAGCCAGATGACCGCTCTGAACGTAGCAACCGCGATAATCTTGCGCCAGCGTGCTGCTTAGGGTCTCGATGTCCATCGCATCCCTTTCCCTTCAGCGCGCGCTCGTGCCCTCGTTGACATACTCGTCATGGCGGCGCCACCAGATCCCTTCCTCGTTGCGCCCCTTGGGTGCACGGTCGAGCCACTGGTACATGCCCCAGAGGCCGTCCAGTCCGCGCGCGTAGGCGGAATAGGTGTGGTACACGACTCCATCCTCGAGTGCGAACGCACTCACGCCCGGCCTCTCGCGGATGTAGGTGGCGACATCGGTTCCGGTCGTGGCGGCGATCTCGGCGACCGGACCCTCGTTGCCGCGCAACTGCCACGCCCCTTCGCGCCGGTAGTTGTAGTCGATGCCGCCCTCCCGCTGTTGCTTCTCCGTGAACCAGACGTTGAAGTCGACGTTGAAGTCGCTGCCCAACGACGACGCCCAGGGAAACGTCCACCCCATCCGCCGCTTGTACGTCTGCAGCTTGTCGAGCGGTGCTCGCGACACCGCCATGAGCATCACGTCGTGGTTCGCAAGATGGACGGCAAAGCCGTTGAAGCCGTCCGCGATCGACGAGCACGACGGGCACCCTGCCTGGTAGTCGGGCCCGAACATGAAATGGTAGATCAGAAGTTGCGAGCGCCGTCGAAAGAGGTCTGTCAGCGAGGCGCTTCCGTCGTCGGTATCGAAACGATACGGCTTATCGATCCGAACCCACGGCAGCGCCTGACGTCGCCGCGCGAGTTCGTCGCTGCGCCGCGTGAGATCCTTCTCCGCTTCGAGCAGCTCCAGCCTGGCGGCAAGCCACTCCTGACGTGTCCCGGTTTTGTGGTCGCTCATCATTGCTCTCCTGATTCACGTGCTCCAGTCGCAGTAGTCATCATTGCCCTCGTTTCGGACGGCGCACCGCACGGACCTTTCCACTCGATCCGCCACCACAATAGAAAAGGTTTGCCCCGTCGGACTCCATGCCGCTGACGGCGACGCCGGGCGGCATCTCCAGTCGCTCGAGCACGGCGCCGCTTTTCGGATCGATGCGGCGGATGTCGCTCTCGTCGTCTTCCCAAGTGCCGTGCCACAACTCGCCGTCGACCCAGGTCACGCCGGTGACGAAGCGGTTGGACTCGATCGTGCGCAGAATGGCGCCCGTCGCGGGATCGATCCGGTGGATCTTGCGCTCGCGGTACTGTCCCACCCACAGGCTGCCCTCTGCCCACGCGAGTCCCGAGTCGCCGCCCTTGCCGGGCGACGGGATAGACGCCACGACGTTGCCCGTGGCAGGGTCGATCTTGTCGATGCGCGCTTCGGCAATCTGGTAGAGGTGCGTGCCGTCGAACGCGGTTCCGGCGTCGCTTGCGCATGCGAGCGTGCGCGCGACCTGGCCGCTCGCGGGGTCGAAGGCGATCAGGTTGGGTCCGGTCGCGGCCCAGACGCGGCGGCCGTCGTGGGTGACGCCATTGATTCGGTCGGCGCTGGGGAAGGGTCCGTACTCACGTACGATCTCCGCTGCGCGCGTCGGCGCGTGCGCTTTCGTCTTGCTTGTGCTGCCTTGAGCTCGAGTCATCGATTGGCTCCTTAAGGTGCGCTGTAGTGGCGCGGTGGCGCCAATCTACCCGAGCTCCAGCGCGACCGGGAGTAACAAGCTCGTCGTGAATCCGGCCAGCGTCGGCGACAGCCAGCGCTGCGCGCGAGCGCGTCCGATGGAGCGCACGCGGCCCGCGGCTTCCAGTTCGACGAGCGCGCGCTGGACTGTGCGTTGACTGGCACCGAGGGCCAGTGCGAGGGCCGACGTGGACCAAGGCGCGCCGTCGGCGAGCAACGCCAGCAGCGACGCCTCGTCGCCATCGATGGGCGGGGCCAAGACGACGACGGAGCGCTCGCCCCTGGGTATGAGTGCGAAGCCGCGTTCGCTGGCCTCGATGCGGGCAAGCGGCGCGGCCAGTGCGCGCAATCGGCCGATCTCGACACGCAGACGCGCTCTGTGCGACTCGTCGGGGCGGCGGGCGCCAAACGCGCGCGCGATCAGATCATTCCGATCGACATCGCCAGGCCAAGCCTCCGCGAGAGAGCGCGCCAACGCGAACAGTACCGGCCGACGGGCCAGCGGACGCCAGATGCCACCAGCGCGCAATCCGCGACGGCAGGCATCCACCACCAACGCGTCCGAGGCGAGGAGCACTTCGACCTCGTCCAGGCGCAGTGGTTGATCGTGGCCCGCGTGGACGCGCCGAGCAGCGGGACGATCGAGCGCGGCGCGCGCCTCCGCCACCTCTGCCAGGAGCGCAGGTACCCGCGCGCGTTCCGCCGCATCAAAGGCGCGGTCAAGCGCCTCCATTGCCGGGGCTGTCCGCAGGGAGCGCAGCGCTAGCTCGGCCGCCGCCAGCTCGGCCACGGCCAGCAGCGACGGTGGCAACGGACTCGGGTGCGGCCCAGCGCCGTCCAGAAAACGGCCCCCACGCCCACTCCGTTCGCTGACCCCCGAGGGGGTTGTCAGTCGGCTCGGGAGCGGCCCAGCGCCGCCCAGAAAACGGCCCCCACGCTCACTCCGTTCGCTGCCCCCCGAGGGGGTTGTCAGTCGGCTCGGGAGCGGCCCAGCGCCGACTGAGGCCAAGGCGGATGCGGCCTCGTCGAGGCGGCCAAGCAGGAGCAGACGGCGCACCGCGATCAGGCGTGCGTGCAGCGCATTGGCGCGATCGCCGCGCGCTTCGAGCGTGGCCGACGCGGCCGCCAGCGTGCGCGGCGAGCCGCGCAGGTCACGCATCGCGAGGGCGACCTCGGCCTCCGCAACGACACAGCGAGAGCGCGCCAGCTCTTCGTGACCGCCAAAGCCACGGGCGGCGCGCCGGAGCAGCTCCCGAGCGCGCGCGTGCTCGCCGAGTTGAGCCATCGCGATGCCGCGCAGCGCGAGCGCCGGCGGGTCCTCACGCAGGCCAACGCGCTTGAGGGCGCCGAGCGCGTCACCGACAACGAGGGCGCGCGCGGCGGCGGCGATCAGTGAGTCCATCGCAACAGGTTATCTCACCTAACATTGCTAAGCTGCTGGCGCAGCCCTGAACCCAGGATCTACTTTGTGAATCGACGTTCGAACTGTTTTACGAGGAGAGATCGTGCCGCTACGTCGATCGCGGCATCTCCCAACCGCGCTGCTGACCGAGAACAGCGCGCCGCGATGGATTGCTCATGCTTCCGGGAGTGGCGCGCGACGGCGTGCACGGGCTGCTGGATTGCCTTCGCGGATCAGCGCCTGGCCTTCCGTCCAGGATGAGGAGAGCCGTTGCGCTTCGACGGTTTCGGCTGCAGACATTCGGCGTGCGATTTTTTCGCGGCGCATCACGGCAAATGCGGTACCTTCGTTGCCGGGTCTAGCCGCGATATCGGACCATGCGTAAGCGAGGACCGTATCTTGCGGAACGCCCCGGCCGCTTTCGTACAACCCGCTAAGCATGAACTGCGCTGGCATATAGCCCTGTACCGCTGCTTTTTGATACCACTCCGCAGCTTTCGCAAAATTTGCGGGAACACCGTCGCCCGCTTGATACGCCACGCCAAGCCACGCTTGGGCGTTTGGCATCCCCTGTACTGCCGCTCTCCTGGTCCACTCGAAGGCCTTGCCCGCGTCTTTGGGAACACCTTCGCCGAGGCGATACCTTTGGCCAAGGCTGTACTGGGCGCTTGCGAGTCCCTGTGTCGCGGCCTTCTGCAACCACGCGTCAGCCTTGGCGTTGTCCTTCGGAACCGCGTTCGCGCAGTCTGGCACCGACAAACCCGTATTCCATAAAGCAGGCTCCGAGTAGCAGAGAGCAAGTGCGTATTGGGCGTCGGCATTGCCCTGCGCCGCCGCCTTTTGATACCAGTCGATCGCTTTCGCCGCATTCTTGGAGACGCCGTCGCCACCCTTGAGATAGATCGCGCCAAGATCGCTTTGAGCCCTTGCGTCGCCGCTTTCGGCGCGCTTGGTCAGACTCGCTATGTTCTGCTCTGGCCGTGTCGCCGACGCGCTCGGTTGGTCTGTGCTGGGTAGCGCTTCATCACAAATCGTAATAAGCAGGCCCAGTGACAGCAATCCAGTGAACAATAGTCGTGGCTTCATCAATGCTCCTCTCGCCGGCACTGACGATCAAAGACATAAAGTGACCGAGTGCGGCATTCGCGGCGACCCCAAGATCAATTCGGGTCTACTGGCAACCACGTAGCAATTACCCTGCCACGCGTGCCACATCGACCATTGCACCCACCACGTTTAGCGGGTGAGCGCCGCGAGGAAAGGACAAGCGAAGAGATCGGGATCAGCGAAGGATTTGTCCATCCTTGCCGATGACCGTCAGCTCGACGAATTTTGAAGCGGCGTGATCGGTCGGGGAGAAGCTCACGCGAAACCCGCCGAAGTCCTCATCGTGCATGGTTTCCAACGCGGCAATCAACTTCTCGCGCGTCAGATCGCGGCCCACGCGGCGCAACCCCTCGACCAGGATGCGCGCCGACAGATAGCTCTCCAGCGTCAGAAACGAGTAGTCGCTCTTCCCCGTCTGCGCCGTCATCACCGTCTGATATTCCTTGACGATCGGGATGCCAAGGTTCCACGGAAACGGAACGACCTGCGACACCCCGATACCACGCGCGTCGTTGCCCAGCTCTTTGGCCAGCGCGGTAGCGCCGACAATCGAAAGATTCATGAATTGCGCGTACTGCGCCGCGCGCATGCCACGAACGAACTCCGCGCTCGCCTTGTAGCTCGCGTACATGACCACGACTTGGGGTTGGATCCGCGCGATGGCGGCCACCGCATTGATGACATCGCTGCTGTTGGGCTCGACCGCTCCCACGGTGGAAATGGCCAGCTTGTATTTCTTCGCCGATTCCTCCGCCGCCGCTCGTCCTTCCTTGCCATAGGCGTCATTCTGATAAAACACGCCGATCCGGTTCAGCCCCATGTTGCTCAGTTGCTTGAAAATCGCGTCGGTCTCGTCGGCGTAGCTGGCGCGGACGTGAAACAGGTAGCGGTTGAACGGTTCGCGCAGCGACTGGGCCCCGGAAAACGTCGCAAACAGCGGCACATGCGCGGGTGTAAAGATCTTGGCCGCGGCATTGGTGTGGGCGGTCCCGCGCAAGCCGAACAGCGCGAACACGTGATCCTGGTTGATCAGCGTCTTGACGTTGGCGACGGTCCGGTCGACTTCGTACCCGTCGTCGAGTGTCTTGAACACGATGGTGCGGCCATTGACGCCGCCGTGCTGATTCACGTATTTGAAATAGGCGGCGGCACCGGCTTGCATCTCCTGCCCGAGCGGCCCCGTCGGCCCGCTCAAACTCACCGATTGGCCGATCAGGATCGTCGTCGCCGTGACGCCTGTCTCCGCGCCGGCCAGCGACCACGGCAGCAGTACGAGCGCAGAGAGCGCAGCGACCCTGGTCCTCCATCGACGTTTCATGTGGCCCCCTGTTCACTCGCCTTGTGGCTCGACCCGGCCGGTCGGTCGGGCGGCGCCCGCTTCAACTGTGGTGAACAAGTTTACTATGAAGTACTCTTGCGCGGTCTCGGCTACGACGATTGCCCGTGGAGCAAGCGGCGATGGCAAGAATGCGGAGTGCGTCAGCACCAGCCGCACTAATCGCGTCTTGGACCTGCGACCCATTTAACGCGATTGGCTAAACAACGTGGTCGATTGGCCCAATCATGCATGAAGTGCTCATCGCGGTCGCGATCTTTGTCTGCCTGGTTTCCGCTTCGCTGGGTTGCCTCATATTGTCCGAGAGGTTGCCGGCCCGCCACCGTCAAGACGAAACGTACAACGTCGTCAGGCTCGCGTCCGGTGTCTTCGTGGTCCTGACTTCGCTGGTGCTCGGACTCCTGGTCAACTCATCCAAGAATACGTTCGAAGGCATCGATCGAAGTATCCATGCCTTCTCGACGGAATTAATCCTGTTCGATCGGACACTGCGACACTATGGTCCGGAAGCTTCGGACGTCCGTCAGCGACTGCGCGCTTATGTACGTCAGGCCATCCATGGCACATGGGGCGCTGATGGTTCTCCAGTCCTGGAAGATCGTACGGCAGAGTCGCTGCTCGAGGAAGTCGGAAATGCGCTGATGGCGATGCGGCCATCCGATCCTGTTCGTACCGAGATGTGGCGCGATGCCGAGGTCGGTTATCAGAATGTAGTGCGACGCCGCTGGGCGCTGATCGAGGAGTCAGAAGGAATGATCCCGACGCCATTCCTGGTGATGGTGGTCGCATGGCTCGTGCTGATTTTCGCCAGCTTCGGATACCGAGCGCCAAGAAACGCGGTGGTGGTGACGACTTTGGTTGCGTCAGCGTTCCTGATTGCAGGGTCGATCTATCTTATTCTGGATATGGACGTACCATTTTCCGGGCCGATCAAGATCTCTCCTGCACCCTTGCTGCGAGCCGAAGAACAAATGCGCAGGTGAATGCGGATCTGCGCCGGGCTCGAAAGCTTACAAATCGCTGACGTCGCGATGGGCGCGGAATACCGGGGCGCGAGATTTTGTTAGCGTATTGGCCTGCGTCGTGGAGTCACGTGCGACGGTTCGATTGGCGTCTTGTTCGTCGCAATGCAAGGCACTCCAGCCAGCAGCACTACTGTTGTTTAGCGCCGATCAAGGTCCGTCAGGTCGCTTGGGCGTAACGCTCCCTGCACGAGCCTTTTCGTTGACAGGAGGTAGCGATGTCACCATTCCGTACCGGCCGTTTCCCCACTTTCTGCTTGATGACTGCAACGATTGCGACCCTTGCGTTCGCCCGGAGCGCCTTGGCTGACGATCATCGTCCATTCTTGGATCGCTTCGATACTGAAAATCTCATTGCTTCCACCGTTCCTGCCAACGGCGATGTGAATCCGTATGGCATTGTGGTTGTGCCGCGTTCGGTTGGCTTGCTGAAGCGCGGAAACATCCTGATAAGCAACTTCAATAACAGCATGAATCAGCAAGGCACCGGAGCGACTATTGTCCAGGTCAGCCCGGAAGGGACGCTAACCCTGTTTGCACAGATCGATCCAAGTACGGTGGCGGGATGCCCTGGTGGCGTGGGTCTGACCACCGCGTTGACCGTGTTCAAACGCGGCTGGGTGATTGTTGGGAGTCTTCCCACGACCGATGGAACATCGGCGACGGCCGCCGCCGGCTGCCTGATCGTGCTCGACAGCGCTGGCAATGTGGTCGAAACCTTTCAGGGCGGCGGCATCAACGGACCTTGGGACATGACCAGCCTGGATGACGTGGATCAAGCTTGGCTGTTTGTCAGCAACGTCCTCAATGGCGGCGTAACAGTGGGCGCTCCGCACAAGGTTAACGGGGGCACGGTGCTGCGCATTGCGCTGAAGGTGCCGAAGGACGGCGATGGAATGCCAGAGCTAGGACCGACCGTGGAAATCGGGTCGGGGTTTGCGGAGACCGCAGACCCGAACGCGTTGGTGATTGGCCCGACCGGCGTTGGGTTGGCTGAAGATGGGACACTCTACGTAGCTGACACCCTCAACAATCGAATCGCCGCCATACCTCACGCGCTGACGCGCCAAACAACGGCCGCCACAGGGGTTGACGTGACTTTTAACGGTGCGCTCAACGGCCCGCTTGGGCTTGCCATTGCGTCCAATGGCCACATCATTACTGCGAATGCGGGCGACGGAAACCTGGTGGAGACAACGCCCGGTGGCTCGCAGATCGCGGTAAAGACGGTGGAAACAGCAACCGGTGCCGGATCGCTGTTCGGCATCGCGATCGTGCCCGGTGAGCGCGGCGTCTACTTTGTCGATGATGGCGACAACACGGTCAAGGCATTCGAATCAGCGGCTACGCCCAAAAGTGGAAAAGACGGTCACGAGTGAAGTTATTCCATCGGCACCAATGTAGTGTCGTGCGTACTGTCGACACTAGGGGTCCTGTCATATTGCTGTAACGGCGCGGAGTAACTATAGAGGTCTGCGCCATTTGGGAGGGGGCCCGATGTCTGTCCGATGCGAAGGCGACTGCAAGGTGATGGAGCAGCTGGGTGAAAGGCAGGACTTCGAGTCCGAGCTGAGTCGACTTGGCTTCAGCCACGAAGCGTTCACTATTGTTATTCGACGGGCACAGGCGAGAGAGGGTGGTACGACCTGGCTTGAGAACTATTCCGTGTGCGTAACCAACATCATCACTAAGCGCAGCAACATCTATTGGGGCGGGCCAAGAGAGCAATGGGTGTCCCAATTTTCGGCAGACGTCGTCAGCGGCCTCTATGGATCACCGGAATGGCACTCCGCCGCAGCGCGCCCCGCGCGCAAGGCTTCGCGCCCGCGGCTTGTGTCAGGAGGCGCCCCACGTTCTTGAGCACGCTCAGAACATAATACGATCAAGCCGCGGCAGCAACGCGGATCGGGACAAGGTTTGACACGAACTGACGCGTTGCCGCAGCCCACGTGTATTGCCGCGCATAGCGATGCACCGCTGAGCGATCGAGATCGAGTGCCCCTATCGCGGCGTCCCGCAAGTTCTCCGAGAGAATCCCTATTGACGGCTCGCGCACGACGTCGATCGGACCCGAGACGGGGTATGCCGCCACAGGTGTGCCGCAGGCCATCGCCTCGACGAGAACCAAGCCAAACGTATCGGTTCGACTAGGAAACACGAACGCATCGGCCTGCTGGTAGTAGTAGGCGAGGTCTGCCCCGTGCTTCACGCCGTGAAACACGGTCTTCGGATACTTGTCCTCGAGGCCGGCGCGTGCCGGCCCGTCGCCAACCACCCATTTGGTCCCCGGCAAGTCGAGCTCGAGAAAATCCTCAATGCTCTTCTCGATCGCGACCCGGCCTGCATATAGAAATATAGGCCGCCCCGGCAAGGCCAACCGTTCCGCCGGTGCAAATACGTCAGGGTCGACCCCTCGCGACCAGAATGCAAGATTGGCAAAGCCACGTTCCTTGAGGCGTCGAACCATTTCGGCAGTCGGTACCATGACCGCCGCGGCGGGATCGTGAAACCAGCGCATCATGCGATACGTCAGGTTGAGCGGCAGTCGGCATCTTGCGTGGATGAACTCAGGAAACTGCGTGTGATAGGCGGTCGTAAATGGATAGCCGGTAGCGATGCAATGTCGTCGTGCGGCGATTCCCAGGGGCGCTTCGGTCTCGATATGGATCGCGTCGGGTTCGAATTCTTCGATCATCCGGCTGACGCGTGGACCCGGCGCGAGGGCCAGGCGGATTTCAGGATACGTGGGACACGGCATGGTGCGAAAGCCGTCGGGCGTGATCAGACCGATCTCGTTGCCCGCGGCTTCCAGCTCCCGCACTGTATTTCTGACGGTGGTGACGACGCCGTTAACTTGCGGTGACCAGGCGTCGGTGATGATCAGAATGCGCATCGGTAATTTCCTTGTCGAATGACTTCGGTGTTGTAGCGTCCATGACTTCGTGCCAACGCAGAATTCTTAGTTCGCCATCCAAGGTTTCCACCAAAGCGGTCAGGCTTTCGACCCAATCGCCGTCGTTGCAATAGAGAATGCCGTCGATGTCTCGAATTTCGGCCTTGTGGATATGACCGCACACCACGCCGTCGAATTGGCGTGAACGCGCTTCGGCGGCGACCGCTTCCTCGAAGGCCACGATGTAGCTAACGGCGTTCTTCACCTTGTGCTTGAGAAATTGCGCGAGCGACCAGTAACGCAGTCCGAGTCGTGCGCGCATCGCGTTGACGTGAAGATTCAGGCGAAGGGTCAGCGTATAAAGCCAGTCGCCGAGGTAAGCGAGCCACTTGGCGTATTGCACGACGCCGTCGAAAAGGTCGCCATGGATGACCAGAAGCCGCAATCCGCGGGCAGTGTGATGAACCGCCTCGTCGCGGATCAGGATGTCGCCGAATGCGAGATCGAGAAAATGACGAACCGCCTCGTCGTGGTTGCCCGGAATGTAAACGACCTCGGTTCCCTTGCGGGCCTTACGCAGGATCTTCTGGATCACATCGTTGTGCGATTGTTGCCAGTACCAGCGGCGCCGCAATTGCCAGCCGTCGATGATGTCTCCGACCAGATAGAGATAGTCGGATTCGGTGCGGCGCAGGAAATCGAGCAATTGCACGGCCTGGCAACCCGGCGTGCCAAGGTGCATATCGGAAATCCAGATTGCCCGGAACCGCATTGATGGTGGGAGTTCCGGGTTCATCGATGCTCGCTGGCCGCGCTAGACAGCTTCGCGACCGCGGCGAAAATGTCGCCCGAGCGCAGCCTCGATGTCGCGTCTGATCGGTTCGGAAAGTTGTTGCATTTGCATGCGCGGACACTAGCTGGCAAATGCGAAGTGCCTGTGACGGCGAGGTGGCGACATTGTGACAAGCGGCAAGGCGGTTGTTCGTCATTCCTCCCAACCAGCACTTTGCGCGTGACGCAGTGTCACTTCCCTGTCATGCCGAAGACTTTCAGGTGCAATGTGCTGACGATAGTCTTGCGCGGCATCGTAGTGATGCGGGGGGAGTCGATGCTACGCAATGCAGATGCAGTTACTCGGGGACGCAGGGAGGCGGGCGTGGGCGCCGCCGACGAGTCCGAGAGTCCGCACAAGGGCCAACGTGGCGTGCGCCGGATTTTCAATGCGTTTTTCTATTCGCTGTCAGGGCTTCGTCTCGCCTTTGACCACGAAAGCGCATTCCGGCAGGAAATATTCATCGCCGTGGTCCTCATTCCGCTGGCGTGTATTGCGCCGGTCACGGCAGCCGAACGCGTGCTGCTCATCGGCTCGGTGGTCCTGCTGTTAATCGTCGAGTTGCTCAATTCCAGCGTCGAGGCGGCGATCGATCGAATCGGCCTCGACACGCATCGGCTGTCGAAGCGCGCGAAGGACCTCGGCAGTGCAGCCGTCTTTCTTGCACTCGTATTCGTGGCGATTACATGGTTGGCAATCGCAGGACCGTTGGCGCTCGAGCTATTTCGGGTATCAACAATGTGGCGGTAACGCATCGCCCGTACATGCGCCTGGCACGGTCTCAGTGAGGCGCTGGTCGCTAACGTTACGCATGCTTTATCCAATATAATCTCGTCTGCAGGCTCACGCTTGTCGGAAATGGGCACTGTCCAATGAGTGTCCAACGAGTGTCCAGTGCCGACCGCAAGTCGCCATATCCCGCACCGGAGCACGCGAACGCGCTGCGCTCCGCGGCGGTCAACAGGCCCCGCGAACGAAGCTGTGTCTCGGTGCCACAGACGAAAACCTTGGCCCCGCACACAAAGGCGGAAACTGGCTATCGAACTGATCGAGTCGGTTTATCGGTAGCGGTCATCGACTATGGAAACCAACGGCGACAAGTTGTCATCCGTCAAGGACGGCGCGGAGCACGTGCGCGAGGTGGCCAACTCCATCTATCGTGCGGAATCACGCCGCGTATTCGCCACATTGGTCCGACTGCTTGGCGACTTCGACCTCGCCGAGGAGGCGCTGCACGACGCTTTCCGCGCAGCGCTGGAGCAATGGCCGATCGAGGGCGTTCCCGCGAATCCGCGCGCGTGGCTCGTGTCGGCCGGTCGCTTCAAGGCGATCGATGGCATCCGCCGACGTTCCCGGTTCGATTCGATGGAGGATGTTGCCGAGCAGGTTGATGCCGTCATCGATGAGACCGTGCCATGGGACCGCGAAGCCATCGAGGACGACCGCTTGCGGCTCATCTTCACCTGCTGTCACCCGTCGCTGGGAGCCGAAGCGCAGGTGGCGCTGACCTTGCGCGAAGTCTGCGGTCTGACGACCGAAGAGATCGCGCAGGCCTTTCTCAGCGCCGCGCCGACGTTGGCCCAGCGCATCGTGCGCGCGAAGGCAAAGATCCGCGACGCCCGTATCCCTTACCAGGTCCCGGAGCCTGAAGAACTTGCCGCGCGACTGGACAGCGTCCTGCGCGTGATCTATCTCGTATTCAATGAGGGTTACTCCGCATCTTCGGGTCAGTCGCTGACCCGAGTCGATCTGTCTGGCGAGGCGATACGCCTCGGGCGGCTGCTCGTCGAATTGTTGCCAGAGCCTGAGGCGATCGGATTGCTGGCATTGATGCTGCTGCAAGAGTCGCGGCGGTCCGCGCGCAGCTCGCCGGCGGGTGAGTTGGTTCTGCTCAATGATCAGGACCGCTCACTCTGGAACCGCGATCAAATTACGGAGGGATCGGCGCTTGTAACAAGAGCGCTCGCGTCACGGCGGGCCGGTCCCTACTCAGTCCAGGCGGCGATCGCAGCGGTACATGCCGATGCAGCCAGTGCCGATGCCACGGACTGGGGCGAGATCGCAGGCCTCTATGACGTGCTGCTCCAGATCGAGCCGTCGCCGGTGGTCGAGCTCAACCGCGCGGTCGCAATCGCCATGCGCGATGGTCCGGCCTCTGGGCTCACCCTCATCGAGGCCATCCTTGCGCGCGGCGATTTGAAGGGCTACCACTTGGCCCATGCCGCGCGTGCGGACTTGTGCCGGCGATTGGGCAAGACCAACCAGGCACGCGCTGCGTACAAACGCGCGATCGCGCTTGCCCGGCAGGAGCCCGAGCGCCGGTTCCTCGAGCGTCGGTTGGCCGAGCTGCAGGACTGAACTGCCCTTAGGCGGGACCGATCGAAGAGGGGGTGAGGTCCCTTGTCGCTTTAAATTGGGTCGCGTGTCGATTTCGAGTTTGCCCATTCGACTAGTTGATGAGGCCCAATGAATCCTGGGCTCGGTCAAAGACAGGCAGGAGCGACCCATGCAAATCGTGATGAGCTGGTTGGGTATAGTGCGGAAATTTGGGCAGAAGGTGGGCCCTTACCTCATGTTGGAAATGCTGTTGCCGGGCGGCACGCTGTTGGCGCTGTTGCTATTCCTGTGGCAGCGTAGAAGGCGCGACATCAGATGGGCTGGCCAGCGGGTTGTCCTCGTTGTGATGCGTACGCTGGCGGGTGCCCTCGAACAGCGCTGCCTGGTGCCTGCGCCGATCAGATTGGCCACTCGGGTCCCGAAATCGGGTCCGATCGAGCGACGGTAGTCAAGAGACCGCCATGGAGCCCGAAATCGACGTGAAATCCGGGGTTGCCGACCGGCCGACCGCGTTGCCCGACTGGGGAACGCACCACGTGGGCGCGGTCGAACCTGCGGCCTTGCGGCGGCGGAACGATGAGGCGCGTGTCGGGGTACAACCGCACGCCACGATACGTGTCGCGTATCGCTATGGTGCCTCGGCGGCGGACGCGTTCGACGCCTGGCTCGACCCAGAGGTCGCGGGCAGGTGGTTGTTCGCGACTGCGTCGCAGCCGATGGCGCACGTCGAAATCGATGGCCGCGTGGGCGGCTCTTTCTGCTTTGTCGAGCAGCTGCAAGCCGGCAGGATCATCAGGTACACGGGCCAATACATCGAGATCGTCCCGGACCGCCGCCTGGCATTCACACTTTCGATGGAACCACACCCTGATCTCGTCACCCGCGTGGCTGTAGCGATCGCTCCTCTTGCGCAGGGCTGCATGCTCAAACTGAGGCACGAAAATATCCCACCGGAGCACGCGAGCTATGTCGAGGGCCGCTGGACCGGCATCCTCTACGGCCTTGGCGTGACACTCGATTCTGGATCCGCGATGTTCCACCTCGAACAGGAGTGAGCCTTGAAATACTTATGCCTCGTGTACCTCGATGAGAAGAAGCTGGAGACCGTTGCCGACCACGAGTGCAAGGCCTGCGTGGACGCGCTCCGGCAGAGCGGCCACCACATTGCCGCGGAAGCCCTGCAATCGGTTCATACGGCAACAACCGTGCGCATCCGCAATGGCAAAATGGCGGTCACCGACGGTCCCTTTGCCGAGACCAAGGAGCAACTTGCCGGGTTCTACCTTGTCGAGGCCAAGGACCTGAATGAGGCCATCCAGTTGGCCGCAAGAATCCCACCGGCGCGCGTGGGGAGTGTCGAGGTGCGCCCGATCAGGGAACTGTCCCTTTGAAGACACGAGCCGATATTTTCAAAAAATAGGTAACGATGCTGTCGACTTTGTGGTTTCCTGATCGACTAGTGAGTAGAGCCCGGGTTAGCCGGTCGAAACCAACCGCACGCCCGTCTCTATCTTGAAACCTAACGGAGATGCAACCATGCGATTCATGATGATTGTCAAGCACGCCGAGAACCAGGGGCCGCCACCGCAGGCGCTGATGGATGCCATTACGAAACTCGTCGAAGAGGAAGCCAAAGCCGGCACGATGCTCGGGAACGGCGGCCTCGGGCCCACTGCGCAAGGTGCGCGGGTCCGGCTTTCCGGCGGAAAAGTGACCGTTACCGACGGACCTTTCACCGAGACCAAGGAGATTGTCGGCGGCTACGCGCAGTTCGAATTGAAATCGAAGGAGGAAGCCGTGAAATCCGCGGTCCTCTTCATGGAACTGCACAAGAAACATTGGCCGGGCTGGGAGGGCGAAACCGAAGTGCGCCAGATGTTCGATCCAGTAGGCTGCGCTCCCAATAAATAGCGACGGAGATTCACAATGCGATTCATGGTCATTGTCAAAGCCACGAAGGATTCCGAAGCCGGTGTCCTTCCGGATGAAAAGCTTCTTGCCGACATGGGCAAGTACAACGAAGAACTGGTGAAGGCCGGCGTGATGCTTGCGGGCGAAGGACTGCAGCCAAGTTCGAAGGGCGCGCGCATCAGATTTTCCGGGTCGAAACGGACCGTTGTCGATGGTCCGTTCGCCGAGACGAAGGAGCTAATCGCCGGCTTCTGGATTTGGCGGGTGAAGTCGAAGGAGGAGGCGATCGATTGGGTCAAGCGCTGCCCCAACCCCTTCCCGGGCGAGTCAGAGATCGAGATTCGACAAGTGTTCGAGGCGCAGGACTTCGGTGCCGAGTTCACGCCCGAGCTGAGAGAGCAGGAGGAGCGCCTGCGTGCCCAAATGGCCACGATGAAGTAACGTGGTGCATGCCGCGTCCTCGCGATGCAGACTCGGCCACTCGCCAACTTGCCGATGTAAGCGGGCCACTAAACCATGCTTGACGAACAACAAGGAGACGCATGATGTCCAATCCCCATGGCAGTTTCATCTGGTACGAATTGATGTCCTCGGACCCCGACGCATCCAAGCAATTCTACGACGACGTGGTGGGCTGGAACATCGGCCCGAAGCCCGCCGGCGACATGGACTACCGCATGATCGCGGCACCCGACGGCAATGTCGGTGGCGTCCTGCGCCTGACCGATGAGATGCGCCAGCACGGCGCCCGGCCCGTCTGGCTCGCGTACTTCGGCGTCGACGATGTGGATGCCACAGTGACCAAGATCGTCGCGGCCGGCGGCAAAGTCTTGATGCCCGCATGGAACATACCTGACGTCGGCCGTATCGCGATGGTCACCGACCCGCAGGGTATCCCGTTCTACGTGATGCGCGGCGCGAGTGAAGGCACCAGCACCGCCTTCGGGAGGATGACGATGGGCCACGTCAGCTGGAATGAGCTGAGAACGCCCGATCAGGCCGCGGCGCTCGCTTTTTACGGCTCGATCTTCGGCATCGTGAAATCGGGCGCCATGCCAATGGGAGAGATGGGCGACTACACTTTTCTTCAGCACGGCGATGTTGGCATTGGCGCGATGATGACCAATCCTCCGGGCGGCAGTCCACCGGGATGGGGTTTCTATTTCCGCGTCCCCGATATTGAATCTTCCAAAAGCCGAATCGCCAAGAGGGGTGGTAGAGTCACGCAAGGGCCGATGGAGGTTCCTGGCGGCGAGATGGTGCTGAACGCCGTGGATCCCGCTGGCGCCGCTTTTGGCCTTGTCGCGCCGGGCAAATAGGGCGAGAAAGCCATACATCGGCGGTCGAGTCCGCTGGCGGGAGTGTCGACACTTTTTACGGCGACCTAAAATAGGGCTGGCTGTGTTTTATGACACCGTACACGATGCCCGCCACGTCCGTTCGCAGCAGCGCCGCCGATCGGTTTCGCGTCCCCGAGCTCGCGCAGATGGCTCGCGAGGGCACGAAGATCGCGATGTTGACTGCCTACGACGCGACCTTCGCCGCGCTCGCCGAGCGCGCCGGAATCGATGTCCTGCTCGTCGGGGACTCGCTCGGCATGGTGATCCAGGGACACGACTCGACGCTGCCGGTAACACTGGCCGATGTGCTTTACCACACGCGTTGCGTCGCGGCAGGCTGTCACCGGCCGCTGGTGATCGCGGACCTGCCCTTTGGCAGCTACCAGCAGGGTCCCGAGCAGGCCTATGCGGCCTCGGTCGAGTCACTGCAGGCAGGCGCGCAGATGGTCAAGTTGGAGGGGGGCGCATGGCTTGCGCCAACGGTTGCTTTCCTGAACACCCGCAGCATCCCGGTGTGTGGTCACATTGGCTTGCAGCCGCAATCGGTTAACGCGCTCGGGGGATATCGCGTTCAAGGCAAGACCGAGGATGGCGCTGCCGCTCTGCTAGAGGACGCCAGCGCGCTGGTCGCGGCCGGCGTTGCGCTGCTCGTCGTCGAATGCGTTCCGCAATCGCTCGGAGTGGCCCTGACGCAAGCAGCCGGCGTGCCCGTCATTGGTATCGGCGCCGGTCCAGGCTGCTCCGGGCAAGTGCTCGTGCTCCACGACGCGATTGGCATCCAGGCCGGTCCTCCTGCGCGCTTCGTTCGCAATTTCATGGTGGGATCTGACAGCGTCGAAGCGGCCATCGCGGCGTACATCGCTGCCGTGAAGAATGGTTCGTTCCCGGGCCCGGAACACTGTTACTGATAAAATTCCCTGCGCGACGCCGAGTGCTGCCGCGCCCGTCAATGCAACGTAGATCCGCGGGCACGTATGCAAATTGTCAGAACCGCCGCTGAATTGTCGCAGCAACTCGCTGGCGTCGATCGCGTCGCTTTCGTGCCGACGATGGGCAATTTGCACGAGGGCCATCTGGCGTTGATGAACATCGCGCGCAAGCACGGCGACGCAGTCGTGGCCAGTATATTTGTCAATCGCCTGCAGTTCGGGCCCAACGAAGATTTCGACCGCTACCCGCGAACCTTCGACGCCGATCAGTCCATGCTCGAACGTGTGGGCGTCGACATACTGTTCGCGCCGCTCGAACAGGAGATGTATCCGACACCGCAGGTCTATCAGGTACATCCGCCAGTCATGGCCGAGGAACTTGAGGGCTCGTTTCGTCCCGGATTCTTTCAGGGCGTGTGCACCGTCGTGCTCAAGCTGTTCAACCTCGTTCGGCCGGACGTCGCGGTATTCGGCAAGAAAGATCGCCAGCAACTCAAGATTGTTCGGGGAATGGTCCAGCAGTTCAATCTTCCGATCCAGATCGTGCCAGCGGAAACCATCCGCGCGCACGATGGACTTGCGCTGTCCTCGCGCAATAGCTACCTGTCGCCAACGGAGCGTGCCGAGGCGCCGAACTTGCACCGCGTCCTGCGCGACATCACCGAGCAAATTACCTCTGGGCGCCACGATTACGCGAACCTCGAATCTGCTGGCCGCGCCGAGCTCGCACGTCGCGGCTGGAAAGTCGATTACGTTGCGATACGCCATGGCCTTGCGTTACGGATTCCGCACCCGGAAGGCTACGACCATCCGAATTTGCTGATTGTGCTTGCCGCGGCGACGCTGGGTACGACCCGTCTCATCGACAATATCGATGTGACTCCCGATCAGGGCGAGGACTGAGCGATCCGTAGGCCAATCGTGCTGTCAGATGCAGGCACGCGGGTTCGTCGCGCCTGATCAGGGATAGAAAGACCATGTTACGCGGCCTGCCAAACTTCGCTCTCGTTCTTTCGCTCGCCTTCGGCTCCACCCAGTTGGACGCAACGCCGCTTCATGATGCCGCACGCGTGGGCGACGTCGCTCAGGCAGGTGCCATCATCATGGACGATCCATCCTCGCTCAATGTCAAGGATCTATACGGTTTCACGCCGCTCTCGATTGCCGCCCAGGAAGGTTATGTTGAAGTGGTGAACCTGTTAGTGGACAAGGGCGCGGCGATTGAAGCCAAGGCCAACTATCGTGGTGCGCCGGCGTCGACCGCCGCGTTCTATTCGAATCCCGCGACAATGAAGGTATTGGCGGTAAAAGGCCTGGTGGAATCCATCGGTGCCACGCCTCTCTATATCGCCGCAAAAGAAGGACACCTTGGAGTCGTGAAACTGCTGCTGGAGAAAGGTGCATCGATTGACGCCAAGGCCGAAGATGGCTGTACGCCGCTATGGATCGCCGCTTTCTACGGCCATGCTGACGTCGTAACACTACTGCTGGAAAAGGGCGCGGCAGTGGAAGGCAAGCACAAAGATGGTGTTACGCCGCTCGCGATGGCAGCGCAGCAGGGGCATCTGGAGGTCGTGCAGCAACTGCTGCACAAGGGCGCCGTGGTCGATGCGAAAGACGCCGACGGCATCACGCCGCTCGCGAGGGCCGCGCAGAACCGGGACGGTCTTTTGGCAACGCACCTGGAAATGATGAGGCTCCTCATCGTCAAGGGCGCGAACCCGAACACACTGGGTTTCCCCGCTATGGGGAATGGAAAGACCGCGCTCCAAGTTGCCGAAGATCACGGAGACACGGAAATTGCCGAACTGCTGCGGGGATCGATCGCAAAACGGAATCATCTCTCCCATTAGCATGAGGCGATATTCGGAGTCGATCACAGAACAGCTTAGTATGTGTGCTCCCCACGAAATTTTCAGTTGCTTGCCCATGCGAGGTACAGGCACTTGGACAAAATCAACATTCAGTTCACCTTGTTTTCGGCGTTCTACTCGCCGCTCATCTCGACGATGTCGGGTGGATTCCTCAAGGCGGAAGGTCTGGATCCAGCGTGGTCGATTGCGCCGCCGAACGGCTCGGCACTTGCCGCGTTGGAAGATGGTTCCGCACATGTCGTTCAATCAGCGCTGAGCCAGGGGTTCTCGTCACTGAACAAAGGCGAGACGCCGGCCGCGGTGCATTTCGCCCAGGTCAATGAGATGGACGGTTTCTTCCTAACCGGGCGCGAGGCGGATCCCGCTTTCACGTGGGACAAGCTGGAAGGCGCCGAAGTCGTCATGTTCAAGGGCGGCCAGCCGATCGCCATGTTCAAGTACGCGTGTCACAAGGCGGGCATCGATTTCAACAAGATAAAACCGATCTGCCCCGGCGGCGCCGCCGAAATCGACCAAGCTTTTCGTCACGGCAACGGGCGGTACGTTCAGCAGCAGGGCCCATTTCCGCAGCAACTGCAAGCCGATGGCATCGGACATGTTGTGACCCAAGTCGGCAAACAGATCGGACCGTGCGGTTTTTCGAGCCTTGCGGCGACCCGCGATTGGCTCAAAACTGATATGGCCAAGGCGTTCATGCGTGCCTACAGAAAGACCCGGGTCTACATGAACGAGACGCCGGCCGCCGAGATTGCCACGGCGGAAAAGCCGTATTTTCCCAATATCGATCAAAACGTACTCGCCGATTGCATCGCGACGTATCAGCAGCTTGGCTGCTGGACGCCGCATGTGGAAATTACGCATGCGGCCTACGAAAAAACGCTTGATGTCTTCGAATACGTTGGCCTGACGAAACAACGCTATCGCTACGAGCAAGTCTGTACTGCGCCGCCGGCAACGGATTGAGCCTACGGCCAATCGCGATTTCATCACTGGATCACATCCGCGCGCAGAGATAGCGATCGCGGATCCGTGAGCGCAATCAATTTGTGGTCTTCATCGTTGTCAGGCACAAGCGCTTCACCAAAGTGTCGCGTCTCTTTACATACTGACACTAGCGCTTTGCGGCGCGCCATAGAACAGGTGTTATGACAATGGCTTGCATATCCGGGCCTGCTTCTTGCGTCTATATCTCAAACGCAAAAGATTTCTTCGTTGCGTTGTACAGGTCGTGTTGTCGTCGCGTGGAAACACCCGTGCGAGCAATACTGGACGCCTGTCCAATGCAATCGAATGCGCGTTTTGTACGAGGAGAATGCGGTGGCTACTACTTAGGAGAATGAAATGGGTACGACTTCAATCATGAATATGGCGGCGGCAACTCTTGCAGGTGCGATGGTGTTTGCGGCGCCTGTTTCTGCGACGACCATAAATATCACTGATGTGGAAGTGCCATATTCGGAGAGTGTTACGCTCACCGGCGGCACGCTCGGTGGTCCGGATGCGATAGGTATCGCTGGACAAATCGTGCTAACGACAAACCTCGGCACCTTGGGCACCTGGTGCGTAGATCTGTTTCACACCATCAACATCGGTGGCAGTTATACCTACATGACAGGCCCGCTATTGACGGACAACAGCGGCAGTACTCCCGCAACGTCCAATCCGCTCACTTCCACGCAAATCAACCAGATCGAAGCTCTTGCGGCGTATGGCAACGGGGTGATGCTCAGCTCGCCGTCGAACCCATTCTCTGCGGCACTTCAAGCGGCAATCTGGGACGTCGAGTACGGCACGACCGCAACGGGTTCAGCGGCATTCACCACCGATCTCGCCGCCATTGAAGCATTGCTGCCAAGCTTGCCAGTTGTTCCGGGCGTCCAACTGTATGATCAAGATAGCCAGGGAGTGTTTCAAGCGCAGGGATTGTTCACGATACCTCCGCCTCTGCTGAGCGTTCCTGAGCCTGCCAGCGTTGCTCTACTCGTTACCGGACTCGCCGGACTGGGATTCTCGCGCCGCAAGCAGTAGTACTGTCGGAACCATCAGGGGCCTCGCTTTCGCGGGGCTGCCTGGTCCGCTCGCGGGAGCGACCCGCGAATCTCAGCGTTCCCATTGGGATGTCTGTAATACGCAGGATCAGTTGCGCGCGCCGGCATTGCCAACCAGCTGTGTCAGTATTTGGTGAGCTATTGCCACACGCTCATCGATCGGATAATTCTTGTTTGCGAGGATAGCGATCCCCATCAGCTTTTCGGGGATGAAAGCGACATACGCCCCGAAGCCGTTGGTCGTTCCGGTTTTATTGATGAGCACGTCCTCGCGAGGTTCCTGGGGTGGCGATATCGGAGTTACTGGTGTCGCGTCAAAGATCACTGCGGGGGAGTTGCCCGTCAGGAGTGTCTTGAGATCGACCGGATACGAATACTGTTCCCATATCAGATCTTGCGTCATGTCTCCCACCTTGAAGTAGCCGGTGTGCGTATCCGTGATCGCACGCTGGAGCTTCGCACTCAACCTGACTGAATTCATATTCGCCGCCAGGAAGCGAATGATGTCGGTGGCAGTGCTCTTGACGCCGTACGCTTCGGAGGAGAGGACTGCGTTGGCCATTCTTATCGGGGCAACTTCCTGCGTGTACCCTTGAGCGTAGTTCGCCATTTTTGCTTTTGGAACGTTGATGTAAGTGCTCGTCATACCGAGCGCTGGAAACAGCCGTTCTTCCATCAGAGCCGTAAAATCTTGATGCATGCTTTTCGCCGCTATGAGACCAAGCAGCCCAATGCTGGGATTGGCATAGGTTCTATAGGTTCCCGGCGCATAGCTTGGCTGCCAATCCGCGAAATATTTCATCAATTGATCGATGTTCTTGATGTTCTCAGGGACCTGCAATGGCATCCCTCCGGGCGTGTGCGTCGCCAGATTCAGCAGGCTTACATCATCGAATTTGCTCCCCCGCAAGGACGGTAGATACTTGCTGGGTTTGTCTGAAAACGAAAGATGCCCGCTGACCTGTGCATACGATGCCAGGGTCGCTGTGAACGTTTTGCTAATCGATCCGAGTTCGAAGAGAGTGTTGTGCCCGACTGGCTTGCGAGTTTCAACGGAAGCTACGCCATAATCGAATACGTAGGGTCTTCCTGACACTATTAGCCCGACGGCCATCCCGGGAACGCCGTATCTCCTCATTACGGGCAGGATCGCGTTGTCCACGACGCGTTTGACGCTGTCGTGCGTGCTATCCGCAGCGTGAGTGAGAGTGGTAGGCGTGCAGCTGGAAAAAAGAGTGGCCATCACGAAGCATGCGACCATTGATTTCATCTCTTCGACTTCCTTATTCCAATCGCGGAATCGATCTCATACCGTCCTCACGCGTGCCGGACGGCGCGCTGTCGGGAGTTCATGGGGTTGATCAGCCGCCCGGATAACGAAGCATAACGCTGGTTACAGATTCGGGCGGCGGACGTGCGTCCGACAATGGTCGGCACAATTTCATGCCTGCGAGTGGCGCGCTCCTGTTCGGCGCGCAACCTTGCCTACCATCATCAGCGCGTTCTCGGCGCGTCACTTCAAAGTGAAGTCGACCCGTGAGCGCTAGCCCTGGGGTGGAATCGCTTCGCCCACCGTGTCAGGCGGGACAACTGCCGCGTCGCTTGGTAAGTGCCCCCAGTAAAGCGACTACCAGGATCACCGGGAACGTCGGATCGAACGGGCCGCGCGACACAGGAGCAATGCCGGCGCAGCCTCCGCCCGAACTCTGCGAGTTGACGCTCGGCGTTAAGAGCGCCGCAAAGGAGCCACCGGTTCCTGACGCCAAGGCTCCTTGTACAAGAATTCTGCCACTGTCGTTGATGCCTTCGGCATTCAAAAGCGCAATCGTAGCGGATTGATCGAAGAGCATGTTCAAGTCGTAACTTGTGCCGCCCGTAAATAGAAGGGCATGATTGAAGTTAGGCGCAAACTCGGCGACGCCGACGACGTCCCCTTGGCTGTTGAGTGCACGACCTTCGCTGGTCCGACCGCCAAACGCGGGGATCGTGACTACTTTGCCGTTGGAGTAAAGAAACCCGGCAAGCCCACTCACGGATGAAAAATAGCCTGTCGCGGCAGCATTGCTGTTGATGCCCAATGGTGCCGGGTTGAACGCAATAGCTACTGTAGAGAATGCCCCAATCCAATCGGTCATTTGTCCGTCCGCATAGAGAAATGGGTGCCGATTCGAACCGGGTCCTGGCCCAGGTATGACATCCGAGTAGCCGACGATTTGGCCGTTCGCGTTGATGCCGGTTGCTACGCTGTTGCTGTTCAGAATACCTAGCGTGCCGAGGTCGGACATCTTGCCGCCTGTGTATAGGAACGCGTGGTGGATCGCGTTCCCGTTGCCGTCCAACGCCCCAGTATCGGCGTCGCCCACGATCAAGCCGCTATCGTTGATCGCGAGCGCTTCGCTATTCTTGCCTCCCAGCGTTCCCAAGTCGGTCATGCGCCCGTTCGAGTAGAGGAAGGCGTGCACCGCGCTGTCGTTGGCGACCGAGGAGCTGCCGACGACTTGTCCTGTCGCGTTGATGGCGGCTCCCACACTGGCGCTGCCACCTAAAGTACCCAGATCGCTGGTCCCCGCCGCGGTATATAGGAACGCGCGTTTGATCCCGGCGATCGACGAATATCCCGCCACCTGTCCACTGGCGTTGACCCCTAATCCCTCGCTAGAGTCTGCGCCGGACAATCCTATTACCGGGCCGATCGTATAGCTCGAAGTGGCCACAGCCGCCGCCGACAGGCAACCGAGCATTGCAAGTTGCGCCAAACGCGAAAGGTAGGAAACTGTTGAAAGGCGCATGACCCTCTCCTCGGTATCTGCGAATGGCAGGCCAAGCCCCATTGTTTCCGCTGTTGCACTGGAGTAGAGAATGCGTCGCTCCCATCCAAAGCATACGGTTGTGCTGATGCTTTAGGTCGGCCGCCCTTTGTCCGTGGCGCGCTTTCCCGGGGACGGCAATTGTCGCGCGGCGCGCCATATGCCGCGCTCGCACTACTCCACACATGCCTGGATGTTGCACTTGGCGCCAAATAGCGAAAGTCGGAAGAGTCCGAAATCGACGTAGGACGGTATGACGTCCTTTTTCCAGGTCTCCGCGATCGGCTACTCCGGTCGTCGGCGTTGGCGGATGCTGGGCTCCGCGACAATAACACCCCTTGGGGGCAGCGTGTCACTCTTCCAGCGCGATCCGGCACGCGTCGTCTTCGTCCAGAGTGGCCCCTGAAGCCATCAATCGCGCGACCTCGTCGTCGCCTAGACGCTCGCGAAGCACAGCCGTCAAGCGCGCATGAGCACGGGCTTCGTTGGGTTGGCGCGGCGATCCCTTCGCAGCGTAGGCCGCGTTTGCGTAGCCCGCGATTCTCGCGGCATTCTCGAGCTTGCCGGCGAGCCCGAGACGCAATGCAAAGTGGTCCATTGGCAACCAGGCGGTCCCTGCCTCACGGCGCAGCGGCAAGCCCTCCCGGGCGGCCGTGAGCGCCTCTGCAAGCTCACCACGCTCGGCCAGTACGCCTGAAAGGTTGGTGAGGCAGGTCCCGAGCATGTCCTTCGCAAAGTGAGGGGTGCTTCGCATCAGACGAATACCTTCGCGACATTGAGTAAGCGCTGCATCGAGATCGCCGAGCGCCCACGAAAGGTCGCCGAGATTGACCAGAACGCCGAGGATTGACAATGTCACTCCGCCAGCACAGTACTGGGCCAGCGCCCGCTCGAAATTGCCCCGTGCCCCGGCAAGATCGCCGGTCAGCATTTTCCGGAATCCGTCACCTTCCAGACAGTCACCAATCAATTTTGGCGTTCCACCGTTTTCGAGCAACGCCAGAGCGTCCGTGAAGAGTGGTGCGGCCCGGTCGAATTTGCCCATGAATACCCACATGCGCGCGAGCCATTGCAGCGATGTGCCAACCGCCACCTCGTCACCGAGTTGCCGATAGAGCGCAATAGCCCGTTCCGACGCCTCCACCGCACGCGCCGGTTCAGCGGTTCCCCAAACCACTGCGAGCGATAGCCAAAGGCGCGCTTGTTCGGAAGCTGGCGTCTCGGTCGTAATGGCTGCGACGGCGGTCTCGATACGGGCTCTGCCCTCGCTTTGCAGCGACAGTGCCGTCCATATCCCGCGCGTAGCACACGCCAGCGAGACGGCGAGCTTCGGGTCGCCCTCGCCGCCGAACGCCCAGTCGAGCGCGGCACGCACGTTGTCGCGCTCGGGAAGGTAGAGGTCGCGCCAACGCGGGTCGGACAAACCCCGCAAGGCTTGTCCGACGTCGTCGAACAAGTCACGCAAGTAAAGCGCATGCCGGCGACGCACGGCCTCCGCTTCAACGGAGTCGGTGAGCTTTTCGAGAGCGTATGCGCGCGTGGTCTCGAGCAATCGGTAGCGCGCGCCGCCGCTGCCGGTGTCGGCGACAACGAGCGAGCGATCGACAAGCTGCGAGACGAGATCGATCGCGGCGAATTCTTCGATGGCATCGTCGGACGCCACCGTTGAAGCGGCTTCCAAGGTGAAGGTCCCGGGGAAGATCGACAAGCGTTGGAACACCGTGCGCTCATCGTCCGCAAGAAGATCGTAGCTCCAGTCGAACGTTGCGCGGAGCGTGTGCTGGCGCGCCTGCGTAGTGTGGGATCCGCCCGTGAGCAACTTGAACCGATCGCCGATGCGAACGTTGATCTCCTCGACCGACAGCGAACGCACGCGTGCGGCCGCGAACTCCAGCGCCAGCGGGATGCCGTCGAGGTGAATGCACAGGTCGACGACCGCTGCAACCCGACCCGCAGTCAATTCGAAGCCCGGCAGTTGCCGCTGTGCGCGCTCGACGAAGAGTTGCACCGCCTCGGAGTGTTCGATTCCCTGTTCGTCGGCCGATGGCTCAGGCAACGAAAGCGGTTGCAGCGGATACGTCTGCTCGCCGTCGACGCGCAGCGATTCACGGCTGGTCGCGATGATCGCCACCTCCGCGGCCACGCGGAGCACGGCGTCGGTAAGCTTCGCGCAAGCATCCACCAGGTGCTCACAGTTATCCAGTATCAACAACAGCTGGCGCGCTTTCAGATGGGTGCATAGCATTGCGATCAGCGGCGCACTCGTCTTTTCCCGAACGCCAAGAACCTGTGCCACCGTCGCCGGAACCAAGGAGGCATCGGTGATCGACCCCAATTCCACCAGCCAGACGCCATCGCGATACGCATCCATGACTTCCGCTGCCACTTGTAGCGCGAGGCGCGTCTTACCGATTCCCCCCATTCCCACGAGTGTCAGCAGGCGCTTCTTCGCTAATAGCCGCTTGATTTCGACCAACTCGCGCTCGCGACCGACGAACGACGTCAGCGGCTCGGGCAGGTTAGAGTTCGCGCTAGTGCGGCGGGCGACTTGCGGCGAATCCTCGCGCTCTGCGACGGGACCGACAAAGCGGTAGCCTCGCCTCGGCAACGTCTCGATCCAATGCTCACCCCCAGGCGCGTGTGCGAGCGCGCGCCTGATCGAGAAGATCTGTACTGCCAGGTTGCTTTCTTCGACGACAACGCCCGGCCAAGCGGCATCCAAGATGGCGCGCTTCTGGACAAACTCGTTCGGGCGCTTGACGAGGGTGACCAGCACCGCCACTGCGCGCGAGCCGAGCGCCACCGGTAGGCCCGCCTGGCTCAACACGCCAGCGTCGGGGTCAAGGCGAAACGGTCCTAACTCATAAACAGTGCTCACCCCATGGCGCTCCGAGACAAGCTGTGGACACTGGCTGCAGCGCTACAGCGGCTGAATCACCAGCCGGCTTAGGTATCGAGCGTGACGTTGGAAGTCCACCTTTAATGGATTCTTAATGGCAATTTCACGACTTCGCCGATAGACGCGCCGAAGATTTGCTCCGTGGCCCAAGCATAGTAAACGAGAAGCTACATTGAACAATAATTCGGAACAGGCCTACACGCGCTCGATTCAAGGCCAGGTCCTCCGTTTGAGCGAGCGTCGGATGGCGGTGATTTTCCTGCATAACGGTTCCCTCTGGGTCGCGGACTTTATCGATCGCCAAGGCGAACTCGTCGATGCGGCGACCTGGTTTCGTTTCAATTGCGGCTCGCTTTCCAGTTCGCAAGCGCGTCGTCGAATGGTCCTTGAATCCGCCACACCGCTGTCCGAAGAGCTGGTGGACAGAATCGAGAGTCTGCGTCGTCCGGCGCCTGCGCGTAAGGGCATTGCCCAGGTCCGGATGGTCGATGCGATCACCGGATATATCGCGCACATTCGTTTGGCGGCGACGGTCGCCTGTCGCAACGGTCGACTCCGCACGCGCTCGGTGAAGCGGGCCATTTTCCGGTAGCGCTTCGCGCAATGTTCGTGAATCAGCAATGCTCAGCATATGAATTTTCGCGACCCGTATTGTCGACTTGTGCAACGACAGTTATCGATGCTGGGAACGAGAATCGGGGCGAATGTTGCGAACCGCGATACCCGTGGCAAAGGATTGCTTCGCAAGTAAGGAGATGATCATGACAACAGATTCCGCGCGTCGTTTCGTCCGTCGCCGCAGATTTAAGTGGGCGCTGCCGGCAATCCTTTGTTTGCTTGCGCTGGGGCTCGTCGGATACATCGCCGTCGTGCCGTTTTATGTCGCGGCCCCAAAAATGGACGAGGTTTCGTGGTTCGTCCTGACCGATCAGGCGATAAATTCGGAAACGGTGCCCGAAACGCTAAATTCGCAAGCAAAAGGTGTCGCAACAGCCGCTTTGCCAACCGAGTTACCGAGGCCGCGAAAATGATCGTCTTCCCAGCTGCCGTCTGAGGCAGAGGTCGAACTCCGATCATCCGTTTGCCACTCTCCAGGAAATCCTGTGGCAACTGACCTAGCAAGGTCCGCATGATCTGATAATTCGTGCCGCGATTTTGCTGCGATCCATTCGCACGCTTATACAAAAGGGGGAAATCCATGTCTTCACATCCAGGTACTTCGAAGCGTTCGATCCTTAGTATGTTCGGGCGTTCCGTCGCGGCCGCGGGCTTGATGAGCGCCGCCGGCACACTGGCGATTGCGCAAGACGGCGCGCACGATCCCGCCAATTACGCATGGCAACCAGGCGCGATCACCCACGCCCAGAAGATGCGCGCGTTCCTTGATCGCGACAGCGGTGTGCAACAGACCCCGCCCATCATCCCGAAAAGCGAGATCGATTTCGATCCCTCCGGGATTATCGCGACGACTCAGCCGGGCGGCCCGACCAAGACGTCGGGAAGCGCTTTTTTCGAGAATCTCGGTACCAACAACCGCACGTGCTTCAGCTGCCATCAGCCGCAGGACGGCTGGGGTGTCAGCGCTGCGGACGTGCGGGGACGCTTCTATGCCAGCTTTGGCAACGATCCGATTTTTCGTCTGGTCGACGGGGCCACGTGCCCAAGCGCCGATGTTTCGAGCATCGACGCAAAGCGACAAGCCTACGGGTTGTTGCTGAGGAAGGGCTTGATCCGGATCGGGCTGCCGGTCCCCGCGGGCGCCGAGTATCAGATTGTTTCAGTCACGGACCCGTATGGATGCAACACCAACCCGGTCACCGGGTTGACCAACTTTGGCACCAACGGTCCGACGACGGGCACGGTGTCGGTTTATCGGCGACCACTGCCGTCGACGAATTTGGGATTTCTCACCACCATCATGTGGGATGGGCGTGAGCCCACATTGGCGCAACAATCGATCGACGCCACCCTCATTCATGCGCAGGGCAGCGCTGCTCCAACCGCTGCGCAACAGCAGCAGATCGTCAATTTTGAATCGGGCGTTTTCACCGCGCAGACCTTCGACAACAACGCGAGAGACCTTACGGCCGCTGGGGCAAATGGCGGTCCCGATACGCTGCCCGGTCTGCTCTCCGCTTTTTTCGCAGGCATCAATGATCCTCTTGGAGCCAATCCGCAGGGCTTGCCGTTCACATCACAAATCTTCGACCTGTACCAAGCCTGGAGTGGACTCAAGGGGAACGGAGACGTGAATGCCTCTCGCCAGGCGGTCGTCCGCGGCGAGACTCTGTTCAACAACACTCCCATCACCATCACCGGCGTTGCAGGAATCAACGACCTGCCGGGCTTGACCACAGTTTCCGGGTTTTGCGGAACCTGTCATGACTCTCCGAACGTGGGCAACCATTCAGTCAAGTTGCCAATCAATATCGGGATCGCCAATGCGGGCCCCAGCAATGACAATCCCGGGCTGGACATCGGCGATCTACCGGTGTTCACGTTGTCATGCGTGTCAGGGCCGAATGTCGGCAAGACCTACACCGTGACCGATCCGGGCCGAGCCCTGATTTCCGGCAAATGCGCCGACATCGGCAAGGTGAAGGGACCGATTTTGCGCGGACTGGCCGGGCGGGCGCCCTACTTTCACAACGGCTCGGCCGCAACGCTGCTGGATGCGGTGAATTTCTACAACCTGCGCTTCAACCTTGGGCTGACCGCTGCGCAAATGAGCGACTTGGCGGCGTTCCTTCAAACCCTATAGGGCGGGCGCGTCCACGCCGACGGGATCGCACCCGCTGGATTTTCCACTGGCTGCGCGCGCCCTATGGCAATCGAGTAATCGCAACGCGCCGCGCTCGCGCGGGCTTCCG
>CAVSYL010000005.1:0-189094 GCA_963732105.1 uncultured beta proteobacterium
GCACCTCCAACGCCTCGAGGCGGAAAGCATCGACATCATGCGCGAGGCGGTGTCGGAGAGCGAGCGGCCGGTAATGCTCTACTCGATCGGCAAGGACAGCTCGGTCATGTTGCATCTCGCGACCAAGGCGTTCTACCCGTCAAAACCTCCGTTTCCTCTGTTGCATGTCGACACGACCTGGAAGTTTCGCGAGATGTACGAGTTTCGCGATATGCGGGCGCGCGAGGTCGGCATGCAGCTGATCGTTCACGTCAATCCGGAGGCGGTCAAGCGCGGAATCAACCCCTTCGTGCACGGCTCGGCCGTCCATACCGACATCTGGAAAACGCAGGGATTGAAACAGGCACTCGACAAGTACGGTTTCGATCTCGCCTTCGGCGGCGCGCGTCGGGACGAGGAGAAATCCAGGGCGAAGGAGCGGATCTTCTCATTCCGCTCGGCGCAGCACCGGTGGGATCCGAAGCTTCAGCGCCCGGAGTTGTGGCGCCTCTACAATGCGCGCAAGAACAAAGGCGAGAGCATCCGCGTGTTTCCGCTCTCCAACTGGACCGAACTCGATGTCTGGGAATATATCCATCTCGAACGCATCCCCATCGTGCCGTTGTATTTCGCCAAGGAGCGCCCAGTCGTTGTCCGCGACGGCACACTCATCATGGTCGACGATGACCGGATGCCGCTGCATGCCGGCGAGCAACCCGCGCTCAAGAACGTACGGTTCCGCACCCTGGGCTGTTATCCACTGACCGGTGCGATGGAAAGCGAAGCCGACACGCTGACCGAGATCATCCAGGAAATGCTGCTCGCGACAACGTCCGAGCGCCAGGGGCGCGTCATCGACTTCGATTCGACCGCGTCGATGGAGAAGAAGAAACAGGAAGGCTATTTCTGATGTCGCGCATCGCCGCCGCGAATGTCGCGGACCTCGAGCAATACCTGCAGTCGCACGCGAAGAAGACGTTGCTGCGCTTTCTCACCTGCGGCAGCGTCGATGACGGCAAGAGCACGCTGATCGGCCGCCTTCTGTACGAATCGAAAATGCTCTACGACGATCAGCTCGCGACCCTGGAAGCCGAGTCCAGGAGACTTGGCAGCAAGGTTGGTGAACTGGACTTCGCGCTCCTGCTCGACGGTCTGGCGGCCGAGCGTGAGCAGGGCATTACCATCGACGTCGCTTACCGCTTCTTCTCGACCGACAAGCGCAAGTTCATCGTCGCCGACACGCCGGGCCACGAGCAATACACCCGCAACATGATTACCGGGGCGTCGACCGCAGACATGGCGGTGATCCTGATCGATGCGCGCAAGGGCGTCCTGACGCAAACGCGGCGCCATAGCTATCTTGTCGCACTGATCGGCATTCGCCGCGTCGTCCTCGCAATCAACAAGCTCGACCTGGTCGCTTATTCGCAAGCCGCGTTCGAGCGCATCGAGGAGGAGTATCGCGCTTTTGCCAGTTCGATCGGCCTGACCGACATCGTCTGCATTCCGATGTCCGCGAAGCACGGCGACAACGTCACGAAGCCCAGTAACAACACGCCTTGGTACCACGGCCCGACGCTGATGGCCTATCTGGAGTCGGTCGAAGCCGACCGCGATGTCGAAGACGGTCCGCTGCGCATGCTGACGCAATGGGTCAATCGCCCCAACCTGGATTTTCGTGGCTTCTCGGGCCGACTGGTTGGCGGCGCGGTACGCGTCGGGGAACGGGTGCGCGCGCTGCCATCGGGCAAGGAGAGCACCGTCGCGCGCATCGTTACCCAGGACGGCGACCTCGAACGCGCTGTCGCGGGCCAGTCGGTCACGATCACCCTGCGCGACGAGATCGACATCAGTCGCGGTGACCTGCTCTGCAGCCCTGATGCGCCGGCAAGCGTCGCCGACCAATTCGAGGCCACCGTGGTATGGATGAGTGAAGAGGAAATGCTTCCGGGAAGGCCCTACCTGCTCAAGATCGGCGCCAAGATGGCCGGCGTGACCGTTACTACGCCGAAATACAAGGTCAACGTGAACTCGCTCGAACACCTGGCGACGAAAACGCTGCATCTGAACGAGATCGGCGTATGCAATCTCAACCTCGACCAGGCGATCGCGTTCGATGCATATCGGGATAACCGCGATACGGGCGCTTTCATTCTGATCGACCGATTTTCCAATGAAACCGTTGGCGCGGGATTGTTGCACTTCGCGCTCCGCAGGTCGCAGAATATTCACTGGCAGGCGATCGAGATCAACAGACAGGCTCACGCACTGCTCATGGGGCACAGGCCGTGCGTGGTGTGGTTCACCGGACTCTCCGGCGCCGGCAAATCGACGGTTGCCAATCTGGTCGAGAAAAAACTCCATGCGCTGGGCCGCCACACCTACCTGCTCGACGGCGACAATGTACGCCACGGGCTGAACAGGGACTTGGGGTTCACCGAAGCGGACCGGGTCGAAAACATCCGCCGCGTCGCGGAGGTGGCCAGGCTTATGACGGACGCCGGCCTGATCGTGCTCGTGTCATTCATATCGCCATTCCGCGAGGAGCGCAGGATGGCGCGGGCGCTGGTACAGCAAGGCGAGTTCTGTGAAGTGTTCGTCGACACGCCGATCGGTGTGGCGGAACAGCGGGATCCAAAGGGTCTCTATAAGAAGGCCCGGCGCGGCGAACTGCCGAATTTCACGGGAATCGATTCGCCCTACGAGTCGCCGGAAAATCCCGAGGTCAGGGTAGACACCACCATTTTGCCGGCGGAAGACGCCGCCGAGTTGATCGTCGCGCACCTTCGTGCAACGGGCGTGCTGGACGCCATCGAATGAGGCGTTCGCGAGTGATTGGCGCCGCGTGCATATCCCCACGCCATCTCGTTGAAACAATGGGGTCTCGGTTTGCGCCGAGGCAGCAAGAGTTTTGAGCCGCTATTACGCATTCAACGGCGACGCGGACGGCCTCTGCGCTTTGCAGCAGCTGCGCCTCGTCGAAACCGGAGACGCAACGCTCGTCACCGGCGTCAAGCGGGATATCCGGCTGCTCGAACGCATTGACGCCACGACGGGTGATGAAATCACGGTGCTCGACGTCTCGCTCGACCAGAACCGCACGGCGCTGCTCCGCTTGCTTGGATGCGGGGCCACCGTGCGCTATTTCGACCATCACTATGCAGGTGAGATACCCAAGCACCACCGGCTCGAAGCACACATCGAGGAGACCGCAGACGTCTGTACCAGTATTCTCGTCGATCGCTTCCTAGACGGCCGCTACTGCGTCTGGGCGATCGTCGCGGCTTTCGGCGACGGGCTCGCGAGGATTGCTTCCGCAATGGCCGCCTCCGTGGGAATCAGCGCCTCCATCGCAGCCACGCTGGAGAAACTGGGCGTCAGTCTCAACTACAATGCCTACGGAGATACGGTCAGCGACCTGCACGTCGATCCGGCCGAGTTGGCGCGCGAGATGCGTCCCTTCCAGAATCCTCTCGATTTCGTCCAACAGTCGCCGGTCTTCGCCCGGCTTGCCTCGGGCTACGATGAGGACATGCGCAAGGCGCGCGCGCTTGCGCCGACTCGACAAGTGCCCGGCGCGACGACCCTGGTCTTGCCCGGCGAACCTTGGGCCAGACGCGCCATCGGCGTACTGGCGAACGAATTCACCCAGGCACAGCCCGGTTGCGCGATTGCCATACTTTCGCCCAGAGCGCGCGGAGGCTTTGTCGTGAGCGTGCGCGTCCCCGCCGGGCGCGCTGTCAGCGCCGTCGAGTTCTGTCGTGAATTCGAAACCGGCGGTGGCAGAAAGCTCGCGGCCGGCATCGACTGTCTGCACGACGCGGAAGTGGACGATTTCTTCGAGCGCTTCGAAGCGCGCTACCGAGTGCAATCTTGATACCCACGTGCCTTGATGTCCGGGTTGACGCCCCCGGGTTGATGTCCATGCCGCGCGCAACAATTCATGCGCCCTGTCCGTCTATTTGGGCGCCTCGAACCGACGTTTCAGCTCCGCGAATAGCGTGAACGAATTACTCAACCCGCTCGCTGGTTTTCTTGTCGGCATGCTGGTCGGCTTCACCGGCGTCGGCGGCGGTGCATTGATGACGCCGTTACTCGTGCTTATGTTTGGCGTCGCGCCGCAGACCGCGGTCGGAACCGACCTCCTGTTCGCTTCCTTCACCAAGGCGGTTGGCGGCTGGGTCTACGGTAGGCGCGGGTCGATCGACTGGCTGGTGCTGCGACGACTTGCGTCCGGAAGCCTCCCCGCTGCGGCGCTGACCGTCGCCCTGTTGCACTACTCGCCAGAGCAAGCCGGGCTGCGCGCCGCTATCCTTCCGGCGCTGGGCGCCGCGCTCGTGTTGACCTGCCTGGCGATCATTTTTCAGTCACGGCTCCATAGCCTTGGCCAGCGGCTGCGCTCCACGGATCCCGGACGATTCAAGCTCCTGCAGGCACCCCTGACCGTTGTCGCCGGTGCTCTGCTCGGTTTCCTGGTAACGCTGACTTCCGTGGGTGCCGGCGCGCTGGGTGTGGTCATGCTGGTCTACCTCTATCCGTACAGACTCACCCCGGCCAAGCTCGTGGGCACCGACATCGCGCACGCGATCCCGCTCACGCTGATCGCGGGCCTGGGTCACATGAGCCTCGGCAACGTCGATTTCAGGTTGCTGGGCGCCCTCCTCGTCGGATCGATTCCGGGCATCATCATCGGTTCGCGACTGACCCTGAGCGTCGATCAGCGGTATGTGCGCATCGCCATCGCGGTGGTGTTGGCGATCGTCGGCGGCAGATTACTGTTGCAGCGGTGAGCACCGCCGGCCCTTTGCGCGTGCGCCGCCGGCAATGACAAGATCGACATCGCGGCGGACGCATGCGCCAGCCACGGTCGCAGCGCGGCCCCACCATCGCTTGCTGTCTTTCACGCGGGACGAACATTTGAAAGCGTTGCAGTGATACGAGCACGTATTGCATTTTTCGCACTGGTCTACGCAGCGCTGCTCGCCCATCTGCTGTTCATCCCGTACGCGTTCTCGCCGCTGCCTTACGACGAGACACTGCGCCGCTTCGCGAACATTCCGTGGTTGCAGCTTGGCTCGGATCAGAACGTCGCGCTGGTGTCACGCGCGCTGATGTTCCTGCCGCTCGGGCTGCTGCTCGCGGCGTCCGTTGCGCCGCTGCCGCGGCCACGGATCGAGCTTGCCGCCCTGATCGTTGCAAGCGTGCTTGGCTGCCTCTGGGCGACGGGAGTCAACTTCGCGCAGCTGTGGTTCCCCACACGTACTGTCTCGCTGAACAATCTTGTTGCGGAGTTCTTGGGTGTGATCGGCGGCGCCGTACTGTGGAACGCCCTTGGCGGGACCGCGTTGCGGTGGTGGCGGCAACTCCTGTCCGGCGGAGGCATCAGCTTAAAAGCCGCGTTGAGCGGCTACGTCGTCTTGTATCTGATCGCGAGCCTGACGCCGTTCGATTTTGTGACTAGCGCCGGCGAATTGGCGGAGAAGGCAGCTTCCGAATTGTATGGCCTTTGGATCGCTCCGGTGAGTTGCGGTCCTGCGCCATGCGGACTGAAGTTCCTTTCGACCATGCTTGCTGCAATCCCTTGCGGTTGGTGGTTCGCCGCCCGGCGGCGCCAGCCGGGCAATGCCTGGCTTGCGGCGATTCCCGCCGCGTTGCTTGTCGCGACAATCATCGAGGTACTGCATTTTCTGATGGTCAGCGGCGTGAGTCAGGGCGCATCCGTGTTCGTGCGTGCATCGGGCATGGTGCTTGGTGCCGCGACCTACTCCTGGCGGCACCGCGTGGGCGCGCTCGATCTGAACCGCGCGGGGCCGCCAGCCGCTCTCGCGCTTTTCGTGGTCAATGTCGCGGCAATCGCCTATGTCGCCGGGTGGTTTCGTTCACAAATACTCAGCGTCGCGACCGCCGTGGCACGTCTGGACGAAATGGTTTGGATGCCATTCTTCTATCAGTATTACGCTCCCTATCAGTCGACCATGTACAGCGCAATGGTCCACGCCGTTTTGTACGCGCCAATAGGCGTGGTGTGCTGGCTTAGCGCGCGGCGTCGCGACCGCGTTGGGCTTTGGGTCGCCACGGCGTTCGCGGGCGTGCTCGCATTTGTCGCCGAGACGAGCAAGGTATTTCTTCACGGGCGCTTGCCCGATTTCACGGATGTGCTCATCGCCGCCGTCGCGGCAACGGCGACGCTTGCAGTATTGCGTCTTGCCTCCCGATCGCAGCATCTGGGGCGAGATTCCCACCTGGACCGGTCTGCGGATGCCGTCCTCAGCCGCGCGATGCCAGAGGGGTCGCCGAAAGTGCTCCAGCAAACTTGCCGGCCGCCGGCGCGGGCGCTCGCCTGATCGGCGTGTTGCTGCTCGCCACTGCGCTCTGGACGGTCATCCGTTTTCCGGTCTGGCCATGGGCACTCGGGCTTGGACTGGCGCTTTATGGCGCGACGTTGCTGCGCTTCCCGGGGGCCTATCTGATCGCGGTCCCGTTGCTGCTCCCGGTGCTCGATCTCGCGCCACTCAGCGGCCGATTCTTCTGGGACGAGTTCGACGTCGTTCTTGCCGTGACGCTCGGCGTGCGACTGCTGCTGCCACTGCCGATCCGGCAGAAGGGATTTCCACTGCAGAAGGCGGCGCTTTGGCTCTTGTTAGCGTCGGTGCTTGGCAAGCACAGCGATTGGCCTATGGCCGCTGGCGCCGGTGGACGCGAATGCGTTTTCAAATTATTTGAGCAGCTACAACGCGCTGCGCGTCGCCAAAGGCTATGTTTGGGCGGCTGCGGTACTCTGGCTCATTGTGCTTGATGCCTCGGCGGGTCGAAACGTTGTTCTGCCGCTAGCGACCGGACTTGCGTTGGGCTTGCTCGCAGCAACGATCAGCGTGTTCTGGGTGCGACTGTTGTTTGTCGGGTCGCTGGACTTGGAAAGCGCGTTTCGAGCCGCCGGACTGGTTTCGGCGACCCATGTAGGCGGCGCCTATATGGAAGTCATACTGGTGGTGCTTGCCCCCTTCGGTCTCGCGCTGGCCGTCACCGCCGATCGTCCTCTGCACAAACTCATGTGGTACGTTGTGGTGCTGTTGGGCATGGGCGCCGTCCTCATGACGCTCTCGCGGGCAGCGTTTGCGGCATGGCTCGTGGCGGTTGTGGTGTTCACCTTGGTGTGGTGGCTGAAGTCCAGGAATGCTCGCGCGTCTTCAGTCGTGTCGCGCTGGCGATGGGGAACCGGGATCGCCATTCTGGTCCTGCTCGGCCTAGCCGTGCCGGCCGCGCTGTCGACCCATCTGCGCGAGAGGCTCGCCCAATCCGACTCCGACCTGTCGATACGAACGGCCCACTGGCGCGAGACCGTCGATCTGATGAAGTCGGATGCATTGCACGTCGCCCTCGGCATGGGGCTGGGCAGCTTCCCGCGCGAGTTCTATCTGGCACACGCGTGGACGGAGCAGCTGCCCGCGTATCGACTCGAGGACGATGCGTCCTCCGGATGGCGTTATCTCGTCCTCGCAGGCGGTCGCGGGATGTACATGGACCAGCGTGTCGTCGTGAAGCCCGGCAGTGAACTTCGCCTGAGAGGACAGGTACGCTCGCCACGTACCGACGGCAAGTTGTCGATCAGCCTGTGCGAAAAGTCGCTCCTGAATTCCGTCAGTTGCGACGAGACAGCGGTCTCGGCGGGTCCTGCGTGGCAATCCTTTGATGTGCCTCTCTCGTCGCAGCAACACGCGGAGCCCCGCGTCGCGACCTGCGGCGCCGCTGTCGCTGTCGCTGCACAATGGCGTCTTCGGTTCGCGCGTGGAAGTCACCCAGCTCTCACTGCTGGACGGGCAGCAGAATCTACTCAGCAACGGGTCGTTCGGGGATGGCCTCGATCGCTGGTTCATGACGTCGGACGAGCGTCTCGCGTGGCGCGTCAACAACACGCCGCTGCAGATTGCTTTCGAGCAGGGGGTGTTGGGAGTCATCGCCTGGTTGGGGTTGTGCGTCGCGGCTATCGCCGTGGTTCGCAAACGCAGTGCGCTGCCTGGCGCCACCGCCGCCTTTGCTGCCAGCTTGATCGGCTTCCTGCTGGTCGGCAGCTTTGATAGCCTGCTCGATTCGCCTCGCGTGATCCTGCTGCTGGCCCTGATCTGGGCGGCTGGGGTCACTGCCTACGACAGCTCGCGTTCGCGCCAAGCGCAACAAGCGCTTCGCGTAGAGCGCCGCGAAGGCGGTTTGTAGGGTGCGGCGTCAGCGCGTATCGAGAGCCGCATCATGCCGTTGACTTCAGCAACAATACTTGCAGAGAGCGTCGGATGACGGGTGACAAGGACACCATACATCGCCACCGCGCACGACGGCTCGTCGTCTTGGGGCTGTTCGTACTGCTTGGGGCGATCTCGGTTGTCCTTGGGTGGTCACACGTAAGCGGTCTTCTCCGTGCGGTCAACGGTAATGCGCACATTGTCGACGAGAGCAAGTTACCGCAGCTGCCCGCCCCCGACCAACTGCCGCCGGTAAGCCTGCCGCGATTCAAATACGCCCATCCGCGCTTGCCCAGCCCGAGCGCTGCCGAACTCGCGACGATTGCCGCGCTCAACCCGGAAATGCTGAGTCAGGTCCGCGCCCGCGCCGCCGGAGGCAACGGCGCCATCGAGGCCGCAGCGCTGCAAGAACTGATCGAGCCCGGGAGCGTCGATCTCAACGTCCTTCACCGCAGGTTGATGGAACTCAAATTCGCAGGGCGTGGCCACGACCAGGGAAAGCCGCTGGCGCTCGCCTACGACTGGCTGTACGACCACTGGAGCGAAGCTCAGCGGATGCAACTGCGCGGCAAGCTGGCCGAAGCGTGCGACTACCTCATCGACCGCATTCGCAAGGACCGGATGTCGCCGTACAACGTGATCCTGTACAACGCGCCACTCCAGGCCTTGATGGCTTGCAGCCTGGCGCTCTATGGCGACGACCCGCGCGGCGACCCGGTCATGCGTTTCACCTTCGACCTCTGGCAAAACCGTGTTCTTCCCGTGTGGCGCCAGATCATGGGCCGCAACGGCGGCTGGCACGAGGGCGGCGAGTACGTCGGCGTCGGCATCGGGCAGGCCATCTACGCGCTTCCTGCGATGTGGCGAAGCGCGACCGGCGAGGACCTGTTTGCCAGCGAACCGGGCATCCGCGGATTTCTGGATTTTCTGGTGTACCGCAAGCGGCCGGATGGTACGGATTTTCGTTGGGGAGACGGCTCCGCTTTCGACAAATTCGTGCCCGACGCCATTCCCCTTGCGCTCGAATTCCGACATGCACCCGCTTATAGTTTGCGGCCGCCGGAGCACGCCGCGGAACCGACCGGTTGGCCCTGGGGCCCGCTGACCGATACCGCACTCAATGATCCCACGGCGTCCGCCCGTCTGCCGCTGGTGCGACAGTTCGACGGCATCGGCATGATCGTCGCGCGCAACGATTGGTCTCCCGACGCGACGTACGTAACGTTCAAGGCGGGCGACAACTATTGGTCGCATATGCATCTCGATCAAGGCGCCTTCACCATCTACAAAGGCGGTGAACTGGCGATCGACAGCGGGTTGTATGGGCCCACGTACGGCTCGGACCACCACATGAACTATACGTACCAGACGATTGCCCACAACCTGGTGACGGTCACCGACCCGAATGACAACGTGCCCGCCCCGGGCAAGGACACGCCGCGCCCGATTGCGAACGATGGCGGGCAGCGCCGCATCGGCTCGGGCTGGGGCATCGAGGCCGCGCCTCTCGACCGCGCGGAGTGGGAAGCCAAGCGCGACATCTACCACACGGCGACGACCGGTCCATTGCTCGATCAGGATGGGCTAGCGGTCGTCGCGGCGGACATCACGCCGGCCTATACCAACGCCGCCTCCGGTACCGGAACGTTCTCCGCGCGCACCCGTCGCGTCGAGCGCTTCTGGCGAACCTTCGCCTACGATCGGGTCGATGACGTGGTCGTCGTCTTCGATCAAGTGACGTCGACCGACGCGTCATTTCTGAAGCGGTGGCTTTTGCACACCATCGATGCGCCAACGGTTTTTCCCGGCGGATTCAGCGTGACGGTCGCGCCACAGGAGCGGCCAGGGTCACGGGGGCGGCAGATTGACCGGAAAGGTCTTGCTACCCAAGGAAGCCGTGATCAACGTCATTGGCGGCAGCGGGCTCGAATTTTTCGTCGATGACCGGAACTACGACGAAAACGGCACGCTCTACGAGATGATCCGCAAACTTGGCCCGAACAATGCCGAACCAGGAAACTGGCGCATCGAAGTGAGTCCGCCCAAGGATGCGCTCGACGATCAATTCCTGGTCGTTCTTCTGCCGGTTGCAGGTAGCGGCGCTCCCACGCAACGCGTGCGCCTGCTCGAGTCGGGCGCGCGGGTCGGTTGCGAGGTCGTCGGGACCCATCGCACGGTTCGCTGGTGGTTCGAGCCCGGCCACAACGGCGCGGAGGTCGAGGTGTTCGCCGGCGCCGATATCCGCCGCTATCGCGTCAGCGGGCCGGAGGCCTCCTCCAACTGGTACTTCAGGTTGGCTCACGCGTATGCTGGACCTGTTCCGCGCTGGTAGCGGCAAGCGGGGTTGAATGCAAAATGTCTGCCGCGGCTTGTCGCTCTGAACCGGAGGGTGAGTGCGATCAAATTTCCTGCCATCGACAACGGCGCTGACCAATCGGCGGCGCCGCCGCGTGTTCCTCGGAACGCTGATTGTTGCGCTGGCGCTTACGCTCGCTTTCACGTGGCTGCGCGCGCCGGAGTATCGCGCGTCGGCCCTTCTGCAAATCAATGCCGCAAGCGAGCCATCTGCGCCTGGAGGTGCTCCCGGCGACGCGTCCGATTCGGCCAAGCGGTTCCTGACGCAGGTGCAGGTATTGACCAGCCGGCCGGTGCTGGAAGAAGCGGTGGCGCAGCTTGTGCGCGATGGCAGAGATCTCTCGGGTTTCGGTCCGGATGCGGTTGCGGGGATACAGTCGCATCTGGAGGCGAGCCCGATCGCCAGTACGAATGTCGTCGAGCTCATTGCCTCCTGGCAACGCCCCGAGATGCTTGCGCCGCTGCTCAACACCATCGTTCTCGTCTATCAGCAACGTCTTGCAGAGGCATTTCGGAGTGCAAGCACAGCATCCATGGCGCAGGCCGACGACGAAGTCAGGAAGCTGGAAGCAACCGTGGTGGCGAAGCGGCGGGACGTCGAAGCTTTTCGGCTGCACAGCGACATCGTCTCCCTGCAACGCGACGAAAACGAGGTTCTGGCGCGCGTGCGCAATCTCAGCACCTCCCTCGCTGCCGCGAACGATCGCGTGGCCGCGGCGGAAGGCAAGATGCGCGCTCGCAGCGAATCGGCAGCGACCGGCAAAACGGCGATCCGTGCGCGGGACGATCCGACCCTAGCCAACCTGGAGCAGCGGGCGTCGCAAATACGCGCGGAGCTGAGCGATCTCCAGCGTGGCTTTACACCTGAGTACCTCGCGAAGGATCCCAAGGTCATCACACAACGCCAGCGCCTGGCGGAACTTGAACAGCAAATCGTCGCCCAGCGCGCAGCCGGTCAGCAAACGGCGGTCGTCGAAGCGCAGGAAGAGCTCACGAGCGCCCAGGAAGCGGCCGCGCGCATCCAGAGCCAGATGGTGTCGACCCGGCAGGAAGCGTCCCAATTCAACGCCCACTTCAGCGAATACAAGTCTCGCCAGGACGAACTCGCCGAACTCGAGACGGCATATCGGGACGCCGTTCAGCGCCGTGCCAAACTCGAGGCGAGCGAGCAAGCGCGAACGCCGACGACCAAGATTCTGGAGGCAGCCACCACGCCCCGGGAAGCGTGGCGTCCGCTGTACTGGAGAGATACGGCGTTCTCCCTCGGTGGCTCGCTCGTGCTGGCGCTGCTGGCGATGTGGCTCGTCGAACTTCTCAATCGACCGGAACCGCAGCCGGCCGTCGTCTTCATCCAGCCACAGCCAGGCGGCCTGCGCTACGAAGGGGCGCCGCAAGCGCTCGCCAACCACCGCAGTGCGAGCGCGATGTCGCTGGATGCCGTCGAACCGACGTTGTTGCCGCGGCAGACCACTTTTCCGCGAGAGTTGCGCGTCGACGAAGTCGTCGCGCTGATACGGGCCTCCGGTGAGGAGAGCCGGCTGGTGATGCTTTTGCTGCTCAGCGGGGTTGATCTGGATGAGGCGCTCGCGCTGCATTGGAGCGACGTCGACCTTGCCCGCGCCACGATGCGCGTGGGCGGGGACTCTGGACGGGACATCGTCCTGGGCGGAGCGTTGCGCCAGTTGCTGGAAGGCACCGCTGTCGAGGCAGGGTCGCAATTGCTCGTTCGCTCCTCGGGTCGCCCGGCGACACGAAGCACCATCGATGCGCAAATCCTGGGCGCGGCGCACGATGCCGCCATCGAGGATGCGGGCGAGGTCACCTCGGCGTGTCTGCGGCATACTTACCTGGCGTTTCTGCTGCGCCAGGGCATCCGCTTCGCCGACCTGACGAGGATCGTCGGACTACTGCCGGCAGAAACCGTCAGCGCGTACAGTGCGCTCTCGCCACCGGGCCCGCGCTTGGACATTGCGCAAGTCCAATTGCTGCACCCGGCGTTGCGGGAAGATCACGCTTAGCGGCGACTGCTACGGACGACGAGTTTCGTAGCTGACAATCTGAAACGCCACACGAAGCGAGCATGACGGCAACGCGAACTGCAATGCCGCTTCTCGCGTGCCAACGGATACAATGCCGGTGCCCCGTGTCGACATCGCGCCAACCAGGGACCTTGATTGACGGGTGAAACCGTACGATGCGCGACACACGATTCCGGGTACGACCCACAGGAGACGGAATGGTCACGTTGTCGCCCTCGCTGCTGGTTCTCGCAGGCATTTTGATGACCGCGGTCGCGCAGGTTCTGCTCAAGAAGGCCTCAGGCTTTGAAATCAGGACCACGCCATGGATCGTGTTCTTCGGACTGAGTGCCGCCGCCTACGCGGTGTCTTTCCTCTTTTACTCGCAGATTCTGAAATATTTCGCACTCAACAAAATCTACCCGGCGATGACGGTGGCGCAAATCGTCGTCATCACGCTGTTCGGCTACCTGATGGGAGAAGCGATCGGCCTGCGGCATGCGCTGGGTCTCGTCTTTGCGGCCGTCGCGATCTATCTCATCCTGGCTTGACGGCGCGGGCGCACGGATCGCGGCGAAACCGTGAACAGGATCGTCGTGATCGGTAGTGGCGTATCGGGTGCCCATGCAGCGCTGACGCTGCTCGAACGCGGTCACGAGGTGGAGATGTGGGACGTCGGTCGGGAAGAGCCGGCGTTTCCGGAACCCGGCGCGACCTTCCACGAATTGAAAAGCCGCCTGGCCGACCCGATCGCCTATTTTCTCGGTGCCGATCTGCGCGCCCTGGTGCCACCGGCATCCGGCGAGTTGCTGCGGTATCCGCCGTCACGCGAATTTCTCATCCCACCCGAGGACGACCTTTGGAACTTCACCTCCGCCAGCTTCCACGCTTATGGCTCTTTCGCAAAAGGCGGCCTGGCCAACGGCTGGGGGGCCAACGCGTCGTCCTTCGATGAGGACGACCTCGCGGAATGGCCCCTATCGTTCTCCGACATGGAGGCAGCCTACAAGACGGTTTACGACCGCATTCCCGTGGCAGGTCCGATCGACGACGACCTGACGCCCCACCTGCGCGGCGTCCATCCATCGCAGCCGCCTGTGCGACTTTCTGTCAGCGATCAACGGCTGCTGGCGACGTACGATCGAAGGAAGCCGGAACTGGAAAAATTAGGCGTGAAGATCGGTCGCGCGCGTCTGGCCGTGGTGACCGACCCATCGCGCGCGGACGCCTGCGATTATTCCGAGCGTTGCCTCTGGGGTTGCGCGAAGGGCTCGATCTACAATCCGCGCCTGAGTACATTGAAGCAGTGCGAGGCGCACCGAGGATTCCGCCACGTAGCAGGACGTCTCGTGCTCGGCCTTCGGTCAAACGCCGACCGGATCGACGGCGTTCGCTTCATCGATGTGGCGACCCGCGAGATTCGCGTAGAGCCTTGCGGTGCGGTGTTCCTCGCTGCCGGCGCCTTGCAGACCGGAGCGATCTTCCTGCGCACGTTCAGGGCCGCGCGCTCGGAGGCGGCACCACTAAGCGAAGGATTGATGGATACGACGGTCGTGAAGATTCCCTTCCTTGCGTTGCGGAGCATCGGCCAGCCTCCCGACGCGCGCTCGTTCCAGTTCAACCGCCTCATCGCCGGCATGATCAGTGAGTCCGCGCCATGGCCGCGCTATCTTCACGCCGAGCTGCTGCATCTCACCAGCCTGATCTATCATCCGCTCATCGAGCAGCTGCCGTTCGATGCGCGAACCTCGACCAAACTGTTTTTTGCGTTCAAGCCAGCGCTCGGCGTGGCGACGCTGTTCTTCCCGGATCGCATCGTCGCCGGCAACCACCAGCGTCTCGTCGATCAGGGCGAGAACGCGGAGAAGATCGAGCTTCACTACCGTGACAGCGAAGACAAGGAGCGCTTCATTCGCCAATCCGTCGCCAGGATGCGCTCGGCACTGCGTCGCCTCGGCTGCATTCCGCGCGGTGTTGTCCGCGCTCCGCCCGGCGCGGGCATTCATTACGCCGGGACGGTTCCCATGGGCCCGGGACCGAAGCGATGCGATGCCACCGGTCGAGCAAATCTTTTTTCCAATCTCTATATTGCCGATGGCGCGGCATTTCCATCGTTGCCCAGCAAATCGATAACGATGTCGCTCGCCGCTCACGCCACGCGAGTCGCGCAGAAGGCGGAGCTTTAGCGGATGGCCGCGCTCTTGTTCCCGTTGTGGCAAATCGATGCGCAGGAATACCACGCGGTCTGCGCCCATCTTCGCGTCACGCCGGAAGCACGCCTCTACGACTATCTCTCCCGGTATCTGGCCGAAGCGCCATTCCAGTTCCCGCGACCCACGCGGTTTTGCCCGCTATCTGGCCATGCCGCGACTCACCCGATTCAGGATCGCCCGTCTCGACCCGATGACGAAGTGGTTGCTTCCCGGCCATCCGCTGCGGCACGTCCTCAACGGTGTCATCGCCCTGCACGAATGCGATGCGCGAGGATATCGCGAGCTCGCGGTCGCACCGCTTGGATGGCGGGCCTACCTCGCCGCGCTCGGGTGGGCACTCGGAGGGGTCGTCAACCTTGCCATCGGCCTGCCCTGGCTGGTCTGGCAATGGGGCGTTTATGTGATCGGCGCGCCATTTCGCGCGGCCGACGACCTCGCCGAAAAGCGCGTGCTGATCACCGGCGTGAGCCGCGGCCTCGGCCGCGATCTCATGCTTCGCTGCCTGGAGGGCGGCGCCGAGGTGATTGGCATCGTGCGTAACGACGCATCCAGGGACGAACTCCAGGCCCGACTCCCGACGCGGGCTCGCGTGATCCTGCTCGTCGCCGATCTTTCGATGCCGGGGACACTCCTGACGGCCCTGCAGCAAGCGCAGATCCGCGCGGACTCCGTCAATATCGCCATCTTGTCTGCCGGGATCAAGCACGAGGGGACATCGGTGCTGTCCTTGCGCGAACTGCGCGAAACACTCCAGGTCAATTTCTTCGCCGCGGCCGAGTTGGCCAATTGGCTCTGCGGCGCTGCGTCCGAGTCGGCAAGCGGTGCGACGAGCGATCGCGCCTTGTCGTCCACCACCCGTGTCGTACTGGTGTCGAGCATGGGCCGATGGCATGGCATGCATTATTCAGGCGGATACAATGCTTCGAAAGCGGCCTTGAGCATCTGGGGCGAAAGCCTGGACATGGAACTGAGACAGCGCGGAAACCGCCGCTTCACCGTCACCGTCGTCGAGCCGGGAATCTTCGCGTCGGGGATGACGCAATCGTCACCACTCACTCGCGCGCTGTTCGCATCGCGACAGCGGGTTGCCGAGCGCATCATCTCCGGCACGCTCGCCGGTCGTCCGACAATTCGGCCGCCACGGTGGTTCGCGCTGCTGACGTGGATGATTTGCATGATCGGGCGCAATAATCGTTATCGTATTTTCACGCGCGCCAGGCCGCGCGCGGATCAATGACGACGGCGCAGCACGCCCCCGGCGGCGCGTATCTGATCGTCAACGCGGATGACTACGGATACTTCCGCTGCGTAAGCAAGGGCATCCTGAAAGCCGCCGCGCACGGCATCGTGACGGCCACGGGCGTATTCGCGAATGCGACGGCGTTCGCCGAGCATGCGACCCGGCTGCGTGACGTTGATACCCTGGACGTCGGTGTGCACCTCAATCTCACCGAAGGATTGCCGCTGACGACCGATTTGCAAAGTCGCCTCGCGCGCTGGTCCGGGCGCTTCCCGGGCAAATTCGCCATGGCAGGCGCGATCGTCACCGGAGCGATCAAGGCCGAAGATGTGAGCCGCGAATGGCGCGCCCAGATCGAACGCTGCCTCGCCAGCGGGCTGCGCGTCCGCTTCCTCAATTCACACGAGCACGTTCACATGCTGCCGGCCCTGTTTCCGGTGATAAAGGCGCTCGCCAAGGACTACGCGATTCCGCACATCCGTTTTCCCACGTCACAACTCGGCGGTGGCTCCGCCAACGGCTCGCTCTTCCGCGGCGCAGTGATGAAGACCCTCGAGACGATCAATCGTCCGCGGGCTGACTTCCCAACCGCGCAATTTCTCGGCTTGGCGATGAGCGGCAAGCTCGACCTGCCGCGTTTGGAACACTGTCTCACGCATCTTGCCGCGGGTACGATCTACGAGCTGATGTGCCACCCAGGAGAATTCGATGCGCAGGAGGTGACCGACACACGTCTTCTGCGCTATCACGACTGGGCGGGTGAACTCGCCACCTTGACCAGCCCCGCCGCCCGCGAGTTGCTTCGTCGGCACGACGTCCGGCTTATCGGCTACCGGCACCTGGAAGTCAGGGACAATCGCCTTGTCGTTGGACAGGCCACGGCGTAATTCTTGCCCTACAATGAGACGACCATGAACGCGAACCCATCCACGCTGCTGAGCGTCGTGGTCCCGGCGCATAACGAAGCCCGCGGGATCGCGCACGCAGTCGGCGTCATCCTGAGCACGCTTACTTCCTGCGGAATGAACCTGGAAGTCATCGTCGTCGACGATGGCAGTCGCGACGATACGTTCGAGCGCGTCAGGGATCTGTCCAGGAAGGATGCGCGGATCAAGGGCCTCCGCTTCAGCCGCAACTTCGGCAAGGAGGCCGCGCTGCTCGCCGGCCTCAGAGTTGCCGCCGGGGGAGCGGTCGTGACGATCGATTCGGACCTGCAGCATCCCCCCGCATTGATTCCGATGATGATCAAGGAGTGGCGCAACGGCGCCATGGTCGTCGACGCCGTCAAGCAAAGCCGAAAGAACGACGGACTTCTCACCCGCGTGCGCGCCGAGTTGTTCAATACCTTGTTGTCCCGACTGGGCGGCATCAACCTGGAGAATGCGTCCGACTTCAAGTTGCTGGATCGCGTCGTCGTCGACGCCATCACGCAAGGACTGCCTGAACGCCAGCGTTTCTATCGCGGGCTGGCCGATTGGGTCGGATACCGCCACGCGAGCATACCTTTCGACGTCGCGGCGCGAGTTGAGGGACAAGGCAAATGGTCGGTGTGGAAACTGGTGGGTCTCGCCACCACGGCGATCGTGTCATTTACCAGCGCTCCCTTGCAGATCGTGACGGTCCTCGGCGTACTCACCCTTGGCCTCGGGTTCGTCGTGGGTGCCGACGCCGTGATCGCATGGTTCCAGGGCCGTGCGGTATCCGGCTTTGCCACGACCATCATTACCCTGCTGGTCGTGGGCAGCTTCATCATGATCAGCCTGGGAATCATCGGCGAGTACCTCGCGAAGATCTACGATGAAATCAAAGGCCGTCCGCCATATTTGGTCGAAAGCGCGGTTGGCTTCGGGGGCGACGATATCCTGCGCCAAGCCTTACCGTCCAGACGCGGGGAAACTGTGGGTGTAGGCCGACCAGGCGAGTAGGCACCGACTGGTCGGAACGAAGCGCCGACTAAGGAACCGAAGGCACGGGTCGCCTCCAGGCCAACGGACGCGACTGGCTTCGGACCGCACTCCAGAGAATCCCGGGCGCTGTCACCCAGGCGCCAGATCTCGTCAGAATCGGGGGAACCAGCGTTTTGATGCGGTGCGGCAACTTGAGGTCGTAGGGATTGCGCAGCAACGTTCCGCTGCGAACCGCTTCGGCGACTCGGCCAATGGCTTCCGTACGAATCCAGGACGCATCCTTGATCCAGTCGAGCAGTGCTCCGAGCTGCGGCAGGTTCGTGAACGGCGGCGGATCGTCGGGTAGCGGCGATAACTTGAACTCTTCGAAATCGTCAGGATGAAAAACGACGACCAGCAGCGGAGCGAGCGCCTGGAAATAACGCGCGCCCTCTGCGGCCTGGCGCGCATCGTGCAAGGAACAAGTTGCGGGCACGACGGGCAACGTGCCCGACTTGATGAATTCGGGTCCGGCAGACAGAAATTCAAAACCGGCCACGCCGAGCGCCCGTAACGTGGAGTGATCGTAGGTATTCCACGGCGGCACGAAGCCCGTGATGCGGCGCTCGAACAGCGCCGCCAGATGCTCGTTGCCTTCCCTGATCAATCGGAATTGCTCTTCGAAGGGAACCCCGAAGAACTCGCTGGGACCGCCGCGGTTAGTGGTGCCACGGCGGTGCTGCGAGTGCCCGTGCTGGGCGATCTCGATGGTTCCCTTGCGAGCCGCGTCGACAAGGTGCCTCGCGTTTTGCCGCGACAGGAGGATCGCGTCACCAGCGGGCGATTCGGCGAATGGGATGGCCGCGACGCACAAGGGAATGTCGCGCTCGGCAAAGATCTCCAGGATGCGGCGCTCCACGTCCTTGTCGCCGACCGGCGATGGATCATCGAGACGAAAGCAGATCGAGATCACTGGCTGTCTTTCGGCGGTGTGGCAGCGTTCGAGAACACGACGACCGGCACGCCGTCCAGTACTGTTACGCTGGCGGGGTTGGGCCATTGCGGATGGGTTCGCGCAAAGTCGAGAACTCGCGGCATCGTCGAATCCGCGGGCACGAATGTGGCTTCGTCGCGCATCAGGCGCGCCATGTAGTTCATATGAGTCGCATCGAGGAATTTTGGCGCCACGGCGTCGCGCGTCGTGAACGGGTAGGTCGTCGGCATCTCATACCGTCCAACAACGACGATTCTTTTTCCGTCCCAGCCGGCGTCCGGGAGCGAGCGGACTCGCGCGAGGACCTGCGTCAGCGTGTCGAAGTGGGCGAACATATTGAGGTAGTTTACCGTCGAAATCCAGTTGCACTGAATCACGTAGCCGGCGAGCAGGACCATGGTGACGACGATCGTCACGTTCCTCATCAGGGTCCGCGCGCTCCTCAACAAGATCATGACCGCGCCGGCAATGAAAACCGCATAGGCCGTCAATGTCAGACTGTGGTACTGCCCTTCCGGGTGCACCATCTGCAAGACCCGCGGCGCAAAGGCGGCCAATACGAGCAGAACGATGGCCGCCGCTTTCGACCCCAGGCGTTTGGGGACCCACAGGCAGAAGACTCCCGCCGCCGCGAGTAGCGCAAGCTGCAGATCCTTCAGGTAGTCAGGAAAAAAGTGTTCCGGCCAGAGGAAAAAGCCGCGCGTACCTAACCATACTTCGTGAGCGGCAAGCGAGAATTTCGTGGCGTCGCCGAGCTTGAAAGCCGTTTCGGCCGCCTGTTCCGAGTCGAAGGGGATGTCCATCATCGAAACGCATCCGAGATAGACAAGGCCGCCGGCCACGACGGCAATCAGAACGCCAATCGTCGCGCGAATCGTGCCCCGCGAAAAGAAGGGTGCCTCTGTGCCGCCGTACAGAAGCCTGGCCAGCAGCCAAATCGCAAAGATCGTTGCTGCATTCGCAGCGACGGCCTGATAAATGGAAAACGCTGCCAGGAACAGCGCCGCGGCGAACGCCACATTCCGGACCGTGGCGCGGGTCGCGAGTATGACCGCGGCGGCGGCCAGCAGATGCGCCAACGGGTTCACCGCCATCGACGTGTTGTACTGGTATGTCTGCGCCATGTAGGGAAAGACACACACGATCGCAGCGATGAGCGCAATGTCGATCGTCTGCCGAACACCCCAGAAACGTGCGACGACGACACCATAGACGCTCATCAGCGCGATGCCCTCCGCCAGCTGAAGGAAAGGCATGAAATAGTGATTCTGGGTGTAGTAGTACAGCCACCCGACCCCGAACCGGCCGAGATAGTGGCCTAGGATGGTGTCCTCGATGAACATCTGCTGCACATCGTCGTGATGCAGCGAGAGATTCGTCATCTCGAACCCGAACGCGAGCACGCTGACGGCGACGGCGATGAAGAATGCCTTCTTGCTGGCGTCGTCGATGGCATGCCACCAATCGGCAACGACCTGCTCCAGCGGGGTGTTGGTCAGCGATCTCATAAAGGCGTGCTTTCCCAATAGCGACAGCAGGTCGCACCCGGCAATGTGGGTGGCAAACCTGGCAACGTCGTCAAAACGGGTTCACCACGCATAATGATTTTTTCGCGGCCTCCATTCCGCGTTGTTTCTTATCATTCAATTCGGCTCTGCGTCAGTTTCTTGGCCAGCGCCGCGTTGCCGTAACGTCGGCGAGCGTTACTTTGTACCCACAGGCTTGCCACCGTACAGGCGCAACAGGTGATTGATCTCCACCCGCGTGGCGGCGGCGTGTTCGCGGATCGAACAATTCGGATAATCGGTAATCGAGCCTTCCGTGTAGCGTACATCGATGTCAGCGTGCTGAAAAAATTGCAGAGCGTCGTATTTCCTCGACGCATGTTTGCCCCGGATAAGATACAAGTACCCGGGACAATAGTGATTCGCGGACGGGCCGCAGTCCCGGATTCTGAATTCGTCTCCCTCGGTATTGGGGACATCGAACTGCCGCCAGCAAAATTGCGGCAGCAACGCGACCTCGATCGAGGTGGCGTGCATGTCGTCGCGATATCCGCCGAAAGCGGCTGGCGGGACGGAGGCGAAGGCCATGGCCAACACCATCGCAAGGACTCTGCGATCCAACGGTGTCCGGTGTGTTCTCAAATGGTCACGCACTTGGGCCGTACTCGGGGCCATACTCGGGGGCATGTTTGGTAACGCGCCAGTGTAGCGAATATATCGCAGCGTGCAAACGCCTGCGCGGCGGGCCGCCGGCGGCCGGCCACGCTAGAACTTGTAGCCGAACAGGCGGACGTCATGGTGATGCCGCTCCGCCACGATCGACTTGCTCGACTCGTCATAATAGTCGGCGTACGCATGTCCCCCCTCCCTCATCCCGGACTTCAGGTGCGGCAGGGTAATGGCCGGCAGGCCTACACGCCGGCAAACCTCCGCCAGATCGTCGCTCAACCGTTCGTATCGAATCATGTAGTCCACACACAGCGCGCCATCCATTACATAGAAGCGATCGTTGGTCGTCCAATCGTCCCCTGCCACGAATTGACGAAACAGCGGCTTCGTCTCGCGAAACTCGTTGAATGGCACGCCGACGCGATGGTACCAGCGTCGCGACGGCTTGAGTTCCGGCCGGTTGCGCGCTTCCCAGGCAAAATGGGAGACGACGCGGTCCCATGGGTTTCGGGTAATGCTGAACTTGAAATAGTCGCGCCAGATTTCGGCGGGGACCTTGCGCTTCACCTCGGCGGCCGGGTCGTGCTGGGAGAAGCCCTCGGCGTTCATGGAACTGTGGATCCAAGCGCCCTTTTCGTCGCGGTTGAACCAGTAGTCGCCCAGCGGCGTGACCATGTCGTTCTCACCGCAATGCTTCGATAACGCCGCCTCGATGCTCGTACCGGCCGTCTTCAGGGACTTGATGAATATGTACTTGTGCGTGTGCGAGATGATCACTTCCCAGCCTCTTCCTTGATGACCTGCAGCCGGTCTCCTTCCACGCCGGTCAGCTGCTGCACCTGACCGTCGGGCCAGTGAATCTCCATCCGCTCCGCACGCGCATGGGAGCCCAGCCCGAAGTACAGCCGGTAGTGGCCTTGCGAGAAGAACGCACCGTCGTTGAGGCCGACTTGCTGCGTCTGCTGGTCGTCGCCGGTACGCACGGTGACGCGCGCGCCGATCGCCTGCGGATTGCCCGGCTTGCCGACCAGCCGCAACTCAAGCCAATGATTGCCGTTGTCGACCAGGTTTCGATAGGCCTGCAGGTTCCACGCGAACCGGTCTTCGGAATTTTTCTGCAGTTTCTCCCACCATCGCCAGTCGACGAAGTTCTCGAGGGACGCCAGCAACAGATCGCGCCGTCCGTCGTTGTGGAAGTCCGCCCAGGTGGCGATCGCCGACATGTATTTGTGCGGCGGCAGCGCTAGCAACCCGGTCGCCTCGAACGTGTGGTCGGGCCGCTGTCGAAACAAACCTTGCGGCACGGCATACAGATCGGTCAAGCCGTCGTTGTCGAAGTCGACCCAGCTTGCCGTCGCACTTTCGCCCGGCAAGCCAATACTGGCCGGATCGACCATTGAAAACTTCCCGCTGCCATCGTTGAGGAGCAAGGCGTTGCCGGTCTTGGAGGCCGAGAACACGTCGAGCTTTCCGTTACCTCGAAAATCGGCCACCACCAGCTTGCCGTCGGTGAACCAGTATTCCTCGGTCATGCCTTTGAGGTGGGGATTGTCGGCGCGTGCGAACTTGCCGCGGCCGATGAATTCCCGGGTGAAGGACTTTCCTTCGTGGTTGCGATAGAGGTAGAAACCCGTTTCCTCGTAGGTGAGCAGGTCGATGAAGCCATCGTTGTCGGCGTCGAACCAGACGAAGTCGATGATCTCGTGATCCGGGAGGTCGAGACCGACTTCCGCCGCGACGTCGACGAAGTGCTTGTCCGGACCCTGCCGGTAGAGTTGCTTGGGGAACTTGCCGTGGACGTAGGGATTGCCGCGGTCCTGACAATTGATGAACAGGTCCAGCAGTCCGTCGCGATTGAAATCGACCCAATTGACTTTGCGGCCGGAGCAGTCGCGCTTGTCGATGCCCACTTCCTTCACGACGTTCCTGTATCGCCCCGGACCTTCGCTGACGATCAGTTCGTCCTGGATCGTCCGCTCGACGTCCTCGGGCAGTATCCTGAGCTGGCCGGACAGTGCCCCTCGAGTGATGAAGATATCCATCACCCCATCGTCGTTGTAGTCGGCCCAGGCCATGCCGTGCCGATCCTGAAACGTCAGCTCGAACTGTTTCGCGCGCGGCGACACTTTCTGCACGCCGATAAACACCGAGGATAACGGCACCGTTCCAAGCAGGTTGACGACAATCGGCGTGCCCGGGGTTTCGATTTCCATGTCGAGCTCGCCATCCGCCTCGGAACTCACACCCATCATCGTGTCAGCAATTTTGCTGTCGGCACTCGCCAGATTCTTGGGGGCCTCAACTGCAAATCCGCTTCCCTCGTAGTGATTGATAGTGGTATAGGACCGCAGCGTGGCTTGAAACCGTCCCACGTCCTTGATCTTGTGGGTACGAATCGTGAAGATGCGCCTGCCCTTCCAGTACATGTAGACGCCGGGCTTGTCGACTTCAGGCGCGGTAAGCGAAATCTCGGATCCGGGAAATTCCAGATTCTGGTCCAGCCCCCATGCCGACAACGTATCGCGATACCCGCCTTTGCCATCGGCGATCAGCAGGTCCTGCCGGTAGTTGTGGTTCGTGGTGAAGATGTCCAGCCAATCGTCACCGTTCGCATCGACGACGCCAATATCCATCAAAAGCTGCGTCGCCTTGAACGGAATCGGATACGCGGCGAAGGAGTTCCGCGAGCGCCAGAGCGAATAGGTGTCCGTAAAGGTCAACTCCCTCGCCGCGATAGCGACAAGTGCCAAGACGATCACCGCAGCGGCGGCCCATGCGATCTGTTTCCTGGTCAAACCATGCTCCTTCCTATTCAATGCGGTTGCGAATAATACTGCAACGAATGATCGACGACCCTCGCCCAGGTGAATCGGTGGGCAAAATTGCGGCAAACTTCCGGGTCGAAGCGAATCTGTCCGCCAAGGAACCCGGCCAGCGCGTCAGCGAGGGCATCGACCGATGGCTCCTCCACGTACATCCCCGATTTTCCTTCCTCCACGGCTTCGGCGGCCCCACCAACACGGGCAGCAAGCGACGGAACGCCGCTGGCCGCGGCCTCCAGGTACACAATGCCGAAACCCTCGTGACTGTCGCGCGTGAGACTCGACGCGAGCACCATCAGATCCGAGTGCGCATAGTGGTCGAGGAGTTCGGCCTGGTTCACGAAACCGGTGAATCGAACGCGTTCGCCGAGCTGCAATTCCCCGGCGAGCATTTCAAGTCTCGCGCGATCGTGCCCATCGCCGACAATCGTATAGCGGAAATCATGATGGTCCATCACCCGGGACAGCGCACGCAAGACAAGGTCGACATTTTTGCGTTCCTCCGACAGTCGGCACACGGTGAGCAGGCGCGGAACGCCATCCAACGAAGGTTGCCGCGACACGCCAAAGAAATGCGCACCTACACCGACATACCCAACGGAGGTTCGACCTCTGCAACCGGGAACACGTTCCAGCAGCACCCGTTCGGTGAAGCAACTATTCGTGACGATGTGGCGCGCGCGGGCCAACGAGCCTTTCACGGCCGGAGCAGTCAAGCGGATGTACACGGGCCGAAGACGTTTCGATACGGCGTCGGACCAGCGCCACGCCATAGGGAAACGCCGAAGATCGGGCTGGGCCACCGGGTAATACGGCCGCAGGAAGTCATTGCCATGCACCGATACGAGTCCGTTTGGCATCTCGACGGCAATCCACGCGTAGGCGGCATTAAGCGCGTGCCAGACATCGACATGGAACATGGCGAATGTGTTCGCGTCGGCAGCGCGGCAGAGCTTGAGCACGGGTTCGATGCGCACACCGGCTATCTTCGCTTCGCCCCGTGCATGGCGGATGGTGAATACGGTGATCTCGTGACCCCGGCTCGCCAATTCCTTGACGTACTCGAAAGCATACGTTTCCACGCCGCCGATGTCGGGCGGAAATTCGGGACTGACGATGGCGACGCGCATGGGTCATTCAATCCTGGCACGCTGCGGCGTCGGCCACAACGACGTCATTCCAGCGAGAGACAACGTCGAGTATTCTCGCCTTGAAAATCGAGCTCAGCGGCAAACACGCTGGCCCGGAATCTCGGCCTGCGCGGCAGTTGTTGGGGCGTTCAGTGCTTCGAACCTCGCCAAGTTGAGATTCGACGAGGGCCCATCTGATCATGTAGCCTTGCACGCTACTGTATGCGCCGCGCCCAAGCAAGCGAACGCACGCGCATTCGATATCGCACTTTGTAGCCTCCAAATAAACGACCCGAAGAACATGGTGGCCAACTTTTAAATGAACAAGGCGACCTCCACCTACCTCGACCTGGTCAGGTTCCTTGCGGCCGCAACGGTGTTTCTCGTTCATGCCCAATATGATCGATTTACAGGCACGAGCCTCCGATTCGGCGGCGCATTTTCTGACCTGGGTAACGATGCAGTAATGGTGTTCTTCGTGCTGTCTGGCTTTGTAATCGCCTACGTTGCGGATAAGAAGGAGCGGAACCTCAAAGACTATACCCTGAGTCGACTGGCCAGGCTCTACTCTGTCGTGGCACCTGCGCTCTTGGTTACCGTAGCAGCCGACTACCTCGGATCGCGAATTGACTACGGTCTCTATACAGGCTGGGATTTCCCGACTGACCACCCCGTTTGGCGTCTCGCCGCCAACTTCTTCTTCGTCAATGAATTGTGGTTTTCCTCAATCCGCCCGTTCTCAAATGCCCCGTTCTGGTCCTTGGGTTACGAGTTCTGGTACTACGTCATTTTCGCAGCAGCATTCTACTTGCGCCGACCAACTCGATATTTCGCGGTCGCCATCGCGTGCCTAATCGTTGGCCCGAAAGTCCTTATCCTTCTTCCGATTTGGCTGCTCGGAGTCGGTGTTTATCACATAATATCGACCCAAAAAATCGACGAGCGCCTGGGCTGGGCTTTGTTCCTGGGGTCAACTGTCACCTATGCCGTCTATCGATCGAGCGGATCCGCTCAAATGTTGCTCGACTGGACGGTTGCTCATCTCGGGAGCACATTCGTCCACGGCTGGCTAGGACAGTCGAAATATTTTTTGAGCAGTTATGTAATTGGCCCTCTCATCGCCATCCATTTCATCGGACTGACCGCAATCGCCGCTCGCGTTGGTCCGCTCCTTGCGTGCGTTGCGGTACCAATCCGCTATTTGGCCGGGTTCACCTTCGCTATCTACCTTTTCCACTTCCCGCTACTTCAATTCTTCGCCGTGATCTGCGTCAACGTCGCCAATGAGGCGCTTCGAAGCGCACTAATAGTCGGCTCAACTATTGCCACGATATGGGTACTTGGTACCGTCACCGAGGCACGTCGCGCGGATCTCAGGAACCTGCTTTCGTCAGCGTGCGACGCCATACAGCGACGGGCGTTCGCTCGCGGCAAGGGCTAAACAGCGACGTATCTCATTCACATTATATTCAAGCCCAAGAACGATGGAGGCCGCGTAGTGCCGTTGACCGATAGCGTGTTCGTGATGAAGGAACTCTTTGATCCTCCTGTAGGCGCGGCCTTTCGCCAAGTCGTGCAGTCCAAACTGTTCACGCGAACTGCATGGGAGATCACCGGAAGCGCGGTGATTATCCTGGACCAGTTCGCCGATGCGCCGGGCACGTCGTGCTGTTTCGTCCGGCTGTCCCGAGGCCCTGCGCGGGTCGTGCGCTTCGTCGTCGGTGGGACGCATACCATTGAATCCTGCCTCTCGGGAGGCTGGCTGGTGAAACCCGTAGCCGACGCGGGCGACTCCTATTGGATTCCCCAGTCACCCGTGCTGCGCACGATCGACTCGCACGCTCGCATACTTTCCGAGCAAGCCGCGTCGATTGTCGGTGTCAATGCGTCGTCTGCCGCTACCGCCATCGAGATCGAAGTCGCCGACGATGCGCACCTCGATTGCGTATTCTGGCGGTTGTCGCCCGACGCATCCGATGTCGCCGCCGCATTGCAGCGTCCGCTCGTACTTGAGCTGCAGCCCTTGTTCATGTGGGGCTCGCACACCGCATTCCGCGGCCCGGCAGACGTGTACCGGTATCTCGTGCACGGCCACGTATACGAAAATCGTTTCGAGTGGCGCTACAAGTGGAAGGTCTGCGCCGAGAACGAGGCTTATTCGCTCTATCTTGCACTGCAAGGCCTCGAGTCCGCCAGCAGCAAAAGATTGTACGGCTTGCTCAAACAGCAGATCCTGTTCTCGGTCATAGCGCGCCAATCCACGGACGGGGGATGGCATCACGGCGAATGGTCCGATTTCATGGAGTCGCATTACCGTTTGCATAACGGCGCCGTGCTGTTGCTTGAAGCAGCCTTCGAAGAACGGCCGAACGATACGGTACGGCAGGCGCTGACGAGCGCTGCCGCCTATACGTCGCGTCATACGGACAAGACCGACCTGGGTCTGTGGTTTCTGCATGACTCGCTCGAAGAAGACCTCGATCTGCTGCACCGGAGCGGTTCCCGTCTGATCCCGAGCCGCGTGCTGGGCAAGTCGCCGGCGAACAAGCTGATCCTGAATACGCACCTGGATGCCCTCGTCACCATCGACCGATACCGGGAGGTCACCGGTGACAACCAATACGCGGCGCACATTGCGTCTGGGAGGGAGACGACGCGCGCCCTGCTCGCGCTTCGTCCTGCGGAAGCGCTCTACCGATGGCTGTACCGGGCCGTGGACTTGGCGCTGATGCCGGCAAGCGAGGCACAACGTCTGCCGCTTGCGTTGCGCGCCGTACGACGCGTCGCGCGTGAACATGTGCTGCCGCGTCTGCACAAGATCAAGCGCCGATTTCCCCGCATGGTGATGCCGGGCGGCCTCATCGAGCGGCATCTTGGCATGCCGCATTACGACGTCAATTACCAGACCGTCAATCTCATGGATCTGGTGCGGCTCTGGCGCCGTTTCCCCGACGACGATTTCGCCGGCGTCGTACAGGCGGCGGTCAAAGCCGTACACGATACCAGCCTGCTGAAGCACTGGACCGAATCGAAACAGAAGCAAGCCCTGGGCTATTGGCTCGAGGCGTTGTATCACCTCTACACACTCACCTCGGCGCCCGAGTACCGTCAGTACCTCGCCGAAGGCATCCTGATCGCAGAAGATCTTGGGCTCGGCCTGCCGCCGTCATTGCTCGGCGCGAACCCTGAAGCCGTTCCGCCCGATCAGCGCGTGCCTTGCCTTTCTCCGACCACCCCGCGCATCCGGGTCGCGAATCTGAGTCGCAAAGGCAAGCGGGAATTCCTTGCCATCAATTGCAGCGCCGGAACGATTGAACTCGCGTTTGAAGGCGACGCCAGCAACGCACTCGTCTGGACCGGGTCCGACGGTCAGCCAATACCCGCAGGCGGTTCGCCGATCTCCATTACGGCGCGAGGCTGGCTCGTAGGGATCGATCCCTCGTAACCCTTACACCAAATGGATTCCCGCTTGCGCGGGAATGACGTTTCTGCGTATTGCCAGCTTGTGATCAGAATAGAGCGGCCTTCACGCGACTTGAACGGGACCGTTGGCGAGGTCTCTTTTGTTGTAGCTGAGCTCGCGTTCGGATCCACGCCCAAGCACGCGCAAGCCGACAAAACTCAGTATCGCGTGCGCGGCAGCGGTCTGCCACTCCATCGAGGATGGAATCGTGAATTCGCCACGCTCTATCGTCGTGGCGCGCGCACACATCGCCAGCGCCTGGCCGGAAAGCTCGTGTCCCTGCTCCGATATCGCGTGGCGAGCGTGCATTCTGGCGACCGCCGCCGTCTCAGCCCCGACTGCCGTCAAGTGAGCAGGCTCCTCGCCCTGGATGGATAAGAAGGCACCCTTGGCGGAGCTGGCGTAGTACGTGCTCCCGGTCGCGGGTGTATGCACCACGCCGTAGATCGGCCGGCCATCCTCGATCAATGCGATGTTAACGGAGAAATCTGCGCTCCCGCTGGCGAACGCTTTTTCGCCGTCAAGCGGATCGACGAGCCAAACGTGGTTCCACCTGCGACGTTCCGCATGCGGCGCGAGGATTCCGGCGCGCGATAACACCGGAATGTGAGGATTGAGCTTGGTCAATCCCGTGACGATTACCTTGTGCGCCGCTCGAACCGCCGCCTGGACGGCATCTTCACCCATCACTGTCCGCACGACGCGGGCAACGAGCTTTTTCGCTCTGAAGGTCGAGCCCGATGGGTCGTCGCCATCGTAGTGCTGCATCAGTTCCTCGCCAGCGAGAGTGGCGACGGCGACGATGTCGTCAACGCTCATCCATCTAACCTGCGTGACGTTGGCCTTGGGGAACGGAACATCGGGCACGGCCCTGCTGAGGAAGGGACAAAGCTGGTCCCAGCCTTCGCCGCCCGCGACATTGATGGTCAGCAGGTCTTGCGGCCGATCCTTGAAGTATTCGCGCACGCCATCGACGAACCTTGAGTAGCCGCTCGCGAAGCGCTGGTCATCGAACACATCGGTCCCATACAGATCCATGAACAGCCGCGTGTGCGCATCGGTTTGAACCTTGGCGAATCGGTCGGTGAACTGCTTCTTGCAGGACATGAGCCAGCCTTCGGATTCGCGGGCCGTCAAGATGAATTTCGATCCGGGATACCTGGTATCCAATTCGCGGTAGAAACTGGGAATGGGCGTGTCGGTAAGCGCGTCATGCGTCTCGACGCAATCGAGATCCACCGATGCGATATCGCCCTTGGCGTACTTGACGACGCCCATGTTGTCCTTGGTCTTGTACCCAAGGATTTGGAGCGCGTTGGCAAGGCTGGTCGTGCCAGTCTTGGAGAGTCCGATCCCGAAGATCTTCGCGCTGCTATTCGCCATCTGCTATGTGTTTCTTACCGTTCGTTTAAAATCTGCTCAGACTTCGACAGGTTTGCGCAACAAGGATTTTCGCACGATGCGCGCACTATCGCCCTTCGCAAAGATTGAACTCAAGGCTTGACACTCCATTCTCTGCAGCTTAAGCAGTGTCCATTACAACACGAACACTTGCGAGTCTGTACACGCCCATCATGGCTTCAACGCCCAAGGCTGGCGACTTCCGTAGCCTCTTCTTGCGCGGCCGTCCACGACTCGCGCCAGCGTGCGAATCTCCGGCGGACAATCGCCGAAGCGTCGAAAGACATAGTCCACGACACCGCGCCGATGCGCAGCCTCCTGCGGATCACGGAGTTTTCGCGCCCATTCGTGCACGAAGCCTCGGGCCGCCCACAGCAGGGCCTTGTGCGCGGGGATGGAGGCCTTTCGGTCAAGCGCAAACCCTGGATAGAGACGGCGCAGCGCTGCGCGCAGAATGTCCCACCACTCCTGTCGCGAGACGTTCTTCTCGGTCCAAAGGAGTTTATTCCGCGTGCTGAAGTAGGTACGCAACGGTGAGCTTTCCGAGCCGAACGACGTTCCTACTTTATGCCATACGCGAGCTTTCGGAACGCTTACACACGCGAAACCCGCGCGGCGAGCGCGGAAACACCAGTCGGAATCCTCGTAGACCAAGAAAGAAGCGCTCATCCAGCAGCCCGATCTTGCGAGCGACCGTCGCACGGAAGAAAAGCGCCGCACCGCACACGTATTCGGTACTCGTTGTCTCGTTCGGGAGTTCCGACGCAAGGCGGCCTTTCCAGGGCGCGGTAAAGGCGGCCATGTCGGACGACCAGTCGGAGCGCGTGAACCAGAGCCGTTCAGGATCGTGCATGTAGTAGATCCATGGACCGAAGCAACCGGCATCCGGCGCGCGCTCCGCCGCCGCGAGCAACTCATCGAGCAGCAACGGATCGACCGTCGTATCGTTGTTGAGTACGAGGATGAAGTCGGCGCCTTGATCGAGCGCATGGCGAATGCCGAGGTTGTTGCCCCCAGCATATCCGAGATTACGCTTCGCCTCGATAATCTCGACGCGCGTCATTCTCCGAGTCGCGACGGATCGCATCGGCGGAGCCGTCGCTCGAGGCGTTGTCGACCACGACGACTCGAGCCGCGGTGTACTGCAGACGCCGCAACGATGCGAGGCAGGCCTTGGTATCAACCAGACCGTTCCAATTCAGGACGATGATCCAGATCGTAGGTAGTGTTGCCATGAATCAAGCGCTAATGAGCTCTTTCGGTTCGGTCGCGCCTCAGGGCAAAACATGCACTGATGCATGTCACACGCCCTTGCGAACGCCATCTATTGCAGCGTGACGATGTCGATGAAGGTGGTCTTGTCAGTGCTATCGCGTCCCGGTGAAGGTAATGGTATGCGCACCGGTCGTCGCGATCGAGATCGGGATACTCACGCTGCTGAAGCTCGTGCTCGCCGGCGACACCAGCCGCCAACCGCGACCCCGTCCACGCTGACCTGGATCGGCTGCACAAAGGGTGCAACGCAGCAGTTTCGCCGTGCCGCTTGGAACGAAAGCATGTACCCGCCGGCGTTCAGGGTCAGCGTCTGGCTGATGCTGCCGGTGCCTTGAATAAACGCCGTCTGGTTGCCATCAGGGGCCGCCGCAGCGCCCCAGACACTGCCATTGCCCTGGATCGCCGCCACCATTGAAGGTCCAGCCGATGCCCGATGCGCTCGGGTTGTACTGATAGCCGCCACCCAGCGCCGGGACCTCGAAACTGGGGTTGACCAGCGTGGCCGGCGGCGACCCCGCGTTGACCACCTGCGACAGCGCCGTGCTGGTCGAACCACTGTTACCCGAATCGCCCGAGTACGTCGCGACGATGCTGTGCGTGCCCTGGCTCAGGCCGCTGGTGTTGCACGTCGCCGTCGGCGCATTGACCGTCCCGCCGCTGAACGCGACCGTGCTGCAGCCGCTGATGGGGGTGCTGTCAGCGGTGAAGGCCACGGTGCCGCTCGGCGCACTGCCGTTGACCGTCGCGGTGAAGACCACACTGGCTCCCACCGTCGACGGATTGGGCGAGCTCACCAGGGTCGTCGTCGTGGCAGCGAGGTTGCCGGGGGTCAGCGTGACGAGATCGATAAAGGTGGTCTTGTCAGTGTTATCCGTCCCGGTGAAGGTGATGGTGTGCGCACCCGTCGTCGCGATCGAGATCGGAATGCTCACGCTGCTGAAGCTCGTACTCGCCGGCGACACCAGCCCGCCGACCGCGACCCCGTCCACGCTGACCTGGATCGGCTGCACAAAGGGCGCAACGCAGCAGTTTCGCCGTGCCGCCTGGAACGAAAGCGTGTACCCGCCGGCGTTCAGGGTCAGCGTCTGGCTGATGCTGCCGGTGCCTTGAATAAACGCCGTCTGGGTGCCATCGGGTGCCGGCGCGGCGCCCCAGGCACTGCCGTTGCCCTGGATTCCGCCACCATTGAAGGTCCAGCCGATGCCCGATGCGCTCGGGTTGTACTGATAGCCGCCACTCAGCGCCGGGATCTCGAAACTGGGGTTGACCAGCGCGGCAGGCGGCGACCCCGCATTGACCACCTGCGACAGCGCCGTGCTGGTCGAACCACTGTTACCCGAATCGCCAGAGTACGTCGCGACGATACTGTGAACACCTGCAACAAGGCTCGTTGTGCCGCAGGTAACGGTCTTGCTGTTCGCGCTGCCCGTCGGTAGCGGCACTGTGCCGCAGCCACTGAGTGTCGAACTGTCAGCGGTGAAAGAAACGCTGCCCGTCGGCGCGCTACCCGTCACCGTCGCGGTAAAGACCACACTGCTCCCCACCGTCGACGGATCGGGCGAGCTCGCCAGGGTCGTTGCCGTGGCAGCGACGTTGCTGGAGGTCAGCGTGACGAGATCGATGAAGGTAGTCTTGTCGCTGGTATCCGTCCCAGTGAAGGTAATGGTGTGCGCACCGGTCGTAGCGATCGAGATCGGAATGCTCACGCTGCTGAAGCTCGTGCTCGCCGGCGACACCACGCCGCCAACCGGGACCCCGTCCACGCTGACCTGAATCGGCTGCACAAAGGGTGAAACGCAGCAGTTTCGCCGTGCCGCTTGGAACGAAAGCGTATACCCGCCGGCGTTCAGACTCAGCGTCTGGCTGATGCTGCCGGTGCCTTGAATAAACGCCGTCTGGTTGCCATCAGGTGCCGCCGCAGCGCCCCAGGCACTGCCATTGCCCTGGATGCCACGCCACCATTAAAGGTCCAGCCGATGCCCGATGCACTCGGGTTGTACTGATAGCCGCCGCTCAGCGCCGGGACCTCGAAACTGGGGTTGACCAGCGCCGCCGGCGGCGACCCCGCGTTGACCACCTGCGACAGCGCCGTGCTGGTCGAACCACTGTTACCCGAATCGCCCGAGTACGTGGCGACGATGCTGTGCGTGCCCTGGGCCAGGCCGCTGGTGTTGCACGTCGCCGTCGGCGCATTGACCGTCCCGCCGCTGAACGCGACCGCGCTGCAACCGCTGATCGGTCGTGCTGTCAGCAGTGAAGGCCACCGTGCCGGTCGGCGCACTGCCATTGACCGTCGCGGTGAAGACGACACTGCTCCCCACCGTCGACGGATTGGGCGAACTCACCAATGTCGTGGTGGTCGAATTGCCCGAAAGTGAAGCGAGCGCCGCGGCGGCATTGATGATGCCCGCTCCGCAAAGCGCCGTGGTGCAGTCCCGGCCGGTGCCTGTCGGAAAAGCGCGCGCGGTATTCTGGATCGTCGCCAGCACCTGCGCGGGTGTCAGCGACGGGTTGACCGAGAGAATCAGCGAGGCGATACCCGCAACGTGCGGCGTCGCCATGCTGGTGCCTTGATATCCGGCATAGATATACGTCGAGGCGACCGTCGCCCCGCTATTCAGCGTCGACCAGATGTACTGACCGTCGGCTCCGCCGGGCGCGGCAATTTCCACCAGCGACCCGAAGTTGCTGTACGACGCGCGTTGTCCGCTTCTTCCGGTCGCCGCCACGGTGATCACGCCATTGCAGTTACCGGGCGCAGAGCTACTCGCATCCTGGTTGCCGTTGCCTGCCGCGACGGCGATCACGGACCCTGCCGCGATCGCATTATTGATTGCCGTCTGCAAGCCGGTGATGCTGGAGCAGGCGGCACCGCCGCCGAGGCTCATGTTCATGACGCGCGCCGGATTAGGATTGTTCGGCACGCCGGGTACGTGCAGGCCCGCGGCCCACGTGATGCCATCGATGATGTCGGAAAATTGACCGCCGCATTTTCCCAGCACGCGAACCGGAAGAATCTTGCTCACCCAGTTAATGCCTGCGACACCGGTCGAATTGTTGGCGACTGCGCCGATCGTTCCCGACACGTGCGTACCGTGCCACGAGCTGTTGCTGACCGAACAGCCCGAAAACTTCGACGGATTGTTGGTGATATCGGATTGACTTACCCAATCGCCGGGATCAGTTGGGTCCGCATCGCGTCCGTCACCGTCGTTGGCAATGATCGGGTCGGAGACCATGTCGTACCCTGCAAGATAGCGGCCCGCGAGGTCCGGATGGGGCAGGATACCGGTGTCGATCACCGCCACTACGACGCCTGCGGCTCCCGTGCTGCGGTCCCATGCGGCCGCCATGTTGACGCCACCCGCCTCATTGTCGGGATTACCCGAATTCTTGAGGTCCCATTGATTGGTGGAATACAACGGGTCGTTCGGAGTGAGCGTGATCGTCGCCCGCCAATCGACGTCGGCGTATTCGATTGCCGGATTGGTCTCGAGTTTCGCAGCAAGCGCCTGCGCTTGTTCGGCGGACAGCGCCTGGAACAGGCGCACGACAAACGCACCCCCCGACATTGCCCGCTTATAAGCGAGCGGTTGGCCCGCAAGCGCACTGAGTTGATCCAGTTGTGGCTGGGCAAGCCTTCCGTTCGACACCGACGTCTGGGTCAACGTGGCATCGCGAAACTTGACCATGAGCGTCGTTACGGGAGGCTGCGAGCCCACGCCAACGGAACCTTGCGCGGTAACGCCGTTCCCGCTGGCCGGCGGCCGCGTTCAAATTGGCATAGATGACCGGTAGGGACATGCGCACACGGTTGATCGCGGCGCGAACGGCGTCGACCGATTGCGGAGAACTCAGCTGCAGAATGAAAGACCCGTCGCGATTGCGGCCGACGACGCTGGTCTCGATGCGCAACGTATTGCCAAGCGCGGTTTGCAATGCATCGGAGACGCCGCCGGCGCCCTGCGGCAGGACGTCCTCACGCCACTTGATCGTGATCGAGTCGACCGTATTGGATTGCGCCTGGACCGGCGCGATGGACCCGACGATGCCGATGACCGAGACCACCAACACTGCGAATACGCGTACCGTCATGCGTTTGAAACGAACTGTCATCGGGAATCTCCTTAGGAGCCGCGTCACTTTGACGCGTCTCGCTAAGGCCGGCGGTGAATCGACCATGAAGCAATGCATATAGCACGCCGCGTCGTGAATGCAAACAGTGCGTCGCATGAACGTAGTCCGTTGGCCGACGGGCGCGGACCCATTAAATTTGCTCATGTTCAGCACAGCTGTCAGAGCGACGCCATGACGAAACCTTGCAGAACCCTAACCGTTACGCCCCAGGAGATTGTTGAGCAATTCGCGTTGCTCGGCGAGAAACTCCCGCGCCCGCCAGTAGAACCGCTTGATACCGGGACTCGGCCGGCCTGGCGTTCGTGTCGCTGCCTTCGTGCGCGCCACGGTATCAAGATCAGCGTCTAGCGCCGCCTTGGTGGCCTCAAGGTACTGGTGGCCCCACTTGAGATCAGGCTCGAGGTGGCAACCTTCGGCCCATTCGTTCCATGCGTTCACAAAGACGATTTGTTCGCCGGGAGGAAACCTGGAAATTGTCTGCCGCGCCGCTTCGCGCAGCCACGTCTCATAGAGTTCGGGGGTGGATCCGGTGTACACGGTCGCGCCCGTGCGTCGACGCGCAGTGTTGTCCCACATCGGCGTCACGCACCGGAACCGCTTGAACCCAGGGTCCGGTTTCGCCAGCATTCCTGCCATCAGCGCCCGATAGGTGGATACCCGATTTTCGGTATAGGCCTGGGACAACAGTCCCGCTCGCGCCAGCAAGCGAGGGATCGTGCCACGAAATTTCACCTTGCCGACCTGCGCGCCGAGCGGTGCAAATTCCACGGCTGCATCGAACCCGACACTTGCAGGGTCGATGCCTGAAACAAAGTTCTCGACACGCGCGAGATACAAATCGCCGATCCCCGCCTTGGAGGCTTCCGCGCGCCAGCGCTCGGCGGTCCGCGCCGGCTCCGGCAACAATTCGGTGCGGTACACGAGCAGCAGTGGTCGGCCGTCGACGCGAATGTATCTTGGATCCGCGAGTGCCGGGATCAGGGACCGGATGTGCGCCAGATCGTCTTCGGCGCTGTAATGCTGTTGCAGCAGGACGTTCTTCTCGCCGCCGTCCCAGACCCGCGTCCAGTTCTCGTTCGCCCAACATAGACAGAACGGAAAGTCCGGCTTGCCCGATGCGAGAACCTCGGCAAACGGTCGCTCCAGGACGCGGCGCCCGTTGAACCAGTAGTGGTAGTAGCAGAAGCCGCTGATGCCATGCTGACGCGCGAGCGCTGCCTGCGCCTCGCGCACCTCCGGGACCCTCAGGTCATAGAAACCAAGATCGCCCGGAAGATGCGGTTGATAATGCCCGGGAAAAAGCGGACGCGCTTTGGCGACGTTGCGCCACTCGGTGAATCCCGGACCCCACCACTCGTCGTTTTCCGGGATGGGATGGAACTGCGGAAGATAAAATGCGATGGCGCGCAGGCCTGGGTTTTCCGGTGCAGGTTCTGTATTCATTTGACTATCTGACGGCGCCGCCGCCAATCACGCACGCGTTCGACAAATCGTTCTCGCACCCCGACCGCCGGCGACGGCTCATTCTGCGCAAGCGCGGCGAGCCGCGGATACTGTCTCCCGATTTGCATCCATTCTTCCATCAAGGATGAATCGGGATCGCTGGCCCTCTTGGCCGCATCGACCGCCAGCCATTTTGCGCCGCGCGCAGCGGTCGAGAGCCGCTGCCCCAGATCCAGGGGCGATTCGCGCCGCGAAGCCGCAATGCGCAATGGTTCGTACGTCGGATTGAAACAAAACTCGTGGACCAGAACTACGCCGTCAAGCTCCATTCTGTAGCGCCGGCTGGCGAAGTTCGCTGCGCTCGTGGCACCTGCGTGGACACGAAATTTAGCGAGGGATTCCGGCACGTAGGTCAATCCGCTATGGATTCCCACCCGAGCCCAGTATTCGGAGTCGCATATCATGATCAGGTATGGATTGAAGTCGCCAAATTCATCGAACGCCTTGCGACGTAGCATTACCGATGTAGGTTCACCAACGAAATTGACGCCGATATGCTCAAGCGCTGCGTCACAATAGGCACTTGGCAGAATTTTTGTTTCTCCCGGGAAAATGTCTTCGACCGAGAGTGCGTCCGATAAAACTGGCGGGTCTCTTCGGACGTTCCCTCTTCGAAAAGAAAATCTCGACGACATGAAATGAGCAGGGTATCAGACTCGGCGGCGGCTAGCATTCGCTCTAGGCAATTTGGCGCGATGACGTCGTCCTGGAACACAAACTTGATCCAGTCTCCGTTTGCCAGATGCACACACCGGTTCCAGTTGCCGACCAATCCCAACGTTCGACTGTTGCACGACAAGCGGACGCGGACGTCCTTTGCGGCATAGCGACGTGCAATTTCAGAAGTATCGTCGGTCGAACAATCGTCGACTATCAAAAGTTCATAGTCGTGAAAAGATTGGGCCAGAACACTCTCCAGGCAATCCACCAGATACTCCGCACCGTTGTAGGCTGGAACGCATACGCTGATTGCGGGTTTCGGACGAGTGCGAGATTGCGGCGACGTCATAGTCGATAACGGACCGTATTAAGCGGTGGGCTAGCATTTGCCTGCAGCTACCGGGTGCGTTGGCCAGCCCTTTGATTGCGCCGGACCTACATAGGAAATTCGACGCGTGCGACTTCTGTCGAATTTGATCGGAAGATGACCGCAAAATCCCGTTGCCCATGGATTCCGGGGGAACCCGCCCAAAGACTTCGAAAACAAAGTCTGCGCCAGGCATTACGTTGAAAGGAGGGGAGTTGACGATCGCCGACTGCGCTGGGGATGTCAGGATATGGAGCGCCTCAAGGCCGGACACCATCTCAAAGCGCAAGGTTGCGTCGCCCTTGAGCCACCAGTTCTCGAACCCGTTGCCAAAGTCCATGAGTTGTCCTCGGACTGCGTTCAGTTCCATCACGATAACGAAAGCAAGAGACTGTGAGATCGCTGCTGCCGTGACACGCGCATTCTGCGTTGACTCGGATCGCCGCAACAGCGGTGGTCGCTGATGCCGGCACAGTGCCTCTGATCGTTGCAACCGGCGGCGTTGCCATCGGGTCGGGGACAGCCGGCGAACCCACCGTGCCGGTTTTCGGCTGGCCAACGGGTCGAGTGCTGGTTTCCGTGGCGCTTGCACGGTTGACATACCGATTGATGAGAGATGTAAACGCACGGCCATCAGTCTCCGGCAGTACGCGCTTTGGATCTGGATTCCAAGATTGAAATATGACGTGTTCGGGCGGAGTCGGCGCGTACTGCTCATACTCAGCGAAATGCTGTCCTGCGTGGAGCAACCATTCATTCGGCCCATCGGCGGAAGCGTTATAGATCATGCCAAACGGAATCCCCTGCTGCTTCAGCAGCGCGCTCAGAGCCACGGCGCTTTCCTTCCACGTGGGTGAAGTCCAGCGTATGTCGGCATGCAGAAATGCCAAATTGGAACCGGCCGCTGCGCGATAGGCTTCAATCCACTCACGATAGCGTTCGAGCCACTCGGGTCCTTCAAAGGCGGGCACGGGCTCGATATCGCCCACCAGCAGGTCTGGGAATTCCTTTTTCAGCACGTTCACATTGGCGACGACATTTTGCGCCACTTCTCGCGTCGACCACCGGCAGGCGGGCGGCTCCATGTGCATGGTCGCGAAATAAAACGGTTCATCCATGACGGCGTATTGCAGTACGCCTCCCGCTTCCTTTATGCGACGAGCGTAGCCTTGAAGAGCGCCTTCGGGCTCAAATCCTTCAACGCGAGCACAACGGCTACCTCGCGGCAGTGTAAGTGGTCCGAACTCCAATGCCAAGGCAATTTGACGACGTTTGAGATCGGCAAACATCCGTTTGAGCTCTTCATTGGAGTACGACGCGAGCACTGAGTTATATATCTTGAATACCTTAATGTGCGCGGCCGCATTTGGCCAGGGTGCATCCGGGGCAAAGAGGTCCATGTAGTCAGCCGATCCTGAATAACCTAGCCACGGCCGATAGATAGGATCCAGCGGGGCGAACCAAATCGTCTGTTCAACAGTTGGTCCGGCTACGCACGGTGTCCACAAGATGTAAGCGCACAAAACACATATTGCCCGCAGCAGTTTGCCACGGCGCTTCACCGGCGAGCGCCAGGACCCTCGAACGTTACGATGAGCCGTCGTCCGCGGAAGCAGCCAAGTTTCGCGGCGACTTCATGTCGTTCGCTGCACGTGCGCGGCTTTAATAGGGCCTACCGCCTCTTCGACAATAGTTTGCAGCTTCATCGAAAAGCCCTCTATCGAGTAGTCGGCGCGGACGCGATCAAGGGCTCGCGCCCTGACATCCTCCCAAAGCCGCTCGTCCTCATAGAGTCTTAGACATGATTCGGCGAAGTCCTCTGCCGATTGCGCCACCAACAGTTCACGTTCGTGGCTCCAGGCTAGTTGCGTCGCTAGTATGGGTATCGCTACTACCGGTACGCCGTGAGCCGCCGCCTCAATAATCTTCAGCGGAATGCCTGCGCCGAACCGAATGGGTGCTACAAACACGCGAGCAGAGTCATATAGTGGATACAGGTCATCAACAGAGCCTGTAAAGACTATTGACTGTCGTCGAGAGGCCCTGTCGCTCTAGACGATTAGCGCCCGCAACGATCAGTTTGCATTCGGTCTTCAGCCGCCGTTGAAGAAGCGGTAAGACATACGAGCAAAACCATATAAGGCCCTCTCCGTTAGGACACTCGTCGTCAGGCAACGCCCCGACAAAAAGAAAGGTTCGCCGGTCTGCGAAGGCTTTGGCCGTTGGACACAAGGTTGTTGCGTGCGCCTAGAGCGTGGACGCGCGTTATGCCTCGCTGGGCAAAACGCGTACCTTCTGACTCTGAGACGGCGAGCACCGACCAGCATCCTTCCGCTAGTTTAATTTCTTGATCAATCCTCCGTTGCTTTTCCCTGTCAGAAACTGTCTGCCCCTGCAATTTCAGTTGCCCAATCTCCCTTAAAGCGAACAATGCCTCAGCGTCGTAAATAACTTTCGTCGAACCGGGATCGCGCAAAGCATTTAGGGCGACCGCGTGCTTGTAGGTCACCATATTATGCGGTCGGCACACCCAGATCAGATCAAAATCACCGTGTCGCTTCCGCAAAAGCTGCGCGAGGCGCGAATTGCCGTAGCCAAGCAAGATTTCGACGTCTCTAGGAAGATCATCGTACGCCGATGCCCAGTCTTCATTGGGCTTGAGGATTGGATAAAGCGTGACAAAGCATCCCATGTCCGCCAAGCTAGACAGCACCATGTTGGTCCGGGGATATCCTCGTCCAAGATGCGGGTGAGGTATACGGTCCTCGATAAAAAGAATTCGTTTGCGATGGTCAGTCGGGTAGCAGACACGGGGCATGCGCTCCGTGTTGTTGTTCCAGACGTGATGCGCCGTCAAGCGATGCCCGTGTAGTTCAATGACTGCCTTAACCTCTTGCTGCGCAATATCACTTCTCAAGTCTTCAACACTCTCCTCAGCATTGTCTACGACGCTCAATCCGCCTAGCGTCGGGTCGTAAATGACTGAAAGGCCCATGTCCCAGAGGCGAAGACAGTAGTCGGCTAAAGGCAGTAGATGTAGATTGTTGTTAAACCCGCCACTTGCGAGAAACAGTTCACGACGCGAAACCAGCGGTGCACCCACGACACACCCTACCGGCCGCCGAAACTGGACGCCCGGGGACAATGGTTGAGCACGGAAGCTGCACGCGGTAATACCATTGCTTTCATCGATAGCTGCGCCTGCTTCGCGAATTTTACCTTGACGGTCTACGACCATTCCGCCAACGGCTCCGACATCGGGCGTTATAGACCCAAGCATCAGCAGAGCTTCGCGCACTAAATTCGGTGCGGCTTCGACACCGCTTCGCAAAAACAGTAAGTACTCTCCAAGCGCAATGTTCGCCGCGCGATTGAAGACGTCTGAACGACCGGTAGCGTCCGGAAACGCAGTTGTCTTCAATCCATTACATCGAGTGAACAATATATTGGTATTGCCTGAGAACGTCTTTGCTACACAAAGAATCTCGGCGGTTGCTGGCGTGGAATCCGCGAGCGATCGAAGACTGCCAAAAGTCAAATCTGTTCGATCATCCGAAAAGAGGATGACGCTAAGCAGCGGCTTGTCATTTGCCGTCGGGAAATTCAATTTGTTACCAGTCGCCAAGAACGTTGCAAGGCGCGCGTCCAGGAAATCTCGAATGCCGGCGCTCTGAATTCGCCTGACGAATTTTGAGTCTCGCAGACGCTTTTTTATTTGCTGCCCGAGACCGGCCAGGTGGTTCATACTCATTTTTTTGACGAGAATAATGTGTGATTCAGAAGTCATTAGTCGGCGACGACTTTACCGCGTGAATCTCCAACCAATGTGCCGATCCAGAAAGTCCTTGGCCTTACGCCGGAACCGTCGTCCGGGCGAGGCGTTGTGATTAATATACGCTCTTCGTAGGGCACGCATATCTTCCCATTTAGGGGCGCCGGCTGGATCGAGGAAGGCGGCTTGATCTGTGATCGCTGCGAGCTCTTCTAAAAAGCCGCCGCGCTCGGCGTCCTGCTGAAAGCGCGACATATCGGTTGCTGCTTTCTTGCCAATTGATAATCGCAACGCAGGGTCGTTCGCCAATTGCTGCATCCACGCCGCCGCTTGTGACACGTCTGGGTCAGCCCACTCAGCACTTTCACCCAGGAACTTTTTCGTATAGATCACCTGCTTTCCCGTGACTGGAACGAGCCGATAGCCGACGAGACATGAATTCGTATGATTCATATAGGTCAGGTTTCCCGACCACCCAGTCGCTATAACCGGCTTACCAAGCATCATTGCTTCCATCGGACCAAGTCCCAATCCTTCGGACCGATGAAGTGAAACGAAAACGTCACAACTTCCGTAAAGAGCCATTGCTTCAGCGTAACTAAGGGGCTCGAGGGAAAAGCGAATTCTCGGATCGCCGTTGGATCGTCTCGTCAGACTCTTAATCAGTTCTGACGGGCGTACTACCCCGTCCCGTTCGGCATTGTTGAGCCTTATTAGCAGTATCGCGCGCTCATCATTTTTAAACGCCCGTAGGAATGCATCCACCAGAGCGATTGGATTCTTGCGTTCCGGGTCGCTATGGGGCTCGAAACTGGAGGCAAAAATAACCACATCTTCTGGAAGCGCGAAGCGCCCGCGAGAGGGTGCGATTCCCGCAGGCAAATATATCGGCTGCGATGCACAAATGATGCGAACATTGGATAGATAAGCCTCAAGAACCGAATAAACAAAATTTGAACCCGCTACGACGACGTCAAACAACTGCAAGGCTTCTATCCAAAGCTTTGGCAGTACTGTCAACTCCCACCACACAAACGCCACATTCAATCGATCGCGGCGCAGTACCTTCGGCGGCGGGTCTAGAAGGAAAGTGGGAAGTTGAGGAATAAACAGGAATACGAGATTTATGCTGTACGGCAGATCCTCGGGGCTAGCGACGGTGTAGGCGGAAAAACTTTGATCGTGCCCTGTGCGATGGAGCCCAGGGTCCATATCGAAGATCGCGACGGGAAAGCCCCTATCTATCAACAGGCGTATAACGTGGCGCGCGCTGACCCCCAACCCGACGTTAGCGCTGACATACCCAATGACGTTGAATCCCAGCATTGCGACCGCACAGATCTTTCTGTTTTGCCTGGGGTGAATTGGATGAGGGACGTTGGAGCGCCGCGATCCCTTTTTCAGTAACGTCTGACCAGTTCCGGACCGTCGCGGTTGCGATCTTTACTACGCTTGCAGAGTCCTCGGTTACACGCTCCAAAGGATACCAAGCTCGCGCGACCAATTGGAGAGTTAAAGGGAAGCCGAACAACGCGGTATTTCGATTCACGAGATGCAAGAGGGATATCACGTCAATGTGGCTTGCTTGCTCGCAATGAAACGTCCAAGCCCTGCGCCAGCAAATCATTCAGCTTCTCGGTCGCAGGGTGGGTGGATGGATCGCCTAATATCCACGCCGCGACACGCTCGCGAATACCCCGACCAAGAATCAGCTCGGTACCGGAGGCGCGCGAAAACGTTGGGTCACAAGGTTGCGGAATCCGGAGAACTCCACCATGAATCGCACCAGATCGACTGGCAGAGGTTGAATATGTGTGGGATCTAGCCAGAAACTGTACATCAGAAGATCTTAGGTTCCCTATATTTGGCCACTCTAGAAGCAGCAAACCACCCCGGCTTCAGGACCCTGAAGCTTTCTCGGAGCAACGTTGCCGCTGCAATCGGGTTTCAAGGTGCTCGATAACGTGGAACGCGCTTACGACTCCGTAGTGCGATGACGGTTTGGCAGGAAGGATATCGAATATGTCGCCAATTTCAATCTCAAGCCCGGCGGCGCGTCGCGCTGTCGGCTCCTTCGCGACATTTTGATCGATTCCAGTCGCGGCCACCCCCGTCACGCAGAAGGTCTAACCATTCCCCTCTGCCACTTCCGAGGTCGAGAACTGGACCGAGATTGGTTCCCGTACCGACAGCTTTCACGATCGGGAGGTAAACTTCCAAGGTCGATTTGGTGTTCTCATAGAGGCCTAAAGCGTTCCTCAAAAGCAGCATAGAACGTGTCGAAATGCATCCATACAAGTACCAATTTTGTCGCGTGCCGTCTGTCAACTGTCAGACGATTGGCGATCGGGCCGATAACTTGATGTCTCTGCCGAGATTAGCGCTCGCGAATTGTTGTCCAGTTTCGTAGCCGCGGAACGGCCGCCGTGCAACGGTTCTTCGGCGGCAAGCTCAACGATTTCCCATGTCGTATCCAATTCGACGAAGCCCTGCGGCCGCGTTCGATGCTTCCCTTTAACATGAAACGGACTTACGGCCTCTGCATAAAACGCTATTCGGTAGATTTTTCCCACGGCCACACCCAAGCGAAGGGAATAGACGCCTGGCAGTAGTGGAAAGTGTTTGATCACGCATCGCACTTCAACCAAGCCGAGCACAAGATCAGCTGCGGGAGACTGTCATCTTCGGTGTCCTTGTCCGCGAGGTACAACAGATCGGTAGTATGAACTCCGACGCCAAATATGACGTTCTCGAGCTCGACATGCGCTCTGTACACGATCGACACTGTTACATCGGACCCATGTTCGACCGTCGTCGTCGTATCCCCAGTAGCATCTAGCATTTTTACGCTGACAAGCTCGATTTCCCTGAGTCATTACGTTTTGGGCCTCGACCAGCGGAATTGGGACGTGCCGGATTGATCTCTGATCCTCTGGTCACTGCGTTCGTAGAAAGATTGCACACGTCGAGCGGCCGTCCATCTGCAGGACCTTGCCGCGCTCGAGAAGGATGGCGCGAGTGCAGATCCGTTCGACCTGTCGGATATTGTGGCTCACCAAAATGACCGTCTTGCCCTGGCGCTTGATCATGTCCTCCATGCGATCGAAGCACTTGCGCTGGAAGGCGAGATCTCCAACCGCGAGCACTTCGTCGACGATGAGGATATCGGCATCCACGCTGGTAGCGATACTGAAACCCAGGCGCACGTGCATGCCCGAGCTATAGCGCTTGACCGGCGTATCGATAAACTCCTCGAGTTCGGCAAAGGCGACGATGTCGTCGAACTTCTGCTCTATCTCGCGTGGGCATACCGAGAAGCGCGCCGTTAAGATAGATATTCTCCCGGCCGGTCAGATCCGGAATCAACCCGGCGCCGACCTCGATCAGCGGCGCGATTTTCCCACGCACGCTGACACGTCCCGTGTCGGCACGATAATCCGGCCAGCATCTTCAGCATCGTGCTCTTGCCCGCGCCATTGTAGCCGATGATGCCCAGGACTTCGCCTTCCTCCACCTGAAAGTCACGTCGTCGAGCGCTTTGAACGGAGCTGCGATTGCCACCGGGTGACCGCGGAGCCGCGCGAACGCGTATCGAAGACTCTGCTTCAGGCGGAGTAACTGGCCAAGGCGGAATTCCTTGGTGACATGATTGACTTCGAATAATTGCCATTGTTAACTATCGCGCACGAGCGTTCAGTCAGATGACATCGGCGAAGTATGACTCCGCACGCTTGAAAACAGGTAACTGATCGGCAGCACGATCGCGACAAGAATTGCCCCGGGCAACAACGCCGACAAGTCGGGTGGCATTCCACGTAGAACGACGTTTTGAAAGCTGTCGATGATGCCGGCCAGCGGATTCAGGGTGTACAGCGATGTAGAGCGCGTCCGACCACTCTCCCGCCGCTTGCTCGACCAGGAGCTTGTTCTTGACCAGGTCCAAGGGATAGATGACGGGCGACGCGTACATGAGCAGGGACAGCAGAACGGGAAGCGCGGCACCGACGTCGCGGTAGAAAACGTTGATCGCCGCGCCGGCAAACGCGATGGAGAGCGACACCAGCATGGTGTACAGGATGATGAGCGGCACCCAAGCCACATGGACGCTCGGCGCCATGCCGAACCACATCATAAGCCCAGCAAGAATCACGCATTGATACCGAGCTCGACCAGTTTCGTAACCATGCTGGTGAGCGGAAAGACCTCGCGCGGAAAGTAGATCTTGCGAATCAGCGCCGCATTGCCGACGACACTCAGCACGCCCTCAGAGGCCGATTCCTGGAAGAATATCCAAGGCATGAGCGCGGCAAAGGCCAGAATTGGATAAGGAACGTTGCCGCTCGGGATTCCAACAAAGCTGCGGACCAATGTAAATACCAGCATCAGGGTTAGCGGCTTCACAATCGCCCAGCCGACGCCAAGGTATGCCTGCTTGTAGCGTACGGTGATGTTTTTCCACGCAAGCACCGCGATCAGTTCACGGTAGTCGATGATGTTCTTGATTGCCGTTATCATTGGCGGCGCTGCGCTGCTGATCAAAGACTCGAATTCTATGCTATCAGCGATCAAATTGGTGGATTCGTCGCTGCATAGTTAAGCGGTCACATTTCAGGCGAAAATACGCGACTTCTCGACACGCCTCGGACCCGTCATATAGGTCGTCCTGTTCCGATGCTCGCTCGTATCCGCAACCTAAGTGCCGTTGCGATCAACGTTTCGAAGAATTCGATAATCGTTGATTGACAAGCGTCACAAACGTCGTGAGCAGCGGCCGAATGCGTTGGTGATGTTGATGCGGGTGATAGTGCTCGTGGCGGCGGTGGAAGGGGACGGTGCCGCAGAATGACCAGGAGGTCAGTCGTAGCTACTTCAAGCCGAGAGCTACGGTGTGCTGCCCGCGCACCGAGTGGTGCGCGAACGGATATGGCGCGTCAGAGTATCAGACCCCGCCGAAGCGGGGCCCGTGTTGGTGAGGACAGCTACCGCTTGCGGCGCGAGAAGCCGAGTCCGCCGAGACCGAGGCCTAGGAGAGCGAAGGTCGCAGGCTCGGGAACAGCTTCTGAAATTATCGGGGCATTATAAAGATTCTGAGCTACGTAGAGCCCGCCGGTGTCCAGGTCATAAAGTTGACTGCCTGTAATCACCGGCAAACTTGGCAGCAGCGCATTGATCGCGGCAAGGTCTGCCTCCATTCCCGCCGAACCCGTCGCAACGGTACCGTACTCGACCTCCCAGATCGCCGACTGAAGTGCCGCGGAGAAGTCATCCAAATCGGCGGTCGGCCGGGTGAGCATTTGTCCTGTGCCGTACGCCGCAAGGGCTTCGATATTGTCAATCTGCGTGGATGTGAGCGCGGTGGAAGTTCCGGGACTAATGCCGTTGTTCTGCGTCGTCAACGCGCCGGGCGTGTAGGTGTAATTACCCCCTAAGGAGATGGTGTGGAATAGATCGACGCACCAGGTGTACAAGATTCCCACGTCCGTCGTCAGCACAATTTCACCGGCAATGCCAACATTCTCAGGATCGCTTGGGATTTGACCACCAGTGAGCGTGACGCCCTCGCTATACGGGACCTGGACATTGGTGACATTTATGGCCCCCGCAGATGCCGGCGCTGCCAACGCTACCACGCACACAAGAACGATTCCTGTTCGTTTTTCCGTTGACCCAGTACGCATGGCTTTTTCCTTGTTCAAAATGAGCGTTCGACATCGGACGAGAGGTGGGCGATTCACCCCGAAGGCCGCAGGATTTTCATGTCGGTCTTCTCAGCAAGAGGCTAGCGCTGACCCCACGCTGCTAACACTACGTTCATCGCATGCACGGCGCTTCTGCCATTTGGGAGATCCAGATGGGGGAGCCGATTGGGAGAGGTAGATCGCGTGGGCTGCCCACGGAGGTCGCAGGGCACATCGCGCCCTCGAGGCGCTTTACGAGGGCGATTCCATACGCCAGTCGCATTGAATCTTGACCTGCTTGCAGGCGTCGACTGCGATTAGAGGTTTGAACTATGCCGGACTGATGACGGCATTGGCCTGGCGTTATTCGATCTCAACCCGGACGATGTCCGGACTAGAACGATGGATCGGCAAGTAGCCTGTCGCTGTTCAGATTTTCGAACGCCACTCTCGGACAGGTGAAGTCGGTGACGCCGAATGGATTGAAGGTCAGGGTGCGGACGACGCGCCACCGGTCGTCTTGCCGGCATGATCCCAAGTAGCACGTCCGCCGTAGAGCGTATAGGCCATGCCGTTGAGGGTGCTGCCCACCAACCCTACCTGCGCCGCCGGTACCGCCAGCCGCACCCACTGCCCCGCCGCCGGCAACGCACCCATGTACTGCCGGCTCACCGTGCCATCCGTGCCCCAAGCAATGAGGTTCGCTCCCCAATAGGCCCGGTGCTCCCAGCTGCCATCGTTCCACTGCAACATCACCTCGCTCGGCAAGTTCGCCGGATCCAGGTACACGTACCCAAACAAGGTGTCACCGCTGGCCACCGTCAGCGTCGCCGTCGCGTTGTAGAAGTAGTGCTGATGCTCACCATTGGCCACCACCGACTGATGCGCCAGCGTGCCCGCGTACGGCGCCGGATTGCTGCTGATCCAGTTCCACACATCGCCACCATCGGTGGTCGCCGTCGCCCCCGCCGGCACGCTGTCTTCCACCCACACCACGTCCGCGCCACCACCCATATTGGAGGCCAGCGTGACGACATCGATGAAGGTCGCTTTGTCGCTGGGATCCGTCCCAGTGAAGGTGATGGTATGCGCACCGGTCGTAGCGATCGAGATCGGAATGCTCACGCCGCCGAAGCTCGTGCTCGCCGGCGACACCACGCCGCCAACCGGGACCCCGTCCACGCTCACCTGGATCGGCTGCACGTAAGGCGCAACGCAACAGCCTCGCCGTGCCGCTTGGAACGAAAGCGTATACCCGCCGGCGTTCAGGTTGAGCGTCTGGCTGATGCTGCCAGTAGCTTGCACAAACGCCGTCTGGCTGCCATCGGGTGCCGCCGCCGCGCCCCAGGCGCTGCCGTTGCCCTGGATGCCGCTGCTGCTGGCGAAGGCCCAGCCGATACCCGAGGTGCTCGGGTTGTACTGATAACCACCACTCAGTGCCGGGATCTCGAAACTGGGATTCACCAGCGAGGTCGGCGGCGACCCGAGTTGACCACTTGCAACGCCGTGCTGGCCGAACCACTGTACCGATCGCCCGAGTACGTCGCGACAATGCTGTGCGTCCCCTGGGCCAGGCTGCTGTGCTGCACGTCGCCATCGGCGCTTCGCCGTCCCGCCGCTAAGCCGACCGCTACAGCCGCTGATCGGGGTGCCGCCGGTAAAGGCACGTGCCGCTCGGCGCACTGCCGTTGACCATCGCCGTGAACACCACGCTGGCTCCGACCGTCGACGGATTGGGCGAACTCCCCAAGGTCGTGGTCGTGGCAACGACATTGCTGGAGGCTAGCGTGACGAGGTCGATGAAGGTGGTCTTGTCGCTGGATCCGTCCCAGTGAAGGCGATGGTGTGCGCACCGCTCGTCGCGATCGACAACGGAATGCTCACGTTGCTAAAGCTCGTGTTCGCCGGCGACACGACGCCGCCAACCGGGACCCCGTCCACGCTCACCTGAATCGGCTACACAAAGGGTGAAACGCAGCGGTTTCGCCGTGCCGCCTGGAACGAAAGCGTATAGCCGCCGCGTTCAGGTTCAGAGTCTGGCTCATGCTGCCATTGCCTTCACAAATGCCGTCTGGCTGCCATTGGGTGCGCGGCCGCGCCCCAACGCTGCCGTTGCCCTGGATGCCACTGCTGCTGGCGAAGGTCCAGCCGACACCGGTCGTGCTCGGGTTGTACTGATAGCCGCCGCCCAGTGCCGGGATCTCGAAACTGGGTTTCACCAGCGCGCCCGGCGGTGCCACCGAATTGACCACCTGCGACAGCGCGCTGCTGGTCGAATCACTGTTACCCGTATCGCCGGAGTACGTCGCAACGATGCTATGTACGCCCTGGCTCAGGCTGCTGGTGCTGCACGTCGCCGTCGGCGCATTGACCGCCCCACCGCTGAAGCCGACCGCGCTACAACCGCTGATGGGCGTGCCATCCGCAGCTAAAAGCAACACTCCCCGTCGGCGCACTGCCGGTCACCGTCGCCGTGAACACCACACTGCTCCCCACCGTCGACGGATTGGCCGAGCTCGTGAGCGTCGTCGTGGTAGATCCCGGAGCGATGCGCGAATGCCGTCAGGCGATTCAATCCGTCGGTCGCATACACGACCCCATTGGCTACGATCAAGCTCTCCCAGTGAAACCCGCCCGTACGCGCGAGACTCCAGGACACATTGCCCGAAACTGGATCGAGAGCGCGCACCGTGCTGCCACTGATAGAGAACACCAAATTGTTTGCGATGATGGGGGATGTTCCACCCTCGACGTTCTGCCATCGGGGTGAGAGTGACGGATTGCCGTTGACGTCGAATATCAATTGCAAGCCTGAGGCGCCGTTGCTGTTCACGACATAGACCCAAGTCGTGCCATCAACGGGATTGACCCACACGCCGGGTTGCGTAAGGACAACGCCGCCTTGCGGGACATTGATAACAGTCCCAACCTCGCCGCCCACGTGACCCGGGCCGCCTTGACCACTCAGATTTGCCAAGTTGATGAGGCGAAGCTTTGCATCCTTGCCACTCTGTACAGCCAGATGCTGAACGCTGGAAGTCACCGGTACCGGAAGAATCGCCGGCGCGGTACTGCCCACATCGGCGTCTCCGTTGTCCAACGTCTGAAAGTTCGCCGGCGTATAGCTGTCCAGCGGTTTGCCTGCATTGACTCCCGTGCCTCCGCTTCCATCAGGACGTAGAGCGATGACTGATTCGCTCCAATTGCGATTGCCGTCGTAAACACCATTGCCGGTGCCCATGAAAATGCGGTCGGTGCCCGCATCGTAGATCACGCCGGGACGCGACCAGATCGCGTTTCGCGGCGTGGAGCATGTTGGCGGCACTTGATCGGCGAGACGTCTGAAATGCACGGCCTGGTCGCTGCACGCAGCATTGAAGATCTTTTGTGCGCCTGTCTCCAGGTTGATCGCGGTCACATGACCCTGATAGTCGCCGTTGTCGCCCGGGTAGCCTCCATGCACGACATAAAGATAGGTCGTCCCATTGGAGGTTGCGATCGCGAGGGCAGACGAACCTTTTTCGTCGAAACCCTTGAGTGTGCTCGGCTGAGGCCAAGCTGCGTCGAAGGTTTCGGTGCCGTCGCCGACTTGATACTTGTGGACGTTGCCGTCGAGGCCGTAGCTGTAGACATACTGCCTATTGGAATCGATCGCCGGCGACGAAGTCGTATAGCACGGGCCTGCCGTCAGATTGATCTGACAGGTTCCCGGCCCATACTGACGGCTCCACACCTGCGCTCCGGTTTGGGCATCGAGCGCGATGATGCGACCGTCCCGGGTCGTAACGAAAAGCAGGTCTTTGGTACCTATTGGAGTGCTGACGTCTTCCAGGAATACCGGCGCCCCATCGGCTGTCGCAGGCAGAGTTACCTGATACTTTTGCGTCAATGCGCTGACATTATTGGGGGTGATTACGGTTTCAGCCGTATTTCTGCCGCTGTGTTGCGCATCCCCGCCGAATTGCAGCCAATCATAGGCGTGCGCAGGTGCAATCGGTAACGAAATCGCCAACGCGCAGAGGCATTGCACGAGGAGAAGTCGATGCGCGTTCGCCAAAATTATCATGCGCCTCAGATGCTCATGTCAGCCGAACAGGCAATACCAACTAGGACGCTATCCACCCTAACGACAGTTGCAGCATAAGCAACATAGCTCATTTCCCTGCATGGTCCCAGGGGGCACGGCCACCGTAGAGCGCATGCGCCATGCCGTTGAAGGTGCTGACGTTCAATCCCACTTGTGCGGCTTTCTACTGAACCCTGACGTTGTCGACGAAGGTGGTCTTGTCAGCGGGGTCGGTCCCGGTGAAGGTGATGGTAGCGCACCGGTCGTCGCGATCGAAATCGGAATGCTCACGCCACCGAAGCTCGTGCTCGCCGGCGATACCAGCCCGCCAGCCGCGACCCCGTCCACGCTCACCTGAATCGGCTGCACAAAGGGCAAAACGCAGCACGCTCGCCGTGCCGCCTGGAACGAAAGCGTATACCCGCCGGCGTTCAGGCTCAGCGTCTGGCTGATGCTGCCGGTGCCTTGAATAAACGCCGTCTGGTTGCCATCAGGTGCCACCGCAGCGCCCCAGGCACCGCCGTTGCCCTGGACGCCGCTGCTGACGCTGAAGGTCCACCCGATGCCCGTAGTGCTCGGGTTGTACTGATAGCCGCCCCCGAGCGCCGGGATTTCGAAACTGGGGTTGACCAGAGAGACCGACGAGTTGACGACCTGCGCCAAGGCGGGCGAATTGGACGAGCCGAGGTTATGCGCATCGCCACTGTAGGTCGCAACAATGTTGTGGGTGCCGGCGCTTAAGGTGCCAATGGCGCATGTCGCGCTCGCGCTGCTGAGGGTCACGGCACCGCAACCGCTGATCGTGGCGCCGTCAGCCGTGAACCCGACGCTGCCCGTGGGAGCGCTGCCAGCCACTACGGCGGTAAATGTCACGCTCGCCCCAGCCAGCGATGGATTGCCCGAACTTGTAAGCGTCGTCGTCGATGCAACGCTTGCGGTACTTAGCGTGACGTTGTCGATGAAGGTGGTCTTGTCAGTGTTATCCGTCCCGGTGAACGCAATGGTATGCGCACCGGTCGTCGTGATCGAGATCGGGATACTCACGCTGCTGAAGCTCGCACTCGCCGGCGATACTGCGCTGCCGAGCGCGACCCCGTCCACGCTGACCTGGATCGGCTGTACAAAGGGTGAAACGCAGCAGTTTCGCCGTGCTGCCTGTAACGAAAGCGTGTACCCGCCGGCGTTCAGGCTCAGCACCTGGCTGATGCTGCCGGTGCCTTACCGAATAAACGGCCGTCTGGTTGCCGTCGGGTGCCGCAGCCGCGCCCCAAGCACTGCCATTGCCCTGGATGCCGCTGCCGCTGGCGAAGGTCCAGCCGATGCCTGAGGCGCTCGGGTTGTACTGATAACCGCCACTGAGTGCCGGGATCTCGAAACTGGGGTTGACCAGCGTGGCCGGCGGCGACCCCGCGTTGACCACCTGCGACAGCGCCTGCTGGTCGAGCCACTGTTACCCGTATCGCCGGAGTACGTGGCGACGATGCTATGCGTGCCCTGCGGTCAGGCTCGCTAGTGCTGCACGTCGCCGTCTGGCCATTGGCGCTGCCCGCCGCTGAACGCGGCCGCGCTGCAGCCGCTGATCGTCGTCCCGTCAGCCGTGAAAGCAACGCTCCCCGTCGGCGCACTGCCAGTCACCGTCGCGGTGAAGACGACACTGCCTCCCACCGTTGACGGATTGGGCGAACCTGTCAGCGTGGTCGTCGAAGCACCACTGCCCGCAGTCAATGTGACCGCATCGATGAAGGTGGTCTTGTCGCTCGGATCCGTCCCAGTAAAGGTGATGGTGTGGGCACCGGTCGTAGTGATCGAGATCGGAATACTCACGCTGCTGAAGCTCGTACTCGCCGGTGACACGACGCCGCCGACCGGGACTCCGTCCACGCTGACCTGAATCGGTTGTACGTATGGCGCAACGCAGCAGCCTCGCCGTGCCGCTTGGAACGAAAGCGTATACCCACCAGCGTTCAGGTTCAGCGTTTGGCTCATGCTGCCAGTGCTTTGCACAAACGCCGTCTGGCTGCCATTGGGTGCCGCGGCCGCGCCCCAGGCACTGCCATTGCCCTGGATGCCACTGCCGTTGGCGAAGGCCCAGCCGATGCCAGATGCACTCGGGTTGTACTGATAGCCGCCGCTCAGTGCCGGGATCTCGAAACTGGGATTCACCAGTGAGCCCGGCGCCCCGACCGGATTAACCACCTGCGATAGCGCGGCGCTGGTGGACGCGCTGTTGGTGGCGTCACCCGAATACGTCGCGACGATGCTGTGCGTGCCGGCAATAAGGCTCGTCGTGCCGCAGGTGACGGTCTTACTGTTCGAACTGCCAGTCGGCAATGCTAATGCACCGCAGCCACTCAACGTAACGCCATCGGCCGTGAAACCGACGCTGCCCATCGGCGCGCTACCAGTCACCGTCGCGGTAAATGTCACGCTCGCGCCCACCTGCGACGGATTGGCCGAACTCGTCAGCGCCGTCGTGGTCGCGCCGCCCATGCTCACGGTGATACTGAGCGCGCTGGCGGTCGCGCTGTTCACCGTCACGCTGATGCCATTGGTGCTGTCAGTGTAGGTCTGGCCGGCGATGAGCGCAGCGTCGTAAAAGCCGCCGGAACTCGTCGGCGTCATGTCGAGCAGTTCGGTGTCGTCCCCGCCGCAGCCCGAGCACGGATAGTCGAACGGGCTGGCCACCCGGATCTGCGCCCCGTTGTTTGGGTAGGCAGCGATGCCGCTGTCGAAGCCAATCGGCTGGCGATATTCGATCCAGTAGGTGCGATTCGAATCGTTCGCCACCGGAATCTTGACAGCGTAGGTCGCCTGTCCGGCGGACTCGAGCGGTGACAGCGTATAGGTCGCGGTTCCCGATGTGTGTGTCACCACTGTGCTCGCAGGAAGCCAGTGCAAAATCGACTTCTGCGCGGCATTGAAATGCATCTGCTCGTTGTTGTTGGCGTTATTGCCCATGACGTCGAACCGATCGCCGTACTCGGCGACGCTGCAGCTTCCTCCGAACGCCTGCGGCGAGCAATTTACGCTGCCGGCGTGGTACAGGTTGAAGTTGTGCCCGAGCTCGTGACCGTAAACCCACAGCTGGTTGACGGCGTCGCTAAATGCCTGGTAGGGATAGCCGATGTACGCGAGCCCTGCCCAGCCGCACGAGATACTTGGCATGACATAGAAGCGGTTCTGATAGTTAGCGATGTTGTAGCCCGCCGCCGTGGCCACTTGATCAGCCAAGTTACCGATAGCGTTGAAATCGCAGTTGGCTGGCGTAGGCGAACTCGACACCAACCAGCCCCCGGCGGAGCTGTTGCCCGCGCAGCCCGCAGGCGTCGGCCCGGTGGTACAAGCCACCGTAACGTTGAGCTGTTCCTGCCCATAGGACACCTCGTTGTAATACGCTGCCACGCTGCGCGGATTGGTCCGCCACGCCTGGTCCACCGCGGCTCCGGTGAACGGGTCGCCGGCCGGCGAGTCGGAGAACTTGATAGGCATCACCAGCACGTTGTTGGTGACAGGCGCTTCTGCAGGGCCCGCGTCCGCTGGCTGCAAGCCGAGGATGGTGATCTGGCTCGTATCGAGCGCCGTCCCATCGACGGCCGTTGTCCCGGAGACGCTCACCACGCATTCCGGGGTGCACCGAGTCTGGGATCACCGGGACGTTCAATGGCGTCATCCGCTTGGCGCCGTCATGTACCCCGAGCCCGTACTCGCCGCGCCCCTGCGCGAAATAATCCTTGTGGAAAACGACCAGCGTGCCCTGCAGTTGCTTGCGGTCTTGCGTCGAAAGGCTGGCTTTGCGCGCGGCTTCTGTCGCGGGCAGCACACTAAACGTATTCACTGCCAGCACGTTGCTGGTCATGGTCCCGGTTGCCACCACCCGCGCGCCATTGGCGAGCGACTCCAGCCCCGCTCCGGTCAGCGCCACGGTCTGCCCTTCGTCGAGGCGCAGTGCAAGATAGCGCAGCGTCACGCCACTTATCTGGTTTTGGACGATGAGCTCGGCCACCGTGCCGGTGGCCGTCACGGCCGTGGGTGCGAGTACGGCCGACGCCACACTCGGGGTCGATTTGATGCGCGCGAAGAGGGAAAACGACCGAGACGAATAGCGCTACCGCAGCGAAGAACGGAGTCAGGCGGTTGGGATTTCGAGTTGACATGCAGACTTGCTCTCCAGAAAAGGGACGGTTCGATAAGGCAAAAAACTGGCGTCGGCAGACAATGTTGTACTGTCTTGCTTGTGCTATCTATGCTAATGGCATGGAGCCGATTGGACAAGTGCCGAAACGCAAGACGGGTGCGCTCGCGCGCGATGTGACGCACGCAGCACTCATGCAAACTGAGCCGAGGGTCGGCGAGCCCCACTCCGTCCCGAGGGCTCAACGGCCGCCGCGGTCACGCGCGGCGCTGTGCGTAGACCAGCAGCTCGTCACCCCAGCCGCGCCGCTCGATGGGCTCGATCAGCGGGCGACTGACGCGCGTGAGCGCATTCGTGACCGGCTGGGCGCGCTCGAGCAATCGGAGCCAGGTTTGCAGCAGGCCGGAGGGTTCCCGTGGACTGATCGGGGGTTGGGAGGAGGCTGCGGATGACATTTCGCTTTCACTGTGCGGCAATGGCAGCCGCGCAGCTTCGCCCTGATCGCTGGCGCGACCCGCCGGCGCCTGCATGACTTCACTGCGGGGTCGCAAGCGCAAGCGCAGGTCATTGAGTTGACTGCCCGCAGCCATCAGCGCGTACTGGTAGAGATTGTTGCCGTCGCCGCGCCAAGTGATGACCTCTTTCACCTCGAAACCGCAAGCCTGCAATAGCCGCGGCAGCGTCGTGGAGGAAAAAAACCACAGGTGCGCCGGCGGGCACATCCACGGCCACCACTGGCCCGCTACTTTCGCACCGAAGCTGGCGATGTTCGGCACGCGCAGCCCGAGCATCCCGCCGGGCTTGAGCAACGCCGCAAGGCGCAGGAGTTGATCCTTCGGATTACGCACGTGCTCGAGAACGTGCCACCCGATGATCGCGTCGAAGCTCGCGTCTGCCAATGGCGCGTCGGCGAGGTCGCAGTTGAACACGTTGAGCCCGAAATGCGTTCGCGCGTACGTCGAGGCCGTCGGCGACAACTCGACGCCAACCACCTCCCAACCGCGATCGCGCGCAGCCACCAGCGAATGGCCGTATGAGGCGCCGAATTCAAGCAGCCGGCCGCGGGTCGGGCACCAGCGTTCGAGGTCGGCGATGCGGGCAGCGTTGCGCTCGCCGGCCGCGGCGTACATTTCCAGAGGAACGGTGTAACTGCGGTCGTAATACTCGGCCAGTTCCGACGTGCTCGGCGTGGGCGACACGAATTCAAGGCCACAATCCGCGCAGCGTAGGACGGGATAACCACGCTGCACGAAGCGCAAGTCAGTACGCGAACCGCCGCATACCAGGCAGCCTGCCGCCTGGCTTGGGGGCGATGCGATCGATTGCGTGGCAGCCTCGGTGGCTATGTTCGCGTCAGTGTGCGGCACGTCGGGAGGTTTGCAGTTTGGATCGTACAGATTGCGTCTTACAGATCGATGTCGAGGTAAGGCGTTCGCGCGGGAAGATACGCACAGTCAGCGCCGAGATTACCCGTTAGTCCTGCGGTTGTCGAAGGGCGCTGCGGCAGTTTCGGTAGAATTCGTTTCCAGCGATCACCACAGTGTAGCCGAATCGCGCAGAAGTGGGATCCAGGGGAAATCGACATGGTGGAAAGCAGTGAGGCGCCGGAAATTTTCGCGAAGTTCCTGACCAAGGAAATACTCGCGGAAATGGGCCGTCTTCTGTTCTCGTTCCTGAACCCGTTCGCGCTGTCGGGCTATCGCATCAAACTCGCCGACAACCTGCCGCCTGCAGCGCTGGACAAATACGGACGCATGGCCTGCTCATTGCCAAACGTGACCGTGACCGATGCCGTTCCAGCCGACACGTCGCGGATGATCTATCTGTTCGACAAGGAGGACCGTGCACTCGGAGCGCGCACATGGCGCAAGAAAGTCCAGCTCCGCTTCGACGTATTCGCACCCTACTGGTTCTCTCAACCGATATTGATGCCCTATCCGGTGCACCCTGTGCACGATGGGCCGGATCTGCAGGAGCGACTGCGAAAATATCGCGTCAGCGAAAGAAAGATGAGGGCCTTCTTTTCTGGCGACAGCGAAGGCTACGCAACCAATCGCATTGCGTACCCGAAGCCCAAGCTACCCCGTCTCGACGTGATCAACACCATACTGCAGAGCATGGGCGACGAGGTGATGCTGGTACGCGGCGAACAACAATTGGATAGCTTGTGCCCTAGCGGCTACGTAAACAGGCTTCTGATCATGGATCAGAGCCAGCCTCGCATCGACGAAAGACATTGGTTGCAAACGCTCGCTACCAGCGATTTTTTTCTGTGTCCTCCAGGCTTTGTGATGCCAATGTGTCACAACGTCATCGAGGCCATGGCGGTGGGTACCATACCGATCACCAACTACCCGGAATGGCTGGATCCGCACCTGGAGCATCGGAAGAATTGCATCGCGTTCGATGACAAGGCCGATCTGATCGACAAACTGAACCAAGCGCTACGGATGGACGGCGACGAGATTGCGCGAATGCGCCGCCACGTTATCGATTACTATGACAGATATCTCACTTCCGAATCTTTCGTGCGCAGGGTCGAAGCCAGCGAACGCGACAAGGTCGTCGTGCTGATGATTACCGACGCGAACGTCACCAAGCATGCGTCAAAACTCAACGCCCGTTCGGTCCTCATGCGCGGCACAGCGTCTACCGGGTCTGGCAGCTGGCTGTCGAGGTTGCGTTCGTCGTGACCCAGCCTCTCATTTCCGTCGTCATGCCTTGCTTCAATGCGGCGCCTTATTTGACGGAGGCCATCGAGTCGGCACTGGGCCAGAGCTACGGCAATGTCGAGTTGATCCTGGTCGACGATGGATCAACCGACGCCTCCCCGAGCGTCGCCGCCGGCCTTGCCGGGAAGCACGCAGACCGCATCACTTTGCTTCAATCACAACGACTCGGACCGTACCCGGCCCGGAATCTGGGACTGCAACGTGCACGTGGCGAGTTCATCGCATTTCTCGATGCCGACGACTGGTGGACGCCGACAGCGCTGGCAAAGCTTCACGCGGCGCTGGTCGGTGCTCGAGCCGACGCAGCCTATTGCGGCTGGCAGAACGTCGGCGAAGGCGTGAAGTCGGAGCCCTATGTGCCCCCGTCGTACGAACAAACCGACGCTGTCGAGGCTTTTCTGCGTGCCACGCCGTGGCCTATCCATGCAGCACTGGTCAAACGGACAGTCGTCGACCAGTTGGGCGGATTCTCGGTACGGCGTTTCTCCTCGATGGACTACGATTTCTGGTTGCGTTTGCTTGCGCTCACGCGAAGCATCGTGCGCGTGCCGGAGGTGCTCGCCTACTATCGGTGGCATGGGCCCAATCAGGTTTCTGCCGTAAAGTGGCGGCAGGTGCTGGACGCGCTGTCTGTGCAACAGGATTTCATCCGGAATAACCGGCAGCTCGTGGCGCACTTGCCGTCCGATCGGCTACGGGACTATACAGAGGGCCAAGTCCTGAAACAGGCATATCGCGCACTGTGGAAACGCGACATCGCTTCCGCGCAAAAGCTGTTCCGGCACGTCGCGCGGGCACGCATCGTTCGGATTCAAGGACCTGCGCCACGTCGCGAGCGCGCTGCTGCCTCTCCCCGCGTACCGCTGGTTGCTGGCCCTTGCGGATAGGCCGCAGCAATGAGTGCCGTTCGGGGCGAACACACAAGCGCGCCGGACGGCCTCATCGTCCTCATGTACCATCGCGTCGGAGCAGCCCGCAACGCGTGGGAATCGCGCTATGCGATCGGCCCTGAAAGGTTCGAGGCGCACATGCGCGCACTCGAGCGCAGCGGCATGCGCGCGGTCCCGGTCGAATCGCTGAGCGCTTGGCTGGATGGCGGCGAACGGCCCGCGGACGGCGCATTCGTGCTTACCTTCGACGACGGCTTTCACGATGTGCGCCGGAACGCCCAGCCCGTGCTCGACCGCATGCACTGGCCGTTCACGATGTTTCTGGTCAGCGGCCTGATTGGCAAGGACGATGTCTGGACGCGCACATCGAACCCGGACGGCGTCACCTACCCTCTGCTGAAATTGGATGAAATTCTCGACATGCAGCGCCAAGGCGTGACCTTCCATTCGCATAGCTGCAGCCACCCCAGTCTGATCGCGCTCGATGACGATCAGCTGGCGCGCGAACTCGTCGACTCGCGCGCCGCCTTGCAGCGGATGCTCGGACGCGCGGTCGATTATTTTGCCTATCCCTTCGGCCATGTCGACGACCGCGTCGTGGAGGCGACGCGCCGAGCGGGCTATCGCGCGGCGTTTTCCACCCAGCCAGGATTCAATCGCAACGACGTCGATCGTTTCCGCATCCGCCGTATCGACGTCTACGGCACCGACACTCCAAGCATGCTCATGCGCAAGGTCCGTCTGGGCACCAACGATGGCAGCGCTGCCAACGTCGCGCGCTACTACATTGCCCGCGCCATGGCCCGCCTGCCCTCGGCGACCCGATGAGCATTGCCTACACCGTCGCGCTGTGCACTCACGACCACGCCGACCGCCTGGTGCGCACGCTCGCCGATCTGCGCCAACTGCGCCTCCCGGACGCGCCTTGGGAACTGCTCGTTGTCGACAACGCGTGCAGCGACGACACGACATCGCTGCTCGCGCGCGAGCCGTGGCCGACCGGATGGCAGGTACGGGTGGTACGCGAGGAAAAGCTCGGCCTGTCGAATGCCCGCAACTGCGCCATGCGCGAAGCGCAGGGCGAATATCTGATCTTCGTCGACGACGATGAGACGCCTGATCCTGATTGGCTGCGGGCGTTCGAACGACTTATCAGGGATCACGCGCCCGATGCTTTCGGCGGCCCGATCGAGGTATTGTTCGAGGGTGAGCGCCCCGCGTGGCTTACCGATGACCTGCTCGGGTTTCTGGGTGAGCTCAATCGCGCCGACACCGCCATCCGCTTGACCGAGCGTGGGACCTCCTTCAACGGCGGCAACTTCGGCGTGCGCAAGACTGTGTGCGAGAAGGTCGGCGCGTTCGACCCCGACCTCGGTCGCAAAGGCACGGACAATACGGGCGGAGAAGAGGTAGATTTCTACCGCCGGCTCCTCCAAGGCGGGTTCGCCGTCTGGTGGACGCCGGAGGCCGTGATCTTTCACCGTATTCAGGCTACCAAGCTCAAGCGGAGTTACTTTTTGGATCTGCACTACCGGCAGGGACGCATGGAAGCCATCAGGAAGCGCGGATCGGCTTCGCGCATGCCGCCGAAGTATCTTCTTCCGCAACTCGGGCGGGCCCTGGGTGCATGGATGAAGGAATGGGGTGCCCGTGGCCGCAACGGCACCGTCCGCAAGGAGATGAACGTCGTGTACTTCATCGGTTATCTTTCGGGGTGGGCGTTCGGGGATAGCGCGCAGGTCGGCTCGTGATGCGACCTCGCTGAGAGCGTAACGGCATGCTCCCTACCCTCACCGTCCTGATCAGTTCGCACAATCGCGCGGGACTGCTCGAGCGCACGCTTGCGCTACCTCAACGAAGCGCGGCGCCCGCGCGATTGGTCCATCGACATCCTCGTCGCGGCCAACGCGTGCACCGACGCGACGCATGCTTTGCTCGATCTCTATGTGCGTGCCGCGTCCGTTGCGCCGGCGCCGGGGGGAAGGCTGCGCGTGCGCTGGGTCGCCGAGCCGAGGGCGGGGAAATCGCATGCGCTGAACTGTGCGATCCCCCTGCTGACTTCGGATCGTGTCGCCTTCGTCGACGACGACCACCGGGTCGACATCGCTTATCTGGAAAGCGTCTGCAGCGCAGCGATGGCCTATCCTGACGCGGACATATTCTGCGGTCGCATCCTGCCGGACTGGAACGGCTCCGAGCCGCCATGGGTGCACGACGAGGGCCCGTACCGCATCTATCCTCTGCCGATACCGCGCTACGATCTCGGCGATCATCCGCTTTCCACTCCCCACGAAACGGCGACGCCCGGCGGCGGCAATCTGGTGCTGCGGACGACACTGTTCGACCGCGTTGGCGATTTCTCCACGGCGTATGGCCCGGTCGGGCGGGGATTGGGTGGTGCCGAGGACCACGAATGGGTGCTGCGTGCGATCGCCGCCGGCGCACGCGTGCAGTACGTACCGAATATCGTTCAGTACCACTTTGTCGACCCGACGCGCCTCAAGCTCGGCTATGTGATGCGCAAGGCCTACGAGCGCTCGGCGTCCGCTGTGCGCTTGGCTGGCACCGGCAATCGCAAACGCCTGGTTCCCGCGTACATGTTCCGCAAAGCGGGCGAATATTCGATTGCGGTGCTGACTTCGAGTGGACCGCTGCAACGAAGGTTTCAGCTGGTGCGACTTGCAGCTTCGCTCGGAGAGATCAAGGGCCACATGCACGCGACGCATCGACGAGTCCGACGCGGATCGCGCGCTCCTCGAGATCCAGCCCATGGCAGCAATCGTTGATGCCGACGACTTGCGCAACTTTCGTAAACTGCTCGACCCGGAGATTCGGGCAAAGAACCTGCGCGCCATGAGGTTTGCCCTGCGCGGACTATACTGGGACTTGTCGCGCTCGCAGGCAGCCGACCCGGTGTTCGTGGTCGGCTGCTCACGCTCGGGCACCACGGTCACGTACGAGACGATCGCGATGTCGCCGCAGCTGCTTTCATTCGGGCACGAGATCCCGGAGTTCTGGGACAGCCTGTGGGGCCCGCATGCACAACCAGTGGGAGTCGGAGGCAGCGGGCGCCGAGCACGCCCGGCCGGAGCATCGTGACGCTGCGCAACGCTATTTTTTCCAGAGGCTCGGGCTGGGACGGGTACTGGACAAGACGTGCATCAACGTCATGCGCGTGCCCTATCTCCACTGCGCTGTTCCCGAACGCGCAGTTCGTCTATATCCACCGCGACGGGCGTGACAATATCAGTTCGCTGATGGATGGCTGGCTGCACGATGGACACTTTGCGCTGGGCAAGTTGCTCGGGCCATCTCCCTGCGCGGTCAACATCGATGGCGGCGCGTTCCACGAATGGTCGTTCTTTCTGCCGCCCGGCTGGCGCGACTACAATGACGCGCCGCTCGAGGAGGTTTGCGCGCTGCAGTGGCTGACGGCGAATCGCCTCGCACTCGACGCGTCTGCGACAGATTCCCCCGGCCGCAATGGATCCGGCTGCGCTACGAGGACATCTTCGATCGCCCGCATGGAGATGTTCCGCGATGTCTTCGCCCGCCTGGACCTGCCGTTCGACGACGCCATCAAGCGCCGCTGCGCAACGCTCGACGCGCAGCCGACCAGCATCGTCAAGGGCGCGCCGAAAAAACAGAAATGGAAAGCGCAGCATGCGGCGAAAATCGAACGCATCCTGCCCCGAATCCGGCCCATGATGGTGGAACTCGGCTATGACGTCGACGCCTAGCGAGCCGGTCGTCAGCGTGGTCATGCCGGCCTACAACGTCGCCTGGTGCGTCGGTCGGGCAGTGGACAGCGTGCTGGCGCAGGATTTTCGCGGTTGCGAGATGATCGTGGTCAATGACGGCAGCACCGACGGGACACGCGCGCTGCTCGAAGGCTACGGCGCTGCGATCACGGTCATTAATCAGGAGAACCACGGCATGTCGGCGGCGCGCAATGCGGGAATCCGTCGCGCCCGTGGCACGTATGTTGCGTTTCTCGATGCCGACGATTGGTGGCTTCCCGGCGAAACTGTCGCGGCAGGTCGACCTGATGCAACGCCGCCCGGAGATCGGGTTCTGCTCCACCACGGTTCGGGTCGAGGACGGCGACGGCCGGCTGCTCAACCTCTGGCGCTGTCCCGCAGGGGACCCACGGAAATCCGGCAATGCTCGAGACGATCTTCGCCGAGAACGCGGCCATCGCCGGCGGTTGCTCGGCCGTGATGGTACGCAAGGCCTTGCTGGACCGCGTCGGACTCTTCGACGAAAGCCTGCGCGGGTTCGAGGACCCTGACCTGTGGATGCGGCTGGCGGCCGTGGCAGGCTACGCCTGCATCGACGAGACTCTCGCGATCATTCTTCGCCGCGAAAAGAGCGTGAGCCGCAATCTGGATTCGATGCGGGTGGCGACGCTGCGCTCGATGCGCAAGAACCGCGCGCTGCTGCCGCCGCGGTTGCGCGGTCGCTTCTGGCGCACCTGTCTTGCCGGCGTCTATACGGACTATGCCAAACCCGCGTATCGGGCCGGACGCCTCGGCCTCGCTTACGCCGACACGCTGCGCGCCCTGATGCTGTCTCCCTTCGGCCGAGGACGCTGTGCCTCGGGTTGCTGCGCGATTTCCTGTTGAGAAAGCCCGTCTGAGCATGCGGCCGCTCGATACGCTGGTGGTCAATGCACTGGTCAATGGCGCCGGCGCGGCACTGCTGGTGGCTGCACTCTGTGCCGCGGTACTCGTCCTCAAGTCGATTCGCGATTTCACGCGGACGGGACCGGAGATGGCCGATGAGGTCCTGAAGCACTACCGCCTCTATCTCGCCTACTCCCTTGCGCGGCTCGTTGTCTTCACGCTGTTGATCATCGCATTCATGGCCTTCCTTGGCGTCGGTGGCCGACATCATTGCCGTTGATCCTGCCGGCAGTCGAGTATCGATCCCCGATGGCCCTCGTCGCGAGCGTGGCGGCGGTGCTGCTGCTTACCACGCGCCGCTTTGCACATACGCTGCTGTTTTCGCCGGGTGTGATTGCCGCCTCGTCGCTGTACTCCATGACGCACTTTTATCCGCTATGGGATGCACTGACGCCCCGTCGCTTGCGCCTGCTCGACATCGGCCTGCTCGCGCTGGCCGGCGCCTGGCTGGCCGCCGGTCTGACGACGCTGGCGCGCAACGGTGCGTGGCTGGGGTTCTGCGCGCTTGCCGGCGTTGCCGCGTGCTACATCGCGATCGTCTGGTGGGCGACTGCGGCGCGCGAGCCTGCCGCGGTCGCTTCTCGCGGACCGTCGCGTGCGACGCCCAACATCATCCTGATCGGCTCCGATACGCTGCGCGCCGATCGCCTCTTCGGAGGGAACTATCCGCGCGAGCTCACACCCAATCTTGCGCGTCTTGCCAAGCGCGCCACGCAGTTCACCGATTGCTACGTTCCGTGCGCGCGCACCGCGCCGAGCCTGGTCTCCTTGCTCAGCGGCACATGGCCGCACCGCCATGGCGTGCGCGACACCTTCGTGACGCCGGAGCAGACGCGCCTCGAGGTCGAATCGCTGCCGCAGATCCTCAAGCAAGCCGGGTACCGCTCGGGAATCGTCGGCGATTGGGCGGCCTCCGACGCCGCGAAGTTCAACTTCGGGTTCGACTACAGCGATTTGCCCGAGGATCAATGGAACATCAAGTTCCTGCTGCGCCAGGGGCCGAAGGACTTGCGGATGTTCCTGTCGCTGTTCACGCAGAACGCGTTCGGCAAGGCGCTCCTGCCCGAGATCTTTTATCTCGGCGGCATTCCCCTGACGGAGGAGGTCGGCCGCGACACGCGGCACATGATCGCGAAGCTGGCGCAGGACGACGCGCCGTTTTTCCTGATGTCGTTCATGGCGACGACGCACCCGCCGTTTACGTCCAAGTATCCTTACTACTCCCTCTATTCCGATCCTGCTTATCGCGGGGAATCGAAATTCATCATGGCCAAGCTGCGCGATCCGTGGGAGATCATTCGCGCCCAGGCCGAACCGAAATCGAAGTTCGACCTCGAGCAGGTCATCGATCTGTACGACGGCTGCGTAAGGAACTTCGACGACGAGGTCGGGCGCATTCTCGCCTATCTCGACGCCTGCAAACTTCGCGACAATACGATCGTCGTTGTCTTCAGCGACCACGGCTTCGAGTTCTTCGAGCACGAGACGTGGGGCCAAGGCAATTCGGCCATCGGCGACTTCTCGGCCCGCGTTCCGATCATCATCGCCGATCCTCGCATCCGGCGGACCGCGCAAGGTGATGCAGGTCGTGCGCACGGTCGATATCGCGCCGACACTGCTGGAGCTTGCCGGATTGACGGTTCTCGCAAGCGTGCAGGGCGTGTCATTGGCGCCCTTGATGCGCGGTGAAGCGCTGGCGACCGACCTGCCCGCGTTCAACGAGACCGGTGTCTGGCTCACCGACCTGCCGGGTACGCCGGCCAAGCACTTGCGCTATCCGCACTTGCCCGAGTTGCTGGAGGTTCCGGACAAGCGCATCGGCATGATCTCGCTCAAGCCCAAGTACGTCGATATCATCATTGCCGCCAAGGATCGCATGGTCCGCGTCGGCGACTGGAAGCTCACGTACCAACCGCTGATCGACGGCGCGACGTACAGGCTGTTCAACATTCGCGAGGATCCGGGATGTCTGCGCAACGTCCTGGAGCAATATCCCCAAACCGTCGAGCGGCTCAAGGCCCTGCTCGACGCCTGGATCGACGACGATCCGAAGTCGGGTCGGCGCGGCCCATCGGGGGCCGTCGTGTCCGCGCGGCGCCATGAACCAAATGCTGTCGCGGGATCTCCTGCCGTGTCCGGTAACCTGTCCTGAGGGTTCGATGAGACGACTCGTCATTCCGAGGAAGGCCCGCGACGAGCGATCCGCGTCTTCGGGCGTGCGACGGCGCGTGGGGCAGCCATGATCATTCGCGCTCGTGCGCCGCTTCGCCTGGGGTTGGGCGGCGGTGGTACCGACGTTTCACCGTATTGCGACCGCTACGGCGGGCTGACGCTCAATGCCACGATCGACCTGTACGCCTACACGGTCATCGAGCCCTGCGCCGATCGGAACGTCGTGCGCTTCGTCGCCGCGGACCGGCAGGAAACGTGGGAGGGCGAGGCCGTTCCGCAGCTGGCGCTCGACGGCCGGCTGAATCTGCACAAGGGCGTCTACAACCGCATCGTCCGCGACTTCAACGATGGCCGTCCACTGCCAATGGTGATGACGACGCACACCGACGCGCCGCCGGGCTCCGGGCTCGGCTCGTCATCGACATTGGTCGTGTCGATGATCAAGGCGTTTGTCGAATGGCTGAACCTGGCGCTCGGTGAATACGACATTGCACGCCTCGCCTACGAGATCGAGCGCATCGACGTCGGGCTTTCCGGCGGCCGTCAGGACCAATATGCCGCGACGTTCGGCGGTTTCAACTTCATGGAGTTCAACCCGGGAGAACGGGTGGTCGTCAATCCGCTGCGCATCAAGAACTGGATCATCTCGGAGCTGGAGGCGTCGCTGTTGCTCTATTTCGGCGGCGTCTCCCGCGACTCGGCGAGTATCATCGACGAACAATCGGCGAACGTGGAGCGCAACGAAGCCGCTGCCATCGACGCCACGCACGCGCTCAAGGCGGAAGCGATCGCCATGAAGGAATGTCTGCTCAAGGGCGACTTCGATCGCCTGGTGGAATCCGTCCAGACGGGTTGGGAAGCCAAGAAAAAGATGGCGAAGAGCATCTCGAATCCGCGGATCGACGAAATCTACGCGCTCGCGACAAAGGCCGGCATGCGTGCCGGCAAGATCTCCGGTGCCGGAGGGGGCGGCTTCATGATGATGCTGGTCGATCCGGTGCGGCGCATGGACGTCATGCGCGCGCTGCAGCAGACGAGTGGCCAGATCTATACGTGCCATTTCACCAAGTACGGCACGCAGGGATGGAAGATCTAGACGAGAACGACGAGGCAATCGTCCCCCTGGCAACTGCGGATCGCAGCCGCAGATCGGAACCACGCATCGCAACCACAGGTAAACGGTAATGGAAATGGACCTTCGATTGCCGCACAGCATCGCCTCACAGCTGCGCGAATCCGCGCGCAATCTCGAGGAGATGGCGGCGGACGCACGGCTGGTGGACCTGATTGGAACCGTCGCCGGCGCGTGCGTGGCGGCGCTCGGCCGCGGCCAGAAAATCCTGTTCGCGGGCAATGGCGGGAGCGCAGCGGACGCGCAGCATCTGGCCGCCGAACTGGTCAGCCGGTATGCGTATGACCGCCCGGGGCTCCCCGCCTTCGCACTGACCACCGACACGTCGGTGCTGACCGCGATCGGCAATGACTATGGCTTTGAGCGACTGTTTGCCCGGCAGATCGAAGCGGTCGGCGCGGCGGGTGACGTCTTCGTCGGAATCTCCACGTCCGGGCGTTCGCCCAACGTGCTCAATGCCTTCGACGTAGCCCGTGCGAAGGGCCTGGTCACGGTCGGCATGACCGGCCGTGCCGGCGGGCAGATGCCGCAACGTTGCGACTACCTGCTGCGGGTGCCGTCGGATTCGACGCCACGCATCCAGGAGGGTCACATCGCCATGGGTCATGCCATCTGTCAGATCATCGAAGCGACACTGTTTCCCAAGACATCCTGATGGAGGCGATCGTCCTGGCAGGCGGCCTCGGCACCCGCTTGCGGGGCGTCGTCGACGACGTTCCCAAGCCCATGGCGCCGGTGCAGGGCCGTCCGTTTCTGGCATTCGTTCTCGATCAACTCGCCGACAGCGGCTTCCATACTGCGATCCTCGCGACGGGCTATCTTCACGAAACAATCCGAGCGACATTTCGGCGAGAAGTTTCGCAGCCTTGCACTCGTCTACTCCGTGGAGGATCAGCCCCTGGGCACCGGCGGAGCGATCAGGCTGGCGTGCGCTCAATCCCGGGCGCAAGAGGTGTTCGTGCTAAACGGCGATACGTACTTAAGCCTTGACTACCAGGCCATGCTGGATGCGCACGTGCGCGCGGGAGCGCAACTCAGTATGGCCGTCTGCCAGGTGCCCGATGTTGCGCGTTACGGCGCGCTCGAAGATGTGCTGACGGAATCGTGCGCGGCTTCCGCGAAAAAGGACGCTCCGGTCCTGGTTTGATCAACGGCGGCACCTACGTGCTCGGACGCCGCGCTGCGCGCTCGCATGCCTGCACACGCCGCGTTTTCCTTTGAGCAGGACTTGCTCGTGCCCGAGGTACGATCGATTCAGCCCATGGCGTTTCCCGCGGCTGGGCTGTTCATCGATATCGGGATTCCCGAAGATTACGCGAGAGCCCAGGAAATGTTTGCCCAGGGGCACGCACGCCGAGTCCGCGGCTAAACAAGTCAGGTCAGCTTCATCGCGTAGACGGGGCTATCGACATGGCGAACGAGTACGGCGATATCGACCGCACCGAACGAAGCAATTCGAAACCGGCCAAAGGTCTGCGATCGATTCACGGGATAACGTGAACGAATTGCCGCATCGCTGATCGGGTCGAGTGTGCCCGCCTGCAGGCGCGCACGCGAGCCAGGTCCATGGCCCGGCGAACTTGTCGCGCGAGCCCTTCCCGCTGCGGGGCTCCGATCGTGTACACGATGCCGTTGTCCACCGGCGAGAAGTACACCAGTCGATCAAGGTTTGGTGCGTATTGGATTGCCGCATAAGGATGCAGTGCGGGCTTCGCATCCTGCCGACGCGAGCCGTACCATCTCGCGTCCCGGATCGGCCGGATCGATCGCATACAGCGCATCGTGCGCATGCACTGACACGACGATGATGTCGCGACGCGGATCGATCTGCATTGCGTTGTGATTGGCGAGCCCCGGCAGCTTGTTCGGAAAGTGGTCGTGCCAGCGTCCAAATGTTCCATCCTCATTGACGCCATCCGGAGCAAGCGCGATGAAGGCGTTGCCACCACCGTCATCGCCGGAGTGGCCCCAGACCACGCGGCGCGACGCATCCCAGGTCGTCCAACCCCCGGAGTTCAACCTGGCATTCGGGTGCCGCGGACCATGCCGCCAGATCAGCGTGTCGAGGTTGAAAAAATGCGGTATCGCGATTGCCTTGACCTCCGGCCCCAATTCGATCTGACCTTTGAACAAGATGTAGTCATTGCCCACCGGGTCATATTGCGCGTAGTCGTACGTATGGGGTGGAAGCGGCGAGCCATCCGGATACACCGCATCGGCGTAGCGCGCGCCCGCGCCGTATGCGTCGTCGCCACCGAAGACGTAACCGTCAGCGATCCTTCGCCATTCCCGCGAAGCCAGATCGAAGGCATGAACGTCGGAGCCAAAATAGTCGTTGTGGCCACCGCCGAAAACAATCATCGATCCGCTGCCGCCATACCTCGACGCGTAGACGGCGCTATTCCACCCCTCCGTGATCGCGCTGAATCCCGCCACGCCATGCCACGGCGACTTGGGCTCGCGGCCAAAAGCGCGACGCAATCTTTCCTTGACCGTGCGCGGCGGATTCAGCTTGGGATCGCGCGCAGGGTCGGTGTCGATCAGGTATCGCGTTCCCGGCGCAGTAGACGACAACTCGAGGTCGGGACGATCGCCGGAGATCGCATACCATCGACGCGGGCTCATCCGCTCGACCCATGGCGGCGCCGCCGGTGTCTTCGGCAACGTCATTTCAACCGACGCAGGTGCATGCCTTGACTCCTGTCTGGCGCGCAATCGACAACAGGTATGGCAGATATCGGCGCAAGCGCTATATGCTGTAACGAAGAAACGTTGGAGCCAATCATGCGTTTATCGTACCTCCTCCTCGCGAGTGCTGTCTGGCTGGGCGCCTGCGCGCAGCATCTCATCATTTCGTCCCAGACCGTCACGCGCTGGCAGGACCGGGACATCCAGGAACTAATCACTGTGATCGGACCGGTCGACACGTCCACGATTCAGGGCGGCTCGAGGTCATATTTCTGGAACAGGTTTGGCAACTGTCAGGTGACTGCGCACACCACACTCGATGACAAAATCGTGAAGATCGACCTCCAGGGAACCACCCTTGGCTGCAGCACTTACCTCGACAAGATAGGCGATGGCCCAACGTCGCCGCCCAAACCGCAGTAACGTCATTTCCGCCACGACGTGAAACAACTCGTCGTATGTGGAAGTTTTCCGTTCACCTCGCAAACCTTTGTGACGCGGGAGGTCGCGTCCGCCTTCAAGGCAGGCCATGACGTCCACGTACTGGCACCCACGACCGGGGATGCCATGGGCGAGGAATTCTGCAGGCAGCTAGGGTTTCCCCTCGATCGAGTCATCTACAGGAATTACGCCCGCAAGCCCGTGTTTTCTGCCGACCTCCGGCGATTCACCGCGAAGATAGCGGAAGCGGCGATGCGCGACGTCTACGGCTTCGTTCTTGGAGAACGCAGGAAGACATTTTTCTGCGAATTGATCCAAGACCCTCGAATCCGCAGCGCCGAAGTCATACACGCGCATTTCATGGGCTGGGGCCACATGGTTGCCGTCCCACTGGCAAGAATTCTTGGCATTCCCGTTACAGTGGGTGCGCACGAAGTCGAGCTTCCCGATGTCGATCCCGAACACCTGCGCTATGTGCAAAAGTACGCCGACGCCATTACGGTGAACAGTACGGAATACATCAGGCATTGGAGCAAACTGACTGGCAGCGAAGACAAGTTGCGCCTGGTGTACCAGGGTGTCGATCTCGGCGAGTTCGGCGACAGTTCGCAGCGCGGGCTGTCCGGACGCATCAAGCTCGTCTCCGTCGCACGCCTCGTTCCGCACAAGCGCGTCGCCGATGGCATCAAGGCAGTGCGCAAGCTCCTAGATCGCGGCATTGATGCTGAATACCGGATCATTAGTGACGGCCCGGAGCGGATGCGATTGGAAGCGCTTCGAGACGAGTTGGGCGTGAGCGACCGGGTGCACTTCCTGGGGTTCCTGACGAGGGAAGGCCTCCTCGCCGAACTCATGGCATCGGACGTCCTCCTCCACCCGAGCGAGGCCGAGGGATTCGGAATCGCGGTGATCGAGGGAATGGCGGCGGGACTTCCCGTTGTGGTGGCCGCCTATGGAGGTGCTGAGGATATCGTTGCGCACGGTCACAACGGTTATCTGCACAAGATTGGCGACGTCGACGCCTTGGCGGAATATGTCGCGCAACTCGCCAGCGATCCCGCAAAGCGAAAACTCGTTGGTCTTGCCGCGCGGACCACCGTGGAATCACGATTTTCCTGGCAGAGTCACATGTCCGAGATGTATGCGGTGTGGGATGAGGCGGTTGCCAGCGATCACCGGAAAACAAGATGAAGGTCGGACCATGGACCGGAAAATTCTGCAGCGGCGCAACGGCGTTCGTCGAAGCTTGAGTTTGAATACTTGAGTGTTCGGTAGTCCGTACTGTCGCCAATGCGAACAAGCACGCGAAGCAGAGCGTTGTTCCTCGACCGCGATGGGGTCATCAACGCCGACAACAGGTACGTCTGGCGCATCGAGGATTTCGTATTCCTTCCCGGCATCTTTGAACTTTGCAGCACGGGCCAGCGGGTCGGCCTCGTTCCGGTTGTCGTCACCAATCAGGCGGGTATCGGCCGCGGATATTACACGGAGCAGGACTTCCGGATCCTTACGGAGTGGATGCTGGCCGAATTCCGCGCACGCGGCATCGGCATCGGTCACGTTTATCACTGCCCTTACCATCCGACGGAAGGCCTGGGCGAATACCGGCGCGAGTCACCCGACCGCAAACCGAATCCGGGCATGATTCTGCGCGCGAAGGCCGACCTGGACCTGGACCTGTCGCAGTCGGTGCTGGTGGGTGACAAGGATTCCGATATCGCTGCCGGACATGCGGCAGGCGTGGGCTACAACATCAAATTGCGGCAGGACGCCGAAACGGGGCGTTCGCCGCATGGCCTCGAATTCCGCACGCACTATGCCATCGGCGATTGGCTTTCGCGCACTTTCGCCGGGCCGGCGCCCGGATAGCGGCCGCGCAGCGCGAGTTCACGCAGCTGGTCCACGCGTCGCTGATGCGTGAAATTTTCGAGCACGCGCATCCTGCCGTTGACACCCATCTGCTGCGCTTCCGCGGGATTCGACAGTAACCGCGCCAGTGCCTGCGCGATGGCCTCGAGCCGCTCTCCGTCCACGCGCAATCCCGTGAGCCCATCCACTACGGCGGAACCCGTGCCACCGGCGGTCCCAGCCAATGCGGGCTTGCCCGCGCAGGCTGCCTCGAGATAAACAAGTCCGAAGCCTTCGTTGTCGCCGTCGATGTCGCGATTCGGCATCGCGAATATGTCGCAAGCTGCATACCAGCGCGGCAGATCGTCGTAGCTCACGTGTCCGAGCAGATGCACGCGGTCGGACACGCCGAGCTCCGTCGCCAGCCGTGCCAGATATTCCCGATCGTCGCCGATGCCGATCAACACATAGTGGGCGTCGATGCCTCGCTGCTGCAGAAGTGGTAGTGCGCGAACCACGTTATCGAAGCCCTTTCGACGCTGCAGTCGACCCACGGAAAGCACGAGGCGCTTAGCTTGTGTGACACCGACACTCGCACGCAGGTCGTCGGCGGCAACACCGGGTCGGAAGCGGTCTTCGTCGACGGTCGGATAGACAACGGCGATGCGTCCGGGGTCGACCCCGAGCAAGCTGACCAACGTATCGCGCGTGAAATCGCTGTTGGAGAGCACCGCGTCGGCATGACGAAACACGAAGCACATCAGCGCAAACTTCCGCCCGCGACCCCAGTTGGTGAGCTCTTCACCGTGTGCGTAAACCAGTACGGGACGGCGGGACATCCGGGCGATGGCCCATGCCACCAGCCCCTCGGGTAGAACGCGTCCCGCAAAAATGGCGACGAAGCGGCGCGTCGCGATCAGGCTGGCCGCTTTCACGAACAGCTTAGCGTAGATAAGCAGCGATTCAGGCTTGAGCCACGCCACGCGTTTGAGCGCGATGCGGTGAATGCTATTCGGCTGCGTGCGGTCGAATTCAGCCGCGCCGGGCACATCGGCGGTGACAACATGAATCTCCTTGCCGCCCAACCGCCGGAAATCGTCGTCGAACGACACTGCGGTCCCCCCCTTGGTGGGCAGGAACAGTTCCGTGAGCATCAGGAATGGCGTCTTCATCGATCAGAGCCCCGCGATGACTTGCGCGCCGAAACGTCCATAGGTGCCATTGTCGAACCGGCAACTGCCGATGAAATGGATGAACTCCGTCACGCCCGCCTGCATCTTGTGGCAGTCGGCGTACTTCGGATGCGGCAGGACGATCGCATCCGGTATGTTCGCGAGCACGATATTCGACATCACCTGCTCGCTGCCCCACTCACTCCACCGGCTCCCAATGGCCGTCTGCATCTGCGCGGAAATATCCTCCACGAACTCGCGCGTGAACGATTGCCGCGCAAAGCCCGCGAAGCCCGAACAACCGCGTACATAGCGCAGCGACTGGAAGTCGCGCAGCTTGTCGAAGCTCGCTTCGGCGACGACCTGAACGTGGGCACTGGGGCCGCTATTGAGCTTGCTCGCAGTGTCCACCCGCTCGCGCATGCTCTCGAATCCCTGTCGATCCCATGTGCCGAGCGCGAAAGCCTTCTGCTCGTTCACACATGTACGGACGTCGTCGATGGGTCCCATAGTCAATGTGTCGCTGTCGAGCTGGATCACAAAATGATCGCGGACCAGCGACGCAATGGCCAACAGCCGTTCCCAAGTCCCGCCGCGCGGACAGACGGCGCTGCGGAATTCGGCGAGTTGGAGCAAGTTCAGGCCGGGAACATGCTCCTGCAGCATGGCACGATCGTCTGCGGACAAACTGCCGTCGTCCAGCACGAAAACCGCGTGCGGTGGTACACGGCCGCGCGAATGATTTCACGGCGAGCAGGTACATCAGCACGTCCTTGTGCTGCAATTGGCTCAGCACCGCCAGCGGGGACGATGCTGTCAAGGACGACGGAGGGCGCGCGCAGCACGCCGTCGCACGCACTGGCAAAACGGTGCCTGCGCACACGGTCCTTCAACTGATAGAACATCTCGCTCCACGAGCAATACGCATACGGAGGATGAAATCGTTCACGCTATCGTGTCGGCGCAGCGCCATTCGCGAGCACATTCCTGATCTCGATCGGCGTCATGGTGACGCCGTTGAGTTGCTTGAGGAAGAAATCGAAATAACGCCTGCATTTTTCCAGAAAGGGCTCAACATCCGCTTCGCTCCGCACGTAGGGGGTGCCGCCGGGCATGACGGAAGGAGAGTGGAAGCTGAAGACGAATACCCGTACGCCGTCGCGCAGCAAGGTGCGTGTCAGCCGTCGCATCTCCGGCTCGCTGTAGTCCTCGGGGGACAATCGAATCCGCTCGACCGCCCGGAGGCGCGCAAATACGCCGCCGACTCTCATGCGTCGCATGCCCGGGCTGGTTACAGCCTTGTAGAACGAAGTACCACCAGCCCGAAGCCAACCCACGTAACCCCCCGTGCCCGGAAGGCCGAGTAGCTTGCGCTTTTCGCCGAACCAGTACGGGTGGCTTGAATAGGCAGAATAGTCGGGGCCGCCATCGGCAGAAAAATCGATCGGGACGGCCGGGCTGATGTCGACCTGATAGCCGAGGTCCTCCAGTATCCGACCGGTGTTGGGTCCGAATCCATAGCGCCCGGCAAGGTACGTTCGCGGCGGCGCGCCGAACGACTCCGCGATTTTCTCCGTCAACCTGCCAAGCTTGTCCGCCTCCAGTTCGCGCGGCAGATTGCAGGGGTAGGAATTGCGTACGTTGACCTCCTCCCCGAACGGCGGCGATACCCAAGGATGCAGATGGGCGCCGATCAGCGCCCGACCCGAGTCCGCAAACGCCTTCAGCGGACGTATGGCGACTTCCTGGGACGCAATGGGGTAGTCGATGACGTAGTTGGGCACGATGCCGTGCTCGTCGAAGATGTCCTGGGCGCGGCCGATATGGCGCATGTGTTCCACGCTGGTCGCGCGCCGATCGTAGGGTTTGCCCCAGTCGAACTCTTCCTCGGTGTGGATGACCACGGCGAGGATCGGTCGCGTATCCTGCGGGGAGGTGGATGAGCTTGCGCTGCATTTCGCCGTAATTGCGTGAATCAGTCAAAGGTCGAGCGCAACCAATTCCGTATACAGATTGCTCATGTCCGCCGCGGTCAGCGTTTCGCTCTTGAACACCTTGTTGCGATAGCCGGACAATTCGATGCGCAGCGTCGGCAAGCGCGGCAGTAACCTCGATTCCACACGTGTGTACGACAGACCGTGGTGCACCAACAAGTGGTTGCCGAGCGCCAGCCGGCAGCGCAGAAACAGTTCGGGATCGCTAGCAGCGATGATCATCGCCCCCGTGATACCCTTCAATCGAGTACGCTTCCAAACCACGTGGCACCACGCACCTGCGCGGCCCACGGCCAGGTGTCTCAGCCACGGTAAGTGACGGTGATCACGATAAGCCTTGGCGTCCTCCGGCGCGAGCAATGTTGCGATTTGTGCGGGGTCGCTCACCACACATATCCCGGCGAATCGCGCGAATGGCCAGGGTACATTCGGGAGGATCGCGTGACGCTCGTTCATGGGTTTGAACTTGAGGAACTGCAGGGTCTTGGATACTACCTCGGTCGGTGTCAAGTCGGTGAAATGCAATCCCGGTTGTCCGGTGACAGCCATCGCCAGGCGCATGCTTTGGGCACGAAACGCGTCGAGCACGCACCAGCTCGTGATGTTGCAGAAGCGCTCGACACGATGGCGGACCATGCGCTCCGCATAGATGGCGCCAATGCCGCCGACAATCCGGCCTTCGCTGCGAATCAGGAAGCCGTTGTTGGGTTTGCTCGGGCACCAGTCCTGCGTAAATGCGTTCGCCCACGCCTCCGCCGATCGATCGCGACTCAGGTTGTCGCACAGGAATTGGCAGAATCCGGGCACATCTTCATCGCGGATAGGTTCGAGGGCTGGCAGGCTCATTGCTTTTGTGACGGCATCGGAACAGTTGTGGCAACGCGTTTCTGCGAAGCGGCCCCAAGTATAATTAACCTTTTTCGGGAAGGATGCAGATTCTGGATTCTTCCGCTATCTCCATCGTGACGATCGCCGAGTCCATCCCGCCAAGCCTCGACACGCCGGTCTCTTCGCCGTTGCTGGCGGTGCCGGGTATCACGCGCGACGACCAGGGCAGACCTCGCATCGGTCTCGATCCAGAGACCCTCTATGGCTATGGCCACCTGATCCGCCTGACCGAGCAACTCATCCTCGATCAGTTCTCCCGCGGGCTGGTTTCCGGAACCACGCATACCTGCCTCGGCCAGGAGCTTACTGCGCTCTCGGTCGTTCGCGCATTGGACCACGCCGAAGACGCGGTGCTATCCAATCATCGCAACCACGGTCACTTTTTGACTTATTCGGGCGACTTTCTCGGCCTGGTCGCGGAGATCATGGGGCGCGAGGCCGGGGTCTGCCGGGGACGCGGCGGCAGCCAGCACCTGGCGTGGCAACATTTCCACAGCAACGGCGTGCAGGCCGGCATGACGGGCATCAGCGCGGGACTTGCCCTGGCGCGGAAAAAACAAGGCAGCGGCGCTGTCGTGGCGGCGATGATCGGTGACGGCACGCTCGGCCAGGGACTTGTCTACGAAAGCATGAATCTGGCGTCGGTGTGGCAGGTTCCACTGTTGATTGTCGTGGAGAACAACGGCATTGCGCAGACGACTTACACCCGCGAGACGATCGGCGGCAGTATCGTGCAGCGTGGCGCGGCCTTCGGTTTCACGACGTGGCATTTGGCCGACGACGACCCGGAGTTCTGCGCCAAGGTCGCTGACGTCGTCGCGAAGATGCGAGCGGGCGGCCGGCCAGGTTATCTGGTGCTCGATACCTGTCGCATGGGTCCGCACAGCAAAGGCGATGATCTGCGTCCCGGTGAAGAAATGGCGGCCATACGTCGCCGCGATCCCCTGGCCGCGCTGGGCCGCAGGTTGCCTGACGCGACGCGTCAGCGCATCGAAGCGCGCAACACGAGTTTCATCGACGAGATCAGGACGTTGGCCGAGGCGTCCCCCGAAGCTCGCTACCGCGACGTGCCAGAGCACATCTTCGGTGCCAGAGCGGCATCTGACGCGCGCATAAGCTACCCTGCGCCGGTCGCGGGGCAGAATGTACGTCAGGCGATCAATGCGGCCTTGCGGCACTTGCTGGCGACCATTCCCGAAGCGCTGCTTCTCGGCGAGGACCTGCACGACCCGTATGGCGGCGCCTTCAAGGTGACGCAGGGATTGTCCACCGACTATCCCGGCCGTGTGATCTCGACGCCGATCAGCGAAGCAGGCGTCACCGGCGCGTCGATCGGACTGGCGCTCGCCGGATTCAAGCCGATCATGGAAGTGATGTTCGCCGACTTCCTCACCCTGTGCATGGACCAGCTCTACAACCACGCGGTCAAGTTTCCCGGCATGTTCAGCGACATGGCGGTGCCGCTGGTCATTCGCACGCCGAGCGGCGGCCGCCGCGGTTATGGCGCGACGCATAGTCAGAGCCCCGAGCATCTGTTCGCATCGGTGCCGGGTCTCACCGTGGTCTACGGCAGCCATCGGCACGATGTCGGAAGACTGCTCATCGACGCCACGCTGCGCTGGCCCTACCCCGTCCTTTTTCTGGAGCACAAACTGCTCTACGCCGAAAAACAGGATGCTGCGGACTATGTCGAACTCACGGCCGAGGCCGGCGATGTTGCGGCTCATCTGTTCCCTACCCTGCGCCGTGGCGCCACCGATCCGGACGTCACCCTGCTGACTTACGGCGGCATGTTGCCGGTGGTGGAAGCCGCCGCGAAGCAGCCTCACGGAGACCGAGGAGCTGGCGGTGGAAATCGTGGTGCCGGCATTGCTGGCGCCCCTGCCGCAGGGCACGCTGATCGGCCATCTGCGCACGCGCAGGCGCATCGTCATGGTGGAAGAATCGCAGTATCACTACGGCGTGGCGGCGGAAATTGCGGCGTGTCTGCTCGAGAATAGTTACCGCGGCAACGTCCTGCGCATCGGCGCGCCACCGGTACCGATCGCCTCGGCGCGCAGCCTCGAACGACAACTCCTGCCGGACGAGATGCACATCGTCGCGCAGGTCCTGGACATGTTCTGACGGAAAAGCATGCCCGATCCGTTGTACGTACCCCGTGTGAACAACAACGACGACAGCGTGCGGATCGTCGAATTGCGCGTAAAGGAAGGCGACTTCGTCAAGCGCGGCCAGATTCTCGGCGCCGTCGAGACGGACAAGGCCGTGCTCGACGTCATGGCCGAGCGCGACGGATACATCCTCAAGATTCTTGCGCAGTCCGGCGAGGCCGCCGAGCGTGGGTTCCGTGCTGCTGTGGCTGGGCGAGACCGCGGGCGAACCAGTGCCCGAGCAAATCCCTGTCGCCCCTATTGTGGCTGCCGCCGCCGGCGACCAACGGCCCACCGCCAAAGCCCGCGCGCTAGCGCGAGAACTGAGTCTCGATATCACGACGATTCCCGCCGCCGGTGAGCGATTGACCGTCGCGGACATCGAGGCATGGATGGCAGCGCAACGCACGCCGTCGCGCGCAACCGGCACCGTCGCCGCCCGCATCGACGGAACCGGTGCCGGGCGTTCCCGGCGAGTACCGCGAACTGTCGAGCGAGGAGCGCGGCATGCTCGCGACCGTGCTCTGGCACCGGGATCGGGCCGCGCCAGGGTACGTGGAGATCGAATACGACCCCAAGCCGTGGGACGATTACGCGGCGCACTACGCGGCGCAAAGCAGCTTGATGCTCTCTCCGCTGCTGCCGCTTCTGGCATTCCGGCTCGTCGAGCTGGCCAAGGCAACGCCGCGCATCAACGCGACCGTCGTCAACGAACGGCGCTATGAATACAACCAGGTCAATCTTGGGTTTACGGTACAAGCGGGGTCGACGCTTTATCTCGGCGTCGTGCAGGCGGCGCAGGACATGAATGCGGCGCAGTTTATCGACGCTCTGGGAGAAGTACAACGCCATGCGATGGCGCACAAGTTGCGGCCGGCCGAATCGTCGGGGGCGACGCTGGCGTTCTCCAGCATGGCGCGGTGGAACGTAAGCCGGCACATCCCCATCCTGCCGCCCAAGTACTGGTCTCATCGTCGCGCACGCCAAGCCGCGCGCGTCCGGCCAAACCGTGCTCGGCGCAACTTATGACCACCGGTTGCTTTCCGGATTCGACGTCGTGCAGGTCCTGCAAGCGATGTCGCAACCGCCCCACACGCCGTAACCGACAACGCATGCAGCTCGATCGAGACGCAATCAAGGCCGCCATTCGCGCGAAGGTGATCGAATTGGCCAAGGCATTGAACATCGATGCCACCGCCCTCGGTGACGCCGACATCATTCCCGCGACGGGCTATCTCGACTCCTCGGGAATTCTGGAACTCATCGTATGGTACGAACAAGCCTACGATTTCCCGCTCAGGCAGGACGAGATCAATATCGACAACCTCGGCTCGATCGACGCGATGACCGACTTCCTCCTTGCGCGCAAGAACGGATAGGCACGTTGCCGATCCGCTGATGACCGATGGAACAATGCATGCGGGAACGCGGTGAAATCCGCACGTCGAGATGCACTTCGCCATGGCGCTCATAGCCGCGGTGGCTCTTTGGCTCGCCGCAAGCACCGCTCTGCTGGCCCTCGCTTTCCGTCACGCGCTGTCCGCCGCTTGGCGGGAACCGGTCTCTGCGTGCTCCCGTGCTGATCCTGGAGAGCGATGATTGGGGCTACGGCCCGCCGATGCAGGCAGAGCGGCTCGATCGGATCGCGGAGGTGCTCGCCGGTTTCCGCGACACGCTCGGACGCCACCCCGTCACGACGCTCGGCGTGGTGCTCGGCGGACCGGACACCGAGCGCATCCGTGCCGATGACTGTCGCTCCGTACCATCGAGTGACGCTGGCCGATCCGCGCCTGGCGGCCGTGCGCGACGCGATGTTGCGTGGGGTCGCGCGTGGCGTGTTCGCCCTGCAGCTGCATGCGATGGAGCACTTCTGGCCGGCATGCATGATGCGGCGCGCGGCGGTCGACGCGAAGGTTCGTCGCTGGCTCATCGGCGCCGCATTTCCCGCCACCGAGGAGTTGCCTCCAGAGCTGCAGAGCCGGTGGATCGATGCGACCCAACTGCCGTCCAGTGCCGCTGCCGATGGGCGAGGTGATGCTCGGCCGCAACCGCGGAGATGCGACACCTTTACTGCGGTGTTCGGCGCCACGCCGGAAGTCGTCGTACCGCCGACGTTCGTCTGGGACGACACCGTGGAATCCGCGTGGGCGCGCGCCGGGGCGCGCGTAGTGGTGACGCCGGGCATCCGCAATGAAAGCCGCGATGCCAATGGTCGCGTCGTCGCCGGCGAACGCACGTATTTCAATGCCGCGACGGGTCCGCTTGGCGTGTCGTATGTCGTGCGCGATTGCTATCTGGAGCCATCGTTGGGCGTGACCCACCAGCGCACGCTCGAGCAATTGCGAGCGAATACGCGCGCCGGGCGTCCGACGCTGGTCGAGATGCACCGCCTCAATTTCCTCGGCGATGAAGCCACTACGCAAAACGCCCTCGACGAAGTCAAACGGCTGCTGGAAATCGCTCAGGCCGAATTTCCGACGCTGCGTTTCATGAGCACCGCTGCACTTGCGCAGCACTGTCGCGACGGATCTGCGCTGGTCGAGCGGCGTATCGGCACGCGCGTGCATTTGTTCATCCGTCGCCTGGCGAGCATATCCCGGCTGCGCAAGCTCGCATGGGCAACCGGTGCAGCCGTACCGGCCTGGTTAACCTACATCGTCACGCGCCCGCGCGTGAGTGCCGTCTCATGAGCGGCCTCTGCGGCTGGATCGGTGGTGCGCGGGACGAAGGGCAGGCGCACGCGACATTGGACGCCATGCGCCGGTCGCTGCGCGATCGCGAGTGCGTTGGGCCCCCGCCTATTGTCAGCGCCGCTTGCGCTTTGGCCGTCGAACCTGGAATTCGTGCAGTGTCTCTGCACCGCTCCGCAACGCTGTTCGCCGCCGTGGAAGGCTACGCACACTGGCGCTCGACGAGCCTCGCCGCGATGGCGCGGGAACGCGGCGACGCCGCCACCGTGGCGGAAGCCTACCGGCAACACGGGGCCGCCTTCCTGAAGGACATGCATGGCCCTTTTTCGATTGCGGTAGTCGACATGCAGAGCGAAAGTGGCGTGCTCGCGATCGACCGCCTCGGTACGCGGACCATGTGTTATGCCAATCCGTCCGGCGCGCTGGTCTTCGCATCCAATGCCGAGAGCGTCGTCGCGCATCCGTCCGTCACGCGCGAGCTCAGCCAGCAGGCGATCTTCAACTATCTCTACTGCCACGTCGTGCCGAGCCCGGGCACGATTTATCAGGCGGTGCAAAAGCTGCAGCCGGGGGAGTGCGTCACCTTCAGTCACGGCGCTGTCGAGCGGCGCTTCTACTGGCAATTGCCGTATCACGATAACGGAACTGACTCGGTCGCTGCGCTGGAGCGTCGATTGCTGTTGCTGCTCAAGGATGCCACGCAACGCACCATCGACGGGCAGCGAGACATCGGCGCATTTCTCAGCGGCGGCACCGACAGTTCCACCGTCACGACGATGCTGACCGAGCTGACGCACGCGCCCGTGCGAACCTACTCGATCGGCTTTGCCTCGGATGAATTTGACGAGATGAAGTATGCGCGCATCACCGCGCGGCGCCTGGGCGCGCGTGCCCATGAGTATTACCTCACGCCGGACGATGTCGTCGCGGCGATTCCGATCATTGCCCGCGCCTACGACGAGCCGTTCGGCAACGATTCGGCGGTGCCCGCCTACTTCTGCGCCAAGATGGCGAGCGAGGACGGGGTGAGGGTTCTGCTCGCGGGTGACGGCGGCGACGAGATCTTCGGCGGCAACACGCGCTATGCCAAGCAGAAGGTGTTCGAAGCCTACGGCCGTATTCCGCATGCGCTGCGGCGGGCACTGGTCGAGCCTCTGGCATTCTCCCTTCCCGGGCGTGAACGCATCGCGCCGCTGCGCAAGCTCGGAAGTTATATTCGCCAGGCATCGGTGCCGTTGCCGGACCGCCTGGAAACGTACAACTTTCTCCACCGCTCCCCCTTCGCCGACGTGTTCGAGCCGGACTTCCTTGCCACGATCGACGTCGACGAGCCGCTCGCCATGCTGCGCGACGTCTACCAACGCGCCGACTCGGCGTCCGCGGTCAACAGGATCATGCATCTCGACCTCACGCTGACGCTGGCCGACAACGATCTGCGAAAAGTCTCGCGCATGTGCGACATGGCCGGCATCGACGTGCGCTATCCGTTGCTCGACGACGAACTGGTGGAATTCTCCGGAGAAATCCCGGCGGCACTGAAGGTCAAGGGGCTCAAGCTCCGCTATTTCTTCAAACACGCGCTGAAGGACGTGCTCGCGCCGGAAACCATTGCCAAGACCAAGCACGGATTCGGCATGCCTTTCGGCCTCTGGCTACGCGATCACACGCGACTCGCGGAACTCGTCCATGGCAGCCTCGATGCCTTCCAGCGGCGCGGAATCCTGCGTCCGAGTTACATCCAGGACTTGCGCCGCCAGCACTACACCGATCACGCGACGTATTTCGGCATCATGATCTGGGTGATCGCGATGCTCGAATGCTGGCTCGACGCACGCAAATTGTAGATGCTGTTCAACTCGGTTGAATTCATCTTCGGGTTTCTCCCGGTCGTCGCGCTGGCCTTTTTTGTCATCGCGCGCTGGAGCCATCCGGCGGCGGCGGCATGGCTCGCGCTGGCATCGCTATTCTTCTATGGCTGGTGGAACTGGATGTATGTGCCGCTGCTGGTCGCTTCAGCCGCGTTTAATTACGTCTGTGGCATTCATCTCGCGCGCTATGTGCGCGCGCAACGCAGCCGCGCCGCGGGCGCGCTGCTCGCGTTCGCGATCACCGCCAATCTGCTGCTGCTGGGTTATTACAAATACGCGAATTTCTTTCTCGGCATCTGGGGCTCGGTCACCGGGAATGCGTCGGACATCGGTCAGGTCGTCCTTCCGCTCGGTATCTCGTTCTTCACGTTCACGCAAATCGCGTTCCTGGCCGACGTCTATCGCGGCTACGTCAAGGAATACAACCCGATCCACTACGGATTGTTCGTCACCTACTTTCCGCACCTGATCGCCGGCCCGATCCTGCACCACAAAGAGATGATGCCGCAATTTCAGGAGGCGCGAACCTATCGGCTGAATCTGGAGGACGTCGCGATCGGCCTGACGATCTTCTTCATCGGCCTGTTCAAGAAGACGGTCGTTGCGGACGGCGTGGCTCAGTACGCGTCGCCGCTGTTTCTCAACCCCGGCACGCCGGATCTGCTGGCCGCGTGGGGAGGCGCGCTCGCCTACACGTTCCAACTCTACTTCGACTTCTCAGGTTACTCCGATATGGCGATCGGTCTGTCGCGCGTGTTCGGGGTGAAGCTGCCCCTGAACTTCGACTCTCCTTACAAGGCGCAGAACATCATCGACTTCTGGCGGCGCTGGCACATGACGCTGTCGCGCTTCCTGCGCGACTACCTGTACATCTCGCTCGGCGGCAATCGCAAGGGCGCGGCGCGACGTTACGTGAACTTGTTCGCGACCATGCTGCTCGGCGGACTCTGGCACGGCGCGGGCTGGACCTTCGTCCTCTGGGGAGGCCTGCACGGCGTGTATCTCATGGTCAACCACGGCTGGGAGACATTACGCCAGCGCCTCGGACAGGACCCGGGTCAATCGACGATCGCTGGGCGATCGATGGCGCGATTGATTACCTTCGTTGCGGTCGTCATCGGCTGGGTGTTCTTCCGCGCGACGAGCCTCGACGATGCGCTCACGATCCTGCGCGGCATGGCGGGCCTGAATGGCGTGGCGATCCCGGCGACACTCTCGACGTACCTAGCGCCATCGGCGCGCGCGACGCTCGAGCATTGGGGTATCGCGTTCCCGCTTGGCGGCGGTTCGCGTTTCGTATTCCAATACGCGTGGGTTCTCGTGCTGTTGCCCGTAGTCATGCTCGCGCCGAACACGCAGGAAATTCTTGGCCGCTTCCAGCCGGCGCTCAACTTCCACGATGCGAGAGGATTGACCCACCTCTCCTGGCGTCCCACGCCTGGGTGGGCGGTGATCGTCGCCACGGTGACCGCCTTCGGTCTGCTGTCGCTCACGCGGGTCAGTGAGTTCCTCTACTACCAGTTTTGAGCGCCCCGAAGATGCCTGCGGCCGCACGCTATCTTTTGGCTTGGGTCGGCTCGACCCTGTTGTTGATGGGCGCCGTCGCCGCCGTCAATCTCGTCGTCGATCCGTACGGACTGTTCCGCATTGTCGACATCCCGGGATTCAACCAGATCAAGTCGCAGGCCGGAGAGCGCGCTGCACTGTTCAAGCACACCGCTGTCGCAAGAATGCGCCCGGCGAGCCTGGTCCTCGGCAATTCGCGCGCCGAGATCGGTTTCGATCCCGAGAGTCCGGCGTGGCCGAAGGAAGCGCGTCCGGCGTTCAACCTCGGGCTTCCTGGCGCTAGCATCGTAGCGGTCGCCGGGGAGTTCGATGAGGCGCTGCGCACCGCCTCGCCGAAACTGGCCATCGTTGGGCTGGACTTTCTTGATTTTCGCGTCGTCCCTGCATCCGATGAGCACTTCGAGCCATCACCAGCGGACGCCGATCCAATCCGCGACCTGCGCCAACGCGCAAGCGCGCTGCTCACACTCAACGCGCTCGCTGATTCGCTGGCTACGATCAAGGCGCAGCGTGATCCCTATGCAACCAGTCTCACCGCCGCCGGCTTCAATCCAAAACGAGACTACGTCGGCGTGGCCCGACGCGAGGGTTATTTCGCAATGTTTCGCCAGCGCGACCAGGAGAATGCACTGGCTTATGTACGCGGTCCCAAGTCCGTCTTCCAGGCTGGTGGCCAGCCGTCGCCGGGATTCGGCGCCGTCGACCACATCATTGCGCTTGCGCGCACGCGCGGCGTCGCTCTGCGCTTCGTGCTCTATCCGTATCACGCCCATACCCTCATGCTCTTCGAGCTGACCGGACTGTGGCCGGCTTACGAGGATTGGAAACGCGAGCTTGTACGGCGTGTCGACGCCGCGCGCGGTTCGATGGACATCGAGTTATGGGACTTCACTGGATTTTCATCCTACACCGGTGAACGCGTGCCGCGACCAGGCGATACCCGTACCGAGCTCCAGTGGTACTGGGAAGCCGGGCATTTCAAGAAATCGCTGGGCGATCAGATGCTCGTGAACATGTTCGGCGGAAAAGAAAGCACTGGCCATTGGGGTCGCCGGCTGACCGGGGCCAACCTCGAAGAAAACTTGCAACTGGCGCGTGCCGAGCGTGACGACTACGGGCAAAGCAATGAGGGTGACTTGCGCGAGCTCACAGAACTGGTTGAGGCGGCGGCCGCACGCCGATAGCAATCACCTCCCCGACAGCAAGCGATCGTAGGCTTGCTCCAGACTTCGCACAGGCTTGACGGTAAACTTCTCTTCGACGATTTGCCGCGCCCTGTTTCCCATTCGCTGTCTCAGTCGCTCATCGGCGATTAGCGCCGTCGTGTAGTGGACGAGGCCGGCGAGGTCTTCGCGGTCGACCAGGAATCCGTTTTCACCGTGGCATATGACCTCGGGAAGGCCTCCGTCGCGCGTGGCCACGATGGGCCTGCGGGTGGCGCCTGCTTCGATGGTGATCAAGCCGAACGGCTCGCCGCCGCGCGACGGCATGACGATGACGTCGGAAGCGCGGTAAATGTTCTCCACTTCCTTGTAATAGCCCACGTACCGTATTCTGGAATCGTCTCCGATCTCCGCGCGCAGGCGCTCCTCGGTGTAGGAGCCGGGATACTTTTCCGGATCGCGGCATTCGCCAACGATCAGAAATCTGATCGATGATCCGGGAATGGCGTGCGCGAGACGGATGAAAAGGTCGACGCCCTTGATCTCCCGAATCTGGCCAACGAAGCTGATCACAATATCATCCGCAGCAAGACCGAGTTCCGCTCGAACGTCCCGCGCCTGATCGAACCGGTCGAGCACCACGGAATTGTGTACGACCGCTTTCGGTACCGACTTGGGTTCGGATGCGGCCGCGGTGTAGGCAGACACGGCCACGATCAGGTCCGAGAACTTGACGAATGGACCGGGCTTGTCGACGACCACGTGGTAATGGGTGACGATCGGAATGCGCAGCAGCTTCGCGGCGATTATTTCCGCCGGGCGCCAGTAATTCGCGCCGTTGATGTGCAACAGATCGACACGGCGTCGGCGGAACAATCGGGCCGCAGCGGCGATACTCGCGGCATAACGCGCGAAACCCTTGGGCTCGTGCGCCTGACCCCAGATCACGTACTGTAGTTCGAACTGCTCGAGCAAGGGCAGGATCGGGCCCTTGGCCGGCAGCAGCACGATCGGCTCGAATCGGGTCCTGTCGATCAGGCGCAGATTCGAGAAGAGCACCCGGCTGGCGCCGCCCCAATCACCAGCGCTCTCGGTCAGGTAGCAGATGATCCGCTTGTTTGATTTTTTCATGCGCCACGCGCTGACGCCGGCCTTCGGACGTCAGCAGCCAATGGTCATCCGCGTTCCCCCCGCATGCCGCGAGTCGGCTCGTTCAACATCAACGCCGAACCTCCCGTTGCAGTGGCAGGCCTGCCGGAAAGACGGGGCTGCGCAGCGCTTGTCGTGGGTTCTGCGACTTGACTGGCAGTATCCGAAATCACCAGCGTCTTGCATAGCACCACCACGGCGATGAGCGTGTAGTAGAAGTCGAAGTACGCCAGCCCGAGAAACGCACCGGCGCTGGCGTAGCCGATCAGGCTGACCTGAACCATGGCCGCAAGGTCCGCCGCCCAGCGCTTGTCGCGATCGCGGCGCGTCCGCCCGATCACCCACGACGCGGTAAACCAGGTCATCAGGCCAAGCATCAGGAAAATCCCGAGCCCGACGAACCCTTGCTCGCCGAGAACCTCGAAATAGATGCTGTGCGCGGCGTGCGGGTCTTCCGGGATTGGGTGCGTACAAGATGAACGAATACTCCTGGAATGCGTCGAATCCGCCCCCGAGCGGTCTGGCTTTCGCCATGTTGAACGCCATGCCCCACGCATTGATGCGCCCCAACGCGGAGTTGTCGGTCTGGTAATCCTTGATCGACGCCATGCGGTCGTACCACTGCTGCGGCATCACCATGAGCACGGCGACAATGGCGATCGACGCCCATCAGCATGGTGAACACTTTGTTGCGGCTTTTCAGCCACAGGAAGGCGCCCATTGCAGCGAGTCCGATCAGCGCCCCGCGCGACTGACTTCCCACGGTGGCGATCGCGCAGAGAACCATGGCGGTCGCCAGGAAAACGCGCACCCACGTGCTCCGCGTGGTGAGCTGCAGATAGCGAAGCAAGGGAATGGTCATGATCAGGGCGAGTCCCATCTCGTTGTCGCCGCCGATGAAGCTGCCCTCCGGTCCTCTGACGTGGTAGGCGCCGCCGTGGACGATGGTGAAGATGCCGCCCTTGATGCCGTAGAAGCCGATCGACATGGCGATCACCCACACCAGCTGGTCGATCCGCTCCTTGCTCTGCATCAGCATCATCGTGACAAAGACCATGAGCTGGATCTTCCATACCTGGTTGAAGTACGCCCACGCCAGCAGCGGGATACATCGCCTGGATCGTCGTCAGCAGCATCCACGCGATGAAGACTGCCAGGACGATCGATTCGCGCGTCCACGGAATCTTCTTCGGCTCGCGCGACATGAGCAGTGAAGCCAGCGTCACCAGCGCGACGATCATGGCGAACGGCATGTCGTAGGCGAAGCCCCAGGTCAGCCGGTGCGGGTTCATGAACCCGATCCAGGTCCACACCAGCACGCCGATATGCGGCCGCCGGAGAATGAACGGCAGCGTACCGAAGATAAACAGCGTGAGGCCGACGTCTCTCATTGCGCCTGCCGTTCCGGCTGGTGGGAATGCTGCTGCGTCGACGTCGGCTCCGTGGCTGCAGTACCGAACCAGCGCACCCGCGCGGGAAGATGCAGGCCACGCAGCAGGCCGGCGCGCATCCGCGCCGCAAGCTGCCGCTCCGCCTGCCACGTTCGATCCTTCACTTGATAGAGCCGCCCTTTCTCCCGCTGCGGCTGCACCCATACGCTCGCCACGCGCCAAGCCGCTGGAGCATTTCCACGTAGACGTCGGCGGCGTCACGGACCGCACGCCAGAACAGCGTCAACTCGTCATCGCCCTCCCCGACTTCCGGGCAGACGTGGGCGAAGAGCTTGCCGGTGTCGATGCCGGCGTCGATGCCGTGCAGCGTGCAGCCGACCTGATCGGGTTGCCCGTTGTAGAGTGCCCAGAAGGTGCAATCGGCGCCACGGTAGCGCGGAGAGAGCCCGCCGTGCAGATTGAAGATGCCCAGCCGGCCGCCGGTCAACAACGGGCCGCGGATCAGCGAGGTGCCGAATACCGCGATGACGTCGGGCTGCAGACGACGCTCGAGTGCGGCGACATCGGGATGGTTGATATGCGGGACTTCGAGCAGCAGATCCTGCCGCGCGAGCCGCGCCGGTTGCGAGCCGAAGAAGTAACGGGCCTCGGCATCGCCCGCGTAACGGCGCCGGTCGCGAAGCAGGCGCCACGCCTTGCGCCACAGGCCGCCACGGCGGAGCGTGCGCACGATCTTGTCGGCATTCCAGTGCGTGCCGGTCTCCTGCACGATCGCCACCGGCTGGGCACCTTCGCAGAGGCGGTTGGCCACGTACAGATGTCGCGGCGAGCGGCCGCACAGGATCATCACCGATGGACTAGGCATGCGCCTCGTTCTCCTGCCGCGCGCGTGGCGAGCTGCAGGGCCGGCGGCACGGTGCTGTCGTCGAGATCCATCATCAGCGCGTCGGCGAAAAACTTGGTGGCCCAGTTGGGAAACTCGAACCTCGAGTAAGCACCCCAGATCGGTACCGAGCCGGCGATGGCGCCGCGCGCGACCGCGTCGCGATCGCGCAGCCGATGGCGTGCGCTTCAGCAGCGATATCGACCGCCGCGCATTGCCGCGCAACACGGACACGCCGGCGACTTGTGCGCAACGGGTCCAGTTGACGCTCATCTGCGCGACACCGGTCAGACAGCAGTAGCGCGGCGCGCGGAACCCATTCCGCGTCATACGTCCCGGCGAGCCAACCATCCGCGCGCTGCATGTGCGCCATCGCCCGCGCGGCCTTCAGCGCAGCATCGACGTAGCGCTGCTCGCCGAGCAGCACGCCGCGACTCGAGCAGCCCGCGAATGGCGTAAGCGATGGTGTGCGTGAACGGCACCTGCCCGGCGACGAAGGCATTATTGTCAAACCATCCGGATTCGCGTTGTTGCGCCAAGGCCCATTCGAGATTGCGGACGGCGGCCATTTTCAGCTCTGGCTCGCCGGCGATGAGCGCGGTGGCGAGGAGCGCCCAGCTGGCGCGCGTATTGTACGTATGCGGCACGCCGTGATGCTCGAAGTTGCGCCAGCAGCCGTCCGGATCCTGGATGCGCGCGAGCCAGTAGCCGGCGCGCACTGCCGCGTCGAGACATTCGGGATGACCAAGCTGCAAGTGACCGGCCAGCATGCCATGCATGATCTGCCCGGTATTGAACACCACGGGTTGGCTGCCTGGCTCGCCGAAATGCCCGGGAAATGCACCGTCGGCATGTTGCAGGGAGAGTTCCCAGTCGATGATCTTCCGGGCACGGTCGAGCAAGTTGGGCCGATCGAGCACCTTGGCCGCCGCGATGAACGTCTCGACGATGTAGCCACTGGTTTCGGGATAGCTCGGCAGCCAGCCATCTTCGAAATTCCATCCTGCCGAAACCCCGCCGGCATCGGGCATGCCATTGCGCACGTCCTGGGCGAGGCACAGCCAATCGATTGCGGCGCGCAGATGACGCTTATGAGGGTATTCAGGTTGCTTCCACCGGCTGACGAAATCGCGGCCGATAAGTCGCGCGTGGCGCGGGCGCCACGGATGGTAGCGAAACGGTGTCGCCAGAGCCTTGAGCAGATTGCGTCGTGGCGGCCATCAGGCTTGCACCGATTCGAACGCTGGCGATACCGGAGTCCAAACCGCGAGGCAGCGGCACGCGGCTCACGACGTAGCGGTACTTGCCGGATGCCTCGACGGGAATCGCATCCACCAGACTGATGCGAATGCGCACCTCGCTGCCCAGCCGCGCCGCCAGCCCGTTCATCACCTGGGCGTGACCTGCTTCGCTCCAACGGCTGTCGGGCACCACCAAGACCTCGACCTCGCGCAGCGTGTGCTGGATCAGTTTGAACTCCGCGATCCCCTCGACCGCGCGCAGCACGTAGATCACCGCCAGCGCGTGCATGATCACGCCGTCGGGACGGACGACGAAGTCCGTCGTGCGGCCCACGACTTCGCTCAGCACGTGGAGTCCACGCCCACCGAAGCAATGCTCCGAGCCCAAGCGCACCATGTCGCCCGTCCGATAGCGGATAAATGGCTGAGCGTCGGAGCACAGGCCGGTCATCACCGCTTCTCCAAGCTCACCGTCTGCGACCGGGTGTCCCGCCTGATCCAGCAACCTCCAGGATGATGCTCTCGCTCAGCAACAGCATCTGTCCCTGCGGCGTGGCGTGCGCGGTGAAGCCGATGTCGCGACTGCCGAATTCATTGGCAACGCGCACGCCGAAAACGTCTTCGATGAGTTTGAGTTGATGCGGGTACAGCGGCTCACCGGTCGCGCATACCACCCGCAGCTCCGGCAGGTTAGGTCGCACCCCGCGTGCACTGGCTCGCGCGGCAAGCAACGCGACGCTGCTCGCGTAGCCGTAGATGCACTTCGGCCGAAACGCCTGGACCGCGTCGAGATAAGCGTCCATGTTGGGCGGCGACATGGCGAAGGCATTGAGGACGAGCTGGTTCAGCATGCCGTCACGCAGGGTCTTGATGCGATCGGTCTTGTTCAGTTCGGCGGGCGCGCCCCACAGGTACACTTCGCGATCGCCGACGTCGACACCCCACCAGCGACGGGCCCGGATGCGGCCCGCCGCATCGGATGCCTGGCGCCAGCGGCCAAAATAAAATATCAACGGCTCACCGCTCGAGCCTCCCGTGTTGTATCGCGCTGCGCCACCCGGCACACCGCTCCAGCGAATGCGATCGACATTGGCGCGCGCATCCTGCTTCGTCATCAACGGCAGCCGACGCAAATCGTCGATGGTCAGCGGCGCGGAATGCGCACCGATGTCGATGCCGGCCGCGCGAATGCGCTCGGCGTGCCACGGGCTGTGCTGCGCCGCGGTCTGCAGCAGTTCGGCAAGCTTCTGCATTTGCAGTCGTTCGAGGTCGGCGCGCGGTAGCCACTGACTCTGTTCCAGACGCTCGAGGTAGGCGAACGTCGGCCGCTTCAGCAAGCGCTCCTGAAGCGGATACACGATGCGGCGCGAAAGCCAGGGATGAGGCACGAATCAGCTCCGCAGGGACGGCTTGGGGGGCGGACCACGCTCCGGGAGGCCGGCACCGGCGTAGCGCGCAACGATCGCGCCAAACTCTTCGACCAACGTCGTCACGCGGCCATCCCAGTTGTTGTGCTCGGCATGCGCAACGATGGCGTCGCGATCCCACTTGCGACCAAGGGATTCCGCGATCGCGCGCGTCAATTGATCCGCATGGCCGAACGGCACCACGATCCCCACCGTGGCGCTCGGCTACCACCTCGGCATTGCCACCGACGTCGGTCGTGACCACCGGCAGCCCGCAGGCCATGGCCTCGAGGAAAACATTGGCCCAGCCCTCGTTGCCGGTCGCCAGCACAAAGACGTCGGCGGCCGACAGCGGCACGCTGAGATTTTCCGGCGGCAGCGTACCCAGGAAACAGACGCATTCCTGCAGTCCCAAGTCGATGACCTGGCGGCGAAGCCGCGCACTCCAGTCTCCTTCGGGCCCCGGGCCGCCGACCACGAGGTAACGCAGTCCCGGGAAACTGCGCCGCAATTCCGGGCAGGCATTCGAACACGCGATGAAATCCTTTGCGCTCGACCAGCGCGCCCACGGATACCAGCACGGGTGCCTCCAGGGGCACGCCGAGCTCTTGCCGCGCGGCGGCTTTGTCCAGCCGATGAAACTTGCCCATGTCGACGCCGTTGCCGACGACCACGATCTTGTCAGCGGCGGCGCCCAGTCGCACCGCGTGACGCTTGAGCGAAGCAGAGACCGAGAAGATACGCGTCGCGTGCTGCAAGGCTGCAATGATCCGGCGCCGGCGGGGAGGGTCATGTGCAAGCGGCACTTCGGTGCCGCGCAACGTGATGCGTCACCGGGACCCGCAACCACTTTCCAAGCAACGTCGCTGCATACCCTTCCGGATAGGCAAAGTGGGCGTCGATCACGTTGAATGCGAAGCTGCGCTTGAGCCGCAGGAACGTCGGCAAGCAACCCAGCGCCAGAAAGAAGCCATCGAGCCACTTCAATGCGCCAGGCACCGAAAGAAACCGCGGCCGCCGCACGTCGACGCCGTCCTGCGGCTCCATGCTACGCACCGGTGGCCGGAAATGCGGCTTCCAGTAGCCGCACGAGCCCTTGCAATGGGAACCATGGCACGGGGGCGACGATGGTCACCGGAACCCGCCGCGCGACCCGGAGCATGCGTTCGCGGATGAACAGCCCCGCCGTCGGTTGCCCGGCGTGAGGAAAGAGTGTGGTGAGGACCACGATGCGCGGTTCAGGCGGGGCCATAGGCGGCATCCGCCTCGCCGGTGAGCCGCCGGTAGGGCTCTCGATAGCGGCCGACGCTGGAGGTCCAGTTGCGCTCTGTTTCGACGAAACGGCGCGCCGCGGCTCGAAGCTGCGCCCAGCGCCGCCGGTCGGCAAGCAGATCGAGGACCTTGGCCGCGAGCGCGTCGACGTCGCCGGCCTTGAACAGCACGCCGGTCTCCTGGTCACGGATCAGCTCGCGGTGGCCGCCGACATCGGAAGCCACGATCAGGCGGCCCTGTGCCATCGCCTCGAGCGGCTTGAGTGGCGTCACGAGTTCGGTGAGGCGCATCGGCAATCGCGGATAGACCAGCACGTCGATGAGGTCGTAGTAGCGGTGCACTTGGTCATGAGGAACGCGACCGACGAAGCGGACCTTGTCGTCGAGCGACAGCCGCGTCGCGAGCTGTTTCAAGCTGGCCTCCTCGGGACCACCGCCGACGAAAATCACGCGCACCCGCGGATCGGCGACCAGGATCTTGGGCAGGGCCTCAAGCAGCAACGCCAGTCCCTCGTACGCATAGAACGAGCCGATGAATCCGAGCACGATCGCACCGTCGAGTTCGAGCTGCCGGCGCAGCGCAACATCGGGCTCGCGGCCGAGCGTGAACCGCTCGACATCCACCGCATTGGGAACGACCGTGACCTTCCTCGGGTCGATGCCTCGCGCGACGATATCTGCGCGCAGTCCTTCACAGATAGTCGCGATGGCATCGGCGCGCTTGAGCGCGTAGGTCTCGAGCGCCCGCGTGAGGCGATAGCGCGGCGCACCCTCGCGCGTGCGGCCGTGATCGACCGCGGCGTCTTCCCAGAAGGCGCGAACCTCGTACAACACGGGCACGCCAAGCCGGCGTCCCACCCGCAGCGCGGGAATCGCGTTGAGCACCGGTGAGTGCACGTGCAGCAATTGCGGTCTGACCTGCTCGGCGACCGCTTGCAGCCGCCGCGTGAGCACCTTCATCATCATCAGCTCGGCAATCGCCGGCAACCCGGACAGGCGCGTGCCATCCTGCGGCGTGCGGAAGAAAAGCCAGCCGTCGACCGTCTCCTCGAGCCGCTCGGCGCTGTCCTGCTTCGGCCCGGTGAGGTGCGAAGTCTCCCATCCGAGGCGCCGCTGCTCGCGCAATATCGACAGCGTACGGAAGGTGTAGCCGCTATGCAGCGGCAGCGAATGATCGAGGATGTGCAGAACGCGCAGGGTCATTGGCGGCCTTCGCGGCCGTCAGCCTGCGCTTTCGCGAATCGCGGCATCGCGCTTTCAGCCGCCGTCCACGTTCGCGGACGCGCGCTTCGCGCTTCGGCTTCGCCTCGCTCACGCAGACGTTCCGGGCGCCCCATCGCGATCATGCTGCGACCTTGCCGCCGACGTCCAGCTTGCCATCACGCATCACGTTGCGCAGGAAGGCTTCGAACATGAGCAACGTCCAGATGGGCGAACTGTAGTCATGCGTGCCCGCGAGATGACCGTCCACCAGGTGCCTCAAATAGCGCGGGTTGAAGATGCCCGTCGACGCGAGCCTTGGCCCGAGGACGGCGTCGTTGATTCGCTGCTTCAACGGACCGCGGAACCATTGCGCAAGCGGCACCGAGAAACCCATCTTCGGGCGATACAGGACGTCCGCGGGCAAGTAGGATTCCATCGACTTCTTGAGCAGATACTTGCCCTCCTGACCGCGAACCTTGAGCGACGACGGCAGGCTCGCCAGCCACTCCACGAGAGGGTGATCCATCAGTGGCTCACGCACTTCGAGCGAATGCGCCATGCTCGCGCGATCGACCTTGGTATTGATATCGCCGACGAGATAGGTCTTCAGGTCCAGGTACTGGACAAGCGCCAGCGCATCGTCCGTGCTGGCGCGCTGCGCATGCCGCCGAAATACCTCCACCGCGGAATAACCGCCCAGCCGCACCCTGAACGCGTCGCTGAAAAGTTGGCGGCGCATGTCGTCCCGCAGGATCGAGACACTGTGAAAATAGGCGTCGACCGACGTCCGAGAAAGGGCTTGAAATGTGGACTTGGCGCGAAAGACCCGCGGTGCCCAGTCGGCCTTCGGATACATCCGCCCGAGCATTCCGAATGCGGGACGCCGGATGGAGATGGGCAATGCGCTGCGCAGCGTCTCCTCCATCGCGTGCAGCCGATAGCGACGATATCCGGCAAAGTTCTCGTCGCCCCCGTCGCCCGACAGCGCCACCGTCACATGCCTGCGGGCGAGTTGGCATACCCGGTAGGTCGGCAGCGCGGAGCTGTCTGCGTAGGGCTCGTCGTAGGTCTGCGCCAGCATGTCGATCAGGTCGAAATCGTCGCTTTCGACGGTTTCCACAAAGTGCCGGGTGCGATAGCGCTCCGCGACCTTGTTGGCAAACGCTGACTCGTCGAAGGCCGGGTCGCCGAACGAAATCGAGCAGGTATTGACCGGGTCCGCGCTCACGCCCGCCATCATCGCGACGACCGCGCTGGAGTCCACGCCACCGGAAAGGAACGCGCCGAGCGGGACCTCGGCAATCATGCGCAAACGGATCGACTCCCTCAGGCGATCGACGAGCTCTGCCTGCGCCTCGCGTTCGCCGATCGGGTTGTCGAGCGTAAAGCGGACGTCCCAGTATTCACGCGGCTGCAGGTACCGGCTGCCCGCGCCGAATCGTCAGCGTGTGCGCGGGCGGCAGCTTGAGGGCGCACGCGTACATGGTGCGCGGTTCGGGTATGTAGCCGAGCGCAAAGTACTCCTCGATGGCGAAGGGATCGAGATCGTCCTTGAAATCCGGATGAACCGTGAGCGACTTGAGCTCGGACCCGAACAGCAACCAGCCTTCCGGCAGTACCGCGTAGTGAAGCGGCTTCACGCCGAGCCGATCGCGGGCCAGGAACAGCGTCTCGCGATTGCGATCCCACAGCGCAAAAGCAAACATTCCGCGGAACCGCTTGACGCAGTCTTCGCCCCACTGCTCCCACGCGTGGACGATAACTTCGGTATCGCTCTTGGTCCGAAACACGTGGCCATGGCCGCGTGAGTTCAGGAATCAGTTCCTGATAGTTGTAGATCTCGCCGTTGAAGATGACGACGACACTGCCGTCCTCGTTGAACAGCGGCTGCTGCCCGGTCGCCAGATCGATGATCGATAGCCGGCGGTGTCCCAGGCCAAGCCCGGGTTCGAAGTGCAGTCCGACTTCGTCCGGGCCTCGATGCAATTGCCGGTCGTTCATGCGCGCAACGAGTTCGCGCGAAATGGGCCGCTTGGCCTTGAGATCGAAGATGCCTACGATGCCGCACATGGCATTGCGCCTAGGGATTGGAGACGCCGTGCAGGCGCGCGGCCTGGACAGGGGTTGTTGGGGTTACCGGATCGCCGGAACGGCTAGTCGATGGTGGCAGCGGAAGTCCGGCGCGTGCGAGCGCATGCTCGTAGATGCCTGCGTACGCCGCGACCATTGCCGTCAGGCTGAAGCGGGTCAGGGCCACTTGATACGCCGCCTTGGCGTGCCGCCGGGCGACCGCGCGGTCGTGAAAGTAGGCGATGATCGCGCGTGCCAATGCATCGGGATCGCCGGCGGACACCAGCGTTCCGGTCATGCCGGATTCGATCAATTCGGCGTTGCCGCCGACGCGCGTCGCCACGATCGGCAGGCGGGTGGCCATTGCCTCGAGGATCGTGTTCGACACGCCTTCGGCGCGCGAAGGCAGCACGAAGCAGTCGAGCGCGCGCATGAACTGCGGCACGTCGGCACGCTCGCCCGCAAGCCAGGCGAGTTCGCGGACACCGGCATCGACCAGCAGCGCCTCGACCTGTGGCCGCAGCGCGCCGTCACCGACGACAATGAGTCGCAGGCGCTGCGCAGCGGCCGGATGTGATTTGAGTGCGCGTGATAAATGCGCGCGCGAGATTCAGCGGATCCTTGATCGCTTCGAGCCTGCCGACGCTGCCGACCAACCAGTGATCGGGCGCACGGAAAGGGCAGTCCGCGATCACGGCGCCCGCATCAGGATAAAAGCGCTCCATGTCGACACCGTTGTAGACCTGAGAAATCGCCTCGTCCGGCACGCCGACCTGATGTTGAAGGTAGTCGGCAAGGTGCTGGGAAAGGGCGATGTAGTGATGCACGAATGGCCGATACAGCCGGCGCGCCATCCGGTAGCGGCGGCGGCGTCCTTCGGGGTCCTGCATGTCCCAGCCGTGCTCGCCATGAATTCGCACCGGAACACCGGCGGCCCATGCCGGCACGACCGCCTCCAGCGCCGCCAGGTTGCGCGTGTGCACGATCGCCGGGCGCAACGTCCTGAACAGACGCAGCAGCCGCGGGTAATCGCGCATCAGGTGTCCCGGACGCTTGCCCAGCGCGATGTACTCGACGTCCGGACGCGCGATGCGCATCGTGAATTCGCGGGAAACATCGGTGAGCGAGACGATCGCGTGCCGCCAGCGCTCGCGCGGGAGGTGATTGATCAGATTGACGATACCGTTCTCGAGTCCGCCAATGCCGAAACGGAACACGACGTGCGCGACCAGTGGCTGGGAGGCATTCACGGTGCGACCATACCGAGCGTCAGTGACCGCTCGCCACGATGTCCGCCTCTACGCCGGCGAGCGCGGCCTGGATCGACGGGTTCATGTCGCGCGCGAACTCGCGCAAAGTTTCCACCGGCGGTTCGCTGTGGTCGTTGTAAGGCGTCGCGAGAATGATTGCAGCGCCGCTGTCGCCGCGATTGGTGAGCTTGTGCCACGCCAGCATCGCCTTGGCGAGATAAGGATTGATCAGGTCATGTCCGTCGATACGGTACCAGTCCCATACCAGCAGCCGTTGGTCGGGAGAGCGCAACCTCGTTTGCCGCACGTCGAACGTTCCCGGCCCCAGGGCGGCTTCCACACGCGACTCGCCGACGTTGCTCCAGACCGGGTGCTTTTGCACCACCATGATGTTCCAGGAGGTCACGAGCTGGCTGCCGGGATGCTGGTGCTGGTAATAGCCGAGATGCAGCGCGACGACATGGTCCCCCTTGCGGTAGACCTGGAAGCGCGTTGCCGAGGCCGGATCGTAATGTGGACGCCACTCGGTCAGCGGCGACGGGTCGGCGACCCAGCCACCCGCCGGCGCAGGCGCGGCAAGCGCGAGGGTCGACGTACCTTGCGCATCGTTGCGATCGAGGTAGGCTGCATAGGCGGGCCACGCGCCGGCGATCGCCACGGTCGCTAGCGCGTATCCGGCGAAGCTGAAGCCGCGCGACGCAGGAGCACGCCTCGGCGCGACGTGCGAAACCACGGCAAAGCCTTCTTCGGGATCGCGCCAGAACGAGCCGATCCAGAACAGGAGCAGCATCACCAGTCCGAAGAAGACCCAACCGTAGATGAAATGATCGACCCCGTGCGCGAGCCAGTTGTTACTCAGATGCGCGATCATCACGATCAAATACGCCCGCATACCGTTGGCGATGATCGGCACGATGACCGACATGGCGACGAACAGCAGCCGCTTCCACGTCTTGCTGTAACTCAGGTAAGCGAAGAGGACGCCCACGGTCAGCGACGCGATCAGGTAGCGCACCCCGCTGCAGCCCTCGACAACTGACCAATTGCCGGAGGGGATCGTGAAAAAGAGGCCTTCGCGAAAAACGGGTATGCCGGTGAGTTGCAGCGCGGTGACCGTAAAATCGGCGGTCCATTCCATCAATGGCGGGATCAGCGCCTCGCCCATCGGCACGCCCAGCACGAGGAAACCCAGGGGGAACATGATCGCTTTGGCCACTTCGCGTCCGAGAACCGCGATGACCGTGGCCCAGATCGTGGCCACCAGCGCCAGCTGCCGTACGACAATGACCTCGCCCGCATAGGCGACGAGCCAGACCGCGCCGGCGCAAGCGAGCAGCACGAGGCCCAAGGGGTCCGCCCTTGGCGCGATCCGCGCCAAGGCATGCCGCCGCTGCCAAATCAGAACGAGGACAATGGGAACGATCAGGAAGCCGTGCGCAAAAGTTTCCGAGCGCGCCCAGATGGCGACGATGGACGCGGCGGTCGTCCAGTGAATGGCCAGCACCGCGACGAGCGCGGCTATGACGAGCGGCAGCCCGAGTCTCCAGCCGGGATCGACGGCTGCATCGGGCACCTGCACCGCCCGCGCCATCATCGTGGGCTCGGCCTGGGTGCTCATCCCTTGCTCGCTGGAACCGCGACCAGGCGTCGCAACGGCGCCGCCGTCGGCGGCTGCGGACGCACCGGATCGGGACGCCCGATCAAGTCGTCCAACCGCGACAGCCGCGACGACCATGCGTAATCTGCCAGAACTCGAGCGCGAGCACGTTGCCCGACACTATCCCCACGCACGGGATCCATGACCGCGAGCACCTTGGCGGCAAATTCGGCCGCCTCGTCTGCAGTCTCCAACTCGAGTCCGGGACGGGCCGTCAACACCGCGGCGCAGGCCGATGTGACGACGGTCGGGCGGCCCATGGCCATCGCTTCGAGGACCTTGTTCTGGATGCCGCGCGCCACGCGCAGCGGCGCGACCACGGCCCGCGCATGCAAAAGATAAGGACGCACATCGTCCACCCGGCCGGCGACGGTGACCGCATCGCCTTGGAGCGCCCGCACCTCATTGCCGGGATTCATGCCAACGATGTGAAAGCGAGCCCGCGGGTCACGCCGCCGAATTTCCGGTAGCACATCGCGCGCGAACCACGCGACCGCGTCCATGTTGGGCCAGTAGTCCATGCTGCCGGTGAATACAATCGGATGCTCGGAGGCCGTGAACGGCGACGCGAAGACGTGTTCAGGGGAGAAGTAGTCGGCGTCGACGCCATTTTCGATGGCGACGATGCGGCTCGCGCACGCGGGCGCCACCCGCGACAACAGGTGCGCTTCTTCGCGGGTGACGAACAGGCTCGCATCGGCGCTCGCGGCGACCAACTTCTCGAACGCGAGCAGCCGTTGCCCTTCGCGCCGGTAGATCGCCGACAGCGGCCAGGAGTGGCGACGCGCGTATTCGTCCCACTTCGCCGAATCCAGATCGACGAAGTCGACGAGCGTGCGCACGCCGGGCAAATCGAGCACGTACTGGGCCATGGGCGACGAAAAGACGAAAGCTTGCTCAATGCGTTCACGCTGCACGACATCCTTCACCCACGCTTGCAGGGTTCGGCTGCGGAAATAAGGCAGCGTCATGGCCTCACCCGTGAGCATCGCCGCGGCACTGCGAAGGCGCCTGGACCATGGAACGATCGGCTCGACATGCACTTCAGCGCAAAGCTCCTGCACAGCGCTCACATGCTGCCAATCGAGCGGATCGTCGATGAAGGTGCCCAGGACGACGCGATAGCGCTGCGTCAAATGCCGCAGCAGGTGATAAGAGCGCACCTTGTCGCCCTTGTTGGGTGGATAAGGCAATCGGTGCGAGAGAAACAGGAGTGTCTGCATCGCCATCGCCTCGTTCAACCCAGGCCTTTGACCAGATGCGGACCGACGAGGTTCGCCACCTGTATCGGCAAGCGCCGCCAGAGCGCCATCAGCAGCTGGTACTTGGGGTTCAGGGGATTGTGTTCGGGGATGCGATCGCGACGGTACAGGAAGTATTCGTACGCCAGCGGCTTCGCCTCCAGCCCCCAGTTCTTCTTGAACGCGAACGTCCCGGTGCCTTGCTTGCTCCGGCCGAGGTCAAACACGCCGAGGCCGCTTTCGCATGCCCGGCGCAGCACCTCCCAGTACTTGAAATCGTTGGCGGCCAGATCACGCGCCGCCGCCACGTCACCCGCGTAGTACGGCAGCACCTCGTCGCGGAAGTAGAAACTGAACACGCTCGAAACCGCGTTGCCTTGCGGATCGCACACCGTGAGAATTTCGCAGTCTCGACCAAACGTACGCTGCAGCGCCTCGAAATAGCGTTTCGCCAGCGGCGGCGTCCCGTGGCGATGCACGTTGTCGGCGTACAGCGCAAAAAAGCGGTCCGGCTCGGCGTCGATCCGACTGACCAGGCCGCGGGCAATGCCCTTGCGCACCATCGCCCGCTGTTTGCGCGGGATCGCCGCCAGGTTGTCGTCGACTTTTGGCAGGATCGGCTTGCGGAAGGTCACATAGAGGTCCTGCTGTGGCCAGCCGGATTCGCGGACATTGCGATCGCGCAGCTCCAGGTGTTCGACGCCAAGCTTCTCACCGAGCTGCCGTGCAAAGCCGTGCAGCGCCGCGAGCGCTTCGGTCTCCACGGTTGCCACGCCCGCACATGTGCAGAAGGGCAACGAGACTAGCGCATGCCCGAAAAGGAGGCTCTTCACTTCGGCCAGCGGCAGTACGCCGACAATTTGCGCACCCCGCTCCGCAAGAAGATAGTGAGTGTTGAAACCGAAACTGCCCTCGATAATGTCCTTCCACCCGATGCGATGGAAGAACGTCGCGTCCGGGCAGCGATGAACGAATTCTTCCCAGTGCGCCCGATCGTCGGCGCCGTAGGCGCGAACGCGCAAGGGCAGCGCCGCAGCCGGTCGTACGTTCAGCGCGGTTGCGGGGGCGTTCATGCGACACCGAAGACGACGTGGTCCATGCGATCCCAGCTGAAATCCTGCAGCAACAGGCGCAGACGCTTCTCGGTGCGCTCCAGGTGCACGTAATGACGAAAGCGCGTCTTCGCGTTCACGCCTTTGACGCGGGGCTGTTCGGGGTCGATTTCCCAGGGATGGAAATAGAAAATCGCCGCCTCCTCGTCGTTTGAATTCACGTGCTGGATAAGCCAGCGGGAGAGCGCATAGGGCATCAGCCGGAAATAGCCACCGCCGCCCGCCGGCCAGTTGGTGCGGAACAGGCGCGCCGTGGCGATCGGCACTTCGAGCATGTGGGTGTTCGCCACATGCGCGAAGCGCAAGCAATCCGGCGATCCGTAATGGTCGTGCCGAATCGGGTAGACGCTCGAACTATAGCGATAGCCAGCCCTGGCCAGGCACTCGTAGGCCCAGAGGTTGTCTTCACCGATGGAGAAGCTCGGTGCCCGATAGCCATGCACCTGCGTTCCGGCGACGTCTTCCAGGACCGCCTTGGCCAGCACGACATCGGCGAAGAATCCGTCAGGTTCGAGCGAAGTCGCGCGGTCGTGCGCATAACCGTGGCTCGCGAGCTCGTGCCCGCCAGCAACGATCCGCTGCACCATCTGCGGGTAGCGCTCCGCGATCCAGCCCAGGGTGAAAAACGTTGCATGACTGCCGCTTTCCTCGAGCAACTCGAGGATCCTGTCGACATTCTGCTCGACCCGACATGGCAAATCCTCCCAGGACGAGCGCGCGATGTAGGGCGTGAACGCGGAGACCTGAAAATAGTCCTCCACGTCGATGGTGAGCGCGTTGACGATGCCGCCAGTACTTTGGCCGAGGGAGTCCATGGCTTCAGGCGTACGCCGATTCCACATGACGCGTGAGCCAAGGCACCAGATGCGCGGCGATCCGATCCGAGGCCCGCCCGTCCCACAGTTCGGGAACCCGTCCCCGCTTGCCACCGCCGGCGAGGATCCCGTGCACGTGCTTCAGAGTCAGCGCCCGGTCCCTTCCGACAAGGACATTGGTGCCCTGCTCGACCGTGATCGGGCGCTCGGTGTTATCGCGCATCGTCAGGCATGGAACGCCGAGTGCCGTGGTTTCCTCCTGGATCCCGCCGGAATCGGTGATCACCAAGGTCGCATCCTTGATCAGCCCGAGCGTCTCCAGATAACCTTGGGGCGGAAGTACGATCATGCGCCGTGCGTCAACCGCACTCCACAGACCGAAGCGGTCGATGTTGGCGCGCGTGCGTGGATGAAGCGGCCAGACCAGCGGAACATCGCGACTGATGTCCGCAAGAATGGCCAATGCTTCGGCAAGGCTTTCACATTGGTCGACGTTGGACGGGCGATGCAGCGTGACCAGGCCGAAGCCGCATTTCCCGACGAGCAGCGTCGCGTCCGCCCCGTTCTCCGCGAACACCGCCGCGGGCGGGACGGCAAGGCGAAGACTCGCCATCAGCGAGTCGATCATGACATTGCCGACGAAATGAACCCGTTCCATGGCGATGCCTTCGCGGCGAAGATTCTCGGCCGCAGAACGCTCGGTCGTGTACAGCACTTCGCAGATCTGGTCCGTGAGCAGCCGATTGACTTCCTCCGGCATCGTACGATCGAAACTGCGCAATCCCGCTTCCACATGCACGACGGGGATCGCCTTCTTCACCGATACCAGACTGCACGCGAGCGTCGAGTTCACATCCCCGACGACAACCACGCAGCTTGGCTGCGCCGCGTCGACGACAGGTTCGAAACGCCGCATGATTTCCGCGGTCTGTTGAGCGTGCGTGCCCGAGCCAACGTCGAGATTGACGTCCGGCGGGCGCAGCTTCAGGTCGGCGAACAGCCGATCGTTCATGGCCACGTCGTAATGTTGGCCGGTATGCACGAGCAGCGTATCGGGCGCCGCAGGATCGCTGCGGAAAGCTCGAATGAGCGGCGCCATTTTCATGTAGTTCGGCCTCGCGCCAACGACGCACATGATGGGACCCAGCGCTGGCGCGAGTTCTTGCATCAGTTCTTCAGCGGGTCGAGCGGCTTCGCCGATGCCTGGGAGCGCCGCATCTGCTGCAGGAGATCGAGCGTGGCCGTCATGGCGCGCTCGAGGCGCACCACGCGCTCTTCGAGGCCGACTGCGGGCTCACCCTCACCGAAGGCGTTGAGATCGGTCTTCGCGCCGTCCGTAGCGGCGCTGCTATTGCCTTCGCTCAATTCAAGCCGGATCTCGTCCGCGGTTGCATCGACATTGGCCGCGGCAATGTCGTTCTCTTCAGAGAGCATTGCAGCCAGCAGTAGCCGGTTGCAAAGCGTATTGATCCGCCGCGGAATGCCCGCGGAGAACGTGTAGATCGCGTCGAACGCCCCAGGCTCGAACCGGGGAAAGCTGCTCCACCCCACGTGCCGCAGCCGGTGCTCGACATACGCCTGGGTCTCGGCGCGGTCCATCGGGCCGAGGTGATAGGACGCGGTCACGCGCTGGCGCAGTTGCTGGAGGTCCGGGCCTTGCATCAGCTGACGCAACTCGGGCTGGCCCACCAGAAAGCTCTGCAGGAGTCCCTGGTTGCCCAGCTGGAAGTTGGACAGCATCCGCAGCTCCTCGATGGCACGACCCGACAGATTCTGTGCTTCGTCGACGATCAGCAGCGCGCGTTTTCCCTGCGGCACGAGTGACACGAGGAACGCTTCGAGTTCGGCGAGCAGTTGCGCCTTGTCGACCGCCTTCGTCGGCAGACCGAAAGCCATCGCCACGGCACGCAGGAGATCCTCCGCATCGAGCTGGGTCGTCACCAGTTGTGCCGCGACGAGCCGGCTCGGATCGATCTGTTCGAGGAGGCTGCGTACCAGCGTCGTCTTACCGGCGCCGACTTCTCCGGTGATGACGATGAATCCCTCGCCCTGATGCACGCCGTACTGAAGATAGGCGAACGCGCGCTTGTGTCCGCGACTGCCGTAAAAAAAGGCGGGATCGGGATTGAGCTGAAAGGGCTTGCCGGTCAGCCCGAAAAATGTTTCGTACACGTCTCGGCCTAAAAATTATGGTTGATACTGGCATACACGCTCACCGTGCCCTGCGATCCGGCGTTACTGGCACCTGGCGTGTTGAAATTGAAATAGGTGAGGCCGACGGATCCGCTCGTCTTCTGGGTGAGCTGCGTATTGACGGCGACCAGCGCATTGAAGTTGTTGGTGCGAAACTCGGTCTGGGATGCCTGCGAGCCGTTCGGCTTGGTCACCGAATAGGTCACGCTGGCAACGAGATTGGTGAATCCGCTCAGACGATGACTGTAGTTGATGCCGCCGCCTGTCTGCGTGTTGTCCGTGCCGAACTGGAAGGCCGGCGGCAGGGCGGAGCCGGTACCGGAGATCGCCTGGGTCTGCGTGTCGAACAACGTGAACCCGATGGCGTTGAGCGCGCCGACCCATACCGCCGACAGGCTCGCCGTCTGCTGCAACGTGATCGACTGCGAGTAGAAGTTCAGCGGACTCGCGAGGGTAGGCGGCAGTCCGGTCTGCGCCAGGAATTGCGCCACGGCTGCAGCCCGTAGGGCGGGATCCGGGATGCGCGTCGTGAACGCCGCGTCGAGGAATTGCGCAACGCCGACACCCGACGGGACCGCCAGCGCGAGCTGCGGGTAGCTGCTGAGCCCGCGCGTGAAATTCGCGCTCAACGCGATGTTCGGCAGTCGATGGGTCAGCGCCCAGTTGTAGGATGAGCCGAAGAACTGGTGCTCCCAGTAGCCGTTGAGCGACGTTCGATCCGACGGGCGCCAATTCAATCCGGCGCCGTAAATTGCGCCTTGAGTGTTGGACCCCGGGAAAAGCGAGCCGTCATTGGCGGTCAATTCCGGGAAGCGATCCATCTCGTATCCGCCGCGCAGCGACACCTGCAACTGCGGGTCCACCGCGAAGGTGGCAATGGCGCGCGCAACCTGAATGAAGTACGTATCGTTGGACACGCCATTGTCGTACGTCTGGGCACTGTATTGCAGCGTCCAGCCGCCGCTATTGCCAACCACCGAACTCATCTGGCCGTTGAGATTGTTGTAATACGTCGTCGGCGTCTTTGCAGAAGAGTTGCCATAGCTCGCCGACGGCGTCCAGATATTGTCGTCGCGCAGCGAATACGTAATGTTCGAGCCGATCACGCCCTGGATATACGGACTGACGCTATAGCTCTGCGAGATGTAGCGATTATTCGTCTGCACCGTCTGGTTCGCAGGCTGCGGACCGAACGGCGTGATGTAGCTCGTCGAGGCATTGGCGCTCGCATCGACGAAAAAGAACTTGTCGATCACTTCCAGGTTCGCCAAGCAGGTTGACGGAGGGGGCAAAACTGTTGCCTTCGCCCCCCGTGCACAGCAATTGGGTCGCGCCCACCGTGCCGGTGAGCTTTAAACGTCCGCCCTGCGCCGCTGTTGATTCCGAGCGAACCGGTAAGGCACGCAACGAATCCGTCCTGCGGCTGATTGGCGCCGATGTAATGGTTGTAGGTGAGGTTGGCACCGGCCGAGGCAGCGAATGTCCATCTCTGGGCCGCCGCACCAGCCGCCACAGTCATGCCCACGACCCCGGCTGCGGCAGCGATCCACCCTGCGCAGCGACGCCCTGCGGGCTTCGCTTCGTCACTTCCGGATCCCGAGCCGCGACATCCCTGCATGCGTGTCGACCTCGGGCTCAGGAAGCAGCCGAGGCGGCGTAGTAGTGCTGGCCGTAATAGCTGCCCACTTCGGGCCGTGGCGCCTTGTTCAATACCATCATGACCAGCGGGCAGCTTTCGATGGTTTCCAGAGCATGCTCGACCAGTACTTGGGTCGTGCGATCGGCCTCGACCACCATGATGATCTGGCCCATGTGCGAAGCCAGCGCACGGGCTTCGGTCGTCGCCAGCAACGGCGGCGAATCGAACACCACAATCCGGTCCCGATAACGTGAAGCCACTTCCTCGAGCAGGCTCGCCATTGCCTCGCTCGCCAGCATCTCGGTCGCGCGCCCGTGCGCAGTGCCGGATGGCAGCAGCGTCAGTTTTTCCACGTTAGTCCGGAGAAGGACGTCGTGAAGCTTGGTGTCGGTGGTGGTGAGCAAGTCGAGCAGCCCCTTGGCGCCTTGCGGCAGATGGAGCATCTTCATGACGCATGGATTAGCAACGTCCGCGTCGACCAGAAGCACCGTGCTGTCGACTTCGAGGGCGATGCTCATGGCCAGATTGAGCGCGACAAAGCTCTTGCCTTCGGAAGGGACTCGCGCTGGTAACCATGATGAGATTCGCCCGCTCGGTCCGTGGACCGGCACCATCGCGTGCGTTCCTGATGATCGGGCGCTTGATGACGCGAAACTCGTCGGCGATCTGCGATCGCTGCGCTTGAGGCGTCACGAACCCAGCCACGGCCATCGCCTCGAGATCGATTTGCACTTCCCTGCTGCGCACACCTGATTTGTCGGCGGCAGGCCGGGAAGGACTGGCTTGAACTGTCGGCGCCACCGGCGCAACTGGCGCGGAGACGGCGGGACCGGCTTGGAACTGTCGGCGCCACCGAAGCAACCGGCGGGGGCGCGGGAGAGGTGGCGGTATGAACTTCAGCCGACTGCGCCCTTTCCAACGCCTGCGCGAATCGCTCCGGCGTAGGGATCGTCTCGGCAGCAGGGCTGGCCAGAGATGCCTGAGCCTCCTGCGCCGCCGGGACCGGCACGTCAATTCCCGCTTTCTGCAGTTGTGCGAGCCGTTGCGCGGCTTTCTCGATGAGATCCATCGGACGGTCCTCAGGGGCCACGGGTAGCGGCCAGGAAAAGTAAAGCGAAGGCGGCGCCGTACGACGCCAGCAGGCCGCTCAAACCCCCGGCAAAAAGCAACGCGGCGCGACGCCGCAACGAGCGCAAGCCGGGAGTTGGCAGGACACTGACTATGCCGAGCAACGGGCGCTGGGAAATTTCGCGCAGCACGCGACCGTCATGAAACGTCGGACGAACCTGACTCACCAGCCAACTGAAGGCCAGCCCGGCCAAAAGCGACACGGCCACGACGCCTCCAAGCAAAAGCAGCCGGTTCGGTGCGACTGGGTTCGGCGTGACACGCGGCGGATCGATGATCCGGAACTCGGCAACCCCGGCATCCTCGAGCTTCCCGGTAAGGCTGGCGGTCTCGCGCCGGTTGACCAGATTCTCGTACTGATGCTTCTGCATGTCGTAGTCGCGGTTGAGCTGCGTGTATTCCACGTCAAGCTTGGGCAACGATTCGGCCGACGAACTTCAGCTGGTTGTAGCGCGCCTCGTACTCGCCAAGGCGGGCACGGACCGTCGTGAGGTTGGATTCGGCATCGTTCAGCGCGACTTTGAGCTGCTCGGCCACCGGATCGCCGCTCACGCCGTTGCCAGGGTCCGCCTCCGCCGCCTTGGTCCGCGCCTCGATCACCCGTTGCTTGTCCTCCTCGAGCTGGGCGAGCGAACGCTTGAGTGCGACGACTTCCGGATGCAGGTCGGTGTACTTGCGCAGCAGCTCGTCGAGCTGGCGCCGGAGCTCGTTGATGCGCGCATCGATCTCCGGCGTGGTGATCGCCTTCATGCGCTTGCGTGGCGGCCGCAGGCCCACGTTGCATTTGCTCCTCGAGCTGCTGCCGCAGACCGTCGCGGGTCTGCTGGGCGACGCTGAGTTCGATTCGGGTGTCCTTGATCTGCTCGGCGATCGCGCCCATCTGTCCCACGTAACCCTGCACATTCGTGCCGAACAGGCCGAGGTACTTCAGACGAAAGGCCTGCATGCGGGCTTCCGACTCGCGCAGCTTGCTCTCGTAGTCCTTGATTTGTTCGTCGATGAACTTGCGTGCGGAATCGGTGCCGCCGCGCGTTTGACCGAGACTTTGTTCGATGAAAGTCGACAGCGCCGCCTGGACCACGTCGCGCGCCTTGCGGCCATCGGGATAACGGAAGGCAATCGTGTACAGGTTGTCGCCGGAGCCTGCCCGGGCGATGGTGAGCGAGCCCGCGACTTCGTCGACGAGATCGGGGGCGTTCCTGCCGGCGCTGGTATCGAGATCGGATTTGCGGATGATTTTTTCGAGATTCGGCCGGCTGAGCAAAAGACGGCTCAGGATCGAAACCTGCTGGCCCGCGTCCGGCGAAATGGCCATGCCCGCCATCAACGGCTGCAGCATCGACTGGGTATCCACATACACGCGCGCCGACGCCTCGTATTTGTCGGGCAGGCGGAACACGACAATGGTCCCGATGATCGCGGCGAGCCACGCAACACCCAGCCCGATCCACCGGCGCTGCCACATGCCTCGCAAAATGGAAAGTAGTTGCTCGACTAACTCCTGCATGGGTACGCTCTCCTCAAGCCGAGGTATCTACACGTCACGCGGCGAACGGACAATCATCAGAACCAGCTCTGCGGGATGAGCAGAATATCGCCGGGCTTGACGTCGACATTGGCGGAAATGTCGCCGCGTTTGACCAGGTCCTTGAGCCGGACGCTATATTGCTTGCCGCCTTCGGAAGTGCGCATGATGGAGGCGTTGTTGCCGTCCGCAAAATCGGTCAGGCCGCCGACGGCGATCATCAAATCAAGCAGCGTCATTCCCTGGCGGTAGGGCAGCGCCTGCGGCTTGGTCGCCTCACCCAAGACCCGGATCTGCTCCGGATACGGGCCCAATGAAGCCGCCGACGATCACGGTAACCACCGGGTCGCGGATGTACTTTGACAGCGCTTTTTCGATGTCGCGGGCAAGCGTGGTCGGATCCTTGCCTATCGCGGGCAAATCCTCGATGAGCGGCGCCGTTATCTTGCCGTCAGGTCGCACCGAAACACTCGCGGAGATTTCCGGATTGCGCCAGACGGTGACGTTGACCTGGTCACCCGGGCCGATCTTGTACAGATAGTCGGGCGACGCTGCAAGTTGCGGCGCCGGTGGATAGGTGGGGGCCGTGTTGCAACCCATGATCGCTGCAGCACTCAGTACGGCCGCGACCTGCAAGGCGAAACGCGCACCATGGCCTGCCAGAAGCTTGCAACTGACGATCGAACGCATTTTGAATTCCTTTCGGGTCAGAAATCAGCCCACGAAAAAAAGAAACAAGACAACTGCCCGCTACGCACCTCGAGGGATCACCGCATCATACGCACACTGATGTTACGGCGCGATTTATGAACACGGAATGATGTATCAATTCTAAGTTCAACCGGAACCGAATGTGAGAATTGGCTTATATTCTCACAGTTCGACCCGACAAGCACCAGTGCTATCGCCTGTGCCAGCGGTACACGACAGGTTGTGGCAAATCTACCAATTATCGGGCGCGCCCGCAGTAGTGGACAGATCCTGGAATCTAGACGGCAACGGCCAGCCACCGGGCCGCATTGGCGAGGATTTCATAGAGAGCAAAGTAGCTGCTCTGCAGTGCCGCCAGACTGGGTAGCACATCGAGTGCGTTATCGATCCGTCCGCTCGGAATGAGCGTGGGTGCGGGAATCGCCTCGATACCCACCGCGGCGAATTCCGCGCGCGCGCGCGGCATGTCGAAGCTGTGTGCCACGAGAACGATTCGGCCAATATGCTCGGCGCCGAGGATTTCCGCCGACCGCACCGCGTTCTCGTGCGTGTTGCGCGACCGTGCCTCGACCCAGCGCACCGGCACGCCGAACTCGCGCTCCAGCGCCGCGCGCATCAGGGTGGCCTCGGGCTCTCCGCCGAAAACGATTCCGCCCGTCACCAGTACCGGCAAACCCGTGAGGCGAGCGACTCGGGCCCCGTAGCGCACGCGTTCGAGCGTCAAGTGTCCCAGCGTGTCGCGGCCATCGTACTCCGCCGCATGGCGCCGCACGCCTCCGCCAAGAATCACGATGGCTTGGGCGGTCCTGGCGCGCTCGATGTCCAGAGGAGGCGAGGTGTCGAGGAGGGTCAGCAGCGCATAGGAGACCAGCGGCGTCGACAGTGCGAGCAACAGGATTATCCCGGTCCAGGCGACGATCCGCCCGGCGCGTGGCGCACGCCCGATCGTCCATAAACCCGCCGCAGCGAGCAGCAACGGACCCGTTGGCGGCAGAACGAGCGCCTTGAAAAACGCCTTGAACCAGATGAGGTTACCCAAGGAAGCAAACCTGCAAAAGTCAGTTGGGCTTCGCCAGCAGAGCCTGCAAATGCCGCACTGGAATCGCGTAGGTGATTCCGCTGGGTTGGGTCAACGCCGCTTCTTTAGTGCCTTTGACGAATACCATGTTGATGATGCCGAGCACTTCGCCGGACTCCGGATCATAGACCGGGCTGCCGCTGTTGCCGGGATAGGCGGTCGCGTCGAGTTGGAGCACGGGAAACGCCCCCGTCGTCAGGCGACGGTAGACTCGCGCATCGAGTTGTGCGGCCACAGGCGGAGGAATCACGATCGGCGAAATGGCGGCGACCATACCCCGGTGGGTCGCCGCAAACAGGCCGAGCACGTTGCCGATCGGAAACCCGGTAAACAGCACGCTCTGCCCTTCCTTGACGCTGTCGAGGCCGGCGAGCTTGAGCGCTGGCAACGGCGCGCCATCGATCTTGAGCAGCGCCAGATCCGTCCCGCCGTCGACGGCGAGCTCCCGTGCTTCCCGGACCTGCGACTGCCGATCCGCGCCGGGAATGACGATCACCAACGTCTCGCGATGTTCGCTGTCGAGCGTGATCGGCAATGCGTGAGCGTTGGTAGCAATCAGGGAGCCGTCGCCTACCGCGAAGCCGGTGGCGCGGAACTCGAATGCCGGTACTCGCGTCCGCTCGAAGGTGCCAATGGCAACGACCGAAGCCTTGACGCGCTCGATGGTGCTGATCGTGTTGTCCGCCAGCACCGCCCGGCTCGTCGTCAGCGTCAAAGTCGCTGCCAGAATCAGGACGGCACCGCGCAATGGCGCACCCTTAGGCGCAGGACACGGCATCGAGCCGACCGCGCGTCTTTCCACAGATCAGCGCGACGTGACGAACGCAGACGGTGCGGCGACCGCCGGGTCGTAAGGGTGCCGGTCGTTTCCGAAAAGCCCGATAACGCGTTGGACATAGATGCGCGTTTCCTCGTACGGCGGAATGCCGTGGTAACGGTCGACGACGGCCTCGCCGGCGTTGTAAGCGGCGGCGGCAAGCGCAACCTCCCCGCGATAGTACGACAGCAACCAGCGCAGATAAGCCAAGCCCCCGCGCACGTTGTCGCGGGTATCGAAAACGTTCTTGACCCTGAACCGGGTCGCCGTATCCGGAATGAGCTGCATCAACCCCCGCGCGTTCATTCGCGATTGCGCATTCGGGTCGAAGTTCGATTCGACGGTGATAACCGCGAGGGCCAGTCGCGGGTCGATCGTATAGGACGGCGCCAGCGCAGCCACCAGCTGCGCGATCTTCTGCTTTTCCGGCGACAAGTTCGCGAAGGGATCGAAGAGTTCCTCGGGTGATGCATCGCTGACGATCGGATTGTCCGGAAGCATGCAATCCGGGAGGTGATCGCGCGCGTCGCCGACGAACTGAAGCGCTTTGCGGGCCGCGGCGTGACCCGCATCGGCAGCGAGTGCCAGCAGAGAGGCTGCGACGGCATCGTCGCGCGCCACGCCACGCCCGTTGGCGTACATCCAGGCGAGGTTGTACTGAGCCTCGGCATCGCCGTGTCGCGCCGCTACGCAGTAGAGAGTTGCCGCTCTGAGCAGGTCCTTCGCGACGCCCTCGCCGTGTTCGTAGGCTAGCGCAAGTACGACGAGGTCCGGAGCGGGTTCGCTGGTCGGGCCGCCGCTCGTCTGCGCGGCCGCCGGCGCGCCGGCCGCGAACGCGAGCGCACCCATCGCCAGCCAACAAACGCTGAACCCCAGCCTGCTAGGTGATGTCGTCGACATGCTGCATCGCCTCGCTGCGACCTGCGCCCCGCCGGCCGAGTCGTGCTTCGTACCACGGCAGGGCTTCGCGCAAACCAGCGACGGCGTCGTAGGTCGGATCGTAGCCGAGCAGGCTGCGCGCCCTGGTGATATCGGCCTGCGAGTGCCGAACGTCCCCCGATCGAAATTCTTCGTAGACGGGCGCCGGAACGATCAAGTCCCGGTGCCGTTCCAGTATCATGCCGCGCAACGTCGCAAACAACGCGTCGAGCGACATCCGGCCCCCCGCTGCAATGTTGTACACCTTGCCCAGAACGTCGGGATCGGGACGGGTCGCGGCCAGCAGATTGGCCTGCACGACATTGGCGACATAGCAGAAGTCGCGCGTCGTCGCACCATCGCCGTAGATGACGATCGGCCTGCCCTCCAGCATCGATTCCATCCACCGCGGGACGACCGCGGCATAGGCGCCTTCGGGATCCTGTCGGGCACCGAACACGTTGAAGTAGCGCAGTCCGATCGAGGCCGTGCCATAACACCGACCGAATACTTCGGCATAGAGTTCGTCGACATACTTCGTGACCGCGTAGGGGGACAGAGGGCGACCGATCCGCGCCTCGACCTTGGGCAGCTCCAGCGAATCACCGTACGTGGAACTCGACGCCGCATACACGAATCGGCTCACGCCCTCAGCCCGTGCCGCAACCAGCATATTCAGGAAACCGGTGGCGTTGGCGGCGTGCGTGCGCAGGGGATCGCTGATGGATCGCGGCACCGAGCCCAGCGCAGCCTGATGCAGGACAATATCCACACCCTGGCATGCGCGGCGACAAACGTCGGGATCGACGATGTCGGCCTCGAGCAACTCGTGCCGCCGCCAACGCTCGTCGCCGACGGCCTGGTGCACCTCTTCGAGGTTGGCGCGGTGGCCGGTCTCGAAGTTGTCGACGCTGACGACCTCTTGTCCAAGGCGAAGCAAGGTTTCGAGCAGATGCGAACCGATGAACCCGGCGCTCCCGGTCACGAGCCAGCGCAACGGCTTGGTGCGAAGTTGCAGCACAGCCGTCTGCATCGCGATTGGGTCGCGCGCGCCGAAGCTCATCAGAGCCTCCACACCTGGATGCCACGCGCGCGCAGCGCCGCCGCGTCAGCTCGGCACTTGACGTCGACGTACACCCCGTTGGGCACGAGTTTCGCGACCAATGCTTCCGTCGAGTATTGTTCGTATGCACGGTGCGCGACGGCCGAGACGATCGCGTCGGCGCGTGGCAGCGCCTCCCATGGCGTCAGCTGCACGTTGTATTCGCGCAGGGCATCGGCAGCATCGGCAACCGGGTCGTGGACATGCACGGACACCCCGAAGGACGCGAGCTCCCTGACGACGTCGATGACGCGCGAATTGCGCAGGTCGGGGCAGTTCTCCTTGAAGGTCAGCCCAAGCACGTTCACCGTCGCGCCTTTCACCGGGGAGCCCGCCTGGATCAGCAGCTTCACAGTCTCGTCCGCGACGTACTTACCCATGCCGTCGTTGATGCGGCGCCCTGCCAGAATGACCTGCGGGTGGTAGCCCAGCAGGTCGGCCTTGTAAGTCAGGTAGTACGGGTCGACACCGATGCAATGCCCGCCAACCAGTCCGGGCTGGAAACGCAGGAAGTTCCATTTCGTGCCCGCCGCCTCCAGCACCTCGGTCGTATCGATTCCGATCTTGTGAAAAATCAGCGCGAGTTCGTTGATCAGCGCGATGTTGAGGTCCCGCTGCGTGTTCTCGATGACCTTGGCTGCTTCCGCGACCTTGATGCTGCTCGCCCGGTGCACCCCCGCGGTAATGATGCTCGCGTACACCCCGGCAACCCTCTCCAGCGTTTCGGGCGAGTCGCCAGAGACAACTTTGGTGATGCGCGTCAACGAATGCTGCTTGTCGCCGGGATTGATGCGCTCCGGTGAATAGCCGACGAAAAAGTCGCGCCGCCATTGCAGTCCGGAGCAGCGTTCGACAACGGGCACACAGACTTCTTCCGTCGCCCCAGGGTAGACGGTCGATTCAAAAACGATGGTCGCGCCGCGCTTGAGTTGCCGCCCGACGATTTCACTCGCGGCAAGCAGCGGCCCGAAGTCCGGCCGGTGGGCGTCGTCGACCGGGGTTGGGACAGCCACGACAATGAAGTCGGCACCGCCCAGTTCGGTCGCTTCCGTAGTGACTCGCAGACCTGATGAGGCCTCGAATTCCTCGCGGGTTACTTCTCCCATAGGATCGTGGCGATCGCGGTATGCAGCGACCTTCCTTTCGGAGAGATCGAAGCCAATGGTCGAATATTTCTTTCCGAACTCGATGGCCAGAGGCAAACCGACGTACCCCAGGCCCACTACGGCAACAACCGTCACTTCGACTCCCTTTGTCGAATCTGCTTTCCGCGGGACATGCTGGCGTTCGATCCTGACCGTTTCGGGCAGAAGGATTGCCCGTGCGCTATAGCGTCTTCAGCAGCGAGGCGACTTCCGCCGCACATTCCGGGCCGCATGAGAGCGACTGCGCGTTGCCGGTGACCATTTGAGGACCCTTCTGATCGGCATCCCCGCCCGTGGTGCCCGTCGCCGGAGCGCCGACAGGCGGGGCGCCCGCCTGCGCGAGCGCTTCCAACTCCTTGCGTGCGGCAACTTTGTCGCCAGCCTTGATCAGCGTTTTTGCCAGATGCAAGCGGATGTCGGACTTGTTTGGCGCAAGCTCCGCCGCCTTCTGCAGCTTTGCGAGCCCTTGCGTGACGTCACCCGTTTTCACCAAGAGCATACCCAGCGTGTCCAGCGTTTCGGGACTCGCCGGTGCGAGCGCGGACGCCTTTTCGGCATACGACAACGCCTTGGGATCGCCCAACTCGCCAGCGACATAGGCGAGATTGTTGATCATCATTGCGTTATCGGGTTGCAGAGCGACGATCGCCTGGTAATGCTTGGCTGCGGTTTTATAGTCATGCCTTTTGAGTGCGCTCTCGGCCAAATAATTGCGCACGATGACGTCCTTCGGATGGTCCTGCAGCCATTTGTCGACGTCGAGTTCGGCCGCAGTGGGCTTCCCACCCATGGTCATCGTCGCATACACCTTCACCTCGACCATGCCATCGTCCGGCGCGTGCTTTTGCGCCACCCGGAAGGCGGCCTCCGCCTCGCGCCATTTTTTCTGCGCTCCCCAGAAGTCACCTTCGAGGGCGTAGGCGCGCACGTCGTTCGGCGCCCGTCGCTGCATTGCCTTGATCTCGGCCAAGGCCTGGTCGCCGCGGCCGGACATCGCGTAAACGGTGACAATGTCGCGGCTTGCCTCATACAGATCCGGCTTGATCACCAGCGCGTCGCGCAGTTTCTCGATCGCCTTGTCGTAATCCTTGTTTGCGACGAGCGCCCCGGCAAGGCGCAGGAGCGGTGCGACAGCGTCCGGCTGAGCAGCCACCAGCTTGCCGAAGGTACCGACGGCCTGCGCGCTGTCGCCCGTGGCAAGTTGCATCTGCCCGAGCATCTCAAGCGAACGGGGATCGTCGGGCAGCGCGGAATTGGCTTCCTGCGCCGCAATCAGCGCGCGCTTGCCATCTCCCTTACGAGCATACAGAGTCACGAGCGCGGCCCGCGCATTGATCGACTGCGGATTAGCCGCCACCGCCTTCTTTAGCAGCGCCTCGATCTCATTGGGATCACCGCCGAGCGATTGCAGGAGATTGGCGAGACCCAGCAATGCCTGGTCGTTCTTGGGATCCTTTGCGAGCAGCGCGTCGTAGCGCTTGCGCGCAGCGTCCGGCTTGTTCTCGATCCGATCCAGTTGGGCCAGATTAGCGACCGCCGGCAGGAAGTCCGCCTGGATCTGCAGCGCGTGCTCGAAGTTCGCACGCGCCGTTCCCATGTCGCGTTTGGAAAGAAAGACGAGGCCCTTCAAGTTGTAGACCAGTGGATTGTTGGGTTGTTTTTTCTCCAGCTGTTCGACGGCAGCAAGGGCCTGATCGTACTGTTTCTGGCGAAGCAGATTGGCGATCAGGGCGAGATCGGCCGGCGACACATTCGGATCCATTGCCGACGCGGCCTCGAGGTCGCGGATGGCTCCCTCGCTGTCGCCTTCGGCGAACCGCACTTGGCCAAGACGCGTCCGTGCCGCCGCATTTTTGGGGTCCAGTGCCGTCGTCTGCGCGAAATATTGCGCCGCCTTCGCAATGTCACCGTGGGCCAGGTACGCCTCACCCGCCACCGCCATCAGCATCGGATCACGGGTATCGTGGCTCAGCGCTGGTTGCAGTACTTCCAGCGCCTTGGCCGGACTGCCCAGGCGCAGATAGGTCGCTGCCAGCAGCCGCTGGGCATAGGCCAAGCCGGGCGCTGCCTTCAGCACGCGGCGCAGATAGTTCTCCGCCTGATTGTATTGCTTCGCGCGAAACTCGATTTCGCCGGCAAGCAGCAGCCCCGGGACGTAGTCGGGGGCGCTCTTCAGCACTTGCTGAAGGGCTTCGCGAGCGGCGGGAAGCTCACCGCGCCGCGATGCGATGAGTGCTTCGAAGTAGTACGAGCGCGCGTCCTGTTTCGACGATTTTCTGATGGCGCCGACTTGTGCGCTGGCTTGTTCGAAATCTCCCTTTTCAATAAGTAACGAAGTGAGCAGATAGCGAGCCTGCAGATAATCCGGCTTCGCGTCCAATAGCTTCACCAGGATGGCGGTCGCCGGCTCGCGCTGGCCTTCGTCAACGAGAAGCCGGGCCTTGAATAGCGACGCCTCCGGCGGCGGATTCGGCTGCGCGAGGATGGTATCGATGATCTTGTTGGTGCCCGCACTGTCGCCACTGCCCGCTCGTAACGTCGCAATGCCTAAAAGCGCGTTGGCATAATCGGCTTTCGCCGCGAGCGCGGCATTGAACGCGGTTTCCGCGTCCTTGCGATTGCCGAGTTGGAGCTGGGCATTGCCAATCGTCGTCTTCAACGCCGCCTGCGCATCAGGATTGCCGAGCATCGTGGTGCCGTACTCGTCAATGAGCTCCTTGGCGTCGCCGTCATCGAGGAGGGCATGGGCCAGCGCTGGCACCCCTTCATCAACCGGATAACCAAGCTCCACCGCCTTGCGCAGTTCCTTGACGGCCCCGTCGGGGTCGCGGCGATCGGTCAAGGTGGTGCCGAGCAGGTATCGCGCTTCGGCATTGTCGGGCGCTTTCTGCAGCGCATTCCTGAGTTGGATTATCGCGGCGCTGGAGTCGCCCTTGGCCAGATAGGCCTTCGCCGATTTGACCAGTGCATCGGGCGAATCGCCACCGCAGCCACCGAGCAACACGATGCAGAGGCCCACAGCGACCCATCCATTCACCACGGTGTTCAGCCAGAATTGCTTCATAGGTATATCGCTATCGTTAGGTGGAATGGCGGCGAGATGGTTGTATGTTCTCCCCGAACGGCGCTGCGCGCTGCCGGGGGCTGCCTTGCGGCGCTCATTTGAGTCCAAACCGGTGGATGAGTTCGTAGAGCGTGGGCCGGCTGACCCCGAGGAGGTCAGCCGCCTTGCTGAGATTGCCATTGACTCTTCCGAGAACCCGCAGGACCGCGTTCCTCTCGGCCTCGTCGCGTACTTGGCGCAAGTTCAGTTGCGCTGTCTCCTGCATCTCCGGCGCAATACCGATATCCGCGCCGCTGATGCCCTTTCCATCGGCCATGATGACTGCCCGCCTCATGACATTTTCGAGCTCGCGCACATTTCCGGGCCAGCCATAGGATTCAATCGCCGCGACCGCATCCGGCAGCAGCGTCATCGAGCCGCGCCGTTGCTCGAGTTCAAATCGGTGAATGAACGTGTGCGCGAGCAGTGCCGCGTCACCCTTGCGTGCGCGCAGCGGCGGCACCTCGAGTACGATCTCCGCCAACCGGTAGTACAGATCGTCGCGAAATTTACCGGCCGCTGTCAGGTCCTTGAGATTCTGGTTCGTGGCGCAGACGATGCGCACGTCGATCGGGATCTCCTGCCGTCCTCCAATCCGCTCGATGACGCGCTCCTGCAAAAAGCGAAGCAACTTGACCTGCAGTGCGAGCGACAGGTCGCCGATTTCATCGAGGAACAGCGTTCCACCATGCGCAGTCTCGATCTTGCCAAGGGTCTGCTTCGCCGCTCCGGTAAACGCGCCCTTCTCGTATCCGAATAGCTCACTCTCCAGGAGGGTCTCTGGAATCGCCGCGCAGTTGAGCGCAACGAACCGGTTGGCGTGCCGGAGCGAAAGGTCGTGCAACGCCCGCGCGAGCAACTCCTTGCCAGTGCCCGATTCGCCAAGAATCAGCAAAGTGGCTGAGGTAGGCGCGATCTTCTCCACGATCCGGCAGATCTTCTGCATCCCGGGGTCGCGCGTCACGATGCCTGACATTGCCGGCGCATGCTGTAGGGATTGCAGGCGCCGATTCTCTTCCTGCAGGCTGCGGACGCGAAATGCCCGCTCGATCATCAGCGTAAGAATGACTGGGTCGAAGGGCTTTTCACAGAAATCGTACGCACCCAGCGCTATGGCTTTGAGCGCGTTGGCGCGGTCGTTCTGGCCGGTAAGGACGATAACCTTGGTATCGGGCGCAAGCCCGTGCAGATCTTCCAGCAGCTGCAACCCTTCGGTCGGATCGTCCGGGCGAGGTGGAAGCCCGAGATCCATGGTCACTACGGCAGGCTCGTGACGCCGCACCATCGCCACCGCAGACTCGCGATCGCTGGCGACGATCGTTTCATACTGATCGAAAGCCCAGCACATCTGTTTCTGCAGTGCCGGGTCGTCCTCGACGATAAGCAGTCGTGTGCGTGCTTCGCTCATGCGGCTTCTTTGGGTTCCATGGTCGGCGCCGCGGTGTCGCGTCCAAGCGGCAACACGACACGAACCCTGGTCCCGACATCGGGGGTGCTGTCGACCAGGATCCGCCCGCCAAGCCCTGTCACGTATTGCGCGCTCTCATACACGCCGACGCCCATGCCCGTCTCCTTGGTGGTCTGGAAAGGCTTAAATAGTCGGTCCCGGACAAACTCAGGCTCCATGCCGACGCCGCTGTCCGTGACGTCGATGACCGCCGTATCGTCATCGCGGTGCAACCGGACCGAAACCCGGCCCGCGCCCGTCGTTGCATCGAGCGCATTTTGCACCAAATGTCCAATGACATGTTCGAGTTGGTCCATATGGCCCACGCCATAGACACCCGCGGTGAGGTCGACGTCGATCGCCGTACTCTGTTCGGCCTTCGCCGCACAGGCATTGCGGACGACCGAAGCCAGATCCACGGACCGCGGCTGTTCGACCGGCGTTGCCCCGGTTCTCAGTTGCAGCATCAGCTTGTTCATACGCTCGACGACGTTGCCCACCGTCATCAGCATATCGCGTTGGAACGCCGGGTTGTTGCGGTGTCGCTCCGCGTTTTTGAGCATTAGCGATAGCTGTGCCACGAGGTTCTTGAGGTCGTGGACTACAAATGCAGACATGCGATTGAACGCGTCGAACTTGCGCGCCTCGAGCAACTCTTCGGTCACCTGGATCTGGGCGAGATAGCTTGCCGCCTGCCGCCCAGCGGTCTTCAACAAGTCGAGCACTTCCCAATCCATCTTGATCGAGGCCCGCGCCGTGACGAGCACGACGAAGCCCACCAACCCAGCGGGCGACGGCAACGGGACCACGAGCCATGCCCCGGGAAGCGAAACGAGCCATTGGGGAAGCAAGAGTTCGCTGTAGCGCTCAGGTGCCGAAGCGTGCTCAGCGAGATCGATCACCCAGCCGGTACGCTCAAGAAACTTGCCGAGCGACCCGTCCGCCGGCTCCACCGCGTTGACGGTGGGCATGTTCCAGCGTGCCGACGGCCGGAACGACTGATCGCCCTGTCGCAGCCACAGCGCGCCGGCGGGACTCTCGACCAGGTCGGCGAGCGCATGGATGCTGCGCTGCTGGATGCTCTGCGGCGCACCATCCGTGGACAATGTCCGCGTGAAGCGCAGCCACTCCTCGCGATAGTCGTAGCGGTACGAAAAGAAGTGTTTGCTGACGAAGACCTTCAGCTTCGATCTGAAGGTGCCGGAGAATACCGCAAGCCCAAAGAGCAGCAGCGCAGCGAACAGAAATTCGATTTGCAGTGCGTTGCCCAGATCGCCGCCGAGGTAGCGCAGGAAGTATCCGGCCGCGGCAACGGCAAGAAGGCACACGCCGGAGACCAGTAACGCGCTTGAACGCAGTACGGCGTCCCGCGACAAGTGCATCTCGATCGTCCACGCTGGATTCCTCGCCGCGGCAATTCCGATAAACGGCAGCACCAGTGCGTGCGCGATCCCACGCGCCACCCAGATGTCGAAATCCTGGCGACCGAAAAGCATCGCGTCGGAGTAAAACAACAAATCAAAACCGAACATCCCCGTCAACCCCAGGCATAGCGGCTTGATGCCCCAGCGCGCGTGCGGCGCGGAGCTTCGCAGGAGACGCTCGACAAGGACCAGTCCAAAGACGGCGAGCCCGACGCGCACACCGTAAACGGCGACGTCGGCGCGAACTCCGAAGACAGTGCGCAGCGGCGACCCGTCGGGCAGCGCGATGGTGGCAATGAGGCCTGCACCGACGGTGACAATGAGCCACCAAGGCGCGCGTACGATCTTGGTCGCGGCGCCGGCAACGCGCGGGTGGGCTGTGCTGACAAGGCTGCCAAGAAAGCAGAACCATAGCGCGTAGCGCACTGCATCCGACGCATTGGAAGCGATCGTGGTTGCGGCGCTCGGCCAGATTGCCAGGATGACCGCGGAAGCAGCCCACAACGCGCTGGCGATTATCGCCGAAAGCACCAGGGCGGCTCTTGCCCCCCCGCGCCAGCCCAGCACCATGCGCAATGCAAATGCGATGAAGCTCGCACTCGCCAGCGCGTAGCTCCAAATTGCTATGGTAAGGAGGTTGCTTCCGGTCACGGTGATCGCCCGCGTATGCGCGGCAAGCTTCAACTTTACCGCGGATTGGCCGCCCGGGCTAAGGCTGCGCGACGACCGGCACCGGCGAAGCGGCCGCGGTGCGTTACGGCCCGTCTGTCTGGCGACTCGTCGTCCGCCGCCAGGGCGCGCACGCGCCCTCGCGAGCTCGGGACGTGCCGGGACGCGATCTGCGCAGCTCAGCGCGCGCCCTCGCCCAGCAGGACCACCCTCACGGTCTTGATCAGGATCAGCATATCGAGGAGGAGCGTATGGTTCTTGACGTAGTAAAGATCGTACTCGAGCTTCTTGATCGATTCTTCCACGTTCGCGCCGTAGGTATAGCGCACCTGCGCCCAGCCGGTCAGGCCGGGCTTGACGCTATGGCGAACCGCGTAGAACGGGATTTTCTCCGTCAGCATCGCAACGAACGTCGGGCGCTCCGGCCGCGGGCCGACGAAACTCATCTCACCTCGAAGCACATTGATCAATTGCGGCAATTCGTCGATGCGCGTGCGCCGCATGAAACGCCCGATACCGGTGACCCGTTCGTCGTTGACGCTCGCCCAGGACGCTTGGCCGTCCTTTTCGGCGTCCTTGGTCATGCTCCGAAATTTGAGCAACGTGAATCTCTGGCCCCGGCAGCCGACCCTCTCCTGCCGATAGATAATCGGCGCGCCGCCGTCGAGCGAGATCAAGCACGCGATGACAACCATGAGCGGTAGCGCAGTCGGCAGCAACACTGCCGCAACGACGATGTCGAACGCGCGCTTCACGACGCCGCGCAGCCAGGTTTGCCGAAAACCATTGCCGTAGATCAACCAACTCACCTTGAGCGACTCGATCGGCACGCGCCCGTGCACACGCTCGAAGAATCGCGCCAGGTCCGTCACCCGAACGCCGCCCAGTCGACATTCCAGCAGCGCGCGCAGCGGGAGCACGCCTCCACGCTGCTCGCGCACGGCGACAATAATTTCGTCGATTTCAAGGTGCTTCACCGTCTCTTCGAGGGAAAGATGATTGGAGACGATACGACTCGAAGAGACGCTCCTTGCAGTGACCTTGTCGAGCGGGTAGAAGCCGGCAAGCTCCAACCCGGGATGGCTGGCTACTGCGAGCGATGTTTCCACCGTCTGGGCTTCGGGTCCGGTTCCGAGTACCAGCACACGGTAGGGCAGGAGGATCCGGGTCAAGGGCGACACCATGATCTGTCGCACCACGATCAAGCCGCAAAGCGCGATCATTACCGTCGGCACGAAGGCACGCTGGAATACCACGCCGCCCGGCAGCGCGTTCGAGGCAAAATAGGCAATCGGCAAACCGATCGCCAACGCCGCAGACTCCCTCAGCACGGCTTCTCCGAAGGGCAGTCGCCTGTCGCGACGGTAGAGGCCGAATACCGCATTGAGGGACACCATGAGCAGTGCGAAAAACAATGCAGTTGCGACAATTTCCCGCGACGGCAGAAGCGTGCGATCACTGTGATACCCGACCGCAAGGACAACCGCCGCAACCAGGCATCCGAGTTCCAACCCAAATTGCAGAAATGTAGCTCGGCTACTGTGCTGAAGCAGTACGCTGTTCAGGGAGTTCTCGCTGCGCGCGGAATCTTGATGCGGCTCGCGGCGATTGTCCGAGTCTTTGGTGACACCGGTGTTACCGCGGGTCATAGCTAATGAAGCCTTTCGGTTTTCCCTGCGACTCGCCGTGCGTGAGCCGTCCATTGTTTTTCTTGCGCCCTTCAGAAAATCGAGAAACACCCTCGCACATACGACCAAGCACGCCTTGGATACGCGGTTCCGGCAGACTGCTGGTTGGCCCACGGCACAAAGATATGCTGCCGCAAACTGGTCTGCCTCGACGTTCCCCTGATCGGCTATGTATGTAGTTTCGTCAGAATAGGCGCATATACCTTGATGCAAAACGTGTACGCCGATGCCGCGCGTCCCTGCCCGAACTCTGCATAACTTGAGAAGCTAAGCAATATAGATGCCAGCAACTATCCACATCATCAATCCTCGTAAATTCGCGTGCACATACATCATTGCAGATGTGCGTTCTCCAAGACCTTGCGAGCTTGCCGAGCCTGCAGCGCAAATGACGAAATTCGTCAGTCAGTAGCACTGCGAGTGTCAAAATGTGCTTTATGAATGCGCCCTATGAATGTGATCGGTGTTACGAGAAATGTCATCGTAAGATCCTTGCGCTGCTTGGATGCAGACTCCGTGCAGCGGACTATTGATCCATATTAATAGCGCAAGTTCACAAGCGACGCAATGCAGCGGGGACTCCAAATGGCGATGCTCCACTGCGCATCAAATTTGATTACTACAGCATTGGAACTTTTGGATACGCTGAGTACTACACCTGTCGAGTCGATATCGAATCTGCGCTTCGTCATCGAATTCGACATCGCGGCGAGCGGTGTGTTTGTCTTTTTTTACACATAGTCGACGGTCATTCACTGCCCCGATGGCGAGTTGCGGACGCTTTGCACGCACGTGACGCCTCTGCCAATCGGCTCCCCCATCTGGATCTCCCATTTGGCAGAAGCGCCGTGCCTGCAATGTACGTAGTGTCAGCAGCGTGGCAGCAGCGCTCGCCTTTATAGAGAGATCGAGATGAAAACCCCGTGGCCTCCGTCGGGGTTGAAGTTCCACCTTTCGTTCGATGTCGAATGCTCATTTTGAACAAGGAAAAACCCATGCGTATCGGGTTAATCGGAAAACGCACAGGAACCGTTCTTTATGTCCCGCGAGTCATCGCCACACGGAGTCACGGAGTATATGCGCTGCTGAAGGTGCAATGGCTCGCAGATTTTTGGTTCAACCATCGATCCAAGATATTGTGGCCCGCGCGTTATGCCAAAGGACGAAATCAAGCGATGGACAGCACCGTTGCATGTGACGCGTTAGATGCAAGCAACACCTCGCTACTCGTGGCGGTGCCTTGCGCCAGCGCCTGTTGAACTGCATGACGGACAATGAGTATGGCGTTTGGATGACGCCTGCGCGGACCGCAGGGGGTTGGAGACGTGCCGGTACGCCGGTCGCTTATTGCAACTGGATCCGCCCCGAAATCGCTCGCTCGCCAGATACATTCTCGACGTCGCTTCAGTTAGATTTTGGCAATTGTGTACGACATGCTGTGAGCATGTTTACGATGCCGACGCGCACTTGTCGCTATTTTTTACATTTCCATAGCGATGAGTGGCCCCGCACTACCGAAGTGGACAATTATCCATTCCAATTCAGTACGTTGGTAAGGTGCTCGAAGCGTGGTACGCATCTTGCTGTGAGTCTACTCACTAGCAATTGGATCGCGGCAGTTGTATCTGATGACGCGATACGACCTTAGTTAAACCTCGAACCAGAGAACGGACTGCTCACCATGTCAAACAACTTACTGCGGATGTCGCTTGGCGTACTTGCGGCGGTGGTTATTATCGCTGACCCCGCGCGCGCCGGACTGTATTCGGGAGATTTCGATCCACTCATTTTCAACGGCACGGCAACCTTTCAAATTGGCGACGGTTGTCTATCGCAGAACGGCATTCATATCGCCAATTTTGGCGGTTGTAGTCCGGTCGACATGGAAGCTCTGCCCGCCCCTGTGGTTAACGTCGTCAACGGGAGTAACACGTCGACGCTCAACTTTAGCGGCTTTACTACCGACAGCAGCGATATGCTCGCTGTCGCAGTGATCGACGGGAAATTCGTTGGCATCGACACGCTCCCGATTGGTGGCTTTCGGGCGCAAGATACCTCCCTCTTCCCCGACTACTATTTCCTGGAATTTCTGTTCACCCCGACATTTTCGTCAGGTAACAACAACATCGAAACGCAGAATTCGGACAATAGTTATTGGAACCACCCCGACCTTTCCGCGGTCCAGAATTCGGTCCTGCTGTTCGATTGCCCGACGGACTATTTTTCCCTTCATGGCAGCCACTCATGCTCACTCGCGGACACCGCGACAAGAGTGACGTTCGCACAGATACCTGAGCCAGGCTCTCTCGCTCTGATTGCCGGGGGCCTGGGCGTCGGCTGGTGGACACGGCGCCGCAAATCGACCATTTGAGTTGCTCCGGCAAGTTATCAGCCCCTGCGCTTCCTGCGCGGGGGCTTTGCTTTTCTGGTGATTGGCCGATACTGCGCTATGCGTGCCTCGCGCGGTCTTCGCGGATCAAACAGTCACGGCACCAGCCGGCGTAACCGCCGAGGCTGCCATCGATTCCAGAATGTATTCGATGGCGTCGTCGAAGGCCCACTGCTCTCCCTTCGACCACGCGGCGTCGAAAGCCGCGTCGCCGAGCGCGGCGCGTGCGGCGCCGATGTTCGCCAGCCACTTCGGTTCGTCCCGCGGCGAGCGGGGAAGCGCGAGCGCCGCACGAATAGAGGTCGTGGCCGACTGCAGGCGGACCGCACCTTCCGACTGCCCCACCGCACGCAGCAGCACCGCGTAATCCTCGAGGCAATTGAGCGCCTCCGCATTCATCTCGAAGGCTTCGAACGCACGTAGCGCCTCCGCCATTCGGCTGCCCGCGATAGCGTAGTTGCCGCTCGCCGTATCGGTCTTGCCCAAGCACCACAGCGCCAGCGCTTCGTCCTTCTTGTTCTCAGCGTTCCGACCGACCTTGAGCGCGCGTCCAAACCGCACTTGCGCCGCCTGCACGTCGTCAGCAGCAAGCGCCAGTTCTCCCAGATAGCGCTCGCATTCGCTTTCCGTTTCCTGATGTTTGATGTTTTGCGCGATCACCAGACACTGTTCGAAGTGCTCACGGGCGTTGCCATCATCGGCCAATTGCAGGCAGATCTCGCCGAGGTGCAGCAGGCCAATCGCCTCCCCGCGTTTGTCTCCTAACTGACGAAAGATGGCCAGGCTTTCCTGCTGACACTCGCGCGCCTGCTCGGCATCGCCCCCGCGCAGGTGGACCACCGAAAGCGTGGACAAGGTCGCAGCAATGTCGCGCAGGTCCCCCAGGCCGCGGCGCAGCGCAAGGCATTCCGACAAGAGCCGGGTCGCCTCGCCAAAGTCGCCCTGGCTTGTCGCCAGCGCACCGCCCACGTAGAGCGCGTGGCCGCGGGCGATGCTCTGCTCCATGACCCCGGGCAAGGCGAGTACCGCGCGCAAATTCTTGCGGCCTTCGCTGGCATAGCCGCGAAGGATGCGGAAATCCATCAGCGCCACTTCGAACTTGACCGCGAGCACCGCATCCACGCTCCCGGACAGGGCCAGCGTGATGGCCGCACGCAGGTTGTCGAGTTCGGCTTCCAGCCGCCGCGTCCATGCCGCCTGTTCAGGTCCGCGTAACTTGGCCCGCGCCGTCTTGGCCAGGCCCAGAAAATAATCGCAGTGCCGCGCCGCCGTCGCCGCCACGTCGTCGCGTTGCTCCAGGCGCTCATGGGCAAACTCGCGAATCGTCGCCAGCATCCCGTAGCGTTGCTGGGTCAGATGCTCGTGCGCAAATTCGCGAATCGTTTCCAGCAGACCATAGCGCGCGGCACCGCCGTCGCGCTCGAACATCACCAGCGACTTGTCGACCAGCGACGTCACCAGATCGAGCACCTCCTCGGGCGCGATCGGCGCCGCACCGCACACGATTTCCGCCGCGTCCAGGTCGAACCCTCCGACGAACACGCTCAACCGATCCAGCACGATCTGCTCGCTTTCCTGCAGCAGATCGTACGACCAGTTCACCAGCGCGCGCAGCGTCTGCTGGCGCTCCAGGGCCACCCGGCTGCCGCCCGTGAGCAACTTGAACCGATCGTGCAGGCGGGCGTTGATATCGGCCACCGACAGCGAGCGCATCCGCGCCGCCGCCAGCTCCAGCGCCAGCGGAATGCCTTCCAGCCGGGCACACAGTTCGGCCACCGCCGGCGCTTCGCGCTCGGTCAGCGTAAACCCAGGCTGTTGCAACCGCGCCCGCTCCACAAACAGCTGCACCGCATCGGAGCGCAGCAGGCTTTCCGCGTTCGCCTTGCGATCGGGAACCCGCAGCGGAAACACCGGATACGTCTGCTCGCCGCGGATATGCAATCCTTCGCGGCTCGTGGCAATGATCCGTAGCTGCGGCGCCGCCTGCAACAGCGCGTCGGCCAGCGTCGCGCAGGCACTGACCAGGTGCTCGCAATTGTCGATGATCAACAGTAGCGTGCGTTCCTTGACGTGGGCACACAGCGTCTGCTGCATCGGCTTGCCCGCTTCTTCGCGCACCCCGAGCACCTGCGCCGCCACCTGCGCCACCAGCGAGGCATCCTTGATCGGCGCCAGATCCAGGAACCAGACCCCGTCCGGATATTGCTCCAGCACGTCGGCGCCCATCTGCAGCGACAAGCGCGTCTTGCCCAGACCGCCCATCCCCAGCAGGGTCACCAGCCGCGACTGCTCGAGCAGGCCTTTCGCTTCGGCCAGCTCGCGCTCGCGCCCGATGAACGAGGTCACCTGCTGCGGCAGGTTGTTGGGCGTGGCTTCGAGCGAGCGCAGCGCCGGAAAATCCGCCCGCAGCTGCGGGTGCACCAGCTGGTACACCCGTTCCGGCGTCGCCAGGTCCCGCAGCCGCACCCCGCCCAGATCCCGCAGCGACGTCGCCGGCGGCAGCCGTTCGCGCACCCGATCGACCACCGCCTGCGACAGCAGCACCTGGCCGCCGTGGGCCGCCTTCATGATCCGCGCCGCCCGATTGACCGGACTGCCAAACAGGTCTTCGTCGCGCCGCTCGACCAGCCCCAGATGCAGCCCGGCGCGAACCCGCAGCGCAATGCCACTGGCCGCCGCCAGCGCATCGAGCGCCTGCTGCAGCTCCACCGTCGCCACCAGCGCATCCACCGGGTCGTCGAACGCCGCATACATGCCGTCGCCCGTCATCTTGACCACCACCCCGCAGTGCCCCTCCACCGCCGCCCGCGAAGCCGCGTCGTGCGCCGCCAGCGCGCGCGACATCCCCTCACTCTGTTCCTCCCAGAGTCGGGTACTGCCTTCAATATCCGTAAAAAGAAGGGTCGTCCCTTCCGTCGCTGCCGGCACGCCGTCGCCCTCCAAGGCTGGCTATAGGTCGAGGTATACTCTACCTCTGCGCCCGATGGCTGCCAATCGGCATATTCACGCTAGCGACACCGGTGACGGTCGCTCAAGTCCCGCGGGTCGAAACTACGCGCGGAAGCCGCCAAGTCAGGTGCGTCGAAAACTGGTTCACTATCCGCGGCGATGACCGCGATCGGCATTTTCCCGGAATGATCTTCAGATGGCGATACTCCTCACAGGCGGGGCGGGCTATGTCGGGTCCCATACCGGCGTCGAAATGCTCCGGCAGGGCGAGGACGTGGTCGTCCTGGACAACCTTTCCAATAGCAGCCCCGAGGCAATCAGGCGAGTCGAAAGAATTTCGGGAAAGGCCATCAAGACCATCGTCGGCGACGTACGCGACCGCGGCCTGCTGACCAGTGTCTTCGCGCAGAATTCGATCGAAGCCGTGGTTCACTTTGCCGGTCTAAAGGCGGTGGGCGAGTCTGCAGTCGAACCTCTGCTCTACTATCAAAATAACGTGCTGGGTACGATCAATCTGCTCCACGCCATGCGGGAAGCGCAGGTTCGAACGCTGGTTTTCAGCAGTTCAGCGACGGTGTATGGCGACCCCCAGCGTCTGCCGCTGACCGAAGATCATCCGCTGCGCGCAACCAATCCATACGGGCGCACGAAGCTGATGATCGAGGAAATCCTGCGCGACGTGATGCACGGAGAGCCTGGTTGGCGCATCGCGATGCTGCGCTATTTCAATCCGGTTGGTGCGCACGAAAGCGGGTTGATCGGCGAGGATCCCGGCGGCACGCCCAACAATTTGATGCCCTATATCGCGCGCGTGGCGGTGGGCAAATATCCGCTCCTGAAAATATTTGGCGACGACTATGCGACGCCGGATGGCACGGGCGTTCGCGACTACATTCATGTCGTCGACCTCGCGACCGGTCATTTAGCCGCCCTCGCGAGATTGCGGGCCTACGAAGGACTCATTGCCGTGAACCTGGGCACGGGACATGGTCGCAGCGTGCTGGAATTGGTCGCCGCATTCGAATCCGCTTCCGGACGCTCAATCCCCTGGAAAGTTGTGGAGCGCAGGCCCGGAGATGTTGCAAGTTGCTATGCCGACGCATCGCTTGCAAAGACATTACTCGGTTGGACATCGACCCGCGACGTGCGGCAGATGTGTGCGGATGCCTGGCGTTGGCAACGCCAGAACCCGGAGGGGTACCAGAAGAAGTCCTGATTAATAGCGTGTGCCCGCTCAGGCTAGCAGCGCAATCCGCGGTCGCAGGGTAGCCACAAGCCTCGGTTACAATTCGCTGCGAAACATCATGCCCTGGACCGACTTCACGCAACTTACCGGTGCGATCCTGGTGATCGTCGGCGCGATCCTGCCCGTCGTCAATCCGCCGGGCGACGCGCCGATCTTCCTGCGGATGACTTACGGCTGCGATGACGCAACGCGCCAGATGCTGGCACGGCACATTGCGCTCTACTCGTTTGCGCTGCTGCTCGGATCGATGCTGTTCGGCTCGTTCGTCCTGCGCATGTTCGACCTGTCGATACCGGTGGTGCAGGTTGCCGGGGGTGCGGTCGTGTGCGCGCTCGGCTGGAACTTGCTGAACGACGACTCGAAGCCGCAAAATCTCGGCGACGCCAGCCAAGCGTCGGTTGCCGCGATGGCGCAATCGTTCTATCCGCTGACCATGCCGCTGACGGTCGATCCCGGTGTAATGTCGGTGGCGGTTACTCTCGGCGCCAATCACGCGCACACGCTCGAGCGCGTATTGATCCAGCTGCTCGCCGCGATCATCGGCGCCGCCATCGTCGCGGTCACGGTACTGCTTACGTACCGGTACGCGGAGCGATTCGCACACTGGATCGGCCATCGGGGCATGATGATCATGCTGCGCCTGTCCGCGTTCATCGTGTTGAGCATCGGCGTGCAGATTGCCTGGAACGGCGTCAAGACACTGCTGGCGCAAGCCGGCATTCCCAACCCGACGCCTTAGTGCGGCATCAAGAGGCTATGACGTGGCCGAACCCACTAAAAAATCTGCTGCGCTCCGCACATCGGGACTCGGGCCAGCGCTATGAAAACCGGCAGCGCAACCGAGGCCGACAAGCTCCCGGCAGTCGGCCCCAAACGATCCGTCACGAGCGCTCCCGCGCCCTACGATTCCGCGGCGGCTTCGCGGCGTGCTGTGCCTCGATGATTTCGAACCGGCCGCCCGCAATCATCTGCCACGACCGATCTTCGGCTACATTGCGGGTGCGGCCGAGACCAACATGTCGCTGCACGACAATCGCGCCGCGTTCGCCGAGTTGGGCTTCCTGCCGCGCATGCTCGTCGACGTCTCGCAGCGCTCGCAGCAGACTTCGCTATTCGGGCGTACGTACGCCACGCCGTTCGGCATTGCGCCGATGGGCATCAGCGCGCTATCCGCGTACCGCGGCGACCTGACGCTCGCGGCGGCTGCGGCCGCCGCCAATGTTCTGATGATCATGAGTGCTTCGTCGCTGATTCGCCTGGAGGACGTCGCCAAAGTTGGCGACACTGCCTGGTTCCAGGCATACCTTCCCGGCGACGTCCCGCGCATCACGGCGCTCGTCGAGCGCGTCGCGCGATCGACCTTCGACACGCTGGTACTCACCGTCGATTCGCAGGTCGCCGGCAATCGCGAGAACAACGTCAGAACCGGCTTCTCCACGCCGCTGCGGCCCAGCCTGCGCCTCGCCTGGGATGGAATCCTGCGCCCGCGCTGGCTTTTCGGCACCTTCGCCCGTACGTTGATTGCACACGGCATGCCCCACTTCGAGAACAACGAAGCGACGCGCGGGCCACCCATCGTCTCACCCAACGTCATCCGCGACTATTCCGACCGTGGCAATCTGAGCTGGAAGCACTTCGAACTCGTTCGGCGTCTCTGGAAAGGGCGGCTCGTCATCAAAGGCATCCTGCACCGCGACGACGCCCGCATCGCCCGCGAGTCCGGCGCGGAAGGTATCATCGTGTCCAACCACGGTGGACGCCAGCTCGATGGCGCGGTATCGGCAATGCGGGTCCTGCCTGACATCGTGGCAGCGTGTCCCGACATTCCGGTCATGCTGGATGGCGGCATACGCCGGGGCACCGATGTGCTCAAGGCACTCGCGCTCGGGGCCAAATTCGTTTTCGTGGGTCGGCCGTTCGGCTACGCCGCGGCCGTCGGCGGCGCCGCGGGTGTCCGCCACGCGATCGCGCTGCTCGGCGACGAGATCCATCGCGACATGGCGATGCTGGGCATTATCAACCTAGACGATCTCAGCCCGGAAATGCTTGTGCGCCTCAGGCCGCCATGGCGCGACGGCGCGCAGCCATCGGCCGGCACGGAGCGGACGCAATGACCGAACACTACCTCGAAGACTATTCCGTTGGGCAGAAATTTATCTCCGGCCGCCTGCGCGTCGAAAAGGAGCGCATCACGTCTTTCGCCGCCGAATTCGATCCGCAACCCTTCCACCTCGATGAAGACGCCGCACGTAATTCGATCTTCCAGGGTTTAGCCGCGAGCGGCTGGCACACCGCGGCGATGAGCATGCGGCTGCTGATCGAGAGCGAGCTCAGGCCTGCGGGCGGCATCATCGGTGCGGGAATCGACGAGCTCCGTTGGCCCCGCCCCGTGCGACCGGGTGACGAGCTTCGCGTCGAAAGCGAGATCGTCGAAGTGCGACCGTCACAGTCGCGTCCTCAACTAGGATTGATCAAGGTGCGGACGACGACACTGAACCAGGCCGGAGAGGCGGTGCAGGTCTTCGTCGGCAATCTTGTCGTTCCGCGCCGGCCGGCATCAGCGGACGCGGGCGACGCGAAACCACGCTGAATGCACCTCCCCGCCCTTACGCTGCGCGCCAACGCGCTTCTGTACGTCGCCAAACTGCTTACCGGATCGATGATCGTCTGGTACGGGTTACGCGCGGTAGGCATTTCAGAACCGTACTGGGCGATGATTTCGCTGATTGTCGTGACCGAGCCGGATGTGGTTGTTGCCAAGAAGAATTTCTGGGCACGCCTGGTCAATACCGTCAATGGTGCCATCGTCGCTTGTACGGCGTTGGTATTGTTCGGGGCCAGCTTCTTTTCGATGATGATCGCCATGACGATCTCGGTGCTCATCGCCATGTCGCTGCAGAATTACCCGCAGAATTGGCGGCTGGCACCGAACACTTCCGTGGTGCTGATGGGAGCTGCGCTCAGCGGCACCGGGCTCACCGATGAAATGAGGCTCGCGATGTACCGTGTCCTGGAAGTCTTGACCGGCAGCACCGTCGCGTTGTTGCAGACGATCGTCTACGGCTATGCCATCCAGCGGTGGAAAGCGTGAGTGGTCGTCGCCAATTCAGTGGCCGAACCCGACGCAGCGCCCGCGGCGGGAATTGCTGCCGAGGCTAGCCGACTTTTGCCTTGCCCTGGTCCGCGACGGCGCGCGCCGCCGCCGCGACCTTGTCGGCGTCGCCCAGGTAGTAACTGCGCATCGGCTTGAGGTCGTCGGTCAATTCGTAGACCAGCGGAATGCCCGTCGGAATGTTGAGTCCGACGATTTCGCTGTCGCCGATGTTGTCCAGGTATTTGACCAGCGCCCGCAGTGAATTGCCATGCGCCGTAACGAGCACGCGGTCGCCCGCGGTCACGCTGCCGGCAATGACGTCGCGCCAATAGGGCAGAAAGCGCTCGACCGTATCCTTCAGGCACTCGGTCAGCGGCAACTCTTCGCGAGATAATTTGCGGTAGCGCGCGTCACGTCCGGGGTAGCGCTCATCGCTGACCTGCAGCGGCGGCGGCGGGATGTCGTAGCTGCGCCTCCAGATCAGCACCTGCTCGTCGCCGAACTTGGCTGCGGTCTCGGCCTTGTTGAGGCCTTGCAGCGCACCGTAGTGCCGCTCGTTGAGCCGCCAATTTCGAACTACCGGAATCCACATCAGGTCGAGCTCGTCGAGCGCCAGCCACAGCGTGCGAATGGCGCGCTTGAGCACCGAGGTGTAGGCAATGTCGAAGGTGAAACCGCTGTCCCTGAGCACCCTGCCCGCCTCCTTCGCCTCGGCGATGCCCTGCGGCGTCAGGTCGACATCGGTCCAGCCGGTAAAGCGATTCTCCCTGTTCCACGTGCTTTCGCCGTGGCGCAGCAGAACGATTTGTTTCATCTACCGATCCTCGGCTTCATTGCACAGCACGCCATATCGCCTCGGCCGTCAGCGGCATCTGCATCACCCTTGCCTTGTCACCGTGGCCCGCGCGCGTGAGCGCGTCGATCACCGCGTTGACGACTGCGGGGGTGGCGCCGATCGTGCCGAGTTCCCCGACGCCCTTCACGCCCAATGGGTTGTTCAGACAGGGTATCGATTCATCCATCGCGGTATTGAAATTGCCGACCATGCTCGCGCGCGGCAATGCGTAGTCCATCAGGCTGCCGGTCAGCGCCTGGCCCGATTCGGCGTCGTAGGCGAAGCTCTCGCACAGCGCCTGACCAATGCCCTGCACCGCGCCTCCATCGAGTTGGCCGCGCACGATCATCGGATTGACGACCCGACCCACATCGTTCACCGACGAATACGACGCGATCTCGAGCGCGCCGGTCTCGGGATCGATTTCGACTTCGCAGATATGGCAGCCGTTGGGCCACGTGGAATCGGCGACGGCGCTCTTCGAATCGACGAGAATGCGCGCACCCGGCTGACGCCTCGCGACGTCGAACAGTCCGATGCGCCGATCGGTACCGGCCACCTCGAACACGCCCCGCACATATTCGATGTCGCTTATCGCGGTCTCCAGCGCCTTCGCGGCGAGCTCCTTAGCCGTGACCACCGTGCGCTCGGAGGCCACCTGGACCGCCGAGCCGCCGACGAACAGCGAGCGCGATCCTGCGCTGCCGAAGCCCGTGCCGCGATCCGTGTCACCTTGCAGAATTCGGATGCGATCGATGTCGACGCCGAACACATCGACCGCGAGTTGCGCATACGTTGTGACGAGGCCTTGCCCCATTGCCTGCGTGGCTGAAAAAATCTCGATGTAGCCATCGCCGGACACCGTGACCGTGACGCGTTCGTCGAACACGTCGGCGCCGGTCCATTCGAGAAAAGTGGCCATGCCGCGACCCCGCAGGCGCCCGCGGCGCTGCGCATCGGCATGTCGCGTCGCAAAGCCCTTCCAGTCTGCGAGCGCCAGCGCTTCGTTCAGGATCAGTTCGAAATTGCCGCTGTCGTAGGTCTTGCCCATGGGATTGCGGTACGGCATTTGCGCCGGCCGCAGCATGTTGCGCCGGCGAACCTCGGCGGGATCCAGATCGACTTGCCGCGCGGCAGCGTCCATCAACCGCTCGATGATGTAGATCGCCTCGGGCCTGCCAGCGCCACGATACGGTCCGGTGGGCGCCGTGTGCGTGAGCACCGCCTTGATGTGGATGTCGATGGCCGGAATGTCGTAAATGCTCGTCGAGACCCAAGGCCCGATCAGCAGTTGGATGACGACTCCGGACGGCGTGGCGAATGCGCCGACGTTGGCCAGCGACGACACACGCAGCGCCAGCACCTTACTCTCGGCGTCGAGGGCCAGTTCGGCCTTGCTGTTCACATCGCGCCCATGGGTCGCCGCAAGAAATTCCTCGAGTCGATCCGCGGTCCACTTCAGCGGCCGCTTCAGTTCGCGGGTGCAGTAAGCCAGCACGACGTCCTCGGGGTAGATCCCCGTCTTCATGCCGAAGCCTCCACCCACGTCGCCGACGAGAATGCGTATCTTTTCGGTTGGAATGCCGAGGATCTCCGCAGCAAGCGCATCGCGTACTCCCGTCGGCGTCTGGCTGCTCAGGCGCAGAACGATGCGGTCGCCCGCGGGTTCGTAGGTTGCGACGATGGCGCGCGGCTCGATCGGGCACGCCACGACTCGCTGATTGACCAGGTCCAGCGTCACGACCTGTGCGGCATTGCGAAATGCCGCCGCCACCGCCGCGAGGTCGCCATGCCGCGCTTCGCACGCAACGTTCCCTGTTGCTTGCGGCCAGACGAGTGGTGCGCCTGGAGCGACGGCCTGCACCGGGTCCGCGATCGCCGGCAGCGTTTCGTAGCGCACATCGATCGCCTCGACCGCATCGCGCGCTTGCGCGCGCGTTTGCGCGATCACGACAGCCACCGCTTCGCCGACGAAGCGAACGGTTTCCGCGGCGAGCGCCCGGCGAGGGGGAGAGGCTGTCGCCGACCGATCCGCGCGGCGAAAGTCCGCGGAATTCGGAATCGGCTTGACGCCTGCTTTGACCAGATCCTCACCGGTGACGATCGCAAGCACGCCTGGCATGCCGTTCGCGACTTTGGCGTCAATCGAAGCGATGCGCGCATGCGGATGGGGTGAGCGCAAAAATGCGACGTGCGCGCAATCCGGAGGCGAAACGTCGTCTGCGAAACATCCGGCGCCGGTCAACAAACTACGGTCTTCGAGTCGGCGGACTTCCTTGCCGCTGCCGAAGCGTCCTGGTTGCGCGATATCGTTCACGGTGCCTCGGTTGAATCGGATTTTGAAAGACTCGAGTATCCGTCGCGTTGCTTGCTAACGTCGGCAATTGCGCGCACACGGTCGCAAGCCTGGCACGCCAAGGGCGGCCGGAGCTTTGTGCCGCGCATTCCCTTCAGAAGGCGAGAGGATCCGAGGCGCTTGCCGCGCACCAAGTCGCGGAAGCTCATGATACCGGGTTCGCCCGCAATGACGCTAGGCGGGGACACCGACTTGGTGCTGGACTTCATCCCCGCCAGGACATTGCGAGGTCGGAGACGCTCAGCGCATCGCACACGCCGGGTGCGCGATGCCTTGCGTCCTTAGGTTCTCCGCAGCGCGCTGCGGAGAACCCGAGACGGGCTTTTATTCCGACCGTGCTCCTACGGCGATACCGGGATAAGGTCGGCTTGCGGCGCGCTGTTCAGGTTGTCGATGGATACTGCCATCACTCCCAACGCCGGCGTGATCGCCCACTCGGCAGGCCTGATCGAGACCGGCACACCGGTCGTCTGATTCGGCGACACCGTGACGAACATCGCATTCGAAATTGACGGCGTGAACACGTTGAAAGGAGCCTTGCCTACGACCAAGTCGACGTCACCCGTCGTCAGATTCGTAGCTTGCACTGCCACGTAGCTGAACCGCGGATTTGATGGCGAGAGGCCGAGGTCGGACGCGAAGACCGGAAGCAGCACCGTAGAGGCATCCGTCGGCGGCTGCGCGTTGAACTCGAGGGAGCCTGCGCCCGTCGCGAGATTGAAGACCGCCGTCACCAGTTGCCCGGCAGGCAGTGCCGCGTTCAGCAGGCTGCCGTCCACCCCAACGATCTGGTAATCCGGTTTGCCATCGCCATCGATGTCGACAAAAATATCCCATTCGATTCCCGCAGCATTGGAGAAACGCGAGAACGTATTGATGGCGAATACGAGGATGCTATCGGGGCCGGGAATCGGGTTCGACTGCACCCCCACCCCGCGAATATCGATGTACGGCAGACCGGACGACGCGGCGCTCAGCCCCCACGCATAAAAGTCCGCCGAGCCAGCAATGGTTGCGGGCCCGTTGGCTACATTCAGCGTCGTGTTCGGGTTGGAGGGACTCGGCACGTTGTGCGACACCTGGATGAGGGAACGCGCGCGCGGAACGAGGTAGTACGGTACGTTCAGGCTCACGCCGTTGTTCATCGACGGACTGGCCGGCGTCAGCGTTACCGTGCCCGCGACGTCTTTGAATCCGCCGCTCGAGTCGCCTACCGTGCCCACCGGAACGGAGATCTTGATCGGCATGGACGCGTCGCTTGCCGCGGGGACCGTGATGCTCGGACTCATCGGGGCGACAAAGTGCGGAACTCCGCCGGCCGGCGTGACCTTGATGTTGAACTGGATCGGCGTCGCACCATTGTTGCGGATGTCCAGATTGCGAATGGCGCTGTAATTCGTCGTCGTCAGTTCGGCGAAGCCGAGCGAAAGCGGCTCGGGAGCGCTGGTGGTGCCGAGCACGACCGCTTGCGTCTGGGTCGCGGGCAGCGGTTGCACGACGCCGTTGCCGGCGAGTTGCGCCGAATATCCGACCAACTGAAAGCGGTCGGCAGTCTGCGTGATAGCAGCTCGCTGTGCCATTTCGCTCCAGCCCGGATGGGCCTGGCGAACCAGCGCGGCGACGCCGGCGATCATCGGCGTGGCCATCGACGTGCCCGAAAGAAATTGGCCGCCAGTACCCGTTCCCGACGCCGTCGAGAACACGCTCACGCCGGGTGCTGACACGCTCGGCTGGAAGAAGCTGTCCCCTGTTCGTGGTCCGCCCGAGCTGAAGCTGGCAATTGTCTCGAAGCCTGGATTGGTGATCGTGGCAGCCGATAACGTCGCCGACGCCGCTGCAGCCAGTGTGGCACCGCTCGTACTCGGTACGCCGAGGAACGGGATGGTCACGCCAGGGATGGGGCCCTCGACCGGCGGGAAGCCGGCGTCGGTATTGATCATCGCCACGGCAGCTGCGCCGTGCGCCTGGCCCAACTGTGCGCGCGCGACGCGGGCACAGGACCCGCGCAAGGTCACCACCAGCTTGCCGGCGACGGCGGCGTACTCCGAGTCATTGCAACCGAGTGAAATCGAGTTGTCCGGGTTGCGCAGGACGACGATGGGCAGCGCGCCGCCGGGCAGTGGCGCCAAGTTGGAGTTCTGAGCCAACACGGTGGACCCCGTGTTGAGCGCCATATTCGCACCCTGAATCACGGAAGTCCCGTCCATGGCAGCTGCGGTGATTGCCCCCGTGCCGGAAGCGGGCGAGGACGTTATGTAGGGCGCCGGCCCCGCGTTACCCGAAGCCGCAACGACGGTGATGCCGGCAAGCACCGCGTTGTGGACGGCCATCGCATCCGACGTATTGGCGTCGCCGTAGTTGGCTCCCAGCGACATGCTGATCACGTCCACGTTGTTCGCCACGGCCCAATCGATCGCCTCCGTGACTACGTCCGTCGACCCGTTGCATCCAAACACCCGCACCGAATAAATGTCGGCCTTCGGCGCGACGCCGGGACCGATCTGGAATTGCTGTTGGTACGCTGCGCTGTTGTAAGGACCGGTGTAGGTGGCGTTGTTCAGGACGCCGAAACCGGCTGCGCTACCTGCGGTATGGCTCCCATGGCCCACACTGCCGGACGTTGCGGGGCAGTCGAGCGGGTTCGGATCGGGATGCGGGATGGGCTGAAAGGTCGAATTGTTTGGATCAGCGTCGTAATCGTCGCCGACCAGATCCGTGCCGCCTTTTACCTTGGGGGCGCCCGGACCGAACATCGTCGGGTCGGCAGGCAACGTGTCGGTCGCAAAGGCCGCGTTATAGGCCGCCACCGTGCCAGGCCCACCGAAGTTGGCGTGCGTGTAGTCGATACCGGTGTCGATGACGGCGATCTTGATGCCTTCGCCGCGAAAGCCAGGTATCCCCTGCCACACTTGCGGCGCGCCGATGAACGGGACGGCTATTGCGTTGACCCGTTGATAGAGTCCCACCGGGAGGATGCTGACGACCCCTGGCAGTTTGGCGAGCGCCGCAAGCTCGGAGCTGTCCACTTCGACTTTGATGCCGTTGAGCGCGTGCTGATACTGCGCAAGCACCTTCGCGTCATGCAGCGCAAGCATCGGCATGACCGCAGCCTGTTGGCCAAGGGCCTGACTCTGGACGGCAGCGGATTGAGACGGAGCCATCAGGTGGTGTGGCATCTGAGCACGAACGGTGGCAACAGAATCGGCCGAAAGGACCACCACAACCCGAACGCGTTTCCCTGGTTTGATGCCAGCGGGCCGGAATGACGGCGAGATTCCCGACGCCTCGGTGACGCGAGCAAAACGCGCCTCGGCGCCCGAGGTCTGTGCTACACAGAAGACCGGGCATGCGCAGATCGCGACGAATGCTGCGGCGAGCATGCTACGACGCAAATCGGCCAGTCCACCCATGCGTACCGTCGCGCTACGCAAAGAACTTCTGAACATAACTCCTCCCCAAGGTGGTTCGCTCGGAAACATTCGGAAACATTCAGAAACATTATGCAGCATACATCCGTACCTGGCGAGAGGGCGTGCCCGGCGTGCCGAAGCAACCCGGCAACGACGTTGCAACGGCGCGGCGCGTTCAAAAGCAGTGCACTGGCGCGCGATTGACGCATCTCGGTCGACACGCCACACTGCGCAGCCAGCGGCTCGCGCGGAGCGCCGATTCAAACTCATATTGCTGATCGGGCCACAACGGCGCAGACGGGTCTTTGAGGAGAAGTGGAGATGAGCAGGTTCCGCCTAGGATGCTGCGCCCTCGCGGCGCTCGTCATGGTCGCTGCATCGTTACCGACTTACGCAGTCGACACACTCAAGGTTGCGGCGGGTCAGCGCGGCAATTGGGATACCACCATCTCCGAGGTTGGCCAGCGCCTCGGAATTTTCAAGAAGCACGGCATCGAACTCGAGATCCTGTGGACGCAGGGGGGCGGCGAAACGCAGCAAGCGGTTATCTCGGGCAGCGTCGAAATTGGTGTCGCGCCCGGCATCATGGGTGTGCTGAGCGCATTCTCGAAGGGCGCCCCCGTGCGCATCATCGGCGCCGAAACGACAGGCGCGGCGGACCTGTTCTGGTACGTTCCCTCCACGTCATCGATCAAATCCCTCAAGGACACGAACGACAGGACCATCGCGTATTCGACCAAGGGTTCTTCGACCGACGGCATCGTCACCGCGCTCATGAAGCAATACGATCTGAAGGCCAAGCCAACGGCGACCGGGGGTCCCGCGCCCACGCTGACGCAAGTGATGACCAACCAGATCGACGTCGGCTGGTCTGCGCCGCCGTTCGGCCTGCAGCAGCTGGACGAAGGCAAGATCCGGATCATCGCCACCGGCAACGACGCCGCGGTATTCAAGGGTCAGACCGTTCGTTTGCTCATCACCAACGTCCAGACACTGCAAACACGCAAGCCGGTGATCGATCGCTTTATGAAGGCGTACCGGGAAACGATCGACCTACTCTACTCGAGCGATCCGGCCGCGCTTCAAGCTTATGCGGAATTCGTCGGCATCTCCGTCGACATGGCCAAACGTACGCGTAACGATTTCTTCCCCAAGTCGGCGGTGGATCCGGACAAGATCGTCGGCCTCGATGCGATCGTCCCGGACGCCGTCGCGCTTAAATACACGGCGGCGCCCTTGACCAAGGAACAATTGGTCGAGCTGATCCAGATTCCACCTCGGCAGTAACGACTGTGCGCGCGTGAGTCTCGACGAGGAAGCCTCGCTCGAACGGCCTGAAGGGGCTCCGCCGCAGACCCCGCAGTTCGGCAGCGACGTCGTCGCGCAGACGCTGCGCGAACTCGGCCTGCCATACATCGCACTCAATCCCGGCGCAAGCTTTCGCGGATTGCACGACAGCCTGGTCAATTTCCTCGGCAATCGCGATCCGCAAATGCTCCTCTGCCTGCACGAAGAGCACGCCGTGGCGATCGCTCACGGCTACGCCAAGGTAACCGGACGACCGATGGCCGTTGCGGTGCATTCCAACGTCGGCCTGTTCCACGCGACGATGGCGATCTTCAACGCCTGGTGCGACCGCGTGCCCGTCGTGATATTGGGTGCAACGGGTCCTGTCGACGCCGCCAAGCGCCGCCCCTGGATCGACTGGATTCACACGGCACGCGATCAGGGCGCGATCGTCCGTCCCTATGTCAAGTGGGACGACCAACCGGCTTCTCCGGCCGCGGCGCGCGAAGCGCTGTTACGAGCGATGTGGCATGCCCAGTCGGCACCCCAAGGCCCGGTCTACGTAAATCTGGACGCCGGAAATGCAGGAGGCTCCGCTCGAAGAACAGCTTCCGCCGATTTCCGCGGCGCGCTACACGCCGGCAACACCGAGCGGAGCGGCTCCCGCCGTCATCGATTGCGCGGTACAACTCCTGCGCAGCGCCAATCGCCCGTTGATGTTGGTCGGCCGCGTGTCACGGGACCCTGCCGCCTGGACGGCACGCGTTGCCCTAGCCGAACGATTAAGGGCGAACGTGGGCACCGACCTCAAGGTGGGCGCATCGTTTCCCACCGATCATCCGCTCCACGTCGATGCGCCCGGCATCCTGCTGCGACCGGCGCTGGCGGCGAAGATTGCGCAAGCCGACGTCATTCTCAGCCTGGACTGGGTCGACCTCGCCGGAACGCTCCGCGCAGCGTGCGGCGGCGAAGCGCCTGCACGCGTCATCCAGGTATCGCTCGACCACACCCTGCACGGCGGATGGAGCATGGACTATCAGGGCCTTGCTCCCGTCGATTGCATGATCGCGGCGCAGCCCGACAGCGTCGTGCCGGTTTTGCTCGCGGCGCTTGGCCCCGGCACCACCCGACAAACGTACACGCCGCGCGCGGACCTGTTCGCGCCCACGCCGGTCGCGGGTGGCTTGATTTCGACGGACGATCTGGCAGTAACGCTGCGCCGGATCGTTGGTACGTCCCGGGTATCGCTCACGCACCTGCCGCTATCGTGGAACGGCGAAAGCTGGCTATTCCGTCATCCGCTGGATTTTCTGGGCTCGGATGGAGGCGGCGGCATTGGCGGGGGTCCGGGCATCGCGGTGGGCGCCGCGCTCGCACTCAGAGGATCGGGGATCCTTCCCGTGGCGATCTGTGGCGATGGTGACTACCTGATGGGTGCGACCTCGCTGTGGACCGCCGCTCACTATCGCATTCCATTGTTGCTCATCGTCGCCAACAACCGCTCGTTTTACAATGATGAGGTCCATCAGGAGCGCGTCGCGCGCATGCGCGACCGACCGGTCGAAAACAAGTGGATCGGCCAGCGAATCTCCGATCCCGACATTGACCTGGCGGCGATCGGGCGTGCGCAGGGCGCCATGGGCTGGGGCCCGATAGAGCGCGTCGCGGATCTTGCGTCTGCGCTGCAGACAGCGTTGCAAGCTGTGATCGCCGGCAACGTGGCCGTGGTCGATGTGCGGGTTCAGCCCGGCTACACGCCATCGATGACCGCGGCGCTCACTGCGAACACCCGCAGGTAGCCATGTCCATGGCAAGCGCCTCGCTCCTCGACGTCGACAACATCACCAAACGCTTTCAGACCGCCGACGGCGTAACCATCGCGGTCGACGGCATGTCGTTTTCCGTGGCCGCCGGAGAATTCGTTTCGATCATCGGGCCGTCGGGATGCGGCAAGTCGACGGTGTTCAACATTATCGGTGGCTTGGTCGGCGATTACGAAGGACGCGTCAGCGTTGCCGGCGATGTCGTGGCCGGAACGCATCCCGCGATCGGCATGGTCTTCCAGGAAGAGTCGACGTTTCCGTGGCGCAACGTTCTCGAAAATGTCGCGTTTCCACTCGAAATCGCCGGCGCTGCAAAACAGGAGCGGCTGGACCAGGCCGCGCATTTCGTGTCGATGGTCGGGCTTCGTGGCTTCGAGCGCCACTTTCCCGCCGAGCTGTCCGGAGGCATGCGCCAGCGCGTTGCACTGGCGCGCACGCTCGCGTCGAAGCCCAAGCTGCTGCTTATGGACGAGCCCTTTGCGGCGCTCGACGAGCAGACCCGGCTGTTGCTCGGCGACAAGGTCCTCCAGATCCAGCAAACGCTCAAGCAGACCACGTTGCTGATCACCCACAATCTCACCGAAGCCGTGCAGCTTTCCGATCGGGTGTTGGTCATGACGTATCGACCGGGGCGACTGAAGCGCATCGTCGACATCGACCTCCCGCATCCTCGCGACTCCGCGGTGGTCAGCAGCGATGCCTTCGGACACTGCGTCGCGCAAATCTGGCAGGACCTGCGCGAAGAGGCGACCCGCGGCATCCAGGAAGATGAGTCCCGCGTGCTGCAGGCCGGGGTCAGACGGTGATGCAGCCTCGGTGGCTGCGATCGCGCGCAGCTGCACGGTTATTCGGCCTAAGCACGCTGGTCGCTGCGGTCGCGCTGATCGAATCGCTGATCCGGCAGGGCGTCATCAATCGCTTCATCGTGCCGCTGCCATCACAGATCTTCGCGGCGCTTCCGCGCATCATCAGCGAGGAAAACGTCCTGCACCGATTCTGGCAAACGACTGCAGGAAGTTCTTTGGGCGAGCCTGTTGCTGGCGGTCATCGGCATCGCGCTGGGCGCTCTCCTCTATCGTTTCGACGTCCTGCGCCGTGCGTGCGAGTCGTGGGTGGGCGCGCTCGCGGCCGCGCCGATCGTGCTCGCGTATCCGCTGTTCCTGGTGCTGTTCGGCCGCAGCGCGACGACCATCGTCGCGATCGGCTTCGTCGCAGGACTGGCGCCGGTGATCCTGAAAACTGTCGAGGGTCTGGCCGCGACGCGTCATGTGCTGATCAACGTCGGACGGAGCTTCCGCCTCAGTCCCTCGCAACAGTTCTGGAAAATATTGCTGCCCAGCGCATTGCCTTCGGTATTCGTCGGTCTGCGCCTTGGCCTCATCTTTGCGATGATCAACATCGTCGGTGTGGAATTCCTGATCAACTTCGGTGGCCTCGGCCAACTCATCAACGAACTCGCCGAACGCTATGACCTGCCGGGCACCTATGGAGCGATTGGTTTCGTGATCCTGACGAGCATCGTTTTTTTCGATATCACGGGGCGGCTTGAGCGATGGCTGACGCCGGCGGCGTGATCAGGGCCGCGCGCAGCAGGTGGCGGGTGACGGTATTGCGGATCGTCATCATTGCGACCGTGCTCGCGACCTGGGAAGCCGTCTCCGCGTCCGGGCTGCTGTTCCGCGACGTCGTCCCGTCGCTGCTGGCCATCGGCAAGGCGGTGGGAAACCTGCTGGTCGGCGCAGACTTTTACGCCAATCTCGCCATTACGGCGACCGAAATCGGGATCGGACTGCTGATCGGTGGCGTGAGCGGTCTCGCGGTCGGGATTGCACTTGGCGCCAACCGATTTCTCTCCGAGGCGTACGAGGCGCTCATCTACTACCTCGGGCCGACACCGAAAATCATCTTCTTTCCGGTGATGATCATGTGGTTCGGCGTCGGCACCGGCTCCAAGATTGCGATGGGCGTCGTCTCCTGCTTTTTTCCAATCGCGATCAGCGTCGCTGCCGGCATGCGCCAGATCGATCGCGTCCTGATCCGCGTCGGTCGCAGCTTCCGCGCGACGACATGGCAGATGATCACGGCAATCTACCTGCCCGCGATGCGCCAGCCCATCGTCAATGGCCTCAGGTTGGGACTCGGCGTTGCCGTCATCGGGACCCTGCTCGCTGAAACCAAGCTGTCGAACCGGGGGATCGGCTATCTGATCATCCAGGCCTACGCACGTTTCGACATGCCGCGCATGTATGCGCTCCTGATCCTGCTGTTCGTCCTCGCGATCGCCGCCAACGCGCTCATCGGCAGGATTGGCCGTCCGCGGCACCCATGAGAACAATCGCCTGAAACGGCATACACAAGGCGCACGCATGCTTCCGCTCCCTACGCACTACAACGCCTATTACGGCGGCGCCTGGCGAGACCCGCTCTCGGGCCAATGGCACGACACGATCAATCCGAGCACGGGGGAATCGCTCGGACGCGTCGCGACGTGTGGCGAGGCCGACGTCGATGCAGCGGTTGCCGCTGCTAGGCGCGGATTCGTCGAATGGCGCGCGGTCGTTCCACTCGAACGGGCGCGCATCCTGCGGCGCGTCGCGCAGCTTCTGCGCGAACACGCCAGCGAGCTTGCCTCCATCGACGCTGCGAATTGCGGCAATCCGATGCGCGAGATGGTGAGCGACGCGATGATCGCCGCCGCGCAGATCGATTTCTTCGCCGGACTGGTCACCGAGATGAAGGGCGCGTCGATCCCGATGGGGCCGGAGGTCGTCAATTTTTCGGTACGCGAGCCGGTCGGGGTGGTTGCGCGCATCGTGCCGTTCAACCATCCATTCATGTTTGCTGCCGGCAAGTCAGCGGCCCCCCTCGCGGCAGGCAACAGTGTCATTGTCAAACCGCCAGACCAGTCTCCGCTTTCGGCATTGCGTCTGGCGGAATTGGTCGACGGGCTGCTTCCCGCGGGTGTATTCAACGTTCTACCGGGCGATCGTGATACGGGCGCGGCCCTGGCGTCGCACAAGGACGTTGCCATGGTGGCTCTGATCGGCAGTGTCGCCGCTGGCCGGGCGGTGATGCGCGCGGCCAGCAGCACGGTGAAGCCGATGCTGCTCGAACTCGGCGGCAAGAACGCCCTGATCGCCTATCCCGATGCCGATCCGGACGAGGTTGCGAGCGGCGTCGTGGCAGGCATGAACTTCACCTGGTGCGGACAATCGTGCGGCTCGACCAGCCGCGCCTTCGTCCATGCTGCGATCCACGACGCGGTGCGTCGAGAGGATCAAGGACCGCTTGCATGCGTACAAGCCGGGCATCGCGACGGATCCGGCCACGACGATGGGCGCCATCGTGAGCCGGGCGCAGCTCGAGCGCGTCCTGGGCCACATCGAATCAGCGCACAACGAAGGCGCGCGCCTGCTCCATGGCGGCGGTCGGCCCACCGACCCGGCGCTGGCGAAGGGCTTTTTTGTCGAACCGACGGTTTTCGTCGATGTGACCACGACGATGCGCTTGGCGCGCGAGGAAGTGTTCGGCCCGGTGCTGGCGATCCTGAAATGGTCCGACGAAGCGCGCATGCTCGAAGACGTCAATGCAGTCGACTATGGCCTGACCTGCTCGATCTGGACCAACGACCTTTCCACCGCCTATCGAACAGCCATGGAGGTACAGGCGGGATATGTCTGGATCAACGAGGTCGGCAAGCATTTCCTCGGCGCGCCATTCGGCGGGGTCAAGCAGTCCGGCTTCGGACGCGAGGAATGCCTCGAGGAAATGCTGCGCTACACGCAGGAAAAGAACATCCACCTCAAACTTCGCGCTCGCCGCCATCCCTGACCACAGCCCGGGCCCACGAACCTGGGTCATCGTCACTTCCGTCCTATACCGTCGATCGCCGGGTGGGAACGCATTGCCCCGTCGCGCTGTCCATAATAAACAATGCGTTAGATTCGGTATGCGCGCCCGTCGGGCTCGCCTTGACAGGCGGGTCGCGGCCTGTATACTTCGCGCTTGTTGCAACGCAGCAATTTGGGCCGAGGTCGCCTCGGGAGTTCGAGGCTTTGATTCAACTCTTTGTTTAATGGTTACTTTGGACTTGCGAATGTTCAAGCTAGGGAGGCCCGTTACCGAAGCAAGGTAACCCCTGGCGGCCATGGCGGCAGCCCATCGCGGCTCGCAGCCACGGCACGACCCAACGTCAGGAGTGTCCCGATGACGAAGCCCTGGTACTACCCGTTGGCGCGAGCACGAGCGGTCGCAACGCTTGCTGCATCGGGCCACCACCGAGCAACCGCCGGCGCGCTGGCGGCGGTCCTCTTCCTCGTTCTGCTGTTCTCCGCAGCGACCTCTCCACTCGATGCCCGTCCCGCAAATGCGCTTTCGGCGTCGCGGGCGCCATCCAGTGAACCGGGGTCGACCGGAAGTCAACCTGCTCATGCAGCCACCCCGGCGGATCCGGGCATGGATGCCCTCGCGGTAATCGTTGCGAGGAAGTATCGCGTTTCCGAAGAGGCAACGCGGGAGTTCGTGCGTACCGCCTATCGAGAAGGCGCGCGCCACGGCGTCGATCCCCTTCTGATCGTCTCGGTCATTGCGGTCGAATCGCGCTTCAATCCGGTCGCACAAAGCGACGGCGGCGCGATGGGCCTGATGCAGGTGATTCCGCGCTACCACGCAGAAAAATTCGATGCGGCGGATCGGGCCTCCGTGCTCGATCCGCGCACCAATATTCAGATCGGCGTGAAAATCCTCAAGGAATACATCGGACGCGGCGGCAACGAGCTGGCCGGTCTCCAACTCTATAACGGCGCCATCGGCGACTCGAGTTTCGCCTACGCGAGCCGGGTCCTAGGAGAAAAACAGTGGTTGCAGGACGCCGTGCGCCACGCCAGGAACCGCGCCCACGCGTAGCCGTCAGCCGTCGCTTTCGGGCGCACGCCGCATCGCCGGGCCTGCGCCTTCAGCGCCACTCAAGGTATCGTCAAACACCGCCGAGATCGTGTGTGCCTTGCCGGATCGCTTGGCGCGATACATGAGTTGATCGACGTACCCCATCGCTGCATCGGCCGATGCGGGCATCGTTTCGAAAGTCGCGATGCCGATGCTGAACGTCACCGCCCACCATGGGCGTGGACGCGTGATCGTATTGAGCGCTTCGCGAAGCTTGGCTTCGATAGCCAGCGCTTCTGCCTGATTCGTCTCCGGAAACAGGATTGCGAACTCGTCGCCACCGAGTCGCCCAACCGTATCGCTGCGCCGAACGCTCGCCGCCGTAACGTGACCCACGGCCTCGAGCAGGCGATCCCCTTCGCCGTGGCCAAAACGATCGTTGACGGCCTTGAAGTTGTCGCAGTCAACGTAGGCCAGGCAGAAGCTCGCCTTATTGCGCAGGTGTCGAGAGATTTCTCCTCCCAGCACTTCATGGAAGCCCTGCCGGTTTTTCACACCGGTCAGCAAATCGATGCGGGCGGTCTGGCGCTCACGCTCGAAAAGGCTCCGCAACTGTGAGGTCAGAAATACGGCCACGCAATACCCGAAAAACACGTTGGCCTGTGACTGATAGAAGTACGACAATTTCGAGTAGGGGTGTCCTTGCAGCAGGCCCATGGCGATCTGGCATGCAAGCGAGAGCACGGCGAAGGTTACGCCCCAGCCAATGCCGCGATTCCAGCTCACGGTCAGAATCGCAAACAGGTACAAGGCTGCGAGCGACACTTCGACCGACGTGACGTAGTCGAGACCCGCCGCGACGACCAGCATGCCAAAACTCACCAATAACGCCTGGCGTCGCGGCAAGTCGAAAACGTTGGGATACGTCGAGAGTTTTCTCATCAATGCGAAGCCGCACCGGTTCTGACGTTGCGATCAACCATCAGCAAGCAATAACCAGACCATGAATCTGCCGCGGCTAGGATGTCCTGCACACGGCTAGCAACTCACTTCCTCGCTCGCTTCATCATAGAGCGCGAACAGGGCGCGACGGCTATTGGTGCCAGCAACGCCTCCATTGACGCAATCGATTCCACCCCGCGCCTGCCGTGCGACGATAAAATGTCCGCGAGCCCGGGTGGTGAAACTGGTAGACACAAGGGACTTAAAATCCCTCGGCAGCGCAAGCGGCCATGCCGGTTCAAGTCCGGCCCTGGGCACCATTAGAATCGATCCGCGACGGAATACGGACGACGACGCCGTATATCGATGTCAAACTGCGGACTGCACTATGCCAACGGAGGCTCTGCCTTGAGGATCTTGAGTTGCCTGTTTCTTGCAGCGCTCCTGGCCGGATGCCTGCCGATTGGCATCCGGGGCTCGAATCTGCCCAATTACGCAGACGCGCCGCTCAAGGTGAATACGTACCACCCGGTCACGGATGGCGTTGCCTGAAGGCGCCACGCAAAGCCCGGGAGCCTCCAAGCGTTCAACGCTTCATACCGGGCATCGACTGCTGCGCCATGCGCGCAAAGTCGCCCATGACCTTTTGCATCGACTCGAATGCATTTCCGCCGGAAGACATCACGCCCTGCATCGCCTTGATCAGGTTTTGCGCCTGACTCATGTCGGGCATCATCGCCAAGGCAGCTTTTGCCTCCTTGGCGCCCGGCACGCCCGCCATCTGCTCTTCCATCAACGCAAACAGTCGTTTCTGCATCTCGACAATCATGTCGAACATCTCGCCCCAGTACCGCATCGCCTTGTCGACCGATTCCTGGGTCACGCTCTGACCCGCCGCCATCAGCGCGTGCGGATCGCTCGCTTCCGCGGCGTGCCGTAGCGCTTTTTTCTGCATCGAGCGCGCTTCTTCCTCGCCGGCGAATTGCAACTTGCGCAGCTTCGTCGTGTTTTCGATCGCTGCGTTGATTACGTCGAGCGCAATTTTCGCGTTCGACTTATAGAGATCGAACGCCTGCTCGGGCGTCAGCACCTTCGCCATCTTGGCTAGGTCACGAAAATCCGGCGGCGACGGCATGGCAAACGGCGCCGTCTTTGGCGCTGCCTTGGGCGCAGCCTTTGCGCTCGATTTCTTGGCGCCCGCACGTGCGCGAGCGGACGATTTCGCTGTCGATTTGGTGGCCATGATTTTGCGAACTCCTCTGATGGATGCCGGAAACGTAGACCCCAGCTCTCGCTAAGGCACACGTCGTTGTGCTATTCGACCCGCACATTGCCCGTACGTCAATACTCCTAGCGCCTCGTGACCACGCCGTTGACGGCGGCCTCCGCGGTTAGTTCGCGATCGGTGAGAACGCCCAACCGCGAGCGCCCGGCATGATCCCCAATTCAGATCATCAACAGGCGCAGTGCCTCGTCGACCCGGCCGGCAGTCAATATCTCGATTCCGTCGATGGGCTGCTTCGGCTTGTTGGCCGCAGGGATAAGCGCGCGACGAAAACCCAGCTTCGCGGCCTCACGCAGCCGCTCCTGCCCTCGCTGGACTGGCCGGATTTCCCCCGCCAATCCTATCTCGCCAAATACAATAGATTTAGCCTCTAATGGTTTGTTTTTCAAGGACGAATAGACCGCCATTAAGACGGCCAAATCGGCCGCCGGTTCGCCGATGCGCATGCCGCCCACCGCGTTGACGTAGACGTCCAGATTGCCAGTTTCCACGCCGCCGTGACGATGCAACACCGCCAGCAGCAACGCGACCCGTTGTGGGTCGAGACCGACGGCCAGCCGGCGCGAGATTCCGGTCGGTGACGAGTCCACCAGCGCCTGCACCTCGACCAGCATCGGGCGCGAGCCTTCGACCGTGGCGAGGACGCAGCTGCCCGCAACGGGCTCGCCGTGTTGCGACAAGAACAAGGCCGATGGATTCGTGACACCCTTGAGGCCTCGCTCGGTCATGGCGAATACGCCGAGCTCGTTGGCCGCACCAAAGCGATTCTTGATCGCGCGCACGAGTCTGAAGCTGGAATGGGTGTCGCCCTCGAAATAGAGGACCGTATCGACGATGTGTTCGAGCACGCGCGGGCCCGCGATGGCGCCCTCCTTGGTCACATGTCCGACCAGGATCACGGTGATCGCGCTCTGCTTAGCGAGCCGAGTGAGCTGCGCCGCGCACTCGCGGACCTGCGCCACGCTTCCAGGCGCGGATTCCAGTGCCTCCGTGTAGACGGTCTGGACCGAATCGATGACGACGACTTCGGGTTGCAGCGTACGAATCGCGCCGATAACCGCCTCAAGTTGAACTTCCGCGAGCAGCTCGACCGGCGCATTGACCAAGCCGAGACGCTGCGCCCGTAGCGCAATCTGCTCAACGGATTCCTCACCGGTGACGTAAAGGCAGCGCCGCGACGCACCGATGGCCGCCGTCGCCTGCAGCAAAAGCGTCGACTTGCCGATGCCCGGATCGCCGCCGAGCAGAATTACGCCGCCGGCAACAAGGCCACCACCAAGGACTCGATCGAATTCCTCAATGCCGGTGGGCGAGCGCGGATTCGCGGCGGTCTCGACGCTCGCCAGCGAGCGCACGATGCTGCTGGTGCCGGCGAGCGCTTGGAAGCGCGAGGCGGGTTTGGCTGCAATCGTCTCGACCAGGGTGTTCCACGCACTGCAGTGTGGGCACTGACCCTGCCACTTGCTGGTCTGACCGCCGCATTCGGTGCACGCGTATGCCGTTCTTGCTCTTGCCATGGTCACTGCCTGCGTCGGAAATCATCGCACTTGGAAGCGACGGTCACTGCGCGAGTTCGTCCGGGTGGACTACGGCCGTTCCGAGCTTCCCGACGACGACGCCCGCGGCCAGGTTGGCGATCTGCACCGCGCTTGCAAGATCGGCGCGTGCCCCCATCAGCGCGCCTATGGCCGCAATGACCGTGTCGCCCGCGCCCGATACGTCATAGACCTCGCGCGCCTGCGCGGGGAAGTGCTGCGCGCCGGCATCGGTGTACAACGACATGCCCTCTTCCGAACGCGTGATCAGCAGCGCATCGAGCGCGAGTTCGGATCGCATCGATTGCGCTTTGGTCGCCAGCTCGGCTTCATTGCGCCACCGTCCGGCGACTTCGCGGAACTCGGCGCGATTCGGGGTAAGCATGGTTGCACCGCGATAGCGAAGATAATCCTCACCCTTGGGATCGACCAGGACGGGTATGCCGTGCGCTCGCGCCTGCTCGATCATGCGGGAAATATCCGCAAGGCCGCCCTTGCCGTAGTCGGACACGACGACGGCGTCGGCGTCCGGGAGTGCCCGCTCATAATCGGCCAGCTTGGCGGCCAACGCCTCGGCCGAGGGAACGGTCTCGAAGTCGACGCGCAGCAATTGTTGCTGGCGTCCGATGACGCGAAGCTTGACCGTAGTGGGCAGCATCGCGTCGCGATGCAGCGACGCACGCACATGCTCGCCGGCGAGCAGCCGCTCGAGCGATCGCCCCGGCTCGTCGTCACCAATAACGCCGATCAGCGTTACCTGCGCGCCTAGCGCAGCCGCATTGCGCGCGACGTTGGCGGCACCGCCAGGGCGTTCATCGGTCCGCGCGATCTTGACTACCGGCACCGGCGCTTCCGGCGAGATCCGTTCCACGTCTCCAAACCAGTAACGATCAAGCATGATGTCGCCGACTACAAGAACCCGCGACCTGCGCACGGCCTCCCGGAACTGGGCAAATTGCCGGCTTGCGGAGATCGTCATCCGCGCCCTATGCCGAAGTATTCCAGTCCGACACCGCGAACCTGCGCGGGATCGAATAGATTACGGCCATCGAAGAGCAATGGCTGTCGCATCGTTCGCTTGAGCTCGCCGAGATTCGGACTGTGAAATTCCTGCCACTCGGTAACGACCACGAGCGCATCGGCCCCATTCACGGCGTCGAGCGGGGAGCTAGCATAACTTAGCGCCGGGAGCGGACCGAAAACCCGCTTCGCCTCGTCGATCGCAATGGGATCGTAGGCAACCACGCTGGCGCCCCGCTCGATCAGCGCGCTCACGATGGCCCGTGACGGCGCCTCGCGCATGTCATCGGTATTGGGTTTGAACGCGAGCCCCCACAGCGCAATTACCTTGCCTTGCAGGTTTTCGCCGAGACGAGCGGTGATCTTCGCGACCAGCCGCATTCTCTGTGCATCGTTGACGGCCTCGACGGCGGCAAGGATGCGCAGCGGATTGCCATGCTGCCGGGCAGTTGCCTGCAACGCCTTGACGTCTTTGGGAAAGCACGACCCCCCATATCCTGCACCTGGATACAGAAAACCATAACCGATGCGCGGATCCGAACCGATGCCCTGCCTCACCTGCTCGATGTCGGCGCCCAAAGCGTCAGCGAGGTTGGCAAGTTCGTTCATGAAGGAAATACGCGTCGCGAGCATCGCGTTGGCCGCATATTTGGTCAGCTCGGCGGAGCGAACGTGCATCACCAGCAATCGTTCATGATTGCGTTGGAAGGGCGCGTACACCGCTCGCAGCAGCGAAATCGCGCGCTCGTCGTCCGCGCCGATCACGACTCGGTCGGGACGCATGAAATCCTGTACTGCGGCGCCTTCCTTGAGGAACTCGGGATTCGACGCGATCGCGAAAGGTATGCTCACCTGGCGTTTTGCGAGTACGGCGGCAACGGTATCGCGTATGCGGTCGGCAGTACCGACCGGGACCGTCGATTTGTCGACGATCACCTTGAATTCGATCATTCTCGACGCGATGTTTTCGGCCGCTGAAACCACGTGTCGCATGTCAGCCGAGCCGTCTTCTTCGGCGGGCGTACCGACCGCAATGAATTGCAAAATGCCGTGGGCTACGGCGGCATCGAGATCGGTCGTGAACCGGAGGCGTCGCGCCGCGACGTTGCGAGCGATCATTTCCGCCAACCCCGGCTCATGAATCGGTATTCCTCCGCCCTCCAGAATGGCTATCTTGGCGGCGTCGACGTCGACGCAAAGCACGTCATTGCCGACTTCGGCGAAGCACGCGCCGGTGACTAGGCCGACGTAGCCCGCGCCGATCATCGTGATTTTCACGCCGGCGCCTCGAGCGTGGCATTGATGTCACGGAGAGCCTGCAGCGGGTCGCCGGCGGCGGTGATCGCGCGGCCGATGACGAGAAAGTCCGCGCCCGCGGAGATCGCCGCCTCGGGCGTCATGACTCGCGCCTGGTCGTGAGCAGTCGTACCCGCGGGCCGGATACCCGGGGTGACCAGCTTGAATTTTGCGCCGCACGCGGCGCGCAGCATTGCAGCCTCCCGAGCGGAACACACGACACCGTCGAGTCCACTCGCCTGCGCCAGCTTAGCGAGCCGCAGAACCTGCGCATCCGCAGTCCCGGCCACGCCGATGGCCGCCAAGTCGTCCGTGGCGATGCTGGTGAGCAGCGTCACGGCGATCACCAATGGCCGCGCGCGCCCTTCGGCGGCCGCGGTATTGGCGACGGCGTCACGCGCAGCGGTCAGCATCGCATTGCCCCCGGCCGCGTGGACGTTGATCATCCATACGCCGAGGCGAGTGGCAGCGGCGCATGCCTGCGCAACCGTATTAGGGATGTCGTGGAACTTGAGATCGAGAAATACCCGAAAGCGGCGGCGAACGAGCTCGCGGACGAGCTCAGGTCCGGCACTGGTGAACAACTCCTTGCCAACCTTGACCGCACAGGTCTCGGGGTCGAGCTTCGCCGCCAGATTCAGGGCGCTCGCGGCATCGGAGAAATCGAGCGCCACGATGATTCGAGGTTCGCGCAGTTTCAAGTCAGACGCTCCATTGCATGCATCGGGTTATGGGGCGGCAAAACGCATCAAACAAAGCCATCGGGCGTTTCCGTCCTGCGCGGAGAGTACGTTTCCCACTTGCCGCAGCCAGGACAGCGCCAGTAGTACTGCTTGGCCCGAAAGCCGCATTGTTCGCAGCGATACATTCCCAGCCGTTTGATGTGCTGACTGACGAGATTTTTCACCAGCTCCAGATCGTTGCGTCGCTCCGCAGGTGCCGCGGTCAGTTGCGCCTCGAGCAGCTTGTCGAGTCCGAGCAGAGTGGGATTGCGCGCAAGCTCCTCCTTGATCAACTGCGTTGCCGCTTCGGCGCCTTCGTGCGCAAGGATCTGATTGAACAGGGTCGTCAGCAAATCCAGGGAGGGATACTGGTCCTCGTAGTTCCGCAGAACACGGATGCCCTGCGGTGCGTCGCCAGTTCTGCGATAAGCGTCGGCCAAGCGCTCCGCAATCAAACCGAGGTAGGCGGGATTCTGCGACTCGATGCGCTGCCACGCGGCAATGGCGGCAGGATAGTTGCCCTCCTGCGTTTCCACGTCGCCCAGCAGAATGGTCGCCCGCGTGCATAGCTTGTATTCCGCGAGCGCCTGATCGATGTGCTCACGCGACTCCTTGAACTGCGAGCGCAGCAACGAATTCTGCGCCTGCTCGCAGTGGTAGTGAGCGATCTCCTTGAAGTAGGGCCGTTTGGCAAGCGCCTCCATGCGCCGAGTGACGGCAATTGCCTTCGACCAGTCCTTTTCCTGCTCGTAGATCTGCAACAGGAAACCCTGGGACTGGAGTTCAAACGGGCTGCCATCGAGCTTGGTGAACAGTTCTTCGGCGCGATCGAGGAGACCTGCACGGTGAAAATCCTGAGCGAGTTCGAACGAAGCGATCTGGCGTTTTTCGTTCGGAAGGTCGGCGCGGTCAAGCAGGTTCTGGTGCATCCGTATGGCGCGATCGATCTCGCCCTGCCGGCGAAAAAGATTACCGAGCGCGAAATGCAGGTCGATCGTTTGTGGATCGACTTTGACGACCTCGATGAACGATTCAATGGCCTTGTCGGGTTGTTCGTTGAGCAGGAAATTCAGGCCGCGAAAGTACGACAGCGGCAGTGCCCGTGACTCGCGGAGCAGATACTTGATGTCCATGCGCGCGGCGCCCCAGCCGAGACCGAAGAACAGCATCAGGATCGGCAGCGCCCACCACAGTTCGAAATCCATGTGGCTAACGACTGTCCATCGGCGGCAGCGGCATGGTGCTGACCTGGTTGGCGTGGTCGCGACGCACTCTGCTCAGCTGACGCTTCAGTCGGGCTGTACGGAACGCGCCGACCAGCAGACCGGCGGTGACGCCGACCGCAAACACGATCAGCAGCAGCAGAATGAGCGGAACCTCCCACGACACCCACGTATAGAAGCGGAGCTTGACCTGGTCCGCGTTTTGCAGCGACACCAGCAGCAGAAACAGGAAGATCGCGACGCCAAGGATCCAGCGGACGATAGTCATTGCGTCGTTCCGGAGAAATTAAAGGGCGGCATCACTGCGATCCAGTAGGCCGCCCAAAGAAGCTCAACATCAACCCTTCTTGAGGTCCTTGAAATCGACGCGCTCACGCAATTCCTTGCCAGCCTTGAAATGCGGGACGTGCTTCTCGGGCACCTGCACCCGCTCGCCGGATTTTGGATTGCGCCCCGTACGCGGTGGCCGGTAATTGAGCCCGAAGCTGCCAAACCCGCGGATCTCGATGCGTTCGCCCTTGGCCAGGCTTTCGGCCATGGCATCCAGGATCATCTTGACCGCGAGTTCGGCATCCTTAGCCACCAACTGCGGGAACTGCGCCGCCAAGCGGTCGATCAGCTCCGATTTGGTCATCACGGGCTCGCTTACCCTTGGCTTTTATTGTCGAGTTTGGCCTTCAGCAACGCCCCCAGGTTGGTGGTGCCGGCGCTGGTGCCCGAATTCTCGGTGCTGATGCGCTGCATCGCCTCCGACTCGTCGGCGTTGTCCTTGGCTTTGATCGACAGGTTGATGGAGCGATTCTTGCGATCGATGTTGATGATCATCGTCGACACCGCATCGCCTTCCTTGAGATGCGAGCGGATGTCTTCCACGCGATCGCGTGCGACTTCAGAAGCGCGCAGATAGCCTTCGACGTCGCCATCGAGCGTAATGACTGCGCCCTTGCCGTCCATCGATTTCACCGTACCGTTCACGACGGTACCCTTATCGTGCGCCGCGACGTAATTCGAGAACGGATCGCCGTCGAGCTGCTTGATACCAAGCGAAATGCGCTCGCGTTCGACGTCGATCGCCAGCACGACCGCCTCGACTTCCTGGCCCTTGCGGTAGTCGCGAACGGCTGCTTCGCCGGCCAGCGACCAGGACAGGTCGGACAGGTGCACCAGGCCATCGATGCCGCCGGGCAGGCCGATGAAGACTCCGAAGTCGGTAATCGACTTGATCAGGCCCTTCACCTTGTCGCCCTTCTTGTGGTTGATCGCGAACTCGTCCCACGGGTTGGGCATGCACTGCTTCATGCCCAGCGAGATGCGGCGGCGCTCCTCGTCGATTTCCAGGATCATCACCTCGACTTCATCGCCGAGTTGAACGACCTTGGTCGGATGGATGTTCTTGTTGGTCCAGTCCATTTCGGACACGTGAACCAGGCCCTCGATACCCTGTTCGATTTCGACGAACGCGCCGTAATCGGTGAGATTCGTGACCTTGCCAAATAAGCGAGTGCCCGTCGGATAACGGCGCGACAAGCCGACCCAGGGGTCCTCGCCCAGCTGCTTCATGCCCAGCGAAACGCGGTTCTTCTCCTGGTCGAACTTGAGGACCTTGGCGGTGACTTCATCGCCCACGGCCAGCACTTCGGAAGGATGCTTCACGCGACGCCACGCGAGGTCGGTGATGTGCAGCAAGCCGTCGATGCCGCCGAGGTCGACGAACGCACCGTAATCCGTGATGTTCTTGACGATGCCCTTGACGACGGCGCCTTCCTGAAGCGTCTTGAGCAACTCTTCACGCTCTGCGCCGAGACTCGCTTCGAGCACCGCTCGTCGGGACACAACGACGTTATTGCGCTTGCGATCGAGCTTGATGACTTTGAATTCGAGGGCCTTGCCTTCGAACGGAGAGGTGTCCTTGACCGGACGAATGTCGACGAGCGATCCTGGCAGGAAGGCGCGAATGCCATTGACCATCACGGTCAGGCCGCCCTTGACCTTGCCGGTCACGAGGCCGGACACGATCGTGCCCTGCTCCATGGCCGCTTCGAGATCGTGCCACGCCTTGAGCCGCTTGGCCTTGTCGCGCGACAGGCGCGTTTCGCCATAGCCGTCTTCCAGGCTTTCGATGGCGACGGTGACGAAATCTCCGGCCTTGACTTCGACCTCACCCTTGTCGTTCTTGAATTCTTCGATGGGGATGAAACTTTCGGACTTCAGACCGGCGTTGACCACGACGATGTTGAAATCGACGCGGGTCACCTCGGCGGTGATCAATTCCCCCTGCCGCATTTCCTGTCGTGCGAGCGATTCCTCGAACAGGGCCGCGAAGTTCTCCTTCATCGGAGTGGGCGGGTTGGTGGTACCTGTAGTCGGTATTGAAGTTGACATAGCGGTTGACATGAATATCGTTATCCCAAAATCCTCCGCGGCCGCTGGCGCGACTGCGGGTTCGTTGATGAATCCAGCCTCCGGACAGGTCGCGATGCGCCCGGTGGCTGGCCCGTTGCAACCAAGGGTGGCGGTGGCGCCGGTCCCTCGGGTTTACCGCCGTTCGGCAGCAGCCACTGCGCGGTAGTGCTCAAGCACGAAGGCGATGGCTGCGTCGATCGTCATGTTTGTCGTATCGAGGTCGACGGCGTCGACAGCCCTTCGCAGCGGCGCCGTCGCTCGGGTGCTGTCGCGAGCATCCCGTTCCCGAATATCGCGCAAAAGACTGTCAAGTGTAACCGAGTTTCCTTTTTCGATCAACTGGTTATACCTGCGCTTTGCCCGTTCGTCGAGACTGGCAGTCACGAACACCTTGAGCCCCGCATCGGGGAAGATAACTGTACCCATGTCTCTACCCTCGGCAACGAGGCCTGGGGCCGCGCGAAACGCGCGTTGGCGGGACACCAGGGCGGCACGAAGTCGGGGGAGGATCGCGATCCGCGATGCAACTGTCCCCACCGCCTCCTCCCTCAGCGCTGCAGTCACTTCCTGTCCGTCCAACCGGATGATCTCGCCGTCGAAGACCACGTTCATCGCGCGGGCGGCTACAGCGAGCGGCCCTTCCTCCACCTCAGACAGCCCGTGGCGCAGCGCCACCAGCGCAACCAGCCGGTAGAGCGCACCACTATCGAGGTAGTGAAACCCCAGCGCCTGCGCGACGCCTTTGGCGACAGTGCCTTTGCCGGTCGCCGCCGGGCCGTCGATCGTGATAACCGGAGGTGCCGACGTCATTGCGCGGCCTCCTTGTACCGATCACGCATAAAAACCATCCGTCCGACGGCGGTCGGCCTCACGTCGCCAACCGGCGGAGTTCCGTGAAATAGTCGGGAAACGTCTTGCGAACGCACTGGGGATCGTTGATGCGAACGGGCACACCCCCGAGCGCGGCCAGCGAGAAACACATCGCCATGCGGTGGTCGTTGTATGTGTCGATCGTGGCGGCTCGGAAAACCATCGGCGGCGTGACGCGCAGCCAGTCCGGACCTTCGTCGGCGCCCGCACCGAGCTTGCGCAGTTCGGTGGCCATCGCTGCGATGCGATCGGTCTCCTTGACGCGCCAGCTGCCGATGTTGCGCAACGTCGTGGGACCTTCGGCGAACAGCGCAACCGTCGCCGCGGTCATCGCCGCGTCCGGGATCATGTTGCAATCGAAGTCGATGCCGCGCAGAGGCCTCTCCCCCTGCGCCTCGATCCAGTCGTCATCACCGCGAATCGTGGCGCCCATCGCCGCCAGCATGTCGGCAAAGGCAACGTCTCCCTGCACGCTGGCCTGCCCGACTCCCTCGACGCGAACGGGTCCGCCGCCGATAGCGCCTGCGGCGAGAAAATAGGATGCAGACGATGCGTCACCTTCGACGTGGATGCGTCCCGGGCTTCGGTAGCGCGCACCCGCCGGGACTCGAAAGTGTTGCCAGCTGTCGCGCTCGACGACAACGTCGAAGCGCCGCATCAGATTGAGCGTGATCTCGATGTAAGGTTTGGAAATGAGTTCGCCGTCAACGTCGACCTCCGCGCCCGCGGGTAGCAACGGCAACGCCTGCAACAGTCCCGTCAGAAACTGGCTCGACACGTCCCCGCGGATGCGCGTGCGCTCGATTGTCGCCGCGTTGCCCGGGCCAATGAGCAACGGTGGATAGCCGTCGGCCAGTTCGTAACGTATCTCGCGCTCCCAGCGGCCGCAAAGCGCTGACCAGGTCACCGATGGGTCGCTCGCGCATGCGCGCGACGCCATCGAGTCGATAGTTTCCCGCGCAAAATGCGAGCGCCGCGGTCAGCGTGCGCATCGACAAGCCGGACAGTCCGAGAAAGAGGTCCGCGTGTTTGTTCGGGACCGGTCCGCGGGCCCCGGGGATCACGTACCGATGCGCTGCATCCTTGTGCCATGCGATACCCAACCTCTTGAGCGCATCGAGCATTACCTGCGTGTCGTCCGATTCGAGCAACCCTTCGAGTTCGCTGGTGCCGTCGGCAAGCGCCGCCAACAGCAGCACCCGGTTCGAAATGCTCTTGGAACCAGGCATCCGCACGGTACCGGCGACGCGCTGGATCGGCGGCAGGTCCAGGAATTCCATGGTCAGAGGTCGTCGCTGGTGGCGTGCCCTGCAAGCCACGCGGTGCGAGCGTCGCGCGCCGCGGCAAAGAGCCTTTCCAACGCCGGGCCGTCGGCCGTCGCCAGCATGCGATCGATCTGGTCGAGCGAGCCCCGATAGGCCGCAAGTTCGGTACGCAACGCGTCGCGATTGGCGACGCAGATGTCCCTCCACATCTCGGGATGGCTGCTCGCCAGCCGCGTGAAGTCGCGAAAGCCGCCCGCCGCGTAACGGAAATAATCGTCCGCGTCAGGTCTGGCGGCGAGCTCGGCGACCAGCGCAAACGCCAGTGCGTGCGGAAGATGGCTCACCGCGGCAAACAAGGCATCGTGACGTGCCGCATCGAGAAGGCAGACGTTGCCGCCGCACTGCGTCCAGCGCTCGCGCACCTGCGCGACGGCTTCGGGCAGGGTTTCCGCTTCCGGCGTCAGGATGACGTTCCTGTCCCGATAGAGCGAGGCAAATGCCGCGGCCGCGCCCGAGTGTTCCGTGCCGGCGACCGGATGTCCCGGCACAAAGCGTGGCAATGACGCGCCAAGGGACGCGCGCGCCGCGGCGATCACATCCTGTTTTGTGCTGCCTCCATCGGTAACGATCGTAGTGGCGCCCAGGTGCGGAGCGATCGCCGCGAAAAGTTCCGGCATTTGCCCAACCGGGGCCGCCAGCAAGACCAGATCGGCCTCGCGCAATTCCGCCTGCCACGCCTGCGCCATCGTGTAAATGCGGTCGGTGATGCCGAGCCGTTGCGCGGACGCTAGATTCTCTTCGCTCCTGCCGATGCCGACGACGCTGCGAACCGCGCCAGCATTCCTGAGCGCGAGCGCGAACGAACCGCCGATCAATCCAACGCCGACAACGACGAGCTTGCCGAGTGGCGGAGCAGGCATGCGGTCAGCGCCCCAGCGCGGTCCGCAGCGCTGTCAGAAAACGTTCGTTCTCGGGCGGCAAGCCCACCGAGACGCGCAAATGCTCGGGTAAGCCGTAGTTGGCCACCGGTCGCACGATGACACCCTGGCGCAACAGCGCTTCGTACGCCGCTGCGGAGTCGCCCACGTGCACGAGCAGAAAATTCCCATGCGACGGAACCCAAGCCACGCCGATCGCGTCGAGTCCGCGCGTCAATTGCGCGAGTCCGGCGCGGTTCAGGCGCGCACTTTCCGTAACGTAATCCATATCGGCCAGAGCCGCGATCGCGGCCGCCTGGGCAATGGAATTTACGTTGAACGGTTGCCGCACGCGATTGAGCATGCCTGCAACGCTTGCATCCGCAAGTCCGTAACCAACGCGCAGCCCGGCGAGGCCGTAGGCTTTCGAGAACGTGCGCGAGATGAGCAGATTCGGATGCGCCGGCAACCAGGAAGCACTGTCGGCCTGCTGCGACGGCTCGAGATATTCGTTGTACGCTTCGTCGAGCACCACCAGCACTTCAGCAGGAACGGAAGCGATGAACGCGCGAACCGCGTCGGGTGCCAGCCAAGTGCCCGTGGGATTGTTCGGATTGGCAACGAACACGATGCGTGTGCGTGGCGTCAACGCCGCGCGCATCGCAGGCAGGTCGTGGCCCAGTTCACGAGCGGGAACAGCAACGCCCATGGCGCCGCGCGACTGCGTGGCCAGTGGATACACCGCGAACGCATGCTGCGAGTACACGGCCTCATCGCCAGGGCGCAGAAAAGCCTGCGTTGCGAGCTCCAGTATGTCGTTTGAACCGTTGCCTATCACGACTTGATCGATACTCAGGCAAAAGCGCGAGGCAAGGGCCTGTTTGAGCGCAAAGCCGTTGCCGTCCGGATAGCGCGTCACGCCCGCGGCAGCGTCGACGATTGCCTGCCGCACTTTGGCGCTCGGGCCACGCGGGTTCTCGTTCGACGCAAGCTTCACGATGTGGTCTTCGGCAAGACCGTAGTCCCGAGCGAGCTCGTCGATCGGTTTGCCCGGAACGTAGGGCGACAAGCGCTGGACGTATTCCGGTGCCGTTGCCGCGATTTTGGCGGACGTCATGGTGTCTCGCCCCGAGTTACTTCAAGACCGCCGCTGCCGGATACGACCCGAGCAGCTTCAGAAACGGCGCGCGCTCGCGCAACTCGCCAAGCGCGGCCGCTACCGGCGCATCGTCCCGGTGACCTTCGAGATCGACGAAGAATAGATATTCCCAGAGTCCCGTTCGCGCCGGGCGGGATTCGAGACGCGTCATGCTCACGCCGTGTTTGGCGAACGGTTCGAGCAGCGAGTGGACCGCACCTGGCCGATTGTGCGCGGACATGACCAGCGACGTTTCGTCGCGTCCCGAGCGCGCGACCGCGTGACGTCCGAGCACCCAGAAACGCGTGGTGTTGTTCGGCTCGTCCTCCGTATGCGGCGCGAGGATGCGCAGACCGTAGATTGCCGCAGCGGTCTCTCCCGCGATGGCCGCGGCGCCGGGTTCGGTGGACGCGAGCCGCGCTGCTTCGGCATTGCTCGCCACAGGAACGAGAGGTATTGCAGGAACGTGTCGCGCCAGCCATTGCGCGCACTGTGCCAGCGACTGTGCGTGCGAATATATTTTCGCCACGTCGTTCAGTGTTGAGGCCTTCGACAACAGGTGCTGCGCGATCCGCAGCTTGATCTCGCCGACGATGTTGAGCTCGGTCTGACACATGAGGTCGAGCGTGCGCCCGACCGCGCCTTCGGTCGAATTCTCGACCGGGACCACCGCATGATCCGTTTGTCCGGACTCTGCGGCGCGAAATACTTCGTCGATCGACGCGTAGGGTTCGGCCTGGACGAACTCGCCGAAGTGTCGAGCGACGGCGCCATGGCTGAACGTGCCGGGCGGCCCTAGATAGGCGATACGAAGCTTTTGCTCGAGCGCGAGACATGCGGCAATCACCTGGCGGAAGACGCCGGCCACCGATTCGTTGGGCAGCGGGCCTGCATTGCCTTCCTGCAGCGCACGGAGCACCTGGGCCTCACGCTCGGGCCGGTAGGCGGGGCCGTCGCCTTTGAGCGTCCCGATGACCTGCGCTTGGCTGGCGCGCTCGTTGAGCAGCTTGAGTAATTCGCGATCGATCGCGTCGATGGCGTCGCGGCAGCGCTTCAATTGCAGCGCGTTGTCGCCGGGAATGCTGTGTGGATCAGCCATGGCGCAAGTCGTGTGCTGGGGACAATCCTCGAGCGCCCCGTTGCCTATTCCTCGACGTCGTCCTCGGTCTCGACGACGCGTTCCAGTCCCGCGAGCTTTTCGCCCTCGCCCAGGTTGATTAGCGTAACCCCTTGCGTCGAGCGGCTCATTTCCCGGATCGACGAGACCTTGGTGCGGATCAGCACGCCGCCGGTCGAGATAAGCATGACTTCGTCATCCGGGTGCACCAGCGCGGCGGCAACGACCTTGCCATTGCGCGCGGTCTGCTGGATGGCGATCATGCCTTTGGTACCGCGACCGTGACGGGTGTGCTCCACGATCGGCGTCCGTTTCCCATAGCCGTTTTCGGTAGCCGTCAGCACCGACTGCCGCTCATCGATGGCCACGAGCATCGATATGACGCGCTGGCCGCGGTCGAGCTGCATGCCACGCACGCCGTGCGCATTGCGCCCCATCGGACGCACGTCCATTTCCTCGAAACGAACGGCCTTGCCGCCCGAGGAGAACAACATCACGTCATGCTTGCCGTCGGTCAACGCCGCGCCAACGAGGAAATCGCCGTCGTCGAGATCGACCGCGATGATTCCCGAAGGACGCGGGCGCGAGAATTCCGACAAGGGTGTCTTTTTCACGGTGCCTTGCGCAGTAGCCATGAACACGAAGCGATCCTGTGCGAACTCCTTGACTGGGAGGATCGCGGTGATCTTCTCGTGCTCCAGCAGCGGCACGAGGTTGACGATGGGTTTGCCGCGCGATACACGGCCGCCCTGGGGAACGCTGTACACCTTGAGCCAATAAACACGGCCGCGATTGGAGAAGCACAAGATGAAATCGTGCGTATTGGCGATGAAGAGGCTGTCGATGAAATCGTCTTCCTTCGTCCCGGTTGCCTGCTTGCCTCGACCGCCGCGTCCTTGCGCGCGATATTCGGCGACCGGCTGCGCTTTCATGTAGCCGCCGTGCGATAGCGTGACAACCATTTCCTCCGGCGTGATCAGGTCCTCCATCGACAGATCGACGCCCTGCGCTACGATCTCTGACCTGCGCTCATCGCCGAACTGGTCGCGAATTGACACGAGCTCGTTCGAGACGATCGATGTAACTCGGCCGGGCTCGGCCAGAATGTCGAGCAGATCGACGATCTGCGCCATCACATCGCGGTATTCCGTAGTGATTTTCTCCTGCTCGAGACCGGTCAGGCGTTGCAGCCGCAGTTCGAGGATCGCCTGCGCTTGCGCGTCGGACAGCTTGTAGCCCGGCGGGCGCGCATCGGGCTGCCAGCCGAATTCAGGAGCGAGGCCCTCGGGACGAGCAGCGTCTGCCGCCGCCCGTTGCAGCATGTCCTCGACCAACCCGGAGCGCCATATCTTCGCCATCAAACCGGATTTCGCGTCAGTCGGCGTCGCGGCAGCCTTGATCAATGCGATGATTTCGTCGACGTTCGACAGCGCCACCGCGAGTCCCTCCAGGAGGTGCCCACGGTCCCGCGCTTTGCGCAACTCGAAACGCGTACGGCGCACGACGATTTCGCGCCGATGCTGGAGGAAGTACTCGAGAAACTGCTTGAGATTGAGCAGGCGCGGCTGGTTGTCGACCAGCGCCACCATGTTCATGCCGAAGCTGTCCTGCAACTGCGTCAGCTTGTACAGGTTGTTGAGGATGATATCGGCGACTTCGCCGCGCTTGAGTTCGATCACGACGCGCATGCCCGACTTGTCCGACTCGTCGCGCAGGTCGGATATGCCATCGATCTTCTTTTCGCGGACCAGCTCGCCGATGCGGATCAGCAGGTTCGCCTTGTTCACCTGGTACGGGATCTCGTCGACGATGATCGCCTGACGTTCGCCCTTGCCGATGTCCTCGAAGTGGGTACGCGCACGAATGACGACGCGGCCGCGCCCGGTTCGATAGCCTTCGCGCACGCCCTCGAGGCCGTAAATGATTCCGGCTGTGGGAAAGTCCGGCGCCGGAATGATTTCCATCAGTTCATCGACGCTGATGTCCGGCTGCGCAAGCACCTTGAGACAACCGGCAATGGTCTCGGTGACGTTATGCGGCGGAATGTTGGTCGCCATACCCACGGCGATACCCGATGAGCCATTGACTAGCAAATTGGGCAGTCGGGAAGGCAGGACCGACGGTTCCTGCTCCTTGCCATCGTAGTTCGGAATGAAATCGACGGTTTCCTTGTCGATGTCAGCCAGCAATTCGTTGGCGATTTTCTGAAGACGACACTCGGTATAGCGCATCGCCGCCGGGTTGTCGCCGTCGACTGATCCGAAATTGCCCTGGCCATCGATCAACGGGTAGCGAAGCGAGAATTCCTGCGCCATTCGCACCAGCGCGTCATAAATCGACATGTCGCCGTGCGGGTGATATTTGCCCATCACGTCGCCAACGACCCGGGCGCATTTCACGTACGGCCGGTTGAAGACAATGTTGGCTTCGTGCATCGCGTACAGGACCCGGCGATGCACCGGCTTCAACCCGTCCCGGGCATCGGGAAGTGCACGTCCCACGATCACGCTCATGGCGTAATCAAGGTAGGAATGCCGCATTTCTGCTTCGAGGCTTACCGGAACGGTTTCTTTGGCGAACTGCTCCATCTTATAGGGTGCTCTTTAGGGGTTGAAAGGATCGAAAGCGGAACCAGGCTGATCATCCGCGCCCGGGTTGCAGAATCGTTCTCTGAAGCCCGTATTCGCGGATCAAGCCAGACAGGGTGGAAAACGACGAATCTTAACATGACCGTTGTATTGTCGCGACACCTTTGGACTTCCTGTTGCGAGAATCCAAATTGCGCTTTGCAGCGCCAAAATCCCTATGCTATAGTCGCTCGCAAGTCGCTGTTTCCGGACGACCCACAAAAGTTGCCGTTACGCGTCGAAAAATATACGGGTAAACCTCAACAACTCTGCCAAAGGGGTGAAAGTGAACAAACTTCGTCTGATTGCGACCATCATGACCGGCACCGCCGCCGCCATGTTGGGTTCCGCAGCGTTCGGCCAGGCCAATCCGCAAAATAGCGGTTACGTGCTGTTTGGGTATGGCAAGCCAGATGCCAACATCTGGAAAAGCGGTTCTTACGGTGGCAAACCCGGAATAAACGACACGTTGTGCTGGCGTACCGGATATTGGACGCCCGCCATGGCAATTATCGAATGCGACCCCGACCTCGTGCCGAAGCCCGCGGCTGCACCTGCTCCGGCGCCGGCCATGACACCTCCGGCACCGCCGCCCCCGGCACCCCCGCCGCCGGCTCCTGGTGTGCAGAAGATCACCCTTGCCAGCAAGGCGCTGTTTGATTTCGACAAGGCCGTTCTGAAGCCCGAAGGCATGGCTGCGATCGATCGCGACGTTATCAGCAAGCTGAGCGGCGTGACCAGGCTCGAACTCGTGTTGGTGACTGGCCATACGGATCCGATCGGTACCCAGGCCTACAACCAGAAACTGTCGGAACGTCGTGCGAATGCTGTGCGCGACTACCTGGTTTCGAAGGGCGTGGCCAAGGATAAGATCGAAACCCTCGGCATGGGCAAGACGCAGCCTGTTCCTGGTCTGGTATGCAATCAGAAGAACTTCAAAGAACTGGTTGCTTGCTTGGCGCCCGACCGTCGCGTCGAAGTTGAAGTCAAGGGCGAAATGGTCAAGCGTTAAGACGACGCCCGGTTCGCGAAAAAGCCCCGCCGTGTGCGGGGCTTTTTCTTTGGTGCGACAGCGCGCTTTATGTTGCGCGGCACGATGCGCCGTCGGGTTTGCGCCCATCCGCCTCTTGACGTCTGCAGTCGAACATCAGACCCTCAAGCGCTATGCCGATGCCTGTCGACCTGCGTCTCGATGCCCGCTGGGTCATACCCGTAGAACCCGCCGGCGCCCTTGCCGACCACACCGTGGTGATCGATGGGGAGCGCATCGTCGCGGTATGCCCCACCGCCATCGCTGAACGCGATTTCACCGCCCGAGAATCCGTCTCGTTGGCAACGCATGTGCTAATGCCAGGCCTGGTCAATGCGCACACGCACGGCGCCATGTCGCTGCTACGAGGCATTGCTGACGACGTCGCATTGAAGCCGTGGCTCGAGGAACACATTTGGCCGCGCGAAGCACGCTTCCTCGATCCGGAATTCGTCCACGACGGAACCTTGCTTGCCGCGGCCGAAATGCTTCGCAGTGGCATCACGTGCAGTAACGACATGTATTTCTTTCCCGACGCCGCCGCGCGGGCGTATCACGCCAGCGGGATGCGCGCCATGCTGGGATTGCCGGTACTCGATTTTCCGACGCCTTACGCCGCCAACGCCGATGATTGCCTGCGCGTGGGGTTGGCCGCACGCGACACATGGAAGAGCGAACCGCGTCTTGGCTTCTCGCTCGCTCCGCATGCGCCGTACACGGTCGGCGACGACAGCTGGGCCAAGATCGTGATGTTCGCGCGGCAGCTCGACCTCTACATCCAGACCCACTTGCTGGAAGCGCCGGACGAGCGTGCCCAAAGTCTAACCAAGTTCGGGCTCGCACCACTGCAGCGGCTCGATCGGCTCGGTGTCACGGGTCCGGGATTCACCGCCATTCATTGCGTGCAACTCGATGCCGTCGACATCGACCTGCTCGCGACGCAAGGTTGCCACGTGGTGCATTGTCCGACATCCAATCTGAAGCTCGGCAACGGCATCGCGCCCATCACTGCGCTAGCCGGAAAAGGCGTCAACGTCGCTCTCGGAACGGATGGCGCCGCGAGCAACAACCGGATCGACGTTTTCGGTGAAGCACGTCTCGCATCGTTGATTGCCAAGGGCGTCACAGGAGACGCCGCTGCGTTACCCGCCGCAAACGTGTTGCGCATGGCGACGCTCGGCGGGGCGGCAGCGCTGGGTCTCGACCATGATGTCGGATCACTCGAGGTGGGCAAGCACGCCGATCTCATTGCCGTGAACATGGGCGGCCTCGACCATCTTCCCTGCTACGATCCTGTTTCGCATCTCGTCAACGTCACCGGACGCGATCAGGTCTCCGACGTGTGGGTCGCCGGCGAGCGGCTCGTCGCGGATCGCCTGCTGACCCGCCTCGATCCGCATGATGTCGCCGCGCGCGCTCGTTTCTGGCAGGATCGATTGCAATGAACCCATCCAACGCCGATCCGGCTGAACTCGCCAAGTTCGGCGCCCTTGCGCATCGCTGGTGGGACCCGACCAGCGAGTTCAAGGCGCTGCACGACATCAATCCCCTACGTCTCGACTATATCGCCGAGCGCTGCGGCGGCCTGCGCGAAAAGCGGGTCCTCGACGTCGGTTGTGGCGGGGGCATTCTCACCGAAGCGATGGCGGCCCGAGGCGCGCACGTCACCGGCATCGATCTATCCGACAAGGCACTCGGGGTCGCGCAACTGCATCAACTCGAATCCGGTGCCATCGTCGACTACCGCCTGATCGCCGCCGAGGCATTGGCGCAGGAATCCGCGGGCACGTTCGACGTCGTGACTTGCATGGAGCTCCTCGAACATGTGCCTGATCCGGCATCGACGATCGCTGCATGCGCGCAATTGGCGCGGCTCGGCGGCACCGTCGTTTTCTCGACGATCAATCGCAACGCGAAATCCTATCTGTTTGCGGTCATCGGCGCCGAATACGTGTTGAAGCTGCTTCCGCGCGGCACCCATGATTACGCGCGATTCCTCAAGCCCGCGGAGCTCGCCGCCTACGCACGTCGCGCCGGGCTCGAAGCCGACGCGATGATTGGCATGACGTACAACCCGCTAACCCGCGTTTATCGGCTCGAAGCAGACGCCACGGTCAACTACATCGCTACGTACCGTCGTGACCGCTAATTTTGCGCCGCTCCGTGTGCACGCCGTGCTGTTCGATCTCGACGGCACGCTCGCGGACACTGCCGAGGATCTCGCTGCGGCTCTCAATTGCGTGCGTGCCGATCACTCGCTGGCACCATTGCCCCTCGCCGCTCTGAGGGGTTATGCATCGCACGGTGCGCGCGGGCTGCTGGCCGCCGGAATGGGGGCGACGAAGGGCGACGGCGACTACGAGTCCTTGCGCGAGGCGTTTCTCGCTTACTACGAACGCGGAATGTTGAATCAATCGCGATTATTCGATGGTGCCGACCTGGTGCTCGATGAACTCGAGAGTCGCGGCTTGCGCTGGGGAATCGTCACCAACAAAGCGCAGCGTTTCACGTTGCCACTGGTGAAACATCTCGCGCTCGTCCCGCGTGCGGGCACCGTAATCTGCGGCGATACGACACCGCACGCCAAACCGCATCCTGCGCCGTTGTTTGCGGCGGCTAAAGAACTTGGTGTCGACGCCGCGGACTGCCTCTATGTAGGCGACGCGGAGCGCGATATTACCGCCGGGATCGCTGCAGGAATGAAAACGCTAGTCGCGCGCTATGGCTATTTCGCGCCGGAGGACACGCCGGAGCACTGGCCTGCCACCGGTGGCATCGATTCGTTGGCGAAGCTGATCGATTGGTTGCCGAAGCCGGCCGAATCCGCGATGCGCTCGAGCAACGGCTGACCTCCTACGCGGTCATCCTGGGCACGCCCCCGCGTTCAGATACAGCCAGTGCTGGGGTTTGCCGTCGCGGCTGCCGGCGAGCCACACTGGCTGGCTTCGCGTCAGCGGTTGCAGGACCATCGTCGGGATGTCCGCAGGGATCGCCAGCGCGACACCGTTGGCGCTTTCGACGCGGTCGCCGTTACGCAGGCCCAGATTGGTAGCAAACCCGCTTTGATCGCGCACGATCAGCGCGCCCGCGCCAGGTTCCACCAAGGCTTTCCATGCGTCGGTGGTGTTCATCATGCCGCCCAGCAGTTCGGCGTTCAGACGCACGACGGGCCCGGAGAAACCCGCCGGCGGCGCGCACGCCGACGCGGCGCTGTTGACGGCCGCCACCGCAGCGCGCGGCTTCTCAGTCTGCAGCGCCGCACGCAACTGGATGTCGCGCCGAACACCACCGTCGATGACCGTCACACCGTTAGGACGAATGGCTTCGAGCTTGACGCCGTTGGCAACGTCCTGGCCGGTGGCAATGAGTAGCGGCCCGCGCGTGGGGGCGCGGAACAGCGCGTAGCCTTGGCCGTCACGCTGGACAATGATGCCGAGCAGACGCAGGTCGCCGAGGGCCGTGGTTGCGGCGACCGCACCGGGTGCGGCGGCTGGCTGCGCCGTACCAAACAGGTGCGCATCGGCAAGTCGCTGCGCATCGTTGGGATTCTGCGCGGTCGCGACGATCGCCATCGGCGTCGGGCCGAACCATCGCCAACCCCAATGCGCAAGCGTCAGCGCAAGCAACGCGAGTGCCACGAGCAGCGCTACGGCGGCGACGACCCTCCAGCGCATCGGCAATGCCGGGGAACCATCGTCCTGTGTCCCGTATAATTGCGTTTCGCTCACGATCGCGCGCCTTCGCGTACCTGCCGTTGAATCCGCATCTTTCGCTTTTGCAGCCGTATCCGTTCGAGCGGATGCGCGCACTTTTTGCCGGAGTCGTGCCCGATCCGCAACGGTCGGCCATCAGCCTGTCGATCGGCGAACCCAAGCACCCAACGCCGCAATTCATTCGCGATGCACTGTGCGCGGGGAGCGGCGGCCTCGCGAATTATCCCACAACGGCCGGGCCGCCCGCGCTGCGCGAGGCCATTGGCGCGTGGCTAAGGCAACGGCACGGACTCGCGTCGCTCGACGCCACATCACAGGTCTTGCCTGTCCTCGGCAGCCGCGAGGCACTGTTCTCGTTTGCGCAAACGGTTATCGATGCCAGCCGCGTCGGCGCTACGGTGGTGGTGCCCAACCCTTTTTATCAGATCTACGAAGGCGCGGCGCTCCTTGCCGGTGCCGTACCCTTCTGCATCAACAAACTCGCGGCACATGGCTTCGAACCGCAATGGGATCAGATCCCGGATACGGTGTGGGGAAGGACGCAGGTCCTGTTTGTCTGCTCGCCGGACAACCCGACGGGACGCGTCATGACACTCGACGACTGGCGCCGCTTGTTCGCTTTGTCGGATCGACACGGCTTCGTGATCGTCGCCGACGAGTGCTATTCCGAGGTGTACTTCGACGAGGCTGCACCGCCTCTTGGCTCGCTGGCCGCGGCGAATGTGCTCGGACGCACGGGTTACCCGCGGCTGATGTCGTTCGGCAGCCTGTCCAAGCGTTCGAACGTGCCTGGGCTTCGCTCAGGCTATGTCGCCGGCGACGCCTCATTGGTCAAGGCCTTTCTGCTCTACCGCACGTATCACGGTTCGGCGATGTCCCCGGCGGTCGCTGCCGCCAGCCTCGCCGCATGGAAGGACGAAGAGCACGTGCGCGCGAATCGAACGATGTATGCCGAAAAATTTGCCAGGCTGCAGCCGGTGGTGAACGCGACACTCCCTGCGTCGCGACCCGATGCCTCGTTCTATCTCTGGACCAGGGTAGCGGGGGACGACGCCGAGTTCGCCCGCCGCCTGTACGCCGAAGAATCCGTCAGCGTGCTCCCAGGCAGCTATCTAGGGCGCTACGTGGACGGCGTCAACCCGGGCGCAGGGTTCGTCCGCATTGCGCTGGTCGCGGACTTCGCCGAATGCGCCGAAGGCATCGACCGACTTGTCGCATTTGCCCGCCGAGGTTAGGAAGCATTGGGACGGCATCGCCGGTACGGTAAAATGGATGCTTTGCCTGTGTTGTCCGCGCCTTTCATGCCAAACCTGCAACAGATCATCGACGCCGCCTGGGAGCGACGTACCGAACTGTCCCCTGGCTCGGTCGACCCCGCGATCCGGGACGCGGTTGCGGCAGCGATCACCGAGCTCGACGCTGGACGCTTGCGCGTCGCGGAGAAAAGTGGAGGCGCCTGGGTCACGCATCAATGGCTCAAGAAGGCGGTATTGCTCTCGTTCCGTCTTGCCCACAACGCAGCGCTCGGCCTGGCTTCGCCCAGCGCGCCGTTTCGCTTCTACGACAAGGTCGCGACGAAGTTCGCGCAGTACGACGATGCGGCGTTTGCGAAGGCAGGCGTGCGCGTGGTCCCGCCTGCCGTGGCGCGACGCGGTGCCTACATCGCGCCCGATGTCGTGCTGATGCCGTCCTACGTGAACATCGGCGCCTACGTGGATTCAGGAACGATGGTCGACACCTGGGCGACCGTCGGCTCCTGTGCCCAGATCGGCAGGAACGTCCATCTTTCCGGTGGTGTAGGGATCGGCGGGGTCTTGGAACCGCTGCAGGCCAACCCAACCATTATCGAAGACAATTGCTTTATCGGCGCGCGCTCCGAAGTCGTCGAGGGCGTGATCGTCGAGGAGAATTCAGTGCTGGGGATGGGCGTGTTTCTGGGTCAGAGCACCAAGATCTACAATCGAATGACCGACGAGATCAGCTACGGCCGTGTGCCGTCGGGCTCGGTCGTCGTGGCGGGCGGCCTTCCGTCGGGTGAAGGGAAGTGCCACCTGTACTGCGCTGTCATCGTGAAGCGCGTGGACGCGGGCACGCGCGCGAAAACGAGCATCAACGAACTATTGCGAAGCTGAGAACATGCGAGGCATGGACACCATGTCGGTCTCGATCAAGACTGACGAAGAAATCGCCGGCATGCGCATCGCCGGCCGGGTGGCGTCGGAGCTGCTCGACTACCTGACACCGCACGTGCAGCCCGGCGTGTCGACCGGCGAGATCGACAAGCTTGCCCACGACTATCAGGTGAATGTACAGAAGGTCATTCCCGCCACGCTCAATTACGCGCCACCCGGACACCGCCCATATCCCGCTTCACTGTGTGCGTCGGTCAATCACGTCGTCTGTCACGGTATTCCCGGAGACAAGAAGCTCAAGGGTGGCGATATCGTCAATATCGACGTCACCGTGATCAAGGACGGCTTTCACGGCGATACGAGCAGAATGTTCTATGTCGGGGCGCCGCCCATCCAGGCCAAGCGCTTGGTCGAGGTGACCTACGAGGCCATGTGGCGGGGCATTCGCGCGATCGAACCCGGTGCGCATCTGGGGGACATCGGCGCCACAATCCAGCGTTTCGCCGAAGGCCACGGCTTCTCCATCGTGCGCGAGTTCTGCGGCCACGGCATCGGCCGCCAGTTCCACGAGGAGCCGCAGGTATTACACTATGGCCGCGCCGGAACAGGCCTCAAGCTGCAGCCGGGCATGATTTTCACCATCGAACCGATGATCAATGCCGGCCGCCCGGGCATCCGCTGTCTCGCCGACGGTTGGACGATCGTCACCGCTGACCACAGCCTTTCGGCGCAGTGGGAACACACGGTGCTGGTCACTCCCGAAGGCTTTGAAGTACTGACGCTTTCATCCGGCGCTCCGCCCCCGCCGCTACCCGCGCCGTAGCGCCTGCGTGGCCGCGACGCTCGCCATAGCTCCCTTCGCGCCGGCCGCGGATTCGCTGCGCTGGAAGAGGGAGCTCGCGGCTGGCCGCGAGGAACTTCGGGTCGGTTTTATTGCGAATCCCCAGCCGCAGCAGCTGCTGCACCGTCTATCTCAACTTGCCGATCGTATCGTCCGTGGCATCTGGTGCGAGATCGGCGCGCCAACCGATGCCGCGCTCGTCGCGGTCGGCGGCTATGGCCGCGCAGCGCTGTTCCCGTACTCGGATGTCGATGTGCTGGTTTTGCTGCCGCGACCGCTCGTTGACCGCTCGGGGGAGAGCGCGATCGAGCGTTTTATCGGTCAGCTATGGGATGCCGGCCTCGAGGTTGCCCATTCCGTGCGCACGATCGAAGAATGCGAAGCCGAGATGGCGAACGACATCACGATCCGCACCAGCCTGCTCGAGCACCGCTTACTCGAAGGTTCGCGTTCGCTCTATGACCGCTTTCATCGACGCTTCGGCGCAACGCTCGATGTGCGCGGTTTCTACGAGGCGAAAGTGCTCGAACAGCAACAGCGTCACCTGCGTCATCAAGACACCGCGTACAACCTCGAACCCAATGTGAAGGAAAGCCCGGGCGGCCTGCGCGACCTGCAGACCATCGTGTGGATCACGCGTGCGGCAGGTTTGGGTCACACGTGGCGGGAGCTTGCCCGGCACGAGCTGATGACCACTGTCGAAGCGCGCGAGGTCTCGCGTCACGAGCGCCTAATCGACGAGTTGCGCATTCGCCTGCACTACCTGGCAGCCCGCTGTGAAGATCGCCTGATATTCGATGTGCAGACCGCGCTGGCGCGCGAAATGGGCTTGTCGGACACACCGAACCGGCGTGCGTCCGAGCAACTCATGCAGCGCTATTATCGCGCCGCGAAATCAATCAGGCAGATCAATGTGATCCTGCTGCAGAACCTGCACGCGCGATTGTTTCCCGCGGAAGTCAAGGTTCGCGCGATCGACGATGATTTTCAGGCCGTCGATGAACTGCTCGACTTGAAGGACGACACGCTGTTTGTCCGTCGACCGGCGGCAATATTCGAAAGTTTCCTGACGCTTCAGCAGCATCCGGAACTCAAAGGCATGTCGGCGCCGTTGCTGCGCGCGCTGTGGCGTGACCGCGACCAGGTCGATGCGGCCTTCCGGCGGGACCCCGTCAACCGCGCGCACTTCCTCGACATACTTCGTCAGCCGCGCGGCGTCACCCACGAGCTGCGCCGCATGAACGAGTACGGGATTCTCGGCCGTTATCTGCCGGTATTCGGGCGCGTCGTCGGTCAGATGCAACACGACCTGTTCCACGTCTATACGGTCGACGAGCACATCCTCATGGTCATTCGCAATCTGCGCCGCTTCATGGAGCCGCAGCACGCGCACGAATACCCGCTGTGCTCACGGCTGATTGCAGATTTCGCGCGGCCGGAGATCCTGATCATTACGGCGCTGTTTCACGACATCGCCAAGGGGCGCGGCGGCGATCATTCCGTGTTGGGCGCCCGCGACGCACGACGGTTTTGCCGCGAGCACGGCTTGTCAGCCGAAGATTCCGCGCTGGTCGCGTGGTTGGTCGAACAGCACCTCACCATGTCGATGACGGCCCAAAAGCAGGACATCAGCGACCGGTCGGTCGTCGACGCGTTTGCGGCGAAGGTCAAGACCGAACGCCACCTGGCCGCGTTGTACCTGTTGACGGTTGCCGATATTCGCGGCACGAGCCCGCGAGTGTGGAACGCATGGAAGGCGAAATTGCTGGAAGACCTCTTTCACTCGACCCAGGCGCGCATTGTGGGCGGCCCGGACGATCGTCGGCTGCACGACAGCATCGACGCGCGTCGCGCGGAAGCGATCCGCCTGCTGCGCCTGTACGCGGTACCGGACGGGGCGGAGAACGCGCTGTGGCAGCGGCTCGACGCGGTCTACTTCCAGAGGCATTCTGCCGACGAAATTGCCTGGCATGCACGCCACCTCTATTTTCGCGTCGACCATGCGGAGCCTATCGTCAAGGCACGCTTTGCGCGCGATGGTGTTGGGCTGCAGGTGATGGTTTACCTGCCGGATCAGAAGGAGTTGTTCGCGCGCATTTGCGGTTTCTTCGGACGCTCCCGTCTGTCGATTCTCGAGGCCAAGATCCACACGACCCGGCACGGCTATGCGCTCGACACCTTTGTCGTGCATGACCCGATGAATCCGAATGCCGGCTACCGCGAGGTCATCAGCTACGTCGAATTCGAGCTCAAGCGCGCCCTCACCGAGCGCACACCGCTCGAGTTGCCGGCCATCGGCCGCGCGGGTCGGCACCTGAAACACTTTCCCCTGTCTCCGACTGTGCGAGTGTTCCCGGACGACAAGGGGACGCACTATATCCTCGAGATTGTCGCCGGCGACCGCCCCGGCCTGCTCGCGCGGATCGCCTACCTCCTCGCCAAGGCCAACATCAATGTCGCCACCGCCAAGATCACCACGCTTGGCGAAAGGGTCGAGGATGTTTTCCTGCTCGAAGGCGCCCGTCTGCACGACGAATCTGCGCTGCTCAAGCTGGAAACCGCTTTGTACGAGCAATTGCGGTTGAACTGACGCGAGCCGCGCGCGCCGCGGCCTCCTTAGCCACCAAGTCAATAACTGGCTACTCGCGTCGACCGCTCGCGTCGACTCGGCTCGCGCGATCCCCTTGCTACGCGCGGAGCCCCTCGCTGCGGCCTCGCGCCGCTACTCGTCGATGAGTTCCGCGTCGGGGAACAATACGTCCGTATAGCCCAACAGCCGCATGTCGCGCATCCGCATCGGGTACAGAATGCCGTCGAGGTGATCGCACTCATGCTGCACGACGCGCGCGTGAAATCCCGTCACCTCGCGCTCGATCGGCCGACCATCAGGATCGAATCCCGTATAGCGCAACGCCGAATACCGCGGCACCCGTCCGCGCAATCCGGGCACGGACAGGCAGCCTTCCCAATCTTCCTCGAGTTCGGTGCTCAATGGCGTCAATACCGGGTTCACGATTTCCGTGTAGGGGACCGGATCGGCATCGGGATAGCGGTCGCTGTGCTCGAATCCAAAAATCACGACGCGCAACAGCACGCCAATCTGCGGGGCCGCCAGCCCTGCGCCGTGCGCCGCGATCATGGTTTCCCGCATGTCAACGAGAAGCTCTCTCAGCTCGGGTGTCGCGAAGCGCTCGACCGGCTGCGAACGTTGCAGCAGCCTCGGGTCGCCCATGCGCAGGATAGGTCGAATCATGCGTCAGTCTCCGGCAAATGAAGTCGTGGTCTCGAGGCCGTCACGCGCCAGCCTGCGCCACGACGCGGTCGATCAGTTGCCGCACCTTGTCCATCGACGTCTCGAGAACCGCGACGATACGGTCCAGGGAGACCGTCTCGGCGCTGTCACCCCGACCCGCCGCATGATTGACAACCACCGCGATCGCAACATAAGCGATACCCAGCTCGCGGGCCAGCACCGCTTCGGGCATCCCTGTCATCCCCACGAGCGTTGCGCCGTCGTGTTCCAAGCGATCGATTTCCGCGGCGGTCTCGAGGCGGGGACCGGATACGGCCGCGTACACGCCACCGTCATGCAACGCGATCCCGGCGTCGCGAGCGGCAACGAGGCAACGATCGCGCAACGCGGGGGTATAGGGGTGAGTGAAATCGACGTGCACGACCTTGCGGTCGCCGCCATCGAAGAACGTGGCCTCGCGCCCGCTGCTGTAATCGACAAGTTGATTCGGCAACACTAAATCACCAGGTGCGTGAACGGAGTCGATTGCACCGACGGAAGCCACCGCGAGAATCGCGTCGACGCCCCGTTCCTTGAGGGCCCACACGTTGGCGCGATAGTTGACACGGTGGGGCGGAATCGTGTGCCCGTGCCCGTGCCGGGCCAGAAAAACGACGTCGCGCCCGGCGATCTGGCCGAAGTTAAGCGCCGAAGAGGGTTCGCCATAGGGCGTACGGACCACCTCGCGGTGGGCGATGGCAAGCGAGGACAGGCGGGTAAGCCCGCTGCCACCGATGATGGCGAGCATGGATTGGACAGTGGTGTTGGCAGATACGTGGTAATTGCGCACAGCTAGCCGCCAGAAAAACCGGCCTGGCAGGCTGCCCAGTTGTTACTTTGCTCGACCTTGGTTATTCTTGTCAATTCATGACATTGTCAAGAGTTCCGATCGCGCTCGTCCGTGACCGCGATCGGTTCTCTCCACCAGCCTTCGGGACAACACCATGTATCTCGACAGATTGTTCAAGTTGATGGCCGAGAAACAGGCATCCGACCTGTTCGTTTCCTGCGGCGCCCCGATCAACATCAAGATCAACGGCGTGGTGTCGCCCATCTCCACCCAGCCGATGGATGTGGAGTCGGTGCGTCGCATCGCCTACGAGCTGATGACCAAGGATCAGGCGCGCGAATTCGAAAACGAGATGGAGATGAACCTCTCGTACCTCGATCGCTCGGTCGGCAATTTCCGTATCAACATCTTCCGGCAGCGCGGCACGATTTCGATGGTCATTCGCTACGTCCGCAGCCGCGTCCCGCCATTCCAGGATTTGAAGCTGCCGCAGGTGTTGCTCAATCTGGTCATGGAGAAGCGCGGCCTGGTCCTTATCGCGGGCGCCACCGGTTCCGGCAAGTCGACGACACTCGCCGCGATGATCGACTATCGCAACGGCAGCCGATCCGGCCACATCCTGACCCTCGAAGACCCGATCGAGTACCTGTTCGAGCACAAGCAGTCGATTGTCAATCAGCGCGAGATCGGCGTCGACACGCAGAGCTACGGCAAGGCGCTGCCCAATGCTCTGCGCGAAGCCCCGGATCTCATCATGATCGGCGAAATTCGCGATCGCGAAACCATGCAGCATGCGCTGCTGCATACGTTGACCGGCCACCTTTGCCTGTCGACGCTGCATGCCAACAATAGTTACCACGCGCTGTCACGCATCATCAACATGTTCCCCTACGACGCCCGCTCCGGCCTGCTGTCGGATCTGTCGATCGGATTGCGCGCGATCATCTCGCAGCGACTCGTGCGCAACAAGGAGGGCGAACTCGTGCCGGCGGTCGAGATTCTGCTCAATACCTCGCTCATCGCGGAATTGATCAAGAACGGCGAGATCACGCAGATCAAGGAAGCGATGGAGCAAAGCCTGTATCCGGGATCGCAGACGTTCGAGCAGGCCCTTTGCCGCCTGTATCTGGACGGTGTTGTCTCGTATGACGAGGCGCTCATTGCGTCCGACTCGCCCACCAACCTGGCATGGCTCGTCAATCAAAATACACCCACGACGAAAACGGGCGCCTCGGCGGAGAACAGCGAGCAAGCCGCGCATCGACTGTCCGGCGACTTCGTCAAACTCGAAATCGATCCTGAATTCCTGAACCGTCGTCAGTGAACCTCCGTAGTCTCGCGTCGGCGACGACCCATGCCACGGCGCCGACACTGGCTCTTGCACGCGAGCTGATTGCCCGCAAGTCGCCGACCCCCGACGACGCCGGTTGCCAGGCCATCCTGCGCGCCCGACTCGAGCCGCTTGGCTTCAAGTGCGAGACGATCGCATCGAACGGGGTCACCAATTTGTGGGCCCGTCGTGGCGAGGGGCATCCTGTCGTGTGCTTTGCCGGCCATACCGACGTCGTGCCGACCGGCCCGCTGGAAGCTTGGCACTCCGATCCGTTCACGCCGTCGGAGCGCGACGGCTACCTGTATGGTCGCGGCGCGGCCGACATGAAATCTTCCATCGCTGCGTTCGTGGTCGCCCTCGAGCGCCTGCTTGCGCAGCCGCCACGCCTCCAAGGATCGATCGCACTGCTGATCACGTCGGACGAAGAGGGGCCGGCGACCGATGGCACCATCAAGGTCGTCGACAAGTTGCGCCTGGCCGGCGAGACGCTCGACTACTGCATCATCGGAGAACCGTCGTCGGTCGATCGCCTCGGCGACATGATCAAGAACGGGCGTCGCGGGACGCTGTCAGGAACGCTCATCGTGCGCGGCGTGCAGGGCCATATCGCCTATCCTCATCTGGCGAAGAATCCTATCCACATCGCAGCGCCGGTCATTGCCGAACTTGCGTCCATGCGCTGGGACGAGGGCAACGAATACTTTCCGCCGACGACCTGGCAGGTTTCGAACATTCACGCAGGCACCGGAGCAACCAACGTGATCCCGGGAACGCTCGAGCTGGCGTTCAACTTCCGCTACGCCACGGTGAGCGGCCGCGAGACCCTCGAGCAGCGGTTCGAGGCGGTCCTGCGCAAGCATCGCGTTGACTACGAACTGCGTTGGACCGGCTGGGGACGCCCTTTCCTCACGCCGCGCGGCAGGCTGGTCGAGGTCGTGAGCGACGTCGTGCGCGAGGTTTGCGATATCACGCCGGAGCTCTCGTGCACGGGTGGCACGTCCGACGGCAGGTTCATTGCCGACATCTGCCGCGAAGTCGTCGAACTTGGCCCCGTCAACGCGTCGATTCACAAGTTGAATGAACGCGTGGCCATCGCCGACCTCGAGCCACTTGCCGAGATCTACCAGCGTACCGTCGCGAGATTGCTTGTCATGGCGATGGCCGCCCCAGGCATGCCGCGGGCCCGCGATGGCAGGAACTCGAGACCGTCCGCGATTGGGTGCGATACTCGGTTTCGCGTTTCAGCGCCGGCGGGTTGTACTTCGGACATGGCATGACGAGCGCCTACGACGAAGCGGTCTATCTTGTCCTGCACGCGCTGCACCTCCCGCACGAGCGGCTCGACCCTTTTCTCGATGCACGGCTCACCCACGCGGAACGCACGGGGCTTTACGCGCTCATCGAGCGCCGGGTCAACGAGCGCATTCCGGCGGCGTATCTCACGCACGAAGCGTGGCTCGGCGATTTCCGGTTTTACGTCGATGAACGCGTGCTTATTCCCCGCTCCTACATCGCCCAGCTCATTCCGGATGCGCTCGAACCTTGGCTGCCCGAGCCTGCAGGCGTGGTCAGCGCACTCGACATGTGCACGGGCTCGGGATGCCTGGCAATTCTGCTCTCGCACCACTACCCGAATGCTGACGTCGACGCGTCCGACATTTCATCCGACGCGCTGGCGGTCGCGCAGCGCAACGTCGCCGACTACGGCATGCAGGATCGAATCAATCTCATTCGTTCCGACCTGTGGTCGAATCTCACCGAGAAAACATACGACCTGATCATCAGCAATCCGCCCTACGTCACCGCGATGTCGATGGCGGAGCTGCCGGAGGAATACCAGCACGAGCCGGGGCTGGCGCTCGCCGGCGGCGACGATGGCCTCGACGCAGTGCGCACGATCATCGACCAGGCGGTGCCGTTCCTCAATCCGCAGGGGCTACTGTTGGTCGAGGTTGGCCACAATCGCGCCGCAACCGAGGAAGCGTTCCCGCGGTTGCCGTTCACGTGGCTCAGCACGGGAGCCGATGACGACTGCGTGTTCCTGTTGCAGCACGATGATCTCGTTGCCGCACGCTAGCGTCGCTTCAAAGCCCGAAGAAGTCGCGGATCCGCCGCACGAGCTCGCTGGCCCGCGATCCTGCGGCGCGGGCACGCGCATCCGCCGACAATGAAGCCAGCGTGGCGTCGTTGGCCGCCTGGCGCGCGACCACGGTTTGTGACATCGCGTCGGCGATCTCGGGTCGCGCACGGATGATGGCCTCGAAACCGCGTTTGTCCAGGCGATAGCAAAGCACTTCCGATTCCGCGATACTGGTTGCGCCTCGTGGCTGACCCGTCAGCAACCCCATCTCGCCGAAATACTGCGGTGCCGGCAACGTCGCAAGCCGCTGTCGCCTGGGTTGGCCATCGTCGCTTGTATCGTGAAAGATGCCGATCTGCCCGCGCGCAAGGATATAGAGCGAATCCGAGGGCTCACCCTGTTTAGTCGCGAGGTCGCCGACAGCCAGCGGCGTCGGTATCAGCAACGCCGCCAGCGCCTGCGTTTCCTCGTCGGTGAGCGACGCAAACAGTTCGAGCGATCTGAGCAGCGCCTGCCTGGACTCCTGTTCTTCCATGCTACGGTTGGAATGGAGACTGCGCGCGGAATGCAGATACACATCGGACCTGGAAATCGGAATGTCCATGCCGGCCCGGCCCAACGCCGCGTAGACATGGACCCGAACGCGCGAGTCGGTCACCATGTACAGCTTGATGTCGGTGAGCCAGTAGTAGACGATGTACTTGATGGCGTTGGCGTCGAAACCGGCACAGATGCAATTTGCCGGTGGATCGGCGGCTACGCAGGGAATGTCCACGCGTTCAAGCGCGGCGTTGACGACGGCCATGACCTGCCCCGGCGTCCATTCGTAGCCGACCATGAACTCGATCGGCCGCCGCCACGGAATGCGCTGGTCGCCGCGGCGTCCGAGCAGCGTGACGCGATTGTTCATCAGATGCGCGTTGGGAATAATGATCGTCACGTTGTTCACCGTCGCCAGCGCGGTGTAGCGCCAGCGGATGCCGACGACCTCGCCGGTGACGCCGCCGTCCATCTCGATCCAATCCCCCAAGCGGTACGTGTTGTCGAGCTGTAGCGAAATGCCGCCAAGCAGGTTCGCCAACGTCGCCTGCATTGCGAACGCAATCGCACCGGCGGCCACCGTCGTCGTGGCGATGATGCCGGTCAAATTCACACCAACCGCGTCGAGTCGGAACAACGCGAAGACGACCAGAGAGAGCGCAATGCACAATTCGCCGACGATGCGTGGCACCGCTCGTCGCGCGAGCAGGACGTTAACCAGGAACGCAACGTAAATACGGATGATGCCGAGTGCGACGACCAACAGGCAGATCTCGCGCGGAACGACGGAGATCGCGAGGTGCGCGGGAATGATCTGGTAGCGCGACAGGAGCGAGAGCCCGCCCAGGCCAAACGCCATCAGGAGCAACGTGACGAGCGTCCCGCGGCGCAGTTCCGGGCGCAGCCGCATGGTGATCAGCCCGAAGAGCAGCGCTCCGGCACTGAATGCCAGAGATTCCTCCAGTGTGATCAACTCGACCATATGCGGTCTTGGCTCCCTGTCCCGGACGATCCCGGCCGATTATACGGCCCTCGGTCGCTGCCGCGGAATTGCGATGACTGGGCTACATTGGCAGCCGATGTCGCTTTGCGACGGCGGCCGTCGATCGCCGCGCCCGTGTAAAATGGCCCGCGCCTTCCCTCACCCGTTAATTTCCGTTCATGCGTACTGGCGGCCAGACACTCGTCGACAACCTGTTGTTGCAGGGCGTGGACCTCGCATTCTGCGTTCCCGGAGAAAGCTTCCTCGAGGTCCTCGACGCGATGTATGACGTGCGCGACCGCATGCGGCTCATCGTCTGCCGCCAAGAGGGTGGCGCCGCATACATGGCCGAAGCCTACGGCAAGCTCACTGGTCGCCCCGGCATCGTGTTCGTCACCCGCGGCCCCGGCGCATCGAATGCCGCCATCGGCATTCATACGGCGCAACAGGACTCGACTCCGCTCATCGTATTCATTGGTCAGGTGGGCAGCGACTTCAAGGACCGCGAAGCGTTTCAGGAAATCGACTACGCGCGGATGTACGGCGGCATCGCCAAATGGGTGACACAGATCGATCGCGCGGATCGCATTCCGGAATACGTTGCGCAAGCGTTTCGCGTGGCATTGTCCGGGCGGCCGGGCCCGGTCGTCCTCTCCCTGCCGGAAGATATGCTCACGACGGCGTCGGAAGCTGTCGACTCGCCTCGCGTCGTCATCGCCGACGTCGCACCGTCGTCGCAACAGCTCGCACAGCTTCGTGGTCTCCTTGCCGCGCGCCAGCAAGCCGCTGGTCATCGCCGGCGGCGGTGGCTGGAACGTCGAGGCGTGCGCGGACCTGAGGCGCTTCATCGAAGCCAACGCGCTGCCCATCGCCAGTGCGTTTCGCAATCAGGACGTCTTCGACAACACGCATCCGAACTACGCGGGCGAAGTCGGCATCGGAGTCAATCCGAAACTCGCAGCGCGCGTGCGCGATGCGGACGTGCTGATCGTCCTCGGCGAGCGTCTGGGAGAGATGGTGACAGGCGGCTATACGCTGCTCGCCTCCCCCATACCCAAAAGCACCCTGATCCACATTCATCCGGATGCGATCGAACTCGGACGGATCTACCATCCGACGCTGGCGATCCAGTCGTCGATTCCGGCGGCAACGGCTGCGCTGGCCGCCATGCCGCCGCTTACAGCGCCCGCCTGGCGCGAGAGCGCTCGGCTTGCGCACGACGAATACGCCGCGTGGCAGGTGCCGAAGCCGATGGTCGGCACGCTCGATTTGTGGCAGGTCGTCGCCACGTTACGCGCGCGTTTGCCTGACAACGCGATCCTCACCAATGGAGCGGGCAACTACACCGTTTGGCTGCACCGTCTATTCCGTTACCGTGGCTATCGGACCCAGCTCGCGCCGTACAACGGCGCCATGGGCTACGGCGTCCCGGCTGCTGTCGCCGCAAAACTCGTGCATCCGGAGCGTGTGGTGGTGTCGTGGAACGGCGATGGCTGCTTCCAGATGAATGGGCAGGAAATCGCCACGGCGGTGCAATACGGCGCCAGCGTCGTCTTCATCGTCGTCGATAACGGAATGTACGGGACGATCCGCATGCACCAGGAGCGCCAGCATCCTGGGCGCGTGGTCGGCACGGACCTGGTCAATCCAGACTTCGCGGCGCTCGCTCGTGCGCACGGCGCGTTGGGCGAAACGGTGACCAAGACCAGCGAATTCGCGCCGGCCCTCGAACGCGCACTCGACGCCGGCCGCCCAGCGCTGCTGCATCTGCGCATCGACCCTCAGGCGATCACGATGAACGCAACCATCGACGACATTCGCAAACAGGCGCACCGATGAGCGCTGCGGCTGCCTCTGGCGACTCGCTGCTCGCGGTCAACGACCTCGCAGTGGAATTTCGCAGCACCGAGCGCGTCGTGCAAGCCGTGCGCGGCGTGTCGTTCAGTGTCGTACACGGGGAGACCGTCGCCATCGTCGGCGAGTCCGGTTCGGGCAAGTCGGTAACGGCACTTTCGTTGATGCGCCTCGTCGAGCATGGTGGCGGCCGCATCACAGCGGGCGAGATCAAATTCCGGCGGCCAGGGGGTGATCGCATCAACCTGGTCACGGCGTCTTCGACGACGATGCAGTCCATTCGCGGCGCCGAGATCGCCATGATCTTTCAGGAGCCCATGACTTCGCTCAACCCTGTCTTCACGGTAGGCGAGCAGATCGCGGAGTCCATCCGTTTGCATCAGGGCAAGGATCACGCCGCGGCCAGCCGCGAGGCGCTGCGCATGCTCGAGCAGGTGCGCATTCCGGAAGCAACGCAGATGCTGGCTCGGCATCCACACCAGCTGTCTGGCGGAATGCGCCAGCGCGTCATGATCGCCATGGCGTTGTCGTGCAAGCCGCGATTGCTGATCGCCGACGAGCCAACGACTGCGCTCGACGTCACGATTCAGGCCCAGATTTTGGAGCTGGTTCGGCTGTTGCAAGAAGAAATGCGGATGTCGGTCATATTCATCACGCACGATATGGGTGTCGTTGCCGAAGTCGCCGATCGAGTGCTCGTCATGTATCGCGGCGAAATCGTCGAAGCAGGCACTGCTGTCCAGATATTCGACGCGCCCCGGCATCCTTATACCCAGGCGCTCCTCGCCGCGGTACCGCGGCTCGGCTCCATGAGCGGCAGCGGCGCGCCGGCGCGATTTCCAGTGCCCGACAGCACGATGTCACCCGCCGTGGCCTCCGCTCCCTTGCGGGCGCCGCCGCATGGCGCGCCGCTGCTGAAAGTGCGCGGTCTCAAAACGCGATTCCCGGTGCGATCGGGTTTTTTCGGCCGCGTGCACCGGCAGGTGCATGCCGTCGAACAGATCAGCTTCGATCTGGCGGCGGGAGAGACATTGGCTCTGGTCGGCGAATCGGGGAGCGGCAAAACGACCACCGGCCGGGCATTGTTGCGGCTGGTCGCGATCGATGGCGGCAGCATCGAATTTGGCGGTCGCGACATCGCCCAGCTCTCCGCCGACGCGATGCGACCTCTGCGGCGCGAAATGCAGATGGTGTTCCAGGATCCTTTCGCGTCGTTGGATCCGCGGCTGACGGTCGGATTTTCGGTTGCAGAACCGCTTTACGTGCACGGCATCGCCAAGGGCGGCGCTGCAGCGGACCGCGTCGCGTGGCTGCTGGAGCACGTCGGCCTGTCACCCGACGCCGCACTGCGTTACCCGCACGAATTCTCGGGCGGCCAACGCCAGCGCATCGCGATCGCGCGCGCGCTCGCACTGCAACCCAAGCTCATCGTCGCCGACGAGGCCGTGTCCGCGCTCGACGTGTCGATTCGCGCGCAAATCGTCAATCTGCTGCTCGACCTGCAAGCCGAATTCGGCCTTGCCTACCTGTTCATCTCACACGACATGGCGGTCGTCGAGCGCATCAGCCATCGGGTTGCCGTCATGTACCTGGGCCAGATCGTCGAGATTGGGTCCCGGCGCGCCATTTTTGAGAACCCGCAGCACCCCTATACCCGCAAGCTCCTCGCGGCCGTTCCTGTTGCCGATCCATCGCGACGGCGCCGCAAAAGGGAGCTATCATCCGACGACGTTCCAAGTCCCATCCGCGCGATCGGCGATGAGCCGGTCGTGGCCCCGCTTCGGGAAATCGAACCCGGGCATTTCGTGGCGACCCACCGGATCTCGAGCGCGTTCTGACCCCGCTTGTTCGTGTTTTGTTCTGGAGAGCTTCGATGAAAAACATTTCCCGCCTGTTCGTGGTTGGCGCGATTGCGCTGTTCGCACTGGGCGCGTTACCCGCCCTCGCGGCAAAGGACGTCGTGTTCGCGGTCGCATCGACGTTCACGACCACCGATCCCTACGATGCCAACGACACCTTGTCGCAGGCCATGGCCAAATCGTTCTACCAAGGCCTGTACGGATTCGACAAGGACATGAAAATGATCCCGGTGCTGGCGGAAAGTTACGACGTCAGCAAGGACGGCCTCGTCTATACCGTCAAGCTGAAAAAAGGCATCAAGTTCCACGACGGCACCGACTTCAAGGCGGACGCCGTCAAGGCTAATTTCGACCGCGTGACGAACCCTGACAACAAACTCAAGCGCTACGGCCTGTACAGCAACATCGCCAAGACCGAGGTCGTCGACGATTACACGGCGCGCATCACGTTGAAGACACCGTTCTCGGCGTTCATCAACAATCTGGCGCACCCGAGCGGCGTAATGATCAGCCCGACGGCCCTCAAGCAATACGGCAAGGACATCGCCTTCCATCCCGTCGGTACCGGCCCGTTCAAGTTCGTCGAGTGGAAGGCCACGGACTACCTCAAGGTCGCCAAGAATGAGAATTACTGGAAGAAAGGCTTGCCCAAGGTCGACAGCATCACGTGGAAGCCAGTGATCGACAGCAACACGCGCGGCGCGGTGATGCAGACCGGCGAGGCACAATTCACGTTTCCCGTTCCTTACGAGTTGGCGGAAACGCTCAAGGCGAAGCCTGAACTCGAACTCGAAGCGGCACCGTCGATCGTACTGCGCTATCTGTCGATGAACACGCAGCAAAAACCGTTCGACAATCCGAAGGTGCGCCAGGCCATCGCCTACGCGATCAACAAGGAGGCCGTGGCCAAGGTCGCCTTCAATGGTTACGCCGCGCCGGCGGAAGGCGTGGTCCCAGCAGGTGTCGAGTACAGCGTCAAGCTGGGGCCATGGCCGTACGATGTCGCCAAGGCGAAGCAACTGATGACGGAAGCCGGCTATCCGAATGGCTTCGAGACCGAACTCTGGTCCGCGTACAATCACACGATCGCGCAGAAGGTCACGCAAGTGATCCAGCAACAACTGCAGCAGATCGGCATCAAGACCAAGATCACGTTGCTCGAAGCAGGCCAGCGCGTCGAAAAAGTGGAAAGCTGGCAAGACCCTGCCACCGCACCCGTGAGGTTGTACTACGTTGGCTGGTCGTCCTCCACGGGCGAAGCGGACTGGGCACTTCGTCCGTTGCTGTTTTCCGGATCGTGGCCGCCAACACTCTTCAATACCGCCTACTACAAGAGCGACAAGGTCGACGCCGACATCAAGGGCGCGCTGGCAACGTCGGACAGCGCGCAAAAAGCCAAGTTCTACAAGGATGCGCAGGAGCAGATCTGGCAGGACGCGCCGTGGGCGCCCCTGGTCACCGAACGACTGTTATCCGCGCGCAACAAGAAGCTGACGGGCGTCTATGTCATGCCCGATGCTTCGTTCGAATTCGAGCAGGTCGATCTTCACTAGGCGCTCGCGGCGGGTCGATCCCGCCGCATCCTCCGCGCACTAGGTTCGGGCTGGCGTCGACATGCTCCAGTTTGTCATCGGACGCGTGCTGGGTCTTGTGCCCACGCTGGCGCTCGTCGCCGTCCTGGTCTTTCTGTTTGTCCATCTCCTGCCCGGCGACCCTGCTCGATTGGCGGCGGGGCCTGACGCCACCCCGCAGACGGTCGAACTCGTGCGTCAGGACCTCGGCCTGGACAAGTCTCTACCCGAACAATTCATTCGCTTCGTCAGCGGTGCACTCCAGGGAAACTTCGGCAAATCGGTGCGGACGAAACGTGCCGTGAGCAGCGAGATCGCCGAGCGTTTCATGCCGACGTTCTGGCTCACCGTGTGGGCGATGGCATGGTCGGTGCCGATCGGCATGATCATCGGCACGCTGTCCGCGGTCTGGCGCAATCGCTGGCCGGACCGCTTGGGTATGACGTTCGCCGTGTCGGGCATTTCGTTTCCCGCGTTCGCGTTGGGGATGGTGCTGATGCAGATATTTTCCGTGCAATTGCACTGGTTACCGACTGTCGGCGCCGATTCGTGGCGCCACTACATTCTGCCGTCGCTCACCCTTGGTGCCGCAGTAGCCGCAATCATGGCGCGCTTCACACGCTCATCGTTCGTCGACATCCTGCAGGACGAATACATCCGCACGGCGCGGGCAAAAGGGCTGCCGGAAACCTCTGTCGTACTCAAGCACGGGCTGCGCAATGCGCTGATCCCCGTGGTGACGATGATGGGCCTTCAGTTCGGCTTTCTCCTCGGCGGATCGATCGTCGTCGAGGTGGTGTTCAACTGGCCCGGCCTGGGTCGGCTGCTCGTTGATGCGGTCGACATGCGCGACTATCCGGTAATCCAAGGGCTGGTCCTGCTGTTCTCGCTGGAGTTCATTCTCATCAACCTGATCGTCGACGTGCTGTATGCAGTGATCAATCCAACGATTCGCTACCGATGACAACCGCTTCCGCACCGGCGGCCGAAGTCACCAAAGTCCGCACGCCGTGGACGGAATTCTGGCGCAAATTCAAACGCCAGCGCGTCGCGGTCATCGCCGGTCTGTTCGTCGTGCTGCTCATCGTGCTTGCGCTCGTCGCACCCTTGATCGTGCCCTACGACGCCGAGAATTTCTTTGACTACGACTCCATCAACGCTGCGCCGTCGGCCAAGCACTGGTTCGGTGTCGATCCGATTGGCCGCGATATTTTCAGCCGCATCCTTATGGGCGCGCGCATTTCGCTTACGGCTGGGTTCGTGTCGGTGGCGGTTGGCGCACTCATCGGCACGGCATTGGGATTGATCGCCGGCTATCGCGAAGGCTGGTGGGATCGCATCATCATGCGGCTGTGTGACGTCTTGTTTGCCTTCCCCGGCATCCTGCTGGCGATCGGCATCGTCGCCATCCTCGGCGGTGGCATGATCAACGTGATCATTGCCGTGTCGATCTTCAGCATTCCCACGTTCGCGCGTCTGGTCCGCGGCAATACACTTTCACTCAAGCATCTGACGTTCATCGAGGCTGCGCGCAGCGTCGGCGCATCCGACTGGACCATCGTCCTGCGGCACATCTTTCCCGGCACCATC
>CAVSYL010000006.1:0-452735 GCA_963732105.1 uncultured beta proteobacterium
AACCGCCGAAGTTACATTTCGTCGCTTCACGACCGAGGCCGTGCGGAAACGTCCAACGTGCGTGATCGCGCCATTTCAGCACGCTCGGAAGCGATTGGGAGAGCCGCTGCCGCGCTATACGCGACTGCGCGGGCTGATGGATTTGATCGAGGTCGTTTCGAAAGTTGCGCTGCAGATGCGCTTGGCAGCCCGTCCTGACGGGCGTTTATTGCGCAGGAAAGAGGGCCTTAGGCCCGCATCGCTTGCATCAGCGGTCCGATGCCCAAGATCTGCATCACGCGTTTGAGATTGTAGGCCAGCACATGGAGACTCATCTCGGTACTGACACGCGGCAGCCGCTTGGTCAGGAAATGGGTCGCGCCCATCCAGGCTTTGAGCGTGCCGAAAGGATGTTCGACGGTTTGCCGGCGTAGCTTCATCGCATCGGGCTGCTGGTCCAGGCGATCCTGCATCGCCTCGAGGACGGCTTCGTGTTCCCAGCGCGCGATGCGCCGGTAGTCGCTCGTCGTGCATTGCGCTTTGAGCGGACACCTGGGGCAAGCCGAGGACCAGTACTTGTGCAGGGTCAAGCCGTGCTCGATGGTGGTAAAGCGCTTGATGGCCCGTTGGCCGGCCGGGCAGCGGTACTCATCGTCTTCGGCAATGTAAACAAAGTCGCGCTTGTCGAAGCGACCCTCGGCCTTGCTGTTGGAGGTCAGCGGCTTGGGCACCAGCGGGGTCATGCCGGCCTGGTCACAATCCAGAATCTCCTGGCCGTTGAAGTAGCCGCGATCGGCAACGACGGTCAGGTCTTCCTTTCCCGTCGCACTGCGTGCCTGCTTGGCCATCGACGCGAGCTGGGTGCGGTCATGGCCGACGTTGGTGACTTCGTGGGCGACGATCAGATGGTGCTTGGTATCGACCGCGGTCTGCACGTTGTAGCCGACGATGCCGGTGCCGCGGCCACTGGTGGCCATCGAGCGCGCATCCGGATCAGTCAGCGAGACTTGCTCGTCGGGGGCTGCCTGCAGTTGCTGTCCAATCTGCTTCAGCTGCTCCATGTGCGCCTTGACCGTGGCGACCTTCTCCTTGAGCCGCGAAACCCTGCCTTCCGTGACCAGGGTCGGCTCCCGGTCCGCGCGGTCGAGCTCGGCCAGATAGCGGCTGATGCTTTCCTCCAGCTGCTCCATGCGCTTCTTGAGCTTGTTGGCGGTGAAGTTCTTGTCGCGATTGTTGACCGCCTTGAACTTGCTGCCGTCGATCGCCACGATCGCTTCCGAGAACAGATTGAGCCGGCGGCACAGCACGATGAATTCGCGACAGACGTTGCGGATCGCCTTACCGTTGTCCTTGCGAAAGTCGGCGATGGTCTTGAAGTCCGGCGCCAAGCGCCCGGTCAACCACATCAGCTCAACGTTGCGCTGCGTCTCCCGTTCCAGGCGCCGACTGGACTGCAGGCGGTTGAGATACCCGTAGACGTAGATCTTCAACAGCACCGCCGGGTGGTACGCCGGACGCCCAGTGTCTGCCGGCGCTACACCCTCGAAGCCAAGGCCGGTCAGATCCAGTTCGTCGATGAAGACATCGATCACTCGCACCGGGTTGTCCTCGACGACAAAGTCGTCAAGACACTCGGGCAGCAACGTAACTTGGGTTCGGTCTTCGCCTTCGACGAATCGCTTCATGCTGCCGCCCCGAAGAAACCCGATGCTTCAGTGTAGGAAATTTTTTCGTTTAGGCAACCTCCGCGTTTTCACACACCCTCGACCCGTTGCCGACATAGGACGGCGCCGGATGCGGCCATTAAAACCGAGAGAAGCTGGCATTGAGGTAACTTCGCGGTCCAGTTGAGCGAGTTGTTAGAGCGCACGAACAGGCGCGATGGAAACGGGTGGCGGAATGCGAAAGGCGGGCAGTCATGGCGCCGGCTTGACGTTGATGAGGACATTGGCAGCAAAAACGGCTAGCGCGATGAGAACGAAACTCGCCGAAATGCCGACGACGACGACTGCGGACTCGGTGCCAGTGAGCAACATCCCTAGTGCGCCCATGAACACCGGCAATGCGAGGTTGTGAAGCCAGAAATGAATGTGCGCCAAGCGAGTTTTTGCTGCCGCTGGGTACAGATGGTAAATAAGCCCTGCGAGAGCAAACGACGCCCAGCCGAGCAGTAACAGGTGGGCATGAACCGGCGCCAAGAAAAATTTCTGCGTAATGCCCATGAACAAACCAAGCATCGCACCGACGAAAAGATACACGACGGCAATCTTGAGGAATTGCAAACCCATGCGAAGGCTCCTTTTTACAATGTAGCTCGTTCCATATTTAATAATTCGCCGCGATGATCTGCGGAGATCCTAGGCCTAACATACCAGTTCAGCGGCGCACCGCCTTGACGGTCGCCAAGTTGAAACCCCTCCCGGCTCGTCCGCTCGCACATAATGGTTAGGCCGCCGCTAGAAGGGATTGCTCAATGACTGGCAACATGTCCTTGTGGGCACGAAGATGTTCTGGGTAGACCGAACAATGCATCGATCCGCGATGTCGCATGGATTGCAACTCCGAGACCGACGCGGCATGATAGGTGGTGCCGACGTCCCTTCGCGCTACGCCGGGTGAGACGGTCGGCACTATGCTGCCAGGGAGGTCCATTGAACGTAACATGGCGGAAGGGCGCGCAGGGGTGTCGGGTAACCGCCGCAGAGACCATTCAAAGGGCATCCGACTGATGAAATCGCTACTGATCATCGCAACCCTGTTCGTCGCAGCGCAAGCATCGGCCGCCGACTGCGTGACCAACCGGCGCGGCCAGACCGGTTGCACCAACGGTAGCCAAGCGGTCGCCGTCAATCCGCAGACCGGTACCGTCACCACGGCGCAAAAGCGTGCGAACGGTGCGACCACCGTGCAGAACAGCAACGGCAGCAAGGCTGCCTACAACCCGAACACAGGCAACTCGGCCGTGTCCACTACCAACGCAAACGGCGTGGCCACCACGCACACTGCGCGCGGGGGTCAGGCCAAGACGAAGAACGGAATGGGCGTCGCGCAAGGTCCGAATGGAAAGACCTGTGTCAAAGGCGCGAACAACGCAGGCTGCACGAAGTAGGCGTCTACCAGCGCTTCGCTTCAACACTGCATTAACCGCCGCATTACTTTTCGTCGCTTCTCGACCCGTTGCGGCCCGTCGTGCGCTGGAGAAGCGGACGTTCGTCGACTGCACTTGACCGCTGGCCTAGGTCACTCCGCGCGGAGCGACAGAGCCGCGCCGCGCAGAAGAACACCCGCATTTAGAACTGGGCAGGGCCGACCGCTCCAATCCAGTGACGCACCTTAGTGGGGTCCTTTTCGTCCATGTAAAAGAAGTGGGACATCACAGGTTTCACAATCGCCTCGCCGGACGGACGCCCGCTGTCCGTGGCGGACGCTCGCGCGAGCGGTAGCATCGCGATGTATGCATATTCCGGCCGCGAGGAGCAGGATCCGACCTGAAAGCATGCTCTTGTTCATGCGCACTTCATCGGCCACATTGCGGACACCGTCCGTCCACGATCACGCACCCGTTGGCAGTTCGATTTCACTGAACGTTGTCCGCTTGGTATTACGAAAATGCGGCCGTACGCGGTCGCTCCACGATGTCGTGCGCGCGGCGAGCCAGGGTGGGGATTCGGTGACACCCGGACGAGCAAGGTCATAGCACGCGTAGGAAGATGGTCCATGGTCGTGATTGATGAAGCGCCGCGCGCGTACGCAGCCCGGCACGCTGGCCAGCCTCGGCATGTGCTCGGTGTCGTACCAACGCTGCATCTCGTCCTGCCAGCCGACGGCGGCTTCGGTTTCGACTACATAGTGCAACATGCGGCGGTGACCGGTCGATGCACCGGGTATGTCGAACATGCATTCGAGTCGATCGACCGTCATCCTGTCGTCCATCGACGGGGTACACGTTGCCAACGTAGCCTCGAACGCTCGCTTGTCGTCTGTCGACAACGAGGCGGCCACAGCCAGCTCGAAGTAGACGTAGACATCGGCCGACCGAGCGCCGCGATGTGCATGGACATTGGCAAACAGAGTGGCGTGCCGATGCCGCCACTGCGCAATGATGGCGACGAGCTCGGCATCGCTCGCGCTCTTGACGATCTGCTTTACGACGAGCGCATGCGTCAACGCCATGACCTGCTCAGTGCCCAACGAGCAACGCTTCGAGGAAACGAGAGACCATGTTGTAGACCGCCACGGTCGCCACGACCTCCACCAGTGCGCGCGTGTCGAAATGGGCGCGTAACGGTTCGAACAACGCATCAGGGACCTGCGCCTCTCGCGTCATCGCATCGGCAAGCGCAAGCACGGCGCACTCGAGCGGAGTGAACGCCCCGCGGGCTTCGCATCATGCAACGCGGCCAGCTTGGCGTTGGTCACGCCGACCTTGCGCGCCACCAGAGCATGTACCTTGAACTCGAATGGCGCGCGATTCAGTATTGCAACCCGCAGTATCAACATCTCGCGGATATCCGCCGGCACCGAGCTCCGATTGCGCACTGCGCTCAGCATCTTCTCCCAGCCATCCGCGAGCGGCGCACTATTGAGCAGGACTTGATAGAGCAGCGAGCTGTCGCCGCGTTGCGCCTTGATCGAGGATTCGATCGCAGAGAGTTCGGCGCGCGTGCCGGGCACGACCGGCGGAACGCGGGTCGTCATCGTCACTCTCCTTTGATCTTCTTGTCCTTGATGATCTTGCCCCATTTCGCCGTATCGGATCTGACCAGCACGAGGAGATCCTCGGAACTGCCCGGCGTCGGCTCGGCACCCGAGTCGAGCAGACGCGTGCGATAGGGATCCGTCGTCAGGACCTTTCGCACCGCCTTGTTCAATTCATCGATACGTGCAGGCGGCGTTTTCACAGGTGCGAACAGCGCGTACCAGTTGTTAGATTCGACACCACGGATGCCTTGCTCGTCGAGCGTCGGCACATCGGGGAGCAGCGGGCTCCGCTTGGGCGCGGCAATGGCCAGTGCCTTCAACTTGCCGCCACGCACGAGGCCGATCAAACCCGGAATATCGCCGAAGAAGCCGACGACCTGGTTGCCCATCACGTCGGTGAGCGCCGGCGCCGCGCCTTTGTACGGCACGTGGAGCAGATTGGCCTTGGTCGAATCGGCCATCAGCTCCATCACCAGGTGCGGCATACTGCCGATGCCGGATGAGGCGATCGCCAGTCCGTCTGGCGTCTGTTTCGACGTTGCGACTAGTTCAACGGCGCTACGCGCCGGGTTCGCGGGATTGACCACGAGTACTTCGGCATTGTTCACGACGAGCGTCACCGGTGCGAAGTCGCGCTGCATGTCGTAAGCCAGACCGTCGTACAACGCCGGATTCATGACCGCGGCCCCCGCACTCGTGAGCCACAGTGTATTGCCATCGGCAGGCGCCTTGGCGACCACCTGCGCCGCGATCCCGCCGTTCGCGCCGGGGCGATTGTCGACGATGACGGCCTGGTTCAATTCCTGCGACAGCCCCTCGGCCAACACGCGCGCGACGAAATCCACCGGGCCGCCCGGCGGAAACGAAATGACGATTTTCATGCTGCCGGTTTGCGCGTGGATTGGCGCAGCACTCAATATGCATGCGATGGCAAGCGCAAGCATCAGCTTGTTCATTCACTTACCTCCTCGAGTTCGGGGGAAGCATACCGCGGGACGCACCTCAGCGCGACGGCCGACTGCTGCCGCGCCATCAGTCGCAGCGCGCGGTCATGCCACCATCGACGACTATTTCCGTACCCGTAACGAACCGCGCTTCATCCGAGGCGAGGAACAGCGCAGCATTGGCAGTATCCATACCATCACCCATGAAGCCCAGGGGAATGCGTGCCTGGCGTTGGCGCAGTAACGTATCGATATCACCGTCGGTGCGCTGTTTCGCCAGCCGCACTTCGACCATCGGCGTGTGCAGTTGCCCGGGCACGACCGAATTGGCGCGTATCCCCCTTGACGCGTATTGCACTGCAATGCTGCGCGTCAGCTGAATGACTCCCGCCTTGGTTGCCGCATACGCGACCTGCGCCGCGCCGGTCCAGCGCAGGCCCGACGTCGATGATATGTTGACGATAACACCTGCGCGCTGAGATTCCATCACCGGCAAAACATGCTTGCAGCTCAGAAACGCGCTCTTCAGATTGTGCGCGACTTGCGCATCGAAGGCTTCCTCGGACATCTCGACCGGTCCACCCCCTGCGGAACCGCCGACATTGTTGATCAGGATATCGACTCTGTTCCATTTTGCGCGGCAGGCCTGCACCATGACAGCGATCGCCGCGCTGTCCGTGGCATCGCACACCTGCGCTTCGATCGTGCCGCCAATGTTGCGAGCGCGCGACAGCGTCTCCTCGAGATGACTCATGTCGCGATCGACAGCCCAAACCTTCGCACCTTCCTGCGCAAAACGAAACGCCATCGCGCGGCCGTTGCCCCATCCGGGACCGACCGCTCCTGCGCCGATCACAATCGCTACCTTGTCCTGCAACCGTCCGTTCATCGATGTGCTTACATGTAGCGCGTCTGCGCCAGAGTCGCGAGATCGGTCCCCTCCGCGATGTCGCGGCGTTGTCGAGTATCTCCCGCGTCGATATTCAGCGCCTCGGCGAGCACCGCGTCCGTTAGGAACCGTGACCGCCTGCCTGACCATTCGTTTGCTCGGCATCGTTGGAGCGAGCACTGGGCGAGAATGGTGTCCCGCAAACTGACAAGACCCAGACAGTCGGCAACGGTGCCCGTGAGGTCCTCGAGGGCCTCGAAGCGCTTCAAAATCTCCGGCGACAAGCGCGGAAAGTCGAACCGCGCAATTGCTTCGCGCGGCAGGCGGTCCGTCACTTTCTTTTCACTTGCCATCACTCGTGCCCCGCCAGCGACGATTCACGACGTCGGTGCTCGAAAACGATACAGACGTTGTGGATTGGCCACGAGCAGCGCGTGCCGTTGTGCCGGCAGCGGTGCGATATAAGACAACGCATCGGTCAGGACGCCATCGTCCGGCGCAGTTTCCGTATTGGGATGGGGCCAATCGGTTCCCCACAAGGTCCGGTCACCAAACCGCTCGACGAGCGTGCGCGCAAACGGCACGGCGTCTGCATAGGGCGGACCGCTGCGCGAAACGCGATCGGCGCCGCTTACTTTTACCCACATGCGCGTATCGTCCAGAAGACGCATCAGCGCTTGAAAAGCCTCTTGTGCGAGCCCCTGCGACGCGTCGACGCGCCCCATGTGATCAATGACCACCGGCACGGCCGACCGCCGGAACCACGGCGACAATTCGCCGATCAACGTACTTTCGAAGTGGACTTGCAAATGCCAGCCGAGCTCAGCCAGGGACGGCGTGAGTCCGATAATACGTTCCACGGGCGCGGATGCGCCGAGGTGTTTCATGAAATTGAACCGGAGCCCTCGGAACCCCTGCGCGTCGAGTTTGCGGAGTTCATACATGGTGACTGTCGTCGGGGCGAGCGCCACGCCCAGATACGTCCCGCCCTTGCTCGCAATCGCCTCTGCGACGACTGCATTGTCAAAGCCATGGCACATCGACTGCACGATCACACAGCGGTCGATGCCGAGCAGTGCATGGAGCGCGAACAGCGCCTCCTTCGGCGCATCGGCCGGGTGAAAAGGCGCGCGCGGATCAAGAGGAAAGCGCACTTGCGGGCCGAAGATGTGGCAGTGCGCGTCGCACGCACCCTGCGGCAATCGCAGCTCTGGCCGCGTCGGCGACGGATGAAAGGACGGCGGAGCGCTCACTGCGGCCATTTTCGCGTTCGCGGCTGCGCATCACCGGTCATATCAGGATCTTCAGCTCATCAGTCGCCGTCGACCATGAGCACAGAACCCGTCACGTAGCTGCCGAGGTCGGAGGCTAGGAACAGCGCGGTACCTGCGATCTCGTCCGGGCGCGAATGGCGTTTGAGCGGTACGGCGTGGTTGAGCTGATCGGTCACATTGAACCCCGGGATCCTGCCCATGACGCTTTCGATGCCCATCTGGAACTCGTTGTCGACAGGACCGGGCTTGATGCAGTTGATGCGATTGCACATGATGCGGCCACCTTCTAAACCGTTCGCATGATCCCGATCTGCGCGTGCTTCGCGACGATCAAGCGACCGGCATGCCTATCGATCACTATTCCTACGACGCAGTCGACCTCTTGATCGATACCGTGGCACGGTGGCAGACCATGCGCGGGACTCGCGATTCGGCCGCATTCACCGGCGACAAAGATCCCACATTAGCACAACCCGTGACGGCTCCGGGCATCGACATCTATGCCATCGACGTGTCCTTCCCGGCGCTGAGGGACAAAACGGAATTCGAGTACCTCAACAACCTGCCGACGGCGTTTGTGCTCCCGAGGGAAGCGGTCGAACGCTTGCGCGCCGCCGCGGCAACCGTCGTCCTTTCATCACCCGAATTCCAGCCGCCGCTAGGGACAACAGCGCAAAAGTCGTTGCGGGTCCACCGGCTGCCAGAGGTCCGGCGGCAGTTCACAAAAGCTGCCGCGCATTGATGAACGGCTCGGCGATCGGAGGCCACCCGCATGGCCTTCTCGCTCGCGACCGTCCGCTGTCGAGACAATTCGGCGTCAATGCTGAGCGACTGCTTCTGGCCGCGAGTTGTCTTCGCGCAGTCGGACCCGAAGCAGCCACGCGCGCCGCGCAAAGCGGACCGTCGCACCAGCGTCAACTAATGAATAGTCAGGAACCTTCGTCCAGCCACGCACGGGCTTGGGCGATCGCCTCGTCATATGAAAGCGAGCGGCCATCGGACTCAGCGGCGGCAAACGCGATGGCTCCCAACGCCTCCCGTGCCCGCTCGATAAACACGTCCTCCCGTGGCTCGGGGTGATGACCGATGCGCTCCCTTTGCGCCTCGGCTGCCCCATAGAGTCGCGCGGCGAGGCTCCACTCGCCGAAAAAAACCGCGAGCTCCGACCCACCGCTCAGATGCGCAATGCCAGCTCGCTTCGAACCGATGTCCTCGGCGATCGAGAACCCCTCGCGCAACATCTCCCTTGCGCGGTCTCCCAACCCGAGGGCAATCGACGTCGCCCCGAGATCCGACAGATTGATGGCAATACCGGCGCGATCTCCCCGCTCGCGGTTAAGCGTCAACGCTTCCTCGAACAGTTGCTGCGCCTTTTCCTGTTCTCGCTTTTCGCCGTAAAAAGACACACCAAGCGCATGGAGCGCGCGAGAAAGTTGTCGCTTGTCTCCAAGCTGTCGCGAAAGCGCAAGCGCGTCCTGGAAATGTGTACGCGCCATGGCTCTGTTTCCCCCAGCGAGGACCACATACCCTAATAACCGGAGCGCTTCGGCCTCTCTTCCCTTGTTGCCTATCTCATGCGAGATGGACAGACTCGTCTCAACGTATTCTTTCGCCTCCGCGTAACGGCCCATAAAATAGCTGGCCTCGCCCGCAGCCCAGAGCGCCCGGCACCGAGCGAGGTTGGGCACCTCGGCCCCAGGCCGCGTCAGTGCATCCTGCGTCACCCGATGTCTCAGCGGGACCAGGCCGCGATGCAGCAGGTACACCCCTAAGGAGAAAACCAGTCGCAATCCCAACTCGGCGCCATCCTCGGTGTGATCGCACCAAGAATGAGCCGCCAGAAGGTTCTCGCGTTCCATGTCAAGCCATGCGAACCACGCGCCCTGCTTTTGCCCGACAAGCTCCGGTTCCGCTTCTTCCGCGAGCGCTACGAAGAACGCGAGGTGGCGGTTACGCGTCGCCTCGCCCTCACCGGACTCGTTAAGCCGATCCTGCGCATACTGGCGCACTGTTTCCAGCGTTGCGTAGCGGGTTGCGCCGCCCTCGACGCGGTTGGTTGTGACGAGTGATTGCTCGACGAGACGCGTGAGCACGTCCAGAACCGCATATTCGTCCAGCTGTTCGCCGGCTACCCGCGTGGCGCTGGCTAGAGTCCAGCCGCCGACAAATACCGACAGCCGCCGCAACAGCTGCTGCTGGTCGGGCGCGAGATGGTCGTAGCTCCACTGGATCGTCGCGAGCAGCGTCTGTTGCCGCGCCATCGCGGTCTTGCTGCCGCCCGTCAGCAGCCGGAACCGGTCGTCGAGTCTGGCGCGGATTTCCTCCACCGTAAGCATTTTCACGCGGGCTGCGGCCAGCTCGACGGCCAGCGGAATGCCGTCCAGTCTTCGGCAGATCTCGGCCACGGCATCACGGCTGTCGTCTCCCAGCGAGAATTTGGGAACCAACAGTCGTGCCCGCTCGACGAAGAGGCGCACCGCCTCGCAGGCATCCAGTGCTCTGGGGTCAAGTTTCGATCCAGGCGGTGGAAACGACAGCGAACGAACAGTGACTGTGCGCTCACCGGCAACACTTAACCCTTCGCGGCTGGCCGCCAACACGCGCACGCCTGAGGCGGCGCCGATCACCCGCTGTACCAGAGCCGCACACGCCGCCACCAGATGCTCGCAGTTGTCGAGGACCAGCAACATATGTTTACTGGCAAGGCGGTCGCAAAGCGTGTCGACCATCTGCCGGTCATTCTCCTCTCGAATCCCGAGCAGCGTTGCAACCGTCAGCGCCACGCGCTCTGCATCCAGGAGCGACGCCAGATCGACGTACCAAACGCCATCCGGAAACGACTGGAGAACCCGTTTTGCGAGCTCGACAGCGAGTCGAGTCTTGCCACAGCCGCCGATGCCGGTCAGTGTGAGCAGTCGCGTTTGCTCGAGCAGTGCGGCGTACTCCTCGAGATCGTCGTCGTGACCAATGAAACTGGTCAGCTGAGACGGCAGGTTGTGCCGCGGCGTCTCCGGCAGCGATGACGACACACTGCCGGGCGTGACCTCCAGCGTAAAGCAATAACCGCGGCCCGCAGTGGTCGCGATCGCTGTCGTCCCCAGAATCTTGCGCAGCGCGGAGACCTGCACTTGCAGGTTGTTCTCCTCCACGACCACGCCAGGCCAGACCAGGCCAAGCAATTGGTCCTTGGTCACCAGTTGACCGGCGCGCTCGACCAGCGCCAACAGCACGTCGATTGCCCGATGGCCGAGCTCCACCGGGTGGCCGTCGTTCAGCAACCGGCGCTGATTGGGCTGCAGCTCAAAGCGGCCAAAACGGTAAATGGTCTTCACGGCAGATGGATCGAGCGCGGTTGACACTGCAATTGTCGCGAATTTACTCCCGCTTCGTTGCCTTAAGCGCAGCTTTCAGAACATTTAAGCCCGGCTAAAGTACTGAAGCAGCTCGCCTGAAGGAAAGTAGGTCCCAGCAACACCGGAATCTTCCCGACCGAAACAGGACCGTAAGGAGACTGCCATGAACGCCAAGCCCACGCTAGCCCGCCCCCGCGTCGTCACGACTATCGCGCCGCCGCGCTGTCGACCGTTATCGCGATCGGACTCCTTACCGCCGTCACCGGACTATTCCAGCGCGACGGCGCCCCGTTTGAGCAAGTCGTCATCGCCGAACACGCCTGCGCCAATCATACGTTCATCTCTGAACGCGAGGCCTGCGTGCGTTTATACCTTGCCGCATCGCGTGTCCAAAACGTTGCGAGTCGCTGAAGCTCTGCGCAGGGATAGACCCTGCGAACGGCCGCTTTCGGAGACTAGGTGGTATGGCGGCTCCTGGCCGAATGCAGGCTTTGTCCCGCAGGCATGCTAGTTGCGTCATGGCAAATCTGGAGATCATCAGGAGCGTCTTGTGTTTCCCCTTAAACTGAAAGACTGGGTATTCCTCGTCGGAATCGCGGCATGCAGCGTCGTTTGGTTCGCGGTCGGTGCCGCGCTCCGGGCCCTATATCAGTAAGGACCAAGCCGAAGTCGGCAAAGTAAAACGCGTCGCACGGTGACGCTGCGCGGCACACCGCAGGCGACTGCTTTCTTCGACCCAACGCGAACATCCATGCCGCTGAGTACGCAGACATCGGCAGCAACTGGAGCGGCGAGGTCGCGTCCGATTTGCCACGGTGTTACCCACCACAAGCGCGTCTGCCGAGGTCGTAATCATCGAATCCGTCGGAATGGCGTCACACTTGTTACTCCCCTCATTGCAATATTCGGCGCTATCTTTGTCTCGTGCGATAGAAACAGGAGAGACACATGGACAGGAACAGCGCGAGAGACATGCAGCACCGCAAAGGACATCTTGGAATTGACACACCTCCGATCGTCTCTCGGCAGGAGTGGGAGGCCGCGCGCCAGCAGCTCCTGGTGAAGGAGAAATCCTTGACTCGTGCGCGCGATGCGCTGGCCGCCGAGCGTCGAGGGATGCCGTGGATAGCTGTGGAGACGAAGTACGAGTTCGACGGGCCCGAGGGCAAGGTCAGCCTGCTCGACCTGTTCCAGGGCCGCAGGCAGTTGATCATCTATCGCGCCTTTTTCGAGCCCGGAGTGTTCGGCTGGCCTGAGCACGCTTGCCGAGGCTGCTCTCTGGGCGCCGATCAGGTCGGCCACCTGGCCCATCTGAACGCTCGTGACACGACCCTTGCCTACATCTCACGCGCGCCACAGGCGAACATCGCGCGCCTGAAGGCGCGGATGGGCTGGGAGATGCCGTGGTACACCATCACCGACGGCTTCGACGCGGACTTCGGCGTCGATGAATGGCATGGCCACAATGTTTTTTTCCGCGACGGCGAGCGGGTGTTCCACACATACTTCATCAATAGCCGAGGTGACGAGGCGATGGGGACCACCTGGAGCTACCTCGACATCACGCCGCTCGGTCGTCAGGAAACCTGGGAGGACTCACCGGAGGGGTACCCGCAGACTCCGCCGTACAAATGGTGGAACTGGCACGACAACTACGACGCCGACGCTTCGCCCGAACAGAAGTGGGTCGAGGTTTCCGACGCTGGAGAAGCCGCGTTCCGAAAACGCGCCGCAGAGGCGAAAGCATGAGCGCGACCCATCCCGCTCACTCTAACCGCGGCGCGAGCCGTAATGACGAGCGCGCCACGGCGGCGCTCGGGCCGGCCGAATGGCTGTCCCTCGCCGCCACGCCGACCTTCGCCATCCTGGCGTTGCTCACCGGGCTTCACGGCGGGGGCCCGATAGACAGGATCTGTTCGCCCGGGTCTGGGGTGCCGCTGGGCGGAATGGTGCCCATGTACCTGTTGATGAGCGTGTTCCACTCGTCTCCCTGGTTGAAGCTGATCTTTGGCCGATGAGGCGCTGGTGGCCGGCTGATCGCGCGCGCTATCGAAACGGAAACTGTTTGGATCACCGAAGAGGAACTCGACGCTCGACCTGAGCCAACCTGCCGTCGATCCCGGCTCGCCCCCACCAACGGGACCGCCGCCCATTTAATCCGATCTTTCAGCAGAACGGTCCAACCGTTTGTCTAGGCCACGCAGATGAGCCCCAACTGTTGCAGCGCCCTGACGCCGTCGTCCAACCCTATCTCTTCGATGATCTTGCCGTTCTTGAGGCGCAGCACGGTCGTACCGGTGAAATGCATCTTCCGACCGGTTGCGGCCGGTAATGATCCCACCAGAAAATCGCTGAATGCAGGTCCTGTGTGAGTGCCGCCGCCTTCCCAGCGTCCGACCACGCAGTCCCCTTCGGCGATTAGATCCGCTGCGCCATAAAAATTCAAATCGGGAAACGCCTCGCGGAAGCCGGTCATGAACGCTTTGATGTCTTCCCGACCTCGGCGTGGCTCGTGTAGCGAGTAGTGCAGCAGCATTTCGGGTGCCGCAATCTCGTCGACAACCGTGAGATCACAGGTCTTTCCCCAGAAGTTGGTAAACCAACGGCCCACGATAGCCTTGTTCTCTTGCTCGATGGACATGATGTCCTCCTCTAGTTGATTGAACAGGAGAGAGGCTTTCCGCTTCTCTCTGCGTCGAAGAGTAAAGACCTTCGGAGCACGAAGCTCTTCGTTTCTTGCTGTCGACTGGTGGTGAGCTGTTGGATTCGCCTGCAATAAACGGAGTGTGATCAGAACTATGCAATGTCAACGTCGCCGTTCGCACAAACATAGTGAGGATCGGCATGTCCATCGAGACACTCAGAAATGCGCAGGATCTTGGCGAGACGTGGTATAGCCATCAGGCCGCGCGAATTGTTCAGCGACACATTCAGTTCGGACGGCACTGCCGCCTTGATCTGGATGCTTTGCTTGCCGGCATTGCGCGCAGAATCGGGGGCACGAATCTCGACAGCGCGGCCAACGCGGGGCAACACCTCCCCAACGATGCGGGCATCGCGGACCACCGGGCGTCCAGGACGCGCGAACGGACCGGCCGAATCGAGGCGTAGAATTTGATAGCAAGACTCGGAGTGCTTGCTCCAATGCGCCGAAATATATTGACGCTGTCGAACAATGCACAACGAGGCTGATCATGAACATGACCGCGAATCCCAGAAATCCGGCCACCGCAACATTGCGTGACCCCCGCTGGGCGGCAGTCGTCGCTCGCGACGCCAAGGCAGATGGACAATTCTTCTATTCGGTGCGGACGACCGGAGTGTATTGCCGTCCAAGCTGTGCGGCCCGAACCCCCCGTCCCGAAAACGTCGCGTTCCATCTCACGGCGATCGAGGCACAGCGCGCCGGTTTTCGCGCCTGCCTTCGCTGTAAGCCAGACGAGCCTTCGCTCGCCGCAAGGCATGCCGCGCTGGTCGCGCAAATGTGCCGCCTGTTGGAATCCTCTGAGCAGCTGCCAAGTCTCGCTGAGCTCGCGCAACACGCGCAGCTCAGCACGTTCCATCTGCATCGGGTGTTTAAGGCCATCACGGGACTAACTCCGAAGGCATATGCCGCCGCGCACCGCGCCAAGCGGATGCGTGAGGAGCTTGTCCGCGCCGGTACCGTAACGGATGCAATTTATGGCGCCGGATACAACTCTGGCGGTCGGTTCTATGCCGAGGCCAACAACGTAATCGGGATGACCCCGACCCGTTACCGCGCTGGTGGTGTGGATACCGAGATCCGCTTCGCCATTGGGCAATGTTCACTAGGCGCCATCCTCGTTGCACGCAGTGATCGGGGGGTATGCGCCATTTTGATGGGTGATGACCCCGATGCCCTCGCGCGCGATCTGCAAGACCGGTTCCCGCAAGCGACCTTGATGGGTGGCGAGGTCGCATTCGAGCAATGGGTCGCTCGGGTGATCGGATTCGTGGAAGCGCCCGGACTCGGTTTGGACCTGCCGTTGGACGTGCGTGGTACCGCCTTTCAGCAACGCGTTTGGAAGGCGCTGCGGACCATTCCACCGGGAAAGACCGCGACCTACAGCGACATCGCACAGCGCATCGGTGCACCGAACGCGACTCGCGCCGTGGCGCAAGCCTGCGCCTCCAATCTGCTTGCTGTTGCCATCCCCTGCCACCGCGTGGTGCGCAGGGACGGTACGCTCTCGGGTTACCGATGGGGTGTGGAGCGTAAGCGTGCGCTACTTGCTAGCGAAGCGCAGGAATGAACGCACGCGACGTTGGTGCCATCGGCTCAGTCCTCCCCAATGAGCTTGTGGGGCGGGTTGCTGCCATTGAATGGCCGGAGGTCGAGGCCGATTTGGACGCCCGAGGCGCGGCCATGATCAAGGGTCTTCTCAGTCCCGTCGAGTGCCTTGAACTCTCTTCGCTATACCAACGCGACGACATATTCCGCGCTCGCATAGTGATGGCCCGCCACGGCTTCGGGCGTGGCGAGTACCGCTACTTCGACTATCCGCTTCCGCCACTCATCGGCGCATTGCGTGAATCGCTATACGCGCGCTTGGCGCCGGTGGCCAACCGCTGGCATGTCGCCATGGGGATGACCGCGCGTTTCCCGGACCGGCACAGCGATTTCATCGACCGCTGCCACGCGGCGGGTCAAGAGAAGCCAACGCCGCTTCTTCTACAATATGCCACCGGCGACTACAACTGCCTGCATCAGGACATGTACGGAGAGCATGTTTTCCCACTTCAGATCGTGCTTTTGCTTTCTGAGCCAGGCCGCGACTTCGAATGAATCGACAGCCGACAACCCTGGCGCTGCCGCCGGAGGTGGTCGACCGCTTGCGCGCCGCGGCCGGCAAGATCATCATGGATTCGCCCGAATTTCGGCGCCTGCTCAAAGATATCGGGGCGACGATTGTCGCTTCGCCGAGCGTGAAGCCATGTCGGATCGGGTAACAGCATCGGAAGGACGTTTCCCAGTGAAGCTTAAGTCCATGCTCGTCGTTGTGTTGGCCGCCGGATGTGCTTTCTATTAGAGACCCGGCCATTGGGGTCGCATTCAACTGGTGACGCCACGCATAAACGCAATGAAAACGGTTGTGGTCACCTATTCTCGCGCGCGTATGTAGCACCTATCAAATCGGGAGAGAGATCAATGAACGACGGATCACTGCAAAAAGGAAATCCACGCTGCTTCGGCGGCAACTCGATTGCGATGATGATAGGTGTATTGCTTTGTGCCTCGCCGCTCCCGGCCGATGCGCAAAAGAACCCGCTTCGCGACGTCTTCTTCGGCGAGACGCACATCCATACGAGCTGGTCATTTGATGCGTACGTCTTCGGCAACACGCTCACCGGGCCCGAGGAAGCGTACCAGTACGCCCTGGGGAAGCCGATCAGGCATCCCGCGGGCTTCATGGTCCAGATGAAGCGGCCGCTTGACTTCGAGGCCGTGACCGACCATTCGGAATACATGGGCACGGTCAGGCTTGCCAACGATCCGCAGTCGGACCTGAGCAAGCTGCCGATCGCCGAGAAACTGAAGGTCAGAAGCAAGGAGGACATACAGAAGGTCTATCTCTTCCTCGCCACTTCCATAATCACCGAGCCGATCAAGGAATTGATCACGCCTGAAGTCGCCGGCTCAGTGTGGAAGAAAGTCGTGGAAGCCGCCGACAAGTACTACCAGCCGGGCAAGTTCACGACCTTTGCCGCCTACGAATGGAGCTCGACGCCGGACAATCGCAACCTGCACCGGAACATCATCTTCAAGGACACGAAGAAAGTTCCGGCGCTGCCCTTCTCCTCGATAGACTCGGATCACCCGGAGGACCTGTGGAACTGGATGGACGGCCAGCGCAAGGTGGGTAACGAGCTGCTGGCCATCTCCCACAATGCGAACCTCTCCGACGGCGTCATGTTCCCGCTCGAGGTCGACAGCAAGGGCCGGCCCATCGACGCGGCGTGGGCGCAGTCGCGAGTCAACAACGAGCCGCTGACCGAGATCCAGCAGCTCAAGGGTGCTTCGGAAACGCACCCCGCGCTGTCTCCCAACGACGAATTTGCCGGCCACGAGATTCTGGAGTATCTGCTCGGTGACGTAGATCGTGCGCCCAGACTGCACGGCAGCTACATCCGCGAGGGGTACCAGAACGGATTGGCGATGCAGGACACGCGCGGCTACAACCCATACAAATTCGGCGTGGTCGGCGCCAGTGACACGCACGGCACGGCGGCCGCCCATACCCAATCGAACTATTTTGGAGGCCATGGCATGCTCGACGCCACGCCTCAGTCACGCATAAGCGGCGTGAAGGTCACGGGTCTTTCGATGGACCAGCTTTCGACCTCCGGACTGGGCGGCGTGTGGGCCGAGGAAAACACGCGCGAGGCGATCTTCGCCGCGATGCAGCGCAAGGAGACTTTCGGCACCAGCGGCGTGCGCATCAAGGTGCGGTTCTTCGGCGGTTGGGACTTCGCGCCGGGCGTCGTGCAAAGTAAGGACTGGGTGAAAGCCGGTTACGCGAACGGCGTACCGATGGGGGGCGACCTGCCGGCCGCCAAGTCCAAGGCGCCTACGTTCATCGTGTGGGCGCTCAAGGATCCCGACGATGCGAACCTCGATCGCATCCAGATCGTAAAGGGCTGGACGCGCAACGGCCAGATCTTTGAGAAGATCTATGACGTCGCCTGGTCGAACCGCAAGGCGAATGGTGGCGGCACCATCCCGGAAGCGCGGGTGCGCAGTGGCCAAGCCGAGTTGCCGCCGGTGGGCACAACCGTGGACATCAAGAACGCGTCATACACCAACACGATCGGGGCAGTCGAGTTGAAGACGGTCTGGACAGATCCGGACTTCGACGCGAGCCAATTCGCGTTCTACTACGCGCGGGTTTTGCAGATCCCGACACCGCGCTGGACAACGTACGACGCGAACAAGCTCGGTGTCCCGCCACCGAACAATGTTCCGGCGACGGTTCAGGATCGCGCCTGGACTTCACCGATCTGGTATTCGCCGAGCGACGAAGCGCGCAAAGGCACGCGACCGGGCACGACGGTTGCGAACCTGCGGCAAAAGGGCGCCGTGGCGCTTGACGATGCGCAGCTCAAGCAACTCATCATCGGAAAGACCTTTACGGTGCGCAATACGGTGACGGGGCAGCGCCTCGAGATCCTGTACGGCAAGGACGGCCGCCGCCTCATACTAAGCGTCGACGGCAAGCAGCCGCCCGCTGGCGAGGTCGGCGACGTGCTTCATAGCGGTGATCTCGGGTCGCCCGCACACTACGAAATTCGCGGCGGGAAGATCGTGACCACGATCGCGAACACGCCGTTCGAGATCGCGGTATACAAGGTCGGCGACAAGTATGTCGCGGCACGCAGCAACGAGTTCGGCTATGCCAACTACGAGGTCGAGTAGAGCGTCGTGCGCTCTTGGGTGAAGCGCTGGTTGCGTGAGCCGCTGCTGCAGTTCCTCGTCGCCGGTGCGCTGCTGTTCGCCGGCTATCGTTTGCTGCATCCCGAGGCCTCGCGCTCGTCCGAAGACAATCGCATCGAGGTGACCGCCGACGATCTTCGGCAACTGGAAATCACGTGGACCGCGCAATGGCGCAGACCGCCGACGCCCGATGAGATGCGCGGCTTGGTCGACGCGCGCATCCGCGAAGAGATCCTTTACCGCGAAGCGTTGAGTATGGGCCTCGAACAGGGCGACGCCATCGTCAAGCGAAGGCTGGCGCAGAAAATGGAATTCCTTGCTGGCGATGTCTCCACGTTGCCCGACCCCACCGGTGCGCAATTGCGCGCATGGTACGCAAACAACGCGGAACGCTTTGCCGAGCCAGGACGCCGATCGTTCCGCCACGTGTACTTCTCCACGGATCAGCGGGGGACTCAGGCACGCGTGGATGCCGAGAATGCGCTGCGCCAGCTGTCCGGTAAATCTGCCGATGCGTCTGCCGCTGACAATGTCGGCGACGCATTCATGTTCCAGAATCAGTACGCAGATCGCTCACCCGACCAGATCGCCTCCATATTCGGAGGAACGTTCGCTGGCGCAGTCGATCAGCTTCCATCGGGATCATGGCGAGGTCCGATCGAGTCGGGCCTGGGTTGGCATCTTGTATTCGTACAGTCCGTAACTCCCGGCCGCGTTCCTTCGTACGACGAAATCGAGCCCCAGATCAAGGCGGCATGGCTCGATGAGCAGCGCGCCGCTGCGCGGCAGCGCGCGTTCGAGGCGATGAAGGCCCACTACGAAATCCTTCTCCCCGAAGCGTCGCGTGTTGCCACCGTCCCCTGGGCGCCCACGGAGAAATCGACACCATGACTGGTACGCGGAGATTCTTTCGATCCATCGCGCGATTCCTTGCGATCGCCGCCGCGGCGATCCTCGCTCATCACCCGGGCGCGATGGCGCACGAAGCGCGCCCGGCGTATCTTGAGCTGACAGAGACACTGCCCGATCACTACGACGTCGTGTGGCGTACGCCGGTCTCCGCCGGTCAGCGGTTACCGGTGGTGCTGCAACTCCCCGAGGGGACGAGCACCATCGTCGAACCCAAGCTGCGTGAATTCGCCGACTCGGTTGTCGAACGGCGCATGATTGCGGTAGCGGGTGGCCTTGACGGCAAGCACATCGAGTTCGTCGGTCTGCAAGCAACGATCACCGACGTACTCGTCCGCGTACAGACGCTCGATGGGGCGCACTTCACCACGCTCGTTCATCCCTCGCGCCCTTGGATGGAGATCGTCCCGGCCCGTGGACCGCTCGCCGTCGCCGGGGCGTATCTGGTCCATGGAATCGAGCACATCCTCCTTGGCTACGACCACTTGCTGTTCGTTCTCGCCCTTATCCTCATCGTGCGCAACCTGCGGATGTTGATTACCACGGTGACTGCCTTCACAATCGCGCACTCGATCACGCTTGCGCTCGCGACGCTTGGCGTTGCACACGTCCCTGGTCCGCCGGTCGAAGCTACCATCGCGCTGAGCATTCTTCTGCTTGCCTGCGAGATTGCGCGCGCGAGCGACGGACAACCGAGCATCACGGCGAGGTGGCCATGGTTGGTGGCATTCTCGTTCGGGCTTCTTCACGGCTTCGGCTTTGCGAGTGCGCTTTCCGAAATTGGGCTGCCGCGCGGCGAAATTCCGCTCGCACTATTCATGTTCAATCTGGGTGTAGAGATCGGACAGCTCGCCTTCATTGCAGCCGTGCTCGCGGTGCTCGCGTTGGTGCGGCGAATTCCAATACCAAATAGCGTTACGCAACAAGCTCGACCGGCGGCGACTTACGCGATCGGCACACTGGCCGCTTTCTGGCTTCTCGAACGCGTCGCAGGATTCGTGTGATGCGGCGCTGCGCGGCCAGGCGGTGGCTGCGGCTTGGCAGCGTTCTGGGCAGTTGTCTCCTGGTAGCTCTGACAACGACAAGCTTCGGGCAACAAGTCGACGTCGTACGCAGTATTGCCACGGAGAACGTAAGCCTCGTGGCGCAGCTTCAGGCGGATGAAACGGCGCTAGAGAAGTCCTTGAATGAACTCGCGAATCTGGGCACCGCAAAGCGCGACCTCGAGCAGCGCATACAGTGGATCGATCGACGGGCAGCAGTATATCCACTCGGTCAGGAGCTGGCGCAGATGCTAAGCGAGCAACTGCGTGAATTGCCGAGGCAGAGGAGCTTCGCAGTCGCCGATGGGCAGCGTACCGATGCATTGGCGGAGGCGAGCGACGCGGAACTGCGTGTCGAACGCGCATTGCGTGAATTGACCGACATCGATGCCGCGACAGCTCAGCGCTTGTCGAGCGCGCTCGCAACTCCGTCCCAAGAGCAACAGCAAAGCGTGCGCGCGGCGCTTGTGGAACAACGCGAGCTACTCCAGCGCCTGGCCGCATTGGAGCGCAAGCGGTTAGACGCATTGCACGAAGTGGACGCAGCGTGGCGTGAATTCGACGGTGCGTCGCAGGCGGCTCGGGCGAAGCTGACTCAATTTTTATTCTGGATACCTGCTCCGCCAAGCACGAGAACGGTTCGCCAGTTCGCACCGGCGCTCGAATGGGTGGCATCCCCAACGAATTGGAGCGCGGCTGGGAACGTAATGCGCCGAGAGATGATGCGCAGGCCCTTCTGGCCCTCACTTGCGCTCGTCGCTGCGGCGACGCTCGTTGCGTTGCGTCGTCGCCTATTGCGTAGCCTTGCATCGATCGCGCCCGCGTCGGCTCCCCATGGGAGATATAGGATAGGCCACGCTATCGCAGCGCTCGCGATCACCTTCGCGCTAGCGTTACCCGTACCGCTCGTGCTCTGGACCGCAGGAGTAATACTCTTGCGTGCGTCCGATAGTCAATCCTTCGTCTTGGCGCTCGGCGAGGCGCTCCTGGCGACAGCGAAGCTCCTGCTCGCGATCTCTGCGCTTGCGTGGCTGCTGGACCGGCGCGGCGTGGCCGTCCGACACTTCGGGTGGGAAGAGGCGACCTTGGGCGCGGCGGCCAGCACACTGCGCAGGTTTGCGGTTGTCTTCGTCCCACTTTCCTTTGCTGCTGCCTTGAATGGCCTCGATCACGCGCCCTTCGCTAACCGCGAGAGCCTGGGACGCCTCGCTTTCAGTCTGGCTTTGATTACGCTCGCGCTATTGCTCATGCGCCTCTTTCGCGGCGCGAGTCCCATCATGCTTCGCCTACGCGCCCGCATGCCTCGCAGTCGGTCCGTACAATTGCACGCGTTCTGGTTCCTACCGCTGTTGACATTGCCAATCGCCATTGCCGCACTTGCCGCGGCCGGATATTTCGTCGCCGCCGGCTATTTCTTCGGTCGTATCGTCGAATCAGTGTTTCTCGCCATTGGCGCCGCGATGCTGTACGGGCTGATGGCTTTGTGGGTGCAGGTGCAGCGCCTCCATCTCAGCCTTCGACGTGACGAGGCGACGCTTCGATCGCACGAGATGGGTGCCACAGCAGAAACAGGAACCGGGGTCGCGGAGGCACGCCCTGCGCACCTAGATATCGCCACGATCGGCGCTCAGACACGATCGTTGCTCGACATGCTGGTGACGATGCTACTGCTCGGAGGGGTCTACTGGGTGTGGCGCGACGCACTGCCCGTCTTGTCGGTGATCTTCGACTACTCGCTATGGAATTACTCGGAAGGTGTCGATGGCAAGCAGGTGAGCGGCGCCCTGACCATCGGATACCTCTTCCTTGCGATCGTCGTCGCTGCCGTCACTGCCGTCATAGTGCGCAACATCGGCGCGCTGCTTGACATCGTGTTGCTGCAACGACTCGAGATGCGGACCGATGCGACCTACGCGGTGAAGGTGATCGCGCGGTATGCGGTTACCCTCGTCGGCGTTCTCCTCGCGTGCAGTATTCTGGGCGTTCGCTGGAGTGACGTTCAGTGGCTAGTCGCTGCCCTTGGCGTTGGTCTGGGTTTCGGGCTACAGGAGATCGTAGCGAATTTCGTGTCAGGTCTCATCGTGCTCGCCGAGCGTCCGATCCGCATCGGCGACGTCGTCAGTGTCGGCAATATCTCGGGTACCGTCTTCCGTATCCAAGCACGGGCAACCCTCGTGATGGACTTCGACTACAAGGAAGTCATCATCCCGAACAAGGCCTTCATCACAGAGCGAGTCGTCAACTGGACGCTGTCCAGCCAGACGACCCGTCTGCTGACCAAGGTCGGCATCGCTTACGGGAGCGATATCGACCTCGCGCAACGGGTGATTCTCGCTGCGGTGCGAGGTAACAAGGATGTACTGCAGGACCCGGGCCCATCGGTCTTCATGGTAGCTTTCGGAGAAAGTACTCTGGACTTCGAGATCCGGGCGTTCGTAAATTCGATCGACAAACGATTACGCGTCCAGCACGAGATCAACAGTGAAGTGATGCGCGTGCTGCGCGAAAACGACATCGTAATACCGTTCCCGCAACGGGACCTGCACATGCGTTTGGCGCCGGGGTTTGCTGGCGCGTTAGGCGGCGATCTTCGGCCATAGGACCGGGCGTTCGGGCGCGGCTCAGTCCGCGGCCGCCGGCACCCGCTCGATTTCCGGATCGCTTGGCGGCCGGATCGCGGCCACGGCCGCAGCCACTATGGAAAGAATGAGAAACACCGCCATGCCGACAGCCGAGAGCGTGATAGACACGAGCTTGACGCGCGTGAGCATGTTCGCGGACGCGGCCTCGCCCGCATCGATAGCCGTGACCGCGTCTTCCCCTGCGGCGGCGGCGCGTCCGAGGATCGACGCAAGCTTCAAATCCTCCGCGATGTCGGCGGCCGCGTACACCAGGCCCATGCACGCACCGATCCACGCCGCGCGCGCCCACAGCGGATGCGATTCGATCAAGAAATCTGCGATGGCGAGGTCGACCAGCACGACGAACATACCGAGCCCGACCGCAAAGTACAAATCCAGCCCGCGCAGGATCGCGTGCACATAGTAATGCAGCGCCGAAGAGCCGCGACGGATGCGTGCATGCAACGCCGCCTGCGCGAAGCGCTCAAGGTACGCTTCGTCGTAGGTCCACAGCCGCTCGGGCGCCACCAGGCGTCGCTTTTCGAGCGCGGCGGCGCTGTCGCCTTTGCTCAGGTCGAACAGGCCAAGCGGCTTTCGATGCGATCCGCCGTCGATCGCCGCATCGACGGCCGCCCTCGCCTTCGCCGAGTAAAAGAACGCCATCACCGCGAGCGCGAGCGCGCACAACGTCAGTCCGCCGTAGATCGATGTGGCGAAGGCCAGAAACCAGTCGAGCAGTGATGGCGTCATCGACGAGTCCCTTCCATCACACTGGGCCGTTGAACCGGCGCAGGACGCGATCGCACATGCCGAGCCGACGCTTGCGCTTGTACGGCTCCGGCTCCGGCGCCGTGGCCGCCGCCGCCTTCTTTACCGCGTATTGAATTTCCAACGGACAGCGGGCGAAAACGCGTCCGTCCATCGCGTCCAGCCAGCGCTTGCGCCTGTCGGAATGGTAGATGTCGTCCTTGAGCGAAGTCGCGGTGTCATCGGCGCGCTTGAACGCGCTTTCGTGGACCAGTTCGGTATCGCTGGTGATTCCGACCGGGCGCGGCATCGGAGAGCCCACGAGCGTCCAGCTCCCTTTGCGCGAATCCGCGAGCACGCCGGTCGGATAGCGCTCGCTGTGATCGAGCGCCGACGCGATGTAATCCATGTCCAGCGCAAGCAAGTTGTGCGCGAGTACGCGCGATAGCATCCATAGCAACGTGGTATCGGACAGGCCGTGCTGCTCGTAACCGCCGCCGATGTTGGAATGCACGCCGGGAAACCACACCTGCTCCAGCAACTGCCCAGAGCGCGGCGTTGGGTTCGGCGTCCAGACAGCCGCCTGGAAGTTGCCGCGCCGCTCGTCCATCGCCATCGCGTGGAAAGCGTGGCGCACTCCCGGTCCGAGTTCGGTCTCGTGAAACTTGAACGAGCTCGCGCAGAACCGCGTGCCGGGGATGCCCATCGCGCCCACAGTGTCCCACACGCCGATGCACTCGATGTCGACGTCCGCGCCTTTGATCCGCTTGGGCGCGATCGCATCGAGGTCCCCCGGCTTGCGCTTGATGGGATCGTCGGTGTACCAGTCCCACGCGTCGATGAAGCGTTCCATCTCCGAGCGCTGTAGGATGCCGACGCGGCCGACCATGCCGGCTACGCTGCGCGCGACGTAGGCGCCGCGCGAAAAGCCGAACAGGAGGATCTCATCGCCACGCGCGTAGTTGTCGACGAGGAAGCCGTAGCACGCCTTGACACTGGAAGAGATGCCGACGCCGGTGCCACCGCCGATGATGCGGTCGAGCACGTTGCCGGTGCCCACGCCCAGGTGGTAGTGCGAGATCTGCGGAATCGGGCAGCCACCCTCGCCGGCTGGCGGCGCCTGCGCGGCGATGGCGCGCACGAAGCGCACGACGTTGGTTTCGCGCTTTCGGTCCGGCCAGTTCCACGTCCCATCGCAGCATACGATCAAGCGACGGCCGGTTCGAGCGCTCGGCTGAGGCGGATTGATCGGCGCCGTGGCGGAAAGCCGGCGCGCCGAAGGCAGCGCGTCTGGCACCACCGCGATGCCGAAGCGCCACGCCATTTCCGCCACGAACTGCGCAAGCACGATGCCGGCGAGCAATCCAAGCAAGTACGGAAGCAGATAGACGAAGACGTCCGCCACCTCCGGCGTCCGACAACACCACTTCAACGCGAGCCAGGCGCCGAGCAAGAGCACGCCGACCACGGCGCTCACGAACGGAATGGCGATGCCCTGGATCAGCAGGCCGATCCATGAATCGTCCGAATACGCGGCCGGCTGGCCCGGATCGTGAAACCATTGGCGGAAGTCCACGCCCGACAAGCGGGCCGGCGCGAGCAGCACGCCGACCATGATCCCGAACGGCAGGCATACGCTTACAGCGTGCGCGACAGGGCCGAACGTCGCGCTCATCGCACGCTGCGGCGGCCAATCTGGTTCGCCGCGGTGACGATCCCGACGAAGAGCAGCATGCCGAGCAGGATAGTCGCGGATATGGCGACGCCGCGCGCGTAGCAGATGATGAACGTGCCGCCCAGCCACCACGCGCCAAATAGCCATGCGATCGGCATCAGCCAGATCAAATAGCGCAATAGACGCCGCCATCCGAGGAAACGATCCGCGTAGCTAACCCGTGCAGGACCGAGGGCGGGCGCGAGCAGGATGCGCATCAACAGGAGAACGTCGGCGAGGGCCGCGCTCGCGCCACCGATCTGCCAGCCGAAGAGGTTGGCAGCTTCGCAGCTCAGGGTGGCGAGTGGGCTCAACGTTGCGGCGCGAGAGAGCGAGACGCTTTTGGCCGATATGATGCAGGAAAAATCGAGCACGCGCGATTTGACGTCTGTTCGTCTTTGGGCGCCAGCGGACGGACAGGTCGCCATCGACGGTAGCCGGATCGGCTATCGGAATCCGGCGGGTCGCGAGTAAAGTGATCAGCTGGACAACGTGGTCGCGACACCGCGCACCGCCCTGATCGCCGGCGCCACCAGGTCAGTCGCATGACGGCGCTACACGCGGATTGGGTAGCCAATCAGTCGTGGTTGATGTTTGGACTCCCGGGCGTATAACCCACATCAACGGCTGCTGCGCATGCTTCCTCGGGCATGGTGAGCACTGCATATCGGAATTGGAGCTGTTAATGAGCGTTCAAATCGGAACAAAGAGCTATGAGATGCCCCCCGCGACGGATTCACCATCACACTTTTCATCACCGTCGCCGACATCAATCGATCGGCTGATTTCTATGAAAAGGTCTTCGGCGGCCGCATTCTGAGCAGAGGCGACAGCAAGGGTGCGTCCGGGCACATCCAGATTGCGAATACGTGGCTCATTGTGAACGTCGGGGGCGGGCCCACCCCGGACAAGCCGACGGTAACGCTGAGCGTCCTCGCCGACCCGGATAAAATCAGCAGCTTTATGAATATTCGCGTTACGGATATTCAAGCGTGCTATGAATTATGGAAAAGTCGAGGTGCGGAGTTCATCACAGAGCCGATCCTTAAGTACGGCGAGATTCGCTGCTACATCCGCGATCCCGACGGATATATCATCGAGGTCGGACAGAGCATCGACCCCGCGTAAGATTCCATGACCGGTCTGGGGAGAATCTCACGGTCCGCTTGAATGACCGCACCTGGCCAATACTGTTCGCGGTAGGGATGCACATTGCTGCGCACCCCCCGCACAGATCCGAGCAAGCGCCATTCACGCACTCGGCTCCCACCTCGGGTGTTTGACGTCGAAGCGCTGCGTGGGCCATGGATGAAGGATGCGCGGCGGCGGGAGCCAGGCTTGGACGAGTCTCAGCATCCGCTCCCACGTCAGGGTGGCCTTCTGGCTACGGCGCGACAGCGTGCGTTTCCAGAGTACCGAGATATGGTGGCGGAAAGCCATGAGTGCCCGGGAGTTCGTGGGCACGGCATGGTAGGCAAAGAATCCCGTCGTGACCTGCTGTAGCCATTTGCCCTGTTCGGGGATGGGCAGGTGCATCCGCCGCCGCAGCTCGTCCTTCACTCTCTTGAGCGTTGCCCGCATGCGGTCACTTCGGGTCTTCCGGAGAATCTGGAATTGTCCCTTACGTGTTTGCCCGCAGATGAGCGTAAAACCCAGAAAGGTGAAAGTCTCCGGTTTGCCAAGGCCGCTTTGCTCGCGCCGTGCCGCCGCATGGCGGCCAAACTCGATCAGTCGGGTCTTATCCGGATGCAGCGACAGCGAATACTCCTGCAACCGCGTGCGCAATTCTTCCAGAAACCGCTTGGCCTCAGCTTCGTGCTCAAAGCCCAGCACCACGTCATCCGCGTAGCGGACGATGATCATGTCGCCGGTGGCGTGGCGTCTGCGCCACTGTTGCGCCCAGAGATCGAGGACATAATGCAGGTAGGCGTTAGCCAGCAAGGGGGAAACCGTAGCTCCCTGTGGTGTGCCAACCTCGCCTTCCGTCACGATCCCTTCTTCAAGTACTCCTGCCTTCAGCCATTTGCGAATCAGCCGGAGAACGCGCTCGTCTCCGATCCGATGTTCCAGGAAACGGATGAGCCATTCATGGCTGACCGTCCCGAAGAAGTCTCGGACGTCGAGATCCAGGATCCAGTTCACCTTCTTCCGTGTGATGCCGACAATCAGCGCATCCAATGCATCATGCTGGCTGCGCTTCGGCCGGAAGCCGTACGAGAAACCCAGGAAATCTTCCTCGTAGATGCTGCTAAGCACCGCCACCACCGCTCGCTGGAGAATCTTGTCCTCCACTGCGGCGATGCCCAGCGGCCTCTGCCGCCCGTCCGGCTTGGGTATGAACTTGCGCCGGCTGGGCTGCGCCCGGTACGCGCCCCGGTGGACTCGCGAGTGCAGGTCTTGGAGATTGCTCTCCAGATCCGCTTCGTAGTCCTGCCATGTCACCCCATCCACCCCCGGAGCCGCTTTACGCTTGAGGGCGTAGAACGACAGCCGAAGTAGATCAAGATCGACATGGTGGAGCAGCGCGGTGAACCGTTCCTTCTTCCTTGCCTTTGCGGCTTGACGTACGCGTTCCAGCGCCTGTGACACGCGAGCCCGGATCTGCGTCCGGTGCGTGCTTTGCTGGCCCACGTTTCCCTCGGTCCCCGCCCTTGGCTCCACCGGCTCCGCCGCCGAGTTACTCCCGGCTTTGTTCGTCGGCTTCACCGCTACTACGGCGAGGTCAGACTTCTTGGGTTCGTGCATCACCGGCTACGGCTCCTCGCCTTCCCGGCACGGACCGGCAGTGTGCCGCCGGCCAAACCCAAGATCTCCCGGTTCCCGTACAAGAAGCGTCCGCGCATGCCAGGGTCTTCGACCACGCCGGACCGTCCGGGCGCTCGCATTAGCGCACCCGTCCGTATTGCCTTCCACGTTTCAAACCGTGTCGGCATCCGGGATTTGAGTCTTTCGCGGCTCCATGGCTGGCCTGCGCGCTCCCCTGTCAACGCTTCACTGACACCCTCACGGATGCCCGCGCATGACTCGGGGCCACTGTGGTTTGCTAGACCTTCAGTGCAGCGGACTTGCACCACTTACTCCTTGCCGGTTTTACCGGCGCACTTGAAAAACTCCCTTGAAAGTGAGCGCCTGGTGGCTATGCTGAAGGCAAGGCGTTCGAGGGGAGAAGCGGGAATGATGGGACAACGGACTGGCGGGCAGAAGCAGCTGTTCTACTCATTCAATCTCGACGATCACATTCCGTCTGATCACCTGCTGCGCGGGATTGATCGTTGCCTTGATCTCGGTGAGCTGCGCCGGCACCTCGCCCCGTTCTACAGCCATACCGGGCGGCCGTCGATCGATCCTGAGTTGATGGTGCGAATGCTGATCGTCGGTTACAGCTTTGGCATTCGTTCCGAGCGGCGGCTGTGCGAAGAGGTCCACCTCAATCTGGCGTATCGCTGGTTCTGTCGGCTGGGCCTTGAGGACGCGGTGCCGGACCATTCGACGTTCTCGAAGAACCGGCATGGCCGTTTCCGTGAGAGCGATGCGTTTCGGCAGGTGTTCGAGAGGTGGTCGAGCGCTGCATGAAGGAAGGACTGGTCGGTGGCGAAGGCTTTGCCGTCGATGCCAGCTTGATCAAGGCCGACGCCAATCGCAGCCGCAGCACGGCGCGCGAGGGACGGAGGACCTGCGCGATCCGCGGCACGCGACACCGGGCGGTGCGCGAGTATCTGGCCGCACTGGATGAGCAGGGTGAGCCGGGCACCGCTCCCGCGTCGATCTCGCCGACCGATCCGGCGGCGCGATGGACGGCGGTGGGGCCCGGCGTTTTACGCCTACTCGACCAACTACTTGGTCGATGTGCAGGCGGGCATCATCGTCGATGTCGAGGCGACGCCGGCCTTGCGGACGGCGGAAGTCAAGGCGACCCGAGACGATGATCGAGCGGGTCGAGGAACGGTTTGCCCTGAAGCCCGAGCGGCTGATCGGCGACATGGCCTACGGCACGGCCGAGATGCTGGGCTGGATGGTCGACGAGAAGCAGATCGAGCCGCATGTGCCGGTGTGGGACAGGACACAACGCGACGACGAAACGCTATCCAGCAGCGACTTCAATGGGACGAACAGGCCAACGAATACCGCTGCCCACAGGGCCAGCCGCTGCGGAGCGAATGGCGGATCTTCAAGAGCCTGCGAACGCACATCACCAAGGCCAACACCATCATCTATCAGCCAGCCAAGCCGATTGCAGCAAGTGCCCGATGAAGTCACGTTGCTGTCCGAACACACCGATTCGGAAGATCGCTCGCAGCGTCCATGAATCTGCACGGGATGTCGCTCGCGACATCGCCAAGACCGATGCGTACAAGCAATCGCGCAAGGATCGCAAGAAGGTCGAGATGCTCTTCGCTCACCTCAAGCGCATCCTGAAGCTCGATCGACTGCGCCTGCGTGGGCCGAATGGTGCTCACGACGAGTTTCTTCTGGCGGCAATCGCGCAGAACCTGCGACGAATGGCGAAGTGGTTGTGCTCAGCAGAACCAGAAACAGACGAGCATGGCAGACTCTGAATTGGCGAAGAACAGACTCGCCAACACAAAAAACCGCCCACAGTCACCGATCCTCTTTCCGCGGAACACTCGCGGCAATACCGCCTCGCCCAAACGTCGAGTTATTTCAAATGTAAGGGACTTCCCCGTCCCGAAGCGACGTTGAAGTCGCACGGCATCGAGTGCCAAGATTGAGATGTTGAGTCGTCAATCTGAACAGGAGGGGAAGTCATGGAACAGCTTACTACCGTCGGTATTGATCTCGCAAAGGATGTCATTGCGGTATGCGTGCTGGATGTGCACGGTGCGGTCATTGAGCGACGTGTTCTCAGGCGCGCCGCGTTCGAGCGGTGGGCCGAACAGTTGCCGGCGAGCAATGTCGCGATGGAAGCGTGTGGTTCGGCCCATCACTGGGGCCGCTGGTTTGCCGCGCGCGGTCACGCCGCGCGGCTGATCGCCGCCGAATTCGTCGTGCCGTTCCGCAAAGGCGGCAAGAACGACACCGCGGACGCGGAGGCCATCGCCATCGCCGCGCGGCAACCGACGATGCGCTTCGTGCCGATCAAGACGCGTCGATCAGCAGGCCATTTTGGCGTGGCACAGTGTGCGCGAGGGCTGGAAGGAGGAACGCACGGCACTGCTGAACCGGGTGCGCGGGCTGCTCGCCGAATACGGCGTCGTCATCGGTCGCTCGGCCGATCGGTTCATGGCGGCGCTGCCCGCACTGACCGAAGACAGCAGGCTGCCCGATGCGGTGCGTGCTCTGCTGCTGGAGGCCCGTGAGCAATTCGCCGCGCTGCACGCCCGTCTGGCGCGCTGTGACGCGCAGATTGCTGCGCATGCCAAGAACAGTCCGGTGGCGCAGCGCGCGGGTGAAGTACTCGGCGTTGGCCCGGTCACATCCAGCGCGCTGGCGGCGACGGTTCCAGACGCCAAGGTCTTCCGGAACGGCCGCCAGTTTGGCGCCTGGCTCGGCCTCACGCCGCGACAGCACAGCTCCGGTGGCAAGACCCGACTCGGACGGATCAGCCTGCGCGGCAATGTCTATCTGCGCACGCTGCTGATTCAAGGTGCCCGCAGTACGCTGCAGGCAGCCATCAACACGGAGCCAGCACGCGCCAGCCGATTGCAGCGCTGGATCATCGAGCTCTATGGTCGCAAGGGCTACTACAAGACGTTGGTCGCCATCGCCAACAAGCATGCCCGCATCCTCTGGGCCATGCTCGCCAAGGATGAACGCTACGATGCCTCAGCCTGGCAGCGGCATCCCATGAACCAGCCACCGCTCGCCAGCAACGCATGAGCCCGATCAACTACCGATGAAAGGCTGCTCCACGCGATAGCAAGACGAGGTCAGACCGAACGAGAGACGAGCCCGGCAATTCTGTTGGCGAGCATTCCACCCGGCACCGGCGATCACCGTTGCCGCGCTACGCCGAAATTCAAATAGGGTTCTCTCGGGCGGCTTATATCGTGGCCCGCGCACATCATCGTTGCGCAACAAGGCCGTTTGCAAAGACGCAGTCTGTTCCTTCGTCTACCGTCGCGCCCGCAGCCATCACCTGAGAACCGCCATGCCACCTTCAACCGGTCCACCCCAACCAATTCAGCTCTTGACTCGCAGGGGAAGTCCTTGCAAACAGCATTGGCCGATCTCCGACGGTTTCACATCGGCCCTGGTCCGTCAGTAATGTTCGCGGCCTCACTCGATCACCTTGGCCAGCCATCGCCGGTGAGCGGCTGCTTTGGAGGACGAGGCGCACTGACTCCAACGTGACCGCAACCAGCCTGGAGGGTCGGGCGTCCATCGGTTGAGGCGCCTGGCGCTCAACAGCCCCGCCGTCTCAGGCTACCTCCTTCGGGGCCAGTGTGATGACGCATGGATGCGGCCGAGCACTGCTGGACGCAACTCTTTGTGCCCTTCCTGACAGAGGGGTAACACTTCATTCCGGGCACATAGGTAACACTTCTGCATTTGCGGGAGCGCAAAGTGCCGTGGCAGGAGTGTTGCAAGATGGACGAACGGCTGCGATTCGTGGCTCGGTTGCTCGACGGCGAGAAGATGGCGGCGCTGTGCCGCGAGTTCGATATTTCCCGCAAAACCGGCTACAAGATCTTCCAACGCTACAAGGATTGCGGTCTCGAAGGACTCACCGATCGCAGCCGCCGCCCCTACCGACATGCCAACCGGCTGCCCTTCCAGATCGAGAAGCTGATCGTGCAGCTGAAGCGAGAAGCAACCGAGCTGGGGCGCGCCGAAGATCCGTGAGAAGCTCAGGCGCCTGCACAGCGATATCCAGACGCCGGCCATCAGCACCGTGCACGCGGTGCTCGATCGTCACGGCCTGGTCAGTCGCGGCCGCAAACGACGCCACAAGGCGCAGGGCACGCCTCTGTCCAGGCCGGTGCGACCCAACGACTTGTGGTGCGCCGACTACAAGGGCGAGTTCATGCTCGCCGACCGGCGCTACTGCTATCCGCTCACCATCACCGACTTCGCCAGCCGCTACTTGCTCAGCTGTGAGGCCTTGGCGACGACCAAGGAGGTGTACGCCTTCGCCATCTTCGAGCGCGCATTCAAGGAGTTCGGCCTGCCCAAAGCCATTCGCACCGACAACGGCGTGCCCTTCGCTAGCGCCCATGCCCTCTTCGGCTTCAGCAAGCTCGCCGTCTGGTGGCTACGCCTGGGTATCCACATCGAGCGCATCAAGCCAGGCCATCCCGAACAGAATGGCCGCCATGAGCGCATGCACCTGACCTTGAAGAAAGAAGCAACCAAGCCCGCCGCCCAGAACTTCCTGCAGCAGCAGGCCAAGTTCGACGACTTCATCGACTGCTACAACCGCGAGCGCCCGCACCAGGCGCTCGGCATGAAATATCCCGCGGAGCTCTACCTACCGTCGCACCGTCCGTATCGCGGGCTTAGCGACCTGCGCTACCCGTTCCACGACCAAACCATTACCGTCACGCAGTGTGGTCGCATCTGCTTCGGCCGCCGCAAAATCAATCTCAGCACCGTCTTCGCCGGCCAAAATGTAGGCATCAGGGAGATCAGCGATAAAATCTGGCTGGTCAGCTTTATGGACTACGACCTAGGCTTCTTCGATCACGAGACCGGTCGACTCGAAAACATCGACAACCCCTTCGCCGTGAAAGTGTTACCCATGTCTTCGGTATAAACCGTTACCCATGCGTCCGGAATGGACCTTTGTTTATTTGGTAGGCCGTGCCGGACTTGAACCGGCGACCAACGGATTAAAAGTCCGCTGCTCTACCAACTGAGCTAACGACCCAAAGGGCGCGGATTATATGCTAATCCGCATACTCGGCGCAAAGGCGGGTAGTGGGGAGGTTACTGCAAATCGCGCGTCAGAACGCCTGGCAGCGACATGAAGTCGATGCCTTCGTCGCGCAAGGCGTCCGCCTCTTCGCGCGTTGCCTGGCCACGGATCGCACGCGGCGGCGCTTCGTCGTAATGAATCTTGCGTGCTTCTTCCGGGAACGCCGAGCCCACGTTGTCGGTTTGTTCGATCATGCGTCGCAATGCCCGCAGCGCGTCGGCCTCTCCTCCGGCCACGGGCATCGCCTTGTCACCATGCTCGGATGCGGGTACGGCCGCGCGCCCGATCTGAACGTTCGCCGAGGGACGACGTTCGATCGCGGCGTCGTCGCACAGCGGGCAGCGCAGCAATGACGTCTCGCGCTGGCGCGCGTAGTCCTCGGCCGAGGCAAACCAGCCCTCGAACCTGTGTTCATTCGTGCACGCCAGTTCATAAACAATCATGTTTTCTAGCTCATCCACCCGCTTCTATACGCCAATATTGGTACTTCAGCGCCGCAACGCAACCGGCGATGATCCCGGTCAGCGCCAGGCATGACCCGAGTGCCAGCGTGGAGATCCCGCTCAGGCCTTGGCCGATGGTGCAGCCGAGCGCGGTGACCCCGCCAAAACCCATTAACACGCCACCGGCCATATGGTTGACCAGATCTTCGATGGACGCAAACCCTTCCCAGCGAAAGGTCCGCGTCGCCAGCGCCATCGCGGCGGACCCGGCGAGCATGCCGAGCACGCCGGCGACGCCGAAGGTGACAATCCTGGATTGATCGCTCCACAACAACAGCAGGTCGAGCAGGTACGCCGTCGGCGCGACAAAGGAGAACGACTCGGCTTTGCCCGAATTGGTCCCGATGAACGCCTCTTCGAGGGTTCTCGGGTCTTCGGCGACGTAGCCCACATGTCCCGATACGTACCAGCCGCCGACGATGATTGCGCCAATCACGATGCCGCCCGCGATCATAGCGCCCGACGCGCGGAAGTCGCGGTTCGCGAGCACGAACGCGGTAACCACGGCGGCGCATGCGAGCGCGACGCCGATGCGGGTCGCCCGACCGCCGCCCGCTAGCGCAACGATTACGCTGGGCAGGTCCGAGTGCGCGGCGCCGAACACGGCGGTATCGAAGCGAAACGGATCCAACGCATTCACACGAACGAGGGCGAACAACCCCTTCAGTGTCATGTATGCGGAAATCGCAAGGACGATCAGCACCACGAGCGATTTCAGATTGCCGCCGCCGATGCGGATCAGCGTCTTGCTGCCGCAACCCGACGCGAGCGGCATCCCGAAGCCGAACAGGAAGCCCCCCAAAAGGCACGATACCCACGGCACGCGCGACGTCGTGTAGATCGTCTTGCCGAAATCGACCTGGCCCGCGGCCTCCAGCGCCGCGACGCCGGCGATCGCGACGGCGATCGCAAGCAGCCACATGCGCATGCGCCGCCAATCGCCGACATGCACAACGTCGGTGACCGCGCCCATCGTGCAGAAGTTGACGCGGTTGGCGATGGCGCCAAAGGCGAAAGCAAGGGCGAAAGCGAGCCAGGCGATGAGCGCCGGCGAAGGGGCGACGTTCTCCATGGGCGACCTCCAATTATCGCATGAGCGCGACGGGCCGCCCCGCGCGCCTCAGTGGCCGATGAGCCGGAGCGCGTTACGCGAAGGTACTCACATCTAACCCCGATTGCGGCGACCGCCCGTTTACAACCTGTATCAACAACGAGCCGCCCCGTGGCGCAGGAGCCTGTCATGCATACCTTGAAGCAATGTCTCGCCGCTGTGCTTGCCGTCAGCGCTTTCTCGATGGCGGTGCCAACGTCCGCGCACTGGACCGCCAACCGCGCCGACGTCGAAATCTACGATCGTACCGAAGGACGCGTATTGCCGATTTACTTCTACGGCGGCCGTCGGTACGTCGTCGGCAAGCCCGGCAACGAATACGCCATTCGCGTGCGCAACGCGAGCGGAGAACGCGCGTTGGCGGTCATGAGCGTCGACGGCGTCAACGTTATCAGTGGCGATACCGCGTCTCCCGCGCAATCGGGTTACGTGCTCGGCCCATCGGAAAGTGCAGACATCTCCGGCTGGCGAAAGGACATGGCGCGCACCGCCGCGTTCTACTTTACCGCGCTGCCCGACTCGTATGCGGCGCGCACGGGCCGTCCGGACAACGTTGGGGTCATCGGCGTTGCGGTATTTCGCGAACGCGTACGCGCGATGCCCTATGGTGCCCTACGCAAGGACTTCGGCGCAGCCGATTCCGCGGAGCGCGCCAGCGGCAGTGCGAATGCCCAATCGGATGCCCGCGAGGCGGCGCCCGCGGCGCCGATAATGAAGCAACAATTGGGCACCGGACACGGTCGCAGCGAAGATTCCTATGCGCAGTACACGACTTTCGAGCGCGCGAGTGAAACGCCGGCCGAAACGATCGCCATTTACTACGATTCCTACCAGAACCTGCTTGCCCAAGGTGTACCGGTAGCCTCGCAGTCGCTGGCGCGCGCGCGCCCGAATCCATTTCCCGATAGTGGTCGCTTCGTGCCTGATCCGCGCTAATGCCAGTTGTGCAGTCGTGGCCTTGGCCGCACTTGCCTCAGCATGGACCCGCTCGCATACTGGGTGGGTCATGCCCGCCTCCGCCGCGCCCGGCGACGAAGACCTGATGCTCGCCTATGCCGGCGGCGACGCCGCGGCATTCGACACGCTGTACGCACGGCACAAGGGCGGCGTGTACCGTTATCTGCTTCGCCAGTGCCGCCAGGGCGGCGTGGCCGACGAACTCTTCCAGGACGTGTGGATGAACCTGATTCGGGCGCGCGCGAGTTATATACCGACCGCCAAGTTCAACACGTGGCTGTATCGCCTCGCGCACAATCGGCTGATCGACTACTACCGCGCAAGCGGTCAGGTGTCGCTAGTGTCCGCGGACGACGATGCGCACGCCGACGCGGTCGCCTCGTTGCCCGGCCGCCCAAGCGATCAACCCGAGCAGCGCGCCGAGAATCACGAGCTGGGAGGGCGGTTGCGGAACGCGGTCGCCATGCTTCCGCCGGTGCAGCGCGACGCCTTTCTTCTGCAACAGGAAGGCGGCTTGTCGCTCGCCGAAATTGCCAAAATGACCGGCGCAGGCATTGAAACCGTCAAGAGCCGCCTGCGTTACGCCACGAGCAAGCTGCGCGACGAACTTGCCGATCTTTATGAGGCACGCGAATGAGCGACGCGGGCACAGCCGAGACCCGTAGGGCCGGCGCGGCGCGATTGAGCGCGGCCGACACGCAGCTTGCTGTCCTGCGTTCTCGGTACAAGGAGGCCGCATGAACGACATCGACGACAAGCTCGCTGCGGCGTGGCGCGACGCGAGTCGCGAAGAGCCGCCTGCGGTGCTCGACGATGCGTTGCGCGCCGCGGCGCGGCGCGCCATCGGGGCGGGGCCCTCGCGCGCACGCCACATGCACTCGTGGCCGCTGGCCGCCGCCGCCATCGTGGCCGTGGTCTCGATCGGCATCGTGCACATGGCGCCGCCGGAGCAAGTCACGCCCACCGTCGTCGCGTATAGCGCGCTGCGAGCAGCGGCCGTCAAGCAACCGGATGCGATACCGCCGCCCGAAGCGCGCGCGGCGTCCGTGGCGACGAGCGCATCCGAGCGGGTTACCACGCCCGCGCCGGTGGACCGGATGACCAGCGCACCGCGCAAGCAACTTGCGCAGCCCGCCAACACGCCTTCGCCCAATTTGACTGTCGCGCTGGCCGACAAGCCGCAACCCGCGCCCGCCAGCAGCGCGCCGGGTTTGGCCGCGGGCACGATTGCGCAGTCCCCAGCCCGCGACAGCGGCGCGACCGAGGCGAAGCTCGAGACCACGGCGCAAGCAGACCTGACGAAGAAGTCGCGCGCCGAGCCATTTCCCGGTACGCCCATGGAAGCCAAAAACGATGCCGATGGGATCACGGCAGCGCCGCCATACGCGGCCGCAAAAACCGCGCTTGCACCACCCCCCGAAAACGCGATCGCTGCGCGCGTTGCGCGTAGCGACCAGAAGGAATTAGCCGAAACGGCGCCGGCCGCGCCGACGGCGGGATACACGAGGCTCGCATCAGAGCGCGACCGCGCCAAGGACGCCGCGCCGCGAACGCCCGACGAGTGGATCAAGCTGATTCGGCGCTTGCAGGCCGAGGGCCACAAGGACGACGTCAGCCGTGAGCTTGCTGCATTTCGCATCGAGTACAAGGATCGCGCCGACGCGCTGCTCCCACCCGATCTGCGCGAGATCAAGTAGGCGCGATTTCGCTCGTCTTCGGGATCAACGCGCGCGACCGCAGCAACGTCTTGATCGGCGCCGGCAACGCGGCGCCTTCAGCGTCGGACAACGGCAGCCACAGCAGGCCCGGTTCTTCCGCACGCTTGGGCCAACGCTGCACGTGGCACGGGTGCGGCGTCAAGGTCAGGTGGAAGTGCGTAAACGCGTGGCCGATCGCGGGCAACGGGTCGCGCAGAGTGACCTCGGCGCCGAAACGCGTACGGCATAGCTGCGCAGCGTCGACGCCCGCGTCGACTTCGGGCAGGCTCCACAGGCCGGCCCAGATGCCGGTCGCGGGCCTGCGCTCGACCAGCACTTCCCCATGCCGCTCGATAAGCAGCAAGCCGACCGCGCGGCGCGGCAGAATTTTACTTGGACGCGGCGCCGGCAAATCTGCGATGCGATCGTCCCGACGCGCGACACAGTCGGCTGCGACCGGGCACGCCGCACATCGCGGCGCTGCACGCACGCAAATCGCTGCGCCCAGGTCCATGAGCGCCTGCGTATATTTCTCGATCTCGATCGACGGGAGCAACGCTTCGGCCCGCTGCCACAATACACGCTCGACCTGTGCCTCGCCGGGAAAACCTTCGACCCCGCGGTGCCGGGAGAGCACGCGCTTGACGTTGCCATCGAGAATCGCGCTGCGCGAGCCAAAGGCAAAGACCGCGATCGCCGCCGCGGTCGAGCGGCCGACGCCTGGCAGCGCCGCAAGCGCCTCGACGTCGCCGGGAAATGCGCCGCCGTGCTCGGCAACGACGCGTTGCGCGGCGCGATGCAGCAAGTGCGCCCGCCGGTAGTAGCCCAAGCCACTCCAGAGTTGCAGGACGTCGCCCAGCGACGCTGCCGCCAACGCACGAACATCGGCAAACCCAGCGAGAAAGCGCAGGTAAAACGGGATCACCGTGGACACCTGGGTCTGCTGAAGCATGATTTCGGACAGCCAGATGCGGTACGGATCGCGCGTATTCTGCCAGGGCAGATCGTGACGGCCGTGCTGCTTTTGCCAGGAGACGAGGCGCGCCGCAAATGTTCGCAATGGCACGCGCCTCAAAAAATTCAGTGTCCGGAAATACGTTGCTTCGCTTTGCCCGCGGCTTCCGACGTCGGATACTTGGCGACGATCTCGTCGAGTGTGCGTCGGGCGCCTGCGGCGTCGCCGAGCTCGACCTGGCTGCTGGCGACGTTGAGCAGCGCGTCGGGAATCTTCTGGCTGTCGGGATAGGTCGACAGAAGTTGGCGCTGCGTCGCGATCGCGGCGCGAAAGTCGCGCTGAGCGTACTGCGCGTTGCCCACCCAATACAGCGCGGACGCCGCGAGCGGACTCTTGGGATACGTTTTGACGAATGTCTGGAAGCTCGCGATGGCCGCGGGGTAGCTGCCGCTCTTGAATTGCTCGAGCGCGCTGTCGTACGCGCGCTGCTCGGACGCGGCGTCGCCGGGACGCGCTGCCGCGGCGGGCGCGGTTCCGGCTGCAGCCGCCGGCGTGCTATCGGCGTTGGCCGCGGCGGCGCCGGGGCCGCCTTCGATTTTGCGCAGGCGGCCATCGAGATCGAGGTACAGGTCGCGTTGCCGCTTTTGAGCTTGCTCCAGCTCGTAGGCCTGGACTTCGTACTGTCCGCGCAGTCGGGCGAGGTCCGCCTTGATCAGTTCGACGTCGCGGAACATGTCGATCAGCGCCGCGTCTTTGGACTCGAGCCGTTCGAGGCGCTGCGACAGTTGCTGCTCGAGTTGATCGACGCGAACGCGCAGGGCATCGACGCGTTTGCGCGCCTCGTCATCATCGAAGAGCGCGGCACGCGCCGGTGCCGTAGCGAAAGCGATCGCGAGCATAATCGCCGCCGTAACGGACGGGCGTTTCGATCCGACACCAATCCGTGCCATGCCAGAGCTCTATTCGCCTGCGAAGACGATTTCGTCGCGTCGATTCTCGGCCCAGGACGCTTCGTCGTGACCTTCGCGAACGGGTTTCTCCTTGCCAAAGCTCACCGTCTCGATCTGCACTTCGTTGGCACCGTAGAGAATGAGCAACTTCTTCAACGCGTCGGCGCGCCGCTGGCCGAGCGCGATGTTGTATTCGCGGCTGCCCCGCTCATCGGTGCTGCCCCGAATCGTCATGCGCGCGTTGCGATTGGCTTGCAGGTAGCGGCCATGCGCCTCGACCATCGGCTTGTACTCGTCCTTGATGACGTAACTGTCGAATTCGAAGTACACGATCCGCTTGGACAACGGGCTGGAAGGATCCTTGAGCGGATTCGACTGCCCGGCGCCCGTCGCGGTACCGCCGACTCCGGTCGAGGTCGTCCCCGTCGTCGTCGCGCCACTGCCGGTGGCGCCGGCTGCAGGATTGCGCTCTTCGACCGGCGCGCCGGCGTCCTTGGTCGTGGTGCTCTGGCATGCGGCGAGAGCGAATGCGCACAGGGCGCCGATCAGTATTTTCTTCATGTGTTCTCCTGCGGGAGTCGGGGTCGGATGGGAAGCGCGAGATGGGAAGCGCGGGATGAGATGGGAAGCGCATGGTGGGAAGCGCGGATGGGCCCTACTTCGCCAACGGGCCCCACGCGGGCTCGCGTACATCGCTCGCTGCCGCGGTCAATCGCTGCTTGACGCGTCCATCGCTGGAGACTGCGGCCAATATACCACGGCCTCCGATCTCCGACGCGTAGAGGACGAGCTTGCCGTTCGGCGCGACGCTCGGTGATTCGTCGAGCGCGCCCTGCGTGAGCACCTGCACCTGCCGGGTGGCGAAGTCCTGCAGCGCGATGTTGAAGCGATTGCCGTCACGCCGCACGAACACGAACCCCTTGTTGTCGGGGAGGTGCCGCGGCGACACGTTGTAGCTGCCTTCATAGGTCATGCGCTCGACGGCGCCCGTCGCGAGCGTCAGCCGATAGATTTGAGGGCTGCCACCGCGATCCGAGGTGAACAGCAGCGAGCGGCCGTCGGGCGAGAAGTTGGCTTCGGTATCGATGCCCGCCGACGTCGCGATCCGCTGCACGCCCCCGCCGTCGGCATTGATCAGATAAAGTTGCGAGCCGCCGTCCTTCGACAGCGTCACCGCGAGCTTCGAACTGTCGGGGGACCATGCGGGTGCGCTGTTGCTGCCGCGGAAATTCGCGACCACCTGTCGTCCGCCGGTGGCCAGCGACTGCACGTAGACGACCGGCTTCTTGTTCTCCAGCGACACGTACGCGATGCGCGTGCCGTCCGGCGACCACACCGGCGAGAGCAGCGGCTCGTTCGAGCTGACGATGGACTGGGGATTGAAGCCATCGGCTTCGGCGACGAACAGCTCGTAGCGGGTGCCCTGCTTCGCGATATAGGCGATGCGCGTGCTGAAAACGCCGACGTCGCCGGTAAGTTTTTCGTAGATGACGTCGGCGATCCGATGCGCGGTTGCCCGAATCTGCGTCGGCGCCACCACATACGTGAATCCCGCGAGCAGCGCCTGCTTCACGACGTCGAGAAGGAAAAACCGCACCTCGACCCGGCCATCGGACAGCGGCGTCATGCTGCCGACGACGACGGCGTCGGCGCCACGCGCGGTCCAGTCGCCGTAGCGAACGTCCTCGGCGCGGGCGGGTCGGGGATTGACGCCACCGGCGTCGACTAGCTTGAACAGGCCGCTGCGAGCGAGATCGTTGCCGACGATCTGCGTCACACTGAGCGGAAATGTGCCCTCGTTGGCGAAGGGCACGATCGCGATCGGGATCGTGGTCGCGCCTCCGCCGACGATCTCGATGGTGAGTTGCGCTCGCGCCATGCCTGTCGCGAATACGCACAGGGCAAGCAGGATGCGGCACAGGGTTGGCAACGTCGGTCGGCGATCTGTCACTTGCGTGGCAACTGTCGTCATGCAACGACAGCCTTTGTGTTGGAGTTGGCCAGACGATTATAACGAACAGGTCGTGAACAGCGGGTTAACGCCCCAATTGTCGCGCGATTCACTGTGTCCTGACCGTGCCGTCGAGTCCCAGCGCTTCACGCAGCCGATCGGCGACGCGCCGGGCTTCATCGCGCGTCGGATAGGGGCCCACCGAGACTCGGAACAGTCCATTGCCCTCATGCACCCTCGCTTCGACGCCGAGCGGCGCAACTTGGTTCGCGATATTCGCAACAAAACCCTGTGCGTTCGCGTTATTGGCGAACGCACCGAGCTGCACCAGGTAGCCACCGGGCTCCTGCTGCAACGGCATCGCCGGCATGGACGCCGCTTCGGCGACCGCGAGCGGCGGCAACGGTGCCACCGCGACCTGCGGCGGCGCCTCGCCGGGAAGGATGCTTTCGACCTCGACCTGACCGCTGCCTTTTTGCGCGATGCCGATGCGGTATGCGGCGGCGTACGAAAGGTCGATAACCCGTCCGGGATGAAACGGTCCCCGGTCATTGACCCGCACAACTACGCTCTTGCCGGTCGCGATGTTGGTGACTCGCGCATACGACGGCAGCGGCAACGTCGGATGGGCCGCGGTCATCCCGTACATGTCGTAGATCTCGCCATTCGAGGTCTTCTGGTTGTGGAATTTGCGGCCGTACCACGATGCGATGCCGCGTTCTTTGTAGGGTCGCAGCGTGGTCGCGGGCACATAGTCGACGCCGAACACCGAATACGGGCGATTGGAAAAGCGGCTGAGCGGCTCGAGTTTGGGCACCGCGTCGGGAATTCCGTCGAGGTTCGCCGGCGGATTGGCGCCCGGGCCATCGTCCAGGTAGTAGCCGCCGGATTTCGGCGTCGATGCGGCACCGCCCGATGCGGGCGCCTCGCGTTTTTGCGTCGACGAGCACGCTGCGAGCGCGAGCACCGCCACGACATCAGCACGGCGGCGCCCGCGGAAAGGCGCGTCACGTCTTCACCAGCTTGCGATTCGCCTGCACGCTCATAAGAATACCCAGCCCGATGAACAGGCTGACCAGCGCCGTGCCGCCAAACGACACCAGCGGCAGCGGGACGCCAACGATCGGTAGCAAGCCGCTGACCATCGCCATGTTGACGAACGCATAGGTGAAAAACATCAGCGTGATGGCGCCCGAAACAAGCCGCGCGAACAAGGTCGACGCATTCGTCGTGATCACCAGCGCGCGTCCGATGAGCAGGATGTACAGGACCAGCAGGACGGCATTGCCGATCAGTCCGAATTCCTCGCCGAACACGGCGAAGATGAAATCGGTGTGCCGTTCCGGCAGGAAATCGAGATGCGTCTGCGTGCCGTTCAGCCAGCCTTTGCCGACCACACCACCCGAGCCCAGCGCGATCGAGGCCTGCATGCTGTGGTAACCCGCACCAAGCGGATCGAGGCTCGGGTCGATGAAGGTCAGGATGCGTTCCTTCTGGTAGTCGTGCAGGTGTGGCCAGACGAGGGGCGCGGCCGCGCCGGCGAAGGCGACCAGGCCGACGATGATTTTCCACGACAGCCCCGCAAGGAAAAGCACGTAGAAGCCCGACGCACCGATCATCAGCGCGGTGCCCAGGTCGGGTTGTCGCTTGATCAGCCAGACCGGAATGGCGATCAGGATGGCCGCCACGAGGAAATCGCGAAACCCGATGCGGGATTCGTGGCGCTGGAAATACCATGCCAACATCAGCGGCAACGCGATTTTCATGAGCTCGGACGGCTGAAAGCGGCCGATGCCAAGATTCAACCAGCGGCGCGAGCCATTGACAACGGTACCGCTCAACGCCACTGCGCATAGCAGCAGCACCGATAGCGCGTACAGCGGCACGGCCGCGCGGGCCAGCTGTTGCGGTGAAACATTGGCGACAACCCACATCAGCACCAGCGCAAAACCGAGCGACGCTGCCTGGCTGGTCACGCGCGCCACACTCTGATCCGAAGCCGAGAACAACGTCACGAGACCGATGCCCGCTGTCGCCAGCGCGGCCGACAGCAAATAGCTGTCGACGCGGCGCGCCAGCAGTTCCCAGACGCGTGCAAGCAGGGCAAGGAAATTTGCCATCGGGGCCTAGCTTACTAGCTAGTCGCTCTCGTCGTCCGCGTCGCGCGGGCTGGTCCCTGGCGGCGCGGGCGGGGGCACCTGTTCGCCGAGCAGAAAGTAGTCGAATACCGCTCGCGCGATCGGCGCGGCCGCCTGCGCGCCGAAGCCACCATTTTCGACCAACACCGCGACCGCAATCTTCGGCTGATCCACCGGCGCATAGGCGATGTACCACGCATGGTCGCGCAAGCGCTCGTCGACGTGTCCGGCGACGTATTTGTCACCCTTGAGCGAATAGAGCTGCGCCGTGCCGGTCTTGCCGCTCGAGGCGTATTTGGCGCCGACGAACGCCTGCGCACTCGTGCCTTCCTTTGGCACACCCGCCAGCGCCGCCTTGATCACGGCGAGCTGTTCGGGCTTCACGTTGAGGGTGTGCGTCACCTGCGGCGCGACGACGCGGACTTCGCCCGTGCCGATGCTTTCGATGCTCTTGACCACGTGCGGCTGAAAGCCGACGCCGTCGTTCGCGATAACCGCGATCGCCTGCGCCTGCTGTACCGGCGTGAATGCGTTGTAGCCCTGTCCGATGCCCGCCGAAATCGAATCACCCAGATACCACTTGCGATGCTCGTCACGGAAATTCTTTCCGGCGAAACGCTCGCGCTTCCAGTCCCGGGACGGCAATACGCCCGGCAATTCGCCGTCGATGTCGATGCCCGTATCGCGCCCGAACCCGAATTGCGACATGAACGCGTACGTGTCGTCGATATCGGTGTCCGCGGCAAGCATGTAGTAATACGTGTCACAGGACACCACGATCGACTTGTACATGTCGACATAGCCATGTCCGCCCGGCTTGTCGTCGCGGAAGCGATGAGTGCTGCCCGCGATCTGGTAATAGCCTGGATCGAAAATCGACTGCGCGGCCGTGCGCTTGCCCGAGGCCAGCGCGCCAAGCGCGAGAAACGGCTTGATGGTGGAGCCGGGTGGATAGGCCCCGCGCAGCGGTCGATTCAGCATCGGTTTGTCGGGCGAATCGTTGAGCTGGTCCCAACTCGTCGGATCGATGCCATCGACGAACAGGTTGGGATCGAATCCCGGCTTGGAGACGAAGGCGAGCACCTCGCCGGTCGACGGATCCAATGCGACGAGCGCGCCGCGCCGGTCGCCAAACGCTCGCTCGGCGACCTGCTGCAACTTGATGTCGAGGGCGAGGCGCAAGTTATTGCCGGAAGTCGGCGGCGTGCGTGAAAGCGTGCGCACGGCCCGCCCTCCCGCGTCGACCTCGACCTCCTCGACGCCGGTGGTGCCATGCAGTTCGCGCTCGAAGGAGATCTCGACCCCGACTTTGCCGATGTAGTCGGAGCCCTTGTAATTTGCGACGTCGCCCCATTCCTCGATGCGCCTGACGTCGCGGTCGTTGATGCGTCCGATATAGCCGATGAGGTGCGACGCGGTTTCGCCGAATGGGTACTGGCGGAATAGGCGCGCCTTGATCTCGACACCGGGGAAACGGTAGCGATTCACCGCGAACCGCGCAACTTCCTCGTCGGAGAGTCGCGTCCGCAGTGGAAGGCTTTCGAAATTCTTCGAGTCCTCGAGCAGCCGCTTGAAGCGCTTGCGGTCGCGTGGCTGCACGTCGACAACGCGCGCGAGGTCGTCGATCATGGCGTCGAGATTCTTGACCCTCGAAGGTGTGACTTCGAGCGTATACGCCGAGTAACTCTGCGCCAGCACGATGCCGTTGCGATCGGTGATGACGCCGCGATTGGGCGCGATCGGAACGATCGCGATGCGATTGCTCTCTGCCAGCGTCTGATAATGACTATGCAGCACCACCTGCAGGTACACGAAGCGTCCGAACAGCCCGGCAAAAGCGACGACCATCAGGCCGCCGGCGATCAGGATTCGGCGCCGGAAATGCGACAGCTCGCGTTCCGGGTTGCGGAGCTCCGGCGGCTGAAGACCCGCGATGCGGCGGCGACCGGTGGTAAAAAGTTGGCGCATGGGAATCGGCTAGAGCTCGGCGGTCGATCGCTTGGGGCGTTGCGGCCACTGCAGGACCACCGTGAGCACCGGCCACAGCAACGCACCCGTCAGCGAACCCACCGCGTAGCTGGGTCGCGGCAGTGGTGCGCCGCCGACAATGCGCACCAGTGCGACCAGGGCGGAGCACAGCAACAGCAGCACCGCGACCTGCGCCGCCTGCTGCCACAACGGAAAGCGCAGCACGCGCCGGCGAAAGTATTCGGCAGCATAGGCCAGCACGGCATACGCCAGCGCGTGCTGCCCGAAAACGGTTCCGTCCGCGACGTCCATCATCAAGCCCAGGAACCACGCAATGCCGACGCCGATGAGGCGCGGTTCGCGAATGCACCAGAATAGCAGCACCAGCGCGAGAAAATCAGGGCGGACGACCAGCGCAATGCCGGCAAGCGGCAGGATGTTGGCAACGAGACCCAGGAGGAGCGTCAACAACACAAACCACGAATTGACCGGGCGGAGTATCTCCTCCGGCCGGGCAGCGCTCAGTTGCGGCATTTGTGGCATGCGTTAGGCCCTAACTCCGGCGTCGCCGGCCTTTTCGTGGTGCGTCCACGTCCGCGGGCTCTTCCGGTCGAGGCATCGCGGCAGCGGCGTTACCCAGGATCAACACCTGCATGCTGGCGTCTACGCCGGCCAGAGGTTTGCACGTGACGCGTGCGAACATCTGGCCCGTCTCGCGTTCAACGGACGCAACCTGCGCCACCGCGAGTCCCGCGGGATAAGTGCCGTCGATGCCCGAGGTCACGAGGCGGTCGCCCTGCTGGATCTCGGCATTCGGTGACAGGAACCGCAACTCGGGCAGGTGACCGGTCCCTGCACCGTACATCACGCTGCGCACGCCACTGCGCTCCACCTTGACCGGAACCGCGTGATCCTTGTCGGTCACCAGCGTGACCTCGGCCATGTATGGAAACACGCGCGTCACCTGGCCGATGACGCCGACGTCGTCGATGACCGCCTGGCCTGCCTGCACGCCGGCAACGTCGCCCTTGTCGACGAAGACCTTCTGCGTGAAAGGGTCACGCCCCGAATAGAGAACTTCGGCGGCGGTCGCGGCGCCGTGAAAACGCGACTCCACGGCAAGCATCGCCCGCAACCGTGTGTTTTCCTGTTCGAGCTGCGGGTAGCTCTGCAGGGCCGGCGCGTCCGCGAGCAACTGCTGCTTGAGCAGCGCATTGTCGCCGGCGAGCGCGCGTTGGGACGAGAAATAGGTGCCGACAAAGGCCAGCGCTTCGCCGGGTAGCTGGACGGCCCACTGCAACGGATACAGCGCGACCGCAACCACTTGACGCACATTTTCCAGGTAGCGATAGCGGGTGTCGGTGAATAGCAGCGCCAGCGACAACAATCCGAAGAACGCGAGTCGCGACAGCGGCGACGGACCACGATGGAAGAACGGCGGCGGTTCGACCGAAATGTGGCGCATTAAACCGTTGGCGTTAGGCGTTTAACCGTTAAGCTTAAGAAGCCCCGGAGCGGCGACGCTCAACGTCGAACGCTGAACGCTCGACCACTTCAATCGGACGTGAAGATCGTGGACAGCTTTTCCATGTTCTCGAGCGCTTTGCCGCAACCGCGCACGACACACGTCAGGGGGTCGTCGGCAACGATTACCGGCAATCCCGTCTCTTCCATCAGCAGGCGGTCGACGTCGCGCAAAAGCGCGCCGCCGCCCGTCAGTACCATCCCGCGCTCGGCGATATCGGCGCCGAGTTCGGGTGGGGTACGCTCGAGCGCGCTCTTGACCGCGGAGACAATGCTGTTGAGCGGGTCCGTCAGCGCTTCGAGGATTTCGTTGCTCGACACGGTGAAACTGCGCGGGATGCCTTCGGCGAGATTGCGGCCCTTGACTTCCATCTCTTTGACTTCGGAGCCAGGGAACGCTGAACCGATCGTCTTCTTGATCATCTCGGCCGTCGTTTCGCCGATCAACATGCCGTAGTTGCGGCGAATGTAATTCACGATCGCTTCGTCGAACTTGTCGCCGCCGACGCGCACGCTGCCGGAATAGACCATGCCGCCTAGCGATATTACGCCGACTTCCGTCGTGCCTCCGCCGATGTCGACGACCATGGAGCCTGTCGCCTCCGAAATCGGGAGGTCCGCGCCGATCGCAGCGGCCATCGGCTCCTCGATCAGATACACCTTCGACGCGCCCGCGCCGAGCGCCGACTCGCGGATTGCGCGGCGCTCGACCTGGGTCGACCCGCAGGGGACGCAGATGATGATGCGTGGCGACGGCGAGAACAGTTTCGAGTCGAGCACTTTCTTGATGAACTGTTTCAACATCTGCTCGGTCACCGTGAAGTCGGCGATGACGCCGTCCTTCATGGGCCGGATGGCGGTGATGTTGCCCGGCGTGCGTCCGAGCATTTGCTTCGCGGCGAGTCCGACTTCCTGGATCACGCGTTTGCCGTTGGGACCGCCTTCCTGGCGAATCGACACGACCGAGGGCTCGTTCAGCACGATGCCCTTGCCGCGGACATAGATCAGCGTGTTGGCAGTACCAAGATCGATGGCGAGATCGCTGGAGAAATAACCTTTGAATATTTCGAACATGAAGACCTTCGGTTGCGAAGCGCTGCCTGAGGTGCAGCCGCCCCAGTGCTTATGACAGGCGATTATGATACTCTATTAAGCTTTGTTTCTGCATCGCATCGGCTTCGATTTCTCCTCTAACATGGCGCTTTCCCTCGACGACATCCAGCGCATCGCGCACCTAGCGCGCATCGAGATCACGGCAGTCGAGGCAACCGAAGTCGGCAGGAAGCTCGACGGGATCTTCGAACTGATCGGCCGCATGCGCGCAGTCGACACCACCGGCATCGCGCCGATGTCGCATGCCCAGGACGTGATGCTGCCGTTGCGCGAGGATCGGGTCACCGAGACCGACCACCGCGACCTGTACCAAAGCATGGCGCCCGCGGTTCAGGACGGGTTGTACCTGGTGCCAAAAGTCATCGAATAGGTTGTCGCGTTCCGCCTTCGGCGCCGCCGCGCCGTATCGCTCGCGCACAACACGCAACATGATCACTGCCCCCATCGCTCAACTCGCCGACGCGCTGCGCTCCAAACGGCTGTCCAGCGTCGAGCTGACCCGGGGACTCCTCGAGCGCATCGATGCGCTCGGGGGCCCTCTAAACGCATTCCTCACGCTCGATCCGGAGGGCGCGCTGGCACGGGCGAGCGCTGCCGACGCCCTGCGGGCCAGCGGCCGGGCCGGCCCGCTGACGGGCATTCCCGTCGCGCACAAGGACGTGCTGATGACCGCCGGACTGCGGACCACCTGCGGCTCGCGAATGCTCGAACATTTCGTCGCGCCGTACGACGCCTTTGTCGTGGCGAGGCTTGCCGAGGCCGGCATGGTGCTCATCGGCAAGACCAACATGGACGAGTTCGCGATGGGCTCGTCGAACGAAAACTCCTATTTCGGTCCGGTAACTAACCCCTGGGACCGGACGCGCGTTCCGGGCGGAAGTTCGGGTGGCTCGGCCGCGGCGGTCGCGGCGCGCCTCGTGCCAGGGGCCACCGGCACCGACACGGGCGGTTCGATCCGCCAGCCTGCGGCGCTCACGGGCATCTGCGGACTCAAGCCGACCTATGGCATCTGCTCGCGCTACGGGCTGATCGCCTTTGCGTCGAGCCTGGACACCCCGGGAATGTTTGCCCAGACCGCGCAGGACTGTGCGCTGCTGCTCAACGCCATGGCCGGCCACGATCCCCGCGACTCGACCAGCCTCTCGCGACCGTCCGAGGACTATGCCCGGGACCTCGCGCAGCCTTTGACTGGGCTGCGCATCGGCCTCCCCCGAGAATACTTTGCCGGAGGCACCGAAGTCGACGTCATCGCGGCCATCGAGATCGCACTGGCCGAATTGCGCAATCTGGGCGCAACGACCGTGGAGATCAGCCTGCCCAATGTCGATCTGGCCGTGCCGGTGTACTACGTCATCGCACCGGCAGAGGCGTCGTCCAACCTCTCGCGCTTCGACGGCGTGCGCTACGGTCACCGCGCCGCGCAATACGACGATCTGCTCGACATGTACAAGAAGAGTCGCGCCGAGGGCTTCGGCGCCGAAGTCAAACGCCGCATCCTCGTCGGCACCTACGTGCTGTCGCACGGTTACTACGACGCGTATTACCTGAAGGCGCAGCAGGTGCGCCGGCTGATCGCCAACGATTTCCAGCGTGCCTATGAAAAGTGCGACGTGATCGTCGGCCCGACGTCGCCGACCACGGCGTTCAAGCTTGGCGACAATACCGACGACCCGGTGAAAATGTATCTGAACGACATATTCACCATCGCCGGCAACCTCACCGGGGCGCCGGCAATGTCCATTCCCTGCGGGTTCGACGGGCGTGGCCTGCCCGTGGGCATGCAGATCCAGGGCAACTATTTCCGCGAAGCGCGGGTCCTGAACGTCGCGCACCAGTATCAGCAGGTGACCGGCTGGCATACCCGCGTTCCCGAGGCGTTCCGGTCATGACGCAGAAAATGACGTGGGAGGTCGTCATCGGGCTGGAAACGCACACGCAGCTATCGACGGTCTCGAAGATCTTCTCCGGCGCGTCGACCGCGTTCGGCGCGGCGCCCAACACGCAGGCGTCGGCCGTCGATATCGCGCTCCCAGGCGTGCTGCCCGTATTGAACAAGGGCGCAGTGGAACGCGCGATCCGACTCGGACTGGCCGTCGGCGGGATCATCAACAAGCGCAGCGTATTCGCGCGCAAGAATTATTTCTATCCGGACCTGCCCAAGGGCTACCAGATCAGCCAGTACGAGATTCCGGTGGTACAGGGCGGAGAGGTCGCGATCGTCTCGCCGACGCGCGGTGAAATCAAGGTACGTCTCACCCGCGCGCATCTGGAGGAGGACGCAGGCAAGAGCCTGCACGAGGATTTTCATGGCATGACCGGCATCGACCTCAATCGCGCCGGCACGCCGCTGCTCGAGATCGTGTCCGAGCCGGACATGCGCAGCGCCGAAGAAGCGGTGGCGTATGCCAAGGCGCTGCACTCGCTGGTGCGCTGGATCGGCATCTGCGATGGCAACATGCAGGAAGGCAGCTTCCGCTGCGACGCCAACGTCTCGGTGCGCCCGGTCGGTGCGGCGAAACTCGGCACGCGCTGCGAGATCAAGAATCTCAACAGCTTTCGCTTCATGCAGGAAGCGATCGAGTTCGAGGTGCGCCGCCAGATCGAGTTGATCGAGGACGGTGGAACGGTCGTGCAGGAAACGCGCCTCTACGATCCCGACAAGCGCGAGACACGCCCCATGCGCAGCAAGGAAGACGCGCAGGACTATCGCTACTTTCCCGATCCGGACCTGCCGCCGCTGGTGATCGACGAGGCGACGGTCGAACGCATACGCGCCGACATGCCGGAGTTGCCGGAGGCGAAGCTACAGCGCTTAGTTGCCGTGCATGGATTGAAGGAAGAACATGCGCGCCTTCTCGCGGAGGACATTGACTGGGCCGAGTATTTCGAGCACGCACTCGCTTCCCTTAGGTCGGGGAACAATCCGCGAGCACGGCGCGGCCAGTCCGATGCCCAGCTTCTCGCCATCTGGATGCTCGGTAACCTCAAGGCCCACTTGGGTCTGACGAGCACGGGTATCGGGAAGTCGCCGATCGATTCTCGTGCGTTTGCGGACCTCGTCTCGAGGGTGCTGCGAGACGAGATTACGCCAAGCAGCGCTCACGACATCCTGCGAGAGCAGGTCGTACAACCTCAAGGGGCGCGTCCTGATTTTGATCGAATCATCGCCACGCGCGGACTTGCGCAAATCTCCGACACGGCGTCCATTGAACAAATTGTCGATCAGATCCTGGCCGACAACGCTGGCATCGTCGCCGAATATCAGGCCGGGAAGGAAAAAGCGTTCAACTCGCTCGTCGGCAAGGTGATGGCCGCGACCAGGGGCAAGGCCAACCCGGCGCAGGTGAACGCGATCCTGAAGCAGAAGCTCTCGGCCTGACCACGGCGACGCGGCTTCATATCGCTACTGCATCAGCGGTTTGTACCGCAGGCGATGCGGCCGCGCGCCGTCTTCACCCAGCCGCTTTCTCTTGTCCGCTTCGTAGTCCTGATAGTTGCCCTCGACGAAGATCCATTTCCCTTCGTCTTCCGCGGCGAGGATGTGCGTAGCGATGCGGTCGAGGAACCAGCGATCGTGTGACACCACGAGGGCGCTGCCTGGAAATTCCGTGAGCGCATCTTCCAACGCGCGCAAAGTCTCGACATCGAGATCGTTCGACGGTTCGTCGAGCAGCAGGACATTACCGCCCTTGAGTAGCGTGGCGGCGAGGTGCAGCCGCCCGCGTTCGCCGCCGGAGAGCTGGCCGACGTTCTTCTGCTGGTCCTGGCCCTTGAAGTTGAAGCGTCCGAGGTAGGCGCGCGAGGGCATTTCGAATTTGCCGACGGTGAGGATGTCCATGCCGCCGGAAATCGCTTCCCACGCGGTCTTGTCGTTGGGCAAGGATTCGCGTGTCTGATCGACCACCGCGAGCTGGACCGTCGATCCGATCACGATCTCGCCTTTGTCCGCCTTCTCCTTGCCCGTGATCATGCGAAACATTGTCGTCTTTCCCGCGCCATTGGGGCCGATCACGCCGACGATTGCGCCCGCGGGAATGACAAAACTGAGGTTGTCGATGAGCACGCGATCGCCGAGGGCCTTGCTCACGTCCTTGAACTCGATCACCGAATCGCCAAGGCGTTCGGCAACCGGGATGAAAATTTCCTGCGTCTCGTTGCGCTTCTGGTGCTCGTAGGATGCGAGTTCCTCGAAGCGCGTAATCCGTGCCTTGCTCTTGGCTTGGCGCCCCTTGGGATTGGTGCGCACCCATTCGAGTTCTTTGTGCATCGCCTTGGCGCGCGCGTCTTCCTGCTTCTGCTCGGTGGCAAGACGCTGTTCCTTCTGTTCGAGCCACGAGCTGTAGTTGCCCTTCCACGGAATGCCGTAGCCGCGGTCGAGTTCGAGAATCCATTCGGCCGCGTTGTCCAGAAAATAGCGATCGTGCGTGACCGCGATCACGGTGCCCGGGAAGCGCTCCAGAAAATGCTCGAGCCATTCCACGCTCTCGGCGTCGAGGTGGTTGGTCGGTTCGTCGAGGAGCAGCATGTCGGGCTTGGACAGCAGCAATCGGCATAGCGCGACGCGCCTCTTTTCACCACCGGAGAGCGCGCCGATTTTCGCGTCCCATGGCGGAAGCCGCAGGGCGTCGGCGGCGATTTCCATCTGCACGTCGGAATCCGCGCCGTCGGCGGCGATGATGGCTTCGTACTTGGCCTGGTCGGCTGCGAGCTGATCGAAGTCGGCGTCGGGCTCGGCATACGCGGCATAGATCTCATCGAGCTTGGCTTTCGCTTCGAGTACCGCGCCCATCCCCTCCTCGACAATCTCGCGCACCGTCTTGGCGGGGTCGAGTTGAGGTTCCTGGGGCAGATAGCCGATGCGCATGTTGGGCATCGGGACCGCCTCGCCTTCGAAATCGAGGTCGGCGCCCGCCATGATGCGCAACAGGCTGGTCTTGCCCGAACCGTTGAGACCCAACACGCCGATCTTGGCGCCGGGAAAGAAGGACAACGAGATGTCCTTGAGAATGACGCGTTTGGGGGGCACGATCTTGCCCACCCGATTCATGGTGTAGACGTATTGAGCCATTGCGAATTGACCGCGGAAGACGACTTAAAGGTGGATTATCGCAGTTTGCACGCCGTGGTGGCTACAGCGGCATCACACCTCGCAACGCTGCGCGCCAGCGCAGTCGCTCAACGGCTCGAATAACTCTGCGCGGCGATCCTTCGCCTGCTGTCGGCGCGAATTGACGTCGCGCGCCATCCTTGGCCAGCGACTCAGGCTATTTGGCTGCGGTCGGGGGAGCGGTAGAACCAACTTTCGTCGCGGGCTTGGGCGCGACCGGGTCGAGCCCCGCCGCGCTGGAGCGAGCCTGGTCGGCCTTGATTTCCTGCCACCGGCGCTTGTCGACGTCATAGCGCGCATTGATGGTCGCGAGCTCATCCTTCTTCTGGGCCAGCAGCCGTCCTTGCCGCCCGATTTCGTCGTTGAGGCCCTTCAATTCACTTTCAAGCGCCGCCGGGACCGGTTTGTCTCCCAACGCTGCCTTCTTTTTTTCAAGTTCCTGCTGCCGCCGCGTCATTTCCGCGGTGTAAGCCTCGGCCGACTTGATCTGGTTGGAGACCGCCGAAATCGCGCGGTTGCGCGCAAAATCGATCTCGTCTCCGCTAGTGTATGACTGGAGCAGCGCCATGTCCTTGCGCGTCTGTTCGTCACGAACGCGTGCAATCGCTTTCTGGTGCTCGTCCTCGGCTTCCTTGGCCTTGAGTTCCTCGGCTGTAGGCGCGGCTTCGATCTTCTTGATCGGGCGCCCTTGCTTGTCGAAGACCACGGTACCTTTATTCACGGCTTCCGGCGGCATTTGATCGCTGTAATGGACGACGCCCTTGTCGTCGGTCCATTTGTACATGCCGGCCGCGGCCGCACACCCGGCGCCCACGGCAAGGCATGCCGCAACGAGGGCGAACACGCATGTTGCGATTGAGTTACGTTTCTTCATCTCGTTTTCCGACGGTTCCAACTTCAACAGCTCCTTGATACTCATCAAGCCTGCGCCCCATAGCGCTCCCGGTACGCCGTGACCGCCGCACACTGCGACGCCATCGCGGGCTTCCCCCCGAGATACTCGAGCAGGTCGTCGAGCGTCGCAATTGCGATCACCGGTACGCCGAAATCCTGCTGCAGCTCCTGCACCGCGGAGCGATCGCCGCGTCCGCGCTCCTGGCGGTCGAACGCGATCAGTATTCCTGCGGGGGTCGCGCCATGGGTGCGGATCAGTTCGATCGACTCCCGTTTGGCTCCCCCATCCGTAATCACGTCATCGACGATCAGGATGCGACCCTTGAGCGGCGCACCGACAATCAATCCGCCCTCTCCGTGATCCTTTGCTTCCTTCCGGTTGTAACTGTACGGCAAATTGTGCCCCATTTCGGCCAGCGCAATAGCGGTTGCCGCGGCCAGTGTAATGCCCTTGTAGGCCGGGCCATACAACTGGTCCACGGTCACGCCGGAGGCAATGCACGCTTGGGCGTAGAACCGCCCCAGACGGCGCAGACTATCCCCGTCGTTGAACAAACCGGCATTGAAAAAGTACGGTGTCTCCCGCCCAGCTTTGGTCACGAACTGTCCAAAGCGAAGCACGTCGCGTGCCAAGGAGAATCCAAGAAATTCCTGCCGGAAATCGGTCATCGCGGGCCTGTTTCCAATCAAAGAGTCGCAGCGCCCGCCCAAGCGCCATGCCGACTGCCGCGAATTGGCGCCTCGCGCGGTGCAGGGTCGAGCCGAGCGACATTTTACCGTAAACTCCGCCCTCTTTTCGTCGTCCACAGGCACGCCCGATGCGCATCATCACGCTCAACGTCAACGGCATTCGTTCGGCCGAGCGCAAGGGACTCGCGCGCTGGCTTGCGCGCATCGAACCGTGGGACGTGGTTTGCCTGCAGGAAATCCGCGCCACGGCCAGATGATGTCCCCAAAGCCATGCAAGCGCCGCGCAAAGCGCGGGCAGTATTTCATCCGGCCGAACGGAAAGGCTACAGCGGCGTCGCGATGTACGCCCATCATCCCGCCACGATTCGCACCGGTTTCGGCAGCGGCGAGTTCGACCTTGAAGGCCGCTATCTCGAAGCCGACTTCGGCAGAGTGGCGGTGATCAGCATGTATCTTCCGTCGGGTTCGGCCTCGCCCGCGCGCCAGGCATCGAAATTTCGCTTCCTCGCCGAATTCCTGCCGCATCTGCAAAAACTGCGCGCGGACGGCCGTGAAATCGTGCTCTGCGGTGACTGGAACATCGCTCATCACCCCATCGACCTCAAGAACTGGCGCAGCAATCAGAAGAATTCCGGGTTCCTGCCCGAGGAACGCGCGTGGCTCACCCGGGTGCTGGACGAGCTCGGCTTCGTCGACGTCTTCCGCGGCATCAACAAGGAACCCCACCAATACACCTGGTGGTCCAATCGCGGCCAGGCGTGGACCAACAACGTCGGCTGGCGCATCGACTACCAGATCGCGACGCCGGGCGTGGCGGCGACCGCCCACGCCGCAGCGATTTACAAGAACCGCCGTTTCTCCGATCACGCGCCACTCATCATCGACTATGACTTCGAACTTGTCTGACGGCGTTTGAAGGCTCCCTTGTGATTCGCATTTCGAACCTGATTCTCGCCCGCGGTAGCCGGAGGCTGCTCGACGGCGCGGCGCTGACTGTGCACCCCGGCCAAAAGGTGGGAATCATCGGCGCCAACGGCAGCGGCAAGACGAGTTTGTTCGCGCTGCTGCGCGGCGAACTTGTTGCCGACGGCGGCGATGCCGCAATGCCCGCGGGATGGGTGGTTGCGCACGTCGCGCAGGAAGCCGTGCCCACGTCGATGCCAACGATCGAGTACGTGCTCGATGGCGACGTCGAACTGCGCGCAATCGAGCGCGACATCGCCACCGCGACCGCGGCGCACGAGGCCGATCCGCACGAGAGCGGCGAACGCCTCGCAGAACTACATCACCGCTTTGAAGTCGCCGGGGGCTACAGTGCGCGCTCGCGGGCCGGTGCACTGCTGTCGGGACTTGGCTTCGCGACCGCCCGTCACGGCGACCCGGTAGCGAGCTTTTCGGGCGGCTGGCGCATGCGTTTGAATCTGGCCCAGGCGCTGATGACGCGCTCCGATCTGCTGCTGCTCGACGAGCCCACGAACCACCTCGACCTCGACGCCGTGCTCTGGCTGGAGGATTGGCTCAAGCGCTACGAGGGCACGCTGTTGCTGATCACCCACGATCGGGATTTTCTCGATGCCGTCGTCACGAGGATCGTTCATCTCGATGGGGGCAAGTTGAACGCGTACGGCGGCAACTACAGCGCTTTCGAGCGTGAACACGCGCAGGCCCTTGCGCTGCAGCAGGCGTCGCACGCCAAGCAGCAACGGCAGATCGCCCACCTGCGCTCCTTCATCGACCGCTTTCGCGCCAAAGCCACCAAAGCCAAGCAGGCGCAAAGCCGGATCAAGACCCTGGAGCGCATGGAACTGATCGCCGCGGCGCACGTCGACAGCCCGTTCACGTTCGAGCTTAATGCGACAAAAATCGACGCGCGCCAGCTCATGCGCCTCGAGCATGTGACGCTCGGCTACGGAGACCGGCGTATTCTCACCGACGTCGACTGGCCACTGCTTGCCGGCGAACGTGTCGGCTTGCTCGGTCCGAACGGCGCGGGCAAATCGACTCTGTTGCGCGCGATTGCCGGCGAACTGGCGCCGCTTTCCGGCGAACGTCTGACGGCGCAGGGGCTGCGCATCGGCTATTTTGCGCAGCATCAGGTCGAACAGTTGCGCCTGCAGGAAACCGCACTCTGGCATTTCCAGAATCTCGAACCACGCACGCGCGAGCAGGAACTGCGCGACTACCTTGGCGGTTTCGATTTCCGCGGCGATCGCGTGCTGGCGCCCGTCGCCGAGTTCTCCGGAGGCGAGAAAGCCCGCCTGACGCTGGCGCTGCTTGCGCGGCAGCGGCCCAACCTGCTGCTGCTCGACGAACCGACGAACCATCTCGACATCGAAATGCGCGAAGCGCTGACAGAGGCACTGCAGGACTACGAGGGCGCACTGGTCGTGGTCGCGCATGACCGGCACTTGCTACGGGCCACGGCCGATGAACTGTGGCTGGTCGACGGCGGGGTGGTGCAGCGTTTCGACGGCGATCTCGATGACTACCGCGACTGGGTGCTGTCGGCCCGCACGAAAGAAGCGCCCGTCGAGGCGGTGGATGCGGCGCCCGCCGGCAACGACCGTCGCGCACAAAAAAGGGTTGCGGCCCAGGAACGGCAACGCCTGTCGGACCTGCGCAAACCGTTGCAGCAGCAACTCGACCGCATCGAACAGGAGCTGGATGCGCTGGCAACCGAAAAACGCGAACTCGACGTCTGGCTCGCCGCGCCCGACGCGTATCTCGAGGACAGCAAGGAACGCCTCAAGGACGCGCTGGCACGGCACGGGGACCTCGGCTGGCAGCTGGCGCGCATCGAAGCGAAGTGGCTGGAACTGCACGAGGCGCTCGCGCGGATCGGCGACTGACGAAGCAGCTCAAGGTCGATGCGGTTCGTTCCACGGCGCCACGCGCAGCAGGAGCGCCATGCCCGGCAACGCCAGCGCCGCGCACACCAGATAGAAATCGAACCAGCCGATCGCCTCCACGATCCACCCCGTGGACGCATTGACGATCGATCGCGGCACCACGGCGAGACTGGTGAACAGGGCGAATTGCGTCGCGGTATAGCGCGGATCGGTGGTGCGCGCGATGAACGCGACAAATGCCGCCGTGCCCAGGCCGACGCCGAGTGCCTCGAAGCCGATGACCAGAGCGAGCAGCACGCGATCCGGTTGATTGACGTACGCGAGCCAGGCGAAGCCGAGAATCGAGAGCAGTTGCACAATGCCGAACAGCCACAGCGCGCGATTGATGCCGATTTTCACCATCCAGAGTCCGCCAAGCAGTCCTCCGACGACGCTCGGCCACAGGGCGGCGTTCTTGGCGATGAGGCCGATCTCCGATTTGGTGAAGCCCGTATCGAGATAGAACGGTGTCGCCAGCGCGGTGGCCATCGAATCGCCCAGCTTGTACAGGAAAATGAACGCCAGGATGAGCAACGCCTCCTTCACCCCGTGTCGCGACATGAACTCCTGAAACGGTTCGATGATGGCGCGGGCCAGCGTGCGTGGCGGCGGATGCGCCATCTTCGGCTCGTGTACTAGCAGCGTCGTCGCAACGCCGGGCAGCATGAACAGCGCAGTGATCGCAAATACGCTGCGCCATGGCATATGGTCGGCGAGGATCAGCGCCAACGAACCGGGGATCAGACTCGAGATGCGATAGGCCTGCACGTGAATCGAATTGCCGAGACCGAGTTCGGCGTCCGGCAGGATTTCGCGGCGGTACGCGTCGAGCACAATGTCCTGCGTCGCCGAGAAAAACGCGACCGCGGTCGCGAGATAGGCGATCGTCCACAGGTTGATTTGCGGTTCCAGCGCACCGAACAATGGGATCGACAGCAACAGCAGCAGTTGCGTCAGAAGCATCCAGCCGCGCCGCCGGCCCAGCACCGGCAGCGCGTACCGGTCGACCAGTGGCGACCATACGAACTTCCAGGTAAAGGGCAACTGGATCAGCGCGAACAGGCCGATCGCCTTCAGGTCGACGTGTTCGGAGCGCAACCACGCCGGAATCAGATTGATGAGGATGTACAGCGGCAGCCCGGAACTGAATCCGGTGAAAACGCAGATCAACATGCGCCGATTGAACAGCGCGTCGACGAATGCCCTCCAAGCTTGCGTCATGGCCGCATTGTATCCGGCCACGTCACGGGCTCAGCCCGTGGTTACGCGGGCACGCTGAATGCGATAGACGGCGAGCGATCCGAGCAAGTTCGGCATGACGCGGACACGGCGGCCTTCGTGCAACACCACCCGTTCGAGCACGTGGATGCCACGCTCGGCGCACAGCGCATCGAAATCGGCAACGGTGCACAAGTGGATGTTCGGCGTGTTGTACCATTGGTAGGGAATGCTCGGCGACACCGGCATGCGCCCGCGCATCACCTGCGTGCGATGCGACCAATGCCCGAAATTCGGGAACGAAACAATCGCTTCCCGCCCAACGCGCAACATCTCGTTGACGATCAATTCGATCCGGCGCATTGCCTGCAACGTCTGCGACAGGATGACGCTGTCGAATGATTGGTCGTCGAACCCGGCAAGACCGGATTCGAGGTCGCTCTGCAGCACATTGACGCCATTGCCGATCGACGCGAGCACGCCGGCGTTATCAATCTCGATACCGTAGCCGGTTGCGCCACACGATGCGCGCAAATGCGAGAGCAGGCTGCCGTCCCCGCAACCGAGATCGAGCACGCGTGAATCGGGCGCAATCCAGTCGGCGATGGTCGAGAAGTCGGCGCGCATCGACGGGGTCATCGCTGCGCTCGCGCAAGGTAAGTGCGCACGATCGCGTGATACTGCGGCGTGTCGAGCAGGAACGCATCGTGCCCGTGCGGCGCGACGATCTCCGCATAGGACACCTCGCGGCGATTGTCGACCAGCGCCTTGACAATCTCGCGCGAGCGCGCGGGCGGAAACCGCCAGTCGGTGGTGAAGGAAATCACGAGAAAATGGCACGTCGCCGGTGCCAGCGCGCGGGCGAGATCGCCGCCGGTCGCGGCGGCCGGATCGAAGTAATCCAGCGCCTTGGTGATGCGCAAGTACGTGTTGGCGTCGAAATACTCGGCAAATTTCTCGCCCTGGTACCGCAGGTACGATTCGATCTGAAACTCCGGCGCAAACGAGAAATTCAGCCCGTCGCGCAACTGGCGCCCGAACTTCTCTGCCATCTGCTCGTCCGAAATGTAAGTGATGTGGCCGATCATCCGCGCGACACGCAGCCCGCGGACCGGCTTGACGCCATGATCGTAGAAATGGCCGTCGTGGAATTCGGGGTCGGTCATGATCGCGGCGCGGGCGACTTCGTTGAACGCGATGTTCTGCGCCGACAGGTTGGGTGCCGCCGCGATCACCAGCGCATTGGCAATGCGCGCAGGATAACGGATCGACCACGACAGCGCCTGCATGCCGCCCAGACTGCCGCCCATCACCGCAGCAAAGCGTTTGATGCCGAGACGATCGGCGAGGCGCGCCTGCGCATCGACCCAATCCTCAACGGTGACGATCGGGAAATCCGCGCCCCACGGCCTCCCGGTCGCGGCGTTGATCGTCGCCGGGCCGGTCGAACCGAAGCAGCTGCCGAGATTGTTGACTCCGATCACGAAGAAACGGTCGGTATCGACCGGCTTGCCCGGACCGATCATGTTGTCCCACCAGCCTTCGCTTTCCGTCACGTTCGCGTACGTGCCGGCGACGTGGTGCGACGCATTGAGAGCATGGCAGACCAGGATCGCGTTCGAGCGATCGCCATTGAGCGTGCCGTAGGTTTCGTAGGTCAGCTCGAACGACGGCAACGCCGCGCCCGACGCCAGCACGAGCGGCTCCGAAAACGCGGCGCGTTGCGGAAGGACGATGCCTATCGAGCGTGGAATCGCGGAGGTGCTCACGGTCGCCAAAACAAAAACCCGACCAGCTTGCGCCAATCGGGTCGGAACTTCCTCGCCGCTTTAGCCGTATTTTTTAAGGTATCCGCTATTGCCCGGATGCCCTCGCGCCCGCAAGCTGATCGTCAAATCGGCGCGTGAAAATGCAGTTTACCGGCGCCGCCCCCGAAAGTCAATCGTTGAGCTTGTCCAACAGCAGGGCCAGCTTGTGCTGATCGTCGTTACGGCGCATACGGTCGACGACTGGCGCAATTTTTTCGAAGTCGCTGGTCAGCACCCGCTGTTTGACCGCGAGCAGGTGCGCCGGATGCATCGAAAAATTGCGCAGGCCCATGCCGAGGAGCAATCGCGTCATGCGCAGATCCCCCGCCATCTCTCCGCACACGGCAATCGGCACCCCGGCCTTGGTCGCCGTGCTGATCGCCATGGAGATGAGCCTGATCACTGCCGGGTGGAGCGGGTCGTACAGATGCGATACCGCGTCATCGGAACGGTCCACCGCGAGCGTGTACTGGATCAGATCGTTGGTGCCGATCGACAGGAAGTCCAGACGGCTGGTGAAGGCGCCGATGGCGAGTACCGCGGCTGGGATCTCGATCATGCCGCCGACTTCGATGCCGGCATTGAATGGCACGCCTTGTTCGCGCAAGCTTTCCTTGGCCCGCGCGATCAATACGAGCGTCTGATCGATTTCGGACGCGGAGACGAGCATGGGGATCAGGATCTTGATATTCCCGAAATGCGATGCCCGCAGGATCGCGCGTAACTGAGTCACGAACAGACGCGGTTCGGCCAGGCAGAAACGCACGGCGCGCAGGCCCAGTGCCGGATTGGGCGCGACACGCGAAAGTCCCCCGAGGCCTTCCTTGTGCTTGTCCGCGCCGAGGTCGAAGGTGCGAATGGTCACCGGTTTGCCCTCCATCCCGGCGGCAACGCGGCGATACGCATCGAACTGTTCGTCCTCGGATGGGAGGCCGGAACGGTTCAGGAACAGGAATTCGCTGCGGAACAACCCGACACCCGTCGGCGCCCGCTTCCAGCGTACGTTCGAGATCCTCCGGCAGTTCGATATTGGCGAACAGCTCGACGTGATGGCCGTCGAGCGTCGTCGCCGGCATCGTGATGAGCCGCTGCAGCTTTTTCTGCTCCAGCGCGAATTCACCCTGCTTGAGCCGATATTCGGTGAGAACGGAGCGATCCGGATTGACGATGACGACGTTGCGCGCGCCGTCGACGATCAACAGCTCGTTCTCCTGGATGAGCCCGCGTGCGTTGTGCGCCGCGACCACTGCGGGAACGTTCAGGCTGCGCGCGACGATCGCCGTGTGTGACGTCACTCCACCGAGATCGGTAAGGAATGCGGCAAAGTGGTGGTTCTTGAATTGAATGACATCGGCCGGCGAGAGATCATGTGCGACGAGGATCGTCTGCTCTTCGGCGTTGGCCGGCCGCACCGGACCCGGCTTGCCCATCAGCACTTTCAGCACGCGCTCGACGACCTGCAGGACATCCGCCTTGCGCTCGCGCAGGTAGGGATCTTCGATGGCGTCGAACTGCTCGATCAGGACCGCGGTCTGTTGCGCCAGCGCCCATTCGGCGTTGCAGCGTTGCTCGGCGATGATGCGCTTGGGCGCCTCCGCAATGGTCGGATCGGTGAGGATCATCCAGTGCACATCGAGGAACGCGCCGAATTCCGCCGGCGCGTCCTCCGAGGTCATTTCCACGCGCAGGCTTTCGAGCTCCTTCTGCACGAAGCGCATCGCCTGCGCCAGGCGTGCGATCTCGGCCGCGACCTGATCCGCGGTGATGGTGTAGTGCGCCGCCTCGAGCGTCGCGTGAGAGACGAGTTGCGCTCGTCCGATGGCGATGCCACCGGAGACGCCGATCCCGTGGAGAACGAAGCTCATGACGCCACTCTACCCGCAGGGAGAGGCGGCGGCACCGAATGGGTCCCGCTTAGGCTTCTTCGCCGAAGCGATCGTTGATGAGCTGCATCATGGCCGTCATCGCCGCGGCTTCGTCCGGGCCCGCGGTCTCGAGACGAATGGTGGTGCCCATGCTCGCAGCAAGCATCATCACAGCGAGGATATTGCGAGCATTCGCGCGCCGGCCGTCGAAGACGAGCGAAACGCGGCATCGAAAGCGTGACGCAAGCTTTACAATCTTGGCCGATGCGCGGGCGTGCAATCCAAGGCGGTTCCTGAGTCTGATTTCGCGTGTCTGCATGATCGTGTGGATAGCCGCTGTTAGGAGGGGGTGCGCCCACGATTATCGTGGGTGCAATTCGGTTGATTGCGAGACGCATGCATTGGTTCCATCGCATTACATCATGAATGCATTGCAACAATTTTTAAATCGTCGCATCCGGCGATCGTCGTCACTGTCCTTCGCCGAAATAATCGTTGATCAACGCAACGATCGCCGTCATGGCCTCGGTCTCGTCCGGACCGTCGACTTCGAGCGTGACATGTGAGCCCTTACCCGCCGCCAGCATCATCACACCCATGATGCTCTTGGCGTTGATCTTGCGGCCGTTACGGGCGAGTGAGACCTCACTTTGATACTTGGCGGCGAGTTGAGTGAGCTTTGCTGATGCCCGCGCATGCAATCCCAACTTGTTGATGATCTCAAGCTCGCGTTGCTGCATAGATCGAGTCGCCCTCCACGTGCAGCACGCCGTCGCAACCGCCGCTGATCGCTTTTTTTATCATTGTATCCATGCCCCTCGCGCGGTAAGTGAACGCTCGCACGAGCATGGGAAGGTTGACTCCGGCGACGGCTTCGATCCTCCCCGGGACGAGCAGCTTGCCCACAAGGTTGCAGGGCGTCGCACCGAAGATATCGGAAAAAATAAGCACGCCGTCGCCGCTGTCGAGCGCCTTGACCATCTCGCGGGCCTTGGGCAGCAGCGCAAGAGGATCGTCGCTGGCGGCCACGCCGAGACTTTCACACTGCAGGGGCCGTCCGCCGAGGACGTGCGTGACGGCGCCGATGAGACTTTCGCCCAGCTTTTCGTGAGCGACGATGAGGATGCCGATCATGCTCCGCCCCTCGTCAATACCGCGCTAGTGCGTTTGGTGCGAACGAATTCGTGCGTCCCTGACTGCTCATGTGCGTGTCGAATGCCTGTGGACCGACATTGTGTCGCGCCGTCACCGGCAACGAACGTCATCTTAGCACGTGGCGGAGCCGCAATCGCCGGGCCGCTACGTACCACGCATTTACGTCCGCGCCGCTGCACGTTCGAGCGCGTCGATGAAGCGGCCGGCGACGTCGAATCCGGTCTGTTCGGCGATTTCGACAAAGCAGGTCGGGCTGGTAACGTTGATCTCGGTCAGGTAATCGCCGATCACGTCGAGGCCGACCACGAGCAGGCCTTCGGCCCAGAGCTTCGGCCCCAAGGCTTCGGCGATCGCGCGGTCGCGCACCGAGAGCGGCCGCGCCACACCCCGGCCACCCGCTGCCAGATTGCCGCGGGTCTCACCGGCTTTGGGAATGCGCGCGAGCGCAAAAGGCACCGGCTCCCCGGCGACGAGCAGGATGCGCTTGTCGCCGTCTGCGATCTCCGGAATGAAGCGCTGGGCCATGACGCTGCGGGCGCCAAGTTGGCCCACCGTTTCGATGATCACATTGCGGTTGGGATCGTTGTCGCGAACGCGGAAGATTGACGACCCGCCCATGCCATCGAGTGGCTTAAGTATCACGTCCTTGTGCACGTCGATGAATTCACCGAGAAGCGCCGGGTCTCGCGTCACCAGCGTCGGCACCGTAAATTCGCGAAACCGTGCGATTGCCAGCTTTTCATTGTGATCGCGCACCGCGCGCGGATGATTGTAGACGCGCGCGCCGTCGTGCTCAGCCGCTTCGAGAAGGTACGTCGAGTACACGTACTCCATATCGAAGGGCGGGTCCTTGCGCATCAGTACCGCGGAATAGGACGCGAGCGTACGAATCACACAATCGTCAGTCCGGTACCATGCGTCGTTGCCCGGGCGGACTTCCAGCGACCGCGCGCGCGCGCGGGTGACGCCGTCGTCCCAGAATATATCCGCCTGCTCGATGGCGAACAGCGCATGCCCGCGCGCTTGCGCGGCGCGCATCATGGCAACGGTGGAATCCTTGTACGCCTTGAGCGAATCGAGGGGGTCGACGACAAACGCGAATTCCATGGCAGTCGCGGGACAAAACGGACGCCCATGCTACCGCAAACCGCGCCGACGGCGCGAGCGATCCGCTGGCAAGCCCCGAGTCCGACAAGGGCTCGGGTGGAGGACCGTAGACGTATCAACACACCGGCGTGGCGTGGCCCATGCCTCGGCGCATGTAATCGCCGCTACTGCCCGAAAATGACGATCGTCGTGCTGCCGGTCAGAGGTATCGAGCCACCGCTGCTGCCGGAAGCCACGGCGACGTATTGCCTGCCCTTCTGCTCATAGGTGACGATGCCGCCGGCAATCGGCCCGCCGGTGTCGAAGCGATAGAGCTCTTTGCCGTTGAGTGAATTGAGCGCAAGAAAATTGCCGCTGAGATCGCCCGTGAACAGGACGTTGCCCGCAGTCGGCGTGAGCGCCGCATACATCGGCGCCGGAGTGTGGACGCGCCACGCCATCTTGCCGGTTTGCGGATTCACCGCGTTGATCCATCCCGACCATTTACTGATCGGATCGTTGGTGCCCCAGCCGTTGGCGAGCCCCGTGTAAGGCACCGTTGCCACCCATTTAGGATCGGGGCCGGCCTTGAACACAGTGCACCAGTCGATCGCGTTGACATAGAGCAGGCCGGTTGTCAGGCTGTGCGCCGCGCCGTTCCACTGCACGCCGGCGACAGGGCAAACGCGCACCCCTTCCGGGGTGAGCGGTGCGTCGTGGTTGAGCATCGTGGTCATCGGCAACTTGAATACGAGCTTGCCGCTGTCGCGATCGACTACATGCAGGATGCCTTCCTTGCCGGCGGTCGCAACGAGTTTCTTGCCACCGGCGTCGAACAACGACACCACAGTGGCATCCCAGTCGTGGTCGTCGTTGGGCCGAAGCTGGTACCACCACTTCAGTTTTCCCGTGTGCGCATCCAGCGCAACGGTGGAAATCGTGAACAGATTGGCGCCCGGCCGCATGCTCTTGTTGTAGTCCGGCCCGGGGTTGCCGACCGGAATGAACAGCGTTCCGGTATCGCGGTCGAGAGCGTAGGTCACCCACGCCGCGCCGCCGCCATGCTCCGTGGACTCGTTGTTCTGCCAAGTATCCGCGCCCACTTCGTTGCCGCGCGGAATGAGATTGAAACTCCAGGCCGGCGACCCGTCGCTGACGTTGAATGCCATCATCCGGCCGCGAATGCCCCAGTCCCCGCCTGCCTTGCCGACATACACGATGTCGTTCCACACGATGGGCGCAGCGCCTACACCTTCGCCGATACTCCAGTCGGCGACCTGTCGCATCCAAAGCGGATCACCCGTCTTGGCATCGAGCGCGTAAAGAAATCCATCCTGCGTGCCGCGAATGACGCGGCCTCCGGCAATCGCCACGCCTTTGTTGGTCGCGTTCATCTCCGGGCCCTGGGCCACGTGCTGGTGGCTCCATATTTTTTTGCACGTGGTCGCGTCGATCGCGTAGGTGCCGAGATGGGTGGTCGCGTACAGAATGCCGTCATACACCACGGGGCCCGTCGAGAACGTGCCGAGTTCGCCAAGCTGGAACATGCAAATCGGTTTCAACTTGGCCGCGTTGCCCGCGTTGATCTTCCTTAGACTCGAATAGCGCTCGGCCCGGTAGCCCTTGTTGTACATCAACCAGTTGGTCGTGGCGGTGTCGGCCGCATCGAGCTCGGCCTGCGTCGGGCCGCTTGTCGTCGGTTGCGCGAGCTTGCCGTACAACGCACCGATCTTCACCTCGCCTGGCGCAGCGGTTGGCGCGGCACCCTCCGCGGCCGCGGCGGCGGACAGCACGAGCACGCGGTCCATGGGCGACATCGGAGTGAATTTTTCGTTGCCGGCTGGCAAACCGTTCTGCGCCAGAACGTAGGAGACGATGTCGGCATACTCCTGGCTGTTGAGTTCACCGCCCTGTCCCAACGGCATGTTGGTGTGAACGTAGTTGTAGAAATCCTTGAGCGTCTTGCCGCTCCACTGAACACCGAAAATGCGTCCCTTCAACGCAGGCGCACCGCCCCCTTCCAATTGCGCGCCGTGGCACACCGCGCACTTCTGCGCATACTCCCAGCGCCCTTGGCTCAACTGCGCGGGCGTGAAGAAACCCGTACCGTCGGCAAGCGCGCCTTGCGCCGTGAACAGCGCTAGACCTGCGGTCATCGCGAACAAACGAATCCGCCTTCGGCACTGCAAGCTCGTTGCTGACATCGCGGCCTCCCCGGCTCCTATTCCACTCGCCGCCGCGCAGGCGACGTACCGACATTTTCGTGCGTGAATTTCTAATAGCTGAAGTTTAGCTGGGTTCCGAAAAACCACCAGCCGCTGGCGTTGCCGCCGCTGGCCGTATAGCTTTGCCTCAATCCCGACCCCGGTGCGGCGTAGGCGACGAACGAGTTGAAGTTCAAGTTCTTGTTGACGGTGTAGGTATAGCTGAGGTCGACTTCGCTGGCGAGCGCCTTGCTTGGCACACCGCCGCCACCCACCGGTACCGCGCCCACGGCGGGAATCGAAAGCGGCGAATTGGTCTGGTCGGCGGCGAAATACAGATAAAGCAATTCGATGATGTTCTTGCTGTCGGGCGTGAGCGTCACTGTCGCATTGGCAACGTTGAGGTTCGTATTGTTGAAAATCGACGAACCGATTTTCCCCTGGTACCAGTTCGGATTGCCGCCGGAAAAATACAGCGGGTCGAAGCCTTCCCATTTGGACGTGCCGGCCTTGTCGCCCGACAATGAGGCGTAGCGCAACGAGAACAGCGGCTTCCACGCGGTGTCGAGGGCATTGTAATTAGCCTCCACATACCAGCCCTCGGCGGCAACGCTGTTCTTGCGTTCGGAAACAAATTCAGCCTGCACCCAGAATTGCGGTGTCGAGGCGATCGGATGCACGCGCGCCCGCAGATCGACGATATTGAGCTTGTCGCGCGTCAGGATGTTCGAATCCGGCACGTAGAGGTACATCGCACCGAGACGCACGGGACCGGCGGAAAGCCATTCGACGTTGATGCCGTTGAAAATCGTGCCGGTCGCGGAATTCGGCGATTCGTTGGGTTTAAGGTAGAACGCCTGCGCGGTGACGTCCTGCCAGGTTGCCTTGACGATTCCCGCGTTCGCCCACGCGTTGCGCGGACCCAGCTGGTTGGCGCCGCGCTGTGCCGTGTCGTCACTGGCTCCTCGCCCCAGCAGCATCTGATTGCCAACGGTGAAATCCTGTTGGCCGTAGGAAGCATCGAGCGACAGCCCGCTGCTCGTGTCGCGCCAGCGAATCCCTCCGAACAGCAGTTCGCGGTTGCCGTAGTAGACGTTGCCCGCGCCCGTGTTGTCCGTTCCTCGGGTGCTCGATTCGACGTAGGAAAAGCTGCCATAGAGACTTGCTGCAGGGCTCAATGTGTACTTTGCGCTCACGCCCGGCTCGAGGAAGAACTCTCCCCACGCAGGATTTTTTTGATACGTCGCGCCCGCGACAGACGGCGGCGGACCGAACAGATTCTCCGTCATGCCGAACAACCCAAAGGCGCCATTGAAGATGCCCGTGACCAGCAAGTCGTCGTTGCGGTATAGGCGCGGCCACGACTTCAGATCGCCCGTCTGCAATGCGCCCGCGTCGGTATCCGTATCGGGAAGCGGCGCACGCGTGTTCGCATACGTGCGCCCTTCCAGCAAGCGAATCACCGCGCCTATCAGCCGCGGATCGTAGGTTGCGCGATCGAACGCATTGTCTGGCTCTGTGATGCTCGGCGCGTCGGCGAACTGTGCGAGCACCGATCCAGGTACGAGGACGCAAGTGAATGCCACCACTGCTAGCGGCCGACGCAACCTGAGGCGGAGTCGAACTTTCGCTTTCATACGGCTGATACTTTGCCAGATTCTCGTGCCGGTCGAGCAATTTGAGGTATAATTCCGACGCGGCCTTTGTTCCAGTCCCCTGCCGCAGTCGATCCCGACCTCCGTTATTTTTTCGTTTGGCTGTGACTGGCCGCCCTTGTGGCGAATGGCCGAGCACATCTACCGAAAGTTCTCATGTCATTCTCTACACTCGGGCTGTCCGAAGCGCTGCTGCGCGCGGTCGCCGACGAAGGCTACACCGAACCCACTCCGATTCAGGCCCAGGCCATCCCCGCGGTACTCGCGGGCGGCGACCTGCTGGCCGGTGCGCAGACCGGCACCGGCAAGACCGCAGGATTCGTTTTACCGATATTGCAACGCCTGTCGACCGCCCCGTCGCCGTACAAGAGTGGTGCGCGCAAACCGCTGCGCACGCTGATTCTCACGCCGACGCGCGAACTCGCGGCGCAGGTGGAGGCATCCATCCGCGTGTACGGCAAGCATCTCAAGATCACGTCGATGGTCCTGTTCGGCGGGGTCTCGCTTGGGCCGCAAACCGCGCAGCTCAAACGTGGTGTCGATATTCTCGTCGCGACACCGGGCCGGTTGCTCGACCATCACGGGCAAGGCAACGTGGATTTCTCCCGCATCGAGATTTTCGTCCTTGACGAAGCCGACCGCATGCTCGACATGGGCTTCATTCCGGACGTAAAGCGCGTGCTCGCGCTGCTGCCGAAAAAGCGCCAGAACCTGCTGTTCTCGGCGACATTCTCGGACGACATCAAGGCGCTCGCCGATCGACTGCTCGATCGCCCGCAAACGATCCAGGTCGAACCGCGCAACTCGACGGTCGAAGCCATTCGTCAGCGCGTTCACCCGGTGGATCGCGAGCGCAAGCGTGAACTGCTGTCGTGGCTGATCGGCCATCACGACTGGCGGCAGGTGCTGGTCTTCACGCGCACCAAGCACGGCGCCGACAAATTGGCGCGAGCGCTGGAAGCCGACGGCATTGTCGCCACGGCGCTTCATGGGAACAAGAGCCAGAATGCGCGCACGCGCGCCTTGGCTGGATTCAAGGACGGCGACGTCAGAGTGCTGGTGGCGACCGACATTGCGGCACGCGGCATCGACATCGACCAGCTGCCGCACGTGGTTAACTATGATCTGCCCAACGTTCCGGAAGACTACGTGCATCGCATCGGTCGTACCGGACGTGCGGGCAACGAGGGCGAAGCCATTTCGCTGGTATGCATCGACGAGCACGCATTTCTGCGCGATATCGAGCGGTTGATCAAGCGAGAAATCCCCGAAACGGTGATCGCCGGTTTCGAACCGGATCCGCGCGCCGTCGCGCAACCGGTATTCCAGAAGCAGCAGCGCGGGCGCGGTCAACCGCCGGGTCATGGGCGTCGGCACAATGCTGGCAATCACCCGGCTTCAGCTCACAATCCGTCGAGCGGGCGCGCGCCTGCTCGCGGTCAAGCTGCGGGTCAGCAAGCGCGGCGAAAGTTGGACCCGTCTTCGTCGCGCAGCATGACGGCATCGCGCCAGGACGCCCGCGGCGCCGCCCCGCCGCGCGGAATCCATGCGCGAGGCAATGTTGCATCCGCGCCATCGCATCGGCAATATTTCAAGGCACGCTAAGGGCGTAGCGGCACTTCATCCGCCCTCGAGGTCCAAAAGCAAGGAAAGTCGATGCACTCGACGAATGCCAAAAGGCTGTTACTCGCCGGTGCTGTGGCCGTAGCAGCGCCAACCTTTGCCGCCGATCATCTCAGGCCCGGCCAATGGGATGTAGCGGTGAAGGTCAGTCAGAGAGGGCGGCCCGCAGATCCCTCCCGAACAGGTCGAGCAAATGAAAAAGTTGGGCATTTCGGTGCCGTTCGGTGGCCAGGCGATCATGACGTCACAGTGCATCACGCCGGAAATGGCGGCGTCCGACAAACCGTTCGCCAGCGATGAGCGCGATCCCAACAAGTGCGAGGTCGCAAACTACAAACGCATTGGCAACAAAGCGACTGGCGAGATGGTTTGCTCCGGCGACTTCAAGGGCAAAGGCGCGTTCGAAATGACGATGGACAGCGAGACCGAATACCACGGAGGTTGGACCGTGAAGGGCGTCAGCAGCGACGCAGGGCCCGTCGAGCAGACAACGGATCTGCACGGCAAATGGGCCGGCACCGCGTGCATAACGGCCAAGTAGAACGTGCGGCTATCGCGCTCGAATTTGTTCGCGCAGCGGATTCAACAACGGTTCACTTTTACGGATTCTTGATCCGATTGACTAACGCGCGCGCGAATTGCGCCGTACTCGCGCGGCCGCCCAGGTCTCCGGTCCTGACCCGATCGACGTTCATCGTATCGTCGATGGCCTTACGCAAACGCGCCGACATTTGCGTTAGCTGGCAGTGATCGAGCATCATCGCGGCGGCCAGAATCAGCGCGGTTGGGTTGGCAATGCCCTTGCCGGCAATGTCGGGCGCCGAGCCGTGGACGGCTTCGAAGATGGCAGCATCGGTACCGATGTTCGCGCCGGGCGTCATGCCCAGTCCACCCACAAGGCCTGACGTCAGGTCGGACAGGATGTCGCCGAACAGGTTGGTGGTGACCAGAACGTCGAACTGCCACGGATTGAGTACCAGCTTCATCGCGCAGGCATCGATGATGACGGTCTCCAGCACGAAGCGGCCCTTGTACTTTCGTTCGTACAATTCCTGCCCCGTTTCCAGGAACAAGCCGCTCAGGGCCTTCATGATGTTGGCCTTGTGCACGATCGTGACTTTCTTGCGGCCGAGCGCGATGGCGTACTCGAACGCGTATTCCAGCAGACGACGGCTGCCTTGACGCGTGTTGATGCCCGTGGCCATGGCGACGGCATGCGGATCGTCGTCGATCCGGACAAAGTGCTCGTGGCCGATGTAGAACCCTTCGAGATTTTCGCGCACGACGACCAGGTCAATCTTGTCGAAGCGCTCTCCCGGAATCAACGTGCGCGCCGGACGCAGGTTCGCGTACAGCTTGAACTCTTCGCGCAGGCGCACGTTCGACGATCGGTAACCGCCGCCGGTCGGTGTTTCGAGCGGGCCTTTCAGTGCAAGCCGCGTGCGCCGGACGCTGTCCAATGTTGCCGCAGGAAGAGGATCGCCCGCCGCTTCCACCCCGGCCAGACCAGCAAGCTGGCGGTCCCACTCGAATGGCGCACCCAGTGCTTCGAGCGCAGCGAGCGCAGCGTCGACGATCTCAGGGCCGATGCCGTCGCCCGGAATGAGCGTTGCAGGGATTGGATGGGACACGGGTTACGCTCCTGTTTCAGGATCGATGCGTTGCCCTCCAATTTCCAAGCGACCGCGTGTTGTTGGACGACAGTTTATCTGAACCGGCCTTGCATTGGATACGCGATGACCACGCGTGCGCGGTTGAAGTCGCGCGCCTCGGCCACGTCGCCCGACTGCTCCTCGATTTGCTCGGTGTCTGCCGCCGCCGACCGACGACTACTGCTGATCTGAGATCTAGGTCACTCCACGGTCACGCTCTTCGCCAGATTGCGCGGTTTGTCCACGTCCGTGCCACGAATCACCGCAGTGTGATACGCGAGCAGCTGGAGCGGGATGGTGTGCACGATCGGCGACAGCAGTCCGGCATGCTCGGGCAAGCGCAACACGTGGATGCCTTCGCTCGATTCGATGTGGCTGTCGGCATCGGCCACGACGTACAGCTCGCCGCCGCGCGCGCGAACTTCCTGCAGGTTCGACTTCAGTTTCTCGATCAAAGCATCATTGGGCGCGATGGCGACGACAGGCATGCTGCTGTCCACGAGTGCCAACGGGCCGTGCTTGAGCTCTCCGGCCGGATAGGCCTCGGCGTGGATGTACGAAATCTCCTTGAGCTTCAGCGCGCCTTCGAGGGCGACCGGGTAGTGCAGGCCCCGTCCGAGAAAGAGCGCGTTCTGTTTCCTGGCAAATTGCTCGGCCCAAGCGATGATCGAGGGCTCGAGCGCGAGCACCGACTGGATCGCCACGGGCAAATGGCGCAGGCCCGCGAGCCAATGCGTCTCGGCGGCGGCTGTCAGCCGGCCGCGGAGTTTGGCCAGTGTCAGCGTCAGCAGGAATAGCGCCGCCAATTGAGTGGTAAACGCCTTGGTCGACGCGACCCCGACTTCGGTACCCGCGCGCGTGAGATAGGTCAGGGCTGTCTGCCGCACCATCGAACTCGTCGCCACGTTGCAGATCGCCAGCGTGTGGTGGTGCCCCAGTTGCTGCGCATGCTTGAGCGCCGCGAGCGTATCCGCAGTCTCGCCCGATTGCGAGATCACGACGATAAGTGCATCGGGGTTCGGCACGCTGTCGCGATAGCGATATTCGCTGGCAATTTCCGCCTGCGCGGGAATGCCGGCGACACTCTCGAGCCACAATCGCCCCAGCACCGCCGAGTAATAGCTCGTGCCGCAGGCCAAAAAGTGCACGGCCTTGACGTTCGCGAAGACCGCGGCCGCCTGCTCGCCGAACAGTTCGGGCCCGATGCCGCCAACGCTCTCGAGCGTGTCGGAGATCGCGCGCGGCTGCTCGAAGATCTCTTTCTGCATGAAATGCCGATAGGGACCAAGTTCGACGGCAGCACTCGATGCCGGCACCGCCACGATCTTGCGCTCCACCGCCGCACCGCCGTTGTCGTAGATCGCATAAGACTCTCGCCGGATATCGGCGAGGTCGCCTTCCTCGAGATAGGCGACACGCTGCGTCACGGACGCGAGCGCGCTGGCATCCGACGCGAGGAAATGGTCATGTTCGCCGATGCCCACGAGAAGGGGACTGCCGGCCCGCGCGCCGATAATGCGGCCGGGTTCGCGCGTCGAAATCGCGGCAATGGCGTACGCGCCCTTGAATTCCGCGACAGTGCGCCGCACTGCCTCCAGGAGATCGCCCTTGTAGTGCGCATGAATCAGATGCGCGATAACTTCCGAGTCGGTCTGGGTAACGAATTGATAGCCTTGTTGCTGCAGGCGCTCGCGCAGCGACTCGAAGTTCTCGATGATGCCGTTGTGCACGACGGCGACCTCGCCGCTGCTTGTATGCGGATGCGCATTGGCCGTCGTGGGTGCGCCGTGCGTCGCCCAGCGAGTATGTGAGATGCCGGTCAAGCCAGTGATATTCGTCGTCGCGGCCTGCTTCGCGAGGTCGGCGACGCGTGCCGTGCTCACGAGGCGCTGCAGACCGCCATTGATGACGGCGAGTCCGGTCGAGTCGTAGCCGCGGTATTCGAGCCGGCGCACGCCTTCGATCAGGATGGGAACCACGTTCTCGCGAGCGACCGCGCCGACAATGCCGCACATAGCTTCGTTATCCTTTCTTCGGTCGCGTCCAGCCGCTGCGTGCGACTTGCGTTCTCGGATTCAATGCCAGCGTTGCTGGTGGGACGTCGCGCCACACCGTCGTACCGGCGCCGACGGTCGCCCCACGTCCCACCGTCACCGGCGCGACGAGTTGCGTATCGGAGCCGATGTGCACATCGTCCTCGATCACGGTGCGATGCTTGGCCGCGCCATCGTAGTTACAGGTGATCGTTCCCGCGCCGATGTTGACATCCCGGCCGGCGGTCGTGTCGCCAACATAGGCGAGATGGTTGGCCTTGCTGCGCGCCCCAAGAGTACTCGCCTTGACCTCGACGAAGTTGCCCACGTGCACTTCGTCGGCCAGAACGGTTGCCGGACGAATGCGCGCGTACGGTCCGATGCGGCATCGCGCGCCGATTTCGGCGCTATCGATATGGGAGAAAGGCGCAATGTGCGTGCCTTCGCCGACCGAGACGTCCTTCAACACGCTGTACGCTGCAATCATGACGCCGTCGGCGAGCGTCACCGAACCTTCGAAGATGCAGCCGACGTCGATCGTGACGTCGCGTCCGCACGACAACGTGCCACGAACGTCTATACGCGCAGGGTCGGCGAGACTGACACCGGCATCGAGCAGCGCATCAGCCTGGGCGCGTTGGTAGAGCCGCTCGATCGTGGCGAGATCGCGCTGACTGTTGACGCCCAACGTCTCGATGACATTGCGTGCTTGCGTCGTCTCGACCGGCACGCCTTCGTCGACGGCGAGCGCGACGACGTCGGTCAGGTAATACTCTCCACTTGCGTTTCGGTTGCCAATCTTCGCAAGCCAGCGGCTAAACGCGCTGGTGGGCGCCGCCATCACGCCGGTGTTGATTTCGCGCAGCGCTCGCTGCTGCGGGGTGGCATCTTTCTGCTCGACAATCGCGATCGCATTGCCCGCGCCGTTGCGGACGATGCGGCCGTAGCCCGTCGGTTCGTCGAGTTCGATTGTCAGCAGCGAAAGAGCGCCCCTCTGTGCGTGCGCGACCACGTCGCGCAGCGTTTCGGTACGCGCCAAAGGATCGGCGCCATACAGCACCAGGGTCACGCCGTCCGCCGGCAGCGCCGCCAGGCCACGCTTCAACGCATCGCCGGTGCCCGCCGGCGGCTCCTGCAATGCCCAGCATGAGATCGTCATCGGGGAAGCGGTGCTGCAGCGCACCTCCGTCGCCACCGTGCACGATGCAGATTGCCTCGGGTTGCAGACTGCGGGCGGTGCCGATGACGTGTTCCAGCAGAGGCCGGCCGCCGAGTCGGTGCATAACTTTCGGCAGCGCCGAGCGCATGCGCTTGCCCTCGCCGGCGGCCAGAATCGCGATTTGCAGGGGCATTTTCATCAGCCGCGAATTATCGCACTTTTTTGTTATGGGACGGACTCGCAAGGGCTATCCGGCGAGTGTCCACGCCGCGCTGATGAGAACGATTCATATCGCATCGCTCGGCGTGCTCGTGACCAGCGCCGGCGCTCCGATACTGATCGCAGTTCTCGCGGTGGTGACCTTCGAGCGGATCGTCGTGAGCGTCATTCGCAAGCGGGTCTTGTAATATGCGTCGATGACCGTCATCGCGGTATTCAATCAGAAGGGCGGCGTCGGCAAGACGACGACATCGCTGAATCTGCTCGCCGGCATCGCGCAGCGCAAGCAGCGCCCGCTCGGTATCGATCTCGATCCGCAAGCGCATTTGTCAGGCATATTCGGCGTGCATCCGCGATTGGCCGATGATTCGGTGTATTCGTTTTTCATGCGGCAGCGGCCCTTGGCAGATATCGCCCAGATCACGGCCAGCGGCGTCATCCTGTGCCCAGCGCACCTGGAACTGACCAAGCTGGACACGTTGCTCGGCAAGGGCGTCAACGTCATCACTAAGCTGCGATCGAGCCTGAAGTCCGCGGATGCCATGCCGGGCCACGTGATCATTGATTGCTGCCCGTTGCTCGGCGTGCTGTCGCTGAATGCGATCTTCGCGTGCGATCTCGTGATCATCCCGGTGTCGGCGGACTACCTGGCATTCCAGGGTGCTCAACAGGTTGAACGCAGTCTCAACGCGCTGGAACCGGTATTCAAGTTCCGCCTGCCCCGGCGCTATTTGCTCACGCGCTTCGACGCGCGACGCAAGATGAGTTCGGAGGTCGCGGATCTCATGGGAATGGCGTTTCGGCCCGAGGAGATATGTATTACGCGCATCGCCGAAAACGTCAGTCTTGCGGAAAGCCCGGCGCGCCAGCTTGACGTCTTCCGGCACGCACCGCAAAGCCGTGGCGCGCGCGACTACCTAGCTCTGGTAGAGGAACTAGTAGGCGCTGGGTTTGTTACGTAGCATCGACCGCGCAACTGCAGGAATCGTCACCGGATCGTTACTGATCATGCCGATGACGCCTTCGAGGTCGAGCGGATCACTGCGTCGCACCGCTTCGGTGTGACAGACGACGATCTCGCAATGGTGATACATCTGGCGCAGGCGCCGCTCCGCATCGTCGCGGCTGGACGCCATGATGCAGATATTGTCGACACGTTGGCCGCTGCGCGTCTTAATGTTGAAGCCATACCGGATCATCGCGATTCTCCCCGCCTGTCGCCTATAAAATCGGCGTCCGGGCTCACGCGTTCGAAATACTTCAGTACCTTAGCGATCAGGCCTGCAATGATAGCTTAGCTTCTTCATGCAAATAGCATACCGAGCAACGACTTGAGCTAAATGACCTCAACCCTGCTGTTCTGATGTATTTGCGAGCTCGCGCGCGGCGATTGGAGTCTCGTTACAGGTTGTATCATAGCACGAGAGTGTGTGCACACTTTCCAAGCGAGACATCTGTGAATCGGCGCGTCGACGGGAGGCCCCGACCTCCGGACGCAACCTGCCGCCCGGCGTCAGAAATGACGGCAGCGCGACGGTCCCAACAGCGCGCCTAGCGCTTGGTGTGTCGTGCCGGGTGTTCTGGCTTCTGCATTCCCAGACACGTCGACGTTGAAGCAGATCGCCCGGCGGGGCACAATCGCGGCACGATACGCACACGCTCGGAGGCTCGTTCATGTTTTGTTCGCAATGTGGTCAGCGTGTCGCGGATGGGTCCAAGTTCTGCAATCACTGCGGTACGCCGACCGCGGTCGCGGCGCCCGCGCCCGCAGTCGAGCCTCCTCGTCCCGCTTCCCTGCCTCCCGCGCCGCCATCGCCACCCGTTGCGCCAGGCCCTGTGGCCTACGTACCACTGCCACCTCACCCGCCACCAGCCGTGCCTGGACCGCCCGCTGCCACGCCTGCGCCGCGCCCATCACCTGCACCTGCCATAGCCGCTCCTCCGCCGCGCCCACCGCCACCTTCGGGCGCCGGCACTGCGGGCGCGAGTTCGGGTTCGGGCTTCGATTCCGCGAAGGCCGCCGAAGACGCGACCCAGCTTGCGCGAGGCATTTTCGCGCGCGTCAGGAACATCCTGCTGACACCGTCGACGGAATGGCCCGTGATTGTCGCAGAGCATTCGACGCCCGGAGCGATCTACCTGCGTTACGTCGCGCCGCTGGTCGCGATCGGCGCGATCGCAACCTTCATCGGCACGACCATGATTGGAACCTCGATGGGGCCGCTGGGAATGGTCAGGTCGGGGATCGCACCCGGATTGGCTCATGCGATCTTCATGTTCGGTCTGTCGTTTCTTCAGGTGTTTCTGATCGCATGGTTGGTCGACACGCTAGCTCCTACGTTCGGTGGTCAGAAGGATTCGCTCGCAGCGCTCAAAGTGACGGCCTACAGCCTGACGCCGGGTTGGATTGCCGCCGTCTTGAACGTGGTCCCGGTACTGGGCGTTCTCGGCATTCTGGCGGCGCTCTACGGCCTGTATTTGCTCTATCTGGGCCTGCCGGTGTTGATGCGCAATCCGAAGGAAAAGTCTATTGGCTACACTGTCGTGCTCGTCATCTGTGCGATCGTGCTGTTCTTACTCGCCACGATGTTGAGCGCATGCGCGGTCGCGGGCCTTAGCTTTCTCGGGTTCGGGGGAATCGGCGCGATGACTCGCCACGGCGGGACGTCGGAAGCGGTCGCGACCAACACCGACACTGCGGGCGTGCTCGCGAATATCTTCGGCGGCAAGTCAGACGCCGATCGGGAACGCGTCAATCAGGCGATGCAGACGCTCGAAAAAATGGGAGAGCAGTCCAAGTCGACCGATAAGGAGGGCGGCGCATCCAATCCGCAGGCCGCCGCGGCCAACACGGCTGCGGCGATGAACGCCGTTGGGCAAATCATGGCGGGCGGGAAGGACGTGCAGCCGGTCGATTTTCACGAACTCAAGGCCATGTTGCCGGCGTCGCTGCCAGGCATGCAGCGCGATGAAGCGACGGGACAGAGCGGTGAGGCCATGGGCATGAAGGGATCGAGCGCGAGCGCGCGTTATGGCGATGGTGCCGGAGCCAGCATTCACATCGAAATCGCCGACCTCGGCTCCTTGTCGGGCCTCGCGGCGCTGGCCGGCAAGTTCGATCCCAACATGGAGAAGGAAACCGATACCGGCTATGAGCGCACCAAGCGCATCGACGGACAATTAGTGCACGAGCGCTACGACCGGCGCGCGAAAAGCGGCGAAGTCGGCGTGCTCGTCGCCAATCGCTTCAGCGTGACAGTCGACGGGTCTGGCGTCGATGCCGCTGCGCTGACCGCCGCGCTCAAGCAGATCGACCTATCGAGCCTCGCGGCAATCAACACGGCCCGGAAGTAAAGTAGCCGCAGTCAACGACCGCCGAGCAGAAAGTCCGCGACCTCCGCAAAGCCCGCGCCTGAGTCCAGCATCGTCACGTATTTCGGCAGATCGCCGCCGCAGTCTTCGAACTCGCGCACATTGGCTACGCCGACCGAGTGCGGGAAGTACCCGAACATCGGTGCATCATTCGGTGAGTCGCCGACAAACATGAATTGTCCCCGCACCTGATCTAGATCAATACCGAATTCGCCGGCAAGCAGCCGGCGCGTCATCGTCAGCTTGTCGTAACTACCGAACCAGCCGTTGACGTGGATCGACGAAACCTTGGCCGTGAGGCCTTCGGCGCGCATCAGCGCGACGATCCGCGCGACGCTTGCAACCGACAAACGAGGTACATCCTCGCAGTAATCGATGGCCAGATCGCTTTCGCGATAATGCTGGTCCGATGCGACCGCGCAACCTGGAACATCACGCAGAATTGTCGTCGCGATGGCTGCAAGCCGTTCGCGCTGCACGCGGCGCTCGTCGGGCGACACCGCGAAGCAAGTCGTGAGCTTATGTGCATGCGCGTCGTAGCGCATGAACAACGCGCCGTTCTCGCCGACCACCGCGTCGACCGGCCACATGCGCGCGATATGATCGCACCACCCAGCAGGTCGCCCCGTCACGGGAATCACCATCAGGCCCGCATCATGGAGCCGCTCTAACGCGGAATAGGCGAGCGCCGTGATCTTACCGTGGGTCGACAGCGTGTCGTCGATGTCGGTGAATACGCCGCGAATGCCACGACGAATCGTAGGGGGCAGCGCGGTGAGCGGTAGCATCACGCGCGCCGGCCCCGGACACCGTATTGTTCGAGCAGGTATTTCGATACGGCATCGCGCTGCGCCGCGGTGAGGTGCAGCCCGCACTTGGTGCGGCGCCAAAGCACGTCCTCGGCGTCGCGCGCCCATTCCTGCGCCACCAGATAGTCCACTTCCGCCGCGTAGAGCGTGTGGCCGAAATGCGTGCCCAGATCCGTCGTTGCCCGTGCATCCCCGAGCACGCGCGGCGTGCGGGTGCCGTGCCGATGCAGGAGCGCTTCGCGGAGGTCGGCCACTATGCCCGGATAGCGCGCGGCGAGAGCCCGTCCGTACGCAGCAATGTCCCCGCGTGGAACATCGCCTCCGGGCAGGGGTTCGCTTTGCGTCCAGGGCTTGCCCATCTTCGGGAAAAACACTGACAGTTCCGACAGTGCGGCCTCCGCGAGGCGACGATAAGTCGTGATCTTGCCGCCGAATACTGATAGCAGCGGCGCCTGATCTGCGTCACCTCGGTCGAGCTTGAGCACGTAGTCACGCGTCACGGCCGACGGATCGGAGGAACCGTCGTCATACAGCGGCCGCACTCCACTGTAGGCCCACACGACGTCGGCAGGCGTGAGATGTCGGGTCAGATAGGTGCTTGCTATCTTGCACAGGTAGTCGATTTCCTCCGCGGTGATCCGCGGACGTTCGTATTCTTCGACCTCAATGTCCGTGGTGCCGATGAGCGAGAATTTCTCCTGATACGGGATGACGAAGACGATGCGCTTGTCGGCATTCTGCAGAATATACGCATGCGCACCCGTGTGGACGCGCGGCACCACGATGTGACTGCCCTTGACGTGCCGCACCGTCTCGGCGCCTCGGGCAGAGCTGACCTCGTCGTGAACGCGTTTAACCCAGGGCCCCGTGGCATTGACGAGCGCACGAGCACGCACTTCCGTCTGTTCGCCTTTCGCGTCGCGCATGCTCACGCGCCATATGCCGGCTTCGCGCCGTGCCTCGGTCATGCGCGTGCGCGGTCGGATATCCGCGCCGCGCTCGCGCGCGCCGATGGCGTTGATGACCACGAGCCGCGCATCGTCGACGCGCGCATCCGAATACACGAAGCCTTTGCGAAATCTGGGATCGAGTCCGGCGCCCCATTTGTCCGCCGTCAGTTCGACACCAAACGAGGAAGGGAGGGTCCGCCGACCGCCCAGATAGTCATAGAGAAAAAGTCCCGCTCGAATCATCCATGTCGGCCGCAAATGGGGCTCGTGCGGGAGCACGAACTGCAACGGCTCGATGATGTGCGGCGCCGCTGCAAGCAGCACTTCGCGCTCGGACAACGCTTCGGACACGAGGCGGAACTCAAAGTACTCGAGATAGCGTAGTCCGCCGTGGATCAGCTTGGTGCTCGACGACGACGTGTGCGCCGCCAGATCGTCCTTTTCGAGAAGCACCACGCTCAACCCGCGGCCGGCGGCGTCACGCGCGATACCGGCGCCGTTGATGCCGCCGCCAACGATGGCAAGGTCGAGGATCGGCGGCGCGGGATTGCTCATTGGAGTACCGTCGCGCTCGTGCGGGGGCGGCAACGCTGCGCGCATTCTACCGCAGCATTCACGCCGCATCGACCGCCATCTTTGTTACCATCTACGCTTGCCGAATCGCTCGTGAGTTTCGCCGTGAAAATCGTCCCTGAAATTGCCGCGCTCGTCCCGGACATGAAGACATGGCGGCACCACTTGCACGCCCATCCGGAGACCGCCTTCGAAGAAATTGCAACAAGCGCGTTTGTCGCCGACAAGCTCCGCTCCTTCGGTCTGGAAGTGCACACCGGCCTGGCCAAGACCGGCGTGGTCGCCGTACTTCGAGGCGCAAGCGGCCCCGGCGCGATCGGGCTGCGCGCCGATCTCGATGCTCTGCACGTCCAGGAGCGCACCGGTGTGGCGTACGCGTCGCAAAACGAAGGCCGGATGCACGCGTGCGGCCACGATGGCCACACCACGATGCTGCTCGGCGCTGCGGCAGTCCTCGCTCGCAAAAAGCATCTCGCGGGAACGGTGTACTTCATCTTCCAGCCCGCCGAAGAGAACGAAGGCGGTGGCAGGGTGATGGTCGAGGAAGGTCTGTTCGATCGCTTTCCGATGGGCGCGGTCTATGGCATGCACAACTGGCCACGCAAGCCGCTCGGCACGTTCGCCATGCGCGTCGGTCCATTGATGGGCGCCTACGACATCTTCGAAATCATCGTGACCGGCAAGGGCGCGCACGCGGCGATGGCGTACACCGGCAAGGACCCGATGCTGTTTGCCGCGCACACCATCAATGCGCTGCAAACGATCGTCGCGCGCAACCTGCATCCGCTCGACGCTGGCGTGGTCAGCGTGACTCAGGTCCACGGCGGCGACACGTGGAACGTCATCCCGCAGGAAGTCGTGTTGCGCGGCACGGTGCGAACGTTCAAGCCCGAAGTGCAGGACCTGATCGAAGAACGGATGAAAGGCATCGTCGCCGGCGTGGCAGCAACGTTCGACATGACGGCAACACTACGTTACGAACGGCGCTATCCCGCAACCGTGAATGCCGCGGCAGAGACGCAGCATTCGATCGCAGCGGCGTCAGCCGTGGTCGGCACCGAGCACATCGACACGGACCCGACACCGGAAATGGGCAGCGAGGACTTCGCGTTCATGCTGCAAAAAAAACCCGGATGCTACGTGTGGCTTGGCGCCGGCACGGGCCCCGACACGCCCAACATCCATAGTCCGCACTACGACTTCAATGATGACGCGCTGTCCATTGGTGCCAGCTATTGGGTCACGCTCGCCGAACAGCAACTCGGCACTTAACTCGGCAGCTTGGCAAGTTCGCCGGCGGGGCGCCGCGCCATCAGCTTGAGTAGCGCCGCCGACGCGAGGCGTGAGCGCACAGAATCCGCACGCGACGTCAGCGCAACCGGCACGCGCGCGCCGAGCACAATGCCCGCCGACTCCGCGCCGGCGAGATACTGCAATTGCTTGGCGAGGATGTTGCCGGACTCGAGGTCGGGCACCAGCAATACGTCCGCACGGCCGGCGACCGGCGAAACGATGCCCTTGATCCTCGCCGCTTCCTCGCTGATGGCGTTGTCGAACGCGAGTGGTCCGTCGATCAAGCCGCCCGTGATCTGCCCGCGGTCGGCCATCTTGCATAGCGCTGCGGCATCGACCGTCGAAGGAATTTTCGGCGTCACTGTTTCGATCGCGGAAAGGATGGCGACTTTCGGTTCGGCGATGCCCAGCACGTGCGCAAGCGCAATCGCGTTCTGGCAGATGCCCGCCTTGCATTCGAGGTCAGGCGTGATGTTCACTGCGGCATCCGTCACCAGAAGCATTCTTGGATAGGCGGGAACGTCCATGACGAATACGTGGCTGATGCGCTTGTCCGTGCGCAGCCCCGTCGCCGTCGCCACGACGGCCGCCATCAGTTCGTCGGTGTGGAGGCTGCCTTTCATCAACGATTCGACTTCGCCGTTGCGCGCCATCGCCACGGCTTTGTCGGCGGCGGCATGACTGTGCTCGGTGGCAACGATCCGGTACGGCGCGAGGTCGATGTGCTCGGCATCGGCAACCGCACGGATTTTCACTTCCGGCCCGACTAGCACCGGCACGATGAGACCGAGGGTGGCCGCTTCGATCGATCCACGCAGCGAATCCCGATCACAAGGATGCACAATGGCGCAGGTCACCGGCACGAGGCCCCGACAGGCCTGGAACAGACTTGCGAAGCCATCGTTGCGCCGAAGTATCAGTTCAGGCGTGGCGAGGTTGCTGTAGGCAATGCGCTCATCGGATGCCGTCACTGTCGCGACGCCATCGATCAGCACCTCGCCTCGCTGATTCACGCAGTGACATTCGAACTCGATGCGGCGTGTCGCCGGATCTTTGGATCGCGCGGTCACGGTGGCAGTCAGCGTGTCACCGACGCGAAGCGCGCCTGCATAGCGCAATTGGGTGCCGACGATCGCACTTCCCGGTCCGGGCAACCGGCGCGACAACAATCCGGCGAGCAGCGCGATACTCGCCGCGCCTTGCACCGACGTGCGTCCCGTCGATGCACCATCGATGTCCGCGACATGCAGGGGTTCGACATCGCCGGACGCGAGCGCCAGCGCTTCGATATCTGTGACGGTCAATGCGTGCGCCGTCGTCGCGCTTTCGCCGACGGCGATTTCCGCAAACGTGCGGTTGCGGTAGTCGGTCACGCGCTCAACCCCTCGACGACAGAGGGCGGCCTGGGCGCCCGGGATTATCTGCCCGGTGGTCCGCTACTTGCGGCTCTTGCGCAGGTGACGGATTGCGGCAAGCTGTGCCAAGGCACCGGCCAACTCGCTCTCGGCGCGCGCAATATCCTCTTTCGAGGACTTGTTCTGCATGGCTTCCTCGGCGGCTTGCTTGGCCTCCAGTGCCCTGGCCTCATCGAGATCGTGCGCGCGGATCGCCGTGTCTGACAGGACGGTCACCACGTCGGGCTGCACTTCCAGGAAGCCGCCCTGGACAAAGACCACCTGTTCCTCGGTTTGCCCCGGCACCTTGATCCGGACCGCGCCGGGTTTGATCTGCGTGATCAGCGGCGTGTGCTTGGGGAAGATGCCCAGCTCGCCCATGACACCAGGCAACACGACGAACTCCGCGTCGCCCGAGAAAATCGACGCTTCTGCGCTGACGACTTCGACGTGGATCGTGTTGGCCATGGCTATTGCAGCGTCTTGGCTTTCTCGGTGGCTTCTTCGATGCCACCGATCATGTAGAACGCCTGCTCCGGGAGATGATCGCACTCGCCGTCGACGATCGCCTTGAAGCCGCGGATCGTGTCCTTGAGCGAGACATACTTGCCTGGTGAGCCCGTGAAAGTCTCGGCGACGTGGAACGGCTGCGACAGGAAACGCTGGATTTTCCGCGCCCGCGCCACCGCCAGCTTGTCCTCGGGGGACAATTCGTCCATGCCGAGAATCGCGATGATGTCGCGCAGTTCTTTGTAGCGCTGGAGCGTTTGCTGTACGCGCCGCGCGGTGGTGTAGTGCTCTTCGCCAACGACGTTCGGATCGAGTTGGCGCGACGTGGAATCCAGCGGGTCAACCGCGGGATAGATACCGAGCGATGCGATGTCGCGCGAAAGTACCACGGTGGAATCGAGGTGGCCGAAGGTCGTTGCCGGCGACGGGTCGGTCAGGTCATCCGCAGGAACGTACACCGCCTGGATCGAGGTAATCGAGCCGGTCTTGGTCGACGTGATGCGCTCCTGCAGTTCGCCCATCTCGGCGGCCAGCGTCGGCTGGTAGCCCACGGCGGAAGGCATGCGACCGAGCAGCGCCGACACTTCGGTGCCGGCCAGCGTGTAGCGATAGATGTTGTCGATGAAGAGCAGCACGTCGCGGCCTTCGTCGCGAAAGTATTCCGCCATCGTCAACCCGGTCAGTGCCACGCGCAGGCGGTTGCCCGGCGGTTCGTTCATCTGGCCGTACACCATTGCCACCTTGGACTCTTCGAGGTTGTCCATCTTGACGACGCCCGCGTCGCGCATCTCGTGATAGAAATCATTGCCTTCGCGCGTGCGCTCGCCGACGCCGGTGAACACCGACAATCCCGCGTGCTGGGTTGCGATGTTGTTGATCAACTCGAGCATGTTCACGGTCTTGCCCACGCCCGCGCCGCCAAACAGGCCCACTTTCCCGCCCTTCGCAAACGGGCACACGAGGTCGATCACTTTGATGCCGGTCTCGAGCAGTTCGGTGGACGGCGAGAGCTCCTCGAACGAGGGCGCGTCGCGGTGGATCGGCATGCGCTTTTCAGCGTTGACGGGCCCTTGTTCATCGATCGGCCGACCCAGCACGTCCATGATTCGTCCTAGCGTCTTCGGTCCGACGGGGACCGATATGCCGGCGCCCGTGTTCGTCACTTTCATGCCGCGCCGCAAGCCATCGGCGGAACCGAGACAGATGGTGCGCACCACGCCGTCGCCCAGTTGCTGCTGTACCTCGAGCGTCAGGTCGCTGTTGGCAAGCGTCAACGCGTCGTAAATGCCTGGCAGCGAATCGCGCGCGAATTCGACGTCGATCACCGCGCCGATACACTGGACTATTGTTCCCTCGTTCATAACCGTGTCCCCAATTCCGAATTCGAATTCCGTTAAAGCCGGGTACAGCACTACACTGCCGCGGCGCCCGCGACGATTTCTGAAAGTTCCTTGGTAATCGCCGCCTGCCGACTCTTGTTGTAGATCAGTTGCAGTTCATCGATGATGGTCGCCGCGTTTTCCGACGCGGACTTCATCGCCACCATGCGCGCGCTCTGCTCGGACGCCATGTTTTCGTTGACCGCCTGATAGATGACGGACTCGATGTAGCGTGTCAGCAGGCCCTCGAGCACCGTCTTGGCATCGGGCTCGTAGATGTAGTCCCACGGATACCCGCGCTTGTCGGATTCTTCGCCAAGATCCGTGATCGGCAGCACCTGCACGTCGACCGGCGTCTGCTTCATCGTGTTTTCGAACCGCGTCGCCACGATGTGCAGTTCGTCGATCTTGCCGTCGAGGTAGGCGTCGAGTTGCACCTTGACCGGCCCGATGATCTTGTCCAGATGCGGCCGGTCACCCAGATTGGTCACCTGCGAGACAATGTTTGCTTTCAGGCGCTGCATGAAGCCCAGTCCCTTGTTGCCGATCGCCGTGACATGCACGTCCACGCCTTTAGCCTGCCAGGCCTTCATCTTGACCAAGGCCAGGCGCATCGCGTTGGTGTTGAGGCCGCCACACAGACCCTTGTCGGACGTGACCACGATCAGGCCGACACTCTTGACCTGCGGGCGCGCCACCAGGAACGGATGCCGGTACTCCGTGTTGGCGCGCGCGAGATGGCGCATGATCGCGATCATGCGGCCGACATAAGGCCGCGCGGCGCGCATCCGGTCCTGCGCTTTTTTCATTTTCGAGGCCGCAACCATTTCCATTGCCTTGGTGATCTTGCGTGTGCTTTGCACGCTTTTGATCTTGTTGCGGATTTCTTTCGAGCCGGCCATCGCCCATCGTCCCTAGTAAGCGCCGTTCTTCTTGAAGTCTTCGATCGCCGCGGTGAGTTGCTTCTCACCTTCGGCATCCAGGTCCTTCGTGGACTCGAGGTTGTCGAAGAACGCGCTGTATTTGCTCTTTATATATGCGCGCATGGCCGATTCGCACGCGAGCGCTTTTTCGACGGGCACGTCGTCGTAGTAGCCCTTGGTCACCGCGAACAGCGTCAACGCCTGCTCCGCCACTGAAAGCGGCGCGTATTGCGGCTGTTTCATCAGTTCCGTCACGAGCCTGCCTCGATCGAGTTGCTTGCGCGTCGTTTCGTCGAGGTCGGAGGCGAATTGCGCGAAGGCCGCGAGCTCACGGTACTGCGCGAGTGCTAGGCGAACGCCGCCACCGAGCTTCTTGATGACCTTGGTTTGTGCGGCGCCGCCCACGCGCGACACCGAAATGCCGGCGTTGATCGCGGGCCGGATACCCGCGTTGAACAAATCGGTTTCCAGGAAGATCTGCCCGTCGGTGATCGAGATCACATTGGTCGGCACGAATGCAGTGACGTCCCCCGCTTGCGTTTCGATCACCGGCAGCGCCGTCAGCGAGCCAGTCTTGCCTTTGACCTCCCCTTTGGTGAATTTCTCGACATAGTCCTCGTTCACGCGCGCGGCGCGTTCGAGCAGCCGCGAGTGCAGGTAAAACACGTCGCCGGGATAGGCTTCGCGCCCAGGTGGCCTGCGAAGCAGCAGCGAAATCTGCCGATAGGCCCAGGCCTGCTTCGTCAGATCGTCATAGATGATTAGCGCATCCTGGCCGCGATCGCGGAAATATTCGCCCATTGTGCAACCCGAGTAAGGCGCGATATATTGCATCGCCGCCGAATCCGATGCCGACGCGGCGACAACGATCGTGTAGGCCAGCGCGCCCGTCTCTTCCAGTTTCTTGACGACGTTCATGATCGACGAGGCCTTCTGGCCGATCGCGACATAAATGCAGATCAGATCCTTGCCCTTCTGGTTGATGATCGTATCGATTGCGACCGCGGTCTTGCCAGTTTGTCGATCGCCGATGATCAACTCGCGCTGGCCGCGGCCGACCGGCACCATCGCGTCGATCGACTTGAGGCCTGTCTGCACCGGCTGCGATACGCTCTTGCGCGCGATCACCCCGGGCGCGACCTTTTCGATGACGTCGGTCAGCTTGGCGTTGACTGGGCCCTTACCGTCGATGGGCTGACCCAGCGCATTGACCACCCGGCCGATGAGTTCCGGCCCGATCGGCACTTCCAGAATGCGGCCGGTGCACTTGACGATGTCGCCTTCGGAAATATGTTCGTAGTCGCCCAGAATCACCGCGCCCACCGAGTCGCGCTCGAGGTTGAGTGCGAGGCCGAACGTATTGCCCGGGAACTCCAGCATTTCGCCCTGCATCGCGTCCGACAACCCGTGGATGCGGCTGATGCCGTCGGATACCGTGACGACCGTCCCCTGCGTGCGAACCTCCGCGCCCGTATCGAGATTCTGGATCTTGCTCTTGATCAGTTCACTGATTTCGGATGGATTCAACTGCATGATTTTTTCCTCGCGCGCAGCCGCGCCTATGAGTACCGATACCGGAGTTGCCTCAGTTCGCTATCAGGTTCGCAAATGGGTGGCCATCGCCTGCAACTCGCCTCGCACCGACCCATCGATGACGGTGTCGCCGACGACGATGGTTGCGCCTCCGATCAGGTCAGGGTCGACACCGACGCTGGCTTCGATCTTCTTGCCGAAGCGCTTCTCCAGCGCCGATTTGAGCGCGGCAAGCTCGCTGTCGGTGACCGGGAACGCGCTTGAGATGTGCGCGCGCGCAACACCGTCGGCGTCGTCCTTCAGCGTGTCGAAAATCTGTCGAATTTCCGGCAGCAGTCCGATGCGGTCGGATTGCACGAGCACGCGCACGAAATTGCGGCCATCCGCATTGAGCTTGTCGCCGCAGATCGACAGGAACAATGCTTCCTTGTCCGCTGCGGAAAGCCGGGGATTGTCGAGCGCGGCGTGAACCTTGGGATCCGTCACGACAGCGCTCGCCAGCTTGAGCATCTCGGCCCACACAGGCAAGGCGCTGTGCTCGCCCGCCAATGCAAAGGCGGCTTGCGCGTACGGCCGGGCGATGGTGATGAGTTCAGCCATGGTCGTCGATCAGAGTTGCTTCTGGATTCCCGCAAGCAACTCGGCGTGCGCCTTCGGATCGACTTCGCGCTTGAGGATCTTGGATGCGCCGGCGACCGCGAGATCGGCGACCTGATTACGCAGGGATTCCTTCGCGCGAAATACTTCCTGCTCGATTTCGGCTTTGGCTGCGGCAATGATGCGATCGCCCTCGGCCTTCGCCGCGCCCTTGGCCTGCTCGATCGTCTCGCTCTTGAGCTTCTCGCCCTGGGCAATGATTTCGGAGGCGCGTGATTTCGCGTCGGTCATCATTTGCGCGATGCGCGTCTCCGCCTTCGACAGACTTTGGCGACCTTCTTCACCCGCGGCCAGCCCGTCTGCAATCTGCTTCTGGCGAGTTTCGATGGCGCGCATCAACGGCGGCCAGACGTATTTCGCACAAAACAGAATGAAGACGAAGAATGCCACCGCCTGCATCAGCAGCGTCAGGTTGATGTTCATGACTGCTTCTCTCTAGGCAGGGACAGCGGGCCGCTGCTTATTTCAAGCCGGCGGGAATCAGCGGATTGCCGAAGGCGAACAGCATCGCCAGGCCCACGCCGATGATGAATGACGCATCGATCAGGCCAAGAAGCAGGAACACTTTCGCCTGCAGCGCCGGGATCATTTCCGGCTGCCGCGCCGCGCCTTCGAGAAAGCGCGAACACATGATGCCGACGCCGATGCACGCGCCAAGCGCGCCGAGACCGATGATGAGGCCGATACCGATGCCGGTGGAGGCCTGGATTTGCGCGATCAGTTGCAGCTTGTCCATTTGTTGCCCTTTCTGAACGGGGTGAGAGGATTATTGTGATGAAACAGCTTCGCTTGCCGTATTAATGGTGCTCGTGCGCCATCGCGATGTACACGACGGTCAGCATCATGAAAATGTACGCCTGCAGGACGACGATCAGGATGTGGAAGATGGACCAGCCCACGTGCAGGATGCCACCGATGACGACGCCGACGAATCCGGTTGCCGCCCACAGGCCCAGCAGCATGAAAATGATCTCCCCGGCATACATGTTTCCGTACAGCCGCAGCGAATGCGACAACGGCTTGGAGATGTACTCGATGAGATTGAACAGGAAGTTCGGCAGCCACAGCAGCGGGTTGGCGCCGAATGGAGAGCAGAACAGCTCGTGAATCCAGCCGCCGAGACCCTTGATCTTGATGCTGTAGTAGATCATGAGCGCAAACACGGACAGGGCGAGCGCGAAGGTCGTGTTGATGTCCGCCGTCGGCACCGGCCTCCACTCGTGCTGATGCAAAACGTTCTGGAAGAACCAGGACGTGATGTCGACGGGCAGGAAGTCCATCGCGTTCATGAACAGAACCCAGACGAAGACTGTCAACGCAACGGGCGCGACAAAACGGTAGTCGTGATGGAAGAGGCTGCGGACCTGCTCGTTGACGAACTGGACCGACAATTCGACGAACGCCTGGGTCTTGGAGGGAACGCCCGATGTCGCCTTGCGCGTGACCAACCAGAGGAAGCCCAGCGCCAGGACGCCCAGGACGATTGACGTAATGAGCGTGTCGTAATGAATCGTCCAGAACCCGCCCGATTCCCTGACCGGCTCGGCAAAGAACGTCAGGTGATGCTGAATGTAGGTCGTTGCGTCGAGTTGCTGTTCCGCAGCCATCGCCGATCCCCGCCCCGTCGATCAGTCTTGCACCAAAATCGCCGCCTGCGACACCAATACGGTGACCACAAACGCCGAAAAGAACGCCGCATGCACAACGTCGTGGTAGGTAGTAAGTACCAGCCACAGTTGCAGCACGATGACCGTAATCTTGCCCGCCTCGGCCCGCAACATCGTCCGTACAGTTCCGGTCGCAGTGGTGGACGGATTCAACGCGATCAGAAACGCGAAGACCGCGCCGCCCGCGATGTTGACAAGCCCACCCAACACCGCCGACAGTGCCCCATGCCAACCCGCCCAAATTCCGGCGATCGCGGCCAACGCCAGCGTCGCCATGGCTTGCCAGACGGCGACGCGGCGGATTGGAAATCCGGGGGATCGGTTCGGACGAGAGGTCAACACCAATGCCGCAGCAAACTCATCGATTATAGGGTTTTTTGCGGCGACGCGTCAACGAATGCTGCGGTGCAGAACCCCTGTTGCGCGAGTCGTCATCCGCCCGACAATGCGCACACGATCATTACCTCGTCAGTGTCGCGCAATGCCGGTTGCAAATTCGCCGCCGATGCGCCGTTGACGAAGAATCTGATGTGGCGGCGAATGTCCCCCTGCTCGTCGATAACGCGAAAACGGAGACCCGGATAGCGCCGATCGAGGTCGGCGAGCAGTTCATCGAGTGTGCCCCCGTTTGCCGCGACGACCGCAGCCTCGCCGGTGTAGCTGCGTAACGGCCCGGGGATGAGCACGCGCACCGAACTGGCGTTCACGCCGCCTCGACCGCGTAGATATGCGGCAAATGCGCCGCGATGCATTTCCAGCTGCGCCCTTCGTCGCGACTTGCCCAGACTTCGCCGCAGGTCGTCGCGAAGTACACCCCCGTGGGTGTAGCGTCGTCCACCGTCATCGCCTGACGCTTTACGGTGTACCAGGCCTGTGCTTTCGGCAATCCGGTTGCCTGCCGTTGCCACGATTTGCCGCCGTTGACCGAGCGGTAGACCGCGGGCTTGCCGGCCGGCGAGACGCGCGGCCACACACTGCTGCCATCCATCGGAAACACCCATAGCGTTTCCGGGTCGCGCGGATGCACGACCACAGGAAAGCCAATCGAGCCGACGCTCTTGGGCATGGTCGCGCCGAGATCGCGCCATTGTTCCGCCGGCCGATCGAGCCGATAGATACCCGTATGATTCTGCTGATATAGCCGGTCGGGGAGCAGCGGGTGCAACCGGACGCAGTGCGGATCGTGTCCATACTCGGCATTGGGATCGGGAAGAAAATCCGCGCGCATGCCACGATTGAGCGGCCTCCAGTTGGCCCCAGTGTCGGTCGACTCGAATACGCCGCCGCTCGACATGCCGATGTACATGTGCGCCGCGTTGCGCGGATCGATGAGAACCGAGTGCAGCTTCGGCCCGTCGGGCGTGCCATCCTTGTCGTCGCCGCACCACGCCTTGCGTTGCGGATGTTCGTTGAAACCTTCGACGCCGCGCCATGTGGCGCCACCGTCGTCCGAGCGGAACAAGCCTTGGGGCGAAGTCCCGGCGTACCAGACGCCGGGCTGCGACACGTGGCCCGGCGTCAGCCAGAACGAGTGATCGACAACGCGGCCGCTACCTTCGCGAAACGCGGGCGGTTGTTTTGCTTCGTGCCAGGTACGCCCGCGATCCTGCGAGCGAAAAATCGTCGGGCCGAGATGACCTGTCCGCGCGGCGGCAAGTATCGTCTTGCTGTCGCGCGGATCGGCGATGCAATGATGCACGATGTGGCCGAGGAACTGCGGCCCTGCGAGCCGCCACGTGCGACGCGCTGCATCGGTGTGCATTTGCCAAAGCCCCTTGCGCGTCGCAATGAGCAAGGTAAGCCGGCGTTCGCGGGCTGTTTTTTTCGCCTGCGCCATGGTGCGCCCCTGACTGGATTCCGCAATAGCGGATTGCAGACGTTACCCCTTCACGCGGACGACGACAAGACTCCAGTCGTACCGGTCGTCCGCGGCGCAGACGCGGTTTTCCGCTACAATCATCGACCGATTGACCGACCCCCATTGACCTATTGCGCCGCGCGCGCTCGTCTCGAGGAGATACCATGACCATCAACGTTGGCGACAAGCTGCCCGCTGGCAGCCTGAACGAATACATCGAAGAGGAAACCGCGGAATGCAAGATCGGCCCCAACGAATTCAAGGTCGATGATCTGACGCGAGGCAAGAAGGTCGTCTTGTTCGGCCTGCCAGGTGCGTTTACGCCGACTTGCTCCGCGAAGCACGTGCCTGGATACGTGGCGAACTATGACAAGCTCAAGGCGAAGGGCGTCAGCGACATCTTGTGCATGTCGGTCAACGATGCGTTCGTCATGGGCGCGTGGTCGAAGGATCTGAAGGCCGGTGGCAAGGTGCGCATGATGGGCGACGGCAGTGCGACGTATACGAAGGCGCTCGGTCTGGACTTCGATCTGACGGCACGCGGCATGGGCGTGCGTTGCCAGCGCTTCTCGGCGTTGATCGACAACGGCGTCGTGAAGACCCTGAATATCGAAGCGCCGGGCAAGTTCGAAGTCTCCGATGCGGATACGATGCTCAAGCAGCTCGGCTGAGAGCGCTCCACGACCCCGCTGAACGGCGCCGCGTGGCGCCGTTATTTTTTGCTTCAGGCGCGCTTGCGCAGCCGGTCGAGGATGCCGTCGAGTTGCTCGAGACTCGAATAGGCGATCACGATCCGCCCGGCTCCCTTGCGGGTCGATTCGATGCGCACGCTTGCACCGAGGGCGTCCGCCAGGTCGCGCTCGAGGCGCGCGACATCGCCATCGGCCTGCTTGTGGCGGGAGGGCTTCACGCGCCGCGCCGAGGGCGTCACCAAAGTGTGCACTAGCCGCTCGGTGTCGCGAACCGACAAGCTGCGCGCAACGATGCGTCCAGCGGCCGATACCTGGGTCGCCGCGGGTAACGCCAGAAGCGCACGCGCATGCCCCATGTCGATCTTGTCGGTGAGTAGCAGCGCTTGCACCGGCTTTGCGAGTTGCATCAGGCGCAGCAGGTTGCTCACGGCGCTGCGAGAGCGCCCGACGGCGGCGGCGGCGGCATCGTGCGTGAGCTTGAATTCCTCGATCAGTCGCGCGATGCCCTGGGCCTCCTCGAGCGGATTGAGGTCTTCGCGCTGAATGTTCTCGATCAACGACAGCGCAAGGGCGGCTTGATCCGGCACGCTGCGCACCTGCGCCGGGATGGTATTGAGGCCTGCGCGCTGCGCTGCCCGCCAGCGACGTTCGCCCGCGATGATTTCGAAGCGGCCGCCTTCGATCGGGCGCACCAGGATCGGCTGCATGATGCCTTGGGCCCGGATGGACTCCGCCAATTCGGCAAGCGTGACCTCGTCCATGCGCGTGCGCGGCTGATACTTGCCGGGAACGAGGCGGTCCAGCGCGATCGATTGCAGTGCTTCTCCGGCAGCGGAATCTTCGCTGCCCGACAGCAGCGCATCGAGACCACGTCCCAATCCTTTGAGCTTAGCCATGGATCGTTCCTTGTGCCGTGGTCGCGGCTGCTTCGTCTCGTCGCAACATTTCGCCCGCGAGTGCGAGATACGCTTGCGCGCCCTTTGATGCCTTGTCGAGCTGCAGCGCCGGTATGCCGAAGCTTGGCGCTTCCGCAAGGCGGATGTTGCGCGGGATAACCGTTCGATAGACCTTGTCGCCGAAGTGTTTCTGTAGATCCGCCGACACGTTGAGCGCGAGCGTGTTGCGTGGATCGTACATCGTCCGCAACAGTCCCTCGACCTCGAGGCGCGGATTGAGATGCGCGCGTACCTTGCGAATGGTCTGCACGAGGTCCGAAAGCCCTTCGAGTGCGTAGTACTCGCATTGCATCGGTATGAGCACGCTGTCGGCCGCGCACAGCCCGTTAAGCGTCAGCAGCGAGAGCGAAGGCGGGCAGTCAAGCAGGATAAAGTCATACTCGCCGGCGATTTCCGAAATCGCTGCGCGCATCTGAGACAGAGCTTCGGCCAGTGCCTCCTTAAGGCGCATCTCGCGCTCGGGCAAATCGACCATTTCGACCTCAGCACCGGCCAGTTCGCGATTGGACGGCACGAGATCGAAGCCGCCCGACGGCGACGGCAAGCGCACATCAACGATTTTTCTCTCTCCAAGCAGGACTTGGTAGACAGTGTGTGTGAGCGCTCGCTTATCGACTCCGGCGCCCATCGTCGCGTTGCCTTGTGGATCAAGATCGACCAGCAATACGCGACGTTTCATCGCAACCAGACTAGCAGCGAGATTTACGCTGGTGGTGGTCTTGCCGACGCCGCCCTTCTGGTTTGCAATGGCGATGATTTTGGTCATCGGATGGAAGTTTTCATCACGACCAGGTGTCGTTCGCCATCGACGCCAGGCACCGCCAGTGACGGCGCCGCCTCGACGCTGATATCCGCTGGCAAGTCTCCGATTTCGTCGCGAGGAAGCGTACCCTTCATGGCGATCCAGCGCCCATCGCACGCTAGCAGGCCTGCAGTCTGCTGGACGAATGTGCGTAGCGTCGAATACGCGCGCGAAATCACCACATCGAAAGGGAACGCCGGTACGACATTCTCGACACGCGCCGTGACAACGTCCACGTTGGGCAACGGCAATTCGATCGCCGCCTGGTTGAGGAATGCCGTCTTCTTGTGGCTGCTGTCGATCAGCGTGAAGTACCAGTCCGGTCGTGCGAGCGCCAATGGAATGCCGGGCAACCCGCCACCACTGCCGACGTCCGCCACGCGGAGTCCGGTACGCATCGGCAACTGCGGCAAGACGGCCAGCGAGTCGAGCAGATGGTGAGTGATCATCAAGTCGCGATCGCGGATCGCCGTGAGATTATGCGTGCGGTTCCATTTGTCGAGCAGCGCGAGGTACGCGAGTAGTGTGTCCTGCGCGGCGCGGCCGATGGACAAGCCCAGAACTGCGATGCCCGCCCGCAGCGCATCGGTCATGCCGAGCGTTGCTGAACTTCGGGAATCGCTTGCCTGAACCCGCGCTTGAGGTGCACGAGCAATAGCGAGATCGCGGCGGGCGTCATGCCTGAAATGCGCGCCGCGTGGCCAAGCGTTTCCGGCTGGTACTGATTGAGCTTTTGCTGCACCTCTGTCGACAGCCCGCGAACCGAGCGGTAGTCGATATCGCGCGGCAGCGGCAAAGTCTCTTGTGCAGAATCCCGTGCGATCTGCTCGTTTTGTCGCTCGATGTATCCCGCGTACTTGGTCGCGATTTCGACCTGTTCGGCAACTTTTGCATCGCTGACCGGTTCACCCGCCCCCGGCAGCGACAGCAGGCTCGCATACGTGACGCCCGGGCGGCGCAGAAGCTCGGCGAGCGTGCTGTCGCGTTCCAGCGATTGCCCGAGCACCCGCTGCACCTGTTCCTGTGAGACGACGTTCGGATTGACCCACGACGACTTCAGGCGCTCGAGTTCAAGCGCGACGGCGTCGCGCTTACGGCAGAACGCGTCCCAGCGCCGGTCATCCACGATACCCAGCTCGCGGCCCGCGTCGGTCAATCGCAAATCCGCGTTGTCTTCGCGCAACTGCAGTCGGTACTCGGCACGGCTCGTGAACATCCGATACGGTTCAGTCACGCCGCGCGTTACCAGATCGTCGACCAATACACCCAGGTAGGCCTGATCGCGCCGCGGGTACCAGCCCGCCAGCTCGCGTACCAACCTGCCTGCATTGATCCCGGCGAGGAGTCCCTGGGCAGCCGCTTCCTCGTATCCCGTCGTGCCGTTGATCTGACCGGCGAAGAAGAGCCCCTGGATGGCGCGGGTCTCCAGTGTCGGCTTGAGCGCGCGCGGATCGAAGTAATCGTACTCGATCGCGTAGCCGGGCCGCAGAATATGCGCCCGCTCGCATCCCTTGATCGATCGCACCAGGGCGAGTTGAACGTCGAAGGGCAACGACGTTGAAATACCATTCGGATAGATTTCGTGCGTCGTGAGGCCTTCGGGCTCGAGGAAAATCTGGTGGCTCGTGCGTTGGGCGAAGCGAGTCACCTTGTCCTCGATCGACGGGCAGTAGCGCGGCCCGACGCCCTCGATGACGCCCGTGAACAGTGGCGAGCGATCGAGGCCAGCGCGGATGAGGTCGTGCGTCCGGGCATTGGTATGCGTGATCCAGCAGGGCAGCTGCGGCGGATGCATCGCCGCATTGCCCATGAATGAAAATACGGGCGCCGGGTCGTCGCCCGGCTGCACCTGGAGTCGATCGAAATCGATCGTGCGCCCGTCGAGGCGTGGCGGTGTGCCGGTTTTTAGCCTCCCGACCGGCAGCGCCAGTTCGCGCATCCTGACGGCCAGCGTCTTCGCCGGAGGGTCTCCCGCGCGCCCTGCCTCATAGTGCTCGAGCCCGACATGGATCAATCCCGACAGGAAGGTGCCGGTCGTCAGCACAACGGCGTCGGCTTCGAAGCGCGTGCCAAGTTGCGTGACGACTCCAGTGACGCGATTGCCCGTAATGCTGAGGTCGTCGACTGCCTGCTGGAACAACGTTAGATTGGGCTGATTCTCGAGTCGCGTCCGGATGGATTGCTTATAGAGCAGCCGGTCGGCTTGCGCGCGCGTCGCGCGCACCGCAGGCCCCTTGCTCGAATTGAGGATTCGAAACTGGATGCCCGCCTCGTCGGTGGCCAAAGCCATTGCGCCACCGAGCGCATCGACTTCCTTGACGAGGTGGCCCTTGCCAATGCCCCCGACCGAAGGATTGCACGACATCTGCCCCAAGGTCTCGATGCTGTGTGTCAAAAGCAGCGTACGCCGGCCCATGCGCGCGGAAGCCAACGCAGCCTCGGTTCCGGCATGGCCGCCGCCGACAACTATTACTTCGAATCGAGTTGGGAACAGCATGTTTTTACAGGGAAAACTGTCGCTTACGGCAACGTAGCATCTTACCGCAAAGCGCGCCCCTCCGATAGACGTATCGAGCCCGATGCCGCCACAATTCAGGGGCGAATCTGAAGTTCCACGTGGAACCCGTGCCGTCGCGTTTCACGTGGAACTCGTGGCACAGCCAACGGTTTTTATGCGCGCGGCGTGCCCGTCGATTCACGCGCCACGATTTTCGCGGAAAGACTCACCGGCGTTTCTGTCCGGCCATCGAGCGCCGCGAGGAGACCGCGGGCTATGGCCCTGCCGGCCTCCCGTGCGGGCACTCTTAGCGTCGTCAGCTTCGGACGCACTTGCCGCGAGAGTTCCGTATCACCGATGCCGATTACCGACCACTGCGCGGGCACCGCGGTTCCGCGCCGATGGCATTCGTGCAGCATCGCGACGGCAGCAACATCGTTGCCGCAAATCGCCGCAGTCGGTCGGGAGGCCGCCATCCACCAGTCATCGAGCACTTCGCTCACGCCGCTGCCCGTAGCCGAATCGTTCGTTGAAAGACCGCCTACAACTTCGATGCCCGTCTTCCTCAACGCCTCGCGCACCGCACCCTCGTGGCGCTGACTCCCCATGGCAAAGAGCCCAATTCGAAGGTGTCCAAGTTGCTGCAGGTACCGAGCCGCAAGCACCATGGCGTTGGCGCGATCGAAGCCGGACGTCACCGGGGCAGCGCCGGCCACGGTCTCGTCGAGACAGGCATAGGGCACCTTGCGGCCGGAAAACAGACGACTTGGTTCGGCCGGCGTCGTCCCCGTACAAAAAACGATGGCGTCGACCCCTTGTGCCACGAGCGCGCGAACGCTCTCCGCTGACGATGTCGCCTCCTCACCCGCCATGCTGAGAACCAATGCAACGCCTCCTGTGGCGAGTTCGCGGGTCATCGCCTCCAAGGCAAGCAGGGTCACGGCATCAGTGAGCGTCGGTGCAATCGCTCCGACCACGCGGGCGGAACGACCGGATAACGCCCGTGCGGCTGCATTGGGGACATAGGCAAGAGCATCGATCGCCGCCCTAACCTGGTCATGCACGATCTCGCTGACGAGTTCTGGCCTGGACAGCGCGCGCGAGACCGAGGCTGTCGAGACACCCGCGGCCCGGGCCACGTCGTGCAGCGTCGGTCCCCTGTTATCTCGCGCGGGCCGTCGCCGCCGAGCCACCGCGATCTTGCTCATGGTCATGTGTTGAAACTCCCGCCAGCCCAGCGCTTGCAACGATCGTGCACGCAGCCGACAATGATTAAATCGTGTTGCTCGACCCGCAACCGCTTACTGCAATCGCTTACTGAAAAATGGTTCTGCAAACGCTTACGAAACGCGAGTCAGCATAGCCTCAGTGATCTGTAAGCGCAAGAATGGAAATGACCATGACCGCATTGCTTTGTGTGGGCCACAGCGCTCTCGACACGATTTATCGGCTACCAGCGATTCCCAAGACGCCGATCAAGGTGCTCGCAACTGCCTGCATGGAGGCAGGCGGCGGCATGGCGGCCAATGCAAGTGTTGCCGCGAGCCGGCTGGGCGCAAACGTTTCTTATTGCGGGCGCGTAGGTAATGACGCCGCCGGCGCCACTATTCTCGCGCAACTCGCGGCGGAAGGCGTCGATGTGTCGATGATTCGCCGGATCGCCAATTGCCAATCGCCGAAAGCAACGATATTGATCGACGACGATGGCGAACGACTGGTCTGCGTCTACAACGACCCAGCACTGGATCCGAGCTCATCGTGGCTGCCAACGGACTCGATCCGATCATTTGACGTCGTCCTGACCGACGTGCGCTGGCCGGAAGGTGCCGCACACGTTCTCGACGTGGCGCGCGCTGCGGGTATTCCGACGATTTTCGACGGGGACGTCGGTCCGGTGGATGCGTTGCGCGATTTATGCGCTCGTAGCGACTACGCGATATTTTCGGCACCGGGGCTCGCGCTCAGCAGCGGCGCCGCAGAACCAGGCGAAGGATTGCGGCGGATGCAACCGCAGGCGCACGGCGTCGTAGGCGTAACGCTGGGTGCCGAGGGCTTGCTTTGGCGTGAAGGCGGCCGGGAATTGCGCGCGATCGCTCCGCGCGTCAGCGCGATCGATACACTCGCCGCTGGCGACGTTTTTCACGGCGCGTTTGCGCTCGCGATCGGCGAGGGCCGCGCGGTCGTAGATGCGGCTCGGTTTGCCAACGCCGCCGCGGCACTCAAGTGCACGCGCTTTGGCGGGCGCCTTGGAGCGCCGACCCGCGCGGAAGTCGACGCGTTCCTTCGGGTCAGCTGAATGAAAACGGGCGCGCAGCCGCACCCGTTTTCGTTGCAATCAGGAGATTCTGCCTTCGCTACTGCAACCGCGCCTCGAGATCGCGGCGCAGCCGAGCGAACGCTGCGGGCTGCTTGTCCCCTAGCTTTGCGAACAATAGGTCGTGCGCCTGCAATTCGCGCTCCCAACCTTCGCGGTCGATGTGCATCACCCGACCGAAGCGCGTCTGCGTAAAGTCGAGCCCGCGCCAGTCCAGGTCCGCGTAATCGGGCTGCAAGCCAAGCGGTGCCGGCAGCGCCGACGCACGGCCCAGGCAGCGTTCCACAATCCACTTCAGCACCCGCATATTCTGGCCGAAGCCCGGCCACGCGAATTTGCCGTTCTCGTCAGTGCGAAACCAGTTGACGTTGAAGATGCGCGGCACATGCGCGACCTTCGTGCCCATGGCCAGCCAGTGCGCGAAATAATCGCCGATGTGATAACCACAGAATGGCAACATCGCGAACGGATCGCGGCGCACCTCGCCCACCTTGCCCGCGGCGGCCGCAGTCGTTTCCGACCCCATCGTCGCCGCCTTGTACACGCCGTCCTCCCAACTCGTGGCCTCGACGACCAGTGGCACCGTGTCGCTGCGTCGCGCGCCGAAAATGAACGCCGATAGCGGCACCCCCGCCGGGTTATTCCACTCAGGATCGAGCGATGGGCAGCGCAGCGCCGAAACCGTAAAGCGCGCGTTAGGATGAGCGGCCGTGCGTCCGCAGCCCGGTACCCATGCCTGTCCCTGCCAATCGGTGAGATGCGCAGGCGCCTCGCGCGTCATGCCTTCCCACCACACATCACCATCATCGGTCAACGCAACATTGGTGAAGATCACATCGCTCTCGAGCGTCTTCATGGCATTCGGATTGGATTCGTACGATGTCCCCGGCGCAACCCCGAAGTATCCTGCTTCGGGGTTGATCGCATGCAGATGGCCATCGGACGCCGGCTTGATCCAGGCGATGTCGTCGCCAATTGTCGTGACGCGCCAGCCTTCGAGACCCGCAGGCGGAATCAGCATGGCGAAATTCGTCTTGCCGCACGCGCTCGGAAACGCGGCCGCGACATACGCCTTCTCCCCGGCAGGCGAAGTCACGCCGAGAATCAACATATGCTCCGCAAGCCAACCCTCGTCGCGCCCCATCACCGACGCGATTCGAAGTGCAAAGCACTTCTTTCCAAGCAGCGCGTTGCCGCCGTACCCCGATCCGTAACTCCAGATTTCGCGTGTCTCGGGAAAGTGCACGATGTATTTGTGATCGGCGTTGCAAGGCCAAGGCACGTCGCGCTGTCCGAGCGCAAGCGGCGCTCCCACCGTGTGCACGCAGGGGACAAATGCTCCGGCGGTGCCGAGCACGTCGAATACGTCGCGGCCCATGCGCGTCATGATGCGCATGCTGACGACAACGTAGGGGCTGTCGGTCAACTCGACGCCGATGTGCGCAATGGGACTGCCCAGGGGTCCCATCGAGAACGGCACGACATAGAGCGTGCGCCCTCGCATGCAACCTTCGAACAACTCGCCAAGCGTCAGACGCATCGTCGCGGGCGCGACCCAGTTGTTGGTCGGCCCGGCATCGTTCTCGCGCTCACAGCAAATGAACGTGCGATCTTCGACGCGTGCGACATCGGACGGATCGGACCACGCCAGGTAACTGTTCGGCCGCTTCGCGGGGTCGAGCTTGCGCAGCGTACGGACCGCTACCATCTGCGCGCACAGCCGATCGTATTCGAGTTGCGAGCCGTCGCACCATTCGATGCGATCAGGCCGCGTTTTCGCTGCAATCTCGCGCACCCAGGAGAGCAATTGCGGATGACGCACGTAGGCCGGTGCAGAAACCGCGGCAGCGAGTGCGGGCGTTGGATCAGGATGATTCATGCTGGAGAAGTCGACTACCGATGGTAGGCTTGCGAACACGATTCGCTAGCGACGGCGCCCGTTTGAAATGGCCGCGATTTTACCACGCGAAAATCACGCACATCGTCGAATTTGAATCGGTCAGGCCACTGGGCCGCAAGCGACTGATGGACACGCTGTGTGCTACCGATTTCGCCACTGCGCGAGCCACCGAAACAGCGGACCCGTGCACAGCAGCAGCAAGACGACGCGCGTCACGTGAAAGGAGGTGACCAGCGGCACGCCGAGTTCGAGAACTTTGGCCGTTACCGCCATTTCCGCGACCCCGCCGGGTACGCTCGCGAAAAGCGCGGTCGTCCGATCCGTGCCCGCAAGCGCTGAAAGCGCATACCCACAGACATATCCGAGACCGATCGCGAACAGCGCCCCCACGACGAGCAGCCACGCGATCCCCCCGACATGCGCGACCACCGCGGGAGTGAAATAGAGCCCGAGCGCAGTGCCGATGATCCATTGTCCCGCCTGCCGGCCGCCGCGCGGAGCGGTGACGTGCACCCCGCACATGCGGACTTGCGGCCACTCCGACCATCGGGCCGATCATCCATGGGAGGGCATATGCAAGGTGCTGCATGCCACGGCAGCAGCAAGACCGACCGCCAACGCACCCGCCGGCAGCACGAGCCCGTGCAAGCGCGGACTCGTTGGCCGACCCGAAGCTACAGAATTAGCGCAAGGCTGCACCACGCTTCGGTTCGGGTTTCTTTCCGTCGCATGCACAAATTATGCTTGGAACGCGCTGCAAAAGTCACTTCCTGCCTTTAAGGCTCGACCATCAGCACAAGCCTGGTTCCTCGTCCATATCGTAGCCAACAAGTCGCCGCTTCTGATTCATTGCGGCATACGTAGGCGACGGTAAAAAAAACTGCTACCTTGCTACTGCTTGCACTGGCTGCTGCATTGCAAAATACTTCGGCCGGCGCCTGGCACTGTTGTGCCTCCGATAGGCTGAAGGTCGACGGGCACGCGCAAAAGTACCTTGCGCGCTCGTTTCGACGCCGCGCGGCGCGCGACCGCATCAGGGTGGCTTCGCGTGGTGTCGGCGGCGCGAAGATTTCCATCGACCTACCACGTTATGGGACGAAAACCACACCCCCTCGACAACCGCGATGCCGCCACGAACGAGGTCCACGGTTTGCGGATGTCTGACAAATACCCGGGCTTGACCGATTCGCAGGAGCCTTTGGTCGACGAATTGTTGCAATTGGCGCGAGATGGCGAGCAATGGGCCGAGAACGCGGAAGCCGACGCCGCGTCCGGCACCCAACAAACGACCTTGCCCATTTCCGAATTCCGCGGATTTTGCCGACTGGTAGCGCTTCTGGCACAGGGATGGGCGGACCGGGAGCAGCAAGCAGGACGGGATCTGCTGGCGCGGGCCGTCCTGGCCTGGAAACATCCCCACGGGCGATCCCGCAAAAAATCCCCTGACGCTCTTCCGGTTAGCGGCGCGGCAACGACCGGCTCCGTTACGGGGAAGCAACAAAAATCGGGCCGAAATCCGACCACGAGTCCCGAAGAGAGGGTGCTGATCATCGCCTATGTCGAGCGGACCAAGCGTGCGGTTGCCGAAAAGTGCGGCCTGCCACTATGGAAGATCACGGACACCCAGGCCATTGCCGAAATCGAGCGACAATTTGGTGGCTCGTTTCAAGAGCAAAAAAGGCGTGTGCGCAAAGCCAGGAAGTTCGTCTCGCTATACCGCAGCCAGCTGGGTGTCCAGATACGTCCACGGAAACCGCGACTTTCGGGTCAAGATTCGGGTTGACGCTCCTTTTGCCTGCTCGCGTGCACGCCTCAGCGAACCCGGCTGCGAAGTTTCCGCGACGGCGCGAATCGGGTACCAGCGCCGAATAAATGATGTTGCACTGCGGGCGCTGGAAGCGTCTAATTTGTTGAGGGTCCGCCCGGGCTTTGTCGTTGCGACACGTCCGAGTAGGGTTCTGTGGCGCGGAGATCTCCCTTGGTGACGCACAGCCACGCGGTTCTGGAACTATCCTACCGACTTTAGGATCTCTGACGAGTTATTTCGCGTTGCATTCCCGATCAACATATTTCACCTGGCTCCATCGCAAAAGGCCTCCCAGTGAACGGCGTATCCATTTTTCGAGAGATGGCGAGGGCAATCCCTGCCGTTAGTGTGCCGATCGCGGTCGGCGAGAATGAGAGGCCGGCGACCGAGTTGAATACTCTTGGTCGCTTCGACGTGTGCCCCATCTGGCTGGAGCTTGCGATACGCCATCTTTCGGACGCGCAAGTCGCGCAGGCAGCGCGCATTGCGGCGTGGAAGGGCGCGGACGAGAATTCGAAGGCGGGGGCCTTGGAGTGGGAATTTGAAGCCTCCATGCAGTCGATAATGGCCTCCTCGATTGCGCTAGATGCCTTCTGCGCAGCGATCCAGGCAAAAATTCAGCCGTCCAGGTCTCTTGCCGATCCTTGGCGAGAAAAACGTCTGCCTCGTCATGCCGAGATCGCGGAAGCACTGCGCATTGCCTTTTCCTTGACGGCAAAGGAGGCCAGCGGCTTACGTCAGAATCTGGGCGAGATCTTCAGGTTCCGCGAGTTGGCCATCGATTCTTTCGCAAAGAGCGACGCACCCATTTTGCATCCTGAACTTCGTGTCGGAGGCGAGTGGCGCTTTGTCTATTTCCGTTGCGAGAACGCGCGACTAATCGTTGGTGTAACTTTGCGTCACATTCGCGAACTCGTCGCCTCGGAGAAGCCGAAGGATGCGGATGTTCAGAAATATATTGACGTACTGCGGCCAAGACTTGAACGATTGGTCAACTCGAACGCCCTGAACGTGGATTCGGCTGCAACCGGTGCACACAGTCACCATGTAACTTGAGTTCGCGTTCAAGCGGTGCCATGTTTCCTCACCAGTGCCTCTTTTGCGATCATGTCAATCCGGTGGGCGCAAAGTTCTGCAACGACTGTGGCTCGCCGCTCCATCTGAAACCGTGCAAGCAATGTGAAGCGATCAATGATCACGCCGCAGAAAACTGCTACCAGTGCGGCGCGGCAGATCCAGCGCTGGTTATCGCCTCGCGTGAGGTCGGGTCGCTGACTTCGGGCACTGCGGCGTCGGCAATGCCAGACGACGAGGGCTTCGATCACGGTCAACCTGCGCGGGTCGAGTCGATGATGCACGACGGCGACACGTTTTCGCCACGTCTGGGCGATGCGACTACAAGCAACTGCGAAACCGACGTCGAAATCGCAACTCTTGAATCTCGCGCACGCGAGGGCATGGGTTACGCGGCCTTGGAAACAGCGCGCGCAGTGCACGCGGGTCCGCTAGAGGAATTTCGGGCCACGACGGGACCGCGTCCGTCGTTGCGGGTAACACCCACTGAAATCCTGCCCGCCTTGTTGCTTGTTGCGCTCGCTTTTTCCGCCTTCCATGTCTACCGCAATCCGCTACAGCTCAGGGAATGGCTAGACGCCGCCAAGCTGGCCACCGCGTCTTTCGGCGGCCGGCCGACGCAAACAATTCCTGTGACGACAAACGTGCCTGCGTTCCCCGAACCGCGAGCTAACCCCGGCACTGGCGGCGTCGCCGGGGACACATCCGATGGACCCGCATCGAGCAACACAGGTTCGGTAGCCGTCCCTCACGCGCCGGTCCCCGGCGGGGGCCCTATCGCAACCGGCCTCAACGGCTCCGACGGCGACGCGGCAACGTCCAACCAATCCCCGTCCAACACCACCACGGTACCCCCGCCACCGGCCTCAATGAGCGACCGAGCGACTCCCGCAGGGCCTGCCGGTCGGGAGGAGGACAACCCGGGAACAGCGGGTGCCACGACGACGAGTGTCGCGGAATCTCGCGCCAAGACAACGTTGGCCGCCGGAAAGCATGGCAACCCGAAGAAGACGCCGACCACGGTCAAGATGACACCGAAGAAATCCAAGAAGGCGTCACCGAAGAACCCGGCGTCGACGAAGCTGCCGCCAGCGCCGAACACGACGGCCGAGCCATCGAAGACCGCGCGGCGCGAGTAAAAGGCTGCAAGATCGTGATCCCGCGTTCTGCTGGCGATCACACCACGGTCACCTGACTCGGCCGACCGAGCTCGTGGTCCCCGCATCGATGCCAAGGACCGCAGGGCTACCAAAAGACTCGGCCCTACTTTCCGATGCAAAAACGGCTGAAGATTTCACCGAGCAAATCGTCGGCTGTGAATTTTCCTGTGATTGCGCATAGCGCGTCCTGCGCCGCACGCAGCTCCTCGGCGAACAGTTCTAGTGGAGGTTCCGCACTCGCAAGATGCACCGCTGCGGCGGCTAGATGATCGTTTGCGAGGGCGAGTGCTTGTAGATGCCGCTCGCGAGCGAGAAAGGTCCCCTCCATGTCCTCATGCGCGCCGGCAACATCAAGAATCGCATCTTTTAGCAGGTCAATGCCCGCGCCGGTTTTTGCCGAGAGCCAGACTGCATGTCCTCCATCCTCGGCCACGCTGGTCGGCAGATCGTCCGTGAGATCGATCTTGTTGCGCACGACGATGCGCGCCAGCCCGGCTGGCAGCTGCGCAGCCAGCGATATCGAAGGATTCAGATCTTCGCGTGCGTCGGTCACAACCAAAGCCAGATCGGCGCGGGCAATTGCCGCGATGGTGCGCTCGATCCCGATTTTTTCCACTTCGTCGACAGCCTCGCGCAGCCCAGCGGTGTCGGTGACATGTAAAGGAATGCCACGGATCTCCACGCTGCTGCGAATTGCATCGCGCGTGGTTCCGGCGTGGGGAGTGACGATTGCGACATCGTCGCCAACCAGCTGATTGAGCAGGCTTGACTTGCCCACGTTGGGCGCCCCGACGAGCACCACGTGCAGGCCGTCTCGCAGCAGGCTGCCCTGACGCGAGCGTGAAGTAAGCGCGGTGGAACGTTCGCGCAAGGCGGACAACTTGCCCTCGACGTCGGCAGCGCGCACGAAATCGATGTCCTCGTCGGGAAAGTCGAGAGAAGCCTCGGTAACGATGCGCAACTCGACCAAGCCCGCTACGACGCCGGCGACCTCGCGCGAGAAAGCACCTGACAGACTGCGCGCCGCAGCACGCGCGGCGGTCCCGGTGGCGGCCTCGATCAGATCCGCCACGCCTTCGGCTTGCGCCAGATCAAGTTTGTCGTTGAGGAACGCGCGCTTCGTGAATTCGCCCGGTTCGGCAAGCCGCGCGCCCAACTCGAGACATCGCTTGAGAATCAGGCCGAGAACCGCGGGGCCGCCATGGCCCTGCAGTTCGAGCACGGCGTCGCCGGTGTACGACGCGGGTGCGGGGAACCACAGCGCCAGGCCCTGGTCGAGTATATCTCCGCGCCCGTCGAGAAAATCCGCGCGAGTCGCGACGCGTGGTTGCAACGCGCGCCCCAGGACACCTTCGACGACGCGGGACACGTCGTGACCTGACACCCGCACCACGCCGATGCCCCCGCGGCCGGGCGGTGTCGCGATCGCGGCAATGACTTCAGCGTCCTGCGCCATGACGCGCCTTGCCGGCCATGCGGCCCGCGGTCAGCGGCGCTTGGCCGCCGCGGTTGCCGCCTCGCGCGCGAGCACGCGGTTCATATGCCATTGCTGGAAGATCTGCAGCGAGTTGTTGACCAGCCAGTACAACACCAGGCCGGACGGGAAGAAGATGAACATGACCGAAAAAGCGATCGGCATGATCTGCATGACTTTCGCCTGCACGGGATCCTGGATGGGTGTCGGCGACAGCCTGACCTGCAGGTACGCGGTGATCGCATAGATGACCGGCAGAACGAAATAGGGGTCCGGCGCCGACAAGTCATGAATCCACAGGATCCACGGCGCGTGCCGCAGCTCGACCGCCGACAGCAGCACCCAATACAAGGCGATGAAAACCGGGATCTGGACCACGATCGGCAGACAGCCGCCCAACGGGTTGATTTTCTCGGTCTTGTACATCTCCATCATTTTCATCTGCAGCTGTTGCTTGTCGCTGCCGTACTGCTCTTGCAGCGCCTTCATTTTCGGCGCGATGACTTTCATCTTGGCCATCGAGCGAGCGCTGGCGTGGTTGAGCGGGTAGAAGACCGACTTGATGATGATCGTCAGCAGGACGATGGCCCAGCCCCAGTTGTGAACGATGCTGTGCAACCACTTCAGCAGCCAGAATAACGGCGCGGCGAGGATGGTGAATATGCCGTAATCGACGACGAGATCGAGGCCAGTGGCGAGCTTCGCGAGCGTGTCCTGTTCCTGTGGGCCGACGTAGAGCGGAACCTTGATGTCTCCGGTGGCACCCGGCGCGATGGGAGTGGCCTGGAGAATCACGCCGTCGGCGTATAGTCCGTTGTCGAGTTTCTTGGCGTAGAACTCGCGCGGCGTTCGCGGGCTATCGGCAGGCAGCCATGCGGCGAGGAAGTAGTGCTCGATCATTCCTGCCCAGCCGTTGTCGGTGTTCTTGGTGTACGGCAGCTTGCGCGAGGGATCCGCGGCCAGCTTGTCGAGTTCGCCGTGATCGACTTTCTTGAACTTGTCCGTCTCGTTGTAGATGACGGGTCCGGTGTAGGCCGCGGGCGCCATCGAACTCTGCACATCCGGCGTCTTGGTGTCGCGGGTAAGCTGAAAGTAGGCGTACGGCGCTATCGGCGCGGTGCCGGCATTCGTGATCTGGTAGTTGACATCGATGACGTAGCTACCCCGGTGGAACGTCAGGGTCTGCACGACCTTGTCACCGCTCGCCGTCGTGGCCTGAAGCTTGAGGTCGAGCGTGTCCATTCCGGGCGCAAGTTCGCGCGGTCCGGGCAAAGCTTGCCAGAGGGTGCGATGGTTCGGCATGCCCTCGCCCAGCAGTCCGGATTGAGCAATGAACGTGCGCTCCGCGTTCTGTTGCAGGAGCACATAAGGCTTGCTCACGTCGTGGGTGTCGCGATGCGCGTTCAGCGCGAGCTCGGTCAGTACGCCTCCAACGGTATCGACGCTGGCGGCGTAAAGATCCGTCTTGACGACCACTTTCTCGCCGGCAGGAACCGCGGCGGCGCCTGCGCTTGGGATCGCGGGAAGTACCGTGCCAGCCGCCGACGGCGTGTCGATGCCAGCCTGAGTTGCGGGCTGGGCAATCGTTGTCTGCGGCACCGGCGGCCGGTGATCGCGTTGCCACGCCTCCCAGAGAAAAAGCGCGGAGAACGAGAAGATGACGAACAGGATCAGACGTTGGGTATCCATGAACGCAATGGTCCGAGTGGCGGCGGTTGATCAGGGGACGGGGTCGAAACCGCCGGGGTGATACGGATGGCATCGCGCAACCCGACGCAGTGCGAGGCAAGCGCCCTTGAGCGCGCCGTGGCGCTCGATGGCCTCACGTGCGTAATCGGAGCAGCTGGGATAGAAGCGGCAGTTTGCCCCTAGCATCGGGCGGATCGCATATTGATAGCCGCGCAACATCAAGAGCAACAATGCTTTCATCGTTGAGTCGACGCCCAAAGGGCATCGAGCAGGGCCGCCGCCTCGATTGCCAATCCAGGCAGTGCGTTTCGCGCGCAGCGCACGCGCAACCGCAACACCATGTCGAAGCCGCCCAGGGCCGGGCGGCGACTGCGCACTGTCTCGCGCAGAACCCGCCGCACGTAGTTTCGGTCCACCGCGCGGCCGAGTTGCTGCTTGCCGATCACGTATCCGACCCGTCCGGACCCGGTTGCCGACGGTGCCGCGAGCAGCTGTACATGCTTCGCCTCCAACCGTCGGCCCTCCCGAAACAACCTGGCAAATGCCCCGGCTCCGGTGAGCCTCAGGCTGCGGTTCGAGCCGATCGTCGGACGCGCCGTTGGAACGTGCTAGACGGCGAGCCGGGCGCGGCCCTTGGCGCGGCGCGCACGAAGTACCTTCCGGCCGCCTGCCGTCTTCATTCTGCTGCGAAAGCCGTGGGTCCGCTTGCGGCGAACCACCGAGGGCTGGTAGGTGCGTTTCATGATCTGCCTTCGTTGGAAAAAGCCTTATATTAGAGCGTTTTGCGCCATGCGCTGTCAAGCTGTATCACGCTTGCCGCCCTGTGGATTGCTGTGGATAACTCACGCCGCGACGCGATACAATGCGGCTTCCACGGGTTCCTTGCGGTGCCCGATCTTTTTTCCGGCGTGGCCCCGTTAGCCCCAATATGTCGACCCCCGCTTTCTGGCAAAGTTGCCTGGAATCCTTCCAGCGCGAACTCACGCCGCAGCAATTCAACACCTGGATCCGCCCACTTCGCCTCGAGCACGCGAAAGACGAATTGCGGCTGGTTGCGCCCAATCGCTTCGTGCTGCAGTGGGTCAAGGAACGCTACGCCGGCCGGATCGAAGAGTTGGCGGTGGGGACGAGCACGCAACCACTGCGGCTGGTTTTCGCCGTGGCCGACGCGCCCGAGCGCTCGACTGTCGCCGCAGCGACGCCAAAAGCGCCTGAACCGGCGCCTGCTGCAGCCCGGCGTGGCGAGCAGGCCGCGCTGAATCCCGGCTTCACGTTTGCCGCCTTTGTCTCGGGCAAGGCCAATCAACTCGCCCGGGCCGGCGGCATGCAGGTCGCGGAGCATCCGACTTCGTACAACCCACTGTTCGTTTATGGTGGCGTCGGCCTCGGCAAGACTCATTTGATCCAGGCGATCGGCAATCACATCCTGGACAACAATCCGGATGCGAAGATCCGCTACATCCATGCCGAGACCTACGTATCGGATGTCGTGCGGGCCTACCAGCACAAAGCGTTCGACGAATTCAAGCGCTATTACCGCTCGCTCGATCTGCTGCTGATCGACGACATACAGTTTTTCAATGGCAAGAACCGAACGCAGGAAGAGTTCTTCTACTTGTTCAATACGTTGATCGAGGCGCGCAAGCAGGTCGTCATTACATGCGACACCTATCCAAAGGAGATCTCCGGCATGGAAGAGCGGCTGATCTCCCGCTTCGGCTGGGGCCTGACCGTCGCGCTCGAGCCGCCTGAACTGGAAATGCGCGTTGCGATCCTGCTTTCCAAGGCTGAGCAAAGCGGCATCAAGCTCGACGAGCAAGTCGCATTTTTCATCGCCAAGCACATTCGTTCCAACGTTCGCGAGTTGGAAGGCGCGCTCAAGCGCGTGCTGGCCTATTCCAATTTCCATGAGCAGGAGATTTCCCTTGCGCTCGCCAAGGATGCGCTGCGCGATCTCCTCGCCGTGCAAAATCGGCAGATCTCGATCGAGAACATTCAGAAAACCGTGGCCGACTATTACAAGATCCGCATCTCCGACATGCATTCCAAGAAGCGATCGCGCGCGGTCGCTCGTCCGCGCCAGGTGGCGATGGCGCTCGCCAAGGAACTGACGCAGTTGTCACTGCCCGAGATCGGAAGCAATTTTGGCGGTCGCGATCATACGACGGTGCTGCACGCATGCCGACAAATTGCCAAGTTGCGCGAATCGGTTCCGGGGATCAGTCACGACGTCAATTTTCTCCTTCAGGTACTCCGAAACTGAGTGTCGAAGCGGGTATGAATCGGCGTCGAATCAGTCTATAATTTGTGGGTTAACGGCCGCAGAACGCGGACCGCGGTTTCATCCCCAAACCCTGCACAGCTTGCACATCAGTTTTCCCGCGTGCCGGCGTGCCGGCAAGCCTCGGAGAAGGTTGGGTTTTCGTGTGTTATACCGCTATGTCGCCGACTCCTATTAGCTGTTATTAGGTTTAAATAATGCAATTAAAGCAAATACCCAGAGACGCTCTGCTCAAGCCGCTTCAGGCTGTATCGGGTATCGTCGAGCGGCGCCATACGCTGCCGATTCTGGCCAACGTCTTGGTTGAGCAAAAAGATGGCAGTCTCTACGTGACTGCGACCGATCTCGAAATGCAGATCACGGCGCATAGCGAGCTCGCCGGCAAGCAGGACCAAGCGGTTACGGTCGCGGCGCGCAAACTTCAGGATCTTCTTCGCGCGCTGCCCGACGATGCACTGGTGACGGCAGAGACATCAGCGAGCCGCATGACGGTGCGCGCCGGCCGCTCTCGCTTCAACCTGCAAACGTTGCCAGCCGCGGACTATCCGCGTATCAGTCTCGCGCAGGAAAAGCAGCAGACGATCACGCTTGCGCAGAAGGACTTTCGCGGCCTTCTCAAGTTAGCCGAATTCGCTATGGCGCAGCAGGACATTCGCTACTACCTCAACGGAATGTTGCTGGTCGTGGATAACGGGTCGTTGCAAACCGTTGCCACGGATGGCCACCGCCTGTCGTATGCAAGCCTGGTGGTTCCCGGAAGCTATACGCGTCAGGAAGTGATTCTTCCGCGCAAGACGGTGCTCGAACTGGGCAAGTTGCTCGAAGACGACGATTCGGAATTGACGATCGACCTGTTGGCCAACCAGGTTCGATTCAGGTTCGCCAACATCGAGCTGGTCAGCAAGGTCGTCGACGGCAAGTTTCCGGACTACAACCGTGTGATTCCGACCGGACATTCGAAGCAGATCGAGTTGTCGCGCACCGAGTTGCTGCAGGCGCTGCAGCGGGCCGCCATTCTGTCGAACGAAAAATTTCGCGGCGTGCGGGTAGTTCTTGGCAACGACCAGCTGAAAATCATCTGCACGAACAGCGAACAAGAAGAAGCCGAGGAAGAGCTCGAAGTCGACTACAAGGGCGACGGTCTCGATATCGGCTTCAACATCACGTATCTGCTCGACGTACTGCAGAATCTTGGCACCGACCGCGTTGTGCTCGCTTTTGGCGACGCTAATTCCAGCGCGCTCGTGACCATGCCCGAGCGCGGCGATTACAAGTACGTCGTCATGCCGATGCGGATTTGAGAAGTGCGACAACCACCTGCTGCCAGTCGTCGGCGCCGACCGCGGGTCGGCGTCTGCGCTTTTGAGCACGGCCACCGGCAGGAAAACACGCGAGAAAACTGCAAATGAACCAACCCAATCCGAAGCCGACCGACAACGGCAGTGACTATAACGAAAGCAGCATCCAGATCCTCAAGGGCCTGGAGGCCGTGCGCAAACGCCCTGGCATGTACATCGGCGACACCTCCGATGGTACGGGTCTGCACCACATGGTGTTCGAAGTGCTCGACAACGCCATCGACGAGGCGCTCGCGGGTTACTGCGACGACATCAAGGTCGTGATCCATGCCGACAACTCGGTTTCGGTCGTCGACAACGGCCGCGGCATCCCAACGGGAATCAAGGAGGATGACGAATTCAAGCGGTCCACCGCTGAAATCGTGATGACCGAGTTGCACGCGGGCGGAAAATTCGATCAGAACTCGTACAAAGTCTCCGGCGGTTTGCACGGCGTCGGCGTGTCGGTGGTCAACGGCTTGTCGGAGTGGCTGCGACTCAAGATCTGGCGCGACGGCAAGGCAAACCAGATCGAGTTCCGCGATGGTGTCCCGGTGGCGCCGCTGTCGGTGATCGGCCCGACCGAGCGCCGCGGCACCGAGGTACATTTCATGGCGTCGAAGGCGACGTTCGGCGTCGTCGAGTTTCACTACGAAATCCTCGCGCGGCGCATTCGCGAACTGTCGTTTCTGAACAACGGCGTCAAGATCGAGCTGGTCGACCAGCGCGACGGCAAGAGCGAGAATTTCGCTTTCACCGGCGGCATCAAGGGCTTCGTCGAATACATGAACCGCAGCAAGAGCGTGCTGCATTCGAAGATCTTCCATGCCATAGGCGAAAAGGACGGAACGATCGTCGAGGTCGCGATGCAGTGGAATGACTCTTACGCGGAATCGGTGCAGTGCTTCACCAACAACATTCCGCAGCGCGATGGCGGAACGCACCTCACAGGCCTGCGCCAGGCGATGACGCGCACGCTCAACAGCTACATCGAAAAAGAAGAACTTGCCAAAAAGGCTAAAGTCGAGACTACTGGAGACGACATGCGCGAGGGCCTGACATGCGTGCTGTCGATCAAGGTGCCCGAACCCAAGTTCTCGTCCCAGACGAAAGACAAGCTGGTGTCCTCCGAGGTGCAGCCGATTGTGCAAGAGGTCGTTGCCAGCAAGCTTAACGAGTTCCTGCTGGAAAACCCGAACGACGCGCGGATCATCTGCAGCAAGATCATCGACGCCGCCCGGGCCCGTGAAGCAGCGCGCAAGGCACGGGAACTCACGCGCCGAAAAGGCATACTGGACGGCATGGGCCTGCCGGGCAAGCTGGCGGATTGCCAGGAACGCGACCCGTCGCTGTGCGAAATCTACCTCGTCGAAGGCGATTCCGCGGGTGGATCCGCCAAGCAGGGACGCGATCGCAAATTTCAGGCGATCCTGCCGTTGCGGGGCAAGATTCTGAATGTTGAACGCGCGCGCTTCGAAAAGCTGATCAGTTCACAGGAAATCCTGACCCTGATCACCGCGCTGGGAACCGGCTTCGGTAAGGACGAATACAACGCGGACAAGCTGCGCTATCACCGCATCATCATCATGACCGACGCCGATGTCGATGGATCGCACATCCGCACCCTCCTGCTCACTTTTTTCTATCGGCAGATGCTCGACCTCGTCGAGCGTGGGCACATCTATATCGCGCAGCCACCCCTGTACAAGATCAAGCAGGGCAAAGAGGAACATTACCTCAAGGACGACCACGATCTGAAGCAACACTTGCTCAAGGTTGCGCTCAAGGGCGCGGTCCTGGAACCAGGCGCCGGCCGCCCGCCGCTTTCCATCGCCGCGCTGGAGAATGTTGCGCGCCAGTACCTGCTGGCTGAGGCCGTGATCGACCGTGTGTCGCGGGCAATCGAACCGGCGGCGCTGTTCGCACTGTTGACGGGCGTGCACTTGGACTTGTCCAGTGCCGCATCGTCGGCGACCAGCGCCAGCGAGCTTGCGAGCGCGATCGCGGATCCCGACGTCACCGTCGAATCGCGTTATGACGAGCAGACCGAGCAGCAGCGGCTTATCGTTGTTCGCACGCGCCATGGGACGCCGCACACAACAGCGATCGATGCAGACTTCATCGCCAGCGGTGACTACGTGCAACTGCGCGCCGCGGCCGAGGTGATGCAGGGACTGATGCATCCCGATGCGATGGTTCGTCGCGGCGAGCGCAGCGCGGCAGCCCAGACATTCAAGCAGGCGCTCGACTGGCTCCTGGCCGAGGCGCGCGCTGCGGTGTCGATACAGCGCTATAAGGGACTTGGCGAAATGAATCCGGAGCAGCTATGGGAGACGACCATGGATCCCAAGGCGCGACGACTTCTCAAGGTGCAAATCGAGGATGGCATCGTGTCCGATGAGATCTTCACGACGTTGATGGGCGAGCAGGTCGAGCCCCGGCGCGCTTTCATCGAAAACAACGCGCTAGGAGTGCGCAATCTGGACGTGTGAACACGCAGGCTGACGCATCACGTGTTCGAGCGCAGGCGGTCTCTCTGCAACAGAGTCGGAAAAAGTCGCATCCAGAGTGCGACCACGAGTAGCGTTCCAACGCCCCCGAACACCACCGCGGGGACGGTGCCCAATAGGGCGGCCGTAACTCCCGATTCGAATTCTCCAAGCTGGTTCGACGTGCCGATGAATACCGAATTCACGGCGCTGACGCGCCCGCGCATCGCGTCAGGCGTATCGAGTTGCACGAGCGACGAACGGATAACGACGCTGACCATGTCGCTGGCGCCGAGTACGACGAGAGCGGACAGCGATAACGCGAACGACGTGGATACGGCGAACACTACGGTTGCAAAGCCGAACGTGGCGACCGCAGCGAACATCGTCCGTCCGACGCGGCGGTCGGGTGGGTGTCGCGAAAACAGCAGCGCCACGGAGAGCGCGCCTATGGCCGGGGCTGAACGCAACAGGCCGAGCCCCCACGGACCTGTGCCGAGTATGTCGCGGGCGTAGATTGGCAACAGCGCCGTTGCGCCCCCGAGCAGCACTGCGAACAGGTCCAGCGAGATCGCGCCAAGCACCGCGGGCTGGCTGCGAATGTATCCGATGCCGGCAAAAATCGATTTGAGACTAGCCGGTTCACGTCTCGGCGGCACACGCTCGATACGGATGCGCCAGATCAGGATACTCGCGAGCATGTAGAGCGATGCGCTGACTGCATACACCACGGTTGGTCCGAAGATGTAGAGCAATCCACCTGCGGCGGGTCCGATGATCACCGCCGACTGATTCGCCGCCGCCGATGCTGCCACGGCTCGAGGCAATAGCGTGGCCGGTACCAGGCCCGGAAGCAGCGACTGCAGTGCCGGTGCTTCGAAAGCGCGCACGGAGCCAACCAGCGCCACCAGGGCAAAGATGCTGTGTTCTGCAATCCCGCGGTGTGTGCTGAGGATAGCCAACGTAGCGATTGCCATCGCCGCCATCGTTTGACAGGCGCGCACCACTGCACGCCGGTCGTAGCGATCGGCGACATGGCCGGACGCCAGCACCAGCATCAGCGCGGGAAGAAATTGGACGAGCCCCACTAAGCCGAGATCGAGCGCGCTGCCGGTCAGCGCATAGATCTGCCAGCCGACACCGACGGCCAGCATCTGGTAGGCCATCGTCGAGGCCATGCGCGCGAACCAGAACCGCGCGAAGGCGCGATGATGAAACGGTGACCCGTCCGGGGTACTCACCGTGCGCGAAACCTCACTGGAACCGGGGCGATGTCGGGATAAACCGCGCGCTCAGGCAGCGCGTTTGCGTCTGACGGGTTTCGCCGGTACTTTGGCGGTAGGCATCTTGGCCGGTTTGGCTAGCGTCTTGACTGCAACTTTGGCGGTCTTGCCTCCGCTTTTTTGCGCCTTCGCCGCGAGCAGTTCCAGCGCCTGCGCGAGCGTGATCGAGTCGACTTGTTCGGTGTCAGGCAGCGTTGCATTGACGCTGCCGTGCTTGACGTACGGCCCGTAGCGGCCGCTGTGCAATTCGACGGGCTGCTTATCCTTGGGGTGCTGACCAAGCATGCGCAGCGCAGCGGCCGCACCGCCCGCGCGTACACCGCGTCCCTTACCTGGCGGGCCCTTGGCCTGGAATTCGAAGCCGATTTTCCCGTCGGGCTGCCGCACCAGAAATGCCGCGAACGGACGGCGCGTGCGCGATGAGACGAATTGCAGCAGATCGGTCTTGCCGGTAGCCAGCAGCTTCTGCATCTGCGCGCGTTCGATCGGTCGTTGCAGAATCACGCGGCCGGAACGGAAGTCGCAGGTTTTTTCCGGGCCGACCGCTTTTTCGCACACGTAGGCCGTCGGCAGCTCGAACACGCGTGAGTTGCATTTGGGGCAAGGGCCGAGCGATTCCTGCGCGCTGAAATCCGGGGCTTCGCCGTCCGCGCCGTCACCGGAACCATCGCCGAAATCAAATTGCGCTTCGTTCGCATCGTTGAGCTTGAGCTTGGCCGCGAACGGCCGACCGAGCTTGCTGCGAAAGCCTTCGAGTGGGCCGACTTCCCGGTGAGTGAGCAATGCTTCGGCTTCGGGAATTTCGAGCTGGCGCCCGGCGATGATCTTCCACATGCCGAAATCGCAAGCCTGGCATTGGAATTTCTTATAGTTCTCGTGGACTTCGCCACCGCATTTCGGGCAACGCGCGGATAGCGTGGCGAAGTCCCCCGGGATGGTATCGCTTTGATAATTCTTCGCCTGACCAACAATGTGCTGGGTCATCTCGACGATCTCGCGCATGAAATGCGAGCGTTTGAGCTTGCCGTGTTCCATCTGCGCGAGCTTGAACTCCCACTCGGCGGTGAGCTCTGGAGAAAACAGCTCCGGCACGCCGAGGCCATGCAGAAGCGTCATCAGTGAGAATGCCTTCGCAGTCGGCGTGAGATCGCGGCCGTCGCGATAGACGTATTTCTCCATGATGAGGCCCTCGATGATCTGTGCCCGCGTCGCGGGTGTTCCGAGGCCCTTCTCGCGCATCGCCTCGCGCAGTTCGTCGTCCTCGATCGTCTTGCCCGCGCCTTCCATGGCCGACAGCAGACGTCGCTTCGTTAAAACGCGCCGGGGGCCTGGTCTGGTTGGCGACCGCCTCGATCTTTCTCGGTCGCCACCTTCTCGTTGGCTTGACGGGGGCCAGCGTCGCATCGCCCTCGGACTGCGCCTCCTTGCCATAGACCGTGAGCCAGCCGGGAGTGACGAGCACCTTGCCCTCGGTCTTGAATGGCTCATCGACGACGCGCGTGATGCGCGTGGTCAGCAGATACTCCGCACTCGGATAGAAAACCGCGAGGAAGCGCTTGACGACGAGGTCGTAGAGCTTTGCCTCGAGTTCATTGAGGCTCTTCGGGCGCTGCAGCGTCGGAATGATCGCGAAGTGATCTGAGATCTTGCTGTTGTCGAAGATGCGCTTGTTCGGCTTGACCCACTTGCCCTTCAGGATCTGCCCGGCGAAAACGGCGTAGGCATTCGACTCGCGTAGCGACTCCAGCGTCGACTTCACGGTATCGATATAGTCTTCCGGCAGGGCACGCGAGTCGGTGCGCGGATAAGTCAGCACCTTGTGTTTTTCGTACAACGCTTGCGCCAGAGACAGCGTTGTTCGCGCGGAGAGTCCGAAGCGGCCGTTCGCCTCGCGTTGCAGGCTGGTCAGGTCGTAGAGCAGCGGTGCGGCCTGCGTCGAAGGCTTGGTCTCCTCGGTAACGATGCCGGGTTTGCCTTCGCACTTGGCGACGATCTTGTGCGCGGCGTCTTCGACCCAAAGTCGCTCCGCGCGCGCGTCCGGATCATCATCGTTCTTCTTGAATTTTTCGTCGAACCACCGGCCGCCGTATTCGCCGCCCGCGGCGCGAAATGTACCGAGTACCTCCCAGTACCCGCGCGCCTTGAACGCGCGAATTTTGGCTTCGCGATCGACAAGGATCGCGAGCGTCGGCGTTTGCACGCGTCCCACGGTAGTGAGCTGAAACCCACCGGACCGGGAATTGAATGCGGTCATCGCGCGCGTTCCATTGATCCCGACCAGCCAGTCCGATTCGGACCTGCACACCGCCGCATCCGCCAGCGGGAGCATCGTCTCGTCACTGCGCAGTTTGACGAAGCCATCGCGGATGGAGGCCGGGGTCATCGACTGCAGCCAAAGACGCTTGATGGGCTTGCTGGTACCCGAATACTGGGCGATGTTACGGAAAATGAGCTCGCCTTCGCGGCCGGCGTCGCAGGCGTTGATAAGCGCGGTCACGTCCTTGCGCTTGACGAGCTTGAGCAGCGTTTTCAGTCGCGCCTCGGCCTTCTCGATCGGCTTGAGCGCGAACTTCGAAGGGATCGCCGGCAAATGTGCGAAGGTCCATTTGCCGCGCTTGACCTCTTCCTCTTCCGGCATGCCGATCTCGAGCAGGTGGCCCACAGCCGAAGAAAGCACGTACTTGTCGCTTTCGAAAACATCGTCGTGACGGGTAAAGCCTCCCAGCGCGCGCGAAATGTCGGCGGCGACGGAGGGCTTCTCGGCGATGATCAGACTTTTGGCCATGGAGCCGTCAGGGTTTCTCGGGTAAAAGGGAGGGCAGATAATAAGCAAGCCCTGCCCGTGGGGCAAGGCGCGCTTGCGCAACGCTCAGCGTAATCGCTGGTAGAGGCCGCCCGGAAGACAGGCAATTGCACCCGCCAGTTCCAATTCGACCAAGGCGACGCTCACGACATCGGCGGCCAGGCCGCAACGCAAGGTCAACGCGTCGATGCCAGCCGGATCGTACCCTAATGCGGTCAGGACGCGGGCAGAATCACCGTCTGGGCTCTCCGCGGACGAAGCGGCTAGCGTACCGCCCGAGGCAGCCATTCCCAGTTCCTCGAGGACGTCCTGGGCGCTTTCAACGAGCTTGGCGCCATCCTTGATCAAGCGGTGGCTTCCCTTGGAAAACGGCGAGTGAATCGAGCCAGGGATCGCAAAAACGTCGCGGTTCTGCTCGGCGGCGAAACGGGCGGTAATCAGCGAACCGCTGGCGAGCGTCGCTTCGACGACGAGCACCCCGCGCGCAAGGCCGCTGATCAGGCGATTGCGCCGCGGAAAATTCCCGGGTAGCGGCGGCGTGCCGATGGCGAATTCGGACATGACGCCGCCTTCGGCGGCGAGCCTATGGGTCAGATCTCGATTGGCGGCCGGATAAACGCGGTCGATCCCGGTCCCGATAACGGCCACGCTGGCACCAGGTCCGGTCAAGCCACCGCGGTGCGCAGCGGCATCGATTCCTTGCGCAAGTCCGCTCACGATCGTCAAGCCGGCCGCCGACAGCGCTTTCGCAAATGCTTCCGCAGTTTCGCGCCCTTGCGCGGTTGCGTTGCGACTGCCGACGATCGCCAGCGCCGGCCGATTCAGCAGCTCGCTGCGACCGCGAAAGAACAGCGCCGGCGGCGGATCTGCAATCGTCAGCAGTGCGCGCGGATACGCCGGGTCGTCCCAGGTGATGAGCGTGTTGCCGCTCTCGCGCAGCCACGCGAGCGTGAGGTCGAGCGCGGCAGGGTCCGGACCGCGGCGGATGGCGGCCGCGATTTCAGCGGGCACGACCTTGGCCAGCATGGCCGGCGTTGCCGCAAGGACTTCGCTGGGGCCTCCAAAGAACTTGAGTAGCGCCACCAGCGAGCGCGCGGAAACGCGCGCCAGGAGTTGCAGCGATGCCCAGGCCTCGACGCGAGCGTCGATCTCCATCGGAGCCTTGCCCGGGAGTGGCTTAGGGCTTGCGCACCATGTCGCCGAGGACGACCGGCTCTGACGTATTGAGCAGGATCGCGTAGGCGACGCGGTCGAACACGCGAAACACGAACAACAGGCCGGATCGCTCCGGCGGGATGTTCAGGAATTTCGTCGGTGGGACGATGGCTCGGGTCGCTTCGCTCAGTCTCGACAAGACGTCCGGGCCTTCGTACGGCCGCGGGTCCGGCGTTATGGGCGACGGATGGTAGATCGCGAGCACGTTACCCACCTCCAATCCGTCGGCCGACCCGCGGTCGAGCACGACGATGAAACCACGCCCAGCCTCGGTGCCGGGGTTGTAGAGTTCGATGACGCGACCCTCGATGGACCGGTCGGGCGCGTGCGGCACATAGTTGATGAGCGTTTCGCGTGCCGCCGGCACCAGCAGGTCGTTGATCAGGATTTCCTCCCGCGCCTTCGTGATCAGCATCCTGCTGACCTCGCCGAAGCGCTCTACCCGCGCGGTGCCCAGATAGCGCATTTCGTAGCCGAGATTCTCATTGCTGTCATACGAACGGAGCACATTGCCCGGCCGGTAAATGACCCATTCGGTGCCCAGCTTCTCGTCGATGCTGATGGCATAGACCGAGTCACCTTCGCCACGAATCACGCGACTGCCGGGAGCGGCGATGATTTTGGCGGCGCCGGGCAACCCGTCAGGGCCCGTGATGATCGGCTGCGTGAGGTACGGTGTCAGATCGCCGGGCGGAATGCTGGGAATGGGCTCCTCGGGAAGCGAGTCGACTCTGACCGACGGCGAGACACGCACGTCGCGCTGCGCCTCGCGCTGCCTGACGAGCGACAATTGCCACTGGCCATTGACCTTGTCGAGCGAGACGACGTCGCCCGGGTAAATCCAGTGCGGATTCTTGATCTGGTCCCGATTCATGCGCCAGAGATCGGGCCAGCGCCATGGATCCTTCAGAAACTTGCCCGAGATGCCCCACAGCGTGTCGCCCTTCTGCACGGTGTAGTGGTCGGGACGATTTTCCTGGAGTTGGATTTCCTCGGCGCCCACCGGGGCCGCGGCGAACAAGAGCGGCAGCAGGCAGGCCGAAAGCAGCGCAGTCGCTGTGATAAACTTTAGGCGCATAAGGCCACTCCGCAACATTGGATTGGGCGGGGGGTTGCAAACAACTTGCAAACGTCCTAAACCGCCGCAAAATAAGGGCTTAAGGGCCATTCTGCATCCCGAGTATCCATTTTGCAAGCATTTATGGCGAAGCTCTCTATTCTCGAATACCCCGACCCCCGCCTCAGGAAGGTTGCCGCGCCTGTATCGGCGGTGACTCCGGAGGTTCAGAAGCTGGTCCGCGACATGGCCGAAACCATGTATGCGGCGCCCGGCATCGGCCTCGCGGCGACTCAGGTAGACGTACACAAGCGCGTCATCGTCATTGATATCAGCGAGACGCGGGACCAGCTGCACGTCTTCATCAATCCGGAGCTTGTTGCCGCCGAGGGCGAGGCGGAATGCGAGGAAGGCTGTCTGTCGGTTCCCGGGTACTACGAGCTGGTCACCCGCGCCGCCAAAGTCACGGTAAGGGCGCTCAATGAGCGCGGAGACCCCTACGAACTCACCACCGAGGGCACGCTCGCGGTGTGCATCCAGCATGAAATGGACCACCTCCTGGGCAAGGTGTTCGTCGACTATCTATCGCCGATGAAGCGAGCGCGGCTGGCCGCGAAGTTCAGGAAAAAGCAACGGCTCGCGGGTTAGGCCCCAGAGGCCCTGATGGCCGAAGCCTTCCGCGTCGGATTCGCGGGCACCCCTCCCTTTGCCGCGAAGGCGCTGGCGGCGATTCTCGATGCCGGGTTCGACGTCGAGCTGGTCCTGACCCGTCCCGACGCGGCTAAGGGCCGAGGCATGAAATTGGCACCGAGCGCAGTCAAAGTGCTGGCGCTGAATCGGGGCATCACGATCTTGCAGCCAACGCGGCTCAAGGAAGCGGCGGTTCAAGCCGAACTCGCCGTGTTCGCGCTCGACGTTCTAGTCGTCGCGGCCTACGGATTGATCCTCCCGGCGGCGCTGTTGGCGTGGCCCCGGTATGGCTGCCTCAACATCCACGCGTCGCTTCTGCCGCGTTGGCGCGGTGCCGCGCCGATTGAACGAGCCTTGCTCGCGGGCGACGCGCAAACCGGGATCAGCATCATGCAGATGGATGCGGGGCTCGACACCGGGTCGGTGGTCGCGACGACCGTCGTGCCCATCGTGTTACGCGAAACCGCACAGACGCTGCACGACAAACTCGTTGCTGTCGGTGCATCGGCGATTGTCGCGACGCTTGGCGAGCTCCGATGCAAACAACGGCTCGAGGCGGTTCCGCAACTCGCGCAGGGCGCCACGTATGCAAACAAGATCGAGCGCAGCGAGGCGACCATCGATTGGAGCGAACCCGCGGTGGCGATCGATCGCAAGATCCGCGCGTTTAACCCGGCCCCCGCAGCGCGGACAACGCTGGCTGGCGAGCCGATCAAGATCTGGAATGCGGAGCCGGCCGCCGGCCGTTTCGGTGCTCCCGGGCATGTCGTGCAAGCCGATGCGCGCGGCATCGTCATCGCGTGCGGCCAAGGCGCGCTCGTCGTACGCGAATTGCAACGCTCGGGGGCCAGACGGCTGAATGTCGCAGCGTTTCTTGCCGGCCATCCCCTGGCGCCTAACGCGCAGCTGGGGACCTGAGCCTCATCCTTGGCAATGGAGCATGCGCAGCGTGTCGCGGCTAGGGTCGTGCGCCGCGTCCTCACCGGCTCGACGCTACCTGTTGCCCTGGCGGCTTGCAGGGGAGCCGTGGAGGACGATCGCGCGCTGATCCAGGAGCTGGCCTATGGCACGCTGCGCTTTCTCGGTCAGCTTCGCGCCGTCGTGCGTCATCTGGCGGTTCGCCCGCTGTCGGATGCAAGCGTCGAGGCGCTGCTATGGATTGCGCTCTATCAGCTGATCCACACAAGTGCGCCGCCCCATACGGTGGTCAACGCCGCGGTGCAGGCGACCGCGCAATTGAAAAAGAGCTCTGCGCAAGGACTGACCAACGCGATCCTGCGCAATTTCCAGCGCCGCCGTGACGCCGTGCTGGCGACGATAGTGCAGGACGACGAGGCACGTTTCTCGTATCCTCGTTGGTGGATCGATCGGGTGCGCAATGAATGCGGTCAGCGTGCGGCGGCGGTTCTCGATGCCGGCAATACCCGTCCGCCGCTCACGCTGCGCATCAACCGGCGCGCGCTTTCCCGCGACAGTTATTTCGAGGCGCTCGTCGCCCAGAGCGTGGCAGCGAGCGTGATCGGCGAAGCCGGCATCGTCCTGGCGCAGCCTTATGCAGTAACGGGCTTGCCAGGCTATGCGGAAGGCTGGTTCACGGTCCAGGATGCCGGCGCGCAACTTGCCGCGCCGTTGCTCGGCGTCGAGGATGGAATGCGTGTCCTCGACGTAGGCGCGGCGCCAGGCGGAAAGACCACGCATCTGGCCGAACTCGCCGAGCTCGACCTCGTGGCGCTCGACACCGACGCCAAACGGCTCGAGCGCGTCGAGCAGAATCTCGCGCGCCTGAATCTGCGCGCTCGTATTGTTGCCGCGGATGCGGCGGACGTTCGAAGCTGGTGGGACGGCGTAGGCTTCGATCGGATTCTCGTCGATGCTCCATGCACGGCGTCGGGCGTCGTGCGCAGGCACCCGGACGGTAAGTGGTTGCGGCGCGACAGTGATGTCCCGGCGTTCGCCGGCCAGCAGCGGCGCTTGCTGGATGCGGCGTGGCTGTGCCTCGCGCCAGGCGGCAGGATGCTCTACTCGACCTGTTCGATATTTCGCGCGGAGAACAGCGAACAGGTCGCCGCCTTCCTTGTGTGCCACGACGACGCGCGGCGGCTCCCGCTGCGCTTACCCGAGGGCTTCCGCGATGAGGACGGACAACTCTTGCCATCCGGGGCCGGCGCAGAGCACAATCACGACGGGTTTTTCTACGCCCTTCTTCAGAAAAAATGAACAGGGGCCGCGCGTGGCCCGCTGCCCGTGGCATGCCGCGAAAGCAACCCCTCCTCGTCCTGCTGTTGTGCCTGATCGCAGCGATGTTGCTGTCGGTCGAGGGTGCCCGTGCCGATACGATCGTCGTCAAGTCGGCGGAGTTGCTGGTCGAGGACGAGGACTTCGTTCTCAACGCCCAGTTCGAATTTGCATTCAATCCAACACTTGGAGGAGGCGCTGCAGAAGGGCATTTCGCTATATTTCGTGCTCGAGTTCGAACTGGGTCGACCGCGCTGGTATTGGGTCGACGAGAAAGTCGCCCAGCGGACGGTGCAGTACCGGCTCTCGTACATGCCGCTGACCCGACAGTATCGACTGACGAGCGGATTGTTTGCGCAAGAATTCGATTCGATCGAAGAGGTCCAGCGGATTCTATCTCGCGTCGTCTCGCGCCCTGTCGTCGCGCGCGACGCGTTGGTCAAGGGCGCGCGCTATGACGCAGCGGTACGGCTGCGCCTCGACGGCAATCTGCTGCCGAAACCATTCCAGGTCAACGCGCTGACGTCGAGCGACTGGTCATTGCAGTCGGAGTGGTACCACTGGAGTTTCACCCCGTGACGCGCCTGCTCTCGCCGCGAAAGATTCGCTACTTCCTGCTGGCGCTGGCTGGGCTCGGCGCCGTATTCCTGTTTCTGCTCGCGACGGCAAGCGCGAACTCCGGGTTGTTCGCGCACAACTACAACCTGCTCCTTGTCCTCAATGGCGCGATGGTCGCGCTGCTGATGGTGTTGGTCGGTTACCAGCTATGGCGCTTGCGCCGGAACCTCAAGGCGGGGGTGTTCGGCTCGCGCCTTGCCGTGCGTCTGGTACTGCTGTTCGCGCTCGTCGCGGTGGTTCCGGGCGCGCTCCTCTACGGCGTCTCGATGCAGTTTCTTGGCAAGAGTATCGAATCGTGGTTCGACGTCCGCGTCGATCGCGCGCTCGAGGGCGGCCTCAACCTCGGACGAAGCGCGCTGGACTACCTGCTGAAGGAAACGACGAACAAGGCAACGCAATTGGCGCTGACGCTGCAGGAAGCCGAGCCCGGCGCGATGGCGGCACGATTGAGCCGCGCGAGCGAGCAGGCGGGAATCTACGAAGCGGCGCTGTTTTCCACGTCCGGCGCCGTGATTGCGGTCGCGGGGGTATCCGGGTCGACACTCACACCCCAGCCACCTCCCGCGCAGGCGATTCGGCGTGCCCGGCTACAGCAAACCTACTCGGCCATCGAACAGGCACCCGATCAGGGCCTCATGCTGCGGGTGGTGGTTCCGGTCAACGGTGCCGACCCACAGGATCCACTGCGCCTGCTGCAGGTTGTAGAGCCCGTCGCGAAGCAGCTGCAACTCGATGCCGAAAAAGTGCAGGCGGGTTACAACGATTACCAGGAGATATCGTTTTCGCGAACCGCTTTGAAACACCTTTACGCATTGACCCTTACGTTGACGCTGCTGCTCGCTCTTTTTTCCGCCCTCGGGCTCGCCGTCGTGCTTTCTGAACAGTTCAGCCGTCCGCTGGGACTCCTCGCTGAAGGCACGCGCGCCGTAGCCCAAGGCGATTTCAGCCGGCGCAATCCCGTCCAAAGCCGGGACGAGCTCGGTGTTCTCACCGAATCGTTCAACACGATGACCGCGCAACTCGCCGACGCGCAGCAAAAAGCCGAGGAAAGCCGACGCGCGATCGAAACCACGCGTGCGTACCTCGAAAGCATTCTCGCCAATCTCTCCACCGGCGTGCTGGCTTTCGACGATGCGTTCCGCCTGCGCACGGCCAATCCCAGCGCTGCCGTGATTCTGCAGCAACCCCTCGCGGAGCTGGTCGGGGCGCCGCTTGCCGACTGGTCGCGTCGGCTCCCCGCCTTGGCGGGATTCGCGGAATTGGTCGAGGCAAGCTTCACTGCTGGACGAGATGGGCAATGGCAACGACAGGCCGAGCTTGCGGTATCCAACCATACGCGCGTGCTGTTGATGCGCGGTTCGAAGCTTCCCGGCGAGCCGGTCCCTGGTTCGGTCGTCGTATTCGATGACGTGACCGAACTTTCCGAGGCGCAGCGCGGTGCAGCGTGGGCCGAGGTCGCGCGTCGCCTCGCGCACGAGATCAAGAACCCGCTGACGCCGATCCAGCTGTCCGCTGAACGACTGGCCGCCAAGTTGTCGGGCAAACTTTCCGGGCCGGACGAGGAAATGCTACGGCGAGGCACGCAGACGATCGTCGCGCAGGTGACAGCGATGAAGCACATGGTCGACGATTTTGCAATTTACGCGCGGCAACCGCGGCCCGGGCGAATGCAACCCGTCGATATCAAAGAACTCTTGCTGGACGTGCTCGGATTGTACGAGAATCTGCGTCCCAATGTGTCGCTGACCTTTGGCGACGACAGTTCCTCGATTCAAGGCGAGCCTACGCGCTTGCGTCAGGTGTTGCACAATCTGGTACAGAATGCGGTCGATGCACAGGCAGACGTGCCCGACCCCGCGTACGATATCGGTATTGCGGTCCAGGGTGACGAGCTGGCGCTTTCCGTGGGTGACCGCGGCAGCGGGTTTCCCGAGGACATTGTGGCGCACGCATTCGAGCCCTACGTGACGACCAAGGCCAAGGGAACCGGCCTGGGGCTCGCCATCGTCAAGAAAATCGTCGATGAACATCGCGGGCGGGTTACGATCGAGAATCGTCAGCCGCGAGGTGCGTTGGTGACGTTGTATTTCCCGCGCGAAGGAACCAGCACGTGATGGCGCAGCAAAAAGAAATACTGATTGTCGACGATGAGGTCGGCATTCGTGAGCTGTTGTCGGAGATCTTGCAGGACGAAGGCTACCGTGTCAGTCTTGCCGAGAATGCCGGCGAGGCGCGCAGCTATCGCGCGCACACGCAGCCGTCGCTCGTGTTGCTCGACATCTGGATGCCCGACACCGATGGCGTCACGCTCCTGCGTGAGTGGGCCGCCAGCGGGCAGCTCACCATGCCGGTGGTGATGATGTCAGGTCACGGAACGATTGAAACCGCCGTCGAGGCGACCAAGGTCGGCGCGTTCGACTTTCTCGAAAAGCCGGTCGGGTTACAGAAGCTCCTGTCGACGATCACGCGCGCGCTGAAGACCGCCGCCGGCCAGGGTCCGCGACGGATCTCGCTCGCTGCACTCGGAACGAGCGCGCCGGTGATAGAAGTCGAACGGGCAATCGAGCAGCTTATCCGCGCCAACCGGCCGTTGCTCATCGCGGGCGAGCCCGGCGCGGGACACGAAATCGTCGCGCGCGCGCTGCATGTTCCGGAATCGCCGTTCGTCGTGCACGCGACCGGCGCGCGTTTGGCGACCAATCCGCTGCAGGTACTCGAGGAAGCGCGCGACGGGACGCTCTACTGCGCGGAGATCGGCGCCTATTCGAAGGCCGAGCAAAAGGGACTCGCGTTCCTGTTGTCCAAGCTGGAAAAGCACACTGCCGTCCTGGTGTGCACCAGCAGCGAACAACTCGGCAACCTTGCCGCTGAAGGTCGTTTCGACCCCGCACTGCTTGCAAGCTTGTCCGTGGGGGCGGTCATGCTGCCGCCGCTGCGCCAGCGGCGAGGAGACATCCCCGCAATCGTCGATCGTTTCTGGCGTGAGATCAGCGCGAGCCAACGGACGGTCGCCACGCTGCATGCGTCGGCAATCGTTGCCCTGTCTGCCGCGTACTGGCCTGGAAATCTCGAGCATCTGCACAATGTCATCGCCAATCTCGCGCTGACCGTCGACAGCGAGATAACCGGGGATCACGTACGCAGGTTGCTCGGAGACAGCGCCCTGCCGCCGCCGAGCGCCATTGCACCGGAAGTGACTGCGCGCTTTTTCGAGATGCCGCTGCGCGAAGCGCGCGAAGCTTTCGAACGCATCTACTTCGAACAGCTCCTCGGCAAGGAACAGAGCAACATGAGCCGCGTCGCCGACCGGGCGGGACTCGAACGCACGCACCTCTATCGCAAGCTCAAGCAACTCAACATCCGCTTCTCGCGCCGTACCGACGAGGTCACATGACCGCCGAGCCCGGCGGCGGCGCCGGGAAGGCCGGGCATGGACCGGGCCAAAAGCAGATCGCGCCTCTGGTGATCGGCGCGATGGGCGTCGTATTCGGCGACATCGGAACCAGTCCTCTATACACGCTGCGCCAGTGTTTCAGCGGACAGCACGGGTTGCCGCTCACGCAGGCAAACATCCTCGGCATCCTGTCTGTCATCTTCTGGGCACTGATGATCGTGGTGACGCTCAAGTACGTGACGTTGATCATGCGCGCCGACAATCGTGGCGAAGGCGGCATCATGGCGCTGACCGCGCTGGTGTCCAGCGGCCTCACGAACCCGCGGGCGCGGTGGTGGCTTGTAGGCATGGGCATATTCGGCGCTGCGATGTTTTACGGCGATGGCATGATCACTCCTGCAATCTCGGTGCTCTCTGCCGTCGAGGGTCTGGAAGTCGTTGCCCCGGCACTTATGCCCTACGTCGTGCCGGTGACCATGGTCATCCTGGTGGTGCTGTTCTCGATCCAGCGCCATGGCACCGCACGGGTCGGAGTGTTCTTCGGTCCGGTGATGTGCCTGTGGTTTCTGGCACTTGCGCTTCTAGGCGCCATGCAGATCGCTCGACATCCCACGGTGCTCCTTGCGCTCAGCCCAACGTACGCATTCGAATTTCTTTTCGGCAATCCGCTGGCGGCCTTTTTGTCGCTTGGCGCAGTTGTTCTTGCGGTTACCGGGACCGAAGCGCTGTACGCAGACATGGGACATTTCGGCGTGCGGCCCATCCGCCGCGCATGGTTGTGGTTTGTGTTGCCGGCTCTGGCCATCAACTATTTCGGCCAGGGCGCGCTGCTGATTCACGATTCGAAGGTCATCAACAATCCGTTCTTTCTTCTGGCGCCCGACTGGGCGCTTTTGCCGCTCGTCGTATTGGCGACCTGCGCGACCGTGATTGCCTCACAGGCAGTGATATCAGGCGCGTTTTCCCTGACGCGCCAGGCGATCCAGATGGGCTATTGCCCGCGTTTGACGATCACGCACACGTCCAATCGGCAGATCGGCCAGATTTATGTTCCGTTCATCAACTGGACGCTGCTCACCGCGGTAATACTGTTGGTGGCGGGCTTCCGGACCTCGAGCAATCTTGCCGCAGCCTACGGCATCGCGGTGACGTTGGCGATGCTGATCGATTCATTGCTGATCTACGTCGTGCTGACGCGACTCTGGCACTGGAACCGGGTCGCCGCCCTTTGCATCGCCATTCCGTTGCTGCTCATCGATACGGCGTTCCTCGCGTCGAATGCGCTGAAGATCTTGGATGGCGGCTGGTTCCCGATCGTGATCGGCGCCCTCGTTTTCACGCTGCTTACGACGTGGAAGCGTGGGCGATCGATATTGCACGCGCGGCTTGCCGAGGAAACGATGCCCATCGGCGCCTTCGTCCAATCAATCGCTGCTTCGCCGCCTGCGCGAGTCCCGGGCACCGCTGTGTTCCTGACCAACACGCCAGGCCGTGTGCCGCACGCGCTGTTGCACAATCTCAAGCACAACAAGGTCCTGCACGAACGGGTCGTACTGCTTACGGTAAAGACCCGTGAAATTCCCGTCGTCGCACTCTCGGATCGCGTGCATATCGAGAACCTCGGCGCGAACTTCGAACAGATCGACGCGTACTTTGGATTCACCGAAGGCCAGGACGTTCCGGAGTTGCTTGAGGAGTGCGCGCGCTGCGGCCACCCCTTCGATTTGATGGACACTTCGTTTTTCGTGTCGCGCGAGACGCTGATCCCCAGCGCCACGCCGGGTATGGCGCTATGGCGGGAGCGGTTGTTCGTATCGATGTCGAAGAACGCGACCAAAGCCAGCGAATACTTCAACGTCCCGACAAATCGCGTTGTCGAACTGGGGGCCCAGATCGAGCTTTAGAACCCACCGGGAATTTGAGCTAGGTTCTAGTCAACTCGAAGACGACAACAAAACGCCGGCTCGAGGCCGGCGTTTCGCGTGGTATCGATTGCGAAATATCAGGATGCGCCGATTTGGCCGCGCATCACCTTGAGCGCCTTGCTTTCGATTTGCCGGATGCGCTCGGCGGAAACTCCGTACTGATCGGCGAGGTCCTGCAGCGTCGCCTGGTCTTCCTCCCGCAACCATCGCGCTTCGATGATGCCGCGACTGCGGTCGTCGAGTCGGGCCAGCGCGTGGCGAAGGCCTTCGCTGCGGTTGCGTTCGGTTTCGGCGCGCTCGAGGATCTGCACGGGCTCGGCCTCGGCGTCCGTAAGGTACGCGATCGGGGTCATTACCTCGCCTTCATCGCCGACCTGCGGATCCAACGCGACGTCCTGGCCGGAAAGCCGCGTTTCCATCTCGATGACCTCTTCCGGTTTGACCGACAGTGCCATCGCGATGTCCCTCGCCTCGGTTGGTGTCAATGTTCCGGTGCGGGGCCGCATGCTGCGCAGGTTGAAGAACAATTTCCGCTGCGCCTTGGTCGTGGCGATTTTCACGAGGCGCCAGTTGCGCAGAATGTACTCGTGTATTTCGGCCCTAATCCAATGCAGGGCGAACGAAACCAGGCGCACGCCGCGCTCCGGGTCGAAACGCCGCACGGCCTTCATGAGACCAATGTTGCCTTCCTGAATCAGGTCCGCCTGCGGCAATCCGTAGCCGATGTATTTGCGGCTGACTGAAACGACCAGGCGCAGATGCGACAAGACCAGCTGGCGTGCGGCGTCGACGTCGTTGTCGCGCTGCAACCTGCGTCCTAAATCGACTTCCTGTTCGAGCGTCAGCAGCGGGAACCGGTTTACCGCCTGGACGTAGTGGTCAAGGCTCCCCAGAGAGGCCGGGGTCGGAAAAGCCAGCGTCGATGCCGTCATGGGTTCTATCTCCTTCGAGAGGCTATTTTAGCACTCGGGGTGTCAGAGTGCTAAGACCCGCCCGAAGTTCCCGATCTTCCCTGCCTGCCCGCTTCGGCAACGCAGGACTCGTGTCGCTCGGTGCTCGCCATAAATGCCTGAATTATATGGCCATGTTGAGATCTCGCGGAACGCTGCACGACGCGACGATGGGGCAGACGACCGAGTCAGGCAGTGCCGGCCTTGTCGTCGTCGAACGGGGGAGGATCAGCCTATCAAGGCATCGACGAATTCGCTCACGCGGAAGGGGCGAAGGTCATCCACGCCTTCGCCGACCCCGATCAACTTGACCGGAACCGGGGCGGTCTTCGCAATTGCCGCAATCACGCCGCCTTTGGCGGTGCCGTCGAGTTTGGTCAGGATGAGTCCGCTCAGCCCGAGCACCGCATCGAATGCCGCCACCTGCGCGAGAGCGTTCTGCCCGGTATTCGCATCGAGAACCAGGAGCGTTTCGTGCGGCGCGCCGGGTTGTGCCTTGTCGATGACCCGGCGGATCTTCCTGAGTTCCTCCATCAGGTGCAGCTGAGTCGGCAATCGGCCTGCAGTGTCGGCAATGACGATATCGATGCCGCGTGCACGCGCCGCGGAGATCGCATCGAACATCACGGCTGCAGGATCGCCCCCATGTTGCGCGATCACCTGGACGTGATTGCGCGCGCCCCAGACCTCGAGTTGCTCGCGCGCGGCGGCGCGAAAGGTATCGCCGGCCGCGAGAAGCACCGAGTAGCCTTGCCCCTGAAGCAATTTCGCGAGTTTGCCGATCGACGTCGTCTTGCCGGCGCCGTTGACACCGGCCAGCATGATCACGAACGGACGTATCGCACCGATGCGGAGCGGCTGCTCGAGCGGAGCAAGCAATGTCGCCAGCGACGCTCGCAACGCGTCGCGCGGATCGGAGGCCGCGTCCTGCCGCTTCCAGCGCTCTTTCATGTCGGCGAGCAGATGGGTCGTTGCCGGAAGGCCGACATCGGCGGCGATAAGCGCGGTCTCGAGTTCTGCGAGCGTTTCGTCGGGGAGCGTCTTGCGGCCGAGCGGCAAGGTGATCGGGCGCGTGAGTATTTCGCGCGTGCGTCCGAGTCCATGCTTGAGCCGTTCGCTCCAGGTTCGCGTGTCGGTGTCGGGAGTGCGCTTGAAAAGATCGAGCATGGAAGATGATCGAGACTCGGAAGCTATAATTCTACCCTTCGACCATACAGCGACCGTCCACGACTTGCCGCTTCCCAACCAGATTCGGATCATCGGTGGACACTGGCGTGGCCGCCGCGTGCGCTTCCCGTCGAATGAAGGCATACGGCCGACGCCCGATCGCGTCCGCGAGACACTGTTCAACTGGCTTGGACAGGATTTGACAGGTGCGAAGACGCTGGATGTGTTTGCGGGGAGTGGCGCGCTTTCGCTCGAAGCGCTGTCGCGTGGCGCCACGCTCGCAGTTGCCGTTGATCGAAATCCCGCACTCGTGCGTGCGCTCGAGGCGACGGGCGCGACGCTTGGCGCCCGGACGCTGGAAACGCATCGCGATGACGCGCAGATGTTTCTGCTGCGCGAATCAAGGCTGTTCGACGTGATCTTTCTCGACCCGCCCTTCGACGCTGATCCGTGGGCGGCGTTGCTCCCGGCAGCTGCCGCGCGCCTGGCCACCGGCGGTGTCATCTACGCGGAAGCCCGCTCGGCGGTATCCGGTGCAGGCCTTGCGATCTCGCACCGCGACAAGGCCGGGCAGGTGCATTATCATCTGCTGCGCCGGGCACCTTCTGACTGAACGTCCATGCTCAAAGTCGTCTATCCGGGAACATTCGACCCGTTCACCAAGGGTCACGAGGACCTGGTTCGGCGGGCGGCGAAACTGTTCGACCGGGTTGTTGTTGGGATCGCCGACAGCGAGAGCAAGCGGCCGATGTTTACTGCCGCCGAGCGAATCGCGATGGCGCGCGAAGTGCTGGCTGATTATCCCAATGTGGAAGTGATGGGCTTCTCCGGCTTGCTGATGGATTTCGTGCACTCCATCGGGGCGAATGTCATCGTACGCGGACTGCGTGCCGTGTCCGATTTCGAGTACGAATTCCAGATGGCGGGCATGAACCGAAACCTGTATCCGGAGGTCGAAACCCTGTTCCTGACGCCGGCCGAACAGTACTTGTTCATGTCGGCGACGATCGTCCGTGAAATCGCCCGTTTCGGCGGGAATGTGAGTAGCTTTGTGCATCCCATCGTCGCCGCGCGGCTCAAGGCCAAGGTGACGGCGGCAAAACCGTAGTAGGAAATCCATCGATGGCGCTGCTGATTACCGACGAGTGCATCAACTGCGACGTGTGCGAGCCCGAGTGTCCGAACGATGCGATCAGCCAGGGCACCGAAATCTACGTCATTGATCCCGGCAAATGCACCGAGTGTGTCGGGCATTTCGATGCGCCGCAGTGCGTGGAGGTCTGTCCGGTCGATTGTATACCGGTCAATCCCGACTACGTTGAGAGCCGGGAGCAGTTGCTGCGCAAGTACGAAGGGCTAATGGCGGCAGCCAAGCTCGACGCAAGCACAACGCGCTAGGCGGCGTTTGCCGCCGCGGGCAGGAAATCCGGCTGATCGACGATGAAGTCGATCGCGGCGAGTTCGCCGGCCAGCGCGTCGATTTGGCCCCGCACCCCGGCCTCCGCCAACTCGAGTTCCGAGATCCGTTCCTCGAGTTCGTCGCTTGCGCGGTGAATTCGCTTCACGCTTTCCAGTCGGCGGCGCAACTGCAAGTGATGCTCTCGCACCTGCGTTTCGAGCGGCGCCATCACGGCCTTCAGCCAGCTGTCGAGATCGCGGTTGGCAATGTCATAGACATGCTTGACTCGTATGGCGATGGTCTCGAAGAACCGCTTCATCAGCGTGAACTTGGCCTTGCTCACCATGTTCCAGAGCGTATTGAAGTGCACGTTGTATGCACGTTCGAGCCGCTCGATTTCTTTCTGATACTTGAGCATCGAGAACGGCGGCGGGTTAAACGTCTCGAGCCCATGTTCCTTGGCGAAGCGAGCGTACATCGCCTGCATCATCTCGTGGATTTCGCTCGTTTGGCGGCCGCTTTTATCGATGCCGCCGTGAATGCTGGCGAAGAAATCGTTCATCGCCGAACGCACACCCTTGGTGAACGGACTGACTTCAATGCGTTTGCGGGTTGCCCCGGCGGTACCGCGCAAGGTTTCGAGCCCGATGCTTTCGTACAGCGTGTTCGTGTGCTGCGTGAACACCGTGCGCAGGGCCGTAAAGCGCTGCATCCCGCGCTCGAACAGACTCTTTTCCTGTTGGATGCGCTCCATCATGTGCTCGACGACGTCCTGATTCTTGCCGCGCAAACCCTTCAGTTCGGCGAGTTGCTCATGGATACCGGCAATGCGGCTGTCGAGAATCGATTTGACCGCCGCTGCCAGCGAACGAACTTCCGCCTTGGTCGCCGACCCGACGATGTGTCGCTTCGCCGGAATCAATTCCTTGGAGAGGGCCTGCTCCAGCTGCGGCAACCGGCTCCTCGCGAGCAGCGCGTCATCACCGTTGACCTTGGCCAGCAACGCCTTCTGGGCGGAGACCGGGAAGATTTGCGCGGGTGGTAGGGCGAGCAATTCAGCACTCGTGCGAACCTGGCGTGAAATCTCCGCTTCGATCTCGGTTGCGGTTCGGAGCTCGTCCCACAGCCCGTCGATCTTGTTCAGGATGACGAGTCGACCTTCCTTCGACGCCGGGTTTTCGCCAACGAGGTGGTTGTTCCAGACGTCGATGTCGGTCTTCGTCACTCCAGCATCGGCCGCGAGAATGAACAGCACTGCATGCGCATTGGGCAGCAGATTCAATGTGAGTTCGGGCTCGGTGCCGATCGCGTTCAGGCCCGGGGTGTCGAGAATGACCAGCCCCTGCTGCAGCAAGGGGTGCGGAAAGTTGATCACCGCATGACGCCAGCAAGGGATATCGACGAGACGTTCGTCGGCCGTCGGGTTCGTTGTCAGGAGGTCACCGTCGTCATACAGGCTGTACTTGCGCGCCAGGGCGACCGGAACCCGCTTGATCTGCGAGACTTGCGAGAGCACTTCGGTCATCTTGTCGGCCGACGACATGTCGAGCGGCAGCGTGACCCACTCGTCGGCGTAATTCTTGAATTCGGCAACGGTGCCGTCACGTGCGCGGGTTTCGATCGGCAGCAGGCGGATCGAAGGCGGGCGCGACGAGTCGTAAAGCAACTCGGTTGGGCACATGGTCGTCCGACCCGCAGCGGACGGCAGGAGCCTCTGGCCGAAATCGGCGAAAAAGATGGCGTTGATCAACTCGGACTTGCCGCGCGAAAACTCGGCAACGAACGCAACAACCAGCTTGTCCTGGTGCAGGCGCTCGAGCAGGTGCTGGATGGCGAGATCGGCATGGGCGTCCGCCAGTTCCTGCTGGGACAGCCAGCCATGCAATGCGGAGATGCCGGACGACAACCTGCGGCGCCAGTCGCTATAGGCCTCGAACCGTGCCGCCAGATCCTTGGTTTGCATCATCGCGCCACCTCCTGGGCGGTTCAAGTCTCGCCCTCCCTTTGCGGGGCGCGTCGATGACTCTAGCATAAAGCGCGCCAAAACAAGGCGCGGGTACTAGCGCTGGCAGACGTGACAGTAGGTGGTACTGCGTCCGCCGAGCCGCGTGGCGCGAATGGGGGTGCTGCAGACGCGGCACGGTTGCCCGGTGCGGCCATAGACGCAATAGTCGAGTTGAAAATATCCGGGCTCACCGGCGCTATCGACGTAGTCGCGCAGCGTGCTGCCGCCCTTGCTGATCGCGTCGGACAGCGTCTCGCGAATCGCAGCTACGAGCCGCTCGAGGCGCGCGGGCGCAATGCGATTCGCCGGCCGGGTTGGGCGGATTCCGGCGCGGAACAAGGCTTCGTTGGCGTAGATGTTCCCGACTCCGACGACGAGGTGATTGTCCATGAGCGCAAGTTTGATCGCCGCACCTCGCTTGCGGGTCGCTCGACGGAGGTAGTCGGCATCGAACTCCGCGCAAAACGGTTCTGGACCGAGCTTCGAGAGCAGCGGGTGGACGTGCTCTGAGTGTGGCGACCAGAGCACTGCCCCGAAGCGTCGCGGATCGTGGTACCTCAGCAGGACACCGTTGTCGAACTCGATATCGATGTGATCGTGAACGCCCTTCGGCGGCCGGTCTCGATGAACGCGCAGGCTGCCTGTCATTCCCAGATGCACGATAAGTGTATCCGGGCCAAGTCGGAAGAGTAGGTACTTACTGCGTCGATCGATGTGATCGATTGTCCTGCCGATCAGATACTTTGGAAGATCCTGCGGAACCACCCACCGCAAACGTCGGTCGTATAGCCTGACGGCCGTCACTTTCTGCCGCTCTACGTAAGGCGCTAGGCCGCGTCTGGTCGTTTCGACCTCGGGAAGTTCGGGCATCTGAGGGGGACGGACGGCGTTTGTTGCAATGCCAAATATACCCTAAGATTTGAGTTACGCTGGCCGCTCCCTTGGCCTTTGCAGAAAGCGACTTGTAACGTGTCCTCTACAACCTGGTTGCTCCATCCTCGCCTCGCGCTGGCGATCGCGCTTTCGGGCCTCTGGCTGAGCGCAATCGCGCAAACCCAAACCGAGGCGCCCCCCGCTGCGGCACCGTCCGATTCCGCAACTCCCGCGCCAGGCGAATCGGCGTTAACCGCCGATGTGTTGTATCGCATCCTCGTGGGCGACATCGCCTTGCAGCGCGGTGACGCAGCGTTGGCCGCGCGCGCGTATTTCGAGGCGGCGAAGGAATCGCAGGAACCGCGACTGGCGCGCAGGGCTACGGAAGTTGCGCTGTTTGCGCGTCAACGTGCACTCGCCCTCGAAGCCGCCAAATTGTGGCAATCGCTCGACCCGACCGCGGAGCGGGCCAGGCAAATGGTTGCGACGCTGACGCAATCTGGCGCGGGCAACGAGTTGAAGGCGGAACTCGAACACGTTCTCGCCGATGCTGCCACCAACGGAACGTTGGGCGACGCGTTCGTCCAGCTCAATCAGGCGCTTTCCGCACAAACCGACAAGGCCGCCGTGTACCGACTTGTCGTCGAACTGGCGAAGCCATATCCGAATGTCGCGGAAGCTCAATTTGCCGTTGCGCTCGCGGGTTTCAATACCGGCCTCACGGACATCGAAATTACCGCGGTCTCGGTCCGCGCCGCCGATCGTGCGTTAGTGCTCAAGCCGGGCTGGGAACGCGCGGCGCTGATCAAGACCGACATCCTGGCCAAAACGTCGCCCCAAGGCGCCATCAGCTTCCTGAACGGTTTTCTTGCGAGCGTGCCCGAATCGCGCGCTGCCAGCGTCGCGCTGGCGCAGCTCTACGTTGAACAAAAGCGCTATGCGGAAGGGCGCGACGTGTTCCAGCGCCTCTCGCACGAAGACCCTGACGATCGCGAGCTTCAATTCGCGGTCGCGGCACTGTCGGTGCAAATGCGCGATTTCGCGACGGCGCAACAATTGTTCGAGTCGTTGAAGGCGAGCGGTTTCGGCGAGCCAGGCGTCGTGTCGTTCTATCTCGCGCAAATCGCCGAGGAGAATCGGCGTTACGACGACGCGATCAAGCTCTATGGCGAGGTGACCGAGGGCGATCGCGCCTGGACGGCGAAATTGCGCATTGCGGCGATGATGGCGAAGAAGGGCGATATCACGGGAGCCCGCCGCTATCTTTCGAACCTCAAGGCCGACGGCATGGATCAGCGTATCGAACGCACACAGGCCGAGGCCCAATTGTTGCGCGACGGCGGCGACAACGAAGGTGCGTACGCCGTGCTTACCGCCGGACTCGTGAGCAACCCGGATTCGGCTGATCTTCTGTACGACATCGCGATGGTCGCCGAAAAGCTCGATCGGTTGGACGAAGCGGAGAAACGCCTGAATCAATTGATCGCACTCAAACCCGATAACGCGCAGGCCCTCAATGCGCTGGGCTACACGCTGGTCGATCGTACTCAGCGCACCGCCGAAGGGCCTCAAATTGATCGAGCAAGCGCTCGCACTCGCGCCTGCCGACCCGTTCATTCTCGACAGCATGGGTTGGGCTTACTACCGCTTGGGTAATCTCGAAGATTCGGAGAAGTACCTTCGCCGCGCCCTTGCCGATCACTCCGATCCCGAAATTGCCGCGCACCTCGGCGAAGTGCTGTGGGCCAAGGGCGAACAGAGTCACGCCCGCGAAGTCTGGCAGTCGCAGCTCAAGCAAACGCCGGATAACGCGCTGCTGCTCGAAACCGTGCGCCGTCTCGCTCCCTAGCGGGCTGCTTTTCCGACTCGATGCAATCGCTTGGCGGCTACGCAGTCCGCGCCGCAGGTCTCGGCTGCGCATTCGCCTTGGCAGCTTGCGCCGGGCTGACGCCCGATCAGGCCGCGCCCTCGGCCGCGTTTGCGCCTCCGAGCACGTCGTTCGAGGCCGCGGGTCGCTTGTCGGTGCGCCATGGGGCCGATGCGCTAACCGCGAATTTCCGGTGGCGGCACGACGGTGATCGTGACGACCTGGACCTCGCGTCTCCGCTGGGGCAGACGATCGCTCGATTGTCGGGAGGGCGCGACGGCGTCACGCTGCGTACCGCCGACGGACGCGTGGCAACGGCGCCCGATTGGACCGCGCTGACTGCGCAGTCCCTCGATTGGTCGCTGCCGGTCGACGGCCTCGCGTACTGGATTCAGGGAGTACCACGCACCGGCTCGTCGTTCGCCGTGGAACCCGCGGCCGACGGAACGCCGCATGTACTTCGGCAGGATGGCTGGACCATCCTTTATCAGGCGTTCATGCCGGACACGAACGGCGTTGCGCGTCCCGTACGCATGACGCTATCGTACCCGGACGTCGAGTTGCGCCTCGTAGTGGACGCCCGGCAATGAACGCAAGTCGCACACTGACATTGCCCGCCCCGGCGAAACTCAATGTCTTCCTGCATGTGACCGGGCGCCGTCCGGATGGGTATCACACGCTGGAGTCATTGTTCGTGTTGATCGCGCGCGGCGATTCGATCTCGCTCGCGCTGCGTGATGACGCCTTGATTGTGCGCACGCGTGGCCCCGACGCTGTCGTGGCCGATGACGATCTCGCGGTCCGCGCGGCCCGAATGCTCCAGCGGCATTGCCACGTCGGGCACGGCGTGTCGATCGGCATCGATAAGCGGTTGCCGATGGGGGCGGGCCTTGGCGGCGGCAGTTCTGACGCTGGCACAGTGCTCCTCGGACTCAATCGGCTGTGGAATCTTGGATTGTCGCGCGCTGAGTTGATGCGACTTGCACTCCAACTGGGCGCAGATGTGCCATTCTTCGTGTTCGGCGAGCCGGCTTTCGCACGCGGCGTCGGGGAACAGCTTCAGGCGATGACATTTCCGACGACCTGGTTCACCGTGATTACGCCATCAATCGACGTGCCGACGCAGGTGATTTTCTCGGCCCCAGAATTGACACGTAACACCGAGTCCGCGAAAATGGCAGTCTTTTCCGAAGGATATGGCCGCAACGATCTTTATCGCGTTGCAGCAGCGCGGTTTCCGGAAGTTTCCCGCTGTCTCGAAGCGCTTGCGCGCGAGTCGCGGGGGTCGGTCGTGCGAATGACGGGGTCGGGGGCGTGCGTTTTTGCCGCGTTTGCTGCCGAGAGCGCCGCGCAACAGGCGCTTTCGCGCATGCCAGATGGCATCACCGGATTTGTTGCGCGTTCGCTTGCTCGCCACCCGTTGTGGCGATACGCCTGACGTAGCGGTCAATAGCGTTTTGCGTTTTCCCTTGGGGAGTCGCCAAGTGGTAAGGCACCGGATTTTGATTCCGGCATTCGTAGGTTCGATCCCTACCTCCCCAGCCAATTAAATGATTCAGTTACGCGTGAGCTGCTGTAACTGAAGAATCCGCCGGGCGCACCGGGCCACTTTGCGACGTTCAGTACCTGGACTTCAAGGCCAGGAAGCTGCCGTCGGCTAGCGTCAATCCGGTGCCAGCGCCTTGGCGCGGTGGGCGCCGGTGAGCTCAGAGACAACGCAGCACGGATCACCCACGAAGCGCAGGCGCAAATCGCACCAGCCACGAGGACCATGACTGCGGCCAACCAAGATCGTCCTTCGCCGCCGACGTGGGTCGCGGTCATGCTGCTATGGCTGGCGGGGAACGGATTGCGGCTTACCATCCTCGCGGTCCCTCCGGTCATCGCGATGATTCGCAATGATTTCTCCCTGAACGCCACGCAAATCGGCCTGCTGAGCAGTATTCCACCTGCCTTGTTCGCGGTCGCTGCTTTGGCCGGCTCTTTATTGGTGGCGCGTTTGGGCGTCAAGGGCGCCCTGCTCGGGGGATTGGTTCTGGTGGCAACAGGCTCGGCGTTGCGCGGCTTGAGCACGAGCTACGCGGTATTGTTCGCAACCACGGTGGTCATGTCGGCGGGTGTTGCCATCATGCAGCCGATCATGCCGACTGCGGTGCGGCAATGGCTCCCGCGCCGTATCGGACTTGGTACGGCGATCTACACCAATGGCCTGTTGGTGGGAGAAATTTTCCCGACGCTGCTCACGATTCCCTTCGTCTTGCCGCTGCTAAGCGGCAGCTGGCGCCTCTCGCTGGTGTTTTGGTCGTTACCGATCGCGCTGATCGCCGCCGCAATCCACTTCTTCGCGCCGATAGCGCCGGACAACCACCGGGCAGTGCCGCGCAGGTGGCTTCCCGATTGGCACATCGGTCTTGTCTGGCGGCTCGGCGCGTTGTTTTGCTGCGTCAACGCAATCTACTTCAGCGCGAACGCGTTTATACCGATCTACCTCACCAGCGCAGGGCGGCCGGATCTGATCAGCGGTGCGCTGACCGCGATCAACTTCGGTCAGCTGCCGGCCTCGCTGCTGCTGTTGCTGGTCGCCGGAAAACTGGAGCGCCGTGCATGGCCCTACATCGCTTCCGCGGTGCTTTCGCTCCTGTCAATCGCCGGGCTCGTATTGATGATCGGCCCCGCAACCATCGTTTGGGCCGCATTGCTCGGGTTTTCGGATTCGGCGGCATTGATTTTGGGCCTTACGCTGCCACCGCTTCTTTGCCGTCCCGAGGATGTTGCACGGACCTCGGCGGGGATGTTTACGATCAGCTACGGCGGCGCGGTGGCCGTCGCAGTCGCCAGCGGCGCCGCATGGGACGTGAGCAGTGTTCCCGCGCTCGCCTTCGTGCCATTGGGAGCGTGCGCGATCGGGTTGGCCGCTGTGACCCTCGGCCTGCGCGCGAAGAAAGAGCTCATCTGATTCCGGCTGGGTGCCTGTCGGGACGCTGATCCGCAAAAGGGGAAATAGCGAGAATGAGCGGCAACAGGCAATCCGCCTGATCGCGTTATCATTGGCAACTCCAGTTGTCTCTCAATTGCGCGGTGCGTGCGATTTTGATTCCGGCATTCGTGGGTTCGATCTCTACCCTCCCAGCCATGTCCATGTTGCGCAGGCTGTCCTTCCTGCACGACGCTTTGTCCGCGGGCGATCGCCATGCATTTTGAGCGCATGCGGGTCTTCACCGGCAACGCCAATCCGAAACTCGCTGAAGCGGTCGTCCGGCACATGAACATCAGCCTGGGCCGCTGCATCGTCGGACGCTTCTCCGACGGCGAAGTGATGGTCGAGTTGCTCGAAAATGTTCGCGGGCGCGACGTTTTCATCCTGCAGTCTACGTGCGCGCCCACCAATGACAATCTGATGGAGATCCTCGTCATGGTCGACGCGTTGAAGCGCGCGTCGGCAGGCCGGATCACGGCCGCAATTCCCTATTTCGGGTATGCGCGCCAGGATCGTCGCCCGCGGTCCGCGCGCGTGGCGATCACCGCCAAAGTCGTCGCTGACATGCTCATGACCGTGGGCGTCAACCGCGTCATGACCATGGACCTTCATGCGGACCAGATCCAGGGCTTTTTCAACATTCCCGTCGACAATATTTACGCGACACCCGTGCTGCTCGGCGATCTGTGGAAGCAGAACCACGAGGACCTGCTCGTGGTGTCGCCCGATGTGGGCGGCGTTGTCCGCGCGCGCGCTATCGCCAAACGGCTCGATTCCGATCTCGCGATCATCGACAAGCGGCGTCCCAAGGCCAATGTCGCGGAAGTCATGAACATCATCGGCGACGTCGAAGGGCGTGCGTGCGTCATCATGGACGACATCGTCGATACGGCGAACACGCTGTGCAAGGCGGCCATCGCGCTCAAGGAAAACGGCGCGCGTAAGGTCATCGCCTATTGCACGCATCCGGTGCTTTCAGGCGGCGCGGTTCAACGCATCGCCGAGTCCGAACTCGACGAGATGGTGGTGACGGACACGATTCCGCTGTCCGAAGAGGCGCGTGCCTGCAAGCGCATCCGCGTGCTGTCCTGCGCACAGTTGCTGGCCGAGACGATGACGCGTATCTCCAACGAAGAATCGGTCAGCTCGCTGTTCACCGAATAGCTCGGCCGTCCCGAGGCTGGTTTCGCCTGCGGCGTCGATTGCGTCGGTCGCGCCATTTGGGTTATAATTCAAAGCTTTCCCGGCGTCCGCTGAAGCGTGGTTAACGATGCGATGCGTGATAAACGCATTTGCGCGCATTGCGGCTGACCCGGGTGTCGCCACCGCGGACGACCGTCGGGCCACCAGCCACACTGAGGCCCGTGCCGGAAGGCCGCAGACATGAGGAGTTTCGCCATGCAGCAGCACGAATTCACCGCGTTTGCGCGCGCAACCGAAGGCCGCGGCGCAAGCCGACGCTTGCGGAGGAGCGGTCGCGCCCCCGGCATCGTTTATGGCGGGACCGCCAGCCCGCAGCCGATCGAACTCGATCACAACGCGTTGATCCATGCCCTCCGGAAGGAAGCGTTCCATTCTTCCATCCTGACGATGAAATTCGACGGCGCCGCGCAGCGCGTGCTGTTGCGCGACGTCCAGATGCACCCGTTTCGAAACGAGGTGCTGCACGTCGACTTTCAGCGCGTCGACGAGAATCGCAAAATACACATCAAGGTGCCGTTACACTTCACGCATGCGGAGGACTCGCCGGCGCACAAGACGACCGACGCGATCATTTCGCACGTGATCACCGAACTCGATGTGTCGTGCCTGCCCAAGGACCTGCCGGCGTTTATCGAAGTCGACCTTTCGGCGCTCGCCGTCGGACAGTCGATTCATGTTTCCGATCTCAAGCTGCCTCAAGGCGTGGCCGCTGTGACGCGCGGCACGACCAACCCGGCGGTTGCGACGGCGATCATTCCGCGTGTCGTTGCCGAAGTCGAAGAGGTGGCGGCGACAACCGAAGTTGCGACGACGGATGCCGCAGCCGCTGGCGAAGAAGCCAAAGCGGGTGCTGACAAAGCTGGGGACAAAGCTGGCGAAAAAGCGGCGGACAAAGGTGCGGAAAAATCGGCGGGCAAGAAGGACGACAAGAAGTAGGCGGCTACCGGATGCCACCTTCGATCGGGCCCGCCCTGAAGCTGCCGGCGGGCCTTTTCGTTGCGGCCCATGACTGCCCGGGACAACCATGGCGAATCCACTGCGCTTGATCGTCGGGCTGGGAAATCCGGGGCGCGAATACGCTGCCACGCGACACAACGCGGGCGCATGGTTCGTGGAACGACTCGCGCAGCGGCAGTCTGCAACGTTCAGCGCGCAGGTGAGATTTCACGCGCTGGTGACGGATGGCGAGCCGCGCTTCGCGGTGCCGCAAACGTTCATGAACCGAAGTGGGCTTTCGGTCGGTGCGCTCGCGCGATTTTACCGAATTGCTCCCTCCGAAATGGTCGTCGCCCACGACGAACTTGACCTCAAGCCCGGCGTCGTCAAGCTCAAGCTCGGCGGTGGCTTTGCCGGTCACAACGGCCTCAAGGACATTGCCGCCGCGATTGGTTCGGGTGAGTTCTGGCGGCTGCGCATCGGTATCGGCCACCCTCGCGACGGCATGCTTTCCGAGCAGGAAGTCGCAGATTATGTCCTGCGGCCGCCCGCGACCGCCGAGCACGTGGCGATCAACGATTCACTTGAGCGCGCGCTCCAGATCTGGCCAAGGCTGGCGGCAGGCGAGATGGAACGCGCGATGCACGAATTGCACACTCGCATCGATGGCGAGCCTCCCAGCGAAAAGGCCACTTCATGAGCGTCAAGTGCGGCATCGTCGGCCTTCCCAACGTCGGCAAGTCGACCCTTTTCAATGCGCTGACGAAGGCGGGCATCGCTGCCGAGAACTATCCGTTCTGCACCATCGAGCCCAACATCGGCATCGTCGAGGTGCCTGATTCGCGGTTGGCAAAGCTGGCAGCGATCGTGCATCCGGAGCGGGTGCTTCCGGCCGTCGTTGAATTCGTGGACATCGCGGGACTGGTGGCCGGCGCATCCAAGGGCGAAGGTCTCGGCAATCAGTTCCTGGCGAATATTCGAGAGACCGACGCCATTGCGCACGTCGTGCGCTGCTTCGAGGACGGAAATGTGGTTCATGTGGCGGGGAAGATCGACCCGATCTCCGACATCGAGACGATCAACACCGAGCTTGCGCTAGCGGACCTCGCGACGGTCGACAAGCAGATGACCAAGCAAGCCAAAGCCGCGCGCAGCGGCGGCGACAAGGAGGCGCAGCGCCTGGTCGCGGTACTCGAAAAGATCGGCCCGGCGCTGAACGAGGCAAAGCCGGCGCGGTCGGTCGATCTTTATCCCGAAGAGCGTGCGATCCTGAAGCCGCTGTTTCTGCTGACGATGAAGCCGACGATGTATGTCGCCAACGTCGCGGAACACGGGTTCACGGACAATCCTCTGCTCGCGCGCGTCGAGGAATACGCGCGGCGCGAGGGCGCGCCCGTCGTTGCCATTTCGGCGGCGGTCGAGTCGCAGATCGCGGATCTTGCAGCGGAAGACAAGAAGATCTTCCTCGACGACATGGGCTTGTCGGAGGCCGGGCTCGACCGACTGATTCATGCGGGATACAAGCTGCTCGGGCTGGATACGTATTTCACGGCCGGACCGAAGGAAGTACGCGCATGGACGATTCGGCATGGCAGTACTGCACCCCAGGCCGCCGGCGCGATTCACACCGACTTCGAGAAAGGCTTCATCCGCGCGGAGGTGATCGCCTTCGCCGATTTCGTCGCAGGTAAGGGTGAGCAAGGGGCGAAAGAAGCCGGTAAGATGCGCGTTGAAGGCCGTGATTACGTAGTCAAGGATGGCGACGTGATGCACTTTCGTTTCAATGTCTAACCCTTTCGGCCCACTTCACACCGCTTTAGCACATATCACAATCACCCGTAAGGCCTCGTAAACGCTGGGCTTTTTCTTTTCTCTGCACGACAATCAGCTTCTTCTCATTTCACCATAAACCGGGTACGATTCCGGGTATGGCCTGAAATACTCGGTCCCAAAAACCGGGTACGGCCGAGATCTCTCGGAGTCGTATGCTGAACGACACGAAATGCCGGACCGCACTGGTCAAGGACAGGCCCTACAAGCTGACCGACCACCAGGATCTTTACCTTGAGGTCAAACCGAACGGCGTGAAGGCTTGGCGCTACCGTTTCGAGCTCGATAGGGCTATTGCCGAGAGCGATGAGCACATTCGTGGCTGCAATGCGAGCTCAGATTTTGTCGAACCCTCCACCGGCGGCCGTCGCACCACCATTTATACGCAGAACGTCGACGGTGCCGTGTAGCTCAACAGGTGCTATGCCCTTACCGTTGGTCGTGACGCCACCATCGATTTCAATTGAACGTGCGGAGCCGCCCGGCTTGACGCTCAATCCGATGGCCGAGAGCGTCATGACGACCCCCTTAACCAATGATTCGCCGGTCCCGCCGAAGGTCTCGATGCCGCGACGGACAACGAGGCGGCCAACTGGCTTGCTAATCTGGACGCCAACGGCGCCATCCGCGTGAGTTGTTATTCGGTCGAATGTCGCTTGGTTCAGCGTGCCGTCGTAGACATTGAAGCCGCGGGCACCTTTGCCAAATGTCTCGATGGGCGAATTAGCGGTCAGCTCGTTCAAGGTTCCGAAGTTTACAAACCCTATTCCGCTGGGTCCGAATGACGTGAGTTTCTCTTCGGCAATCCACTGATCTACGGCGCCCCAGTTATCCAATACCATGTCGTTGACGCCATACGTCACGACAGGTCCGATATTGCGGACAAGATCAACTATGGCACCGTAGACCGTGAAGACTCCGCCGGTAATGACATCGGGTGTTCCGGACGCGATCTTTCCGTCGCTGTAAACCGCTCCGGTCTCAAGTAACCCTACAACGAGGCGACCACCGTTGAACCCGGCGCCGCTCACGAAGATGCCACTCCCAAGCACTGGAGCAGAAGGCCGTCCCGCCGACAGACCTTTGAGGCGGGCGCTGACGATGACACTTTCGTCCGCCTGCATGTTCCAAAGCGTGAATGCTCCCTGGATGACCTTAACCCCGAATCCGCTGGGCCGGTCGTTCTGCATTCGCGCATCGGCGGCGATCACGTCGAGACCGTCGACATCGACATGGCCACTCAACACCTTGTCGCGCGCGAGAATCTGAATCTGACCCCGTGCAGTGATCGCTTGAAGCCGAATGCACCCCAGGCTATCCACGCTGGTGTCGTTGAAGAGCGCCCGTTTGTCGAGCGACGCCTCGAGTCGAAGACTGCGTACCTCGTTGTCCGAGCTTAATTGCAAACCGTCGGTGTCAGGTGCAAACGAGATAGAGGCGTCATCGGCTTCTCCGATGATCGATTGCCCGGGGGCGAGGCGAACGGACGGCGCATTGGCGATGTGGCCGCGAACGACGACGTGCCGAACACTAGTACTAGTACGATAACACATAAATAACGGAACATTGTATCATGACGCACGCCCACCACTTCGGGAGGATACGGCGATGCGTCGAACGGAGTTGCACCTTACCAAGAAGGACCGGCAGTTGATTGCTTCATTTCGTGCAAAAGGTTTGCACTCGGCGCGGGAATTTAATCGTGCCCATATCCTTGCTGCCCTCGACCGCGGTTTGTCCGAGGCGCAGATCATGGACGTGTTAGGGGTGGGACGAACAGCGATCTGGCGCACCCGGGCCGCGTATCTGCAAGGGGGCTTGGAATATGCTCTGCATGATGAGGTCCGGCCGGGCAAGCCGCGCCAATACGACACGGACGTTGAAGCGCAAATTGTGGCGTTGGCTTGTTCTGCGCCGCCGACCGGGGCCAAGCGCTGGACCTTGGTCTTGCTGGAGCAGGCGGCGCAGTCACAGGCGGGGATCGGTCCGATCAGCCGGGAGACCATTCGCCGGCTGCTAAAAAAAACTGCCTCAAGCCGTGGCGCAAGCTGATGTGGTGCATTGGCGCCCTGACCGAACAGTACCGACAACGCATGTACGACCTGCTGGCGCTGTACGCGCGACCGTTCCGGAGCCAGGAGCCGGTCGTCTGCGTGGACGAAAAGAGCAAGCAACTGCTCCGCGATACGCGTGCGCCGTTGCCAGTGCAGCCCGGGGCGGCGGCCAAGCACGACTACGAGTATGCCCGCGCCGGCACCTGCAATGTGTTCGTGGCCGTAGAGCCCAAGGGCGGACGCCGGACAGTCGCGGTGACCGCTCGCCGGGCCAAGATCGACTTCGTTGCCTTCGTCCAGCACTTGCTCGAGCACGTCTACGCGAACGCGCGGCGCATTCACTTGGTTCTCGACAATCTCAGTACCCACTTCCGCGTCTGCTTCGAGGACGTGCTCGGCATCCGGGCGGCCGAGCGCCTGCTTCGCCGTGTCGTCTTCCACTACACCCCGAAACACGCTAGCTGGCTCAACATGGCGGAAATCGAGATCGGCATTCTTGATCGCCAGTGCCTTGACCGGCGCCTGCCCAACCGCACCCTGCTCGCCGCGGAAGTCGCCGCATGGGAACAGCGCCGTAACGCCGAAGCCCAGGGCATCGCGTGGACCTTCACCAGACAAGATGCAGATCAGAAGATGGGCAAACACTATGTTTCGTAATTAATCGGTCGAGGTACTAGTGTCTTGGCATGCTGCGAGAAGTTCCGCCGCCGTGGCAATCGGTCTTTGTGGCGAAGACATGCGTACTCCCCTCGGATTCCTTTGAAGAGTCGCAATATTACCGCTTGGCGGTTGTCAACGAAGGCAGTCCCAAACGGCTGCTTCAAGGCCCTGGCGTGAACAAAAGGCCCGTCGAAGCGGGCCACGTCAGGGACGACTGCTCAGCCCCACTTGCCGATGCGGGATCACAGCACGTGCGTCCTATGGAGCCTCGGCGCGAACGGCGAGTGCCTGCATTCCCTTGTTGAGTTCTGACGTCAGCAGCCCCTTCATCAGATCCAAGAGCGGATGGACCATCCCCGCGGGATCGAGATAAACAGTGTAGGTAACTCGTGCTCCGCCATGCACGGGCTCGATACGGCAGTCGTCCAAGAGCGCGTGCACGATCGCCGGGTGAACAGCGGTGGCGGTAAATGCAAAACGCCGGCCAATATCCCAAGCCAAGATAAGTTCTTCGATGCTACCGCCCGGGATGTTGGTCAAGCGCCGGGTACCCGCCCCCGCTCGCTGTTCGCCCAACACCACCGTTTTCGTGATAACTGGGAACCACTCAGGCCAGCGTTCGTGGTCTGCCAGGACGGCAAACACCGCGTCGGGTGAAGCCTTCGTCATTGCCGATCCCGAGAACGAAAACGGCGCCTGATCAATCCAGTCGAGAGTCTTTTGCTCTGCCGTTCCCATGGCGCCTCCCATTCGTGCTGAACGGACGTAGATTGCAGGCGAACCACGCGATGTGCAACTAGACTTCGGTTCAGCTCGCCAGTTTGGCGTTGTAGCGATGCTCTTGGATCTTTGCACGGTAAAAAAAAGCGGAAGCGGAAGCCGCGGTGATCGAGTTGACCCCGGCGGACCCGTTCCATCGCCAACGATACGCATGGGGACCCGAAGCGTCGTGACGAGCCTTTCGAGAAGCGTTGACCGCGAAAAGTCTGCTTTGGGTGTGAGCCGGGATACGTTCGTGTCGGTCAACAAGCGGCCCAAGAGGCGCCATTTATCCCGAACCCACGAAGTGCTCCAGATCAGCCATTCGGAATGTTCTTGTCGAAGCAATTCGTCGTGCACGTATGTGCCCCTGCGCGCTAACGAAGCCGCGGAGGAGGTCGCTGGCGCCGGTGGCTTGGGGCTAGACGCGGCCGGACATACAGCTAGCACTACATTCAAGGCTAGTCTTGCCGCATGATCCACGCACCCCCCAACAAGGGGGTGAATCAACGGGTCGCCCCTCGTAGAGTGTTCGCTATCGAATGGCTGGCTCCGAAGACACAACATCAGTGTATATCTACTCGATGACCGACCTTATCCTTGTTGACCTCTCGGAGCGAATCTTGACGATCCGGTTCAATCGACCTGACAAGAAAAACGCACTGACGAAGGCTATGTATGCTTCGCTTGCCGATGCGATGAACGATGCGCAGGCTAGCGACGAAGTGCGGGTTATCCTGTTCGTCGGGCAAACCGATTGTTTTACCAGCGGCAATGATTTGTCCGATCCGCCCGATGGCCTGGACGGTCCGCTTGGACGATTCATCCAAGCGATCATGACGTGTTCCAAGCCGGTAATTGCGGCGCCCTGCGGAATGGCGGTCGGCATTGGAGTGACCATGTTGATGTACTGCGACCTGGTCTACTGCGGAGAAGACACGACGCTGCGGGCGCCATTTGTCAGTCTTGGAATTTGTCCAGAACTCGGTTCATCGTATGTGCTGCCAACGTTGATCGGTTATCAGCGTGCGTGCGAACTCTTTCTGACTGGAGAGGCAATCAACGCCGAAACGGCATGCGAATTCGGTCTGGTCAATGCGACGGTTCCTAATGCGACTGCGGAACAATTTGCGCGAACGAAAGCCAAGTTGATCGCAGCACAACCGCCCAATGCGGTGCGCACTACTAAAATGCTGATGCGGCGCTGGGGCCAGCCATTGGCGCAGGACGCGAACAAGCTGGAAATGGAATATCTGTTGTCAATGGTGAAGGGTCCGGAAGTCCGCGAAGCGGTCTCGGCATTTGTTCAAAAGCGCCCTCCGGACTTCTCCCGCTTCAACTGAGCTGGTTTCGATTTCGCATCATCGGAATACAACAATACGATGCGCGCCAACAGGAGTTGCAAATGAGAGCAAGCCAGAAGATCCGGACGGTTTCACGGCGACTGCTCGCCGGCTGCGTGCTGCTGGCATTGGTAGGAGCAACCGCTCGCGCCCAGCAAATAACCGGCGTACCCGGTTCGCCGGACGCCACCACGACGATCGACGGCCGCTACCTCCGCCGCCGCCGCAAAAATTTGAGGGCCAGATCGACCTCAACGCCGCCCAGTCGAAACCGGCCTGGCCGGCGCGCATCGTCCCGCCAAAGGGCGCGCCGAACATCCTGCTGATCCTCACCGACGACGTCGGCTTTGGCGCACCGTCCACCTTCGGCGGCGTCATTCCGACGCCCGCGCTGGACCGCATCGCTGCCAGCGGGCTGCGTTACACCAACTTCCACTCGACCTCGCTGTGCTCGCCGACCCGGGCCGCGTTGATCACCGGGCGCAACCATCACTCGGTCGGGTTCGGTGTCATCTCCGAGATCGCGACCGGCTTCCCCGGTTACAACAGCGTGATCGGCAAGGACAGCGCCACGATCGGCCGCATTCTCCTCGAGAACGGCTACCGCACGTCGTGGTTCGGCAAGAACCACAACACGCCGGTCTATCAGACGAGCCGGCGGGACCGTTCGACCAATGGCCGACCGGCATGGGGTTCGAGTACTTCTACGGTTTCATGGGCGGCGACGCCGACCAGTGGACGCCGGGCTCGCTGTTCCGCGACACCACGCATATCGAGCCCTTCGTCGGGAATCCGCAGTGGAACCTGACCACCGCAATGGCGGATGACGCCATCCACTGGATGAATGAGCTCAACGACATCAATCCGGATATGCCATTCCTGCTGTATTACGCCCCGGGCGGCACGCACTCGCCGCACCATCCGACGCCGGAGTGGATCAATAAAATCAGTGCCATGCATCTGTTCGATAAGGGCTGGAACGCCGTCCGCGACCAGATCTTCGCCAACCAGAAGCGGCTCGGCGTGATCCCGCAGGACGCCAAGCTGACACCGTGGCCGAAGGACATGATCAAGGAGTGGGACCAACTCACGCCGGTCGAGCAGAAGCTCTTCATCCGTCAGGCCGACGTCTATGGCGCGTATCTCGCCTATACCGACCACGAGATCGGCCGCGTCATCCAGGCGGTGCAGGACATGGGCAAACTCGACAACACGCTCATCATCTACATCAGCGGCGACAACGGCGCTTCGGCCGAAGGCTCGCCCACCGGCACGCCAACGAAATCATTCCGTTCAACGGCGTCCAGTTGACGGCCGAACAGCAGATGCCGTTTTACGACGCCTGGGGTTCCGCCAGACCTACCCCCACTATTCGATCGGGTGGGCTTGGGCGTTTGACACGCCGTACAAGTGGACCAAGCAGATCCCGTCGTACTTCGGCGGCACGAAACAGGGCATGGCGATCTCCTGGCCGGCGAAGATCACGGACAAGGGCGGCATACGCTGGCAGTTTCACCATTTCATCGACATCGTGCCGACGCTGCTCGAAGTGACCGGCATTCCGGCGCCGTCATGGTCGACGGTATCGCGCAAAAGCCGATCGAAGGCGTGAGCATGGCCTACACGTTCGACAAGGCCAACGCTAACGCGCCGTCGCCCCACCACACCCAGTATTTCGAGATGCTGGGCGTACAGGGGCTGTACAACGACGGCTGGATGCTGAGCGCGGATCCGATCCGCGCGCCCTGGCAACTGGACGACGAAGGCAGTCCCCGATCCCGCCAGCGCCTTCAAGTTCGAGCTGTTCGATCTCAGCAAGGACTGGACGCAATACACCGATGTCGCTGCGGCAAATCCGAAGAAGGTGCAGGAGATGAAGGACCTGATGTTCGGCGAATTTGCCAAGTACCAGGTGCTTCCGCTGGATGCCTCGGCGTCACCGCGGTTCGTCGCGCCGCGTCCGAGCCTGGCAGCGGGCCGAAAGGTCTTCAACTATTCGGGTTCGGCCGTCAGTATCCCGGACGGCAACCAGCCGAGCCTGCTCAACACCTCCTACACCATAACGGCCGACATCGACGTGCCGCAGGGCGGGGCCGAAGGCGTGATCGTCAGCGAGGGAGGACGATTTTTCGGATGGGCGCTGTATCTGTTGAAGGGCAAGCCGGTGTACACGTATAACCTGCTCGACCTCAAGCGGACCCGCTGGGAGGGAACGGATGCGCTGGCCCCCGGCAAGCATACGATCGAATACGACTTCAAGTACGACGGGCTCGGCGAGGCGACGCTGGCGTACAACAATATGAGCGGTGTCGGCCGCGGCGGCACCGGAACGCTGAAGGTGGACGGCAAGGTCGTGTCGACCCAGACGCTGGAGCGGACCCTTCCCCTGGTCAAGCCGCTCGACGACACGTTCGACATCGGTCCAGCGGCGCCCACGCCGGTGGATGACAACGACTACAAGGTGCCGTTCAAATTCACCGGCACGATCAACAAGGTGACCATCGCGGTCGATCCGCCGAAACTGACTCCGGACGATATGAAGAAGCTACAGGCTTCCAACAGCTCCGCAGCGGACTAGCACCGATTCGCCAGACGCGCGATGGCCGAGGGGGGGCGCAACGCGCGACCCCCGCCAAGCCACCGCGCGTGACATTTTATGATTCCGTGGGCGATCTCGATCGACGGCAACGATGATACTAGAACTGGAGCCGCCGCTCGTTACCAGCGGAACGTGACCGCCGGCACCAGGCCCACCTGAACGGCCGGTGTCGCGGCGTTATTGCCGTAGGCAGCCCAAATTTCAGCGGCAGCTTTACTCAGTTTCAAGGTCCGCTTCCGGGCCCCGCCGAACGTCAACAACGGGTCGAGAGTGTGTGAAAACGCGAAGGTTGCCGAAACGGAGAGATTGTCGTTATTGAAGAAAGCGAATTCTGCGGAGCGGCGGCATGAAGCGATTCGTCAAGGCGAGGACCGAACCCAGGTGACGATGAGCGGCGGCTATAGGCCACACCGGCTTTTCGCGTCCGGATGGCCGCTGTGCGTGATGCAGCGGTCGCTCGATCGACACGCTTCAATGTCGACAGTCGACCGAGGGTGTGTCACACGGCCTCGACCCGATCCCCACATTGGGCGCGACCGCAAGCGGCCGTTGAATCCGACGGAAGCTGACGTTGAGATCACTTCAGAGGCGACGCCGACCCTATCTTCAGTGTGCGACTGCGTCAATGACGCGAACAAGACTGGGAGTGCTTAACGAAACAAGCAAACAAGCCAACCGGTGCGACGACAGACGGCGCGTAGCGCCGCCGAGCAACGTCCGGGTTGACCGCCGGCTTAGCCGCACTTCGCGGATTCGAGGGGTCGGCGACGCCAAGTGATTGATGCACTTAGGGTGCACCCTCAAAGGTCTGCACTACAAGAGGTTGGCGGAGGCGGTCTGGGCTGCGCTTATTTTGGGCGGCGGTTGGGCGGGCAACGTGAGCCGCAGGCGCTCCAGCAGGAGCTCGAGTTCGGGCTCGGGTTGGGTGTAGCGCGTGAGCAGCAGTTCGCGGCGGTCGGTGGTCGGGATGCGCACGTCGACCATCTGCACGGCGGCAAATTTCTCCAACGCACTGCGCGCGGTGAGTCCGGGGGCAAGGGCCTTGAGTTGCCGTGCCGAGCGTGACGTACAAGCAGTAGGCGAGGAAGGCGACGAACACATGGGCCTCGATGCGTGATTGATCTTGATGAAAGATCGGACGGATCGCCAGGTCACTCTTCAAAGTGCGGAACGCTTCTTCGACCTGCACCAGTTGCAGGTAGTAGTTCCATAACTTCACCGGATCGGTTTCGGTCAGATTGGTGCGCAACAAATACCGGCCTTCGCGGCGGCGCACCTGCTTGAGCTTCTTGCGATTCAGGTGATAGCTGAACGCGGTAGCGATCTTTGTCTACCGTCACCTGGACCAACCGCCACGCCGCCGGGACCTTTCTTTGCGCACTGCCGAGCTTCATCAGCAGCGCGTCGCGTGATAGCTGCATGGTCTGCAATTGCGCCAGCCTTGCCCACAACCACTTGAGTTGGCGACGCCGCATCGAGCGTTCTTTGGCGATCCGATCACGGCTCTCGGCGAACACATAGACCTCGCCGCCCTCAGGCAGCAGCTTGACCTTCACGCCCTCGCGGGCGCTATGCCAAGGCACGGCCAGGAGGGATTGCTCGAGTCGATTGAGTCGTCCCTTCGGCGTGCCGACCAGGTACTGCACCGGGGGTTCACTACGGCGCATCTCGGCGAGGACTTCCTCCGTCGGCACGCCCCGGTCCATGCACCAAATCCGCTGAGCCTTGCCGTACTGGTGTTCGGTCTTCTGCAGGAACGAACGCAGCGTCGTCGAGTCGTTGGTATTGCCGGGTAATATCTCATAGGCCAACGGCAGCCCCTCCGGCGTGACGATCAGCGCGATCACGATCTGCACGCAGTCGAAGCGATGATCGCGGCTGTAACCGTAGCGACGCTTGTCATTCTCATCGAGCGGCGGATCGGACTCGAAGTAGGTGCTGGTCAGGTCGTACAGCAATACATCGAACGAGACATTGAACAGATCCCGCCAGCGGCCCGTCAGATGCGTGAACAGCGCTTCTTTGTGGGCGAGCAGTGGGTCGTGGCAGCCGTACAACACGTGCGGATCGGCAAGCGTCTCATCGGCACCCAGCAGATCACCGAGTGCGGTTGCGGCCATACCATTCGCGGTGCAGACGCCACTCGCTGCCCGGGGCGATCAGTCGATAGGCGGGAAGGACGAACACCACCAGATGCCAGCGAGTCCCTTTGCGCGATGGCGGCAGTCGCTCGGCCCAGAAGACATCCAGTTCCAGTGTCTGCCACAACGTCAGCGCCAACCAGCACGCGCCCCATTGCCGTGGCCGATGCAGTTGCAGCGACTTGAGCTTCAGTCGCACGATCGACTCGTCCGGCAGCAACCCCTCGCAGCGATCTTCCGGGAACAGCGCGTAGGTGCGCGGCGCCGGCTCCCCGTCCTCGAGTACTTCGATCGACTTGCGCCAGGCCAGCTCTTGCGAAGAGTTGATCTCGCCCAAGTACAACACGTGTCGCTGCACCACCCGGCCGCCGGCGACACGACGGTTCTCCACCACGCTCCAGTAGCGGTGTTCCTTGCCGTCTTTCTTGCGGGAAGTAGCGCGCAAAAACATGCTGGTATCGCATTATCCGCGTGCCAGCATCGCTGACCAGACAGTAGGTCTGCACTACAGACGTTTCCGAATCAGCGGGCGCGCCGCGAACAAGTTAAATCAACCGCTTGAAAGCCGCCCGCACCTTCGTTGCGGCCTTATCTACGGTTGAATCCGCGAAGTGCGGTTAGGTTTCACTGCTGCCGAAGCGCTCCTTGAAGCCATCTCTCGCCTCTCCCACGAATGGCAGAAGTTGGTCTTCTGGAACACGAATGACGGTAATGCCCTGGCGTTCTGCTTCGGTAGTCAGGAGTTTCGCGGGCTGATCGTTTGGTACGAAGAGCGTCTTGGGCAACTGCTGCTTATGTGCTTGCCCTTCTCTCAGCAAGCGCTTGACTTCCATCTCCGATGGCTCCGGCGCAATCGCTGGGACAAGCGTCGTACTCAGAATGAAGCAACTCGCCGCATCCATGAGGGCAATGAGGTTAAAGTCACCATCGGACTCGGTGCGAACCGGCGCCTCATTCAACTTGAATGCGATCCAAGCTTCGTTGACTTGAAATTGGTTCGGATGGAACACGGTGGCGGCCCTTCTGAAGCCTAACGAAACTAAGCGGCGCGACAACAGACAGCGCGCAGCGCCGCCGAGGAGCGTCCGGGTTGAGCGATGTTAGGCCGCGTTCTCAACTGGCACTTCCCATCCAGGGAACACTAGTACCGCGGGATGGCAACGTAGCGCCCGCGCCAGAACTTTCGCGCGCTCAACACCAAGGCGAACACGATCGTTCTCGATGGCGGACAGCGTCGCCTGGGGCACCCCACTCAGTTCGGCGAGCTGATTTTGGCTTAGGCCTTGAAGCTCGCGCAGGATGCGCACCGATTCGCCAACCGATACTTCCGCACGTTTCTTGGCAGGACGAAATTCCTTCATTTACGGTCTCCGATAGTCATGTGCCGTGATAGACATGACTTGAAATATCAACTCGTCGGGTAGCACACGGTAGATCACTCGGAATTGCGCGCCGAGTCGAGACGAACGGTGCCCCTTCCATTCACCACCAAGTGCCTCATCATGAAATCCGGTGATTTGCCGCAACCCCGGTGGGCCCGAAATTGCCACAATATCCTTCCACTTCTCGTAGCGCTTTAGTATCTCTTGAGGCATCGCGGCACATTGCTTGTCGACGCGCCGATGCTCTAGAATTTTCCACATACCATGTTATGTATATACCACATATGATATGTCAAGTTCGTCGCGGCCTAACGAACAGATAAAGGCGCCCCGCAGGCGGACGCTTGTCATCCCCGACGCGCAGTTGCGCCCGGAGTACGACATGCGGCATCGCTGTGTTTGTCACCATCAAGCGTCCGCTTCCGGAAAACTGGGCGGTGACATCGTCTGACCGGAAATGGCCGGGTCAAGTCCGTCGACCTTGACCTTTCAATGTCGGGTGAAAAAACCTGAGCAGCCGTTAGGCTCGTCCAGTCCTATGCCGGGACCCGACCGAGGCTGTGTAAAAACACGGCAATGCGAAGAGTGCACAAATGTTGGGCGCTCAGATTGCGCTACACGCGATTCTTTCGCAATACGGAGGGTCGCACGACCCCCCAATTTGAAATTGACCCACGTTTTTACACAGCCTCGACCCGTTGCTGCCTTTCGTGGTTTGGAGAAGCAGACGTTCCTGGATTTCGCTTAGCGGCCCCGAACCGGGCATCGGAGACTCAAGTTGATCCACTGGAGATTACTGCTCCGGGATCCCGGCCTTGCGCAGGCCTTCGTACAAATACTTCTCCGCCAGCCGCTGATATTCGGGGTGGTCTGAATAACGCTTGGCGCGTATTTGTGCGACGGTGAAGTCGGGCACGGTCCGAAGTACAGCGGCCTTCGCGACCTCCGCCTTGGCCATGTCGCCGTGGTTCGCACAGGCGGCCGCGAGCAACATTTGGGGATACCAATACGTAAAGGTCGCCGAGGCCTTCTCACAGGTCTCGATCGCCTGCTCAGCTTGCCCCGCTAGCAGGTGCGCTTCGCACGCCATCCGCAAGGTCCATCCCATGTTCGGCGGATCCATGGCGAGTGCTCGATTGACGAGCGCCACGGCTTCCTCCGGTCGTCCGGTCATGATCATCATATAAGCGCGGTCGACGTAGCCTTGGGATTCATAGGGATCGAGTTTGATGTCTGTTGCACTGGCTTCGAGCGCCGCTTCCCATCGCCCAAGATAAAGCAGCGCAGTAGCGCGCCAGCTCCATGCGAGACGGTCACTCGGGTCAAGGTTGATGGCTCGGAGTGTAAATTCGTCTATCTCGCGAACGATGCGATCGTGGTCGGGATGGGGATCATCGTCGTTTTCAAAATCCGCAGCCCACGCGCGGGCGATCAATGCGGGCTCCAGGTCGGGTTCGAGACGCAGCGCCTCATCAATCAATTTACGCGCTTCGATCATGCCTGCAAGGGACTGATCCCTGTCCCACGTTGCAAAAGCACGTAAGACGAGCTCCCTCGGGGCTTAACGTGGACAATGGCAGGGGCACGACGCGTCGGATTTCTGCGTCGATGAGCGCGCCGCGCAACCGATCGCTCAGATTACAAAGATTGGCCGATGATTCGGCCGCAACATCGGTGTCCTGTAAGGTATCTCGCTTAGACCAGACCTGTTCGCCCGTGGCCGCCTCGATTAGCCGCACATTCACACTATTGCCGTCGCTGCGGTGCACTACATCGCCCTCAACTAGGTAGCGAACGTTAAGTGTTGCGACCTATTTCGTGCACCCCCGCGACGCCGTTTCCGCCGGTCGCAGCAGAGATTCCCGATAGCACGCGTGCGCGCCCCCTTAGGCCCGAAGAAACGCCCAGTCGCGTCACGAGATTGCGCGTGAGCGCGTCGGCAAATCGAGCTGCATCAGCATCGCCGTGCGGTGCGGTGAATGGCACGATCGCGACCGACATCGCTGGCGGAGGAGGCGCGGGCGGAGTCTTCAAGAACTGCAGTGGCATCCAGAACGCGATGCCAGCGAGGCCGGTTACGACGATCCCCGCGACGAGCCATCGCCATCCCAAGCCTCGCGTTAGCCTCTGCCAACTCTTTCGGATACTGCTTGGCTATCCGCGGCGTTTCGCCCCCGAGATCCACGCGGTACGCCTCGACCGGGCGGGCGATGTTCTTGACCTGCTGCGCCCCAAGATCCTCGAAGGTGAAGCTCAGCTTATCCAGCACCTGGTCGCGAACAACCTTACTCACGCAGATTTGGCCCGGCTCAGCCAGTGCCTGCAGCCGTGCTGCGACGTTCACGCCGTCACCATAAATGTCGTCGCCATCGATGATGATGTCACCGACATTGATGCCAACTCGGAACTCAATTCGCCGTTCGGGTGGCACGTCGGCATTGCGCGCGGCCATGCCCCGCTGCACGTCAACGGCGCAGCGTACCGCCTCGACCACACTGGGGAACTCCAGCAGCAGACCATCCCCGGTGGTCTTGACGATACGGCCGCCGAACTCGGCGATCTTCGGATCGATCAACTCCCGCCGGTGGGCCTTAAGCCGCGCCAGGGTGTCGCTGTCGTCCAGGCCCATGAGGCAGGGAGTAGCCCGCGACATCGGCTGAGACAATCGCTGCCAGTCGGCGTTGATCCCGCGCCATCCGATCGCCTCCCTGCTGCTGCCTGCCACCCGCACTATAGTGGCAGCGCCAAGAATCTTCAAATTACCGGCGAACGGCAGGTCGGTAGCGACATCGAACGACCGCTAATCGCGCCTTCGTCGAACGCCGGCTCTTGGCTGTTAGCACCGGTTGGCCGGCGCACGCGCAACGGCCGCAATCGGGTGGCATTGCCGCCGTTGGCGGGACCATTTCGACCTCGGCACCGGTTACATGTCGCGACGCGACCAAGACGCGCACATTCTGCAGAGCACGGCGCGACGCGGAGACTGAGGTCGGGCGTAGCCCAGCGTAGCCCAGCGTAGACGGCACGTCGCTTTGCCAATGCTGGCGCGGTTCTCCAAGATCCGCGGCACGAGGCATCAAAAAACGCGTGCCGCGTCAACCCCTGTGCAGACAAGGCTCCACGCGCGCCATGGTGCCGCGTGCTTTTATCTTGCCGTACAGTGGTTTCTGCTTTTTGCCCGGCCGCGTAGACCCAACGGTGCGAGGGCAAGGACTTTGCACGCGCAACATTGTCATGCATCCTTTTGCGTTGACGCCGGCCGAAGATGTGCGCATAAAGCGCTGAGTTGACCGTCATCAATTTGCTGTCGACACGCGATTAAACTCGTGCGCTCAACGCCATCCGTCGCGCGCCGGAAGTTCCGTTTGCGCGTAGTTTCGCGCCCACTTAGGGGTGCGGTTGATTTCGCGCGCTATGGGACACTCGGCGACCGCCAAAAACGCAACTTTTTGAGCGCAGACACTCACACGCCAAGCCGACCCTTTTTCAAACTTCGCCGCCGCCTTCTCGTACTTGACGAAGCGCCTTGGCAGCATCCCAATCTGCGAGGGCGTCAAGTGCCGATGCGCGAGCTCTCGGCAATGACAAGCGCCGCTGCGTAGGCGGCAGTATTTGAATGCCGGAGGCACCCAAAGCTCGATGCAGGCTTGGCAGTGAAACCACCGTCGCAATATCGACGACTTCGCAGCCGGTGACGGTCGCGCCGCGGGGGCCGTCGTGCGAACTCGAACTTTCCCAAGCGGCATTGTTCGGGCGACAATAGCGGCGCGGAATCACAAAACCGGGTACGTAACCGGGTATGAAACGGAGAAGTGCATGCGAGATACAAGCACTGGTGCGCCTTCCCAGCCACAATGGTGGTTTAATGTCTGAGCAGGTCCGTAAGCTCGAACCCCAGGATATGAAGGCGGCGCAATGAGTCGCCGATGCGCACGCGGGCGCATGTACGTTGCGTGGTGCGCGGCGTTTGCCGCGGTGCTGCTCGCCACGGCCTGCGCTCCGTTCGGGCAGAAATTCGAGTCACCCGAGGTCACGCTGGAGACGCTTCGCATTATTCGCATCGCGGATGCGAAAGCCGAACTTTCGCTCGGCCTGCGCGTGTCCAATCCCAACACCTATGCGCTCCCTGTCGACAGGGCCGAGTTCGATGTTCTCATCGACTCACGGCCTGCGGTAAGCGGCCGCACGGTTCACGTGGATCCGCTGCCGGCGAAAGGTGAAGCGAAGGTCGAAATTTCCGGACGGGTCGAGGTGGGCGCTGTCGCGACGGCGCTAATGAGCATCGGATCGCAGCTGCCGGTCGATTACGTCATCTCGGGAACGATCACACTGAGCGACGGGACTGCGCTGCCGTTCGCGCGCAAGGGACGCATACCCGTCGTGCGGTTCGATCGGGGATTCGGCCCGCGCCCCTGATGACCCGCCGCTTGCGGTTCACGAAAATGCAGGGTCTCGGCAATGATTTTGTCGTTTTCGATGGCGTACGCGAGCACGTTGCGCTTGCGCCTGCGGAAATCCGGCGCATCGCGGATCGGCACTTCGGGGTGGGCTGTGACCAGATCCTGCTCGTGGAAAAGGCGATGGTCCCCGACGTCGACTTTCGCTACCGGATATTCAATGCCGACGGTGGCGAGGTCGAACAGTGTGGCAATGGTGCGCGCTGTTTCGTGCATTTCGTCCGCGCGAAGGGTTTGACCACGAAACGCACGATCCGGGTTGAAACGCGCGGGGGCGTCATCGAACCCGCGCTCGAGGCGGACGGGCAGGTGACGGTCGACATGGGCGCGCCGCGGTTCGCGGCCGCCGAGATCCCCTTCGTCAGCGACAGCGATGCAGTTCTGCAGCCGCTCGACGTGGACGGCCGTACCCTGGCGATCACCGCCGTTTCCATGGGTAACCCGCACGCGGTTCAGGTTGTCGCCGACGTCGACGTTGCGCCGGTTCGCAGCGAAGGACCGCTGATCGAGCGGCACGAGCGCTTTCCGCAGGGCGTCAACGCAGGCTACATGCAGGTCATCGATCGCGCTAACATTCGGTTGCGTGTGTGGGAACGGGGCGCTGGCGAGACCCTAGCGTGCGGCACCGGCGCATGCGCCGCGGTAGTGGCCGGAATTCGACGCGGGTTGCTCGCCTCGCCGGTCAAGGTGGCCACGCACGGCGGCGTGCTCGGCATTGCCTGGGCCGGCGGGACTTCGCCGGTCATGATGACCGGCCCGGCGGAGACGGTGTTCGAAGGCGAATGGCCGCTGTCTGATTGAACAGTGCGAACGACGAGGACGAATTGATGGAAGCCGACGCGATTGCCGAATACCTGCAGCAGCATCCCGAGTTTTTCGGCGAATACGCCGACGTCCTCGCCGACATTTACGTACCTCATCCGCATGGCGGACACGCGATCCCGATCGCCGAGCGGCAGATCGTCACGCTGCGCGAGAAGAACAGCCAGATCGAAGCCAAGCTGCGTGAGCTCATTCAGTTCGGCGGCGAAAATGATGCGATCAGCGAGAAGCTGCATCGATCGACGCTGGCGCTGTTTTCGGCCACGGATCTAGAGACGACGCTGGGCGTGCTCTATCACAGTCTTACGGAGGACTTCCAAGTGCCGCAGGTTGCGCTGCGGCTCTGGGGAAAGGTTCCCGAGCAATCCTATTTGCCCGAATTGGCGGCAACGAGCCAGGAACTGCGCGATTACGCAGGCACACTCGGTTCACCGTATTGCGGCGCGCACGCGCCATTCGAATCGCGCGACTGGTTCGAAGGAGCACCCGAGCTGTCTTCCTTTGCATTCCTGCCGCTACGCACACACCAGACCTTTGGACTGCTCGCGCTGGCCAGTGACGACCCTGCGCGTTTCTACGCGGGCATGGGGACGATGCATTTGACGCGGCTTGCCGAACTCGCGAGCGTTGCCACCGCGCGCTTTCTTCCGCAATCCTGATGACCGCTGCGCGCACGACAGATCGTGCGCGACCTTTGCGCGCAGAGGATCCGCATCTGTCTGCCTGGAGAGAACATCTCAGTACGCGCCCGGCGCATACGCGAGCCGCGTATCTGCGCGACGTCGGTGTGCTGCAGGCGCTGGCGGGCAATGCAACCCTCGAGGCGCTCTCGCCACCGGAGATCCGCCGGTACCTGGCGACGCTGCACTCCCGTGGCCTGTCCGGGAGCAGCCTTGCCCGCATGCTTTCCGCGTGGCGCGCGTTTTACCGCTTCGCAATCGATCGTGATCCCGCATTCAAGGACAACCCCTGCGCAGGACTACGTGCGCCGAAATCGCCGCGACACTTGCCGTCTGCGCTGTCGCCGGACGAAGCAGTGCAGCTTGTTGCCATTGAGGGAGGCGACTCGTTGGCCCTGCGCGATCGCGCGCTGTTCGAGCTCGCGTATTCGTCAGGATTGCGCGTGTCCGAACTCGCCGGCCTCGATGTCGATGCGCTCGATCTGGCGGCGGGCGAAGTGCGGATATGGGGCAAGGGCAACAAGGAGCGCATCGTTCCTGTCGGCGCACACGCGCGCAAAGCATTGCACTCCTGGCTTATGCAGCGCCCGGCGCTGTTCCGCGGCATCCAGCCAGCCTTGTTCCTGAGCCGCAGCGGCCGACGGCTCACGCCCCGCGCAATCCAACAGCGCCTGGCGGGATGGGCGATCAAGCGCGGGCTTTCTCGGCACGTGCACCCACACATGCTGCGCCATTCGTTCGCATCGCACGTGCTGCAGTCATCGGGCGACCTGCGCGCCGTGCAGGAACTGCTCGGGCATGCAAGCATTGCCAGCACGCAGATCTACACACATCTCGATTTCCAGGCGCTGGCGAAAACCTATGATCGCGCGCATCCACGCGCGAAGAAAAAGGCGCACCCGTTCCCACCGGGCGGCACAAAAAAACGGGGCGCTTGAGGCGCCCCGAAAGCCACTGAGGAGAAACTAGACCAAACTTCGCTTGCGCGGCCTACTCCACACGCTCGCCGTGGAGACTTACGTCAAGACCTTCGCGCTCCTCTTCCTCGGAGACGCGCAGGCCGATGACCATATCGATAACCTTGAGGATGATGAAACTGCCCACGCCGCTGTAGACCAGTGTCGTGAGTACCGCGCCGCCTTGGGCGTACATGCTCGCATCGGCGCCGCTGATCTCCTTGACGTTCAGCAGGCCGGTCAACAGCGCGCCGATAATACCGCCGATGCAGTGAACGCCGAACGCATCGAGCGAATCGTCATAGCCGAACGCCTTCTTCACGGTGGTGGCAAAGAAGAAGCAGACTACGCCGGCGGCGATGCCGATGATGATGGAACCCGTCAAGCCGACAAAGCCCGACGCCGGCGTAATGGCCACCAAGCCGGCGACCGCACCCGACGCGATGCCCAGGACCGACGGTTTGCCCTTGGCCATCCACTCGGTGACCATCCACGCAAGTGCAGCGACCGCAGTTGCAACCTGGGTTACGACCATCGCCATGCCGGCGCGTCCGTCGGCCGCGGTTGCCGAGCCCGCATTGAAGCCGAACCAGCCCACCCACAGCAGCGAGGCGCCGATGATCGTCAACGTCAGGTTGGACGGCATCATCGATTCCTTGCCGTAGCCTAGGCGCTTGCCGAGCATCAGTGCGCACACCAGGGCTGCGATACCGGCGTTGATGTGCACCACGGTTCCACCTGCGAAGTCGAGCACACCGGCGGTCGCCCAATAGCCCGAGGGTTCCCACATCATGTGCGCGATGGGCGCGTAGATAGCGACCGACCAGATGCCCATGAACCAGAGCATGGCCGAGAACTTCATCCGGTCCGCAAACCCGCCGCAAATCAGCGCCGGCGTGATGATCGCGAACGTCATCTGGAACATCATGTACACCGATTCCGGAATCGTCGTTGCGAGATGCGAGACCTCTACCTTGCCGGCTTCCTTCTGGAACAGCATGCCGTTGAGGAACAGTCGGTCAAGGCTGCCGACGAACGACCCGCCCGGCATGAAGGCCAGTGAATAGCCGATGATGACCCAGAGCACCGTCACCAGGCAGGTGATCGCGAAGCTCTGCATCAGTGTCGCCAGGATGTTCTTCTTGCGCACCATGCCGGCGTAGAACAACGCGAGGCCGGGGATCGTCATCATCAACACGAGCGCAGTGGAGGTCAGCATCCACGCGGTGTCGCCCGAACTGATCTTGTCGACTCCGGTCAGATACGGCGCCGTGGGGGCGGGCGGGGCTGCGGCTGCGGCTGCGTCCGCGGGCGCGGCTGCGGCGGGCGCAGCACCCGCGGCAGCCGGTGCGGCAGCTTGCGCGATAATTATGACCTCGACTCGGCGAGCCTCCTTGTCGTCGGCGCCGCCCGTCGTTTCGATCGGTTTGTCCAGAACGATTTGGTCAGCAGCGACGCCCTTGGAGACGAGCAGGTCCTGCACGGCCATCGCTCGCTTTTTCGCAAGCTCCGCATTGGCCGCGACGTCCCCGGTTTTATCGTGATAACCGGAGACCTTGACCTGAGAGCCCTTGGTCGCTTTTGCTTGGTCGACGATGGGAGCGACGGCGGTCGCGGCGTCGGCAGGCATGTCCGCCTTGCCGGTGTCGAAGTAAATCTTGGCGACCGGCGCGTCGGCGGCAAACGCTGCCCCAACCCAGACGAACGCCGCAAGCAGCGCGACAAGTGACAGCAATTTCTTCATGGTGTTCCCCTTAGAGCGCGTCCGCGCCGGTCTCGCCGGTTCGAATGCGCACGACTTGTTCGAGGTCGAAGACGAAAACCTTGCCGTCGCCGATTTTTCCGGTGTTCGCTGCCTTCTCGATCGCTTCGATGACGCGATCAAGCATCTCGCTCTTGATCGCGGCTTCGATCTTTACCTTAGGCAGGAAATCCACGACGTATTCGGCACCCCGGTACAGCTCGGTGTGACCCTTCTGTCGTCCGAAGCCCTTGACTTCCGTTACGGTGATTCCCTGGACACCGATGGCCGACAGGGCCTCGCGGACCTCGTCCAGCTTGAACGGCTTGATGATTGCGGTTACCAATTTCATTTTTCGCCCCTCGATGAATACGACTTCTTGCAGTGCGGGACACGCGGCTATCAGAACGTCTTCTGAATGAAGGCAGTTCCCGTGGATCTTCCAATGTTCTTGCCAGCGATCGTGTACACGTCGGCGTTGTTGTTGGTATCGGTCCAATACGCACCGAAGGTGTAGTTGTTAACGGTATAAGACAGGCCGAGCTGCCAGTCGGTGTAGTTGAGGAGGCTGTTGCTCACCCCGTTGTTGCTGCCGTGATATTCCTGGCGCCCGGCGTGCGCGAGGACGGTCCACTGATCGTTGATCGGGTAGTTCGCCGTCAGATTCAGGTACCAGGCGTTATGCGAATTGGGCACGCCGAAAGTGTTACCCAGGCTGTCCGAGAACTTGAGCGAAATCCATTTCCAGTTGCCCGCGATGTACAACTCGGTCGTGTTCGCGCGGGTGAAGCCAGGGTTGTAGCTCCCGGGGTAGTAGTAGAAGAGAACCCCGACGTCCATGCCCCAGTCGTCGTTGAAGGCGTGCTTCCAGCCGCCGTACATATCCCACTCGAGGCTGCATCCGCTGCAGGCCCCCGAGTCTTCCAGCCAGCTGATGTTCGAACCCCAGGTGCCGAGGTAGAAGCCGCTTTCGTGCGCAAAATCGAAGCCACCCTGGAACGCGGGTTTCGCGTCGGTCTGGGTCAGGCCGCGGAAAATGTACTGGCTGTAGATGCCTACGTTGGCGGTCAGCGTGTAAGGATCGGCAGGTTTTGCGTCCGCCGCGGGTGCTGCGGCCGGCGCGGGGGCCGGAGCTGCGGTTTGGGCATTTGCGGTTGTGACGACTAAAGTTGCCGCTGCGACGGCGACGATAGAAGCGATTCGCTTTTTGATCGGCATGGCTTTTCCTTTGGCTTGTTGGATACGTGGCTATGCAAACGGATTGTCAGCACAAGGCATGCCAGACATAACTACTGTTATTATTCAATTACTTAAGATAGAATATGTTCGTTGTAAGTGGTGCGGCGCACCCAAGTGAAGCACCGATTGTGTGCAAACTTTTGGAGCCTCGCCCAGGATTGGGGCGACGAAAAAGTGCGCAACGGACGCGTCGCGGAAAAGCCGCGTCTCGCGGGTTTGATAGACTTGCTTAGCGGCTTGCGATCGGAACTGCGATGACCAACGCGAAAATAATAGAAGAGATCGGTGCGCGCATCAGCGATGCGATTGCCGCAAGCCCAGCACGCGACGTCGACAAGAATGTCCGTGCGTTGCTCAGTGGTGTCCTGGGCCGGCTGGACCTCGTGACGCGGGCCGAATTTGACGTGCAGGCCGGAGTGTTGCTCCGTACACGTGAAAAGCTCGAAGCGATGACGATCCGCGTCGCGGAGCTCGAAGCACAGTCGTCAGCGCGCGACGCGAAGACCTAACCGCGCCCCGGTTCGACCCCTGTATCGACTTGACGCCGCCACGCGCGGCTTTCGGGTCGCGAGAGACTCATCCATCTGGCCGAGATCGAAGCGCGCTGCGATCCGACATACTTGCGGCGGCTCTTTTCGAGCACTGTCAGCATGCCAGTCGCCGTTTTACATTCGCGCGCACTATCCGGGTTCGACGCGCCGCCGGTCACCGTTGAAGTGCACCTTGCCGGCGGGTTGCCTGCGTTCAACCTCGTCGGTCTTCCCGAGACCGAGGTCAAGGAGAGCCGCGACCGAGTGCGCGCTGCGCTGCAGAATGCGCGATTCGATTTTCCGGCGCGAAGGATCACCGTCAACCTTGCGCCCGCGGACTTGCCCAAGGAATCCGGGCGCTTCGACCTGCCGATCGCCCTGGGTATTCTAGCGGCCACGGGACAGATACCGTCGACCGCGTTCGCCACGCATGAATTCGCTGGCGAACTGGCGCTGACCGGAGAGTTGCGGCCGATCCGCGGTGCGCTCGCGATGACGCTCAAGGCGCACCGCGAAGGGCGCGCGTTCATACTGCCGGTCGCGAGCGCGCGCGAGGCTGCGTTGGTGCGCGATGCCGTCGTGCACCCGGCCTCGAACCTGCTCGCAGTGTGTGCGCATCTTGCGGGACGTGAGATGCTGCCGCGTTGCACCGCGGTAGACGCAGCGCCGGACACGGAATTTCCCGACCTCAGCGAGGTTCGTGGCCAGGCGTTCGCGAAACGCGCGCTCGAGGTTGCCGCTGCCGGCACGCACAGCCTGTTGATGCTGGGCCCCCCGGGCACCGGCAAATCGATGCTTGCGCAACGGCTGCCGGGATTATTGCCGGCGCTCGCGGAAGACGAAGCACTTGAAGCTGCAGCGATCCAGTCGTTGACGGGAGATTTTCAGCCAGCGAACTGGCGACGTCGGGCCTATCGCGCGCCGCATCACACCGCGTCGGCGGTGGCACTCGTCGGCGGCGGTAGCGATCCGCGGCCCGGCGAGATCTCGCTTGCGCATCATGGCGTGCTGTTCCTGGACGAGCTACCGGAGTGGGATCGAAGGGTTCTCGAAGTATTGCGGGAACCGCTCGAATCGGGGCAGATCCACATCTCCCGCGCCGCGCGGCAGGCGACGTTTCCGGCACGCTTCCAGTTCGTCGCCGCGATGAATCCGTGTCCGTGCGGTTATCTTGGCCATGCCAGTGGCAAGTGCCGGTGCACCCCCGACCAGATTGCTCGTTATCGCACGCGTATTTCGGGGCCACTGCTCGACCGCATCGATTTGCAGATCGAGGTTCCGGCGATCGCCGCGGACGTACTCCCGACACCTCTGGATCATGTCGCGGACGGCGATTCGAGCGCCGTCGTGCGCGAGCGCGTTGCGGCAGCAACCCACCTCCAACGTGCTCGTCAGGGCATGCCCAACGCCTGGCTCCAACCAAAGGACGTCGAGCGGCTGTGTGCGCCAGACGCGCGCGGTGCTGCGCTGCTCAAGTGCGCATTCGCGCAATTGTCGCTTTCCGCGCGCGCGTATCATCGCATCCTCAAGGTTGCGCGAACGATCGCCGACCTCTCAGGCGGCAGATGCCATCGCCGTGAATCACGTTGCGGAGGCAATCGGCTATCGCCGGCTCGATCGCTCCTGACCCATGGTGCGCAATGCGCTAGTGAAGTATCCAGATGACCGCGGCGAGCCAGATGAACGCGGCAACCTGCAAGTGATGATCAGTGAGCATGAGCCGCGCCGGATCTTCAGCGGCGTGGTGCCGATCGAGCAGATAAAGGTAGCGAAACAGGGCGTAGGTGACGATCGGTACGGTGTAGACGAGGTTCGCGCTTCCGTGCAAAGCGATCGTCTGCGGACTGATGGTGTACAGGCTGTATGAGATCAGCGTCCCACTGACGCACACAGTAATGAGTCGATCGAGCAGCGCGGGCGAGTAACTGGCCAGCACACTGCGTCCAGCGTCTGTCGCCACAGCGGCGAGTTCGGCGCGACGCTTGCCGAAACCGAGCAGCAGCGTGAGCATCAGCCCGCACATCAGCAACCACGGCGAGGGCGCGATGCCGACGCCGACGGTGCCTGCGAGCAGGCGCAGCAGGAAGCCCAGCGCCACCGCGATGACATCGACGATGACCACCTGTTTCAGGCCCAACGAGTAGGCGCCGTTCAGCGCCACGTAGCCGCCCAGTACAGCGACGAGCGCGACCCCCACCCAGGCCGCGAGCATGAATCCCGCGACAAGCAGCACCACGCCTACGACCGTGGCGCCACGGCCGCGAATGCGACGCGCGGCAATCGGGCGGTCCCGCTTCACTGGATGCGCGCGGTCGCCTTCACGATCGGCCCAGTCGTTGGCGACGTAGACCGCGCTCGCGACCAGGCAGAATGCTGCAAACGAGACAGCGACCCGGGCCGCAAGCGCGGAGTCCTGCCACTCGCGCGCGAACAGGAACCCCGCCCAGACGAAGGCGTTCTTCACCCACTGCTGGGGGCGTAGCGCGCGCCAATAATGCATAATCATCGCGTTCAATCCGTCGCGCCCGGTACGCGCGGCGCCCCGCCAAACATGGTTTTCGAATTCATCGTGCGACATGATGCCTGAGCGCATCCGTTTCGTGGCGCTCCTCGCCGTCGCATTGATAGCTGTCGGCGCGTGGCGTTTGGCGGCGGTGGTCGGCGCCGCTCCGATGCTGGGATATGCCAATCAGTTCGACATGGCGAGAACTTCGGCGTGCGTCGGCCTTTGGCCTGACCTGCCGGCGCCGGCCCGATTCGAGGCGCATCCGCAGGCGCCGCTGTCGCGCTACGTGCGTCGAGACGATCCTTCGGACGAATGCTACCTTAGCAGCGTGCTTGCCTTTGTCGCGCCCGCGCTGCTGTTCGTCGCGCCGGGGCATCCGGTCGATCTGCGCTGGATTGGCGGACTCAAGGCAGCGTCGCTGGTGGGGCTCGCTCTCGCGCTTACCGCTTTGTTCAGACGGCGGCCGGCGTGGATGCTGGCGCACGCCGCGATTTTCGCCTTCGTCATCTGCGATCCGTTCAATGCACTCTGGTTGAACACGCTCTACACCGAGTTCGCAGCGCTGTTCTTCGCCTACGCTTGCATTGCGCTGCTGGTCGCGATTTGCGCGCGAGACGCGCCAGACGAGGCGCCATCGAGCGTCGTCGTCGCCGCGTTCGCGGTGAGCTTGGTCGGACTGGGCATGTCGCGATATCAGCACGTATCGTTGCCGGCATTGCTCGCCTTGCCGGTCGTGATCTCGGCAGTCCGCCCCGCACCGCGCGCCGCGATCGTCCTCGTCGCCGCCGTTTGCGCGGTCGCGCTCGCGCAATTCGGATTGGTCGAACGGAATCCAAAAATCGAGGCGGCCAATAGTGCGGACGTCGTGCTCGGCGCGCTCCTTCCTGCGTCGCTCGATCCCGCCGTGACCGCACAGCGCCTCGGATTGCCGGAGCGTTGTCTGCGCGCGTCAGGAGCAACCTGGTACGAGCCGATGGGTGAATCGTTGCACGAATTGTGTCCGGAGGCGCTGACAGTGCCGCGCAGTCGCCAGGCGCGATTGCTGATCACCGAACCCGCAACGCTGGTGCGTGCCGCGTTGCGCGGGCTACCCCAGCTTCAGGATTGGAGGCTCGGCTATATGGGCGTGGTGGAGGGGCGCGAGTATGCTGGCATCGAGGCCGTGCGGGAGATCGCGGGCATGGCTGCATTCAGCTTCGGGCCGCGCGTCGCCTCGCTTCCGTTGCCCGTGTTCATGCTGGCGCTCGCCGCATCATTCGTGCTGCTTGCGGTCAGCGCGATAGCGTCGTTGGTGGCCATTGCGCTCGAGCGGCGCGCCCCGCTTTCGTTATCGATATTTGCGCTGACCGCAACGGCCTGGTACGCGATCGCGACGGCAATTGGCGGCGACGGCTACGTGGAAGTGTCGCGTCATGCGCAGCTTGCGGCGACCTGCCTGTTTGCGACCGCCGCGCTGCTGGCGATCACGTTGTTGGCGCCGCTGCTCGTGCTCGTGGGCGGCCCCTCGCCGTCGCCGGTGGCCGCTCCGATCGCCTCGATGGCTTACGCCGCGCTTGCGCTCGGACTGGCCGCGCTGCTGCAGCCGTTGCTCCTGGCCATGATATCGACCATTCCGATGGCGCTGGGCGTGGTCGATCGCCCGACGCACAACATTGTGCCGCCAGGGCCGGTCGAAATCGCGGGTTGGGCGCTCGATCCTCTCGGCGTTACGGCGGTTGAGATCGCGACCGATAACGGCGAGACCATCGCCGTCGCGGCGGATCGACCATACGCTGGAGCTCGGGGTGAATCACTCGCGCTGTATTACCCGAGTTACCCGCAAGTCGCCCGCGCCGGATTTGTCGCGCAGCTTCCATCGAATATTTTCGACCGCGGGGCTGTCGAAGTGCGCACCCGCGTCGTCAATGCAGCCGGCGTGCGTACCGAAATCGATCGCCGTCGGCTGGTCCGGACATCGCCCTAGATGTTCAACGGTGACCACCCGGCGGCTCGCGTCGCGCGCACGATCGTCGCCGTCGCGCCGTTTGTCGCCTGCGCCCTGTTCTATCTTCCCACGCTATCGGGAGGCCTTCTCAGCGATGACTACAGCGTGCTGGGCGCGCTCGACTCCTGGCAGCAGGAGGGCCGCCTCGTCTCAACATTGATTGCCAAGTTTCATTCGGGCCTCGATGTCCCCAGCTACTATTACCGGCCGCTGCCGACGGCGACTTACGCCCTCAACTACGTTTTCTCCGGCGCGGCTCCATTCGGGTGGCGGCTGACGAATCTCGTCCTGCATCTGCTGGCCGGGGCGCTGGTGTTTGACATTGCTCGGCGGCTTGGCGAAACGATGGGCAAGAAAAATGCGATCGCGGGGCCGGCGTTCGCGGCAACCGTTTTTCTGTGGTTTCCAACCAACGTCGAGGCGGTCGCGTGGGTGTCAGGGCGCTACGATTTGCTCGCAACGCTTTTCATGCTGGCAACGGTCGCCTGTTTTCAGCGTTCGCGGTGCTGGCGTGACCCCTGGGGCGTTGCAGCACTCGTCGCTGCGGCGTGCGCGCTTGCGAGCAAGGAGTCGGCCGCGCTGCTGCCGGTATTCGTTCTTGCGATCGCCGTTGCGCAACGGTGGCGCGACGGCGCCGCCGCCGCGCTCTGGCGTGGCATTCGTGACGCAGCGCCATGGCTGATCGTCGGCGCAGCGTATTTCGCGATGCGCATGGCGATGTTCGGCACGCCATTTCGCGTCTACCCGGATACTGCGCCACTGACCGCGCTGCTGCATGGCGACTGGCTGCATACGCTCGCATCGAGCACCGCGTGGCTCGAGGCGTTGCTGCCGAACGCGCTCGCGCGCGCGGCATTCCTCGCCGCGCTCAGCGGACTCATTGTCGTCGGCATGCTCGATTGCATGCGTCGCCGTGAATTCCGCATACCGTGGCTGGCGCTTGGCGCGGCGGCGCTGCTGTCGGTCGGCATGCTCCTGCCGCATCTGTCGGTGTTGGCACCCAACGGCGAGGAAGGGCGCCTCTTCTACACAACCTCGGCACTACTTGCGTTGCTCGTCTCGTTGGCGATATCGGTGCCGTTTCGCGCGGATAGCCTGAGCATGACGCGGGTCGCCGCCGTTCTTGCCTTCGCGCTCTTGAGCTCCGAGGCCGTGCTCTTGCGCGCTGCGGCCGCGACATGGACCGATGCCGGCGAACAGGCGACGGCGCTGCTGCAAGCGCTTCCGGCGGCGGCGCACACGATCCCGGACGGCGGCTACGGCATCGTCGTGGTGCCTGATCATCTTGGGAGTGTCCCGTTCGCCCGCAACGCACAGGGCGTGTTGATTTCGCCCCCCGCGCAATCGGTTCCACTTTCATCGCGCCTTGTGGTGCAGACTCCGGAAGAGCTGCCGCCATGGCCGTCGCACGTTGCGCGCGGCCTTGTCGATGCATTGCAAAGGTATCCGCTCGCGCAAGCCTGGCCGGCGGTCGAGGCGGGACAGGTGCGGCTCGGAATCCAACCCTCGGATGCTTTCTGCTGGAATGCCTCGCGTCGCGAGATCGTGCCGCTTGACGTATTGCGCGGCGGCGCGCCTGCCGACTGGCTCACTGCGTGGCAACGCGCGCTCGGCAGCAGCCCATGCCTCGACGCCGCGAGCGAACTGCACGGTGGCTGACATCTGCGATCGGTATCATCCGCGCGCTATGATTGCATCTCGCGTTGCAATGATGGCGCTGAACGGTGTGGCGCTGAGCTCCCTATGATGACCCTCGAAAACTCTCCCCTCGGCAAAGCGACGGAGTATCCCGATCGCTACGATGCTTCGCTGTTGTTCCCGATCGAACGGAAGTTGCAACGTGCGCGACTGGGCATTGCCAGCACGCAGCCGTTCTCGGGCGTCGATATCTGGACCGCATACGAAATAAGCTGGCTCGATCGCCGGGGCAAGCCGCTCATCGCAGTCGGCGAGTTTCGCATCGGTGCCGAATCGCCCGCAATCGTCGAATCGAAATCGCTGAAGCTCTACCTCGGGTCGTTCGCGCAGGAACGCGTCGACACCGTCGAAGAACTCATGCGCCGGATCGAGGGCGATTTGTCGAAGGTCTGCGCTGCTTCAGTCGATGTGGGGCTGCTGGTTTCGCCCGCAATGCCGCGAGTCGCCGAGTTACCTGGCGAATCGATCGATGACCGGAACGTCTCCGCAGACGCGCATGAACCCGACGCCGCGCTGCTCAAGCGTGGAACAGGATTCGTCGAAGAATCGCTGCGCACCGCGCTGTTTCGGTGCAATTGTCCGATCACTGGGCAACCAGACTATGCCGACATCGTCGTCCGTTATCGCGGCCCGCGCATCGATCGTACCGCGCTGCTCAAGTATTTCATTTCGTACCGACAGCATGCCGAATTCCACGAGATCTGTGTCGAGCAGATGTTCGTCGATATCGCCTCGCGCTGCCGGCCGGAGCAGCTCACGGTCTATGGGCGCTTCCTGCGTCGTGGCGGCATCGACATCAATCCTTTTCGCACGAATTTCGAACCCGCTCCCCATCGCAACGAGCGCACACCGAGGCAGTAGCCACGCGAGTCACCGACACATCCGGTGACGACGCTGCAGTGCGGTAAAATCGTCTCATCATGAACACCAACGCGGACGTGCTCCGTCTTGACGTCGATTCATCGACGACCGCCGTGCGCTTGCGGGAGATCCCGTACAACTACACGTCGTTTTCCGACCGCGAGATCGTCATGCGGCTGCTCGGCGCTGACATGTGGCGCCTGCTCGAAGTATTGCGTGGGGAGCGACGCACGGGGCGGTCGGCACGCATGCTGTTCGAGGTGCTTGGCGATATTTGGGTCGTCGAGCGCAATCCCTATCTGCAGGACGACCTCCTGGACAGCCCGAAGCGGCGTGAACTGCTGGTCAATGCGCTGCGCCACCGGTTGGGAGAAATCGACAAGCGGCGACGTGCCGATGCCGACGTCGAACTCGACGCGAAGGTGGCGCGGTTGCTTGAGCGAGCACATGCCGCAGTCGACGCGTTTGCCGAGTCTTTCCGCGCGACGGGCGATTTGCGTCGCCGTGCGTTGCGCGTCCTGTCGCGGCATACGCACCGCGACAACATCGCCTTCGACGGTCTGGCGCGTGTGTCGCACGTGACCGACGCCACCGACTGGCGCGTCGAATATCCATTCGTTGTGCTCTATCCGGACACCGAAGCCGAGGTCCCGGGCCTCGTGCGCGGCTGTATCGAGCTCGAACTTACGATCATTCCGCGCGGTGGCGGAACGGGTTACACCGGAGGCGCGGTACCGCTCGATCGTCAGTCGGCAGTGATCAACACCGAAAAGCTCGAACGCCTGTCTGCGATTGACCCCATCGTATTGTCCGGACGCGATCAACCGACGCCTACCATCGACGCTGGCGCAGGGGTCGTCACCAGGCGCGTCATGGATGCGGCGGAGCGCGCGGGACTCGTCTTCGCGGTCGACCCGACTTCGGCGGATGCGTCGTGCATCGGTGGCAACGTCGCCATGAATGCGGGTGGCAAGAAGGCGGTGCTGTGGGGCACGGCGCTCGACAACCTTGCCTCATGGCGCATGGTCACGCCCGACGCGGGCTGGCTGGAAGTCACGCGCATGGATCACAACCTCGGCAAGATCCACGACGCCGACGTCGCGACGTTCGATCTCGCGTACCACTCCGCGGATGCGAAGGGCGCCTTCGGTCCCTTGCTGCGCCGCGAGACGTTGATGATCCCTGGCGCGACATTCCGCAAGGTGGGCCTCGGGAAGGACGTCACCGACAAGTTTCTCGCCGGACTGCCTGGCATCCAGAAAGAAGGCTGCGACGGGATCATCACGTCGGCGCGTTTCATCCTGCATCGCATGCCGCCGGCGATCCGCACGGTATGCATGGAATTCTTCGGGCAGGTGCGCCATTCGACGCCGGCCATCGTCGAGATCAAGCGCTATCTCGACCAGCGCCCCGGCGGCGCTATCCTCGCCGGCCTGGAACATCTCGATGAACGCTACGTCAAGGCCGTCGGCTACGCGACCAAGGCCAAGCGGCATGGACGCCCGAAAATGGTCCTGATCGGCGATATCGTCGGCGAAGATGAAGATGCGGTCGCGCGCGCGGCCTCGGAAGTCGTGCGGATGTGCAACGCGCGCGGGGCCGAAGGCTTCGTGGCGACATCACCGGAGACGCGCAAGAAGTTCTGGCTCGATCGCGCCCGCACCGCCGCGATCGCTGCGCATACCAACGCGTTCAAGATCAACGAGGACGTGGTGATCCCGCTCGATCGCCTCGGCGAGTACACCGACGGTATCGAGCGCATCAACATCGAGCTGTCGATCGGCAACAAGGTCGCGCTGTGCGACGCGCTGGACGAGGCGCTCGGCGCGCCCTTTCCAGCGGCGCTCTGGGGCGCGCACGCCGAGGAGTTGCCGCCGCCCGAATCTGTGGCCGCGAAGCTCGACGAAGCGCGCGTCGTCATCGCCGCGGCGCGGCTACGCTGGCAGGGTCTGCAGGACAGCATCGAGGAGAGATTCCCCGCGCTGCAGGATCATTCGGTGGTCGTGTCGTGGAAAGCCGAGATCAAGGCACCATTGGAGGATATTTTCGCGGGCATCGCTTTTGCGCCCATCCTCAAGCGCTGCATCGATACGCATCGCGAAGTGTTGCGTGGACGCGTGTTCGTGGCACTGCACATGCACGCCGGCGACGGCAACGTACACAGCAACATACCGGTGAACTCCGACAACTATGCGATGCTGCAGGCGGCGCATGCTGCGGTCGCGCGCATCATGGCGCTGGCGCGACGCCTCGACGGCGTCATTTCCGGCGAGCACGGCATCGGCATCACCAAGCTCGAATATCTGACGGCGGACGAGATCGCGCCCTTCGTCGAATACAAGCGCAAGGTCGACCCGGAAGGCCGCTTTAACCGTGGCAAATTGCTGCCCGGCGCCGATCTTGCCAAAGCCTACACGCCGAGCTTCAACCTGCTCGGCGCGGAAAGCCTGATCCTCGAGCAATCGGAAGTCGGCAGCATTTCCGACTCCATCAAGGACTGCCTTCGCTGCGGTAAATGCAAGCCGGTGTGCGCGACCCACGTGCCTCGCGCCAATCTGCTTTACAGCCCGCGCAACAAGATCCTGGCGACCTCGCTGCTGATCGAGGCGTTTCTATATGAGGAGCAGACCCGCCGCGGCGTCAGCCTGCGCCATTTCGACGAATTCGCCGACGTCGCGGACCACTGTACCGTCTGCCACAAGTGTGCGAACCCGTGTCCGGTCGACATCGATTTCGGCGATGTATCGATGGCGATGCGCAACCTTTTGCGCGAGCAGGGCCACCGCAAATTCAATCTCGGCACCACCGCGTCGATGTTCTTCCTGAACGCCACCGACCCGACGACGATCAAGCTGACCAAGAAAGTGATGATCGACTGGGGCTACAAGATCCAGCGGCTCGCCTATTCCACGGCGCGACGGATTGGCCTTGTGCAGCGGCAAACGGCGCGTCCGCCGGCAACGCTTGGCACCGCGCCGATCAAGGCGCAGATCCTGCACTTCATCAACAAGCCCATGCCCGGCGGGTTGCCCAAACGAACGGCGCGCGCGCTGCTCGACATCGAGGACCCGACCATTGTTCCGATCATCCGCAATCCGGCGACGCCGGCGGACGAGGCCGACGCGGTGTTCTATTTCCCCGGGTGCGGGTCGGAACGGCTGTTCTCGCAGGTAGGGTTGGCGACGCAGGCAATGCTCTACCACGTCGGGGCGCAATGCGTGCTGCCACCCGGCTACCTGTGTTGCGGCTATCCGCAAACGGCTGCCGGCAACCGCGACAAGGGGCAGGAAATCATCACCGATAACCGCGTGCTGTTCCATCGCGTCGCCAATACGCTGAACTATCTGGATATCAAGACGGTCATCGTGTCCTGCGGCACCTGCATGGACCAGCTGCAGAAGTACGAATTCGGGAAGATATTCCCGGGGTGCCGGCTGCTCGACATCCACGAGTACCTGCTCGAACGGGGCGTGCGTCTCGACGGACTACAAGGTGTGCGCTACATGTACCACGATCCCTGCCACACGCCGATGAAGACGTATCAGCCGCTCAAGGTGGTCAACGAATTGATGGGCACGGCGGTCGCGCTCAACGAGCGCTGTTGCGGCGAGTCGGGCACCCTGGCGACGACCCGGCCGGACATTTCCACGCAAGTGCGGTTCCGCAAGGAGGAAGAGATGCGTCGGGGTGCGACACAACTTCGCAGCGATGGCTACGACGGCCCGACCAAAGTACTGACGTCGTGCCCGTCGTGCCTGCAAGGGCTCTCACGTTTCGAAAACGATGCTGGCACCCAGGCCGATTACATCGTGGTCGAAATTGCCCGCAACGTCCTGGGCGAGGACTGGCTGCCGCGCTATGTCGAGCGCGCCACGCACGGGGGCATCGAGCGCGTCCTAGTCTGACTCGAGCGCCTCAATGTGGCCGCGAGTGGTTGAAGAACAGCGGCGACACCGAAGTCGCGCCGAAAATCGCCGGACCTGGATTGAAGCCGGGCCCTGCACCCGAAATCGCGATGGGGGCGCCGATGATCAACGCGGAGGCGATGCCGACGACCGCAATCGCGAACGCAATGATCGAGAGGCGAGTCCTGCGCGCACTGTGCTTCTTCAGTGTTTCCGACTCCCGGGAAAAAACCCCGCGACTGCGCGGCGTGCGCGCAGCGCGGGTTGGAGGCAACTGTGCAGCGACACCGAACCCGAAGTCACGCTGCGTATCCAGGACATGGATGTCGCCGTCAGTGGAGTCGGTCGCCAGCGCAGGCCCCCAGCGCGGCTGGGTGCCGCGGGGCCTGCGAATGAATCGTCTTTCGATGCTTCTGTTCATGATCTCCTCGCCCAGGAGTTAAGGACGCGTTGACCGCGTCCATGAGGTTGTAGTCTGCACGGCGGGCGGTTCCGTCGCAGCGGCGGATTCCGCGCCGTGCTTGTCGAAAATTCACGTCCGTTTGGCATCCCTGCGGGCGCGTGGTCCCGGCGGTCCCAGACGCCGAGCGGAGCGGCGAATCCCGGGAAACTTATGCTATAACCATATTCCGGTCCGGGTGGGCGGAGACGAGGCGCCCGCACCTAACCCCGGCCCAGTGACATGGCGACGACGACCAACGAATTCACGCTGACGCATACCCAGCCAGGGGCGCCGCCGCTCGCATTCGCGGATGCCGACGGTTGCGCGGCGTGGCTGCGCGCGCTCCCGCTCACCAGCATTCCGCACCACTACGACGCCATCCTCGGACAGTTGCGGAGGTTGTCGGAAGCCGAGTTTGCGCCGCGGGAACGGGCGCGCATTGCCGAGGTGATGCGTGAACCAGTGATGTTCCTGCATACCGAGCTGGCGCGGCGCTACGCGGGCAAGCCGCAGCCGGCGGCGGAGCGCGAGCGGGACGCATTCCTGCAGGCGCTGGCCCTGTGGCAGGGGCTATGGGGACAATATTCGGCGTGCCTCAAGCCGTTGCTGGAGAACGACCCCGAACTCCAAGGGGTCAAGGCCAAGGTGCTGCAGCGAGGCCTCTGGGTCGGCAAGCAGGTGGTTCTGGTTCACGGCCTCGCGCGGCGCATCCCGGCGCCTGCCGTCTGGCAGGAATTGCATGCGTACTACCGGCTGGCCGAGATTCTCGAGTGTGCGATCACTGCCGTCACCGATGAACTGATGCCGAATGCCATCGGCGTGTCCTGCTACTCGACGTATTGCCATGCGTTGCTGCTCGACCTTGCGGACCCGTGCGCGATGTCGGTGCGACAGATCGAATTGACCGATCGCTGGCTGGCAATGTGGGCGCGCAAAGTGTTCCCGTATGCCCAACAGCGCGAGACCGAAGGGCCCGTGATTGCCATCGACCTCGACGCTCCGGCGGGCGCGGCACTCACGCCGGTTGGACCTCGTCATCCGGGGGAAGGCGCGCGCTTTGGCTACCCGGCGAAGCTCGCGACCAGCGTGCGTGGCCGGATCAAACGGCTCGGCAGCGGCGCTAATCCCGCGGAACTCCAACTGGGTCACGACGTTGCGGTCGAAGCATGCACCGCGCTGCTCGCGCATCTCGACACACGCTGGTACGTGCTGCCGCCCAAGCGAGGCGGGACCGAGTCGCAGTCCGGTCTCGAACTGTGCGTCGGCGGCATTGGCGCCGCCTATTTTCGGGTCGCCGGACGCACGTTCAACAGCCAGGACTTGCTGGGGCGGTTGTCATATCAGGGCACGCAGCATCTGGCCACGCTCGGCGCCCTGACCGACTACGACCGCAACAAGGACGAAGCGGAAAAGATGTGGACCTGGGAGCGGTGGCAGGGTTCCTACGACTGGGTCGGTGCCAACGTTCGCCGCGTGGGGTCCGGCCAGCATCGCTGGCATCTCGACCAATTGGTCGTCGTGCGCGACGAGGAGCGCGTGCGCTGCGGTTACGTGACGCGCGTAGCTATCGACAGCCGCGACGATCTCGCGGTGACGCTGAAATTGTGGGCGGGGTCGCCCGCCGCTACCGCCGTTCGCGCCCTCACGACCATGCTTGTCGAGGAGGCGCCGTTTCCCACGGTGCTGCTCGGCGTCACGCCGGACGAGAAAGCCAGCCTGATCGTTCCGCCGCGCACGTTCAGCGCCGGCCGCGTCGTGCGCTCGCTCGCCTCCGGACCAGAACGTCGTTTCCGCCTGACGCGCCTGTTGCAGCGCGGAGCCGATTTCGAACGTGTCGCGTTCGAGGAAACCGCCGCGTAGCTGTCGGCGACAACCAATTCCCTGCTGACTGAGCCCGCTGGCGCTGCGCCAGCGGTTCCGGTAGCATGCGGCCGACTCCCCCACCGACTTCCGGAGATCGCATGAAACGCCAAATATTGGTACTTGCTGCAGGCTTGGCCGTAGCCAATGGTGCCAGCGCCGTGCTGGACAACACGGCTGCCGAAGCGATGATGAAAAAGGATGGCTGCGCCGCTTGCCACACCATCGACAAAAAGCTCGTCGGACCGCCGTATGTGGATGTCGCCGCCAAGTACAAAGGTGACGCCGGCGCGCTCGCCAAGTTGGTCGACAAGGTCAAGAAGGGCGGCGTCGGCGTCTGGGGCCAGATTCCCATGCCGCCGAATGCCCAGGTTCCCGATGCCGACATCAAGGAACTCGTCACCTGGATCCTGACGCTTAAGAAGTAGCCGCGCGAAGCGTGGGGATCGACGGGGAATTGCGAGTCGCGGCATGTGGCCGACATGAGCCGGTAAGTAGCACGATCACAGAACGGCAATAGGAGACCGCCGCGCGAGAGCCACGCGCGCGATCTTGGCCAGCCTCTATTTTGACAATGGAGAACGCGACCGGTAACCTTGATTCGTCCGTGCAGGAGAGCGTGGCCGTGCCAGCGCCGGCCACCGCCGAAGGCGCAACTCCCAAAATCGCTCAGGCAGAAGGACTGCGCGGACCGCAGCAAACGATCTGGAGAGCGGCCGCACGGCCTGTGCCGTGCGACCCACCGAAGGGGCACCGGACGCCCGTCGACGAGACGCGCGCACCGCAATCTCTCAGGTAAAAGGACAGATGGGGCGAGGCCGACAGGTTGGCGTCGCCCTTTTTGTTACATCACCTGAGGGACGCCGTGCTCAAGCAAACCCCGCTCAACACCGCACACCGCGCCGCCGGCGCCAAGATGGTCGATTTTGGCGGTTGGGATATGCCCGTGACCTACGGGTCGCAGATCGAGGAGCATCATGCGGTGCGCCGCGACGCGGGCATGTTCGATGTGTCGCACATGCTCGCGGTCGACTTGCGCGGATCGGGCGCGCGCGAGTTCCTGCGCTACGCGCTGGCGAACAACGTCGACAAACTCAAGGTTCGCGGCAAGGCACTTTACTCATGCCTGCTGCAACCTGATGGCGGCGTGCTCGATGATCTGATCGTGTACTTTCTCGCCGAAGATTGGTTCCGTCTGGTCGTCAATGCGGGCACCGCGGACAAGGACGTCGCATGGTTGCGGGCGCTGCTGGCCGAGCGTGCACCGGAACTGAAGCTCGTGCCCCGACGCGACCTGGCCATGATCGCCGTGCAGGGACCGCATGCGCGTGAGCGCGTATGGGAAGCGTTACCCGGCAGCCGCGCCGCGACGGAGGAACTGAAGCCATTCACGGCGGCCGAATTCGGGGAGTTCTTCATCGCGCGTACGGGGTACACCGGTGAAGACGGGTTCGAAGTCATCCTTCCGGCTCGGCAAGCGGGCGAATTCTGGAGTGCGCTCGCTGCCGCCGGAGTGCGTCCTTGCGGACTCGGCGCCCGCGACACGCTGCGACTGGAAGCCGGCATGAATCTCTACGGGCAGGATATGGACGAAGGCGTGAATCCGCTGGAATCGGGACTCGCGTGGACCGTCGATCTTGCGAGCGTGCGCGATTTCGTGGGCAAGGCCGCGCTGGCCGCAAAGGACCCCCAGCGACAGATGCTCGGCCTGCTGCTGGTCGATAAAGGTGGCGTTCTTCGCGGCCACCAACGCGTGCACTGCGACCGAGGCGATGGCGAGATCACCAGCGGCACCTTTTCACCGACACTCGGCGCGTCGATTGCGCTCGCCCGCTTGCCGGCAGGTGTCGCGCCGGGCGACCCGGTGCGTGTCGACATCCGCGACAAACAACTGGCAGCCCGCGTCGTCAAGCCGCCGTTTGTTCGCCACGGCAAGATTCTCGTTGAATGAAACCACTGGAGACCCGCTCATGAACGTTCCCGCCGACCTGAGGTACACCGCCAGCCATGAGTGGATTCGCTTGGGCGACGACGGCACGCTGACCGTCGGCATCACCGACCACGCGCAGGAGGCGCTCGGCGACCTGGTCTTTATCGAGTTGCCGATCGTGGGACGCGTCGTGAAGGAGGGCGAGGTCTGTGGCGTCGTGGAATCGGTGAAAGCCGCGTCCGATATCTACGCGCCTGTCGCGGGAACGGTCGTCGGTGCCAACCCCACCGTGGTCGCGGCGCCGGAGACGGTGAACGCGGACGCGTATGCCTGCTGGTTCTACCGGCTCAAGCCCGCGAACGCCGGGGACGTCGACAAACTGCTCGATGCGGCTGCGTATACCGCGAGCATCGGCGACGCCTGAGTTTCCCTGACTCACACTTGAGCATCGCCCAATGAAAATGAACGAATTGCAGCCGCCGGAACGCCGCTCGCTGGCGTTGCTCGAGCAACGGGCCGATTTCAGCCACCGCCATATCGGCACCACCGACGAGGACCAGGCGCAGATGCTCGGACTGCTCGGCTTCGCGTCACGTGCGGCACTGATCGATGCCATCGTGCCGGAATCGATCCGCTCGTCAACGCCGCTGTCGCTGCCACCGGCGAAGGGCGAGCAGGCGGCGCTCGACGCGCTCAAGGCGATTGCGCGCAAGAACCGCGTACCGAAGTCATTTATCGGTCAGGGTTATTACGGCACGCTGACACCCGCGGTGATCTTGCGCAACGTACTCGAAAATCCAGCGTGGTACACGGCGTATACGCCGTATCAGCCCGAAATTTCGCAGGGCCGTCTGGAAGCATTGATCAATTTCCAGACCATGGTGTGTGATTTGACAGGCTTCGCGGTTGCCAACGCGTCGATGCTCGATGAAGCGACGGCCGCGGCCGAGGCGATGACGCTCTGCCAGCGTGTCGGCAAGCGCAAAAGCAACGTGTTCTACGTCGCCGACGGCGTGTTGCCGCAAACGCGCGACGTCGTCCGGACGCGCGCCGCGCCGCTTGGCGTCAGCGTCGTGGTCGGTCCCGCGGAGGAGGCTCGCGAAAGCGGCTGCTTTGCCGCACTGCTCCAGTATCCGGCGGCGAACGGCAGCGTCGACGATTATCGCGCGTTGACCCTCGCGCTCCACGCGCAGGGCGCACTTGGTGATCTGCGCGACCGATTTGCTCGCGCTGACGCTACTCGCGCCGCCCGGCGATTGGGGCGCCGACGTCGCCGTCGGAACGAGTCAGCGCTTTGGTGTACCGATCGGTTTTGGCGGTCCGCACGCGGCGTTTCTCGCCACTCGCGACGAATTCAAGCGCAGCCTCCCTGGACGCCTGGTCGGCGTGACGATCGACGCCGCGGGCCAGCCGGCGTATCGGCTCGCGCTGCAAACGCGCGAACAGCACATCCGTCGCGAAAAGGCGACGTCGAATATCTGCACTGCGCAGGTTTTGCTGGCGGTGATTGCGAGCATGTACGCGGTGTATCACGGCCCCAAAGGCCTGGCCACGATCGCGGCGCGCGTGCACCGGCTCACAAGCGTGCTCGCCGTCGGATTGAAGAAACTCGGATTGACCGTTGTGAACGATTCGTTCTTCGACACGTTGACGCTGGTCGCCGGCGAGCGCACTTCGGCGGTGCACGAAGCGGCCGTTGCGCGTGAGGCGAATTTGCGCCGAATCAATGGGGATCTCGTGGGCGTTTCGCTCGACGAGACGTCGACCCGTGACGATGTGAAAATGCTGTGGTCGATTTGCGCCCCGACCGGCGCCGCGTTGCCGGATTTCGAGGGCATCGAGGCAGGAGTCGAAGACGCGTATGCCGCGACGCTCGTGCGAACGTCGGCATACCTGACGCATCCGACCTTCAATCGCTATCACTCCGAAACCGAAATGATGCGTTACCTGCGCCGCCTCGCCGACAAGGACATCGCACTTGATCGCGCGATGATTCCGCTGGGTTCATGCACGATGAAGCTCAACGCGGCCAGTGAAATGATTCCGGTCACCTGGCGGGAATTCGGCCAGGTGCATCCGTTTGCGCCGGCGAATCAGACGGTCGGCTATCGCGAAATGATCGGCGAACTCGAAGCGATGCTCTGCGCGGCGACCGGTTACGCCGCGGTATCGTTGCAGCCGAACGCGGGGTCGCAGGGGGAATACGCGGGCCTGTTGATCATCCGCGCGTTTCACGCATCGCGTGGCGAAGCGCACCGCAACGTCTGCCTGATCCCGGCGTCGGCGCACGGCACCAATCCCGCGTCGGCGCAAATGGCGGGAATGAAGGTGGTGGTGGTCGCGTGCGACGAGGGCGGCAACGTCGATCTCGACGACCTGAAGGCGAAAGCGGGCGCCTATCGCGCCGACCTGGCCGCGATCATGGTCACGTACCCGTCAACGCATGGGGTGTTCGAGGCTGGCATCCGCGACGTTTGCGATATCGTTCACGCCCACGGCGGCCAGGTGTACGTCGATGGCGCGAACCTCAATGCCCTGGTCGGGCTCGCTGCGCCCGGGAAATTCGGCGCGGATGTTTCGCACCTGAACCTGCACAAGACATTTTGCATACCACACGGCGGAGGTGGCCCGGGCGTCGGCCCCGTCGCGGTTGGCGCGCATCTCGCGAAGTTTCTGCCCGGCCATCGCGCGCTGGGCGCAAAAACGGACGCGGTGTCCGAAGCGATCGGGCCGGTATCGGCCGCACCGTATGGCAGCGCCGGCATTCTGCCGATCTCGTGGATGTACATCACGATGATGGGCGGCGATGGGCTCAAGGCGGCCACCGAATCCGCGATACTCGCCGCCAATTACGTCGCACGCCGCCTCGCGCCGCACTATCCGGTGTTGTATTCGGGACCGGGCGGCCTGGTCGCGCACGAATGCATCCTCGATCTGCGCCCGCTGAAGGAGACCAGCGATATCAGCGTCGACGACGTTGCCAAGCGCCTCGTCGATTACGGCTTTCACGCCCCGACGATGAGCTTCCCGGTCGCCGGCACGCTCATGATCGAACCGACCGAAAGCGAATCCAAGGCCGAGCTGGACCGCTTTGTCGAAGCCATGATCGCGATTCGCGAGGAAATCCGCGCGATCGAGCAGGGCCGCGCGGATCGCGCCGACAACGTGCTCAAGAACGCGCCGCACACCGCCGCGGCGCTACTTGGCGCCGATTGGCCTCATGCCTACACGCGCGAACAGGCCGCCTATCCCTTGGCCGCGCTGCGCTCCAACAAGTATTGGCCGCCGGTCGCGCGAGCGGACAACGTCTACGGCGACCGCAATCTGTCGTGCTCATGTATTCCGGTGGCTGACTACGCCGAATGAGGGTTCTCGTCCTCGGTGCGGGGGTCATCGGCACGACCAGCGCGTGGTATTTGCGCGAGCGCGGGCACGAGGTCACGGTGATCGAGCGGCAAAGCACGGCGGCGTTGGAAACGTCGTTCGCCAACGGCGGACAGATCTCGGTATCGCACGTCGAGCCGTGGGCGGCACCGAAGGCTCCGCTCCAAATTCTGAAATGGCTGTCCCGACCCGACGCGCCGCTCCTGTTCCGCCCCACGCTGGACCCGAGGCAGTGGCGCTGGGGCATCGCGTTCCTGCTCGAGTGTCTGCCATCGCGCACCCGCCGCAACATGCTGCAAATTCTGGCGATCAGCAAGTACTCCGGCGAGGCACTGCGCGAGCTGCGCGCGGCGACGGGAATTCACTACGACGATCTGCAGCGCGGCATTCTGCAGGTTTACACCGACGACGCGGGCTTCGCGTCCGCGGCGAAAGCCGCCGCACTCGTGCGTCGGTACGGCGTCGCCCGCGACGTCAAGACGGCCGACGAATGCATCGCGATCGAACCCGCGCTGCGCAATCGGCGCGACTGGATAGCGGGGGCCACCTACACTGCGACCGACGAAACTGGCGATGCGCGCAAGTTCACGCAGGAACTCGCAGCGCTGGCAGCGGCGCGCGGGGTGATTTTTCGCTACGGCACACCCATCGAATCGCTTGCGCATGCGGGGGGCGAGATCACGGGGGTGCTTACCGTCGATGCACAGGGGCGCAAGGAGACGATCGCCGCGGACGCTTATGTGGTTTGCCTCGGCAGTTATACGCCGCTTCTTCTCGCGCCCGTGGGCGTGCCGGCGCTCGTCTATCCGGCCAAGGGCTATTCGGCGACGATTCCGATCGTCAAGCCGGACGCCGCGCCGTGGGTCAGTATCACGGACGATGCGAAGAAGATCGTGTTCACCCGCCTGGGCGACCGCCTGCGCGTTGCCGGCACCGCCGAGCTGTCGGGCTACAAGCTCAACCTGAACCGCGTGCGCTGCGAAGCGCTGACCCGACGCGCGGGCGCGTGGTTCGGGGACGCGATCGATGCCTCGCGGGCCGAATACTGGACGGGGCTACGCCCTGCCACACCTTCGGGCGTTCCGTTGATCGGCAGAACGCACCTCCCGAATCTCTATCTCAACACGGGACATGGCACGCTAGGCTGGACGATGGCCGCCGGATCGGGCAAGGCGCTTGCCGATATTGTGTCGGGCAAAAAACCCGACGTCGCGTTCGATTTCATCGGCAAGTGACGATGTCGGTACATGCCGTCGAACGCTACGGCGAGTTCGAGCTGTCGTCGGATCCGGTGCGGCTCGATCGCGCACTGATCCATCGTTTTCTGTGCGAGCAAGCGTACTGGTCCACCGGGGTGCCGCGGGAGGTCGTCGATCGCGCGATCGATCATTCGCTGTGCTTCGGCGTGTATCGTCGCGGTGCGCAAGTGGCGTTCGCACGCACGGTCACGGATCGCGCGACGTTCGCGTACCTGGCCGACGTGTTCGTATTGCCCGAGTGGCGCGGCGACGGTCTCGGCCCGTGGATGGTCGGCGTCGCCCTCCGGCATCCAGACCTCCAGGGGCTGCGCCGATTTCTCCTGGCGACGAAGGATGCGCACGGGCTCTACGCCCGCTTCGGCTTCGCGCCGCTCGCGCATCCCGCGCGCTTTCTCGAACGCTTCGACCCGGACGTCTACGTTCAGCGGTAGTCAGGCGCTGGGGTAACGCGCCCGGGCGGTATAATTGGGCCGTTCCCGCACTGCATTCCGATGTCCTTCCTTTCACTCTCTCGTTGCCTGATTGCGTGCCTTGCCTTTTCGGCCGCCGCTGCCGACAGCGTCGCGCCCACGGCGCCTGATCTCGCTGCTTCCGCGCCGGTCCCGCCGCCGGCGATCGCCGCGAAGGCGTACCTGCTGGTCGATATTCTCAGCGGCCAGACGCTGGCAGCGCAGAACGCCGACGAACCGCGCGAACCCGCGTCGCTGACGAAACTGATGACCGCGTATCTGATTTTTCGAGCGCTCAAGGACAACGAACTCGTTCCTTCGCAGATGGTCACCGTTTCCACGAAAGCCTGGCGCGCGGAGGGCTCGCGCATGTTCATCGAACCGAAAAAGGCCGTAAGCGTCGACGAGTTACTGCACGGAGTGATCGTCCAATCGGGCAACGATGCCGCGATCTCGCTGGCCGAAACGGCGGCTGGTACGGAGGAGGCGTTCGTGGAGCGCATGAACAAGGAAGCCGTGCGCATGGGGATGAAGAACACGCATTTCGCAACGGCGACTGGTTTGCCGGCGGCGCAGCAGGTGTCGACCGCGAACGATCTCGCGCTCTTGGCAGCCGCGATCATCCGGGATTTTCCGGAGAACTACCCGTTATATTCGATCAAGGAGTATCGCTACAACAACATCACCCAGCCGAATCGCAACCGGCTGCTGTGGAGCGACCCCTACGTCGATGGATTGAAGACCGGCAATACCGACGCCGCCGGCTATTGCCTGATCGCGTCGGCCAAGCGGGGGCCGCGCCGGCTGTTGGCGGTCGTTCTTGGCGCCGGATCCGATCTGGCGCGCGCCAGCGAAGCCCAGAAGCTGCTCAATTACGGCTTCCAGTACTACGACACGGTGCAGATGTACCAGAACGGCCAGACGATCAATACGCTGCGCGTGTGGAAGGGCGCGACCGATTCGGTCGCGGCGGGTTTTGTCGCGGACCAGTATCTGACCTTGCCCAAAGGCCAGGCGCAAAAGCTGAAGTTGACGATGGACGCGGTCGAGCCGCTGGTCGCGCCAATCGCGCGAGGGCAGCGTGTCGGGCTGGTGCGGGTGACGCTCGATGGCAAACCCGTCGGCGAGTATCCCTTGCAAGCGATGGCCGACGTGCCGCTGGCGAGTTTGTTCGGCCGCGCGTGGGATACCGTGCGGCTGTGGATTAAGTGACGCATGCGCAGGGGAGCATTTTCATGACGGTCTATCTCAACGGTCAGTTCTTGCCACTCGAAGACGCGAAGATCTCGGTACTCGATCGCGGGTTCATTTACGGCGACGGCGTCTATGAGTTGATCCCGGTCTACGCGCGCGAGCCATATCGCATGCCGCAGCATTTCGCGCGTCTGCAGCGCAGCCTCGACGGCATCGGGCTCGCCAATCCGCATGAGGCGGCCGAGTGGGAAGCAATCGTTCGTGGGCTCATCGGGCGAATGCCCTTTGCCGACCAGGGCGTGTATTTCCAGGTGACGCGCGGGGTCGCCAAACGCGACCACGCATTTCCGGCGGGCGTCACGCCCACCGTGTTCATGATGAGCAATCCGCTCGCACTACCGTCGGCGGAGCAGGTCGAGCGCGGCGTCCCTGTCATCACCGGGCCCGATCAACGCTGGCTGCACTGCGACCTCAAGACCATTTCCCTCATCGGCAACGTGCTCGCCCGCCAGGCCGCGGTCGACGCGGGCGCGGTGGAATCGGTGCTTTTTCGCGACGGCTACCTGACCGAGGCCTCGGCGTCGAACGTGCTCATCGTCAAGGACGGCGTGATCATCGCACCGCCGAAAGACAACCTGATTCTGCCGGGGATTACCTATGACGCCACCTTCGACCTAGCGCGCGATGGCGGCTTGGCGATGATGGTGCGGCCGGTAACTCGGGACGAAGCACTTGGCGCCGACGAAATGTGGCTCTCGTCGTCGACGAAGGAGGTGCTCGCGGTCACTACGGTCGACGGCAAGCCATTCGCAGGCGGCAAGCCTGGACCCGTATTCCGCAAGATGTACGCCCTGTTTCAGGCCAGCAAGCGCAACGCTTAGCGATTACGCTTGCGGATGCGCGCGGCTCAAGCGGTACCGGCCACCATGCCAGACCAGCGGCGCAATGTTCTGGTGAACGCACGCATCGACGTGTCCGATGAACAACATATGGTCGCCCGCCGGGTGCAGCGCATGGTGGCGGCACTCCAGCCAAGCGACGCAGCCTTCGATCAGTGGCGCCCCGGCGGCCCCAAGGCGAAACGGCACGCCATCGAAGCGATCGGCGTGCGGCCGCGAAAAGCGGCGTGCCAGCTCGACCTGGTCATGCGCGAGCACGTTCACGGCATAACGCTCCGCAGCCTGGAACACCGCGAGACTGCGCGAGCGAAGCGACAGGCTCCAGACGATCAGCGGCGGGTCGAGCGACACCGAATTGAACGAGTTGGCGGTGAAGCCGACGAACGTATCGTCGCGGGTTCGCGCGGTGATGATAGTGACGCCGGTGGCGAACTGGCCCAGCACGTCGCGGAACTGGCGTTCGGGGAGGTTCGGCTGCGGTGCGCGCTCGGGGGGCATAGGATGCGTCGACTGCCGGCACGGGGTTTGCGCAGCAAGCTTGCCGCGTCATCTTAGGGGCGGGCAACTGGGGTGTCAAAATACGGCTGCAGGCGCTAGACTATTACCTGACCGGTGCGCCGGTCTCGACCGCCATCGACCATGAAGGACTCGCTCTCCAGGTTCGTCGCCAGCCGCTACGGTGGACGCAACATTCCCGTAGCGGTGGTATTGCCCGACGGCGGACGTGTCCCGTTGTCGGAGGCAACCGAAGTCGACATCTACGCGCGCACATGGAACGGGCTGCGGGCGCTGGCGTCCCCTGAGCTCGGCCGACTCGCGCGTGCCTACGTTCGTGACGACCTGGATTTTTCCGGCGGCTCGCAGCGCATGCTGGACATCGCCGAGACGCTGGTGGGCAGCGTCAATCACGGGCACGAACGCGTTCGCGCGAGGGTGATGCAGTGGTGGCACCAGCGTCGCGGCAACAAGCCGAACATCGCACATCACTACGACGTCTCGAATGCGTTCTACAAGCTCTGGCTCGATGAACGCATGGTCTATTCGTGCGCGTATTTCCGCGACGCCGCGGACACGCTCGACCAGGCGCAAGCGCAAAAGCTCGACCACATTTGCCGCAAGCTCATGCTTCAGCCCGGGGAGGAATTTCTCGATATCGGATGCGGCTGGGGCGGATTGATTTTCCACGCGGCGCAGGTTTATGGCGTTCAGGCCACCGGCATCACGCTGTCGCAAAATCAGTACGATTACGTGCGCGCCAAAATCGAAGAGCTCGGCCTTGGCGGCCGTGTGAACGTCGAGTTTCTCGACTACCTCGATCTTCCGCCGACGACGCTCTACGACAAGATTGCCAGTATCGGCATGTTCGAGCATGTCGGCATTCGCAGGTATCCGGAATATTTCGGCAAGATCTTCGGCATCCTGAAACCCGGCGGCCTGGTGCTCAACCATGGGATCACATTGAATCAGGTCGGGGTCGACAGCCTCGGCAGCGGCATCAGCGATTTCGTCGAGGACTACGTCTTCCCCGGCGGCCAACTCGCCCACGTTTCACGCGTCATTCATGGCATGGCCGCAACGGGTCTCGAACTGATCGATGCGGAGCCGTTGCGCGAACACTATGCGCGCACGCTATGGCATTGGGTCGATCGCCTGGAGCGCAATGCCGACGCCGCGCGCCAGGAAGCGGGCGAAGAGAAATTCCGTACCTGGCGCATCTATCTCGCGGGCTCGGGCCACGCCTTCGACCGCGGCTGGCTGTCGATTTTCCAGCTCCTTGCCGGCAAGCCGTTCCCCGATGGCAGCCTGCCACACCCGCTGACGCGCGACTACATGTATCCCCTCTGACGGGTGGGTTGAATGACCGCGCACCAGCCCCATATCCAGACGATGGAGACCGCTGTGGCCGAATCCCTGCTCGAATTTCCCTGCGCGTTCCCGCTGAAGATCATGGGCCGGACGCAGGATGGATTCGCGCAGACGGTGCTCGACGTCGTGCTCCGCCACGTTCCGGATTTCGACAGCGCGTCGATGGAAATGCGCGCATCGCGCCTGGGCAATTATCTGTCGCTTACGTGCACGATCAACGCGTCGTCGAAGGAGCAACTCGACGCGCTTTATCGCGAGCTGTCCTCGCACCCGCAAGTCGTCATGGTGTTGTGATGGTCGTGGCGCCGGTTGCGGCGCCGCGCGCCATCACGGTTCCGCACGTTCGACGTCTGGGGCTTTCGGCCTACGCGCCGACATGGCAGGCCATGCGCGAATTCACAGCGGCGCGCGCCGCAGGGACGCCCGACGAAATCTGGCTGACCGAGCACCCGCCGATCTACACGCTGGGCCTGGCCGGCCGCCGCGAACACCTGCTGCGCGAGAACGGCATCGAGGTGCTCAAGGTCGACCGTGGCGGACAGGTCACCTACCACGGCCCCGGGCAGCTCGTCGTCTATGCGCTGCTCGACCTGGGCCGCGCCGGGCTCGGCATCCGCGACACCGTACGCCGATTCGAGCGCGCCGTGATACGATGGCTCGACTCGCTGGGCATAGGCGCCTACGCTAAGCCCGGCGCCCCGGGTGTCTACACGCTGCTCGATGGCGCCGACGCCAAGATCGCGGCACTCGGCCTCAAAGTTAGTCGCGGTTGCACCTATCACGGCCTGTCAGTCAACGTTGCCATGGACCTTTCACCGTTCTCGGACATCGACCCCTGCGGCTACCGCGATCTGGCGGTGACGCAATTGCGCGATCTCGGCGTCATTACGACGGTCGATCAGGCAGGAACGGATCTCGCGATGCACCTTAGCCGAGCCCTGGCGGAATCAGCCTCATCATGAGCGCGTCGGACACTCCCGTCAGCGCGTCACCCACGAACACCGCCGGCATCAAGCACAAGGGCGGCGACAAGACTTCGCGCATCCCGATCAAGATCGTCGCCGCGGAGCGCTTGAAGAAGCCCGAATGGATTCGCGTGCGCGCGCCGTCGTCGCCTCGCTTCTACGAGATCAAGAAAATCCTGCGCGAGCACAACCTGCACACGGTATGCGAGGAGGCGTCGTGCCCGAACATCGGCGAATGCTTCGGCAAAGGTACCGCGACGTTCATGATCATGGGCGACATCTGCACGCGGCGCTGCCCGTTCTGCGACGTCGGCCATGGCCGACCGCTGCCGCTGGACGCAGCCGAACCCGTCAATCTGGCCAAGACCATCGCGGCGCTGCAGCTCAAATATGTCGTGATCACCAGCGTCGACCGCGACGACCTGCGCGACGGCGGCGCGCAGCATTTCGTCGACTGCATTCGCTCAGTGCGCGAATTGTCGCCCGCCACGCAGATCGAGGTGCTCGTCCCGGATTTCCGCGGCCGGCTCGAGCGTGCGCTCGACATCCTCGGCGCGGCGCCGCCCGACGTGATGAACCATAACCTCGAAACCGTGCCGCGACTGTACAAGCAGGCGCGACCGGGATCCGACTACGCCAATTCGTTGACGTTGCTGCAGTCGTTCAAGGCGCGCTTCCCGGACGTGCCCACCAAGTCGGGACTGATGGTGGGCCTGGGCGAGACCGACGACGAAATCGTGGCGGTCATGCGCGACATGCGCGCCCACGGCATCGACATGCTGACCATCGGCCAATACCTGCAGCCCACGGCGGGGCACTTGCCGGTGCTGCGTTACGTGCACCCCGACACTTTCGGGTGGTTCGAGCGCGAGGCCTACGCGCTCGGGTTCAAGCACGCGGCGGTCGGTGCGTTGGTGCGCTCGTCCTATCACGCCGACCAACAGGCGCACGGCGTGCTGGAAGCGTCGGCATAGCCGGCGCATCGCCGGAGGCAGTCATGCGCCATCGTTTCGTGCGGGCGGTCGCTACGATCGCGTTGGCCGCTTTTTCGATTGCCAGCGCGCACGCCGAGGTTGCGGAAGTGCGCATCTCGCGCGGCTTCGGCGTGCTGTATCTGCCGTTGATGGTGATGGAGAGCGAAAAGCTGCTCGAGAAGCAGGCCAAGGCCGCGGGGCTGGGCGACGTCAAGGCAACGTATCGGATCCTCGATGGTGGCAATGTGATCAACGATGCCATGCTGTCGGGCGCGCTCGACATCGCGTCGATCGGCGTTGCCGGGTTTCTCACCCTGTGGGCCAAGGCGAAGGACAACCCGGCGCTGGAGATTCGCGGTCTTTCGGGAATGAGTTCGTCGTCGCTCTATTTGATGACGCGCAATCCGGCCGTGAAATCGCTCAAGGATTTCAGCGACAAGGACCGTATCGCCGTCCCCGGCATCAAGACCTCGCTGCCCGCGGTGATCCTGCACATGGCAGTGGCCAAGGAATTCGGCGACGCCAACTATGCCAAACTCGATCCGATCACGGTGGGCCTTCCGCATCCGGATGCGCTGACGGTCCTGTTGTCCGGCAAGGGCGAGATCAACAGCCACATGGCGTCGCCGCCGTTCTCGTACATCGAGGATGCCACGCCCGGGCTGCACCGCGTGTTCAATTCGGTCGACGTCCTCGGCAATATCACGCTCGACATGACGTACACGACTCGTAAGTTCTTCGAGGCGAATCCGAAACTGTGCGCGGCTTTCATCGCCGCGATGAACGAGGCCAACGCGCTCATCGCCAAGGACAAGAAGAAGGCGGCCGACATCTACATCACGGTCGGCAAGCAGAAGTCGACCGCGGATGAAATCGTCAAGATCCTCAACGACCCGAATTCCAAGTTCTCGACGGTGCCCGACGGGACGATGAAGTACGCGGAATTCATGGCGCGCGTCGGCAGCATCAAGGCGAAGCCCGCGTCGTGGAAGGATATGTTCTTTCCGCCGATCTATGGCGTTCCGGGCAGCTGAGTTGGTCCGGTATAAAATCGCGGTAGACCTTTTGTTGGAGGGCATCGCATGAAAAAGTACCCTGTGAAGCTCGCGGAACGAGGCCGCTCGCGCCCCATTCGCAAGACGGAGGGCGGCCCTGTCGACATACTCGCGCCGACTTCCCGCAGCGCTCCGTTTCTGAGCTTTCGATATTCGTATACGGAGATGTCGGTGCTGGGCGGCACGGCCCACGTGAAGTCCAGAAATGCCCGCTTCGAGGACGGCAAGCTCACCTCGGAAGCATTCGAGGGCGAGCTCGATCGTAGCGCCTACGATCGAGCGGTGGGCGACGCGCAGCGCCAGGTTGCCGACCAGGCCGCGCATTTGTTCAAGTCGTTTGCGTGGTTCCTGCCGTTTTTCGGGACACACCGGCCCGACCGCGACTGAGCTGCGAAGGCTGGCTAAGGTTCGACGCTGGAGTGCCCTATGTCTAAAGCAACCAAAGCGCGCGTCGTCGGTTTCAATCATGTCGCGCTCGAGGTCGGTGATATCGACGCGGCTCTGGCGTTCTACGGCCGATTGTTCGATTTTGAGCTTCGCAGCAAAAGCGATGATATGGCGTTCATCGATCTGGGAGACCAGTTCATTGCGCTCCAGAAGGGCCGTGCCCAGGCCGCCGACGATGGACGACATTTCGGGCTCGTCGTCGACAACAAAGAGGCTGCGCGCAAAGCATTGGCCGACGCCGGCGTCGAGACGTTGCCTGGACCGTTTCTCGACTTTCGCGACCCGTGGGGCAACCGCGTCGAGATTGTCGCGTACGAGAATGTCCAGTTCACGAAAGCGCCGAATGTGTTGCGCGGCATGGGACTCGAGCACCTGTCAAAGAACAAGACCGCGATCAAGGAGCTCACGGACAAAGGCATGGCACCAAAGTGAAATGCCGTTGCCGCGTCAACCCTTGTATTCGAGCACGTGCATGCCAGCGTTCCAGTCGCTGACAAACATCAGGCCTTCGGCGGTCACATAGATGTCGGCCGTCTTCGCGTCGAGCGCAATATTTGGACGCGGATCGACCAGCTTTGCCGGAATCGGCGGCACCCAATATGCGATCTGCTTTGGCGCGAACTGATCGCTTGATATCGAATATCCTCACGCCGGCATTGTTGTAGGTAGCGAAGATGATTTCCTCGCTTTGCATCGAGCCAGGTCGATTTTCGTGCAGGTTGTGCGGCCCGAAGGTGCCCAGCGAACAGTAATCGCGATCCCGAGGAGTGGGGAGCGTGGCAATCGGTACGGGGTTCTCGGGCGCGCGCACATCGAGCACGAACGTGTAGAACGTGCCTTTGGCGCATGCTTGGGCGTTGGCCTCGTCGGCGATCACCGCGAGCTTGCGGCCGGGAAGCGGCAGCGGCGTGTGCGTGCCACCGGGGAACGGTGGTGACCAGTTGATATGCGACAGCAGCTTCGGTTTGGCCGGATCGCTGATGTCCATGATCGTGAAGCCGCCATCGCGCCATGCGCCGTAGCCGAGATTGCCGGCGGTGATCATGTGGTGCAGCGCGGCGCGCTTGCCCTTCGGCATCGTCGAAACCTCGCCGGCCGCGCGATTCATGCCGGGCAGCGCCCAGCGCGAGACGATTTCTGGCTTGGTCATGTCTTTCAAGTCGACGATGGCCAGGATATGGTCGGTGTAGCCGTCGAAGTGTGCGGCGACGGTGGCGTAGCGCCCGCCCGGCCACCAGACCCGGTTGATGCCAAGACCGGGCATCTCGAGAAAGGCGATCTCCCGCATCTCGCCCGGCTTGGAAATGTCGTGGATCGACAGGCCGGAGCGGAACTTTGTCCGCTTGGTGATGCTGTCGACCAAGTTGTTCTCGAAATAGCCGCGCATGCCGTCGTAGGACTGCATCGCCACGATGTTGGCCCCATTGGCAAGCAGCAGCGTGTCCTCCGCGGTTTGCAACTGGTGCGTGCGGGTGCCCGTTCCGGCGGTGAAGAATCCGACGGGCTTGAGCTTGCGCGGATCGGTGGCGTCGAGAATCGTTACGCCGTCGCTGAACATGTGGCCGACGTAAACGTGCTTGCGATTGACCATCACCTGCACGCCGTCGGGCCGGCCGCCCTGGTCGCTGTATGAGATGTGGTTGATGTGGTAGCCGATACCTTCCGGTGGAACCGGCTCCTGGGGTTTCGCGTCAGGCGCGGCCAGGGCTGCAAGAGGTGTACCGCCGAGGGCGGCCATGCCAAGGAGCATCTTGAGATGCTCGCGCCGAGTGTTGCTGTTCATGATTCCTCCCTCATTGGCCGGATCGCCTGGTTAGCCAGGACGATCACTCGCGGCAGTTTCCGTCTGCATTCTTTGTGACGTCCGATGAAATAATACTTGCTTTCACGCTCGACGACGATCGCTACCGGGCGAAGGCCGTCAATGGCTCAAGGTGGCAAGCGAGTGCTTCGACGCAACCTGAGCACGCACTGGAATGCTACCGTCGATATTTAACACCGTCATTCCACCGTGAGCCGCGTCAACCCTTCCAAATGTGACATCGCCATCCTCGGCGGTGGCATCCTAGGCTCAGCCACCGCCTACTTCCTCCTGAAAGAATCCCCGGGCCTGTTGATCTTCGTAATCGAACCCGACCCCAGCTACGAATTCGCCTCCACCCTTCGCGCCTCCGGCGGCTGCCGCGTCCAGTTCACCTGCCCGGAAAACATCGCGATGTCGCTCTACAGCCTCGGCTTCATCAAGGCGTTCGAGCAGACAATGGCGTCCAATGGCCGTCCGGCGCCGGTGGATTGGGTCGAAGGTGGCTATCTTTTCATCGTCCCCCCAGACAACGTTGCCAACCTCGCGCGCAATGTTCGCGGCCAGCGCGCTCAAGGTTGCGTGGTCGATCTGCTCACGCCACAGGAGCTCAAAGCCAAATTTCCGTCGATGAATGTGAGCGATCTGGGTGCGGGAGCCCACACCCCGCACGACGGGTGGTGCGATCCGAACGGACTGTTGTGGGGCTTTCGCCGCAAAGCGATCGAGTTGGGTGCGGTCTATGTGAAGGATCGCGTCGTGGATGCCGAGGAGGACGGGAGATCGGCTCGAGCCGTCGTGCTCGCGAGCGGGGAGCGCGTTGCGGCCGATGCCTTCGTCAACGCCGCCGGGGCCTGGTCCGGCGAAGTCGCGGCGATTTTCGGCATGAAGTTGCCGGTGACGCCCATGCGGCGCTTCGAGCACTACTTCACCGCCGGCTTAGCCGTAGAGCGTCTGCCCTATGTCAAGGATGTCGCGCGTCTTGCATTCCGTTCGGAGGGCCAGGGCTTCTCGGGAGGCCTGGTGGACGGCGACGAGCGTCGCGGCTTCAACTTCGAGGTCGATCACGATTACTTCGAGCGGGTGGTGTGGCCAGCGGTGGCGCATCGGTTTCCGGCGTTCGAGGCGGCCAAGTGTCACCGTACGTGGTCAGGGCTCTACGAGCAGAACGAGTTGGACGGCAATCCCGTCGTCGGACGATGGAGTCGCATGCCAAATCTCTACACCGTCGCCGGCTTCTCTGGGCACGGGATGATGCACGCGCCGGCCGCCGGCCGCGCGATCGCGGAGCTGGTAGTGCATGGGGGATATCGGACGATTGATTTAGCGCGCTTCGGGTATGAAAGGGTTGAGCGAAACCAGCCTTATCGGGAGGAGGGGATTCTATAGACTGTCTTTCCTGCAAACGCTGACTCGCGCGTTTTCCGCTACCATGGAATCGCGCCGGATCGGCGCGCACTTGGGATCGACTTCATGAAGACGCTTCTCGCCGCGCTGCTGCTCGCTCCCTTGCTGTCGGTGTCGGCTAGCGCTGCGGAAGTCAGGATCCTGAGTGCGGGAGCGGTCGAATCCGCGATGGAGGCGTTCGCGCAGCTCGTCAAGCGCGAGAGCGGCGAGGAGATCAAGGCGCAGTTCAATACGACGCCGCAGATCGCTCAGCGCGTGGCCGCCGGAGAGCAATTCGACATCTTGATCGCGCCGCCCGACACGATCACCCAGGCGGCGAAGGACGGCAAAGTCGTCGCCGACACACGGGTCACGGTGGGGCGCGTCGGCGCCGGTGTCGTCGTGCGCAGCGGCGCGCCGGCGCCTGACGTTTCCACGGTGGACGCGTTGAAGCGCTCGCTGCTTGCTGCGGACTCGGTTGCGTATAACAGCGCGTCGAGCGGAATATATCTCGACAAGCTGTTCGAGAAGATTGGCATTCTCGATCAGCTCAAAGCCAAGACCAAGCGCTATCCGGGCGGCACCGAGGTCATGTCGCACCTGAGCAAGGGCACGGGAAACGAGATCGGCTTCGGCGCGATCACCGAGATCAAGGCCTACGAGCCGAAAGGCGTGCGCCTCGTCGGCCCGTTGCCGGCCGAAGTGCAGAACTACACCCGCTACGAAGCAGCGATGATGACCGGGGCGACGTCGCCCGACGCGGCGAAAGCTGTACTTAGGCAGATCGCATCGCCGGCGGGCAAGGCTGTGTTTGTGGCGGCTGGGGTGGAGTAACGCGGCTGCGTGGCGATTTCTTATTCGTCATTCCCGCGACTCAACGATCCAATTCGGAACGGGATCCTGAAACGACGTCGGTCGCGGCATCGATGTCGTTGATCGCCGTGTTCAGTATCGACAGTGCGAGGCTCGTATTGCCGGCCGCGAGCTGGTCGCGTGCGTCGATGATGCGCTGCCGCAGCTTGACCTCGTAGGCCTCGGCTTCCTCCAGCTCGCTGACCATGGCGGCGAGCTCCCCTGACGACGCTTGCTGCTCAGGTATGGTTGGCATGTTCGGTCTCCTGCAATAAGGCGTGGCGCGCGGCCTCCATCGCCGCCTACTGGAAAGTGTACGCTCCGAGCGGCAAACTTCTTGTCGCCTCTTGTTACATTACCATCCCGTCATTCCCGCGCAAGCGGGAATCCGTGTTCCGTCGCACAAAATCAAATTGGATCCCGGCCTGCGCCGGGACGACAGCCTGACTCCTAATGGGGTAAGGTGCGCCCATAGCGCTCGTTGCACCCCACGAAAACACGCCCATGTCGATCAAGCCGCTGCTCGTTGCCTTGTCGGCCACGCTCACCGCAATCGTCTGCGCGAGCGCATTTGCGGCGGAGCCGCCCCTTAACGTCGGCTCGAAGCGTTTCACCGAGTCCTACATCCTCGGCGAAATCATCAAGCAGACCGCGCAGGGCGCCGGCGAGACGACGGCCGCGCATCAGCAGGGACTCGGCAACACCGCGATCGTCTTGAATGCACTCACGACCGGCAGCATCGATGTCTACCCCGAATACACGGGAACCATCGCCCGCGAAATCCTCAAGCTCGACATCGTCCCGTCGCTCGCCGAACTCAACGCCAAACTGGCACCGATGGGATTGGCTGTCGCAGTGCCGCTGGGCTTCAACAATACCTACGCACTGGCGATGCGTGCCGACGACGCTCGCGCGAAAGGCGTCGGCCGCCTGTCCGATCTCAAAGTACATCCGGAGCTGCGCCTCGGACTGTCGCAGGAATTCATCGGCCGTGCCGATGGCTGGCCGGGATTGAAGCGAACCTACGATCTGTCGTTCGCGACGCCGCGCGGCCTCGATCATGGTCTCGCCTATGAAGCCATCGCGCAGCGGCAGGTTGACGCCATCGACATCTATTCGACCGACGCCAAGATCGACAAATACGGGTTGACCGTACTCGCCGACGATCGTCACTATTTCCCGCCGTACGATGCCGTGCTGCTCTACCGCGCGGATCTGCCGCAACGGCTCCCGCGAACCTGGGCGGCGCTCGCCAAGCTCGAAGGCAGCATCGATGACGTCGCAATGCGGAGCATGAACGCGGCCGCCGAACTCGACGGCAAAGAGTTCGCGACGGTTGCCGCGGGCTTTCTTGCGCAACGTGCTGGCGGACATGCAACCGTCGCAGCATCAGGCGCATCCGCTTCCGTCGCGCCCGAAGGACAACGGCGTTCCTTCGTCGACAAACTCTTTGGACCGGACTTCGGCCGCCTGACGGCCGAGCAACTATCGCTCGTGTTCATGTCGCTCGCCGCCAGCATCGTCATTGGCATTCCGCTCGGCATCCTTGCAGCTAAGCGTCCCGCAACCGAAGGCGTCATCCTCGGCGCCACGGCGGTGATTCAGACCATACCGTCGCTCGCGCTGCTGGCCGCGCTGATTCCGTTGACTGGGCGCATCGGCGCGGTGCCGGCGTTCATCGCGCTCGCGCTGTACGCGTTGCTGCCCATCGTGCGCAACACGCACACCGCGCTCACTCAGATTTCGCGCGGCATGAAAGACGCTGCGCTGTCGCTGGGCATGACCGCCGGAACGATTCTGCAGAAGATCGAGTTGCCGCTCGCGGCGCCCACCATTCTGGCGGGCATCAAGACCTCCGCCGTCATCAACGTCGGCACCGCCACGATTGCCGCGTTCATCGGCGCGGGCGGGTATGGCGAACGCATCGTGACCGGGCTGGCGCTCAATGACCACGAGATGCTGCTCGCAGGTGCAATTCCCGCGGCCGTGCTCGCGCTGCTGATCGAAGGAGGCTTTCGGCTCGGCGAGCGATGGCTGATTCCAGCCGGATTGCGGCAAGCATTGAAGCGCTGAGCAAAATTGGGCCCCGGCTTGCGCTGGGACGACAACCTATCCAGCAGGCGACGTCGCGGGCAGCGGCATCCCCTTCGGCCACAGCAGCCACAGCCTGCCCTTCTGTTTCATACGGCCCGCCTGCTGCGCCGCGTCCTCGCCGAAACCCCAGAACCAGTCTGCGCGCACGGGTCCGCGAATTGCGCCGCCCGTGTCCTGCGCGAGCATCAGGCGGTTCAGCGGGCGACTCGACAACGGCCACGTCGTCGCAACAAACACCGGCGCGCCGAGCGGGATAAAACGCGGGTCGACGGCGATTGCGCGGCCGGCGGCCAGCGGCACGCCCAGCGCACCCAGCGGGCCGTCGATCGTGGCGGGCGGATTCGGCGGCGCTTCGCGAAAAAACACGTAACTCGGATTCTCGGCTAGCAACGCTGGCAATGCTTCAGGGTGATCGCGACCCCACTGCTTGATGCCTTGCATCGACGCCTGGTCCAGCGTCAGCTCACCGCGTTCGACCAGGATGCGCCCGATGGAACGATAAGGTTGTCCGTTCTGATCCGCATACCCCACGCGCACGATGCTGCCGTCGGGAAGTTCCACCCGGCCGGAACCCTGGATCTGCAGAAAAAACGCTTCGACGGCATCATCGACGAACAACAGTTCCTTGCCCGCGACCGTCGCTTTTCCTGCATCGATATCGGCGCGCGTCCAGTACGGCACTACGCGCTTGCCGTCGACGCGGGCGCGCACGCGCTTGTCCTTGAGCTCGGGATAGAGCTCGGCGAGGTCGACGGTCAGCAGGTCGTCCGGCGGTGCGTAAAGCGGATATCGATTGCGTTCGTCGCGCAGTCGACTGCCGTGGAGCAGTGGCTCGTAGTAGCCCGTGACGAGCCCGTCGGCGTCGCCATCGGCGGCGACCACCTGGTATGCGTTAAAATGCTGCTCGAAGTAGGTGCGCACTGTAAGCGCGTCGCGAGCGTCGACCGAGATCGCGGCGGTGCAAACGGAGTTCCAGGTCGCGGCACGGGCCGGGCGAGCACGGAGGGCGGCGCAACTCGCGTTGAACGAGGCCCACGCCTCTTGCTGGGCATCGTCGTTCCAGCCCGGGACTTCGGCGAAAGCGACCGCGCGCAGCTGCATCGACGCGGTCGCAGGAGTAGGACGTGACGGCGGCGGCGCCGTTGGGGTGACGCATGCGGCGACCAGAGCGGTCGCGGTGGCGATGGCGAGCTTGCGGAGGCACGACGCGATGGGATGGATACTGCTCGAAGCGGGAGTCGCGCTGTTTCTCGCGGTGTTCATCGTCTGGTTCACGACCGGCGGCAAGAGCAAGCGACCGAACGTGCCGGCGCCGCCTGCGCCCGATGAAAAAAGCAATCCGGAGCAGGAGCGCTAATGCAGAATGCGCGGCACCGACAGCGTGAACAACGGGATCGGTGCATCGAAAGTATGGCCATCCTCGGCGATCATTTGATACGTTCCACGCATGGTGCCGACGGCGGTCTCGAGGTGCGTGCCGCTGGAATATTCGAAACTTTCACCGGGCTTGATCATCGGTTGCTGGCCAATGACGCCGAGGCCCTTGACTTCGACGACCTTGCTGTTGGCATCGGTAATGAGCCAATGCCGGCTGAGCAACTGCGCTGGCACGGTGCCGGTGTTGGTGAGGGTGATGGTGTACGCGAACACGTATTGATCTTTCGAGGGATCGGATTGATCCTCGACGTAAATCGCCTTGGAAGCGACGGTGATCTCGTATCTTTTGCTGTCGGCCACGTTCGCGCCTTCACCGCTTTTCACTTGAGACGCCAGGATTATAACGCGATGCGTCACTGCCACGATGCGTAACCGCCACAATGCGTAATTCCCACAATGCGTAATTGCCACATTGCACCTTCGATCCTGTCCGCGGACTTCGCGCGGCTCGGTGAGGAAGTGCGCGCCGTCATCGCCGCTGGCGCTGACCTGATTCATTTCGACGTGATGGACAATCACTACGTGCCGAACCTCACCATCGGCCCATTGGTCTGTGAGGCGCTCAAACCCATCGCGACGGTGCCGATCGACGTGCACCTCATGGTCAAACCGGTCGATCGCATCGTCCCCGATTTCGCCAAGGCGGGTGCGTCGATCATCAGCTTTCATCCGGAAGCGTCCTACCACGTCGACCGCACGATCGGGCTTATTCACGACTCCGGTTGCAAGGCAGGTTTGGTGCTCAATCCCGCAACGCCTGTCAGTTGTCTCGATCATGTGCTGGACAAGCTCGACCTGGTGCTGATTATGTCTGTCAATCCGGGTTTCGCTGGCCAGTCCTTTATTCCCGAGGCATTGAACAAACTCGCACTCGTGCGTGCGCGCATCGATGCAATGACCGCGCGCACGGGCCGCGAGATCCGGCTCGAGATCGACGGCGGGGTCAAGATCGACAACATCGCGGCCATTGCCAAGGCTGGCGCCGATACGTTTGTGGCTGGCTCGGCTATATTCGGGTCGAAAGATTATCGGGGGACCATCGCCGCGATGCGCGCGGCGATTGGGGCTTGCTAGTCAGCCCCGCGACGGTGTTATAGTATTTCCGTCGGTCGCGATCACCGCAACCGTGGCAAAGCTTGGAACAAGACCGATGAGCTTCGACTTTCTCAACCGCAACGGCCGGGCATGGTGGCTCGGCAACGATGGGCGCTGGCGACGCCAAGCGTGAATCGCGCACGCGTCGCGCGCATCAAGCGACGCTTGGTATCCCGTTGCGTACGTTGAAAGACAGGTTGGAGCATCATGACCGAAGCCGAATTTGGCGCGCTTGCCGCGCAAGGATATAACCGCATTCCCCTCGTACTCGAGACCTTCGCGGATCTCGATACGCCGCTGTCGCTGTACATCAAGCTCGCCAATCAGCGCTACACGTTTCTGCTGGAATCGGTGGTCGGCGGCGAGCGCTTCGGACGTTACTCGTTCATTGGCTTGCCGGCGAAGTTGCGCATCCGTGCGCGCAGCCGCGATATCGAGGTCGAGGACGACGGCGGCGCGATCGAGCGACATCACGGCGATCCGCTCGCGTTCATCGGCGATTTCCTGCGACGCTATCGCGCTGCGCCGCAACCGGGCTTGCCGCGTTTCTGCGGCGGCGTGGCCGGGTACTTTGGCTACGACACCGTGCGGCACATCGAGACCAAGCTCGCGGAATCGGCGCCCCCGGTCGCTCCGGAACTCGCCGACATTCCGGACATCCTCCTATTGCTTACCGAAGAACTTGCCGTCGTCGACAATCTGGCCGGCAAGATTTCGCTCATCGTCTATGCCGATCCCGGCGAGCCTCACGCGTACCGGACCGCGCACGATCGACTGCATGCGCTGCGGCGGAAATTGCGCGAACCCGTGTCGATCCCGTATCAGACGGCGGGCGAGTTGACGCACGCCGAGAGCGAATTCGGCGCCGAGGGTTACAAGGCTGCGGTCGCCCGCTCGCGCGAGTACATCGCGGCCGGCGACATCATGCAGGTCGTGATCGCCCAGCGCACGCGGCGTCCATTCACCGCGCCGCCTCTGCAGCTCTATCGTGCGCTGCGTTCGGTCAATCCGTCGCCGTACATGTTCTATTACGACTTCGGCGATTTTCATGTCGTCGGCGCATCGCCCGAGATTCTGGTGCGCAAGGAAGCCGACACCATCACGCTGCGGCCGATCGCGGGAACACGCCCGCGCGGCGCGACGCGCGAGGCCGACGATGCCCTGGCGAAGGAACTGCTCGCCGATCCCAAGGAGATTGCCGAGCACGTGATGCTTCTCGATCTTGGTCGCAACGACGTCGGTCGCGTCGCGCGGACCGGCAGCGTGGAAGTCAGCGATCGCATGGTCATCGAGCGCTACTCGCACGTGATGCACATCGTTTCGAATGTCGAAGGCCGGCTCAAACCCGGGCTGACCAGCATCGATGTCCTGCGTGCCGCGTTCCCCGCGGGAACGGTAAGCGGTGCGCCGAAAGTGCGAGCGATGCAGATCATCGACGAACTGGAACCGACGCGGCGCGGCATTTATTCCGGCGCCGTCGGCTATATCAGCTTCCAGGACGACATGGACACCGCGATCGCGCTGCGCACCGCGGTCGTGAAGGATGGCGTGCTCTACGCGCAGGCCGGCGGCGGCATCGTCCACGACTCCTCGCCGGAAGGCGAATGGCAGGAGACGCTCAATAAGCTGCGTGCGCTGCAGCGCGCAGCGGACATGGTGCAGGCGGGACTCGACGCCGACGCCTGAAGGCGCTCGTTACTTGCCGAGTTGTTCCAGCAAGGAACGTGCTTCGCGGTCGTCGGGGTCGCCGGCGACGAGTTTTTGCGCCGCCTTGCGCGCTTCGTCCTGGTGGCCGGCGTCGCGTTCCAGCGCCGCCAGCGCGAACAGGATGTTGCGATCGGCCGGCCAGCGTTCCGCGGCACGCTGCAATGTGCGCGTCGCCTCTGCCGAGCGTCCGAGCGAGTTGAGCGCGATCGCGTACACGTAGGTATAGCGGGCATTGTCGGGGGCGAGCTGCACGGCCCGCGTAAATTCGACCAGCGCCGCTTCGCGTTGTTGTTCCCGGGCATACGCGAGTCCGAGCACGTGGTGCAACGTCCCATTCAAAGGCACCACGGCAATGCCTTCCTTCAGCGTCCGAATCGCATCGGCTTCGCGGCCCTGCTGACGAAAGGCGTCGGCGCCGTTGACGTACGCGGGGATGTACTGCGGGGCGAGCTTGCGCGCTGCGGCAAATTCAGCCTGCGCCGCATCGAACTTGCCGAGCCTGGCGTTGAACGTGCCGAGATTGGTGCGCGACTCGGGCCGGTCCGCGTTGTACTTCTGCGCAGCAACATATTCGTCGGCGGCACGTTGCCACGCAGCGCGCTGTTCCGCGGGGAGCTGCGACCAGAGGGACATCGACCAGCGTGTTGACGGCTTCAAGCCGGACCGCGCGCAGCGGGTCCGCGAGCAGTGGTCCGGCGATGGCAACGCGGTCCGCTGGCGCAAGCGTGCTCGCAAGTCTCGCTGCGCCGAGGCGAATCAGCGGATTGGTGTTGCGTGCGCCGCTGCGCGCCGCGTCGGCGGCGCCGGTCGTCGGCGTCGCCTGCATGCGATCGAGCGCCGATGCACGAGCAATGGGGGGCTGACTTGCGTCCGCCGCGATTGCGGCAAGCGATGCACCCGCGCCGGGCTTGCCGACCTCGGCATCGTGGAACGTGGAGGCAAAGTTTTGCAACCCCTCCGCGTCGTGTCCGTACCATTGGCGCACGGCGGCGGCGGCCCAGGGCGCGTCTCTCGTCGTGTGGCAGTTGTTGCAGGCGTTCGGCACACCGAGTGCGACGCTCTGATTGGGACGCGGCACGCGCAGGCTGTGATCGCGGCGCGCGTCGATGACCATGAAATTGGCCGCGGGCATGTGGCAATTGACGCATTGCGCGCCGGCGGAGCCGGCAGCGTGAAAGTGGTGCGTCTTCGCATCGTATTTTTCCGCCGAGTGGCATTGCGCGCACAGCGCATTGCCGTCGGCCTTCAACTTTTGCGTGTGCGGATCGTGGCAGTCGCTGCACGTCACGCCGCGCCGATACATCTTGCTCTGCAGGAACGAGCCCCAGTTGTAGACTTCTTCGCGCTGCTGCCCGTCAGCGTAGTACAGCGGCGGGGTCAGCAGCGCGGGAACATAGTGGTCGAGGAACGCATCACCGGCATGGTAGCCCTCGGCGATCTGCGCGCGCCGAGCGTGACACTGCGCGCACACCTCGATCTCCTTGTCCGCGTCACGCGTCTTGCTGCGCGTGGAATTCCCGCTCTTCGGATCCATCGCCCAACTCACTCCGGCACGCTCGTCGAGCGCCACCGTCAAGCCCATGCGCGCATCACCGTCGCGCTTGGCCGCCCATGCAATGTGGTTCGATCCGGGGCCGTGGCACGATTCGCAGCCGACGTGGATTTCCGACCAAGTGGTCGCGAACGTGTCAGCCGAGGCATCGTAGTTCTTGCGCAGGTTCGTCGAGTGACAATCGGCGCACACGAAATTCCAGTTCTGCTGGCGGCCGGTCCAGTGTAGTTCGTCCTGCGCCGGAATCTTTTCATTCGGATAGAGGCTGAACCAGTGTTTCGCGACCGTATCCCAGGCGACCGTGAGCGCCTGCACGCGCCCGCCCGGAAACTCGATCAGGTATTGCTGTAACGGTTCGACGCCGAACGTGTACTTGATCTCGAAATCGGCAGGCTTGCCGTCCGGGCCCTCGGTGCGGACGAAGAACTTCCCGTCGCGCTTCGAGAACGTTGCGCTGCTGCCCAGATGCTCGGAGCGTCGGTCGGCAAAGTCACCGAGAACGTTTTGCTCGGTGGCCATCTGCATGGCGTGGGCATGCTGTGAGCCGGTCCAGGCCGTGGTCGCGTTGGCGTGACAACCGGCGCAAGCCTGGCTGCCGACGAACGTCGGCGGTGTCGATGGTGAAGCCGCTGTTGCAATCACCGGCGCGCCGGGCCGCACCCATGGCCGCCACAGGGCCAAGGCCACTGCCACAACGACCACGATTGCCGCTACCGCCAGCATGAGGCGATTGCCCGCGAACCGCGCTTTTGCCGGAGTCGCGAGGTTTGGTAGCGGTGCGTCGGATGCTTTCGGCGGTCGCGATTTGGGCGGGTGTTTGGGCATGGGCCGTAGCGGGAACGCGGGTGCCGGAAGCGAAGTCCGCGCAGTTTACCCGCAGTCTACCGTCCCACGCGACCAGCCTGTACGCAGGCCTGGTCTCGCGCGTGCCGCTCTGCTAGACTTGTTGTGTCATGCGCCCCCTCTTCCGGCAGCTTCCGAGCGCCACCATGCGTCCCTGGCGGTAGTCCGCCTCCGACGACATCGCTGCACGCGCCTCGCTTTACCCTGCTTTAGTTGTCTCGCATCCCGTGCCTCTGCACCGGGAAACTTTTGTGCGATATTCGCGCTAGCGTCTGCATGGGCCTCGGCCCGGGTGCACCATGATCCTGATGATCGACAATTACGACAGCTTCACCTACAACCTCGTCCAGTATCTCGGCGAACTTGGCGCCGAGGTGAACGTGTACCGCAACGATGCGATCACGCTCGACCAGATCGCCGCGTGGCGTCCGGAGAAGATCGTCATTTCCCCGGGGCCCTGCACGCCGACCGAGGCTGGCATCTCGGTGCCGCTGGTTCAGCGCTTCGCCGGGAAGATACCGATATTGGGCGTGTGCCTCGGGCATCAGGCGATCGGGCAGGCCTTCGGCGGAAAAATCGTGCGCGCGCAGCGGGTGATGCACGGCAAGCTGTCGGCGGTGAAGCACGATGCCGCGGGCGTCTTCGCCGGGCTCGACAATCCATTGACCGCGACGCGGTACCATTCGCTGGTCATCGAACGCGCGAGCATGCCGGCGTGCCTCGACATCACCGCGGAAAGTGAAGATGGCGACATCATGGGCGTTCGTCATCGCGAGCTCGCGGTCGAGGGCGTCCAGTTTCATCCCGAGGCGATACTCACGGCTCAGGGTCACGAATTGCTGGCCAATTTCCTCAAGGCGCACTGAGGGCGCATCGCCCCGGAGACCGTTCATGTCGATCAACATGCAAGACGCCCTGCAGCGCACGATCGAGCATCGCGAGATTTTCCACGACGAAATGCTGTCGCTGATGCGCAAGATCATGAGCGGTGAAGCGACGCCGGTGATGATCGCGGCATTCACCGTGGGCATGCGAGTCAAGAAGGAAACGATCGGCGAAATCACCGCTGCGGCTCAGGTCATGCGCGAATTCGCGACCAAGGTCGACGTTCCGGATCGGGAGCATCTGCTCGACATCGTCGGTACCGGCGGCGACTCGTCGCACACCTTCAATATTTCCACGGCGGCGATGTTCGTTGCCGCGGCTGCGGGCGCGCGCGATTGCCAAGCATGGCGGCAGGTCGGTGTCGTCCAAGTCGGGCAGCGCCGACGTACTCGAGGCGCTGGGCGCCAACATCATGCTCAACCCCGAGCAGGTCGCGGCGTCTATCGCCGAGACGGGCATCGGGTTCATGTTCGCCCCGAGCCATCATGCCGCGATGAAACACGCGGCACCCGTGCGCAAGGAACTCGGCATACGCACCATATTCAACATCCTGGGCCCGCTGACGAACCCGGCGGGCGCGCAGAATCAACTGCTCGGCGTATTTCATCCCGATCTGGTCGGGATCCAGGTGCGCGTCCTCGAGCGCTTGGGAAGCAAGCATGTGCTCGTGGTCTACGGCAAGGACGGCATGGACGAAGTTTCGCTCGGCGCCGCGACGATGGTCGGCGAATTCAAGGACGGCGTGGTACGCGAGTACGAGATCCATCCCGAAGACTTCGGCCTGCGGATGATTTCCAACCGTGGACTCAAAGTCGGCGACGCGACGGAATCGAAGGCAATGTTGCTGGAGGCGCTGGACAATGTCGAAGGCACGCCGCGTGAGATCGTCATTCTCAACGCCGGCGTTGCGCTTTACGCTGCCAACGTCGCCGGCTCCATCGCCGACGGCATCGAGCGTGCGCGAAGCGTAGTCGCGTCGGGCGCGGCCAAGAAGAAGCTCGGGCAATTCGTCGCGACCACGCAAAAGCTCGGGTCGGCGAATGCCGGGTGAGCGACGCAGTGCGACGATGAGCGATCGCGACATCCTCACGCGGATCCTGGCGACCAAGGCGAAAGAGATTGCGGTCGCGAAGGCGGCGGTGCCCTATAGCCGCGTGCGGACCGCCGCCGATGCCGCGTCGCCGCCGCGGGACTTTGCGGGCGCGTTGCGGACGAAGATCGCCCTCGGGCAACCTGCCGTGATCGCGGAAATCAAGAAGGCGAGTCCCAGCAAAGGTGTGCTGCGACCGATATTCGATCCCCCAGCGATTGCCCGCCGGTACGAGGCGGGCGGTGCGGCATGCCTCTCGGTTCTGACCGACCGCGATTATTTTCAGGGCGCGCCCGAGTTCCTGACTGCGGCGCGCGCGGCATGTACGTTGCCGGCGCTGCGCAAGGATTTCATGGTCGACGAATACCAGGTCGTCGAAGCGCGCGCGTTGGGAGCCGACTGCATTCTGCTGATCGTAGCGGCGCTCGACGATGCGCAGCTCGCTGCGCTCGAGTCGTGTGCGCATGATCTGGGTATGGCCGTGCTGGTCGAAGTGCACGATGCCGCCGAGCTCGACCGCGCGCTCAAGCTGCGGACAGCGCTCCTCGGAATCAACAACCGCAACCTGAAAACTTTCGACGTGACGCTGGCGACGACGCTGGAACTGCTGCCGCGAATTCCGCGCGACAAGCTCGTCATCACGGAAAGTGGCATCCAGGCACCCGCGGACGTGGCCCGCATGCGTGCGCACGGCGTGCATGCGTTCCTGGTCGGTGAAGCATTCATGCGCGCGGCAGATCCTGGCGCGGCGCTCGCGACCCTGTTTGCGTCTTGATATGATGCCGGGCCGGGTGCAGCGCCCGGAGTTGTCAGGCGCTGCGATAGGGGGAGCCGTGTCCGCGATCGCCGTCGAGAACGTCAGCAAGCACTGGACGACCGCCGCGGGACAGGTGCGCGCCGTCGATGGCGTGTCGTTCACGCTCGACCCGGGCACCCTCAACGTGCTGCTGGGGCCTTCGGGTTGCGGCAAGTCGACGACGCTGCGGCTCATCGCCGGTCTCGATCAACCCGACGGCGGCCGTATCCTGATCGCGGGCCGCGACGTGACGCATCTCTCACCCGCGCAGCGCAATATCGCGATGGTGTTCCAGTCCTACGCGCTGTTCCCGCACCTGTCGGTTGCGGAGAACATCGTCTTCGGGCTGCGCGTGCGCAAGGTGGACAGTGCCGACCGCGACAACCGCCTCAAGCGTGTCGCGGGCATGCTCGGGCTTACCGGTCTGCTCGAGCGCAAACCGTCGCAGTTGTCCGGTGGCCAGCAGCAGCGCGTCGCTCTCGGTCGCGCGATCATCGCGGAAGCGCCGGTCTGCCTGATGGACGAACCGCTGTCGAATCTCGATGCGCAGTTGCGGCAGGAGATGCGTCTCGAGATCCGCAATCTGCAGCGGACGCTGGGCGTCACCATGGTCTACGTCACGCACGATCAGGTCGAAGCGATGTCGATGGCCGACCGGGTCATTCTGCTGTCTGGCGGCCGCATCGAGCAAAACGGCGCGCCCGCCGATCTCTATGAAACGCCGGCCAATATCTTTGTGGCACGCTTCATCGGCACGCCGCCGATGAATCTGCTCAAGCTGGAGCGAGGCGACGCCGGTGCGGTCATTGCCGGCACGATGGGCCCGCGCGTTGCCGGCGCCGAGTTGGCGGGTGCGACGCTCGGTGTGCGGCCGGAGCACGTCGTCATCGGTGGCAGCACGGGCGTCGCGGGGCAAGTCGATGGTATCGAATATCTGGGCGCGGACTCGCTGCTGTCCTGCCGCGTAGGCAGCCAGATGCTGACGGCGCGCGTCGCGGGCCGTGTCGGATTGAACCGGGGCGACACGACGCAGCTGGGATGGGCGCCCGGAGCACTTCATGTTTTCGATGGCGCGAGCGGCGCGCGGCGCGACGTCGAAGTCAGTCACGAAACGGCGACAATGCTCGCCTAGAATAAGAACCAGGCATTCACACGGAGGACTCACCATGAAATTAAACACACTCGGACACTGGATGGCCGGGACTGCCATCGACCGCGATCTCGGCGATTGCGCTCGCGCAGGCGCCAGTCGAGATCTCGTTCTACTATCCGGTCGCCGTCGGCGGTCCGATCACCAAGATCATCGACGGTCTCGCCGCGGACTTCGAAAAGGAGAATGCCGGCATCAAGGTCAAGCCGATCTACTCCGGCAGCTATCAGGAGTCGATCACCAAGGCGCTCACCGCGGTCAAGAGCAACGATGCGCCGACCATGTCGGTGCTGCTGTCGACGGACATGTTCACGCTCATCGACGAAGACGCAATCGTGCCCTTCGATCCGTTGCTGAAATCGCCGGACGACCAGACCTGGCTGAAGAGTTTCTACCCGGCGTTCATGGAAAACAGCCAGACCGGCGGCAAGACCTGGGGCATTCCATTCCAGCGCTCGACGATCGTGCTGTACTACAACAAGGAAATGTTCAAGGAAGCGGGCCTCGATCCGAACAAGCCCCCGACGAACTGGAAGGAGATGGCCGAATACGGACAGAAGCTCACCAAGCGCGATGCGTCGGGCAAGGTCACGCAATGGGGCGTGCAGATCCCGTCGTCCGGGTTTCCCTACTGGCTGTTCCAGGGCCTGACCACGGCCAACGACGTCATCCTGATGAACTCCGCGGGCACCGAAACCTACTACGACAAGCCGGGCGTGGTGGAGGCGCTGCAATACTGGGTCGACCTGACGAACAAGTACAAGGTGCAACCCGAAGGCATCATCGAATGGGGCACGACGCCGAAGGACTTCTTCGAGCGCAAGGTCGCGATGATGTGGACGACGACGGGCAATCTGACCAACGTCAAGAACAACGCGAAATTCGATTTCGGCGTCGCCATGCTCCCGGCGAACAAGCGGCGCGGCAGCCCGACCGGCGGCGGCAACTTCTACATCTTCAAGCAGGCCAAGCCCGAGCAGCAGGCGGCGGCGCTCAAGTTCATCAAGTGGATCACCGCACCGACGCGCGCGGCGCAATGGGGCATCGACACCGGCTACGTGGCGGTTCGCCCGGATGCGTGGGAAACGCCGGTGATGAAAAAATACGTCGCCGAATTTCCGCCGGCGGCGGTTGCCCGCGATCAACTGCAGTACTCGGTGGCCGAGTTGTCGACGCATGACAATCAGCGCGTCACCAAGGCGCTGAACGACGGTCTGCAGGCGGCCCTCACCGGCACCAAACCGGCGGCCCAGGCGATGGAGGACGCGCAGAAAGAAGCCGACCGCCTGCTGCGTCCGTACCGCAAATAGAGCGCGTTGACTCCGTGGTAGCGGGAGACCGCGCTTGACCCGCACCGTCGACCTGGCTCTACGGCTGGCTGCTGCTGTTGCCGGCAGCGGCGTTGCTGGCGCTGTTCACGCACTATCCGGCGGTGGCCACGCTATGGCACAGCTTCCAGTCGACACCGAAGGGCGCGCGGCCCGCGGTGTTCGTCGGTCTCGACAACTATCGGCAGCTCGGCGACGACCCGATTTTCTGGCAGGCGCTGGCGAACAATCTTTGGTACGCCGCCGGAACGATACCGCTGGCGATCGGGCTCGCGCTGCTGATGGCGGTGTGGGTCAACGGCAAGCTGCCGGCCGGGCCTTCCTGCGCATGGCGTATTTCACGCCCACGGTGCTGCCGATGATCGCGGTCGCGAACATCTGGCTGTTCTTCTACACGCCCGGATACGGACTGCTGGAGCAGATCACCGGCGCCTTCGGCTTTCCCGCGCACAACTGGCTCGGCAGCAAGAGCACGGCGCTCGCCTGCCTGATGGTCGTCACCGTGTGGAAGGAAGCGGGCTTTTTCATGATCTTCTACCTGGCGGCGCTGCAGCAGATGTCGCCGAATCTGGCCGAAGCGGCCGCCATCGAAGGCGCGTCGCGCTGGTATTTTTTCCGGCGCGTCACTTTTCCGCTGCTGATGCCGACGACGCTGTTCGTGCTGGTCAACGCCGTGATCAACGCGTTCCGCCTGGTCGACCACGTCGTCGTGATGACGCGCGGCGGCCCCGACAATGCGACGGAACTTTTGCTGTACTACATCTACGAAATCGGCTTCCGGTTCTGGGATTCCGCGTACGCGGCGGCGTTGACCATGGTGCTGCTCCTCCTCCTGGGCATCGCCGCGCTGCTGCAGTTCGTGTTTCTCGAACGCGAACGTGCACTACCAATGAAGCGATTACTCGACGTCATCGGCAGCACGCCGTGGGCCGCGCCATCGAGACGAGCGCGGCATGGCTGCTGGGCGTGCTGTGGATCCTGCCGCTCGTCTACGCGTTCTGGACCGCGTTTCATCCGGGAGAATTCTCGACGCGCTTCCTGCTGTCGGCGCCGCTTACGCTGGAAAATTTCGCCAAGGCCTGGCACGCCGCGCCGTTCGCGCGGTACTTCCTGAACACGATCGTGCTGTGCACCATGATTCTCGTCGCGCAGCTCGTGCTGTGCACGCTGGCCGCGTACGCGTTCGCGCGCTTCGAGTTTCCCGGCCGCAATGTCCTGTTTGCGCTGGTGCTCGTCCAGTTGATGGTGATGCCCGACGTCCTGATCGTCGAGAACTACCGCATCATGAGCGCGCTGGGCTTGCGCGACACGATCCTCGCCATCGGTTTGCCGTACATGGCGAGTGCATTCGGCATCTTCCTGCTGCGCCAGACGTTCAAGACCGTGCCGAAGGAGCTCGACGAGGCGGCGCGGATGGAGGGCTGCACGCCGCTCCAGGTTTTGTGGAAGGTCTACGTGCCGCTCGCGCGGCCGGTGTACCTGGCCTACGCGCTGGTCAGCGTGAGCTATCACTGGAACAATTTTCTCTGGCCGCTCATCATCACCAATTCGGTCGAGTCGCGTCCGCTGACCGTGGGCCTGCAGGTGTTCTCCGCCGGCGACCAGGGCATCGACTGGTCGATCATCACGGCGGCGACGCTGCTGACGACGGCGCCGCTGCTGGTCGGTTTCCTGCTGTTCCAGAGGCAATTCGTGCAATCGTTCATGCGCGCAGGTATACGATGAAGCTCATTACGTGGAACGTTCAATGGTGCCGCGGAGTCGACGGCAAGGTCGATCCCGCCCGGATCGTCAAACACGCCCGAGCCCTTGCCGACTTCGACGTGCTCTGCCTGCAGGAGATCGCCAACAACTACCCGCATCCGCTCCTGCCCGGCAGCCGCGGCGAAAACCAGTTCGCCGAGCTCGCTCGGTTGCTGCCGGACTACATGCCGGTGCCCGGCATCGCCGTCGATGTTCCGGCCCAAAACCGTCAGCGGCGGCAGTTCGGCAACATGATCTTCTCGCGCCTTCCGGTCGGTCAGGTGTTCCGCCACCTGCTGCCGTTTCCGGTCGACCCGGGTGTGAACGGCATGCCGCGCATCGCGGTCGAGGCGGTGATCGACGCGCCTTTTGGGCCCGTGCGCGTCATAACGACTCACTTGGAGTACTACGGCAGGACCCGGCGAACCGCGCAGGTCGAAGCGTTGCGCGCCATCTACGCCGAAGGCAGCGGCCATGCGCGGCGGGGTGGGATCGTCGACCAGACGGGCGGCCCGTTCCATACGCGGTTGCGTCCTGCCGCAACGATCATCACCGGTGATTTCAACCTCGAGCCGGACGATCCGCTGCATGCGCGGATGAGCGCGCCCTTCGACGATGGCACGCCGCCGTTGCGCGATGCCTGGACCGTTGCGCATCCGGGCAAGCCGCATCCGGCCACGTTCAAGATTTACGAAAAAGAACAGCCGGACGAGCCGGAACAGCATTGCGACTTCATCTTCGTTTCGGAAGATCTCGGGCCGCGCGTGCATTCGGTGCACGTCGACCAGAAAACGCAGGCCGCGGATCACCAGCCGGTCGTGCTGGAGCTCCGCTAGGCCCGGATCCGGAACGCCTTGGACCGGGTGTTGCCGCCGGCGTAAAATAGTGCATTCTCCGCAGCACGGACACCGGGGTGTCTGCGCGGCTCGCGTCGACGACTCCATTCCGTTCCCTTGAGCGCAAACCTTCCGTTTACCGGTGAACGTTTCACGCCCGAGGTCAAGGGCGCCATCTGGTATGAGCATTGGCACCGCTACAGCGTGATGCTGCCCGCGGCGCGAGGGCTGCGCGTGCTGGATGCGGCGTGTGGCGAAGGCTATGGCAGTTGGCTTCTCGCGGGCTCGGCCGCGGAAGTCGTCGGCATCGATGTCGACGGCGCAGCCATCGATCACGCTGTTGCGCGCTACGCGGAGCGGCCCAATCTGCGCTACCTGCAGGGGTCTTGCGCCGCATTGCCGCTCGCGACCGGCAGTGTCGACCTGATCGTTTCCTTCGAGACGATCGAACATCTCGCAGGCCAGGAAGCGATGCTGGCGGAATTCCGCCGTGTACTCGCTCCGGCGGGCGCGCTGGCGATCTCGTCGCCTAACAAGGCCATCTATTCCGAGGAAACCGGATTCGAGAACAAGTTCCACGTGCGTGAACTCACCCGCGACGAACTCGCGGCGATGCTCGACGTTCACTTTCCGCAGCAGGCGTGGTACGGTCAACGCGTTCTCGCTCACTCGCTGCTGTGGAAGGAAGACGCAGGCACGACGCCTACCGCCGAACTCGTCGCGCTTGCTGACGATCGCGTGCTCGGGCAGACGGTACCTGCGCCGCCCATGTACTTCGTGGTTGTGTGCGGCGCAAAGGACGCGGCACTGCCGCGATTGGCCGGACTGTCGGTGTTCGATGACGGCGCGCAGTCCCTGTACCGTGACTACCAGCGCGCACAGCTGGCGGAACAGCACCTGTACTTTGACGTGGTCGACGCACGCAAGATCGCCGAAACTCGGCTTGCCGAACTGGTCGTTACCACCAACGATCTCGCCAATGCACGAACGCAGGCGCTCGTTCTCGAGGCGGAGCTCGTCCGCACGCGCGAGGCGGCGGCTGACGCGCTGGCGCAGCTTTCAGACGCACTCGGCGCCACGCGGGATCGACTGGAATTTCGCGAAACCTGGCAGGGCTGGCTGCGCTGGCCGCTCGGACTCGCCAAAAGGCATCTCGGAAGGCGTACACCGTGACGGCGATCGACGTCATCGTGCCCGTCCACCACGATGCCGCGGCGGTCCGGCGCTGTCTCGCCAGTCTGCTCGCCGCGCGACAGGATTCGGTCTTCGAAATCGTCATCGTCAGCGACGCCTCATCCGACAGCGCGCTGTTGCACTGGCTGCGCGAGCTCGCGGCGCAGCGGCGCGTTACGCTACTCGAAGCGCCCGCACGCGAGGGTCTTGCCGCGGCGCTCAATCGCGGTATCGCGCTGCATCGAGATCTGGACCGCGACATCGTTGTTCTGCGCAGCAACGCTGAAGTCGCGGGCGACTGGCTCGATCGCCTGGCTGCACATGCTCATGTGAATGACATCGGCACGGTTGCCCCCATTACCGGCGCCGGCGGCGTCGCGGGTTATCCCCGCTCGGGTGTCGCCAATGCGCTGCCAGCGGATCAGACGGTGGCCTCGCTGGATAATATGTTCCAGCGTGCGAACGACTCGATTGCGGTAGGTGTACCGCTTGCCTGCGGGCCATGCCTCTATGTGCGACGCGAGTGCCTGAATTCGGTGGGTACGTTTGCAGCAGGGCCGGATGATGGGGACGCGGGAATCGAGGAGGATTTCTCGTTACGGGCGACCAGTGCGGGTTTCAGGCATTTGCTTGCGACCGACGTTTTCGTCGGATGTCAGGGTGACGTCGATCAAACGCAACGCATCGATGTGCGTGTGCAGAAGTCCCTGGACAAGCGCCATCCGCACTACCGCGCCGCGCGCTCGGACCTGACGCAGCGCGATCCCGCCCGTCCGTATCTGCGCCGGGTCGACATGCTGCGCCTGGCGGAATCGCCGCGGCAATTGCTGTTGTTTGTCGCCCACGCGTGGGGTGGTGGTGTTCGGCGTCACATGGATGAACTCGCGGAATTGATTGGCGATCGTTGCGAGGTCCTGTTACTAGAGCCCGCCGCCGGCGATGCTGTCAAACTATCGTGGCCAAAATCTGGCGAAGGCTTCGTCGCTTACTTTTCGCTGCCCCAGGAGATGACTGCGCTGGCGTCGCTGCTTGGCGAACTGGGCCTCGCCCGGATTCATTTTCATCATATCCACGGCCTGCCGCAGGCGGTGCTCGACCTGCCTGGCGCAGCGGGACTGCCCTACGATTGCACGCTGCACGATTACTACACGATCTGTCCGCAATACCATCTTGTCACCGAAGACGGTCGCTATTGCGGTGAACCCGATGCCGCCGGGTGCGCGGCGTGCATCAGTCGCCGCCCGAGCCAGTGGGGGCTCGACATCGCGGCATGGCGCGAGGCCTTCGGCGCGCTCTTGCATGGTGCCGAGCGCGTGTTTGCGCCGTCGCGTGATGTTGCGCAGCGTATCAAGCGGTACTTTCCCGCGATCGACGTCACGGTCCTGCCGCATGCGGAGGCGCATGCGGTTGCGCCGCGTGTCGTGCGCGTGGTCACGCTCGGCAGACTTTCGCCCGAGAAGGGCCTACGCGTCCTCACCGCATGCGCAGCGGACGCCCGGTCGCGAACATTGCCGCTGTCGTTCCGGGTCCTGGGTTCGACCAGCGAACCCATACCGCAGTGGCCCGATGTCGCGGTGTCGATCCACGGGCAGTACGCGGACAGCGAGTTGCCGGCGCTGATCGCCGCGGAGCGACCCGATGTGATCTGGCTTCCATCGCAGGTACCCGAGTCGTATTCGTACACGCTGTCGGCAGCGCTGGATGCCGGAGCGGTCATCGTTGCATCTGCACTGGGGGCGTTGCCGGAGCGCTTGGCGGGCAACCCTCGCGCCGTGCTGGTGTCGGCGGATGCAACGCCGGCCGAATGGAACGATGCGCTCCTTAAAGCCGGTGGCGTCGCGAGCGTGGCGCGCGTGCTTCCGGTCCGGGTCGCCGTCTCATGACCGATCCGCAACACTACCAGGCGATCTACCTGGCTGCGCTGCCACCTGGGCCGCGGGCGGTGCGTCGGCTCGCCGCGCCGCCACCGCTCGAAGCAAGGCATTGGTATCTGCCGTCAAAAAAAAGCGACGCACCGCGATTTTCACTGCCGGAGCTCTATGCAGCTGGTGTCGAGTGCGGACACGCTGAAGCGCGTGTGGAACTGAAGCGCCGAATCGATGCCTTCGAGGCCGACCTCGAATGGTTTCGCGCGATGCGCGATCGCGCGGAGGACGACCGCAATCAGCTCGCCGAACAATTGGCGGCGGCGCGACGGGAGAATCTTGCCCACCAGCAACATGCCGGCAATCTCGAAGGGTTCCTGAGCGAAGCGCGCGCACGCGTCACGGCACTGGAAACGAGCACGACTTGGCGGATGACGGCGCCGGTGCGTCGCAGCGCGCACCGCGCCAAGATCGGGCTGTCGCGCCTGCGCACGGCCTGGATGGCGTTGCGCCAATCGCCACGCTACGCGAGCCTTGCGCTGACGATCCTGCGCGACGACGGCGGGAGCGCCCTGGCACGGCGCGTCGTGCGTCGCCTCGCACGCGGCAAGAGGTTTCTGCCGGCAAGCGGCACGGTGTTCCGACAGGAGACCGCGGTGCAGTCGCTTGCGTTCGCCGCATGCGTCGAACCCAGGATCAGTATTGTCATTCCTGCCTATGGCCAGCCGTTGTTGACCTATACGTGCCTCAAGAGTGTCCATGCCACGGCACCCGCGGGACTCTACGAGGTCCTTGTCGTCGACGACGCGTCACCCGCGCCGCTCGCGCAGGACCTTGCGGCGGTGACCGGTGTGCGCTTCGTGCGCAACGAGACGAATCAGGGTTTTGTCCGCAGCTGCAATCAGGCACTGACGCAGGCCAAGGGCGAAATCCTGGTTTTTCTCAACAATGACACGATTGTCACGGCCGGCTGGCTGGAGGCGCTGCTCGCCGTTTTCGATCGGCGTCCCGACGCGGGCCTGGTTGGGGCCAAGCTGATCTATCCCGACGGCCGGTTGCAGGAAGCGGGCGGAATTGTCTGGCGCGACGGCTCGGCGTGGAATTACGGCCGCGACGACGATCCCGACAAGCCCGAATACAACTATGTGCGCGAAGTCGACTACTGCTCCGGCGCATGTCTCGCGATGCCGAAGGCGTTATTCGGCCGGCTGGGCGGGTTCGACGTGCGCTTCGCCCCGGCCTATTACGAGGACGTCGATCTGGCGTTCTCGGTGCGCGCATCCGGTCGCAAAGTCTACTATCAGCCCTTGGCAACGGTCGTGCACTTCGAAGGCGCGACGTCGGGGACCGATGCCACTTCGGGCGTAAAGCAGTATCAAGTCGTCAATCAGGCAACCTTCGCACGCAAGTGGGAAAGTTCGCTCGTCGGTCATCGCCCCAACGGCGTTTCGCCCGAACTCGAGCGCGATCGCTGGGCCACGCGGCGTGTGCTGGTCGTTGACGCCTGCATGCTGACGCCCGATCAGGACGCCGGATCGATGCGCATGGAACAGATACTCGAAATCCTCGTCGATCTCGGCGGCAAAGTGACGTTCGTCGCCGACAACCTCGAGTATCGGCAACCCTACGTGACGGCCTTGCAACAAATCGGCGTCGAGGTGCAATTCGCGCCCTATACGCGGTCGATTCCGCAACTTCTGGGAACGCGCGGCGGCGAATTCGATGTCGTCATGCTCTCGCGGCACTATATTGCGATCAAGCATATCGGCACGCTGCGCTCGTTGGCGCCGCGTGCGCTGATCGTATTCGATACCGTCGATCTTCATTTTCTTCGCGAAGAGCGCCTTGCGGATCTGAACGCGAGCCGCATGGCCCGCACCGCCGCCGTGGCCAAGCGCGAGGAGGAGCTGGACCTCATCCGCAAGGCGCACTTGACGCTGGTCGTGAGCACGGTCGAGCAGGAACTGCTCAATCGGCTCGCGCCCGAGTCGCATGTCATGGTCTTGTCGACCATTCACGAGCCCTTGGCGGGCGATCAGGCATTCGCCGAGCGTGAAGGGCTGGTGTTCATCGGCAGCTTTCGCCATCCGCCGAACAGCGATGCCGTGCTGTGGTACGCGTCCGAAATCCTGCCGCGAATTCGCGAGCGCCTGCCGGGCGTCAAGACCTACATCATCGGCAGCGATCCACCGCCGACCATCCGATCGCTTGCGGCGCCGGATCTAATAATCTCCGGTTTCGTACCGGACGTTACGCCGTATTTCACCGGTTGCCGTGTATCGGTGTCGCCATTGCGCTATGGCGCGGGCGTCAAGGGCAAGGTTAACCTGGCGATGGCCCACGGATTGCCGGTCGTGGCGACGACGCCCTCGATCGAAGGGATGCATCTGACGCCCGACGCCGACGTGCTGGTAGCCGACGATCCGGAAGCGTTCGCCGACGCGGTCGCGCGTGCGTACGGCGACAAGGCCCTTTGGACACGCCTCGCGGACGGCGGCCGCGAAAATATCCGGGTCCATTTCTCGCGTGAAGTCGCGCGCGCCGCATTGACGCGGATGCTCGCGCTTTCACAAAAGCGTTAGCGCCTGCTAAAGACCAGGTCCCAGACGCCGTGTCCACGGGCAAGGCCGCGGCGTTCAAACTTGGTGAGCGGCCGGTACGCGGGACGCGGCGCAAATTCCGTTGCGGAATTCGCGAGCAACGATTCGTTGCTCAATGTCGCGAGCATTTCGATTGCGTAATCCTCCCAGTCGGTGGCCGTGTGCACGTAGCCGCCGGGCGCGATCCGCTCCGCGAGGGCGTGCACGAACGCCGGTTGTAACAGGCGCCGCTTGTGGTGCCGCTTTTTCGGCCATGGATCGGGAAAGAACACATGCGCTGCGGCAAGCGCGCCTGGGGAAATCATGTGGTGAACGACGTCGACGGCATCGTGACTGACGATGCGGACATTGGTCAGCCGATCGCGGTCGATCAGTCGCAGCAGGCTGCCCACGCCGGGCGCGTGCACATCGATGGCCAGGAAATCGTGCTCCGGTTGCAGCGCCGCGATGGCAGCGGTCGTTTCGCCCATGCCAAAGCCGATTTCCAGGATCTTCGGATTGGAACGTCCGAATACGCGCGCGAGATCGAGCGGCGCGGCCGAATAGGGAATGCCAAAACGCGGCAGCAGCGTGTCGTAGGCCTCGCGTTGCGCCGGCGAAAAACGCCCTTGCCGCAGCACGAAACTGCGGATGGAACGGTGCTGCATTTCGATGTTCACGCCGGACCAGCGTGGGCGTGCTTTGCGTGGTATGTCACGGTGGCGGCAGCCGCGTCCACGCGGGATCGCCGAGGCTACGGTCGAGAGTCGTCTCACCCGGCTTGCCAGCAACGGAATACTCGAAACGCAGTATATCGGCGTCGATCCATCGCGCACTGGCGTCGGTCCAGTCGCTGCTGGGTGACCACGTCAGCTCCTTGCGCAGACCGTCACCAGAAATCCGCCAGACGACGATCTCGTTGCTGCAATGCTTGGGGCAGACGTCGGCAACGACTAACCGCTGCCGGTCGGGCGACAGCATCGGCTCGGCCGGCAGGTCGAAGCGGCGATTGGTACGTCGCTGCAGCAACGTGAAACTGGTGGTGTCGTTCACCGTCGTATAGAGCAGCACGGCGTTGATGGGATCGAGTGAATCCCACAGGCTGTACGAAGTCCCGCCCGTCGCGTCCTCGACGTCAGTGAACGTCGCGACGCCAGTCGGATAGAGCGCAATTTTGAGCACGTTGCCTTCGCGCCGCGCCAAGCCAGGAAGACGTTGCAGCTGCAGCGTCTCGATGAGTCGACCGCAGTGCTCAGCGCCGTCCGCGTTGGCGCAGGCCTCGCGGACCTCCGCCGGCGTCAGGCGCGCGCCAAGCGCTACCAGGGGAACGAAGCAGATCGCCGCGATGAGTGTGCGCAATGGGTGCATAGCTATGACTTCGGTTGCAGTGCGACGATCAGGATATCAGTCCCGTCGTCGGCGAACTGGCGCTTGCGGCGTAGAACCTGGGTGGCACGCGCCCCGCACAAAATGCTTCTCGGCCCGCCTCGACCGCCTTTTTCATCGCGCTCGCCATCAGCACCGGATTGGCCGCGCCGGCAATGGCAGTATTCATCAGCACACCCGCGCAGCCGAGTTCCATCGCGATGGCGGCGTCGGACGCGGTGCCCACGCCAGCGTCCACGAGCACGGGCACTTTGGCCTGCTCGATGATCAGCCGCAGGTTCCACGGATTCAGGATGCCCATCGCCGAGCCGATCAGGGACGCCAGCGGCATGATCGCGACGCAGCCGATCGCCTCCAGTTCCCGCGCGATGATCGGATCGTCGGAGGTGTAGACCATCACGTCGAAGCCGTCGCTGACGAGCGTCTCGGCGGCGCGCAATGTTTCGCGCACGTTCGGAAATAGCGACGTCGGGTCTCCAAGCACTTCGAGTTTGACCAGCTTATGGCCGTCGAGCAGTTCACGCGCCAGCTTGAGCGTGCGCACGGCGTCTTCTGCGCTGTAACAACCCGCGGTGTTGGGCAACAGCGTGAACTGCGACGGCGGCAGATGCTCGAGCAGCGACGGCTCGCCCGGCGTCTGGCCGATGTTGGTCCGCCGAATCGCGACCGTGACGATCTGCGCACCCGACGCGTCGATCGCTGCTCGCGTCTGCGCAAAGTCCTTGTATTTGCCGGTGCCCACCAGCAAGCGCGACCGGTACGCGTGACCGGCGACGACCAGCGGATCGTCGAGGGTCACGCCCTGGTGGACGATAGGTGCATTCATGCTGGGTTGGCCATCATCCGCCGCCGACCGCGGCGACGACCTCGATGCGGTCGCCTACGGCCAGCACAGTCAACGCGTGGCTGCTTTTCGGGACGATTTCGCCGTTGCGCTCGACGGCGATTCGCTTGCCCTCGAGCGCGAGCTCGCGAACGAGATCGGCAACCGTCGCGGACGGATTGCCACAAACATAAATCGAGCCGTTGACCATGAGCGAGAGCACGCCTGGACATCCACATGCGTACTGGGGCGAGTCGCTTATTTTAGCACGCAGGCGGGGGCATTCCCAGGTGCTCGCTAGCGCGAGTAGCGGCGCATGGTAGCGCGCAGAAAGCGCAGTTGCCGGAGAAATTTCGTGCATGCGTCGCAGAACAGCAGATGCAGGCGCACCGCCATGCGCCGGCGGAACGGCAGTTCACCGTCCTGCATCTGCGAGATCAGCCGGCTCGCGTCCTTGCATGAAATGAGAATTCCCACGGCAGTCGATCCCTGCGTTTCAGGCGGTACGGCTATTGGCAGCGAACCAGTGTTGCTCCAGGCAGAGGCGCAGCGCCAGCCGGGCCCGATACAGGATCACCCACAGGTTGGTCGACGTGATCGAAAGTTCCTTACAGATCTCGCTGGCGTCGAGCTCCATCACCTCGCGCATCATGAATACACGCGCCGTGTTCGGCGGCAGCTTGTCCAGGCAAAACTCGACCATGTCGAAGAACTGCGCCCGTCCGAGCTGGACTTCAGGGTCCCCCCAGTCGGAGGACGGTGGGCTCTCCCAGTGTCCCGTGTCGTCGAAGAGCGCGTCGAAGTCGTCGATCCTGGATTCCTCGTCGAGCGTCGACATGGCCGGCTCGCGTCCCTTTTTTCTGATCGCGTCGACGATCTTGTGCTTCAGGATGCCGGTAAGCCAGGTCTTGAGGCTCGATCGCCCGGAGAATCCAGCCTCGCCTTGCAACGCAGCCAGCAGCGTGTCCTGGACAACGTCCTCGGCCGAGGCGGTGTCCCGCAGCTGCAGCACGGCGACCCGCAACAGGTAGGCGCGATGGCCGTTGATGCGCGTTGCAAAGTCCGCGTCGGACATCTACAACCCCGTAGCCCGGTGAATCAACGCGAAGTACCAGCGATAAGGCAACAGGCGCAGAAGCTTGAGCTGGCGCGTGAACGCCTTGGGAAAATCGATTTCGAAATCGCCGGCGCGCAGACCCGCGATCAACGCGGTTGCGGCCGCTTCCGCGGTGATCAGGTGCGGCATGGCGAATTCATTCTGGTCGGTCAGCGGCGTCTTCACGAAGCCCGGGTTGATAAGGTAGACGCCGAAGCCCTTCGGACGCAAGTCGAGGTAGAGCGTCTCGGTAAAATTGATCAGCGCGGCCTTCGATGCGCCGTAGATCAGCGCTTTCGGCAGACCGCGGTATCCGGCGACGGACGCGACGATGCCCAGGGCGCCCTTACCCTGCGCGAGCAACGCCGGCATGATCGTCGCCACTGTGGCGATGACGCCGTGGAGATTCGTCCTGAGCAGCGCCATGGCGTTGGCCTCCGTCAGATCCCAGGCGCGGATCTCCGCATGGCGGCCGGCGACGACGAGAACAAGATCGATGCCGCCCCATGCGCTGCGCACGCGTTCCCACGCCGCGGCGACCTGCGCGCTGTCGGTGAAATCCAGCGGCTCGATCAGCGCGCGCGGATTGCCGCCGCCGACGTTGGCGAGTGCGTCGGCCTTGCGCGCCGACAGCGCGACGCGCGCACCGGCATCCAACAGCGAACGCGCCGTCGCAGCGCCGATGCCGGTCGACGCGCCGATGACCCAGATGCGGCAGTCCTTCCATGGAGGGAGCGGCGGGTTGAGTGCCATGTCAACGCGCCTTCAATGCAATCTGCGAAACCAGACAGGCGCGACGGCCGCCGCGGGCTTGAACACCGTAGGCCAGCAACGCCGAGGTCGGCAAAGGGGCCGCCTGCGGCGCCCGCACCGTAGCGTGTGATGAGCTTATGGCGCTTCCCCGAGCAGCTGTTTGCGCAACGTCGGTTCGGAGGTTCTGGGATCGAGCCAGATCCCGAAAAAAGCTTGAGCGAAATCGCGATCGTAGATCGCCCCGATCGGATTACCGTTCTGATAGAAGCGCACCCCGCGCCTGGGCACATTGACGCCGGTCAGAAAATCTCCGGCATCGACGTCAGGCAGCATCTTTTTCAACAATTCGCCCCATCGCGCACGCTGCTCGGCGGTTCCATAACCCAGCTTGGTCATCTCTTCGACGCTGCGTGCAGCGATCAGGTCGCCGTAGAGCCGCCGCTTATAGATGAGCTGAAGCGCGAACGGTTCGTCCGGTGCGCAGTCGCCGCGGGCGTTGGCGTCGCGGTACAGGCGCGCGTCGTAGATCGAGAGCCCGAGGAAAGTGAGTTCGCCTTCGCCGCGAACCTTGACTTCCGGCAGCTGCGCGGACACCGCGGGCGGCAACCCGGGCGTACCTATCTCGGCGGCGCGCTGCCGTCACGAACACGGCAAGCAACAGGCTAAGCGGCGACAAGCGTGTACTGCGCGACATCAGTCGTCTCGCTGGCGAATCCGGCGGCACAATAGGCGAGGTAGAACCGCCAGCAGCGAATGAACTTCTGGCTGAATCCCTGCGCGCGCACCGCTTCGATATTGGTATCGAATGCGGCCAGCCAGCGCCGCAATGTTTCCGCATAATCGTGTCCGAAGCTGAGAAGCGCGTCAACTTCGAGGCCCAGTGCGCGGGCGACGCCGACGAAGCGCGACGGCGACGCGAGCATCCCGCCCGGAAAAATAAACTGCTGGATGAAGTCGCTGGTCTGCCGGTATTGCTCGAATCGGTCGTCGGCAATCGTGATCGTCTGCAGCGCCGCGCGCGCACCCGGCTTGAGCGCGCCTCTGACCGTCTGGAAATAGATCGGCCAATACCTCTCGCCGACCGCCTCGAACATTTCGATCGACGCGATGCCGTCGAACTGGCCCGGTGACGTCGCGATAGTCCTGGATGCGAAATTCGACACGATCGGCGAGACCTGCCTGCGCGATGCGCGCGCGCGCGTATGCGGTCTGCTGATCGGAGAGGCTGAGCGCCGTTACGCGATGGCCAGCGCGCGCCGCCATCTCGGCGAAGCCACCCCAGCCGCAGCCGATTTCGAGAATGTGGGCGCCAGGCTGCAGGCGCAGCTCGCTCAGGATGCGCGCGTATTTGCTGTTTTGCGCGTCGGCAAGCGAACGCGGCGGCGCCGCCTTCGAACATTGCCGCGGAATACGTCATCGTCGAGTCGAGCCACAAGCGGTAGAAGTCGTTGCCCAGATCGTAGTGCGCGACGATGTTCTTGCGCGCACCGCCGCTTGGAGTTGCTGCGCAGGAGGTGCTTCAGGCGAAACGCGAGCTGCCGCCACCAGCTGCCGTAAAAAGCGAGTTCGAGCGCGCGCTGATTGAACGCAATCACGGTGAGCAACGAGGTAAGGTCGTTGGTACGCCAGCGACCGTCCATGTAGGCCTCGGCGAAGGCAACGTCGCCTCCGGTGACGACGTCGCGACAAAGCTTCCAGTCGCGCATCGTAAGATCCGCTTCCACCCCGCTCCGCGCGGGCGAGCTCGCAGCCGCGCCCGGACCGAAGCGCCGCGTTATGCCGTCGGGCGTGGTCAGCGACAGTGCGCCGAATTCCATGCGCTCGAGCAAGGCGAAGAACAGGCGGCCGGTCGCCGGCAACGAGGCGCGGTGCGCGCCGCACGGCAGCGAGGTTTCGAGCGTGGTCATCGTGTCGTCCGTTGCAGCGGGGGTGGGGGCTTGGCGATGTAGGGCACGCGCTTGGCCCAGAGCCTGACCGCCTGCCAGTGAATGCGCAAGATCACGCCCAGCGTGAACCAGCGATACCGCCACAGCAGACCGGGTACCGCGGCGCGCGTGAGCGGGGTCGCCGCACCGGAGATCGACGTCTCGAGCAAGGCGTTGCCCGCGGCATCGTCGTAGTCGATGCGAGCGAGCCAGCGGTCCGGCGCGAAATGAAAGCGGAACCGGTAGTCGCCCGTCACTGCGCAAAACGGGGACACGTGGAATACTTTTCGGGCGCGTAACGTCTCGCCGGACACGAGCGGACGACCATCCGGGTGCGCAAGCAGGTAATTGTGGTGTTCGCCGAAGGTATTGCAGACCTCGCAAAGCACGGCGCGAACCGCACCCGCGGCGTCGTGGCACACCCAGAAGCTCACCGGGTTGAACACGTAGCCCAGCATGCGCGGAAAGGCGTGCAGGACCACCTCGCCGTCAGCGTGCACGCCTTCGCTCGCGAGCAATGTGCGAATCCAGGGTTCGAGCGGGCTGCCATCGCGGTCGCCGTGGTCTCGATCGAAAAAGCTGATGAGTCCGCGGCGATTCCACCCGATGCCGAGGCTGGGCAATTCGGCCAGGCGCGACAGGGGCAGCGCCAGTGAAAACGCCGGGTAGACGAACTGATTGCGCGCCGGGCGCATCCGCCGGTGCATCACGCAACCGTCGACGATGCTTGACGCCGTGGCGGTCACGATGCGCTTGTCATTGCGGTGGGTGGCCATCAGGCGGCCACGCGCTCGGCGACGGGAGTCATCGAGCGCGCCGCGATGCCTTGCGCGACGAGATGCGCCGATGCCAGTCCGTCTTCGTGGAAGCCGTGACCGAGCCACGCGCCGGCAAACCAGGTGCGGCGCTGACCCTGGAGGCGCGCGAATTGCTGCTGCGCCGTGACGGCCTTAGCTTTGACGATCGGATGCGAATACTCGAATTCGGCGATGACGGTGTCTGCCCTCGGCTCGAATGACGGATTCAGGGTCACCAGCACCGGTGTCTCGAACGGTAGCGGCTGTAGCTTGTTGATCCAGTACGTCACGCAGACTGGAAGATTTCCGCGCCCCGAAGCCGCCAGGTAGTTCCACGCGGACCAGGCCCGTCGGCGTCGCGGCATCAGGCGGATGTCCGTGTGCAGAAGCACGCGATTGGGTTGGTATCGCACGCTGCCCAATCGGTCCGTTTCCGAGCGCGACGCGTCAGCGAGCAGCGCCAGCGACTGGTCGCTGTGACAGGCAAGCACGACCTGGTCGAAGCGCTCGCCGGACGTAGCGGCGGTGTCGACTTCGACACGGTTGGCGTAGCGGCGAATCTGCTGCACGGGGGTTGCAAGGCGCACGTCGGCCAATTGCCCGACGATGCGCTCGACATAGGTACGTGCGCCACCCACGACAGTGCGCCACTGCGGGCGGTCGAAAATCTGCAGCAGTCCGTGGCGGTGACAGAACCGCACGAACGTCGGCAACGGAAATTCGAGTACGGCGGCGAGCGGAACGGACCATATGGCGGCCGCCATCGGGAGCAGGTACCAATCGCGAAAAGCCGCCGAGTAACCGCCGTCATCGAGATACTCGCCCACCGTGATCGCATAGACGCGGTCGAGCCGCTGCATCGTGGTCGTTTCGCGATTGAAGCGCAGGATATCGCGAAGCATGCGCCAAAACGCCGGGCGCCCAAGGTTCGCCGTTTGCGCGAACAGCGCCGGCAGGTTGGATCCCGCCCATTCGAGGGCCGGCCCCGTCATCGCGGACCGCGAAGCTCATGCAACTCGGCGCAGTGCGGATACCGAGTTCGTCGAACAACGCGATCAGGCGGGGGTAGGTGCGGTCGTTGTAGACAAGGAAGCCGGTGTCAACGGGCGCGGTGACGCCGTCCACGGTCACATCGACCGTATGGGAATGGCCGCCAGGATAGTCATTGGCCTCGAACAGTGTGACGCGGCTGCCTTGGCGTTGCAGAAGCCGGGCGCAGGCCAGGCCGGAAATTCCGGATCCGATGATCGCGACTCGCAACGCTACGCCCCCCGATGAGTACCTGGGGCGCGGCATCGCCGTTCCCCGCCGTGTTCGTCCAGGTCTTCGAACCGTCGCAGGCTCCGGCCGGTCCGACCAGGGTGTCAGCGCCGCACCGACGCCCCGTATTTCAGCATACGCAGAACGATTGCGGATGGATTCAAAAGCCTCGGGCGCGCCCAGGAACGCCAGACTCGTTGAAGTGGCGCAATGGGCGTTGCCGATCTCCCGGCGGACAGTTTTTGTTAGAGCCATCACGATTTCGCGGCGATCCGGTTCCGTGCGCGTGCCGGGCGTCTGAGTATGGATGTCGCCAAAGGATGGTTGGACAATAATCGCGAAAGTCGTCCCGATGTCGTGGACAAACGAAAATCAAGCTGCTAGGGTGGTTATGCATTAGCCTCTGCGTCAAGCCGGTTTCCTGGACGAAAGCCGATGGAACATGCGCAGGTACTCCTGAATATCAGCGCGGTCGAGCGCGAGACTGGTCTGTCCAAGGATGTGTTGCGCATCTGGGAGCGCCGTTACGGCTTTCCCGAGCCGCACCGCGACGACAACGCCGAGCGTCAGTATCCGCAGGACCAGGTGGCCAAACTACGTGCCGTCAAGCGATTGATGGATACCGGGATGCGGCCCGGAAAACTGATGCGGCGCTCGCTGGCGGAACTCAACACGCTTGCCGAGGCGCGCGCGGGACCCCGGCGCGATTCGATCGCCCCAGCATTGGAAAGCGACCTGCTGGGCCTCCTCAAAAGCCACAATGCGCCCGCGCTGCAGCACGCGTTGGCCAACCAGCTGATGCGCGACGGCCTGCAGCGTTTCGTCCTGAACACCGTCGCGCCGCTTAACCGTGTGGTTGGCGAGATGTGGATGCGCGGCGAACTGCAGGTCTTCGAGGAACATCTGTTCACCGAGCAATTGCAGGTTGTCATGCGCGCCGCAATCAACGCGTTCCCGCGCCAGGCCGCCGTGCCCCGCGTATTGCTTACCACCCTGCCTGGCGAGCAGCACGGCCTGGGGATTCTGATGGTCGAGGCGCTGCTCGTGCCCGAAGGGGCGCAGTGCATTTCGCTCGGCACGCAGACGCCGATCAACGACATCCGCAATGCCGCAGCCGCCCACAAGGTGCAAATCGTTGCGCTGTCTTTTTCCGCGGCATTTCCGCTGCGCCAGGCCGGAGAAGGTCTGGCGACGTTGCGCAAGGCGCTGCCGCCACAGGTCGCGCTCTGGGCGGGCGGCGAGATGACCCGTCGCCTGCGCAAGTCGCTGCCGGGAGTGCTGCTCGTGCCTGACCTTGGCGATACCGTGGCGGCGCTGAAGATCCGGCGCGCAGACGAAGGGCCGGTGGGATCGCGCCAGCAGTCGCTGTAGCCAGCCAGCGACTGCAAGCGGTTTCGAAATCGAAGGGTCGCCTCTGACGTGTTAGCATCGCGCCCGCGACTCACCGAGGGGGTGAATCCGCGCAAATGTCCGAACGCGTGGCAGAATGTAACTGAGCACTAAGGCCCGGCAATTTTTGCCCGCGGCCGATTGACGGCTCGAACGGGATCCTATGCTTTATCACGAGCTCTTCCAGGACTTTGAACAGGTACGCTGGAGCCTGGCAGAAGACGTGCCATGGGCTCACTTCAATCCGGCTCTGCTATCCGAAGAGCAGGCGCAAACGGTGAAGATGAATGCCATCACCGAATGGGCGGCGCTGCCCGCCACCGAGATGTTCCTGCGCGACAACCACGCCGACAGCGATTTCTCGGCGTTCATGTCCATCTGGTTTTACGAAGAGCAGAAGCACTCGCTCGTTCTGCAGGAATACCTGCGCCGTTTCCGGCCGGATCTGGTGCCGACCGAAGACGAACTGCACGCGGTGCGCTTCCAGTTCGACCCGGCACCGCCGCTCGAAACGCTGATGTTGCACTTCTGCGGCGAAATCCGGCTCAATCACTGGTACCGCCGCGCGGCCGAGTGGCACGCCGAGCCCGTGATCAAGGCCATCTACCGGTTGATCTCGCAGGACGAGGCGCGCCATGGGGGCGCCTATCTGCGCTTCATGCGCCGCGCGATCGACCGCTGCGGTGAAGAGGCCAAACGGGCCTTCGCCAAGATCGGCGTGCTGATGGCAAGTCCCCATCGCGCAGGCAAGCCACTGCACCCGACGAACCTGCACGTCAACAAGGGGCTGTTTCCCAATGACACGGTCCAAGGCCGCCTGCCGGACCCGGCATGGCTCGAGCGCTGGCTCGACGAACAGATCCAGTTCAACGGCGATTGGGAAAAGCGCGTCTCGCGCATGATTCTCAAGAACCTCTCGTCGTTGTTCGGTGAGACGTTCGAAACCGTGCAGCAGTTGAACCGCTTCCGCAAAGGGCTCGTTCCCGCCTGAGCTTCGGCGGCGTAGGGCCCGACATACGCTGCCGGGCTACACTTGTGGCTCCGATGACCGCGCTCATTCTATTTGCGCTTCTGCTTGCGGGCGCCGCCGGGTATGTTTCGTGCGCCAAGCACGCCGTCGCCCAGGGAGACCCCCTGTGGTGGTACGTCGTCGGCGCGCCGGTCGCCTACCTGTTGCCCGTGGCGGTGCTGGTCGCGCTGTGGTTTTTGTTGTCGTGGATATGGCGCACGCCGCGACCGCCAGCCGCGAGACTGAATGTGCGCGGATCAGTGCGCCTTTTCGTCGACGAAGTGCTCGCCGTGGCGGCGTCATGGCCGCTCATCGCGCTGCATCGGCTGCTCATGCGCGACCCCGCACCCCAGCCGTGCGCGAAGCCGGTGATCCTGGTGCACGGTGTACTGGTCAACGACGGCGTATGGTTCGGGTTCAGGCGGCGCCTGGTCCGGCAGGGGATTGGCGGCGTATACACCTTCAACTACGGACCGCCGTACGCGGACATCGAACACTTTGCCGGACAACTTGCGGCGAAGATCGACGCCGTCTGCGCCACAACGAAGGCGCAGAAAGTCGCGCTTGTCGGTCACAGCATGGGCGGCCTGGTGGCGCGCGCGTATCTGCGGCAATTTGGCGCGGCGCGACTCGCGCAAATAATAACCATCGGTACGCCGCATCACGGCAGCATCCTTGCATGGACTTACCCCGGTCGCTGCCTCGTACAGATGCGGCCGGGCAACGCGTGGCTGGCGGAGCTCAATCGCAGCGAAACCGTTTCGCCGCCCGTTCCGGTGACGTCGATCTGGTCACGCCACGACAGCATGGTGGCGCCGCAGGCGAGCAGCGAACTGGCGGGGGCGGAAAACGTTGCGCTCGTCGGCATCGGGCACAACGCGTTGTTGGGCGACGGTGAACTGCTGGAGCTCGCCGCGCGCGCGCTCAAGCAACATTGAACGTTACCGACGCAGCAAAGGCAACGGCGGAGCTACATGACGTCCGCATAGGGACCGCAGTCAATGTGAACTCGAGATCGCGGTACGTCGCGCATCCGCACATTTGAATCGGGTTCGTCGAGCGCGTCGGCGAGACTCTGCGATTTGGGCGGCGGCCGTTAACTGACAATGCTACTTGCGCAGCACCCGGTGTTGCCAGACAATGGTTTGAGCACTACAGCGGATCCAAATGCTACGCGGTCCAAGGCGACAGCAAAAGATGGGACTGCCGGACGGGCTATTCAGACTCCATTTATGCGGTTCTGGGTCGACCTGGGAAATGTTCTAATAAAATTCACAATCAGGGAGCGATCGATGCGAATCCTAGCGTTGTTATCAGCAGTGATCGTAAGCGGGGTACTTGTGGGCTGCGGCAGCGTGCCGACAGATCCCAAGCTAATTGTCGGCCGCGCGCCACCGGCGCAGACACTTTTTAATACAGTGAGCTGTGTTCCCAATTGCATAGTCAAGATAGACGTGGTTGGTGAATGCCAATTCTCAGTGCCAGACTTGGTGGTGCTGTCAGGGATAATAGGCAAGAGACACGCGGTAGCTTGGCTCATCCAGTCCTCCGACTATGTGTTCTCCACCTCCGGCGACCGGCCTGGACTGGTTCCAAAGGGCAGTGAGCGGTTCTTCGGTACTCCGCACGTCCTCGGGCCGCTAATGGGCGTCGAAGTAACCGTTGTTACTCCACACCTGTCGCATGAATACGGCTTAAATATAGCCAAGAGAGGCGGGGCGGTGTGTCCGCAAGTCGACCCGTTCATGATCGAATGACGCATTCCATCGCCTCCGATGCGTCCTAGCAGCCTGTGGCAAGGGTTGTTACTGGCTCATTTCGTGCGCCAACAGCATCCCCTGTAGCGCGCGAGCGCTCACTGCTTATGTGATCGTTACATAAGTCCGGGCGCCGTTTCAGGGCGGCGCCCAGTCCCTTCAATCGTCGCGCGCAAGCCACGCTCGCACGTCCGCCATGCCCTGTTCATAGGTCAGTGCACGCGCCGATACTTGTGACGCTGCGAACGCGGCATCCCCGAGGGCGGCGTGCGCCTTGGAGATCCAGGGCCGGAGAAACGCCTCATCGGCCGGATCCCTGCGATTTCCGGTGTCTGCCGTCTGACGTTCGGCCACGCCGTAAAATCTAGCTGCATGCTCCCAGTCCTCTCTGAGCGATGCGAGGCCGGCCGCGACTTCCAGCGCACTTTGGCCGGCACGTTTCGAGCCACTCTGTTCCGTAATCGTCAATACTTCGAGAAGCAGGGAACGAGCTCGCGTCGCCGTGCCGCGCTCAATCGCTACCATCGCCAGATTCAACAGGCCCACCGCAGCAAACTCGCTGTCACCCAACTCGCGAGCCAACAGGGCAGCCCGCTCGTAGAGGGGTTCGGCCGCGTCGAGTTCGTCCTCCAACCGGTGTATCTGTGCCAATGCATTCGATGCAACAGCTATTTGGCGTTTGTTGTCGAGTTTGTTGGCAAGTGTCAGGGCCTCCACGCCATGAAGGCGAGCTGTGCCCCGGTCTCCCCGGCCAAGAGCCGCGAAGCCAAGCATGTTCAGCACGGAAACGACCATCCGCAGGTCATCCAACGCTCGCGCCATGTTGAGGCTTTCGTGTAGATACTTCTGGGCTTCCTGGTAGCGCCCCATCGCGCTGCAAATCTGTCCTGCCACCCAGAGTGCCTTGCATCGGGAGAGGGTCGTAATCGGTTCGCGAGGAATCGAGACAGCTTCCACGGTCACTCTGTGGCCCACGTTGAGCAGGCCCCGCGTGAACCAATAGAGTCTGATGGCATGGACCAGGCGATATCCGCTGTCCGCCACACCATCGGTATGGATACAAAATGCGTGCGCCGCAAGAACGTTTTCCCGATCCAGGTCGAGTTGCTTGAGAAACGCGGGTTGCTCGGGACCGGCAAGCCCGCCCCCGACTTTCTCGGCAAATGCCAGGTAGAAGTCGAGATGATGCTTGCGCACTACGTCGCCCTCGCCCGACATGGTCAGCCGTTCCTGCGCATATTGGCGAACGGTTTCGAGGAGGCCGTAGCGGCCGCCGACCGCATCCATCATCACGAGCGACTTGTCGACGAGATCGCCGAGTAGGTCGAGCACCTCCGGCTGGTCTACTTCGCCACCGGATCCGACAGCTTCCGCTGCCTCCAGCGTCCATCCCCCTGCAAACACGGCCACGCGGCGAAAAAGAACACGCTCCTTAGCCGTCAGCAGATCGAAGCTCCAGTCGATCAGCGCGCGCAGTGTCTGCTGACGCGGCAACGCTGTACGATCGCCGGTCGTCAACAGCCGGAATCGATCGTTGACGCGCTCGGCAATCTGCTGGACCGACAGTGAGCGCACGCGAGCCGCCGCGAGTTCAAGCGCGAGCGGAATGCCATCCAGACGCTGGCATATCTCGACGACCGCGGATGCATTCTGCTCGGTCAGATTGAATGCCGGCTGCACCGCCATCGCGCGCTCGATGAACAGGTGCACTGCTTCGTACTCCACGATTGTGCCGGTGACGATCCTGCCATCCACCTCGGGCACGGATAGTGGCGGCACCGTGTAGACGGTCTCGCCGGCGACATTGAAATGCTCGCGGCTGGACGCCAGGATCTTCACTCCCGCACCGGCCTGCAGTAGCTGCTTCGCGAGTTCCGCGCACGCGCGGACCAGATGCTCACAGTTGTCGAGCACCAGCAAAAGCTTCCGGTCGCCCATGTGCTTTATCAGCGCCTCGATCACTGGCTGGCCGGTCTCTTCCCTGACCCCGAGAACCGTTGCGACCGCCTGCGGGACGAGGCGTTCGTCCGCAATCGGTGCAAACTCGACAAACCAAACCCCGTCTGGGTACTCACTCACGACGTCAGCGGCGATTTGCAGCGACAACCGGGTCTTGCCCAGTCCCCCAATTCCACTCAACGTCAACAGTCGCGCTCTCCTGAGTGCTGCCTTGGCTTCGGACTGCTCGCGCTTACGCCCGACAAAAGTGGTTACTTGTTGCGGGAGATTGTTGGGTGTGCCTTCGAGCGATCGTAGTGCAGGAAATTCCTGACGCAGTCGCGGGTGCAAGACCTGATATACAAGTTCTGAGTTCGTCAGATCGCGCAGGCGTACTCGCCCCAGGTCGCGCAGCGCAACATCTGTCGGCAGCCGGTCGGCGATCAAGGCGGCGACCGCCTGCGACACCAGGATTTGACCACCGTGCGCGGCATTCATGATGCGCGCGGCGCGATTGACCACCGGGCCAAAGAAGTCATTGTCGCGTCGTTCGTCGACACCGACGTGCAAGCCGCACCGTAGCCGCAGCGGAACGCCTGCGGTGGCTTCAGGATCGGTGAGGGAAAGCTGCAACTGCAGCGTTGCCGCCAAGGCGTCGACAGGATCGTCGAATACGGCGTGAAAACCGTCACCGGTCGTCTTCACGATTCGGCCGCAGTTCCGTTCGACGGCTTCGCGCGTCAGGACGTCATGCCGTGCAAGCGCCGGCCGCATGCGCTCGGGTTCCTGATCCCACAGCCGCGTGCTTCCCTCTATATCCGAAAATAGATAGGTCGTGACCCCGGATTGGCCGTGCACGCCAGTGCCCCCAAAAAGGCTCAATCGCAGGAGCACCACTCTACGGCAGCAGCACGAGATGCGCCAGAGGGCGCCTCACCGGCGCGAGCTGGCGTTGTTCAAGTTGGTCCAGGAATGTCTTGAACGCTGTACTGGCCCGTGTCTGCGCGAGCTTCGACGTGCCACACACCTCTGCAACTTGTTTCGCGTGATTATTCTGCCAATTGTCCGTTTAATTGTCCGCTGCGCGGAACGCTGGCCGCGCCTATCTTGACGTAATTCGACAGCGAATTGTTCAAGTCGGTGGATCAATGGGATAGCAGCTTCGTTGGGTCAACTTGTCGCGCTCAGGAATCCCCAAAGGATAGATGCAGCAATCATAGACCCGCAGGAAACCGGATCAGGAGACATACGATGAAACGCTTCAAAATGAAAGTCCCGCGCATGACAGTCGCTATTGCCGCCTTGGCGATGGCAGTCCTCGCTTTTGGCGTCATGGTTGTGCTACCCGCAATGACTTCATATGGCGGAGATGACCCAGTAGCAGTAACCACCACGATCGGTGCGCCGACGCAAGCCCTCGCCAGCAGCAATACATCCAGGTAGTCGGTGTCCGCGGGCAGCGGATCGCATTAGCGCGAATGCCGCCTCGTTACTACCAGTGTATCCCCTGCGTCAGCTGCGCAAACGCCATCTGTTCGGGCGATAGCGGCTTCTGCTCGCCGTCCTTGTTGCCCGCCGCCGCATGCGAGTCCGGGAACATGTTGAAGGCGGTGTTGAGCAGAATTTGCGTGAGTTTGGGCGCAATCGCGTGCGCCACGGCACCGAAGATGCCGAGCCGCGTGGCGATGCGCACGGGTTTGTAGACGATCGCCTCGACGACCAGATCGGCCGCTTCTTCGGGTGAAAGTGTGGGCACGTTCTCGTACATCTTGGTCGGGGCGATCATTGGCGTGCGCACCAACGGCATGTTGATCGTCGTGAAGTTGATGCCCTTGTCCAGAAATTCGGATGCGGCGCAGGCGGAGAATGAATCCAGCGCCGACTTCGACGCCACATACGCGGAGAATCGCGGTGCGTTGGACAGGACGCCGATGGACGAGATGTTGATGATATGGCCGCGTTTGTGCTCGATCATCTTCGGCAGGAAGCCCATGATCAGACGCAGGGCACCGAAGTAGTTGAGCTGCATCGTGCGCTCGAAATCGTGGAAGCGATCGAGCGAGTTGATGATGCCACGGCGAATGGAACGACCAGCGTTGTTGACGAGGTAGTCGCAGGTGCCGTGATCCTTGAGAACCTTGGCGACCAGGGCATCGCAGGAGGCTGTTTCCGACACGTCGCAGGCGTACGTCCATGCCCTGCCGCCGGCCGCCTCGATCTCCTTTTTCGTGTCGACGAGTTTTTCCTCGCCGCGCGCGATCAGCATCACCTTGGCTCCCGCCAGGGCGAGTTTCAGTGCCGTCGCCTTGCCGATGCCCGACGATGCGCCCGTGACGACAATCACTTTGTCCTTCACGCGGCCGGACAGGCTGTGGTCGATGAACAGGTCAGGATCGAGATTGCGTTCCCAGTAGTCCCAGATCTTCGGTGCATAGGTTTCGAGCTCGGGTACCGCGATGCCCGAACCCTTTGAGCGCTTTGGTCGCCTCGCGATTGTCGTAGCGCGTCGGCCAGTTGATGAACGCAAAAACGTCCTGCGGTATCCCAAGATCCTTGAGCACGGCGCGCATCATGCGCTTGATCGGCGCTAGCGAACCGAGCCCGTAGAGTATCGGTGCCGGGATGAAGCCGAACATGCGGGCATTCACGCGCATCGTCATTTGCGGCGCGTGCGCGGCTTTGGCGAAGATATTCAGGGCTTCGCCGATGCGGTGAGGTGCGGGGTCGGTGAGGTGGAAACACTTGCCGTCGAGGCCTTTCTTGTGCGCCAGAAAATCGAGCGCAGCAGCGACGAAATCGACCGGGACCATGTTGATGCGGCCGCCTTCGACGCCGATCGTCGGCACCCACGGAGGCAAGATTTCTCGCAGGCGCTGGATCAGCTTGAAAAAATAGTAAGGCCCGTCGATCTTGTCGATGTAGCCGGTCTGCGAGTTCCCGATGACGAAACCGGGGCGGTAGATGCGCCAGGGCCGTTTGCAGTCGTTGCGCACGATACCTTCCGACACGTGCTTGGTGTTGAAATATGGGTGATCGAGCTCCTCGGCCTCCTCGAACATGTCCTCGCGGAAGACGCCGTCGTAGAGGCCCGCGGCGGCGATCGAGCTGACGTGATGAAAGCAGCCGACCTTGATGGCCTCCGCGAACTCGACGGCATGGCGCGTGCCGTCGATGTTGCCGCGCTCCTGCGCTTCGGCGGTCGCTTTGAGGTCGTACACGGCGGCCAAATGGAAAAAATGGTCGATTTTTCCCTTCAGTTGCTTCGCGTCGGCGTCCGCAACGCCGAGCTTCGGCTTGGAGATGTCGCCGACAATGCCGATAACGCGCTTGGTATCGGCACCCCAGGTTGCGCGCAATTCGTCGAGTTTCTTCTGCGAACCCTTGCGCACGAGCACATAGATGGGATCGCCTCGCTTGAGCAGATTTTGGACAAGAAAGCGACCGATGAAACCGGTGCCGCCCGTTACGAAGTAAGCCATCGCGATTCCTCCACCCGGATTTGCGGTTTGGTGCAGTGCCGACGTATAGGCTGCAGCGGCATGGTGGGCCGCCGGCATGGCGGGTCGTGGTCATTATACCGACGCCGACAGCGGCTCCCCGCCTCTGCGGCGTGCGTTCGCGGCCACTATGATGCTGCCCGGCGCATCGCTTACAATGGTTCACCCGTTCCTCGCACTGCGCCAGGAGAATTCGCATGCTCAAGAAAGCCAAGGCCGAGCTCAAATCAGACGCCGCAGGAGACAGCGCAAGCCTGTCGCAGTCGGTGTTGAAGTCATCGCATCAGATCTGGCTTGCTGGATTGGGCGCGTTCGCGAAGGCGCAAACTGGAGGAGTGAAGGTGTTCGAGGGACTCGTGAAGCAGGGCGCCTCGCTGGAAGCGAAGACGCGGCACGCCGCGGCAGCTACCGCCGAGGCGGCGCGGGACGCGGCTACGTCGAAAGCAAAGGAAATGCACGCCATGGCGGGTGGAACGTGGGACAAGCTCGAACAGGTATTTCAGGAGCGCGTTGCGCGTGCACTCAGCCAACTCGGGGTCTACACGTCGTCCGACGTGGACCGCTTGTCCGAGCGCGTCAACGAATTGTCGGAAGCCGTGAACGCGTTGCTGAAGGCGCAAGGGATCAAACGTCCGCCGCCCAAGTCGCCGATGGAAAAGATGGTCAGGGGCGCGGTCAAGTCGGCGACGCGCACGGCGTCCCGCACCGTTTCATCGGCAACGGGCACCGCTGCGAAAACTGTCTCGAAGGCCACGAAGACCGCGAAGCAAACCGTCAAGGTTGCGACCAAGCTCGCGAAAGCGGCGATGAAATAGCGTCTTGAATTGGCGGATGCGTCAGGCGGTGTTGGCAAGCGCTGTTGGCCACAACTTGCGCATTGCGCTGGCGCAGGTAGGCCGTAGTCGAATATTCCGTATGGATTTCCCGCTCCTGTTGGGCTAACCTGCCGGATTAGGGGATCAACGGCGCTCACTTGCGCCCACTTTTTGTGTGGCAATGTCCATGCGACCGACGCGCGCTTTTGTGGCTGCAGCAATGTTTGCTCTGCTGACTACAGGTTCGGCAGTCGGGCAGGGCTTCAAATTTTCGCAACAGGATGATGCCGATCGCGCCGAAGAGGAAGCGCGTCAGAGCCGGATAGCGGACCAGCTGTCCACACCCTGCCGTGCCAGCATCAAGGACAAGAAGATCATGGTCGTGATCGGCGAGCAGCAGTCCAACGGCGTCGTCGCGGCCCAGCAGCAGAACTACGGGACGCATTTCCAGGCGATCAACACGCGGTTGCGCGCGCTGGGTTTGAAAACCTATACCCCCGAGGAGATTCGCCGGCAGATCGCGCAAGCGGAAATCGATGCCTACTTTCGCAACGACCCGGACGCGGCGCTCGCCGCCTCAAAGAAGCTCGGCGCCAGCTTCGTCCTGCGCGGGCTCATCTCCGCGCAATCGGGCATGAATCCGCTGATTGCGGTGAACCAGGTTTCGATCAACATGGATTTCACACTGTATGGGAGCAACGGCAGGGTGGTCGCGGACGCCCACGCGAACTCGAGTTCCTATGCCGGCGCCGATATCCAGCACATGGCGTTGACCCTCGTGAACGAAAAAGCGGACGAGGTCGTCGCGCAGCTGTACGCGGACTATTGTCGCAACGCCGGGCTACCCGCGAATCCCAAACCGGCAGCCAAATAGCGGCCGCCGTCGGGAAATGTTCTGCAATTGACAGGAGAAATGGAAATGCGCACTGACACACTGATAAGGTTCGCGACGCTCGCGCTGGGCGCGATCATGCTGGCTGGCGCATCCGTGTCGACGGCGCAGCCGCATTTCGGCAATCCGTCGCCGACGGCTGGTAGCGACACTTCGCAAAAGGCCAATGCCTCCGCCGACCAGGCGCTCTACGCGCCGGTCGAGTATACGAATGTGAACAAGAAAGGGCCGGCACTGATCGTCATCCCCGGAGAAATCAAGAGCAGCAATGCGACGTTCCTGCAAAAGTTCACGTCGAATAACATCGCGGACTTCGGTGAACTCGAACTCAGCAACGCCAATTTTACGGTACTCGAGCGTTCGAACCTCGGACCGATAGAAAAGGAGTTCGAACTGGCGTACAACCTTGGCGATCCTGACGCCGCGCGCAAGTTCCTGCGCATGGGCAAGCTGAAAAGCACGAAATACATCGTGAAGTTCGACATACTCAAGACCGAGCAGGTTGCCGCCGCGCAGCAAGGCTTCAACGGCGCCGCGATCGGTCAGATGGCTGGACTGCTGGGCGTTTTCAGCGGTTCGCGTGGCGGGGCGCAAGCTGGAACCGTTGCCGGCGCAGGTATCGGTTCGGTGCAGACCAGCGAGTCGAGCGGCGTCTGGATCATCGGCATGCGCTACAAGATCATCAACGCCGAGACGACTGAGCAGCTGGCGCAGGGATACACCGAGGAAAAAATGGAAGTGGGTGCCAAATCATCGTCGGTGCTCGGTGTGTCGCAGTCGCAGCAGGGCGGCGTTTCGCTCGACACGATGGTGCAACGTCTGGTGCAGAAGTCGGTTTGGGAGATCGACGCCAAGTACAAGTGATGGATTGACGCATCGATCCGCGACGCCGGCACGCCGCCGGCGTCGCCGCTTTCGGGCGCGGGGAGTGGGGACGCATGGCAGACATCGGTAACCTCGGCAAATACGAAGTGCGGCGAGAGATCGGCCGCGGCGCAATGGGCGTGGTCTACGAAGGCTACGATCCGATGATCAAGCGCATTGTTGCGCTCAAGACCATTCGCGCCGATCAGTTGACAGGCGAAGCATCGGCGACCGTCATTGCGCGCTTCCGCCGCGAGGCCCAGGCGGCGGGACGGCTCAGCCATCCCAACATCGTTCCGATCTACGATTTCGGCGAGGACAACGGCGTCTGGTTCATCGCCATGGAGTTCGTCAAGGGCCGCGAGCTCAAGGAGTATTTCGAGGCGAACGAGCGGTTCGCCGTTGCCGACATCGTTCGCATCATGTCGCAAATGCTCGATGCGCTCGACTATTCGCATCGCCAGGGCGTCATCCACCGCGACATCAAGCCGGCGAATGTCTTCCTGATCGAGGACGGATCCGTGAAGGTCGCCGACTTCGGTATCGCCCATATCGATTCGTCGAGCCTGACCCAGGTCGGCACGGTGCTCGGCACGCCGAGCTACATGTCGCCCGAGCAGATCATGGGACTGCCGGTTGACGGCCGTTCGGATCTTTTTTCCGCGGGCGTCATCCTCTATCAGTTTCTGACCGGCGAACGGCCCTTCGCCGGGTCCGCAACGACAACGATGCAGAAGGTGCTCAAGGAGGAGCCGCTGCCGCCGTCAACGTTGAACGTGCAGGTGCTTCCGGCGATGGACGCCGTGATGCGCAAGGCGCTTGCCAAGCGCGCTGCCGAACGCTTCCAGACCGCGAAGGAGTTCGCCGCGGCGATTCGCGCTGCTGCCGCGGAATCGTCGTCGTCGATGCCTCTCCCGCTGGCGACATCCGCAGAAGCAACGATGCTCTCGGTCCCCGACGCCACGCTCGTCAGTCCAAACCAATCCACGGCCATGCCGGCCGCAGCTCCCGTGCCGAGCGCGTCGATCCCGCCGGCGGGCGTACCTCCGCTTGCACCACCCACCGCGGTACCGCCGCCGCCGGAAAAGAAATCGCAGGCCCCCGCCGTTGCGGTTTTTGTCGCCCTCGCAGTCGTCGCGGTCGGTGCGGTCGCCTGGTTCATGATTCAACGCGGCAGTGCCGACAGCAGCAAGGTGGCGACGGCTGTGCCATCACAGGCCGCCACGCCGAGTCCGGCCCCATCGTCCACCGCCTCCTCCAGCGCAGCAACGGCAGCGCCGCCCGCAGCCGTTGCCGCCGCCGCGAGCCCCGCGCGGGAGCCCGGGCACGATGTTGATTTCCGCGGTCGGATTGGTCGACACCAGCGACCCTCGCTATCAGGGCGACAAGGCGCTTCTGCAATCCGATCTGCGCGCGGATTCCAAGAGCCAGCTGGTCGAGAAGGCGCTCGGCATGCTCATCGATGCCAAATCGATGACGAAGAATTACGATTTGCTGAAGGACAAACTCCTGTCGAAAAGCGGAAGTTATGTCACGGCCGTGGTGCGCGAAAGCGAACCCCGCATCGGCAAGGACGGCTTGATGTCGATCACGACGCAGGCCGTCGTCGATGTCAGGGCGGTGCAAAAATCACTCAACCAGATGTCGCGTGACGACCGCGTCGACTTCATCCGCGCCAACGGCGACCCGAAGGTATCGGTGAGCATTACCGTGCGCGATGCCGACGCGCCCGATGCGCCGCCACAATTGTCGCCGGTGGCCGAGAACATTCTCAAGGAGCGCATCAAGTCATTCGGATTCCGTACCTGGTCGGCGGGCTCGCCCGGCGCTGACGACACCAAGAAGGGCGCCGATTTCGAGGTGCTGGGCGAAGCGAAAATCAAGAAGCTTTCGATGCGCCTCGAAGCGTCCGGTGTCGTGATCACCAAATACGCGCTCACCTCGTGGACGGTGAAATGCGTGGATCGCGAGACGGGCGAGGAGATCTACTACAACACGACGCTTCCCAAGGGCGTCGGCAGCTGGGCCACCGAAGAAGAGGCGCTCAAGGCCATCGGCGCCAAGATTGCCGACGAATTCTCGCGCGAGTTCTTTCTGCAGCACGTGAGTGCCACCGGAAAGAAAGTCGCGATAAGCGTGGACGGCCTGCCGGCGTCGGCGACCGAGGCGTTCGCCCGCGAATTGGTAGGGCTTCCCGACGTCATCGCGGTCGCTCCCGGATCGTCCGGGGGTGCGAACAGTTACGAGCTTCAACTGGCCGGGACAGGCGCTGCCGCCGATCTGGTCGCGGAGGGCGTGCTCAAGCCACTCAACGCCAAGCTGGGTCAAACCTGCTTCAGTCTTGGGAGCACGGCCGCCGAGCAGGTCGCCGTCATCTTCGATAAGGCTTGCGCCGATGCGTCCGTGCTTTCGCGCTTCGAGACCAACCCGCCGGCAAGCCTCTACGGCGCGCCACCGGGCCGGCAAAAGACAGTGATCAAGAATCCGGAGATGTTGCGCAAGCTCACGATTTGACGGCGCGAATTCACTCGCGGTTGAGTCTTTCGACCTGCTTGATGTAGTTCTGCATCGCCTCGTCCTTGCTCGAACCCTTGAGCTTGGCCCATGCGTCATACTTGGCCGCGCCAACGAAGTCGAAGCCTCCGGGCCGATCTCCCTTGACGTCGCCATCGGTGGCCTGCTTGTAGTACGAGTACAGCTTCAGCAGCGTGCTGTTGTCGGGCTTTTTCTTGGTCTGTTTGGCGGCCACCGTGGCGGCCTCGAATTTTGCCTTCAGGTCTTTGGCTGCGGCAGCCATGGCTTCTCCTTGGTGGCGCTTATTCAGAGGTTGCTTCGCCTGCTATGCTACTTTAGCGCGACTCGCAAACGCTGAGCAACTTCACGGATCGTACGTTCGGTTCCAACCAGGACGAGTCATGACCCCCAAGAAGCGCGAACGCATGTCCAGCGTGGATACCGCGTGGTTGCGGATGGATCGCCCGAGCAATCTCATGGTGATTTGCGGCGTGCTGATCCTTCACGAACGCATCACGCTCTCCCGCCTCAGGGCAACCATCGCCGACCGCTTCCTGCGCTTCGCGCGATTCCGACAGCGCGCCGTGCAGACGCCGGCGGGCGCGTACTGGGAGGACGACCCCGCGTTCGATCTAGGCGCCCACGCAGTGCGCGCCAAGGTTTCGGGCCGCGCCGGGAAGGTCGAGCTCGAAGCGCTCGTGAGCCGACTGGTGAGCACTCCGCTCGATCACAGGCGGCCACTTTGGCAGTTTCACCTCGTCGAGCGTTACGACGGCGGCAGCGCCGTGGTCATGCGCATCCATCATTGTTACGCGGACGGCATTGCGCTGATCCAGGTCATGTTGTCGATGACCGACGCCGACCGTGCGGGCAAGCTCGCCGGCCCGGTCCCGCCGCCACCGAGAAAGCGCGAAGTCGATCCCGATGATCCGTTCGCCGTGCTGATCGATCCGATGGCCGGCGCGCTGAAACTCGCCATGAAGACAGGCGCAACGCTGATCGAAAAAGGCGCCGCCATATGGCACGATCCGGCCAAGGCGGTTGCGCTCGCCGGCCAGGGCAGTGCACTGACTGCGGAGATCGCGAAGCTCGCATTCATGGGCGAGGATTCGCGCACACCCTTCAAAGGCAAACCCGGCATCGCCAAACGCGTGGCGTGGGCGGATCGACTGCCGCTACCGGAAGTCAAGGCGATCGGCCGCGCGCTCGACTGTTCGGTGAACGACGTGCTGCTGTCCTCCGTCGCCGGCGCGCTGCGCTCGTACCTCGAGCGCCGGGGCGAGGATGTTTCCGGAGTGACGATACGAGCGCTGGTGCCGGTGAACCTGCGGCCGCCCGAAAAAGCGTGGAAACTCGGTAACCGGTTCGGCCTGGTCTTTCTCGATCTGCCGCTTGGCATCGAGAATCCGGTGGAGCGTCTGTACGCCGTGCGCGCCAACATGCAGCAACTCAAGGGTTCGTATCAGCCGATCCTTGCTCTGGGGATACTCGCCGCGATGGGTGCGGGCCCCAAGGTGCTGCAGGAGCAGCTGCTTGCGGCGCTCGCAAGAAATGCGACGGCCGTAATGACGAACGTTCCTGGCCCACAGCAACCTCTATATCTCGCCGGCGCCGGGATCGACAGCTTGATGTTCTGGGTGCCGCAATCCGGCGACATCGGTATGGGTGTGTCGATATTGTCCTACGATAACGCGGTGCAGTTTGGATTGTTGACCGACCGCAAGCTGTGCGGCGATCCGGATCGCGTCATCGAGCGCTTTGCACCGGAATTCGAGAAGCTGGTGCTCGCGACGCTGCTTTCACCCTGGCCATGGGACGAGCCGCCCAATCCGGCACAGGTTGAACACGCACTGTTTTGCCGGGACCGCGCGGCATAGGGCAGCACCGCCGATGCCGGGGCGCTGCAGGCCAATCGCGCTGTGACCGCTATTCGAGTTCTGCGCGCGCCAACTCGACGTCGAGGCGCTCCATGGCGTCGGCGGGCTTGCACTTGACGGCTTGTTCATAGAGTTTGGTCGCTTCATCGATCTTGCTTTTGCCCATCAGCAGGATCAGACCGTTCCCGTATTCGATGCGCGCGATGGCTGATTCCGGGTTGAGCTTGAGCGCCTTCTGGAAGTGTTCCAGTGCCGAATCCTTCTTCGCGCCGTAGGTCATGCCGGCGACGAGTGCGCCGACCTTGGCGATGACTTCAGCCTGATACGAACCGTACGCGGTGTGGGCGTCGGCATGCGAGGAGCTCAGCTTGATCGCGGTCGTCAGCGCATTCTTGATTTTGCCGCCGAAGCCCTGAGCGAGCGCTTTCGCGACGGAGATACCCTGGCTATAGCGACCGAGTGCGAAGGCATAAAGGTAGTAGCCGTTCGCGTCTTTCGGCGCCGTTCCCTGGCGTTCCTCCGCCCATCCCGCGGCTTCCTCCAACAGCGCGAGTTTGGCCTTCTCGTTCTTCTCGAGGTAGTTCGCGTAGATCGCCTGTGCTTTCACTGCGGCATTCACCGCCGCGCCGCCGGCCTTGGTGCCGACGGTGACCGCTTGCTGGAACTCGCCGGCGTGAAAATGTCGCCACGCCGCTTGCGCATCGGCATCTTGCGGAAACGGTTCGCGGTCGCCCGCATGCAACCGGTCCCAATGCTTCTTGAGTGCGGCGCCATCGTACATATAGTTTTTTTCGGCGTAGGGAAACTTCACCCATTTAGTGGCCATGGATTGCCTCCTTGCAGCATCGTCAGAGATAGTTTTGGCTGAGTCGATCGAGCAATGTGCGTGCATCGCCGCGCAGAAACGGCGCGATCAGCGATAGAACCTGATACGCGGCATGATCGAGATTGATGGCGTCAAGCCGGCCCTCGACGGCCAGGATCTTCTGGTAGGACAGCCAGTACGTCGCCACAAGCACGGCGTTCTGTGCAAGCGCCGCGACTTCGAGTTCGGACGCATCCATGGCGCCGGCGACGACCATGCTCCGACACAACTCTATCATGGTCTGCGCGCCGCGGCGCATGAAGCGCGTGAAGCGCGAGGCAAGGCGGTGGTCGCGGGAAAGAATCTCGTCGAGATCGCGGTACAGGAAGCGGAATTCCCACATCGCTTCGAACTGCAGGTGCAGGAACAACCACAGGTCTTCGACGTCCGCGAGGCGACCTTCCGGCGCGGTCAGCAGATCGTCCAGCCGTCGCTCGAACGCCGCGTACAGCTCCGCAACGATCTGATCCCTGTTGCGGAAATGATAGTAGAGGTTGCCCGGACTAATGCCCATATCGCCGGCAATGTCCGCGGTCGTGACGTGCGGCGCACCGGAGCGATTGAATAGCAGCAGGGCGGTTTCGAGGATACGCTCGCGCGTCTGCCGCGGACGTTTGCGTTCCGCCATGACAAACTCTCTGAACTGGCCCGCAGTGTAGCAGGCTGATGCGGAACCTACGGTAGCCGCGCAGTCGGCTTTGTCGGTGTGCGGGGCCCGCCTGCCGGGTGGGAGCTATCGCGCTCGCGCGAGCCAGCGATCGAGATGATCCAATGTATGCGACAGATCGCGCGCGGCCTGCCGGACGCCCGGCGGGCGGATGGACAGCGGGCGCGGATCGTCGATCGCCGCAAGCATGGCGCGATCGGCATCAGCAAGGTGCGCGATATTCAGTCGCACGCCGTGCTTTGCCAGTCGAGGCTCGAGCGTTGCGCGGCGCGCGAGCAGGCTCTGCCGGGTCTTGTGGTAAGCCGCCTCGCAGAGCCGTTGGCGATGCGCGTAGCTGAAGATGTTCGCGAAGAACATGTCGGCGTCTTCGCGGTCGGGCTCGAACAGCAGGACGTCGGCGTGCGGGTATTGGCTGTTGTACTTTTCCATGCCGACTTTCATCCGCGAATGAATGATCGCGCGAAACGTCTGCGCGAGGACCAGCGGCAATCCGCCATGGTTGAGTTTTTCGACCGTGAGCCGGCTGTGACGCGAAGCCGAGCTCGCGTCGAAGGGCACCAGCGGGTTGATGCAGATGAGCATCGTGACACCCTCGTCGAGGGCGACCGAAGCGTGCAACGTCTTGTTGAGAGCACCGTCCACGTAGTGCTCGCCGTCGATTTCCACCGGCGGGAAAAGGCCGGGCAACGCGGACGAAGCCTCGATGGCTTTCGTAATCGGCACATGGTCCCGCCCCGGTGTGCCGAACGTTACCGAGGCTCCTGTATCGAGATTGGTGGCCACCAGAAACAGCTTGCGTGACAGCTTCCGGAAATCGTTCGTGCGCCCCGGGCCTTGCAATAAACGAGTCAGGAATGCGTCGATCGCATGCTGGTTGAACAGGCCAGTCGGCACCGCGCGGCCGAGCGTCGCCATCGATTCCAGGAGACTGCGCTGGAGCGGGTGCCTGAGAAAATCGAAGGACGAACGCAACAGCAATCTCGGCAGGGACGCGGCACGGCGCGCGAACTCGCCGAAGGCCGGCCGCAGAAACAATCCGGGGGACAGCCCTGCATCGGCGCCGTTGTCGATGAACAGGCGATACATTTGCGCGGGCGAAATGCCATTCGCCAGCGCCGCGGCCACGAAGCTGCCGGAAGAAACCCCGACGTAGACGTCGAGGTCGCTGAAATCGATGCCCTCGAGCGAGTCAGCCAGCGCGATCAACGCGCCGACTTCGTAGATCCCGCCCAGCGGGCCGCCGCCGGCCAACGCGAGGCCCAAGCGAGTACGTGCAGTGCGCTTCACCCCGCTGTCGACACGACGACGGGTCACTGCCGTTGCCGGCATGGGGCTCCTCGTATTGCTGCGGCCAAGCTGCTCACGGCCGCGATCTTACTACGGACTACGCCTTGCGCGTGGCGCGCTTCGTGCGACGCGTCGCGCGGCCGGCGCTCTTCTTGGTCGCCTTGACGGCCTTACGTGCCTTCGCCGGCGCGCTGCGCACGACGATGGGTGCCTTGAACTTCGACAGCGCTGCCGACGCATTTTGTGCAATCGTGTTGGCCGCGGTCATCGTGGTTGCGCGGGTTTGCCTCCACAGCGAGGTCGCGGTGGCGACCGACGTTTCGACACGCTTGCTCAAGTCGCGAATCGCCTTGGTTTCGACAGCAGAACCTTCCTTGACCAGCGTGCGAAACGTCTTGCCGGCCTCGGTACGAGCCCAGTCGCGCGTGACGGCTGCCGCGCCAAGACCTGCCAGCCACACCTGACGCGACGCGTTGATGGCCGCTTCAGTGATCGGGTTGTTGGGGATGCCAAACGAAGCTTGCTTTTGCATGGTGTTGCTCCTTGAGTGAGAAAACGATCGTGCAACTTATGCAGCGATTGACGCTCACTCTAGCGCCAAGAATTAGAGTATTCGCCCTAATCGTGGCTCGGTCCTCTAGCCCCGCTTCAGCTGGAGCGCCAGATCGCTGGCAAGCTTCGCCACGATCCCGTAGATCGAAAGTTGGGGGTTGGCGCCAATGCTCGTGGGAAAGAGCGACCCGTCGAATACATAAAGATTGTCGACGAGGTGGTGACGCCCGTTCGAATTGACCACCGCGCGCTTGACGTCGGGCCCGAACGGGCACCCTCCCATGACATGGGCGCTGACCACGGTGGTCGCGAGTGGCGCAAGCGTCGCTGCCTCGATGCCCGCCTTGGCCTCTCCCCACGTCGAATAATAGGCCCCGAGCTTCTGAACCGGCATGACGGTCTTGGCACCTGCCGCAAACTGGATTTGTGCCATCGTCAGCAGCGCGCGCCGTGCGCCGTTCCAGAAATAGTCGTTGAGCGGGTAATCGAGCACCGGCGTGCCGTCGCCACGCAAGCCGACCGATCCGCCAACGCTTTCCGCATGAAATCCGTCGCGCAGCAACGCGATGATGACCTGCATGTGCGGCAGATCACGCATCCATCCGGCGTGTGCGGTGCCGAAGCTCGGTAGCGTTGTGGCCACCAGAATCGGATGCAGCGGAGGTGCCTCGAGCTTGTAGCCGATCGGTCCGCCGTGCGGCATCGAATCCAGGAAATGGTCGGAATAGATGGTCTGTGGCGCGCCTGCAAAGCCGTCGACGCGCTCAGGCATCATCGCCGCCGATACGACGGTCGGATGCAGAAACGTGCGCTTGCCGACAATGCCATGCGGGTCAGGAACTTTGCTGCGCAGAAGCAGCGCGGGGGTGCCGATCGCTCCGCCGGCGGCGATGTAGATCTTGGCGCGCACGTTGACGCGCGTGGCCGTGGGATCGGTGCCGCGGGAATTCATTGCGACGCAGCGAAGGGCGGTAACGCGTTCGCCCTGTTGCTCGAGGGTCCACGCGCGTGCCCGCGTCAACAGCGTCGCGCCGCGGTTCAGCGCGGCGGGAATCGTCGTGACGAGCATCGACTGCTTGGCGTTCGTCGGACACCCTGTGCCGCAATAGCCGATGTTCCAGCAGCCTTTCACGTTGCGCCGGATCGCGCCTGCGGAGATGCCAAGCGCCTGCGCCCCACGGCGAAGCACATCGTTGTTCTCGTTGGGCTCGACCAGCCACGAAGTTATATTCAGTCGCGTCTCCATGCGCTCGAACCATGGTGCGAGATCGCCGGGAGAAAATCCGCTGAGGCCGAATTCGCGAGCCCAGTACTCGAGTGTGGCGGGCGGCGTCCGAAAGCTCGATGTCCAGTTGACCGTGGTCCCGCCGCCCACGCATCGGCCCTGGAGGATATTGATCGCCTGGTCGCGCGTCTTGCGACTCGCGGACTCTTGGTAGAGCTGCGGATAGGCCTCCGCTTCGCGCATGCGAAAGTTGGACGACGTGGCCAGCGGCCCCTCTTCGATCAGCACGACGTTCAAGCCCGCGTCACACAGGATTTCCGCACTGGTGCCGCCACCCGCGCCGGTGCCGACGATCGCAACATCGGCGTCGAGCGTCATGTCCCCAGTCAGCGCGGACGCGTCGATGACCTTCCATCCGCCGGCGACGCCGTCCCGAAACGGATCCGGCAGGCGCGATTGCCGCAGGACTTCGGTGACCATCAGCCGATCTCGAGCGCAGGTGGTCCCGGATACCCGATCGCCGGCCACGCGCGCGGGCTGCCGTACCAGGCGGCCATGACGAGCTGATGCAGGGCGCCGTACGCACTGCGCAACAGCAGGAACCGGCTGTCGCGCCAACGCGCGAGGAACGCAGCGATCGATTCGGTCGACGCCTCCGGCCATGGCGACCAAACGCCGGCAATCAGACAGCGGCTCGGTGCGAACGCCAACAAGGCGAATAACTGGTCGACCTGTCTGCGCGCCTCGGGTGGAAGGCCGGCGATCGCCTGGTCGACATTGACGACGACTTCGGCGCGCACGGTGTCCGCCCCTGACGCCGGAGGCAACGCGCCTTCGAGCAGCACCGGTACAATTGCCGTGACAATCGCTCGCGCGCCGGCATCGAGCGCGATAAAGCGCGAATCGGGGAGCTGCTGAACCGAGGTCTGCGTGTACAGCCAGCGCGCGAGAAACAACGTGACGCCTCCCGCGAGGCCTGCCTTGAGCAAGGTGCGTCGGGTGATTCGGTTCGCTTGCGGCGAATCGTTGTGGGCAGAAGGATCGGACACGGTTTGCAAGGCTTTGCCGGCGCGACATTCGGCACGTGGGTGGCGGGTCACTCTAGCCTTTGAAAGTAGACGAAACAATCTAATTCTTGCCGCGGATCCTTGCGCCGCGGAACCTGTCCGGGAGATGACCATAGCCAAGACCGGCCTGCTGGCTGAGCTCGAGCGCGCCCGCACCATGCACGACGAACGCGCGGCGTCGCCACAGCTCGCGTCGGCGCTCGACCGCATCGCGGATTTCCAGGCGCGCCGCCTCGACGCGACCTATCGAGACCTTGCGGTCGACCCACGCTACCGGGACGCAATCGCATTCTTTCGCTCGGACCTCTACGGCCCGGGTGACTTCAGCCGGCGCGATGCGGATCTTGCACGGGTCGTGCCGATGATGCGGCGCCTTGTGCCTGCAGGGGCCATCACGACGATGACGATGGCCATACAACTATCGGTCCTGTCACAGAAACTCGATCGCGCACTTGTCCTCAGGCTCGACCTTGACACGCCGTTGGGCGTCGCTACTTATTGCGTCGCCTACCGGGCATGCGCCAACCGTGACGTTCGCATGCAGCAGATCGCGCTCATCGGCCGCGTTGGAAGCGGGCTCGATCGCTACGTCCATTCGCCGTTGTTGCGCAAGACGCTCGCGGTGATGCGCGTGCCGGCCAGGGTCGCGGGCCTCGCCACGTTGCAGAGATTCCTGGAGCGCGGTGTCGCGAGCTTTGCAAGCATGCGCGGCGCGTCCGAATTTCTCGGCACCATCGACGCTCGCGAGACGGCCCTCATGAACGCGATATATGCCGGCAACGACGCGCCATTCCCCGATCCAATGGATCGGAGCGTCACGCCTTGACGAGCAGCGTGTCTAGTTGCTTGTTGATTTCGCGCTCGATCGTTCCTTTCAACGGCGTCAACAGGAACGAAAGCTCAACGTCGAGCTTGATCTGGCTTTTCCCGACCTGCATATTGCCCGACACGCCGACACCGTCGAAGGTCACGTCGTCGCCATCCCACTGGCAGATCAGGCCAAAACGCTTGTTCAGGTCCTTGGCGATCTTTTGCGCGGCAGCGCGCGCTTGCTTGGGATCCAGTTTGTGACGACGCTTGATCGAAATGTTGGGCACGATGATTTCCTTCGCCGGCATCCCCTGCAATGCGTAAGTATAGCCAAACCTCTCCGCCTGCATCACGCGTCGGTGCTGCGGCGCACCAAGACTACGCAACAGCATCGGATGTTCGATAGACCCGCTGACACAAAGGCGGCAGAATCGAAGCCGCAACGTGTCGTGTCGCGACCAACGACCAGGAATGCAAGATGGCGAATATCGCCGAATACTTCCGTCAGCATCTCGAGGCACCCGACACCGCGCTTTATCGCCAGTTCAGCGACGACGCATGGCGCGACGTTTCCATTGGGGAAATCGCCACGCTCGTCGGCCGCTGGCAGGCTGCGCTAGGAGCGCTGGGTCTCGCCCAAGGTGACCGAATCGCGCTTTGCCTCAGGAACGGCGTCGACTGGGTCGCACTGGACCTGGCGGCACTTGGCCTTGGGCTGGTGATCGTTCCGCTGTACGTCGACGACAATCCAGACAACGTCTCCTGGTGCGTCGTCAATGCGGAGGCACGTCTGCTGATCGTTGAAACGACGCGAATGGCAACCGCGCTCGCACAATGCGGTGCCACGCTGCCACCCATATATGCGCTTCGACCCGACGCAGGTGACCCCGGCTCGTCGGTGGACGGCTTATTGGCGCCCTCGGCGGCCGCGCCACAATTCCGTGATCTGCCCGCGGACACGCTGGCGACGATTTGCTATACGTCCGGCACGTCGGGGCGCCCCAAAGGCGTCATGCTTTCTCACGGCAACATCATTGCCAACGTCGAATCGTGCCGCGAGACGACGATGGCGCAGCAAAGCGACACTTTTTTGTCGATCCTTCCGCTTTCGCACATGTTCGAACGCACCGGCGGCTACTATCTTCCGCTGTCGATCGGCGCCAAGGTGGTCTATGCGCGCGGCGTCGCCCAGATCGCCGACGATCTCGCGGAGCAGCGCCCGACCGCGATGTTCGCGGTGCCGCGCATCTTCGAAAAATTTCTCGCTCGCGTAAATCAGTCGCTCGAAGCTTCGCCAGCGAAGCGATGGTTGTTCGATCAGTGCGTTGAGCGCGGCTGGCGTGTAGAACGTGGCGATGCCAGCTGGCTTGATGCGATCGCGACCCCGTTGCTGCGAAGCCTCGTCGCCAAGCCAATTTTCGAACGGCTGGGGGGCAGGATGCGCCTGGCCGTGGTCGGCGGTGCGGCGCTTGATCCCGTAATTTCGCACACGTTCATCGGCCTGGGTCTGGCGATGCTTCAGGGCTACGGCATGACGGAAGCCTCGCCGGTCATCTCGGTGAATCTCCTCGATGACAACGACCCGGATTCCGTCGGGCCGCCATTGCCCGGCGTCGAAGTCAAGCTCTCAGCATCGGGCGAGCTGTTGGCGCGCGGCGGTAACGTGATGCAAGGCTATTGGCGCAATCCCGAAGCGACGCGCGAGTCGATCGACGGCGACGGCTGGCTCCACACCGGTGACGTTGCCGAAATCCGCGGCGGCAGAATATATATTCGTGGGCGCGTGAAGGACATCATGGTGATGTCGAACGGCGAGAAACTTCCGCCCCAGGATGTCGAATTCGCCCTGCTCCATGATCCGGTCTTCGACCAGCTCATGCTGGTCGGCGAGGGTCGGCCGTTTCTGACGCTGCTCGCGGTGACCAAGGGCACCGACGAGCAGGCACTGCTCAGACGCGCGAACGAACAACTCAAGAGCTTTCCACGCTGGGTGCGCATCCGTCGCGTCATACCGTTAGCTGATCCCTGGAGCATCGAGAACGGCCTGCTGACGCCGACGCTCAAGCTGAAGCGACCGCTGGTGTTGGCGAGGTTCAAGGATGCGGTCGACAAGGTATATGCTTCCGCATCGGGAAATTGACCCCGACTTTTTCTGACACAACGAGATTGTCGATCAATGAATCCCGACAAGAGCTTCAACTACGGCGCTCTATTCGATCTCACTGGGCGCGTGGCGCTGGTGGTGGGCGGCGGCTCCGGTATCGGCCAGGCGAGCGCCCAGGCGATGGCCGCGTTCGGCGCGCATGTCGTTTGCGCCGACGTGAACGCTGCGGACGCCGAGGGCGTGGCACGGCGCATACACGGCGCTGGCGGCAAGGCGACGTACGCGACGGTGGATGCGCGCAACACGGACAGTGTGGAAGCGCTGGTCGGCGGCGTCGAACGCGACTTCGGTCGCCTGGATGTCGTACTCGCCACGCCCGCGGTCAACCTGCGCAAGCGGCTGCTGGATTACACGGATGAGGAATTCGATCGCGTCATCGACCTCAATCTCAAGGGGAGCTTTCGCGTTGCCCGCGCGGCAGCACGTGTGATGGTCAAGAACAAGCGGGGCAGCATCATCCTGATGTCGTCGATGCGATCGGTCAACGTCGAGCCGGGGCAAAGCATTTACGCTGCGACCAAGGCCGGCATCGTCCAGATGACGCGCGGACTCGCGGTGGAACTCGGGCCGCATGGCGTCCGTGTCAACGCGCTCGCGCCGGGCATCGTGGCGACGCCGCTCACCAAACCGATCACCAGCAATCCGGCGTGGAACGACGCCTACGCCCGCCACTCGGCGTTCGGTCGCTGGGCCGAACCCGAGGAAATGGCGGGACCTGTCGTGTTCCTGGCGTCGGACGCGAGCAGCTATCTCACCGCGACTACTATTTTCGCAGACGCGGGATGGACTGCGATGGACGGCCGCTTCGAGCCGACCCTGGCACCTTTCACCAGGTAGCGACTGCCCTCTGCATGCGGTCAATCGCGGCAGTGAGTACTTGCTGCAATACTTGCGAACCTGTGTTTGACAACCGCCGCCGACCGCGCCTAAAATTCAAACAAACGTTTGATGGCATCCGGCCGAAGCGTCGCGAAGTAAAAAATGCGTCTCCGGACGCCAACCGTCACACAAGATTCGGAGAGCGCCACCGATGGGCGGCAAGGTCATCCCGTTCGATGCGCCGACGATGTCCGCGACGCAGGCAAAGATCCTCGACACGGCCGAGGGCCTGTTCATGGAACACGGCTTCGAGGCGACGTCGCTGCGCCAGATCACTGCCGCGGCCAGCGTCAACATTGCGGCGGTGAACTATCACTTCGGCAGCAAGGAGGAATTGTTCCAGGCCGTGCTGACGCGGCGACTCGATCCCATGAATCAGGAACGCGTCGCCTTGCTTTCGCGCTTCGAACAGGAGGTCGCGCCGCGGGTCCTTTCGTCCGAAAAGATTCTGGCCGCGATGTTCATCCCCGCACTGAAGCTCGCCCGTGATCCCGAACGCGGCGGCAAGAATTTCCTGCGCTTGCTGGGCCGGGCGTACGCCGACCCGGCGCCATTCATCAGGCGGTTCCTGTCCGAACAATATGCCGTGATGATCTCGCGCTTCAAGGCAGCGTTCGCGCGGGCGCTGCCGCACCTGCCGAAGAAGGAACTGAGCTGGCGATTGCACTTCGTGATGGGTGCGCTGTCGTACACCCTCGCCGGCACCGATGCGCTCAGGTTGATCGCGGCCATCAACCCGCGCGATACGCATGACGACGAAATGCTGCTGCGCCGTCTGGCACCGTTTCTCATCGCGGGGCTCAAGGCGCCGCTCCCCGAGCTCGACGAACTCGACGGCGCCGGCTAGCGGCACAGGTCTCAACGGGAGTAGTTCATGCTGACACTCATCTGGATCCTCGTTGTCGTTACCGGCCTTGTCTGGCTCGCGTATATCAATGTCGCGGGATGGGCATGGACGCTCGCGATCGCCGCGGCACTGGGTGTCGCCTGGCTCGGGCATTTGTTGCCGCCGCTCGCGCTGCTCATCCTCAGCGCCGCGCTGGTAGTGTTGGCGCTCCCGCTCAATCTGGTGCCGCTGCGCCGCAAATTGATCAGTGACGGCATTCTCATCGCGTTCCGAAGAATCTTGCCGCCGATGTCACAGACCGAGCGCGAAGCGATCGAAGCAGGCACCGTGTGGTGGGATGGCGACCTGTTTTCCGGTCGCCCGGACTGGAACAAACTGCTCGCGGTACCTCAGCCCAGGCTGACAGCCGAGGAGCAACGCTTTGTCGACCATGACTGTGAAGAGCTTTGCGGTCTGGTCACCGACTGGGAAACCACGCACGTCTATCGGGACCTGCCGCCGCACGTATGGCAGTTCATCAAGGATCGTGGGTTCCTCGGCATGATCATTCCGAAGGAATACGGTGGGCTCGGCTTTTCTGCGTTCGCGCATTCCGAGGTGGTTTCCAAACTCGCTTCGCGTTCAAGCACGGTGGTAGTTACGGTCATGGTGCCCAACTCCCTTGGCCCCGGCGAGTTGTTGATGCATTACGGCACCGATGAGCAGAAGCGCTATTACCTGCCGCGGCTGGCCAAGGGGCTCGAGATTCCCTGCTTTGCGCTCACGAGTCCGCACGCGGGTTCGGACGCTGCTGCGATGCCCGACACCGGCATCGTGTGCATGGGCGAATACGAAGGCAAGCGAACTCTGGGGCTGCGGCTGTCGTGGGACAAGCGATACATCACGCTCGGTCCAGTCGCCACGATTCTGGGTCTGGCGTTTCGCGCTTTCGATCCGGACCACCTGCTCGGCGATAAGGACGATCTCGGTATCACCTGCGCGCTGATCCCGACGCAGCACCCCGGCGTCAACATTGGTCGACGACACATGCCGTTGTCCGCCGTGTTCCAGAACGGACCGAACTGGGGCAAGGACGTCTTCATCCCCGTGGACTGGGTGATCGGCGGCCAACCCATGATCGGCAAGGGTTGGCGCATGCTGATGGAGAGCCTTGCCGCGGGTCGGTCGATCTCGCTGCCGTCGCTCAATACCGGCATGGCGAAAATGGTGACGCGGGCGACCGGCGGCTACGCCCGCGTGCGCACGCAGTTCAAGCTGCCGATCGGAAAATTCGAAGGCATCGAAGAACCCCTTGCGCGGATCGGTGGCTATCTCTACTCGATGGACGCAACGAGAGTAATGACTGCCGGCGCCGTCGATCTGGGCGAAAAGCCCGCCGTGTTGTCGGCGATCGCCAAATATCACGTGACCGAGCGCGGCCGGCAGGTCGCCATCGACGCCATGGATATCGCCGGCGGCAAGGGCATCTGCATGGGTCCGCGTAATTTTCTCGGCGCGGCCTACATGCAGATCCCGGTGTCGATCACGGTCGAGGGCGCGAACATCCTGACGCGTAGCCTGATTATTTTCGGCCAGGGTGCGATCCGCTGTCATCCGTATGTGCTCAAGGAGATCGCGGCGGCAAACAGTGCCGAGGTCGAGCAGGCATCCATCGCGTTCGACGAGGCGCTGTTCGGACATATACGCTTCCTGCTGTCCAACCTCGCCCGGACGGTCGTGATGGGGTTGTGCGGTTCGCATTGCGCGGTCGTCCCTTCGAACGTCGCGCCAGAAACCCGGCGGTACTATCAGCAGCTCACGCGTTTTTCCGCGGCACTGGCGTTTCTCGCCGATGTATCGATGGGCGTGCTGGGGGGCGCGTTGAAACGCAAGGAAAAGCTGTCGGCGCGACTTGGCGATGTCCTGTCGATGCTGTACCTGTGCTCCGCGACGCTCAAGCGATACGAGGCAGAAGGCCGTCAGGCGGCCGATGCGCCGCTGATGAACTGGGCCATCTGGGATGCGATGTTCAAGGCCCAGAACGCGCTCGAAGGGGTCATTTCCAACTTTCCGAATCGCTTTATTTCCGCGGCGCTGCGCCTACTCGTGTTCCCGCTTGGTCGACCTTACGTCGTGCCCTCCGATCAACTGGGCCACGACGTCGCCAGGTTGCTGATCGAGCCATCCGCGACGCGCGATCGACTGACATCGGGCATGTACCTGCCGAAGTCGGAGGCTGACATCATCGGAGCGATCGAAGCGGCCGTCGAAGCAACGCTCGCGGCGGAACCCATCGAGGCAAAAATCCGAGAAGGCGTGCGCGCCGGCCGCGTGGCGGCGAAAACCGGCGAAGATCGCGAGGCGGCGGCGCAGGCGGCGGGCGTCATCAGCGCCGACGAGCTGATGCTGGTGCGGCGGGCGCAGCATCTCGCGGACGAAATTGTGCGCGTCGACGACTTCGCTCAGGATCTGGGTGCATCCGAAATGCAATCGACCGTTGCCGCGCAAGATCCCGCCGTGGTAGTCCATAGGGCCGCGGCCTGAGCGCGGCGTCTGCGCCGGCACGCGCGCTGGGTGCAACCTTGCGCGCTGGCGAATTCTGGCATCGACCCGTTCCGACGAGGAGCCCATGAGTGAGCCGGTTTACGTTGTCGACGGTGCACGCACGCCGTTCCTGAAAGCGCGCAACCGCCCCGGGCCGTTCGCTGCATCGGATCTGGCGACGCAGGCCGGCCGCGCGCTGCTCAAGCGCATGCCGTTCGCACCCGACGAACTCGACGAGGTGATCCTTGGCTGCGCCAGTCCGTCGCCGGACGAGGTCAACATCGGTCGCGTCGTCGCATTGCGACTTGGATGCGGCCTCAAAGTGCCCGGGTGGACCGTCATGCGCAACTGCGCATCAGGCATGCAGGCGCTCGATTCCGCGCTGACCAATATTTGCGCCGGGCGCTCGAGCCTTGTGCTCGCAGGCGGCACCGATGCGTTGTCGCGGGCGCCACTGCTCTATTCCGACAAGATGGTCCTGTGGTTCGCCGATTTCAGCACGGCCAGGACGATCGGCCAAAAGGCGGCGGCGTTCCTGAAACTGAATCCGGTGGAAATGCTGAGGCCGATCGTCGGCATCATGAAAGGCCTGACCGATCCCATGGTTGGGTTGATGATGGGACAGACCGCGGAAAATCTCGCGTTTCGCTTTGGCATCTCCCGACGCGAGATGGACGAATTTGCCGCAGAAAGCCATCGCCGCGTTCTCGCGGCTCAAAAAGCCGACCGCTTCGACGGCGAGATCGCGTCACTGTTCGATACCGCCGGCAAGGTCTTTGCGGCGGACGACGGCGTGCGCGAGGACTCGACACCGGAGAACCTGGCCAAGCTCAAGCCGTTCTTCGACCGCAAGTTTGGCAACGTCACCGCAGGCAACAGTTCGCAGATCACGGACGGCGCGACGTGGCTGGTACTCGCGTCAGAAGCGGCGGTTACAAAGCACAACCTACCTGTGCTGGGAACCATCGTCGACAGCGAATGGGCGGGGCTCGATCCGGCGCAGATGGGGCTCGGCCCGGTGTACGCGGCCACGCCGATCATGATGCGGCATGGCCTTGGATTGAACGATCTCGACCTTTGGGAAATCAACGAAGCGTTCGCGGCGCAGGTGATCGCGTGCCTGCGAGCGTGGGCGAACGACGACTTTTGCCGCATCGAACTCGGCGTCGATCGTGCAATGGGTCAACTCGATACGACCAGACTGAATGTCGACGGCGGCGCCATCGCACTGGGTCATCCGGTCGGCGCGTCCGGCGCGCGCATCGTGCTGCATCTGTTGAACGCGCTCAAGCGCAGCGGCGGCAAGCGCGGCATTGCCTCGATCTGTATCGGCGGCGGCCAGGGCGGTGCCATGTTGGTCCAGCGGCCGTAACCAGAGAATCACGACATGTCCTCCTATCGACACTGGAAGCTCGAGCGTGACGGCGACGGCATTGCCTGGCTCGCTTTCGACAAGGCAGGTACGTCGACCAATACGCTGTCCGCCGATGTTTTCGAAGAGTTGAGCGCCGCACTCGCCGAGCTTGCGGCGGCCCCTCCCAAAGGCATGGTGATCCGCTCCGCCAAGGAAAACGGATTCATCGCCGGCGCCGACATCGACGGCTTCACACAATTGAAGACGGTCGATGACGCGATCGTTCTGGTCAAACGCGGCTGGGACATATACAACGAGCTCGCCGCCGTGCCCTATCCGACGCTGGCACTCATTCGCGGCTTCTGCCTGGGCGGTGGTCTTGAGCTTGCGTTGGCGTGTCGCTATCGCGTGGTCGTCGATGAACCCGGCACGCGCCTGGGGCTCCCGGAAGTCATGCTCGGCATCGTGCCGGGTTGGGGTGGTATGCGTCGCCTGCCACGGTTGACGGGTGCGCCTGCCGCGCTCGATCTGTTGCTCACCGGCAAAACTATCGACGCGCGGCGGGCCAAGCAGCTGGGCATCGCCGATGAGTGCGTTCCGGCACGGGTCATGCTGAATGCTGCGCGCGGTGTGTTGCTCGCTGCTCCGCCGCCCCGACGGGTTCCGTTTCCGCTTTCGCTTACGCTCAACCCGCTGGTTCGGCCCCTCATTGCCGCGCAGGCGAGAAAACAGGTCGCGTCGCGCGCACGACGCGAACACTATCCAGCCCCCTACGCCATTCTCGACTTGTGGCTGCAATACGACGGCGACGCACTGGCGCCACCGTCGACCGATCCGGCGTCGATTGCCCATCTGCTGCAGACGCCGACGGCGATGAATCTCATTCGCGTCTACAAGTTGCAGGAACGGCTGAAGAACGCCGGCCGGGATGCCGCGTTCACGGTGAAGCACGTGCATGTCGTCGGCGCCGGCACCATGGGAGGCGATATTGCCGCGTGGTGCGCGCTGCGCGGGCTCAACGTCACGCTCCAGGATCAGAATGCCGAGCGTCTTGCGCCCGCGATGGGGCGCGCGACGAAATTGTTTACTGACCGGCTCAAGGATCCGCGGCGCGTGCGCGATGCGCTGGACCGGCTTGTGCCCGATGTCGAAGGGGATGGCGTCGCGTACGCCGATGTCGTCATCGAGGCGATTTTCGAGAATCTCGAAGCCAAGCAACAGCTATTTGTCGCGCTTGAAGGAAAAGCCAAGCCGAACGCGCTGCTGGCGACCAACACGTCGAGTATTCCACTCGAGCAGATTGCCGCGCCGCTCAAGGATCCCGGGCGCCTGATCGGGCTGCATTTTTTCAATCCGGTCGCACGCATGATGCTCGTCGAGATCGTCGTTGGTGCGCAAACGCAGTCCGCGTTGGTGCCGTCCGCCGCCGCGTTCGTGCGCCAGATCGACAAGCTTCCTCTGCCGGTGAAAAGCGCGCCGGGATTCCTCGTCAACCGCATCCTCGCGCCGTATCTCATGGAGGCGATGCGCTGCGTCGATGAAGGGATGGCGCCGGAGACGGTCGACGAAGCGGCGCTCGCTTTCGGCATGCCCGTCGGCCCGATCGAGCTCGCGGACACCATCGGCCTCGACATATGTCTGGCCGTCGGCAAGATGCTCGGGGACAGTACGCAGGCACCTAAAAAGCTGACGGAACTGATTGCTGCGGGCCATCTTGGCCGCAAGACGAAGCGGGGCTTCTACGACTGGAGCTCGGGCAAAGCCGCGAAGGTTGCACCGGGAACGGTCCCACCCGGGCTTGCCGATCGCCTGATCCGACCGTTGCTCGACGAGGCGCAAGCTGCGCTAGCGGCCGGGATCGTGACCGATGCCGATCTTGTTGATGCGGGCGCCATTTTCGGCACCGGTTTCGCTCCGTACACCGGCGGTCCGATGCATTACCTTTCATCGCGCGGTTCCGGTTCCTGAGCCCCTCTGTTAGCATCGCGAATCGCGCGGGGAGCACAAGCAAGCAGAACGAGGGCAAGTCACGCAATTTGTCCGCAATCCCCGTTCGAGCGCTCAGGAGGAACCGTGGAAAGAATCTGGCTCAAGTCTTATCCGAGGGAGGTGCCAGCGGAAATCGATATTAACACCTACGCCTCGGTGCGCGACGTCTTCGAGGAAAGCTGTGCGAAGTTCAGTGCGCGGCGCGCGTTTACGTGCATGGGCAAGTCCATCACCTTCGCGCAGCTCGACGAACTTTCGCGCGCGTTCGGCGCCTACTTGCAGGGCAAGGGCCTGAAGAAGGGTGATCGCGTTGCCCTGATGATGCCGAACATCGTGCAATACCCGGTGTGCCTGTTCGGCATCCTGCGCGCCGGGTGCACGGTCGTGAACGTCAATCCGCTCTACACCGCGCGCGAACTCGAATATCAATTGACCGACAGCGGAGCGCAGATCATCGTCGTCGTCGAGAATTTCGCGACGACGGTCGCCGATGTCGTGGCCGGGACCCAAGTGAAGCAAGTGATCGTGACCAGCATCGGCGAAATGCTCGGACTCAAGGGGCTGCTGGTCGACTTCGTCCTGCGCCACGTCAAGAAAATGATACCGGCGTGGAACCTGCCGGCCGCAATCCGCCTGTCCGAAGCGCTGGCCGAAGGCGAACGCGGAGCGCTCGAACGCGTTTCGCTCGGCCACGACGACGTCGCTTTTCTGCAATATACCGGCGGCACGACAGGCGTTGCCAAAGGCGCAACGCTGCTGCATCGAAACATCGTTGCCAACCTGTTGCAGTCCCATGCCTGGATCAATCCCTTCCTCGGCGACGAGCAGCAAGTCGTCATCACGCCGCTGCCGCTGTATCACATCTTCTCGCTGACCGCGAACTGCCTGGTATTCATGACGCTGGGCGCCGAGAACGTGCTCATCCCGAATCCGCGCGACATTCCCGGATTTGTGAAGGAAATGAGCAGGCACCGCTTTACCGCGCTCACTGGCGTCAACACGCTGTTCAATGCGTTGTTGAACAATGCTGACTTTGCCAAGCTCGATTTTTCCACGTTGAAGATGTCGCTGGGTGGCGGAATGGCCGTGCAGAAAGCGGTCGCTGTGCGATGGAAGGAGGTCACCGGTAAACCGTTGGTCGAGGCTTACGGGCTCACGGAAACTTCGCCGGGTGCGACGATGAATCCGTTTACGCTCCCCGATTACAACGGCTCGATCGGACTGCCGCTTCCATCCACCGATCTCGTTCTGCGTGACGACAATGCGCAAGAGGTGGCGTTGGGGGAACGCGGCGAAATCTGCATCAAGGGGCCGCAGGTCATGGCCGGCTACTGGGGTCGTCCCGACGAAACCGCAAAAGTGATCGACAAGGACGGATGGCTCGCGACCGGCGATATCGGCGTGATGGACGCGCAGGGGTTCGTCCGTATCGTCGATCGCAAAAAGGACATGATTCTCGTGTCCGGGTTCAACGTCTATCCGAACGAGATCGAGGCCGTGGTGGCGATGCATCCCGGCGTGCTCGAGTGCGCCGCGATCGGCATCCCCGACGCGAAATCCGGCGAGGCAGTGAAATTGTTCGTTGTGAAGAAGGATCCGGCACTGACCGCGGAGTCGGTCCTCTCACATTGTCGCGAACAACTCACCGGGTACAAATGCCCGCGCGAGGTCGAGTTTCGCACCGAGCTGCCGAAGTCGAACGTCGGCAAGATCCTGCGCCGCGAATTGCGCGACGAGGCCAAAGCAAAAGCGGCGTGACACCTCATGAATATCATGGACGAACAGGCAATCCTTCCCGACAAGCAACCTGCACTGCGCGTCGTGCCCATGCCCGCGGATGCCAATCAGCACGGTGACATTTTCGGCGGCTGGGTCATGTCTCAGGTCGACGTGGCGGGAGCCGTTCCCGCCGCCCGGCGTGCGCGCGGGCGCGTCGCGACGGTGGCAGTGAATTCTTTTGTGTTCAAGCAGCCGGTGCTGGTCGGCGATGTCGTGAGCTTCTACGCCGACATTACGCATACCGGCCGAACCTCCATTACCGTCGACGTGCAGGTCTACGCGCAACGCAACCCGGGCAAGCTCATCTGCGTCAAGGTGACCGAGGCTTGTCTCACTTATGTTGCAGTGGGACCAGACCGTCGGCCGCAAGCGCTGCCGCCGGAGTGACCCGGGGATTTCGCCAGTGTATAGTTTGAGTTGCCATGAAAGCGGGTGCCTGCATTCGACATGCAGCCGGCCGACGCAATAAAGAAAGCAACTTGAGTTGCATTTCCACCCGAGGAGGATCAAGACAATGAGCTTCGATCGATTCCGCCGCACGCGCACTGCGGCTGCTGTAGGGGGCGCGCTGCTGGCGATGACGACGGGTCAGGCGTTTGGCTCCGCTTTCGCGTTGCAGGAACAGAGCGGCAGTGGACTGGGCAACGCGTTCGCAGGCGGGGCCGCCGTCGCGGAGGACGCCAGCACGATTTACTTCAACCCCGCCGGGATGTCGCGCCTGAGCAATATTCAGATCGTCGTCGTGGGAAGCCTGATCTGCCCGTCGGCCAAATTTAGTGACAGTGGCTCTCAGCCCGCGATGTTCCAGGCGCCTGGCGGAACAGGCGGCGACGCGGGTGACTGCGCGGTCGTGCCGGCGCTTTATCTGGCGGTGCCCATCAACGCGCAATGGGCCTTCGGGCTGGGCATCAACGCACCATTTGGGCTTAAGACCGAATACGACTCCAACTGGATCGGGCGTTTCCAGGCCGTCGAGTCCAAAATCGAGACGGTGAACGTCAACCCGGCCCTGTCGTACAAGTTCAACGACATGTTCACCTTCGGTGCCGGGGCGAGCTATCAACACATCAAGGCAACGCTCACCAGCCAGGTCAACTACGCTGGCGGGATCGCGCAGGCGGCCCAGCAGGCGGCGGCGGGAGGCCTGATTCCGCCTACCGCGGTCGAGCCTCTCGTCGCCGCCTATGCCGGCTCGGAGTCGTCGGTCAATGTTGACGGCAACGACAACGCGTGGGGCTGGAATATCGGCTTCCTGTTTGAGCCAACCAAGCAGACACGCATCGGCGCGGCCTACCGGTCGTCGATCAAATATACGATCAACGGCACCGCATCGTTCAACAATCCGGGCATTCCGGCGTCATTGCCCGCTTCGCTCGTGCCCGTCGCCGCCGCGGTTTCCGGCGCGGTCAACGGCCAGCTTTCCAACGGGAACATCAGTGTCGCGTTGAAAGTACCTGAGACGGCCAATCTGTCCATCTTCAGCCAGATCAATGACACCTGGGACCTGATGGCGGACGTGCAATATACCGGCTGGAACAGCATCCAGAATCTCACCGTCGTGCGCAGTACCGGCGTGGTCTTGTCGAACACGCCGGAGAATTTCAAGAGCACGTGGCGCGAGTCGATCGGCGCGAACTATCATTACACCAACGAATGGATGTTCCGCGGCGGCCTTGCGTTCGATCAGTCGCCAATCAACAACACCGATCGCACGCCGCGCCTGCCGGACGGCGACAGGACGTGGTTCTCGCTCGGCGCGCAATACAAGATCAACCCGCAGTGGGTACTCGACTTCGGCTACACGTTCATCTACGTCGAAGAACCCGAGCATCAACCAGAACGAAGGCAGCACTGCACAGTTCGGCCTGGTGAGCGGCAACTATCACAACAACGTGAACATCGCGGCGTTGCAGGTGTCATACACCTTCAAGTAAGCGCCTGCTCACAGTACAACGGTGTCAATCGCGCCGCAGGCCTGTCCTGCGGCGCGATGTTTTGTAGCATGCGCGACAGTGCGATAATGTCGTAGCGGCGGGTGCAGCCGCGTCCCCGCACCAACCCTTTCAGGTCGCCATGTCCGAATCGCATTTCCTCGTGCGCAAGGTCGCCGTACTTGGCGCTGGTGTCATGGGCGCGCAGATCGCCGCGCACCTTGCCAATGCCAGCGTTCCGGTCGTTCTGTTCGATCTCGCCGCGAAGGAAGGCGACGCCAACGGGATTGCGCAGAAAGCGATCGAGAATCTGAAGAAACTCGAGCCGTCGCCGCTCGCGACTAAAGATCGTGCCGACTACATCGATGCCGCGAACTATGACCAGCATCTGGCGCTGCTTGCTGGCTGTGATCTGGTCATCGAGGCGATCTCCGAGCGCATGGACTGGAAAAAGGCACTGTACGAGAAAGTGGCGCCCCACGTCGGTGCGCATGCGATCTTCGCGAGCAACACGTCCGGACTATCGATCAATGCGTTGGCGGAAGCCTGCCCTGTTTCGCTGCGGCCGCGGTTCTGCGGGATTCATTTCTTCAACCCGCCGCGGTACATGCACCTGGTCGAGTTGATCGCACAGCGAGACACCGCAGCGGCGCTGCTCGATCAACTCGAAACGTTCCTGGTCACCTCGCTCGGCAAGGGCGTCGTGCGCGCCAAGGATACGCCCAATTTCGTCGCCAATCGCGTCGGCGTTTTCTCGATGCTGGCGACGATGGTGCACACGGAGCGGTTCGGGCTTGGCTTCGACGTCGTCGATGCACTGACCGGCCCGGCGATCGGGCGGGCGAAGAGCGCGACCTATCGTACCGCCGATGTTGTCGGTCTCGACACGCTGGCCCACGTCATCCGGACGATGGATGAATCGCTTTCCGCCGACCCGTGGCACCCTTACTACCAGTCGCCGGCGTGGCTCAACGCGCTCATCGCCAAAGGCGCGCTGGGGCAGAAAACGAAGGCTGGCGTCTTCCAGAAAGTCGGCAAGGACATCCAGGTGCTTGACCTCGCGCAGCGAGCGTATCGTCGCGCCGATGGCGTTGTCGATGCAGGGGTCGCCGAAATACTGGCGCTCAAGGATTCCGCGGATAAATTTGCCAGGCTCCGGGCAAGCGATCATCCGCAAGCGCAGTTTTTATGGTCGATATTCCGCGATCTGTTTCACTATGCGGCTTATCACTTGGCAAAGCATCGCCGACAATGCGCGGGACGTCGACCTCGCGATCCGCTGGGGTTTCGGTTGGCAGATGGGGCCGTTCGAAACGTGGCAGGCCGCGGGTTGGAAGCAAATCGCGCGCTGGATCGCCGACGACATCGGCGCGGGCAAGACACTGACGAGCGCGCCGCTGCCGGACTGGGTCAGCGCAGGAATCGCGAGTGAAGGCGTGCACACGCCTGCGGGTGCGTACTCTGCCGCGACCCACTCGTTCTGGCCACGCTCGCCGCTTGCCGTTTATCGGCGGCAGTATTTTCCGGATCCGATATTCGGGGAGCAATGGCCGAAAGGGACGACGATACTCGAGACCGACGCCTTGCGCATGTGGCACACCGGCGATGACATCGCGATCGCCTCCTTCAAGTCAAAGTCCAACACCATCGGGGAGGATGTGCTCGATGGCATGCTGGCGGCAATCACCGAGGCCGAGAAAAACTGGCGTGGCCTGGTTATCTGGCAGACGCGCGAGCCGTTTTCGTTCGGTGCCAACCTCGCCTCGTTCTCGACCGCGGTGCAGGCGGGAGAGTGGGATGCCGTCGAGGCCGTGGTCGCGAAGTTCCAGCACACATCTGCAGCGCCTGAAGTACAGTCTGATCCCGACCGTCGCGGCGGTGCGCGGCATGGCGCTCGGCGGCTCGTGCGAGTTCATCATGCATTGCGACCGCACGGTCGCCGCACTGGAGTCGTATATCGGGCTGGTCGAAGCCGGCGTCGGACTGTTGCCCGGCGGCGGCGGTTGCAAGGAGCTGGCGATCCGCGCCGCGCAAGAGGTTGCACGCGGCGCGAACGGCAGCCAGCTCGATCCGTTCCCGTTCGTGCGCACCTACTTTCAGCAGGTGGCGACGGCGACCGTATCGAAAAGTGCGCTCGACGCCAAGGAGCTTGGTTACCTGCGGCCTGCGGACGTCGTCATATTCAACGCCTTCGAGCTGCTCTGGGTCGCCAAGGCACAAGTGCGGGCGCTGTCGGAAAGCGCGTATCGTCCGCCGCTGCCGCAGCGGAATATCCCTGTCGTCGGCAAGACCGGCATCGCGACGCTGGAAATGATGCTGGTCAACATGCGCGACGGCGGATTCGTCTCCGCGTACGATTTCGTCGTTGGCTTGGCGATTGCGCGTGTTTTGTGTGGTGGCGACATCGAAAGCGGCAGCCTGGTCGACGAGAAATGGCTGCTCGAGCTCGAACGCCGGGAGTTTATGCAATTGCTCAAGAGCCCGAAGACGCTCGAACGAATCGCGCACACCTTGAAGACCGGCAAGCCGCTCGCAACTGAGGCCCACTGAGTCAACTGAGGCAATCGATCATGACGAGACAGCTGCAGGACGCATATATTGTCGCCGCCACGCGCACGCCTGTCGGCAAGGCGCCGCGCGGCGCATTCCGCTACACCCGTCCTGACTCGATGCTCGCGCACGTGCTGCAACGCGTTCTCGCGCAAGTGCCGGCGATCGAACCGGGACGGGTCGACGACGTGATCGTCGGCTGCGCGATGCCGGAATACGAGCAAGGCATGAATGTGGCCCGTATCGGACTGTTGCTGGCCGGTTTGCCGAACACGGTTGCGGGCATGACCGTCAACCGATTCTGTTCGTCGGGCCTTAACGCCGTATCGATTGCCGCCGACCGCATTCGCACCGGCGAGGCCGATATAATGATTGCCGCCGGCACCGAGAGCATGAGCATGATCCCGATGCTTGGCCGCCTCGCCCTCAACGCCGATGTCTTCGCGCGCGACGAGAATCTCGGCATCGCCTACGGCATGGGACTTACCGCCGAGAAAGTGGCGTCGGGGTGGCAAGTGTCGCGCGAGGAGCAGGACGCGTTTGCCCTGGCCAGCCATCGAAAGGCAATCGCTGCGCAGGCGGATGGAGGAGTTTACGGCGGAGATCTCGCCGTATCCCATTCACAACGACATGCCGGATGTGATGTCGGGCAAGGTCGTCGCCCGCACTCGCAGCTTTGATCGCGACGAAGGCCCGCGGCCTGACACCAGCGCCGACGGATTGGCCAAGCTCACGGCCGGTATTCGCCGCCAAGGGCTCGGTGACGGCGGGCAACAGCTCGCAATTGTCGGATGGCGCCGGCGCGTCCGTCCTGGTCAGCGAGCGCGTTTTGAAGGAACTCGCGCTCGCCCCGCTGGCGCGCTGGGTGGGCTACGCGGTGGGCGGCGTCGCGCCTGAAGTCATGGGCGTCGGGCCGATCGCGGCGATCCCGAAAGTGCTCCAAGCACACGGGAATCGCGCTGAACCAGATCGACTGGATCGAACTCAACGAAGCCTTCGCGGCGCAAAGTCTGGCGGTGATGAAGGAGCTCGGCATCGATCCAGCGAAGGTCAATCCGCTCGGTGGCGCTATCGCGCTCGGACACCCGCTCGGCGCAACCGGCGCCATTCGCACTGCGACGATCGTCCACGGACTGCGGCGCAGGAAGCAGAGGTACGGCATGGTGACCATGTGCATCGGAACGGGCATGGGGGCGGCGGGGATCTTCGAGGCCGTGTAACCACTGCACAACGCTTGCGCCTGAAACCGCAGAAACTGCTGCTCAATCTGCCGTTGGCGCGAACACAATGAGGAAGATCGAATGACTTCAACGAACCGGGGTTACTGCACGCTTTTTGTTTTGCTGCTGGCGACACTACATGTCAGCGCTCATGCGCAGCTCCGCACAGCCCGCACAGTCGCCGTCGCTTGCCGCATTTACCTGGCTCGCGGGTTGCTGGGAAGGCAGCGTCAATCAGCGCGATTTCCGCGAGGAGTGGCTACCCCTGCGTGGGGAAATCATGGTAGGTGCCAGCCAGACCGCGATGCAGGGCAAGACGGTGAGCTATGAATTCCTGCGACTTGAGCCGCGCGGCGACGCGATCTACTACATTCCAATGCCGTCAGGGCACAAGGAGGCACAGTTCAAGCTCGCCGGCAGGAAAACCGACGGCGACGATGAGATATTCACATTCGAGAACGTCAGCGGCGGAGTTTCCGCAACGAATCATCTATCGCCATGGTGCCGGAGGCTGGCTATTTGCGCACGTTGCGGGCCAGATCAACGGCTGAGAACAAGGAAGTGATTTATCCGATGCGTCACGTCGACTGCCAGACCGGTGAGGACATCAAGAAATGACGGCCCCCAGCGCTGCCGCCGCGCCACTGGAGAAGTTGCTCGCCGCGGGCAAGGACGGCGCCCTGCTTCGCTTCGGTCTCGGCAATGCATACCTTGCTGGTGGCGATGCGACGCGCGCGGTGGAGCAGCTGCGGTGTGCGCTCGCATTCGATCCGGATTACTCCGCCGCATGGAAACTGCTCGGGAAAGCGCTCGCGGCGGCCGGCCGGCAATCCGATGCCCTGTCGGCGTATCGGGATGGCATTGCCGCAGCCGAGCGCAAGGGCGATAAGCAGGCGTTGAAGGAAATGCAGGTGTTCGCTCGTCGGCTTGCCAAGCATTTGGAGCAGGGGTAGAGTCCTCTGCTGCGTCGCAGCAGAGCGACGTGTCTGGCACTTGCTTTGTGCTGATCGGCATCATTCCGCCTTCCTCCCTCGCGCGTAGCGCGCCATCCGGCACGGGCGCCGCATCGCAGTACATGGACCCATGAAGACGTACGAGAAGCTGCGCACGCTGGTGATCGGCGCGCCGCTCGATCCGTTGAGCCAGAGTACGCGTCAGCACATCGCGCTGGCAGCATTCCTGGCATGGGTCGGCTTGGGGGCCGACGGTCTCTCGTCATCGGCGTACGGCCCCGAAGAAGCATTCCGCGCGCTCGGCGCGCACACGCATCTCGGCTTGTACCTGGCGCTGGCGACCGCAGCGACGGTGTTCATCATCTCGCTCGCTTACAACCAGGTGATCGAGCTGTTCCCGACGGGGGGCGGCGGTTACCGCGTCGCGACCAGCCTCATCGGCCCGCGCGCGGGGCTCGTGTCCGGCGCCGCGCTGATCGTCGATTACGTGCTGACGATCGCTATTTCTGTTGCCAGCGGCGTCGATGCGCTGTTCAGCTTGATTCCTGCGGGCGCGGCGCCGTTCAAGCTCGGCACGGAACTCGCGCTCGTGGCGTTGCTGCTGGTAATGAATCTGCGCGGCATGAAGGAATCCATACGTATCCTGCTGCCGATTTTCGTCGGATTCTTCGTCACGCACGCGATACTGATCGTCTACGGGATTCTTGGCCACTCGCGAGGGCCTCACGTTCGTGGTGCCGAACGCGCTGGGGGAGACGCGACAGCTCGCGCACGACATCGGCTGGGTCGCCGCAGTGTCGCTTTTCCTGCGCGCTTATTCGCTCGGCGGCGGCACTTATACCGGCATCGAGGCGGTGTCGAACAACGTGCAAACGCTGCGCGAGCCCGTCGTTCGGACCGGCAAGCTGACGATGTTCTACATGGCAACATCGCTCGCGTTCACTGCCGGGGGCATCATCCTGCTCTACCTGCTTGTGGAAGGCCAAGCCGGTCGACGGCCAGACCCTCAATGCCGTCGTTTTCGGGACGATTATCGACAGCATCGGCCTTCCGGCGTTTTTCAATCACACCGCGCTGCTGCGTGGTGCTGATTTCGGAAGCCGGGCTGCTGTTCGTGGCGGCGAACACGGGCTTCCTCGGCGGTCCCCAAGTACTTTCGAACATGGCGGGCGATTCGTGGCTGCCGCACCAGTTCCGCCATCTGTCGACGAGGCTGGTGACGCAGAACGGCATCGTCATCATGGGGCTTGCCGCGCTGGTCATCCTGTTGTGGAGTGGCGGCAAGGTCGACCTGCTGGTCGTGCTCTATTCGATCAACGTGTTCCTGACGTTTACGCTGTCCTTGCTCGGGCTGTGCATTTACTGGTGGCGCGCGCGCAACGACCGACGGACGCTGGATGCACCGCCTGGCATTTTCGGCGCTCGGCCTGGCGGTCACTTCGAGCATTCTCGCGGTCACCGTGGTCGAAAAATTCGGCGAAGGCGGCTGGGTGACGGTTCTGATCACGTCCATCGTGATCGGCGTCTGCCTTGCGATCCACCGCCATTACGACAGCGTGAAGATGCGGCTGCGCGAGGTCGACGAGATCTTCACTGCGGCACAGTCCCCGAAGTGCGCAAATCCGCCGCCGATCGTCCCCGAGGCGCCCACGGCGGTGTTCATGGTGGGTTCGAGTCGAGGTGGTGGGATTCACACGGTGCTGTGGGTGCAGCGGCTGTTCCCGAACAATTTCAAGAATTTTGTCTTCATCAGCGCCAAGGCGGTCGACGCGCAGAGCTATGGCGGTGACGAGCAGATCGCCAAGATGAAGGCGTCGCTGGACAAGGCGCTCTCGTTCTATGTCGACTACTGCCATGCCAACGGGCTCGCCGCGACCGCGCGCTTCTCGCTGGGCACCGATCGAGTGGACGAGTTGGTCAAGCTCGCTGAAGAAACGCAACGCGAATTCCCGAACAGCCTGTTCTTCACCAGCAAGCTGGTATTCCGCAATGAAAACTGGGTCACGCGGCTATTGCACAATCAGACCGCGCTGGCGTTGCAGCGCCGATTGCATCTCAACGGCATGCAGATGGTGATCCTGCCGATGCAGATCTGACAGACGCGCTGCTACGTACGCTGTGAACCATGTCGCGACTCGCTGCGGGGCGCCTTGCCTCCCCCCGCCTCGCAGTGCCTGCGTATATGGCGATCAGCGAGCGGCGTCGACGCCGAGATTGGCGAGCTCGTCGGCCCGGTGATTGCCGGGCGTGTTGGCGTGGCCCTTGATCCAATGCCAATCAATATCATGCTGCGCAGCGAGGGCGTCGAGTTCACGCCAGAGGTCGGCGTTCTTGACCGGTTTCTTGGCGGAAGTCATCCAGCCGTTGCGCTTCCAGCCGTGGATCCATGTTTCGATGCCGTTCTTGACGTATTGGGAGTCGGTGTAGATCGCGACCGGGCAGCGGCGTTTGAGGCTCGCGAGCGCCTGGATGACGGCGGTCATTTCCATGCGGTTATTGGTCGTGTGGGCTTCGCCGCCGAACAATTCGCGCTCCTTGCCGTCCCACTGGAGCAACGCGCCCCAGCCGCCCGGGCCGGGATTACCTTTGCATGCGCCATCGGTGTAGATGACAACCGGCGCGGTCATGCGCTCAGTCGACGACTTCGGCGCATTCGCGCGACTGTTGCGTAACTGCGGCCAACGCCTTCTTGCGTACCCGTCGCGACCATTGCGGGGTGATGATGCGCATTCCGAGCAATCGCTTGGTGGCGCGCAGAAAATAGACGCCGCCTGCGATCGGCCACCAGCGGTCTCCGGCCTTTTCGAAGAACTCGAAGCGCTTGAGCCATTTTTCCTGCGCATACGGCGGAACGTAAGCGTCGAGTCGTCCTCCGGTCACTTCGAATCCGAGCAGCGCCAGCCAGTCTTTCAACCGGTACAACGCAATGAAATTGCCATTCCACGGCATGGTCTGCTCCCTGCCAAAATAGCGCTTGGCGCCGAACAGCGAGAACGGGTTGAATCCTGCAAGCAATAGCTGGCCTTCGGGACGGATGACGCGATACACCTCGCGCAACAGCTGGTGCGGCTCGTCGGTAAATTCGAGCACGTGAGGGAGCACGACGAGGTCCATGCTGCTTTCAGCGAACGGGAGCCAATGCGGATCGGCCAGGACCTGCGCCGGTTCCTCGAGGTCTATATTCACGCACGTGGTGATGCGCGAAGCCTGGAGGAACGGGCACTCGGGCAAACCGATCTGCAGCGCGTGAAAGCCGAAGATATCGGCCAGCGTAGAATCGAAGTACGCCTGTTCGCGCACGCGAACGTACTGGCCCAGCGGCGTCGCAAACCAGTCGGCAAGCGTGCCGGTTGACACTTTCGCCGACACTATCGAAGATTCGCTCATGCTTGCGATTATCCCCATCCCCGCGTTTGCCGACAACTACATCTGGCTCCTGCGTGATGGCGCCGCGGCGGCGGTCGTCGATCCGGGCGATGCCGCGCCGGTGATCGCCTATTTCGAGCGCGAGGGTGTCGCGCCGACAGCCATCATCGCAACGCATCATCATGGCGATCACGTCGGCGGCATTCGCGATCTGCTTGCTCGCTGGGCGGTGCCCGTGTACGGCCCGGCGAACGAAGCCATTCCCGGGCGCACGCAGGCGCTTCGCGAAGGTGATGCGATCGTCGTTCCCGGGATCGGACTTGCTTTGTCGACGCTGGATATTCCCGGTCACACCGCCGGCCATATCGCGCTCGTCGGCAAAGACATGGTCTTCTGTGGCGATACCCTGTTTGCGGCCGGGTGTGGCCGGCTGTTCGAGGGAACACCGGCGCAGATGGTCGCCTCGCTCGCCAAGCTGGCGGCGTTGCCCGACGCGACCAGGATCTATTGCGGCCACGAGTACACCGTGTCGAACCTTCGCTTCGCGCTTGCGGTCGAACCCGGATTCGGCTGCGCTGAAGGGACGGCTGGAACGCGCGCAGGCCGCGCGCGCGCGGGGCGTCCCTACGCTGCCCACGATGATCGCCGAAGAACGCGCCACCAATCCGTTCCTCCGTGCCCACGAGGCCTCGATCCGCGCCGCGGTCGAACGCCATGCGGGACGTGCGCTGGATGGACCGGTCGGCGTTTTCGCAGCGCTGCGCGCCTGGAAAAACAGCGGTCTGTCTAGGACCGCTGAATTGACACGCGTCAGCCCTTGACACGTGCGGCTGCGGGCTCGCGCCGACGCCCGCGCCCGGCCTACCATCGCGACACCTTGCCCGATGCCCATCCGATGCAGCGGCGCGCAGTGCGCGCCATTCCGATCCTGATCGCGGCGCTTACGCTCGCCGCGTGCGCTACCGGCCCGCGGCTTCCGTCGGAGCCGGTGGCGTTTGCGCCGCCGCCTGAGTCGGTGCCTGAACCACCCGTCGTGCTGGTCGATATCCACGTCGACCCCGAGCCCATCGTCTACCGGGCGTCGGATGCCGATTCGACCAGCGGTCAGTTGTTGGCGCTGCGGCCCGAATACAGCGATCTGTGGATGCGGGTACGTCAGGGATTCGTACTGACCGATATCGACACTGCCGACGTGAAGACTGCCGAGGCATGGTACGCCGCCCGCCCCGAATACGTTGCCCGCATGGTTGATCGCAGCCGGCGCTATCTCTACTACATCGTCGGCGAGGTCGAGAAGCGGGGCATGCCGACGGAAATCGCGCTCCTGCCGATGATCGAGAGCGCGTTCAACCCGATGGCTTATTCGAGTAGCCGTGCCTCGGGTATCTGGCAATTCATCCCGTCGACCGGAAAGGACTTCGGGCTCAAGCAAAACTGGTGGTTTGACCAGCGGCGGGACGTTGTCGCGGCAACCGATAGCGCACTGGACTACCTGGCAAAGCTGCACGTCGAATTCGACGATTGGTACCTGGCGCTGGCTGCCTACAACTGGGGCGAGGGGTCGGTGCGCCGCGCAATAGCCGTCAATGCGAAGCGTGGCCTGCCCACGGATTATCTCAGTCTGAGCATGCCAGTCGAGACGCGCCAATACGTGCCCAAACTGCAGGCGGTAAAGAACATCGTCAACGATCCGGAAACCTTCGGTCTGGAGCTTGCCGACATTCCGGACGCGCCGTACTTCACCGTAGTGCGGACGACGAAGAAGATGGACGTCAAAGTCGCGGCGGAGCTCGCGGAAATGCCGCTCGACGAGTTCCTCTCGCTCAACCCGCAGCACAACCGGCCGGTGATCGCCGGTGCCGATGGGGCGACGCTGTTGCTCCCCTACGATAAGGCCGAGTTGTTTGCCGCGAAGCTGGAGTTGTCCGATCAGCCCATGGTGACGTGGCAGGCGTACCGGACCCGGCCCGGCGAGACGCTGGCGCAAGTCGCCGCGCGCTTCGCCCTGCCTCTGGAAACGTTGCGCACCGTCAACGGCATTGGTGCGCGCACGACGACCGTGCCGGCGGGCCACGCGCTTCTGGTGCCCTCGCAAGCGCCCTCGGATGCGACCGCCGCGACGCTGCAGGACGTCGTATTCACAACCGTGCCGAGCGGCCGAACGGTGTACCACCGCGTGGGCAAGGGCGAAACGCTCGCGTCGATTGCGGCCCGCTACGACGTCACGCAGCAGGACCTCAAATCATGGAATGTGGGCCTCTCCACCAAAGTCGCTACGGGCCAGAAGCTGCGCATCGTCACCGATGCCGGGCCGGTCGTCGGTGCGCGACCCGGCCGGAAGAAAGCCGGATCGGCGCGCGCCTACAGCCGCACGTCGAAGCCGACCGTCCAAGGCGGTACAACGTCCGCACGTCGCAGCGGGGCAACACCCCTAAGCGCTGTACCAAAACAAAACAGGCGACACTTGCGCATCGCCTGTTTTGAGGTCCGCCGCAGTCTGCCGACGGACGGTACGCCTACCGAAGCTTAGAGCTTCTTCGCCTTTTTTGCCTTCTTCTTGGCGGGCTTTTTCTTGGCGGCTTTCTTCTTCGGGGCGGCCTTCTTTTTCGCCTTCTTGGCGGCCTTTTTCTTGGCCGGCTTTTTCTTGGCTGCCTTCTTCTTCTTCGGGGCGGCCTTCTTCTTCTTTGCGGCCTTCTTCTTCGCCGGCTTGCGCTTGGCGGCCTTCTTCTTCGGGGCGGCCTTCTTCTTCGCCGCTTTCTTCTTCGGGGCGGCCTTCTTCTTTGCCGCTTTCTTCTTGGTCGCCGCCTTCTTCTTCGCCCGTTTCTTGGGCGCCATGGCCGGTGCGGCCGGGGCCATCGTCAACATGTCAGCCATCATCTTTGATTCTCCTGTCTGAGTTGCCATAACTGTTATGAGTGCTTCTCTTCGTCGCAGGCCTCTACTGAGTTTGCTGCTGAGCGTCATCGAGTGTTGCTTGACCTCTTGACAAACCCATTGACACCTGCTGCCTGAATTCTAGCCAATTTTTTTCGAAATACAAGATTTAATTGCTGTTTTGAGTGACGTAAAACGTCACTGTTGCGATTTTGCACACGCATTTTTCAACGCTTCGCGATTGATTCAAGGCAGCGTTGATTCATGCGCGAAGAGTTCCGCGATGGTCTCGCGCGGACGCACGAGATGCGCGATTTTCCCGTCGACGATTACCTCCGCAGCGCGTGGTCGGGAGTTGTAGTTGGAGCTCATAGTCATCGCATAAGCGCCCGCAGAACCGATCGCGAGCAGGTCGCCTTCCTCGAGCGCGAGTTCGCGATCGTGGGCTAGAAAGTCCGCGCTCTCGCAGACCGGCCCAACGAGCTGCCAAACCGTCGCATGCGTGTTGCGCGGCCGCACCGGCCGCACGTCGTGCCACGCGTCGTAAAGCGCCGGCCGCAGCAGATCGTTCATCGCGGCATCGACGATCGCGAAACTCTTTTCGGCACCCGGTTTGAGATAGTTGACGCGTGTCAGGAGCACCCCGGCATTGCCGACCAGGAATCGGCCCGGTTCGAGCAGCACCTTAAGCGATCGGTTGCCGCGCAGCCTCGCGATCGAGCGTGCGTATTCGTCCAGATCGATCGTTTGCTCGTCGCGGTAGCGGATGCCGATACCTCCGCCGATGTCGATGTGCTCCAGGTGGATGCCTTCAGCGGCAAGTTGGTCGATCAGCGAGAAGGCTTTCTCGGCGGCTTCGAGGTGCGGCCCGAGCTCGGTGATCTGCGACCCGATGTGCATATCGATGCCGCGCACGAGCGATGTTCGGCAACGCGGCGGCGCGGCGGTAAAGTGCGTGCGCGGCGTCGAACGCCACACCGAATTTGTTGTCTTTGAGGCCGGTCGAGATGTACGGGTGGGTCTTGGGATCGACGTCCGGATTCACGCGGAAACTCACCGGCGCCCGCTTGCCGAGGCGTCGCGCCACCCGGTTCAGATGATCGAGTTCGCTGGCCGATTCGACGTTGAAGCAGTGGATCGAATGGTCGAGCGCCTGCGCCATTTCGGCGTCGGTCTTGCCGACGCCGGAAAACACGATCCTTGCCGGATCGCCGCCCGCCGCGATCACGCGCGCCAGCTCGCCGCCCGATACGATGTCAAACCCGCTGCCGAGCCGCGCGAACAGGTTGAGCACGCCCAGATTCGAATTGGCCTTTATCGCGTAGCAGACGAGATGCGGGATGCCGGCGAACGCCGTGTCGAACTCGCGAAACGCGCCTTCAAGCGCGGCGCGCGAGTAGACGAAGCAAGGGGTTCCAAACCGTGCGGCGATGTCCGCAAGCGGAATCGCCTTCGACGGCGAGTTCGCCGTCACGATACGAGAACGCCGTCACTACTTCCCGCCGTCGGGCTGCACGTCGGGCACGGTACGATCGGGCGTCTCATCGCCTTCGCGCGCCGGTGGGGGTGCGGCGGGTGTGCCCGTCGCGCCAGGCTTGGCAGGCGGAAGCTTCAAGGGGCCCTTGATGCCGCATCCGCGCCGTCGCAATGACGGCGAGTGTGACGAGCAAAACGGCTGCGGAACGGCGTAACATCCGAAGCTCCATGCGACAACGATTCACGATGAAGTTGTGTCGAGGAAGTCTATCATGCACGGTCGCGGCGACTCGATGAGCGCCGAGACCGAATTTGCCGTGCTGGCCGATCGCGTACTCGCGGCGATCGCCTCCGCGCTCGACGCGGGCGATGCCGACGTCGACTGGACGCAGAACGACGGGGTACTGACCATCGACTGCGGCGCTGGCGGCAAACTCATCGTCAATCGCCACCAACCCAACCGTGAAATCTGGGTTGCCGCAAAATCCGGCGGCTTTCATTTTCGCGGGCAGGACGGTGCTTGGCGCGATACGCGGGATGGGTCCGAACTCGGCGCAAAGCTTTCGGAGTTGCTGCGGGCGCAAGCCGGGATCGATGTCGATTTGCCCGCGCTTCCCGCGCCGCTGTAGGCTGCGAGTGATCCGCTACCCCAGCAAGGGCGTCAGCACGTCGAGCTCCCGCCGCGTGTCGGCGTGGCCCGGCAACAACGATTCGACCAGTGCCCAGAAGCGCGGCGAATGATTGAGTTCGATCAGGTGGGCGACTTCGTGCGCAACGACATAGTCTGCGATTCGCGGTGGCAATTGCACGAGACGCCAGTTGAGCCTGATTTCGCCTTTGTGGTTGCACGTGCCCCATTGCGTTCGTGCGTTGGACAGTTTGACCGTCGGCGGCGGCGCGGTGACCTGGCGCGCGAAGTGCAGCACGCGCGGCGTTAGCAGCGCGAGTGCCTGTTCCCGCAGCCAGCGCCCGACGAACGCGCCGATCTGTTCTTCGTCGCCGGGATTCGGATGCTGGACCGTCAGGTGAAGCAGATCCGCGGCGATGGTCTGGCGACGCGCAGTAAATAACGCCAGCGTCAGCGGTCGGCCTTGATACAGGAGCGCGGCGCCTTCGCGCCACGCGGCTGGCAGCGCTTCGCTCTCGCGGCCGTGCCACTCGACCAGCGTCTTGACGACCCATTCCGCGCGTTCGATCAGCGCCTGTTCGATCTCGCGGACGGTGACCCACGGCGGCGCGCGCACGGTGAGGCCGGCTTGGTCGATCAGCATGCCGATGGAACGACGACGACGCGCGCGGAACAGGCGATATTCGACGTGCTGCCCCGCAAGCGTCACGCCGCCGCGTGCTGACGCCGTCGCTGCGAATCAGGCCGTGCGGGACGCTTGCTTCCAGCGGATTGCCCAGCCGTGCGACCTCGTTCTCGATCCAGGATTCGACCTCGTTCATCAGTCGCTGCAAGTCCTTGCCGTCGGAGCTGATGGTTGCGCCGATCGACATCGTGACCGTCCCGGCGCGTTTGCCCAGAAATCCCTTCGGCCACAAATAGCCGGCATTATGCGCCACCGGGACGATTGGCACGCCCAGCGCGATCGCCAGGCGCGCACCGCCGGTCTTGTAGTGCGTCCGCGTACCCGCGGGAATGCGCGTTCCTTCCGGATACATCACGATCCAGAAACCTTGCCGCAGCCGCTCGCGTCCCTGGGTGGCGATCTGGGTCATGGCATCGCTGCCTGACTTGCGATCGATGGTGATCGGCGAGGCCTGCCTGAACGCCCAGCCGAAAAATGGAATCGCCAGCAGTTCCTTCTTGGCGACGAACGCCAGCGGTGGACCCACGAAATTCAGCGCCAGCGTTTCCCAGGTCGACGAGTGCTTGCACATGACGATGTGCGGGATGCTGAACGGAGGAAGATTGTCGCGGCCGATCACGCGCTGGCGGATGCCGCAAATCCAGCGCGCACCGAACAAGTTCAGCCAGCACCAGCCCATGATGAACTTGAACCGCGGTATCGGCGGCAGCCACGACAGCAGAAGAACAAGCGATCGCGTAGATCGGCGTGACGACCAACTGGTACAGCGCAAACAGGATGGAGCGCAGCGCCGACATCGTGGGCCAGAAGGCTCAGTCCCCCGCAAGCAGCGCCGTGGCTACGAATGCGAGGTCCGGAAAGATCACGGTGTTTTTCGGAAAGGTGCCTTCCCGCAGCGTCTTCTCGCCCTTGCCGGTCAGCACCAGGATCGGTTGGCCGCCCACGATGTCCGCGGCCTGCAGATCGCGCACGCTGTCGCCGACGCATGGCACGCCCGTAAGTTCCACGCCGAAGCGCTGGCCGATCTCGATGAACATCCCGGCCTTTGGCTTGCGGCAATCGCACGCCGAGTCGGCCGTGTGCGGGCAATAGAAAACGGCGTCGATGCGCCCGCCGGCACCAGCCAGCGCCTTGTGCATCTTTTCGTGAATGGCGATCAGCGTCGCCATGTCGAACAGGCCACGCCCCAGCCCGGATTGATTGGTCGCGACCACGACGCGAAAGCCGGCGTGATTGAGTCGCGCGATCGCTTCCATGCTGCCCGGAATCGGCCGCCACTCGTCGGGAGACTTGATGAACTGGTCGCTGTCGTAATTGATCACGCCGTCGCGGTCGAGGATGATCAGCTTGGCATGCCGCGTCTGGACAACGGACTCGTTGGCGAATTGGACCATGTCGGTTTCGTCAGACCGCCAGCTTGGAGAGGTCGGCGACCTGATTCATCGCTTCGGCCAGCCCACGCAGCAGCGCCAGGCGATTCGCGCGCACGGCGCGGTCGTCGGCCATGACCATGACGTCGTCGAAAAAGCGGTCTACAGGCGCGCGCGCGGACGCCAGGGAGCGCAGCGCCGCGGTGTAATCGCCGCGCCCTACGTGACCGTGCACGACTGGCAGCAGCGTTTGCACTGCCGTATAGAGCTCGTGTTCGGCGCCACCGTCGAGCAAGGCGCGATCGACCGCGACGGCCGCCTCGGTGCCCGATTTCCTGCAGGATGTTGGTGATCCGTTTGTTGGCGCCGGCGAGCGCTTCGGCCTCGGGCAGGCGCCATGAATGTTTGGACGCGCGAGCATGTGGGCCGGGGACCTGGTCGATGCGCACCGGCCGCATGCAGACGACGGATTCGACCTGGTTCGCACGTGTATCCCTGTTCGCGCAGATAGCCGCGCAGTCGCTCGAAGATGAACGTCGAGCACGTCGTCGCGCGCATCCTGAATCGCGCCGGTACCCGCGAACGCCGCGAATCCAGCAGCGATGAGATCGGTCAGCGACGCAACGGCTTGCTGGCCTCGATGCAGGATGCGTAGCACGCCAAGCGCCGCGCGCCGCAGCCCGAACGGGTCCTTGTCGCCGGTCGGTACGCTGCCGATCCCGAACATGCCGACGAGCGCCTCGATCTTGTCGGCGAGGGCCACCGCGGTTGCGCAACCGGATCCTGCGGCAAAGCGTCCGCCGGCAAAGCGCGGCCAGTAGTGCTGCGCGATCGCGTCGGCCACCGCCGGTGACTCGCCGTCATGCAGCGCGTAGTAGCGACCCATCGTGCCCTGCAGCTCGGGAAACTCGCCGACCATGTCGGTTACGAGATCGGCTTTGGCAAGCAGCGCCGCGCGGTCGGCGAGCGCCGGCGTCGGCGCCGAGCGCGGCGCGATCGGCCGGCGAGCGATCGTAGCGCATGCGTCCGACTCGTTCGAGCTGACTGCCGAGCTTGTTGTGATAGACGACGCTCGCGAGCTTCGGCAGGCGCGCCTCCAGCCGCTGGCGGCGATCCTGATCGTAAAAAAACTTGGCATCCGCAAGGCGGGCGCGCAGCACGCGCTCGTTACCATGAACGATCGCTGACGGGTCTTCGGTCTGCAAATTGCTGACCAGCAGGAATCGGTGCCGCAGTGCTCCGGATTCGTCGGCGAGGGCAAAATACTTCTGATTCTGCTGCATCGTCAGGATCAGGCATTCCTGCGGTACGTCGAGGAACGCCCGGTCGAACGTGCCTGCGTAAACCGCCGGCCATTCGACCAGCGCGGTGACCTCGTCGAGCAGCGCATCGGGCATGATCACCTTCGCGTGCTCGGACGCTCCCTCCAGCGCGGTGACGATCTGCGCGCGGCGTTTGGCGAAGTCGGCAACGACCTTGCCTTCGGCTTCGAGCGTCGGCTCGTAGGCGTCGGCCGTTGCGATGGTGAGGTCCGCCCGGCCGATGAGCCGGTGCCCCGACGTCGTGCGACCTGCGGAAAGGCCGAGCGCATGCACAGCGACGACGTCGGCGCCGTGCAACGCAACCAGGCTGTGCGCGGGTCGCACGAACTTCTGGTTGTTGTAGTAGCGCGCCGGCGTTGGCATAGCTCATGACCTTGGCGATTGGCAGTCCTCGAAATGGCGTCTTCGAGCGCCGTCCTGCAGGCCCGCTGCAAGCGGCCGTCCTTTGGCCAGCCTGCGCAGATAGACGTATTCGCTTTTCCGTCGGATGCAACATAGACGCGCGTCGGGGCCATCCGTTGCGTCGAAGCGAATCGCGTCGCCAAGTGGCCACGACCGATGCCCGAGAGCTTCTTCTTCAAGGCCTCGTGACTCGGCCCGAACTATCGCGCGCTACCTTCGCCGGCATGAGCTTGTCGAGTACCTCATCGTCCGGGGCAAACGCTGAGCACCCGAGTGATCGACACCGCCAGCCGCCGCGGTGTCGCATAGGCTTTCGCTACGCTGTCGGCGGCGAGAAAGTCGCGCTCGCGCAGGCCCGCGATCAGCGCCCTGCGCGAACGCGTCGCCGAGGCGTTTCAGCGATTTCGGGGGCAGTTCTTCCGTGCCCAGTTCGACCACCAGCGTTGCGGACGCGTGCATCACGCGGCCTTGCGGTGCTCTGGCGGCAGCATCGGGAAGCCGAGTGCTTCGCGGGCATCGACGTAGGCCTGCGCAACCAGCCGTGACAGCGCTGCGTATGCGGCCGATGTATCCCGCGCGCTCGGTCACCGAGATGGCGCCGCGCGCATCGAGCAGATTGAACGTGTGCGCCGGCCTTGAGGATCATTTCGTAGCCCGGGCAGCGGAAGCTTGGCCTCCAGCAGCCGTTTGGCCTCGCTTTCGAACAGCGCGAACTGCTCGAACAGCTTCGGCACGTTGGACTGCTCGAAGTTGTACGTCGACTGCTCGACCTCGTTCTGGTAAGAAGACATCGCGGTAGGCGAGCTGCGTCGACGCCATTCTCTTTCGACGTCGTCCACACGAGATCGAAGACCGATTCTCCACGTTTGCAGGTACATCGCTATGCGCTCGAGTCCGTAGGTGATTTCGCCGGTGATCGGATTGCAGTCGAGCCGCCCACCTGCTGAAAGTAGGTGAACTGCGTGACTTCCATGCCGTTGAGCCACACTTCCCAGCCGAGGCCCCACGCGCCCAGCGTCGGATTTTCCCAGTCGTCCTCGACAAAGCGGACATCATTCTTCTTGAGGTCGAAGCCGAGCGCTTTCGAGCGACCCGAGGTAAAGATCGAGGATGTTCGGTGGGCGACGGCTTCAGCACCACCTGGAACTGGTAGTAATGCTGCATGCGGTTCGGGTTCTCGCCGTATCGGCCGTCTTTCGGCCGTCGCGACGGTTGCACGTATGCGGCGCGCCACGGCTCCGGGCCAAGCGCGCGCAGGAAGGTCGCCGTGTGCGATGTGCCGGCACCCACTTCCATGTCGTAAGGCTGGAGCAGTGCGCAGCCTTGCGCGCCCCAATAGTCCTGGAGCGTGAGAATCACTTGCTGAAAGGTGAGCATTGGAACGACACCGGTGGGTTCGGGAACCTGAGCAAGTTGATTTTACGGGATCGCCGCGTGGCGGCCAAACCTGAATTCGGCTATGAACGAGCGCTCAGCCGCGCATGCATCCAGGCGCACAAGGCAACCAGCAGGGCCGCGATGACGGCGACCGCGTCCCCGAAGCGGACGTACGGCGTGGCGCCGGTGCGGCCGGCAATTCGTCCCTCGAGCACACCGCGCGTAAACCACGGGAGCCGCGCGACTTCGACCCCGCGATGATCGATGATTGACGTGATGCCGGTATTGGTTGCGCGCAGCATCGGCCGCGCGGTCTCGAGCGCGCGCATCCGCGCGATCTGTTCGTGCTGCTCGGCCCCGAGCGAGCGGCCATACCATGCATCGTTGGTGACGTTGACGAACATGGTCGCTTCCGCCGCCCTGCGTGCGAGCTCGCCCCCAAACGCGTCTTCGTAGCAGATGTTGACCGCGACACGCTCGCCGGCGACGTCGAACGGCTCCTGGTAAGCCGGCCCAGGAGTCTGGTCAGCGAGAGGTATGGCGAGCACATTGCGGATGAACCATCCGAACACCGCCTTGCCGGGGATGATCTCGCCGAATGGTACGAGATGGTGCTTGCGATAGCGCTGCGTCGTGGCGGTGCCGACACTCACGACGCTGTTGAAGTAGCGGTCGTCCTCGTCGGCGCTCGGCCTCGGTTCGAAAAAGAACAGGCCCAGCAGCAGATCCCCCTTGTTCCTGATCGCGGCGTCGCGCAGCAGGGCAACGTATTCGGGCGCCACCTCGTCAGCGAACATCGGCAGCGCGCTTTCCGGCAGGACGATCAGGCGCCCTGTCGCGCGCGCGCACCAGGTCCGCGTAAATCGCCAGCGTGCTGTCGAGGTACGCCGGGATCGAACTTGAGCTCCTGCTCGATGTTGCCTTGCACCAGGCTGACGGCCAGCGGTTCACCGGCGGGGCGACTCCATTCGATCGTCGCCAATGCCGCGCCGACAACGCAGAGCGCAACGATCGCAGCGGCCGCAAGGGCGACGCCGATTTTGCGGCGTGCCTCGAACGCCTGCACCGCATAGACCAGCAATGCCGCCACGCCGGCGACCGCGAGGCTCACCAAAAACACGCCGCCGTACGGAGCGAAGCCCGCAAGGGGCATGCCCAGCTGCGCATAGCCCACGGACAGCCAGCCAAAACCGGAAAGCACCCAGCCGCGCAGCCATTCGGCAATCGTCCATGCCGCCGCGGCCAGCGCGAGTCGTCCCGGCGAGCTTGCGGGTGCCAGCCGTGCACTCGCCCAACCTGCCAGCGCGGGAAACAGTGCGAGATACGCGCAGAAACCCGCTGTACCGATGCCTGCCAGGACTGCGGGCATCTCGCCGAAGGTGGACAGCGCGACGTAGACCCAGGACACTCCGGCGCCGAATAGCGCCAAGGCCGAACGCGAATCCTTGTGCGGCGGCGCGGCGCGGGCTCGCCGCGCTCTGCCAAAGCAGGAACAGCCCGGCGAGCGTCAGGACGGGCAGCGTAGATAGGCCAAATGGTGCAAAACCAAACACGGTGGCTGCGCCGAGCAGAAGCGCGGCGAGCAGGGACAGCACCGCCGACATCACGCTTTGCCCGCGGGCGCTGCGCGCTCCGGCTGCGGTGCGATCCGCTCGACCTGCAGCGTGTAGATGCGGCGGCTGTCCGCGCGGATCACTTTGAACCGGAAATTGCCGATGTTCGTCATTTCTCCGCGCTTGGGCAACCGGCCGAAGGACTGCAGGACAAGGCCGCCCACGGTATTGAATTCCTCGCTGCTGAAGTCGCTGCCGAGCGTCTCGTTGAAATCGTCGATCTCGGTTTGCGCCTTGACCCGGTATCCGCCGCCGGCATCCGGGATGATGTTGTCCTCGGCCTCGTCGAAGTCGTATTCGTCCTCGATGTCTCCGACGATCTGCTCGAGCACGTCCTCGATCGTCACCAGTCCGGACACGCCGCCGTATTCGTCGACGACAATGGCGATGTGGTTCCGATTGGCGCGGAAATCGCGCAACAGGACATTGAGGCGCTTCGACTCCGGCACGAACACCGCGGGCCGCAGCGTGTCGCGCAGGTTGAAGGAGTCGGGATTGGCATAGAAGTTCAGAAGCTCCTTGGCGAGCAGAATGCCGACGACATCGTCCTTGTTTTCTCCGATTGCCGGAAACCGCGAGTGGCGCGCCTCCAGGACGAAGGGAATGAATTGCGCAGGATCCTCGTCGATCGAGACGACATCCATCTGTGCCCGCGGGAATCATGATGTCGCGCACCGTCATCTCGGAGACTTGCAATGCGCCCTCGATGATCGACAGTGCGTCGGCGTCGAGCAGTTTGTGCTCGAAAGCACCGTGCAGGATTTCGAGCAGCCCTTCGCGGTCTTCCGGCTCGCGCGTCAGGAATGCCGACAGGCGCTCGAGCAGCGTCGGCTTGACGGCGTCACTTTCCGGGGGTTCGATGCTCATAAACGGGTGCGACGAGGGCGCGGCTGCGGTGCCGCATAGGGATTGGGGATGCCGAACGTGGCGAGGACGGCGACTTCCCGCGCTTCCATGCGCGTCGCGTCGCCCGTTTTTTGATGATCGTATCCCTGCAAGTGCAGCATGCCGTGAACGACGAGGTGTGCGCAATGCACGTCCAGCGCCTTGCCCTGTTCCCGCGCTTCGCGCCTGAGCACCGGCGCGCACAGCACGATGTCGCCTCCCGAAACCTCATCGTACACGAACGCGAGGACGTTGGTGGCAGCGTCCTTCCCGCGATACGTCCGATTCAGCGCGCGCCCTTCGGCGGTGTCGACAAAGCGCACCGTGACGCTTGCATCGCGGTCGAGCGCGGCAGCGGCCCATCGTCGAAGCAAGGGACGTGCCGGCAGGTCGTCGCCTGCGCGCCGCATACTGCACGCGCAACGCAAGCCGTGGCCGCTGGGAACTCATGCTCCCGCGTGGAGGCGCGCGCGTTGCAACAGTTGCGCAAACAGTGGAATGACGACGGCATCCTGCAGCGTCAGCAGATTGTCGCCGACGTAAATCTCGGTACTCGACCAGCCGGGCATCCTGCCGCTGGAGACGCGCGGCAGCAGCCACGCCCGATGGTCCCTGGCGATGGCATCGCGCGCTTCCGTCAATGCGGCCGCCGGCACTGGAAAGTGAACGTGAAATAGATTGACTTCCGGCGGTTGGGGCTCGATGACGATGCCCTCGATCGCCGCCAATGCCGCCGCGAATTCGCGCGCGCGTTGTCGATATGCCGCCATTTTGGTCAGTTGCTTATCGAAACGCATTGCTGCGGACGCCACCAAAGGGTGCAGTTGCACCAGCGTTCCCCGTGGCGGCGGCGCCATACCCGGGCTTCGGCGATGAAGTCCTCCGGGCCGAGCAACATGGCTCCGGCAAGCGCGCCGATACCCTTGTAGAACGAGACGTACACGGAATCGAAGTGCGCGCAGACATCGGCGAATGAATGCGGCGCATACGCCTCGCGCGCCTCCCACAATCGCGCGCCGTCCATGTGCAGTTTCACGCCGCGCGCTTGTGCAATCGCTGCGATTTCGCGCAGTTCGTTCCATGCAGGCAACCGCCCGCCGATCTCGCGGGCGGGCAGTTCGACCAGCCACGCTGCCTGCCGCTCGACACACGCGGCGAGATCGGACCGCCATGGCCGGACGTTCGCGTGGTCCGAGCAGCGTTACCTGGAGCCCGTGCAGGTGCGCGTACGCGCGTTGTTCATGCAGCTCGAGGTGCGATGTCGGATGCATCGCCACGTGCATCGTGCCCGCGCGCTCGCACCAGATGCGCAGCGCGATCAATTGCGCCATGGTGCCGCTCGGCATGAATACGCCGGCCGGCTTGCCCAGGAGCGCGGCGATCCTCGCCTCGAACGACTGGATCAAATCGCCCTCGCCATAGCGATCGGCGGCATGACCGTGGACCCGGCACCATTCGCCGACCCGGAGCAGCTCGTCTCCGGGCGACTCTACCGCGTGGCCCGCGACGTGCAGGGTGCAGGCGAGGCGCAGCGCCTCCTGCGCAGTGGTCACGGAATCAGCGTCCGGCGCGCGGCGGCGCGTCCGGGGCGTCAATGCGTTCGCTATGGGTATGCTTCTCGTAGGCGCTGATGATCTTCTGCACCAGCGGATGGCGAACGACATCGGCGCTGGTGAAGTCCGTGAAGGCGATGCCGCGCACGTCCTTGAGCACGCGCCGCGCCTCGATCAGTCCGCTTTTCTGGCCGCGCGCAAGGTCGATCTGCGTGACGTCGCCGGTGATCACGGATTTGGTGCCGATGCCGATCCGGGTCAGGAACATCTTCATCTGCTCGGGCGTGGTGTTCTGCGCTTCGTCGAGGATGATGAACGAATGGTTCAGCGTCCGGCCGCGCATGTACGCCAGCGGCGCGATTTCGATGGTGTTGCGCTCGAACAGCTTGGCGGTCTTGTCGAAGCCCATCAGGTCGTACAGCGCGTCGTACAGCGGACGCAGGTATGGATCGACTTTCTGGGCGAGATCGCCGGGCAGGAACCCGAGTCGTTCGCCGGCTTCGACCGCCGGGCGCACGAGCACGAGCCGCTTGACGAGGTCGCGCTCGAGCGCGTCGACCGCGCTGGCTACGGCCAGGTAGGTCTTGCCCGTACCGGCGGGTCCGATACCGAACGTGATGTCGTGATCGTGGATGTGCCGGAGGTACAACGCCTGATTCGGCGTGCGGCCGTGCAGGTCGACGCGCCGGGTGCGCAGCACCGGCGCGTCATCTGCCTCGGTGACCGCTGCGTCCTCGGCCACCACGGCGCTGCGTTGCGTCGCAAGTTCGACGAGCCCGAGCTGGATGTCGTCGACGGTCAGCGGCGCCTCCGCATGCGCGTAGAAGCGTTGCAAGGCCGCGGTGGTCTGCTCGAGCTGCCGCGGCATGCCGCGCAGCGTGAAGGTCGCGCCCCGCCGCGCGATCGTGACTTCCAGCGCCGCCTCGATCTGGCGGAGATTGGCATCGAGGGCGCCGCACAGGTTGGCCAGCGCGCGATTGTCGAGCGGCGTGAGCGTGATTTCGGCGCTGATTGACTTCAAATGCAGGGATTTCAAAATGGACCTACACGCCTTGCCGCTGGAGTGAAGCCTTCAATGCCTCGTCGAGCGTCGACAGGCTTTCGGCGATGTGCGCCTGCGTTTCTTTGGACATGGCCGCTCTCGCCGGCGCGGCCTTGAGCTCGTCGCGCAGCGCGCGCGCGTCCTGGCGCAGTAACGCCCGCGCGTCCGCGGGCGTCGTGGACGATCCTCGCACCAGCGCGTTGGCGACGCGGGCAAGATGTTCCCGCTGCAGATTGCGCCGCAGCGGCGTGATGTCCTGCCCGGTCTTCAATTCGCTCCAGATCGAGCGATGCAGCGATGCGTAGAGTTCCGACAGGCGAAAGCCGTTCTTCGGGTCCTCGAGCTTGACCTCGCTGTCGATGATGCGCTGTGCTACCGCATCGCTCATCAGCAGGTTGAGCACGTCGCGCTGGATTTTCAGCACCTGACCGGGAAGCGAATAGTCGACGCCCGTTGTGGACAGGCCTACGTCGAACATGTCGCCGCGATCGAGATAGTCGACCTGAAGCCGGCGCATGAACGCGGGCTTGAAGTGGAAGCTGTCGGAGGAGAAAATGCCGGCTGCGATGATGTCCAGGGCCTCGCGCTGCTGCGCGGCGCGTGATCGGGTTCAGCGGGGGCCGCGGGCTGCCGGCGTGATCGCGCAGCGTGCTGACGCCGCCGATGTACTTCGCAACGATCATCGACGACTGGCCGACGACGATCAGGCCGCGGCCGACGGTCCGGCGCAGCACAGCGTAACTTTCGCCGGCGGCGAGTTCGCGGTCCTGCCAGCGGTCCCACAGCTCGCGCGCCAGCAACAGGCGACGCCGCGCAAACTGCAGCGGGTCGTTGCCGAGATCGCCGGTGTTGGCTTCGGGGTCGATGCCGAAATTGTTGTCTTCGTCGGTCGCGTAGGCCAGCAGAGGCTCGTTGCTGCGCGAGGCGATCTTGCGCAGTTCGGCGGCCTCCTGGTCCGGCGCGATTTCCTTGTAGCCGTACTCGATGGCCCAATAGTCGTACGGACCCAGCGTCGTCATGCCGTACGCGGCCTGCGGTTCTCCTGGCAGCGCGATGTTGATCGCGTTGTACTCCATGACCGATCCAGCGATGCCATGCTCGCGCGTGAATTCGTTGTCGCTGAGTTGCGCCTGCGTGTAGACGGTCGACGCGCGAAAATTGTGGCGCAGCCCGAGCGCGTGCCCGACTTCATGCATCACGACGTCCTTCAGGTCGGCGAGCACGAAGGCCTCGGCTTCGGGTCCGTCCGGATCGAGCTCGCCGCGCGCTTCCAGCAGGTCGAAGGTGAAATTGAGTTCTTGCGCCGCGTAGTCCTCCATCATGCACATGCGTTCCGGATGCTCCATGAAGGCTGGCGACGCGCCCGGTGGTGGAATCTGCTCGACGCGCATGAAACGGCGGTTGCGCAATCGAACCGGATCGATGCCGATGTCGGCGTCGAGAATTTCGCCGGTGCGCGGGTCGACCTGCGATCGGACCCACGCCGCCGAAAATCGGCCGCGCGGTGGGCATCCAGCGAATCGATGCATGACGGGAATCGATCGTGTCGAAATCGGCGTCATCGGGCTGGATTTTCGCCTGTATCGCGTCCTTGAAGCCGGCCTTCTCGAAGGCCTTGTTCCATTCCAGCACGCCGTCGATGATGGCTTGCCGGTACTGGTTCGGGATGTTGCGGTCGATCCAGAATACGATCGGCTCCTTCGGTTCCGACACCGCCGCTGCGGGATCCTTTTTCTCGAGACGCCAGCGCTTGATCAGATTCACCTTCGGCGTCAGCGTCGTGTCGTTGCTGTAATCGAAGCGATCCTGGACGAAGTAGCCGATGCGGTCGTCGGCCACGCGCGGGCGCATGGGCTGCTCCGGCAGCTTCGCGATGTTGTAGTAAAAGCCCAGGAACAGGCTGCGGATGTCGGGCACCGTCGAGGGCGGCAATGTGGTGAAACTCGCGCCCGCGGCCGGTTGGCTGACGCGCTGCAGCGCATAGTGCGCGTTGACATTGATGGCGACCAGATCGGGCGTCGCGCGCACCTTGGTGATCGACGAATTTCTCGAATCGAAGGAGTACGTCTGCCGGTAGGTGCGCTCGAGCATGCCGTTGGCGCCTGGGATATCCGCGAACAGAAGCGCGTTGGCTTCGATGAGCACCGATTTGCGCTCCGGGTGCGGTTGACTCACGATCGGCGCGGCGCTGAGCAGGCTGTCCGAAAACGCTTCGCGTACAGCGCGCGCCTCGGGCGTGTCGGGCGTGGCGAAGTACTCGGTATTGCGCGCGATGAGTTGCACCTGCGTCGGGTTGAGCCGATGAAACGAGGCAATGAAGCTGTCGACCATCAGGCCGCCGAAGAACCACTTTTCACCGAGGCCACTCGAAAAATTGAAGGCGAAGAAAAACGGCTGGTCGAATTGCTCGGGTCGGATCTCGATCCAGACTTTGTCGTCGCGCTCGTAGATGTTGTAGAAGCCGGGGATCTCCTTCGCCCCCTTGATCACCTCGGCAAACGGCTTCTGGCTGCTCAGGGCGGCCACGGCGGCGGCCGCGGCGGCAGCGGCCGCGGATGCGGTGGGAGATACCGCGCCGGCCCCGGGTGCGGCCGAGCGTACCGGCGCGGCGGTCGTCGTCGTTGCAGCGGCGGCTCCCGCCGCGGCGGCGGTCGCGGCAACGCGCGCTGGGTCGGACGCCGCGGGAGCAGTCGCGCAGCCGCCAATGGCCAGCGCGAATACTGCCAGGGCGAAGGTGAGCTGGACCGGGATGCTGTGAATCGGGTGCATGCGTGCGTCTTCGATCAATGGTTGTGCCGCATGGCTGGCGCGGCAAGGGCTCGGGCACATCGTCATGGGCTTGCGACGAGCTCGCCGCGCAGCGAATGCGCCAGCGCGGCGGTAATCATGACCTCGGTGTACCCGCCGATCAGACCGCTGTCGCCGGGAAAGTTCACCACGCGATTGCTCTGGGTGCGCGCCGCCAGATCGCCGGCATTGCGCGTTGAACGGCCGGTCACGAGCACGCGCTCAACGGTGCCGACCATCGCCTCGCTGCGCGTCCGGTATTGGGCTTCGATCGTCAGCTTGGAGGCGCTCGAGCCGGGCCTGCGCAACCGCGGCGTTCGACCTGATCGGCGAATTGCGCCGCCGGCGTTCCGGGGCGGGGGCTGTAGACAAAACTGAAGCTGCCGTCGAAACCAACGTCGTCGACCAATTTCATCGTCTGCTCAAAATCGGCCTCGGACTCGCCCGGAAAGCCGACGATGAAGTCCGACGTCAGTGCGAGTTGTGGGCGTGCCTCGCGCAGGCGGCGCACGATCGATTTGTATTCGAGGGCGGTATAGCCGCGCTTCATCGACGCGAGGACACGGTCGGAACCCGATTGCACGGGCAGGTGCAGATGCGAGACCAGCTTGGGCACGCGGCGGTAGGCATCGACGAGCGTCTGGGTCATTTCCTTCGGGTGCGACGTCGTATAGCGGATGCGTTCGAGGCCATCGATCTCGGCGAGGTATTCGATCAAGGTCGCGAGATCGGCAATGCTTCCCGAGGTCGTCATCGGGCCGCGGTAGGCGTTGACGTTTTGTCCCAGCAGGGTGACTTCGCGGACGCCCTGATCGGCGAGATCGGCGACTTCGGTCAACACGTCCTCGAACGGCCGTGAAACTTCTTCGCCTCGCGTGTACGGCACGACGCAGAACGAACAGTACTTGCTGCATCCTTCCATGATCGAGACGAAGGCGGACGCACCATCGACGCGCGGCGGCGGCAAATGGTCGAACTTTTCGATCTCCGGAAAGCTGATGTCGATCTGCGGCCGCCCCGAGCTGCGCCGGCGCGCGATCAGTTCAGGCAACCGATGCAGCGTCTGCGGGCCGAACACGACGTCGACGTAGGGTGCGCGTTCGACAATGGTCGCGCCCTCCTGACTGGCGACGCAGCCGCCCACGCCAATGATGAGTGCCGGGTTGGCGATCTTGAGCTCGCGCACGCGGCCGAGATCATGGAAGACGCGTTCCTGCGCCTTTTCCCGAACCGAGCAGGTGTTGAACAGGATGACGTCGGCGTCCGTGGGCGACGCGGTCAGTTCCAGCCCCTCGGCGGCGTGCAGTACGTCGGCCATCTTGGCCGAGTCGTACTCATTCATCTGGCAGCCAAACGTGCGAATGTAGAGCTTGCGGCTCATTCGTGGTCTTGCGGCAGGGTTGGCAAGTCGTTGAAGGGGCGGAAATTATACCAGCTGCTGGTGGCCGACGCCGCACCCGCATTGTCCCGCTATAATGCGTCGTGCAGGTGTCCACGGCGCGAACGATGTATTCATCGTGCCGTGGGTGAAACGGGAAGACGGTACGTCGCGGAAGGGCGCTTCCGCGATCATTCCGGCGCTGCCCCCGCAACGGTAAATCAGTGCGGGCCGCTGTCAACGCCACTGTTCGCTTTGCGCGAATGGGAAGGCAGGCGGTCAAGACTGACGAGCCCGGAGACCGGCCTGCACCCGGCGCGTGCCCAGGGACTGCTCAGTGTCTAATGAGCGCGCCGCGGACTCAAGGCCCATCGCGGGAGGCGGTGTCCGGCAGGACGCTCGCCGCACGCGCGCATTCCGCCGCAACGATCTCTCCGCGATTTTCGATCCACCGCCGTGCGGGGTTGCGCGGCAATTGCGGAGATCGCTCGATGCCACTGCCACTCAAGCCGCGCTACGGCCCACCCTTCGATGCTGTCTGCGCCGCCATCTGCGCCAGCACCTGCATGTCGCTGGCGAACGCGCAATCGGCGACGCCCCCGACGTTGCTCGACCCGGTCGTGGTGACTGCGGCGCGCGCGCCACAGCAGCTGGACCAATTGATCGCCGACGTGACGGTCATCGGTCCCGAGGAAATTGCACGCGCCGGCGCGCAGAGCCTCGCCGACCTGTTGCAGCGCCAGCCCGGCGTGCAGATCGCCACCACCGGCGGCCCCGGCTCGACCACGAGCGTATTCCTGCGAAGCGCCAACGCCAATCAGACGCTGGTGCTGGTCGACGGTTTGCGCGTGAGTTCGTCGAGCACCGGCACGACGCCGTTCGAGGCGATCCCGCTCGACCAGATCGACCACATCGAGATCCTGCGTGGACCGGCGGCGAGCCTGTATGGCGCAGACGCGATCGGCGGTGTGATCCAGGTGTTCACGCGCAACGGCGGTGGCGCGCTCGTCGGCAACGCGAGCGCGGGCTATGGCACCTTCAACACGAGCCAGTTCGCGGCGGGTGCCGCAGGTGGTGACGGTCCGTGGCGCTTCATGCTGCAGGGTGGCTACAATCAGAGCACGGGCTTCAGCGCGATCGGCAATCCGGCGAATTTCAGCTACAACCCGGACAACGACGGTTATCGCAACGGCAGCGCGAGCGGTTCGCTCGCGTACAGCTTCGCCCCGGAGCAGGTGCTGTCGGCGCAGGCCTTCTACAGCCGGATGAATGCGCAGTTCGACGGCAGCGTGGATTTCGACGACCGCACGATCACCACGCTGCAGAGCTATCTTGTGGCCAGCCGCAACCGCCTGACTTCGTTCTGGAAGAGCACGCTCGAAGCTGGCGTGTCGATCGACGACAGCAATACGCAAACGGCCTTCGGCCCGTCGCAGTTCAAGACGACGCAGCAACAGTACACCTGGCAGAGCGATTTCACGTTGCCCAAGGGGGCGCTGTCGGTGGCGGTGACGCGACGCGAGGAGCGCCTCGACACCGACGCAGGCTTTGCGGTCACGTCGCGCAATACCAACGCGATCGTGGGTGTCTACCAGTTGCAGGACGGCCCGAACTCGCTGCAGGCGAACCTTCGCCGCGACGACAGCTCGCAGTACGGCGGGCAGACGTCGGGCTCGTTCGCGTACGCTTATACGATCCTTCCCGGGCTGCGCGCGAGCGCCAGCTATGGCACGGGGTTCAAGGCGCCGACATTCAACGACCTGTATTACCCCGGATTCTCCAATCCCGACCTGGTCCCGGAAACGGCTCGCAACTTCGAGGCCGCCCTGCGCTATGCCAGCAGCGAAATCAATGCGGGGATCGTGGCTTACAGGAACCGCGTGAGCAACCTCATCGTGTTCGAGTGCGACGCGAATTTCAATTGCGCGCCGCAGAACATCGCCGACGCCACGCTCGAAGGGGTCACGCTCGAATTGCAGGCGCTCGTGCGCGACACTACGGTGAAGGGCAGCGTCGATTTCGCGCGGCCGTATGACGATGCGACCGGCAACCTGCTGCCGCGCCGCGCGCGCCAGTACGGCACGCTCGACGTCACCCAGGCGTTCGGCCCGCTGCAAGCTGGCGTCCAGGTGGTCGCCTCGTCGGCACGTTACGACGACGCCGCCGATACTCGCCGTATGGGCGGATACGCGATCGTCAACCTCAACGCCAACTACGCGCTCGCACCCCGCTGGACCTTGTTCGCGGTCGCCGGGAACATCTTCAACAAGCACTACGAACTATCCGCCGACTACAACACGATCGGCGCAAACCTGTTTGCCGGCGTGCGCTACCGGTTCTGACATGCGCTGGTTGCTGCTTGCGGCGCTGAGCGTTTGCACAATCGACGCGCGAGCGTCGGTCGTGGCCGTCGACGCCGGTGGCACCCGAATCGAGCTGGCGGCGCCGGCCAAGCGTGTCATCAGTCTGGCGCCGCATGCCACGGAACTGCTGTTCGCCGCCGGGGCGGGAGATCGCGTCGTCGGCGTGCTTGCACCCGCCGACTTTCCGCCCGAAGTCGCGAAATTGCCGAGGGTCGGGGATGCGAACGCCGTCAACCTCGAAGGCATACTCGCGCTCAAGCCGGATCTGATCGTCACGTGGCCGTATCTGGCGCCTGCGCAAATCGAACGCCTGCGGGCGATGGGTGTTCCCGTGTATCTCTCGAATCCGGGCACGCCCATGGCCATCGCGGATGAAATCGAGAAGCTCGGCGTCCTGACGGGCCAATCCGATACCGCCGCGCGCGCCGCGTCGCAATTTCGCGCGAGACTCGCCGCGGCGCGCGATCGTGCCGCGGGCGCCAGGACGATTCGCGTGTTCTACGAGATCTGGAATCCTCCCTTGTATACAATCGGTGGCGGGCACCTGATCTCCGCGGCCATCGAAATATGCGGCGGTACGAATGTATTCGCGTCGATATCATTGCCCGCGCCGCAGGTGAGCGTCGAAGCCGTGCTCGCCGTTGCTCCAGAGGCGATCGTCGCCGGCACCGACAATGCGGTCCGCCCCGCTTGGCTCGACGAATGGCGGCCGTGGCGGGAGATGCCCGCCGTTGCCCGCGGCAACTTGTTTGTCGTCGATGCCAATCTGCTCCATCGGCCTGGTCCGCGTTTTGTCGAGGGCGTCGAACAGATCTGCCGCGTGCTTGCCGCGGCGCGCGCCAACGTGCCGGGAAAAAAGCGCTGAAGAGCGCGTGAACGCGCGGTCTGGTCGGCTGTCCTATAATCGGCCATGAGCAAAGCTTTCACGCGCGAGGACGACGCCGAAGTCGAGGACGACGAGGTCGAGGACACGTCCCTGCCCGCGGGTACGAAAAATTACGTCACGCCCGGCGGCTTCCGGCGGCTGAAGGCGGAACTCGACCAACTCGTCGAAAAAGAACGCCCTGCCCTGGTCGCGGTGGTGGCGTGGGCCGCCGGCAACGGCGACCGCTCGGAAAATGGCGACTATATCTACGGCAAGAAGCGCTTGCGCGAAATCGACCGCCGCATTCGATTTCTAGTCAGGCGACTCGACAAGGCCGAAGTCGTCGACCCGCTCACCCGGCGTGACGAGGACGACGCCGACCGCGTATTCTTTGGCGCTACGGTCGACGTGCGCGACGGTCACGGCAAGAAGCGCACCATCAGCATTGTGGGTGTCGACGAAATCGACACCGACCGCGGCTACATCAGCTGGATGTCGCCGATGGCGCGCGCGCTCACCAAGGCGCGCGAAGGCGACACGGTCACCCTGAAGACGCCGGGCGGCGTCGAGGAACTCGAGATCCTCGAGGTCCGTTACGAACCGTTCGCGCCGGGTTGACGGCCCCGAAATCTTCCGCCTATAGTCGCCCATGGATGCCGACCTCGCAGGACTCGAACACAAGCTCGCAGCGTTGCTTGCCGAATACCATCGGCTGCGCGCCGAAAACGAGTCGCTCAAGCGCGAACTTGCGCGGGCGCATGAGCAGAGCGTGGCCCTGTCGGAAAAAATGGCGACGGCTTCATCGCGCCTGGATTCGTTGTTGCGGCGCTTGCCGGAAGCCGCGAGCTGATCGCCCGTGGAAGATCGCGCCACCATGCTGGACGTGTCGATCCTCGGGCGGGAATACCGCGTGGCGTGCAAGGAATCGGAGCGCGACGAACTCCTGCAGGCAGTGCGGTACCTCGATCAGCGCATGCGCGAGATCCGCGACGGGGGCAAGATCGCCGGGACGGAGCGCATTGCGGTGATGGCCGCCCTGAATATCACGCACGAATTGCTGGCCACGAAAGCCGTTACGACGCCTGCAAATGTTTTTGACAGCGCGGGCATTCAGCGTAGAATTTCCTCCATGCAGTCGGCCATCGATCGTGCGATGGCGGAACAGGATAAGTTGTTCTAGCGACTGCGCCGATTGTCCCCTGCAGTGTTCGAACTGGCCTTACGTTCTTTGAACCAATGCTAACTTAGCGAGGTTGCCGCGCCTTAAGCGGGCTGGTGTGCGTTCCCTACGCGGAAGCGCCTGATGGCCCCGGCAGGCGACCCTCTTGAACTGCGGTTCAAGACCTCGGTCGGTACGGCACAGGTGGGGGGCATCTTGTACCGCGGCGCTGCGATTGCGGCGCCGTTTTCTTTTGGAGTGCAACTGGCCATATGCGTTACTGGCTGATGAAATCGGAGCCCGACGACGTCTCGATCGACGATCTCGCGGCGATGCCGAAAAAGACTGTCGCCTGGTACGGCGTGCGCAACTATACGGCCCGCAATTTCATGCGCGACCAGATGCAGATCGGCGACCACGCATTCTTCTATCACTCCAGCTGTCCGGAACCGGGCATCGCCGGCATCGTACGTGTAAGCAAGCTCGCGTATCCGGACGCATCGCAATTCGACAAGAACAGCAAGTACTACGATCCCAAGGCGACGCGCGAAGCGCCGCGCTGGTTCAATGTCGAGGTTACGTTCGTCGAAAAGACTCGCTTGATCCCGCTCGCCGAGTTGCGCACCGCAACACCGCTTGCCAAGATGCTCGTGCTCCAGCGCGGCAACCGGCTGTCGATCACGCCGGTCGACCCGCGTGAATGGACGTTCATCACGACCAAGCTGGCACGTGCGCGCGCCGCCTGAGGCGCGACGCCGGCCAATGCGCTAGGCTGGGCGCAGCGTGGAATGGTGGCTGTTTCCCGCGTTCCTCGTGCTCGGCTGCGTTGTCGGCTTTCTAGCCGGGCTGCTCGGCATCGGCGGCGGCATGACGATCGTGCCATTGCTGACGTTGATTTTCTCTCACGAGCAATTTCCGCAGGATCAAATCCTGCATATGGCCATCGCGACGTCGACCGCAACTATCGTCTTCACGTCGCTCGCGAGCGTGCGCGCGCATCATGCGCACGACGCCGTGCTGTGGCCGGTGTTTTGGCGACTTGCGCCGGGCATGCTGGTCGGAGCGCTCGTCGGCCCGCAGGTCGTCAGTGGCATGTCGACGACGCTCCTGTCCGCCGTGTTCGCGTTGTTTGCCGGCTTTATCGCAACGTCGATGCTGCTCGACCGCAAGCCGAAGCCGACGCGCGAGTTGCCAGGGGCCGCAGGTTTGTTCGGGTCGGGTGTCGTGATCGGCTTGGTCGCAAGCCTGGTGGGGGCCGGCGGGGGTTTCCTCTCGGTGCCGCTGTTGACTTCATGCAACGTGCGCATACGCAATGCGGTGGGGACATCGGCGGCGCTGGGCCTGCCAATCGCCGCGGCGGGTACTGTGGGTTTCATCGTTGCAGGGCTGCGCCAGCGCGGCCTGCCGCCTTACACGGTCGGCTTCATCTACGTGCCGGGACTCATTGCGATCGTCGCGGCGAGCATCGTCGTGGCGCCGTTCGGCGCGAGACTCTCGCATCAGTGGCCGGTGGCGTATCTACGACGCGCGTTCGCGTGCTTGCTGTACGCGGTGGCCGCGTTTTTCCTCTGGAAAGCGTTCGCGCAATGAGGCCGCACGGAATTGCGCAGCGGCTGCTTTGGCCACTGAGAGCGCAGGCGTGGGGGCCTAAGAACGCGGGCGTTCAGAGGGCTGCGTAGCGTTTGCGCAGTGCGCTTTTCTCGACCTTGCCCATCGCATTGCGTGGCAGGGCGTCGATGAAATGCACATGTTTCGGCACCTTGAAACTGGCGATATCGGCTTTCAGCGCCGCGATGATCGCGGATTCCGTGAGCGCGCTGTCCTTCCCGGTGACAACAACCGCGGTCACGGCTTCGCCAAAGTCCGAATCGGGCACGGCGATAACCGCGGATTCGACTACACCAGGTAAGGCATCGATCTTCTCTTCGATCTCCTTCGGATACACGTTCAAGCCGCCGGTAATGATCAGGTCCTTAGCGCGGCCGACGATCTTGATGTAGCCGTCGGGCATCGATTCGCCCATGTCCCCGGTCTTGAAGTATCCGTCGACGGTGAATTCCTCCCGCGTTTTCTCGGGCATGCGCCAATAGCCAGCGAAAACATTCGGCCCCTTGACCTGGATGCTACCGACTTCACCCGGACCGCACACAATCCCACGCTCGTCGACAACTCGAACCGAGATGCCGGGCAGCGGCAGGCCGACGCTGCCGCAGCGGCGTTCGCCGTCGAGTGGATTCGAGGTGTTCATGCCCGTTTCCGTCATGCCGTAGCGTTCGAGGATGGGATGCCCGGTGCGCGCTGCGAATTCGTCGAAAATCGACGGCAGCAACGGCGCCGAACCTGAGACAAACAAGCGCACGGTGGTGCACGCCGCCTTGTCGAAGCAAGGTTCGGCCAGCAGGCGGGTATAGAACGTCGGCACCCCCATCATGACGGTCGCGTGCGGCAGCGACGCCATCACGCTGGGCACGTCGAATTTGGCATGCCATAGCATGCGTGCGCCCGACAACAGCGCGCAGTGGCAGGCGACGAACAGACCGTGCACGTGATACAGGGGCAGCGCGTGCAGCAGGACGTCGTCGTGGGTGAAGCCCCAGCGATCGACCAAAGTCAGTGCATTGCTGGCAAGATTGCGGTGCGTCAGCATCGCACCCTTCGCGCGCCCCGTTGTTCCCGACGTATACAGGATCGACGCGAGGTCGTCGGGGGCCGAATGTACCGGCTCGAACACGTCGGGCTCGTCGCGAGCGGCATCGAGCAGCGTTCCTTGGCCGGCGGCGAGCGTGAACATCGCGGCCTCCGGTCGCAGAGCGGCGAACGCTTCCGCGTTGTCCGGCCGCCCGACAATGACGGCAGGTTCGGCATCACCAAAAAAATAGGTCAGCTCGCTTTTTTGGTATCCGGTATTGAGGGGTAGGTAGGCGAACCCGGCGCGCAGGCAGGCGAGGTAGAGCGCCAGCGCCTCCCAGCATTTGTCGACCTGGACCGCGACGCGGTCCCCCCGTTGGCAACCCGCGGCGCGCAGCGCGGAGGCGATGCGCGCCGATTGGCGATCGAGCTGCTCGTAGCGGATAACCGGTCCATCGGGAATGAGCACGCAGGGCTGATCGACGCGTTCCAGGAAATGGTCGCGCAGAAGCGCGTACAGGTTGGCGTTCACGATGTCGGCGCGAGTCGCAGTGATTGGAACGAGGGGTGCCGGGAGCAATGGTACGCCATCGCTCCCGGATTACGGTGTTGCTTGCCGCGCCGCAAGGATACAGCGCAGGCTTCGGGTCAGATCAGGCCGGCGCCGCGCGCCCACTTGTACTTGGCACCCAGCACCGCGACCGGCGTTTCGGTCGTATACGCGTACGCCGGGATGCCGTGCGCAAAAAGATGCTCGGCGGCTTCTTCCACCTGAACGTCGCCCGCGAGCGAAACCACGATCGGCTTCTCGATTCCCTTCGCCCTCATTTCATCGACGACTTCGACCATTTTGGCCGCAAACACCATCGGCGGCGTGACGATCGTGTGCCAGTAGCCGAGGATCAGCGCATGGATCCGCGGATCTTCGAGGCCGAGGCGAACCGTATTCTGATACGTCTTTGGTGGTTCGCCGCCGGTGATGTCGACCGGGTTGCCCGCGGCACCGAACGGCGGAATGAACTTGCGGAACGCGGCGTCGAGATCGGGCGGCATGGCCATCAGCGTGAGATTGTTGTCGACGCATGCGTCGGACAGCAACACGCCGGAGCCGCCCGCGCCGGTGATGATGAGGACGTTCTCGCCCTTGGGCGTTGGCAGTACCGGGATTCCCCGCGCGAACTCGAGCAGGTCGCGCAGGCTGCGCGCGCGAATGACGCCGGACTGCTTGAGGACGTCTTCGTAGATCTTGTCATTGCCCGCGAGCGCGCCGGTATGCGAGCTCGCGGCGCGTGCGCCCATGCTGGTGCGCCCGGCCTTGAGCATGACGATGGGCTTCTTCTTCGATACGCGCTTGGCGACTTCCGCGAACGCCCGCCCGTCCTTCAGATCCTCGCAGTGCTGCGCGATGATCTGCGTGTTGTCGTCCTGTTCGAAGAACGTCAGCAGATCGTCCTCGTCGATATCGGACTTGTTGCCGAGGCCGACGATCGCCGACACGCCCATCTTGGCCGAGCGGGAAAAGCCGATGATCGCCATGCCGATGCCGCCGGACTGCGACGACAGCGCCGCCTTGCCCTTGACGTCGTACGCGGTGCAGAACGTGGCGCAAAGATTCTTGGGCGTGTAGTAGAAGCCATAGATGTTCGGCCCCATCAGCCGCACACCGTATTTGTGCCCGATTTCCTGAAGTTCCACTTGACCTTTGACGTTGCCCGTCTCCGCGAAGCCGGATGGAATCAGCACCGCGCCCGGAATCTTTTTCTCGCCGACCTCGATCAGCGCCTGGGCGACAAACTTGGCGGGAATGGCGAATACGGCGACGTCGATCGTGCCGGGGACGTCCTTGACGCTCTTGTAGGCCTTGCGGCCCATGATCTCGTCGGCGGAAGGATTGATCGGGTAAATCGCTCCCTTGTAGCCGCCGTTGATCAGGTTCTTCATCACCGAGTTGCCGATTTTGCCTTCTTCCGACGAGGCCCCGATCACGGCGACGGCGTCCGGTTTCATGATCCGGTTCATGTCGCGCACGATGTCGTCGTGGCTGGGTCGGAAGCGTGGGGCTGGCGGCGCAAAATCGACGACGATGCGCACGTCGGCCGCAATCGCGCCGCTCTTGGATGCGAACACCGGATTGAGATCCATTTCGGCAATTTCCGGGAAGTCCGCGATGAGCTGCGACACGCTCTGGATCAGGCCGGCGAGTGCGTCGCGATTGACCGGGTCGGCGCCCCGTACGCCCTTCAGAATTTCCGCCGCTGCGATGCCGTCGAGCATCGACAGCGCATCTTCCTTCGATGCCGGCGCCAAGCGGAACGTAATGTCCTTCAGCACCTCGACCAGCACGCCGCCCAAGCCGAAGGCCACGAGCTTGCCGAAGGATGGGTCGGTCACTGCGCCGATGATGACTTCTTGGCCCCCGCCGATCATTTGCTGGACCTGCACGCCGAGCAGATTTGCCTTGGCGTCGTACTTCTTTGCGTTCGCGATAATGGTATCGAAGCCTTTTTGGGCTTCTTCCGCGCTCTTGACGCCGACCAGCACGCCACCGGCTTCGGTCTTGTGGAGAATTTCAGGCGAAACGATTTTGAGTACGACCGGAAAACCCATGGCCGCGGCGATTTTCGCCGCCTCCGCCGCGGTGGTCGCGACGCCTTCTTTCGGCACGGCGATACCGTAAGCGTCGCAGACCTGCTTGCCCTCGGGCGCGGTGAGCGAAGTACGTCCTTCGGCCTTTACCTTGTCCAAAACACGCCGCACTTCAATCTTGTTGACTGCCATGTCTAACCCCTCGATATGATCGCGATCGCGCAGGACGCGCGACCGTTCGGAATGCTTCAGCCCGCTAGATCACCTTGTCCGCGCGCAGCGCCGCAACTTGGTCCTTGCCGTACCCGAGTTCAGCGAGCACCTCGTCGGTGTGCTCGCCAAGCAGCGGCGAGCGCGTCACGTCAGTCGGACTGTCGGACATCTTGATCGGATTGCCGACCGAGAGGTACTTACCGCGTTTCGGGTGGTCGACTTCGACGACGGTCCCGGTCTTGCGCAGCGAAGGCTCCTCGGCGATCTCCTTCATCGAGAGGATCGGACCACAAGGAATGTCGTGCTTGTTGAGGATGTCCATCGCCTCGAACTTGGTCTTGGTCTTGGTCCATTCCTCGATCTGGCCGAAGATCTCCATGAGATGCGGCAAGCGCGCTTTCGGCGTGGCGTAGCGCGGGTCCGTAAGCCACTCTTCGCGGCCGATCACCTCGCAGATGTCCTTCCACACCGGCGCCTGCGTGATGAAGTAGATGTATGCATTCGGATCGGTTTCCCAACCCTTGCACTTCAGGATCCAGCCAGGCTGGCCGCCGCCGGACGCGTTGCCGGCGCGCGGAACGGCCTCGAGGAACTTGCCGTTCGGATATTGCGGATACTCTTCCATCACTTTCGTACGATCCAGGCGTTGCTGGTCGCGAAGCTTCACGCGACACAGATTCAACACTCCGTCCTGCATGGCGGCGAGCACGCGCTGACCGCGGCCGGTCGTCTTGCGCTGATACAGCGCGGCGACAATGCCTAGCGCAAGATGAAGACCCGTGCCGGAATCGCCGATTTGCGCACCGGTGACCAGTGGTGGTCCATCGTCGAAGCCTGTCGTCGACGCTGCTCCGCCAGCGCATTGGGCAACATTCTCGTACACCTTGCAATCCTCGTACGGTCCGGGCCCGAAGCCCTTGACCGAGGCCACGACCATGCGCGGATTGAGCGACTGGACATGTTCCCACGTGAGGCCCATGCGATCCAGCGCGCCCGGGGCGAAATTCTCGACCAGGACATCGCAATGCCTGACCAGCGATTCGAGCACTGCCTTGCCCTTCGGGTGCTTGGCATCGACAGTGATCGAGCGCTTGTTGTGGTTGAGCATGGTGAAATAGAGACTGTCGACGCCAGGAATGTCGCGCAATTGCCCGCGCGTGATGTCACCTTCGCCGGCACGCTCGACCTTGATGACGTCGGCGCCGAGCCAGGCGAGCAGTTGCGTGCAGGTCGGGCCCGATTGCACGTGCGTGAAGTCGAGGATCTTGATGCCGTCTAATGCCTTACCCATTACGTTCCCCTATGCAATGTCGTCATTCCCGCTAAAACGCTGCTTGGACGGTGGTCGGATTGCCAAGCCGCGTTCCGCGTCGGTGCGCTGTCCGTGCTCTGAGCGAAGTCACGCACCGACGACGCTCCAACTTGGCGAGCGATCATGATTTCTTTTTCGCGCTCGGATTGAGACTCGTGATCCGGCCGCTTTCCGTGCCTGCCTTCTCGTCGATGATCGCATTGATCAGGGTCGGCTTGCGCGAGCGGATCGCTTCTTCCATCGCGCTGCGTAGCTCGGCGGGCGTCGTGGCAAGCACGCCCACGCCACCGAAGGCTTCCATCAGCATCTCGTAGCGCGCTCCTTTCACGAACACCAGGGGCGAAGGATCGCGTCCTCCGGTCGTATTCACTTCATCGCCGCGGTAGACGCCGTTGTTGTTCATGATCACGACGCAGACCGGCAGGTTGTAGCGGCAGATCGTCTCGCACTCCATGCCGGAAAAGCCGAAGGCGCTGTCGCCCTCGATCGCGATCACCTGCTCGCCGCTGACCACGGCCGCCGCAACCGAAAACCCCATGCCGATGCCCATGACGCCCCATGTGCCGACGTCCAGGCGCTTGCGCGGCTTGTACATGTCCACGATGCTGCGCGTGAAGTCGAGCGCGTTCGCCCCCTCGTTGACGAGGATGGCGTCCGGGTTCGCTTTGACGATGTCGCGCACGACGTTCAGCGCGCTGTGGAAATTCATCGGCGTCGGGTTCTTCGCCAGCGACTCGCCCATCTTCGCGACGTTCTTGGTCTTGCGCTCGGCGATGGCATCGAGCCACTCGGCGGGCGGCTTCGGCCAGTTGGAGCCCTCAGTTGCTTGATCGCGCGCAGCATCGCCGCGACGCAGGACCCGATGTCGCCGACCACCGGTGCATCGATGCGGACGTTGCTGTCCGCCTCCTGCGGGGAAATATCGATCTGCACGAACTTCTGTCCGCCCCAGTCCTTGGACGACGCGCCGCCCCACGTCTTGCCCTTGCCTTGCGACAGCAGCCAATTGAGCCGCGCACCGATCAGCATCACGACGTCGGCTTCCGGCAACACGTACGAGCGTGCCGCGGAAGCCGATTGCTCGTGCGTGTCGGGTAAGAGGCCCTTGGCCATCGACATCGGCAGGTAGGGGATACCGGTCTTTTCCACCAGCGCGCGAATGTCTGCATCGGCCTGCGCGTACGCCGCGCCCTTGCCGAGAATGATAAGCGGACGCTTCGCGCCCCTGAGCAGAGTGAGCGCTCGCTGCACTGCATCCGCTGCGGGGATCTGGCGCGGTGCCGGATCGACGACCTTGATCAGCGACCGTCGCCCCGCTTCCGCGTCCATCGTCTGCGGGAACAGCTTGGCCGGCAAGTCGAGATAGACACCACCCGGACGGCCCGAAAGAGCGGCACGAATTGCCCGCGCTACGCCGACCCCGATGTCCTCTGCGTGCAAGACCCTGAACGCGGCTTTCGCGTGCGGCCTGGCGATGGCGAGCTGATCCATCTCCTCATAGTCGCCCTGTTGCAAGTCGACGATCTCGCGCTCGCTCGAGCCGCTGATGAGGATCATCGGAAAGCAGTTGGTGGTGGCGTTGGCGAGCGCCGCGAGGCCGTTCATAAATCCGGGAGCGGACACCGTGAGGCAGATGCCCGGCTTCTGGGTCATGAAGCCGGCGATCGAAGCGGCGTACCCCGCATTCTGCTCATGCCGGAAGGAGATCACGCGCAATCCCGCCGCCTGCAGCTTCCGCGTGAGGTCGGTGATCGGGATCCCGGGCAGCCCGAAGATCGTATCGATGCCGTTCAGCTTGAGGGCTTCGATGACCAGCTGGAAACCGTCGGTCTCTTGTGACGGGGCATTGATCTCGCCACTGGCGATTTTCGGCGCGTCTTCAGCAGGGCTCGCCGCGGGCGAGGGTTTGGCAGTAGCAGTGGGTTGGTCGAGCATGGTTGTCTCTCCGAAAAGGTGCCGCGCTGGGATTGCGGCGCAGCGCCGCGGGTGCGCCGCCACGGCGAAGAGTCGCGGCGCAGCGGCGTCGGTTCGTTAGGCAATGGCTTTTTCTGCGCCCACCATCGAGGCGTTACCCGATGCCTGTTGCCTCGCACGGAGCGGGCGCAGCACAAACAATGCGAGTGCGACGACCACAAAGTTGGCGATCGCCGTCACGATGAACACCGCATGCCAGTTGCCTGTCCAGTCCTTGAGAACGTTCGCAAGCGGAACCAAAAAGACGGAGGTCCCCTTGGCCGTGTACAGCAGGCTCGTGTTCACCGTCGCGTATTTGGGCCCGAAGGTGTCGGTGCAAGTGGAGGGGAACAGGCTGAAAATCTCGCCCCATGTAAAAAAGATGAGGCCGGCGAACACCACGAAAGCCCACGGATTGGTGCCGAGCGCGCCGAGGAGCCAGTATGCAACGCCGCCGCAACCGAAGGCTAGCGCCATCGTGGGCTCCCGACCGATCTTGTCCGAGATCCAGCCGAAGAAAGGACGCGCCAAGCCATTCAAGACGTTGTCGACGATGAGCGCCACCGTGAGCGTCGAGGCCCCAAGGAATAGCACGGTGTTCGAAATGCCGAAATCCTTAGCGACCAACGCGATCTGGGCGGTGGCCATAAGGCCACTCGCCGAAATCATCACGAACATTAAGTACAGCAACCAGAACGTGGGCGTAGCGAGCATCTCCGACGGCTTGAAGCTGCGCGTCGACTGAAGTACATTCGCCGAAGACACCGCGACCCGGGCTTCGCCGGCGAGCGGCCCGCGCAGCAACAACCCTACCACGAAGACCACGCCGCCTTGGATCAGCCCGAACCAGAAGAACGCGCTCTCATACCCGGACGATCCGATCACCATTCGCATCGGAATTACGGTGAGCGCCGCGCCCGCGCCGTAGCCGGCCGCGGTCAAGCCCACCGCGAGCCCACGACGATCGGCGAACCATTTCACAGCGTTACCGACGCAGACCGAGTAGACTGCGCCGCCGCCGACACCCGAGATCGCCGCGCCTACGTAGAGCATTGAGAGCGTCTCGGCGTAGGAATTGACGATCCAGCCGATCGCAACCAGGAGCCCGCCGATGGAAACTACCAGTCTCGGACCTCTATGAGGCCCGAGCGAATCTGCAATCCAGCCATGGATCGGGGTGAACCATGTCTCGAGCGCGATGAAAATGCTGAACGCGACCTGGATGCTCGCCACCTCCCAAGTGTGCTTCTGCGCCATCGGCGTGACGAACAGCGTCCAACCGTATTGCAGATTGGCGATCAGCACCATGCAGACGATGCCGATAATGAGCTGCGCCCAGCGGTTGGTGGATGAGGTACTAACGGTCGTTGCGCTTGGCTTCATTGCGGTTGCCATGCTCTCCTCCTATCGAATTGCTGCGCGTCGTTGCGCGCGATTTGTCGTATTGCGAGAATTCGCCTACGGAAACACCTGCTGCCAAACATGAAAATTCCAGACTGGGTTCGGAATCTCTTGCTTGCCGCCACGCGCAAATTGCAAGATTGCAGCAAGGTCGGCGCGCGCTGCTACGCTAACCATTATCTCCTCCCTGATGCAACCGTGACCAACGGTCGACCTCACGTGCTAGGCCTTGGCTGGGGACCCCCGTCTAATTCTATTGGCTTATTATGCTATTTGGCGTAACGTATTTTGTATACCAGATAATGTCAATAGTACGCTTGGCCGTGCGCGTCGGCGTTTCATTATGCGGCTGCGCGGCGGCTATTTGGAAGCCCCAAGTGTCGGCCGATAATGAAGGATCAATTCAAGGTATGCGTCTTCGGTGCCGGCGCGATCGGTGGATTATTTGGCGTTCAGCTGGCCAGGGCAGGTATCGATGTAAGCCTGGTCGCACGGGGGCCCCAGCTCGCGGCAATTCGTCATCGCGGCCTCCGTCTGCGGATCGGAGACGAGGAGCATGTTGCCGTATTGCCGTGCACCGACCGTCCAGGCGATCTTGGCGTGCAGGAATTCGTGATCGTGGCGTTAAAAGCGCATCAACTGCCCGACGTCGTGGACGACATGCTTCCCCTACTTGGGCCACATACAGCGATCGTTACCGCCAGCAACGGGCTGCCTTATTGGTTCCTCGACTTTGTCGAGCAACGCCAATTGGGCGAAACGCTCGCAAGTGTCGACCCAGGCGGCCGTCAGCGGACACTGTGGGGGTCCGCGCGCGCACTTGGCCTCGTCGTTTTTCCTGCCGCGGAAGTGATCGCGCCCGGCGTTGTCCGCCACGATCACGGTTGGAAGCTGCCAATTGGCGAGCCCGGCGGTGGACGGAGTGAACGGGTCGAGCGCCTGCACGAACTGCTCGTTGCGAGCGACTTTGACGCGCCCATCCGCGACGACATCCGCGATGAAATCTGGCTCAAACTGTGGGGCAATCTGTGTTTCAACCCGGTGAGCGCGCTGACATGTGCGACGGTCGACGTGGTAGCGTCCGATTCCGGTACGCGATCGATATGTCGGTCGATGATGATGGAAGCCGCGGCGATCGGCGAGCGGCTCGGCCTCAAGCTGCGCGTCGACGTCGATCGGCGGATCAACGGCGCCGCAGCGCTCGGAGCGCACAAGATGTCGATGCTGCAGGATCTGGAACGTGGAAAATCGATGGAAGTTGAAGCGCTGGTGGGCGTTGTGCACGAACTCGGGCAGCGCACAGGTGTGCCGACGCCGACCGTGGACATCGTGCTAGCGCTGATCCGTCAGCGCGCTCGAGCCGCTGCCGCGCAGTTGCCGCCGGCTGGCAACGCGAGAAACTGAGGAACGACCATGACCACCACTGTGGACGCAGCTGAACGACCGTTGCCGCTGGCGCTGCAGCCGCTCAGCGCCAATGTCAGCTTTCGCGATCAGGCGTACGCCGCGCTGAAACAGGCGATCATGAACGCGGACATCTACGCTCACCGTGACGAGATCCGCCTCGACGAACGACAGCTCGGTCAAGCGCTTGGCGTGAGCCGCACGCCAATCCGCGAGGCGATGACCCTACTCGAGCAGGAGGGCTTTCTGCGCACGGTTCCACGTCGCGGCGTGTTCATCGTGCGCAAGACCAAGAAGCAGATCATCGAGATGATCGAAATGTGGGCGGCGCTGGAAAGCATGGCGGCACGGCTCGCAACGCTCAACGCTTCCGACGCGGATATCGGTGCATTGCGCCACATGTTCGACGAGTTCCGCAATTCCACGCCGGCCGAACACATCGACGAATACTCCAACGCCAACATCGCATTTCATCAGGCGATCATTGCACTTTCCGGGTCCCACTTGATGGGCAAGACCATCGAGAACCTGTTCATTCATGTGCGCGCGATTCGCCGCATGACCATTTCGCAGCGCGACCGCGCCGAGCGCTCGATCGTCGACCACATGCGCATCATCGAGGCACTCGAAAAGCGTGATACCGAACTTGCTGAGCGGCTCGTGCGCCAGCATTCTCTCGACCTTGCGGCACACGTCGAGAAGTACGGCGACTTCGTCGACTGAATTTAGGAACTCGGAAGATGGCTCAAGGCGCGGTAGTCGACATCTCGGGGCTCGGTGGCAGGCGCAAGGCGCGCGGCCATACGAAGGGACGGCCGCTCGATCCGCAGGCGCTGATTGAAATCCGCGCGCTGCTGGGCGACTCGCCCCGGAGGCGCGACCTGCTGATCGAATATCTGCATCGCATCCAGGATCGCTACGGATATATCTCCGCCGCACACATCCTCGCGCTGGCCGAGGAATTGAAACTTGCGCGCACTGAAGTCTACGAAGTCGCCACGTTCTATCACCATTTCGATGTGATCAAGGAGGGTGAGGCGCCGCCGCCGGCGATTACGGTGCGCATCTGCGAGACGCTGTCGTGCCAGATGGCGGGTGCCGACGCATTGCGCGCGGCATGCGAACATGCGCAATGGCCAGGCGTGCGCGTGCTCGGCGCGCCATGCATCGGCCGTTGCGAGGAGGCGCCCGCTGCGGTCGTCGGCCGCAATCCGGTCGATCGCGCGAGCATCGAGCGCATTGCGCACCTCGTCGATCGCAAGGCCGTCGAACCCGATCTTCCCGCCGCGATCGACTACGTGACCTATCGCCTGCAGGGCGGCTATCGCATGCTCGATGAATGCCTGAACGGCACGCGCAGCATCGATGCCGTGGTCGCGGACCTCGAGGCGTCCGGGCTGCGCGGACTCGGCGGTGCGGGCTTTCCCGCCGGACGCAAGTGGCGCATCGTCCGCGCCGAACCCGGGCCTCGACTCATGGCGGTCAACATCGACGAGGGCGAGCCTGGAACGTTCAAGGACCGCTTCTACCTCGAACGCGATCCCCATCGCTTCCTCGAAGGCATGCTGATCGCCGCGTGGGCCGTAGACATCGACGACATCTATATCTACTTGCGCGACGAATATGCCGGATGCCGCGCCGTGCTCCAGCGCGAGCTCGACGCGCTGCGCGCCGACCCTCCCCATGCGTTGCCCCGCATCCACCTTCGGCGCGGCGCCGGCGCGTACATCTGCGGCGAAGAGTCGGCGATGATCGAATCGATCGAAGGCAAGCGCGGCATGCCGCGCTTGCGTCCGCCGTACGTCGCCCAAGTCGGCTTGTTCGGCCGCCCCACGCTCGAGCACAACATGGAGACACTGTTCTGGATTCGCGACATTCTGGAAAAGGGCGCGACCTGGTTCTCCGCGCAGGGTCGCAACGGCAGGAAAGGGCTGCGCTCGTTCTCGGTGTCGGGGCGAGTCGCGAAGCCAGGCGTGCATCTCGCGCCAGCGGGCATCACCGTTCGCCAACTCATCGACGAGTTCTGCGGCGGCATGCTGCCCGGCCATGATTTCTACGGCTACCTGCCGGGCGGAGCCTCGGGCGGAATCCTGCCCGCGTCGCTCGGCGACGTGCCGCTCGACTTCGATACGCTGCAACCGCATGGCTGCTTCATCGGCTCGGCCGCGGTGATGATCCTGTCGCAACACGATCGCGCGCGCGATGCGGCGCTCAATCTCATGCGCTTTTTTGCCGATGAATCGTGCGGGCAATGCACACCGTGCCGCGTCGGCACCGAAAAAGCCGTTGGCCTGATGGCGAAGCCGCATTGGGACACCGCGCTGTTGGCGGAACTGTCGCAGGCCATGGCCGATGCGTCGATCTGCGGCCTGGGGCAGGCCGCGCCCAATCCGATCGCCTGCGTGGTCAAATATTTCCCCCAGGAGCTCGAATGAGCGCGACGCGCGAGGGTTGTCCAATCAGCGCGACGGGCCGTCCCGAGCGCCCCAGTGCCGAATGCGCCGAAGCGCGCAGCGCGAAGGTTATGCAATCAGCGCGACGGTTCTCCAATTAGCCCGAAGGAACGCCAATGAACGCGCCCGTTGAAGCAGGCCTGCAGCTGAAACTGACCGAGTTCAACCTCAACGGCCGCACGCTGGCCGCGGCTGAGGGCGAGACCATCATCCAGGCCGCGCAGCGCAACGGCGTCGAGATCCCGCACCTCTGCTACAAGCCGGGCATGCGTCCCGACGGCAATTGCCGCGCGTGCATGGTCGAGATCAAGGGCGAGCGCGTGTTGGCGCCGTCGTGCTGCCGCGCGCCGACGGCGGGCATGGAAGTGCGCAGCGACAGCCCGCGCGCGGTGCACGCGCAGAAGCTCATCGTCGAAATGCTCGCCGCCGACGTACCCGCGCGGGTGTACAAGCCGGAATCCGAACTCGAGAAGTGGAAGCAGTGGCTCGGCATCGGCAAGCCACGGTTCGAAGCGCGCGCACAACCGGCCGCCGGATCTCTCGCATCCGGCGATGGCGGTCAACCTCGACGCCTGCATCCAGTGCACGCGTTGCGTGCGCGCATGCCGCGAAGAACAGGTCAACGACGTGATCGGTTACGCCTTTCGCGGCGGCCACTCGCAGATCGTGTTCGACCTTGGCGATCCGATGGGCGAATCGACATGCGTCGCGTGCGGTGAGTGCGTGCAGGCATGCCCGACCGGCGCGCTGGCCCCCGCGCACGATGCGTATCTCGTCACGGCCGACAAGACTGTCGATTCGGTATGTCCCTATTGCGGCGTGGGATGCCAGCTCACGTATCACGTCAAGGACAACCATATCGTTCGCGTCGAGGGCCGCGACGGACCCGCGAATCACGAGCGGCTGTGTGTCAAGGGTCGCTACGGTTTCGACTACGTGCATCATCGGCAACGCCTTACGAAACCGTTGATACGAAAGGCCGGCATGCCGAAGTCTGCCGATTTCGTCATGGATCCGGCCGATCCACTCTCGGTGTTCCGCGAAGCGACATGGGAAGAGGCGCTTGCGCTCGCGGGCGGCACGCTCAAAGCGATCCGTGACGCGCGCGGCGGCAACGCGCTCGCCGGCTTCGGCTCGGCCAAAGGCTCGAACGAGGAGGCGTACCTGTTCCAGAAATTGGTCCGCACCGGATTTGGGACGAACAACGTCGATCACTGTACGCGGTTGTGCCACGCGTCGAGCGTCGCCGCGCTGCTGGAAGGCATTGGCTCGGGCGCCGTCTCGAATCCGGTGATGGATGTGACGAAAGCCGAAGTCGTGTTGTTGATCGGCGCCAATCCCGTCGTCAATCATCCGGTGGCGGCGACCTGGATCAAGAATGCGGTCAAGGCCGGCACCAAGCTCATCCTCGCCGACCCGCGCCGTTCGGAGCTCGCACGCCACGCCACGCACTATCTGCAGTTCAAGCCCGACACCGACGTCGCCATGCTCAACGCGATGATGCACACGATCGTCGAGGAGGGTCTGGTGGCGGAGTCGTTCATCGCCGACCGGACGAGCGGCTACGAGGAAATCCGCAAGAATGTCGCCAAGTACAGCCCCGAAGCGATGGCGCCCATATGCGGCATACCCGCGCCGCTCATCCGTGAAGTCGCGCGCATGTATGCGACCTCGAAGGGCTCGATGATCCTGTGGGGGATGGGCATTTCGCAGCACGTGCACGGCACCGACAATGCGCGCTGCCTGATCGCGCTCGCGTTGATGACGGGACAGGTCGGACGCCCCGGCTCGGGATTGCATCCACTGCGCGGACAGAACAACGTGCAGGGCGCGAGCGACGTCGGCCTGATTCCGATGATGCTTCCCGATTACAACCGCGTCGACAACGGCGACGCGCGCAAGCGCGTGGAAGCCATCTGGGGCGCAATCCTCGATCCGAAGCCGGGTTTGACCGTGGTGGAGATCATGGACGCGGTGCATGCCGGCAAGATCAGCGGTATGTACATCATGGGCGAGAATCCCGCGATGTCCGATCCGGACGTGTCGCACGCCCGCCAGGCGCTCGCGGAATTGGAGATGCTGGTCGTGCAGGATATTTTCCTTACCGAGACCGGCTATCTTGCCGACGTGATCCTGCCTGCTTCGGCGTTCCCGGAAAAAACGGGCACCTTCACCAATACCGACCGCAGCGTGCAACTCGGCCGGCAGGCGCTCGATCCGCCGGGCGAGGCGCGCCAGGACCTGCTGATCATCGTCGAGATGGCCAAGCGACTGGGCCTCGACTGGAACTACTCGCATCCGAGCGAAGTGTTCGCCGAGATGCGGCAGACCATGGCGTCGATCGCCGGTGTGACCTGGGAGCGTCTGGAGCGCGACAGCTCCGTGACTTATCCGTGCGAACAGGAAGGCGATCCGGGAGAGCGCGTCGTGTTCACCGAGACGTTTCCAACGGCGTCCGGCAAGGGCCGGTTCGTATCGGCGCAAATTATTCCCGCCGCCGAGCAGCCTAACGTCGATTACCCTTTCGTACTCATTACCGGGCGCCAGCTCGAGCATTGGCACACCGGCAGCATGACGCGCCGTACCACGGTTCTCGACACCATCGAGCCCACGCCCGTCGCGTCGGTGAACCCGGAGGATCTTGCGCGGCTCGGCGTCGCGGCCGGCGGCGTCATCACCGTGGCTTCGCGGCGCGGCAGTGTCACGCTTTCGGCGCGCGCGGATGAGGGCACGCCGCGCGGCGCGGTGTTCATTCCGTTCTGTTACTACGAAGCCGCGGCTAATCTGTTGACCAATCCGGTGCTCGATCCCTTCGGCAAGATTCCGGAATTCAAGTTCTGCGCGGTGGAGGTCACCGCCGGCGGCACCGAAAGCGCGACCGTCGGTTACGGAGCGCGCTAGCCTCTAGCGACGAGCGGCGTCGAACAGCCGCGCAATCTGCTCTGCGCGATCGGCAAGCAGCGTCGTTGCATTGGCGACGCAGTCGGCCAATGCGGTGGGACCGGCCGGCAACGCGAAACAACCGGCGAAGTGCTGCGAGAGTTCCGGCAGCGCACTGTCATCGAGCCCGCCAGAAAGCAGCGTCGCCGGGACATTCTTTGCGGTTGCGCGTTGCGCAACCACCCACGGCGTCTTGCCGAGCAGTGTCTGCAGGTCGCTGCGTCCCTCGCCGGTGATCAACCAGTCTGCGCCAGCGAGCGCTGTGTCGAGATCGATGAGGTCGGCAACGACTTGCGCGCCGGAGCGCATCTGGCCACCGATCAATTGCAGCGCGAACCCCAGGCCGCCTGCCGCGCCGGCGCCCGGCGAGTTGCTCGCTTGTCGCCCCAACGCCCGCTCGGTCAGTGCCGCGAAGCGGGCAATCCGCGCGTCGAGCTCGGCGATGCGTTCGCGCCGCACTCCTTTTTGCGGACCGAAGATTGCCGTCGCGCCTCGCTCGCCGCATAGCGGATTGTTCACGTCGGACATGATGGTGATCGAAGTCTTGCCAAGCTTTGGATCGAGCGCGCCGGCATCGACCGCGACGAGCGACGCGAGTCCTTCGGGTGTCGGTGGCGATGACGCGACCAGCTGCATCGACGAGCGCCATACCGAGCGCTGCGAGCATGCCCGCGCCGCCATCGTTGGTGCTGCTGCCACCCACGCCGATCATGAGGCGGCGTGCGCCAGCGTCGAGCGCCACGCGAATCAGTTCGCCGACCCCTCTCGTGCTGCGCTGTTCGACGTCGACCGCAGTGCCGGAGGCATCGGTAAGGCCGACAACCTGCGCCACTTCGATGACCGCTGTTTCTCCGTCGCCCAGCCAACCGTAGGCCGCGTCCACGTCCCTGCCTGCGGCGCCGGTTACGATACATGATCGGCGCTCGCCACCGCGCGAGAGAATCGCATCGAGCGTGCCTTCGCCGCCATCCGCCATCGGGCAGATGCGCAGCTCCGCGTCCTGCCACACACGCGCAACGCCACGTGCGATGGCTGCCGCGGCATCGGGCGCCGAGACGGAACCCTTGAACGAATCCGGAGCGATCACGATGACGGGGCTGCGCACCATGGACGAGTATGATTGCGGCGTTCGACGAGACGATGATGGTAACAAACCCGCTTCGCGAAAAACTCGCATCGCACCTGCTCGGGGGCGCGTGCGCCTTCGTCGTGCTGGCCATGCATGCGGGCAACGTCGATGCCGCCGCCGACCGGGAGCGCGAACAGCGTTGGGCTGCGGAGATCGTGCCCGCCATCGTTGTCGGCGAGGCGGTCTATCTCCCGACGCCGTCGCAGCCGCGCGTGCTTGCGCTATACACCGAAGTTGCGCACCCCAAGGGCGGAGTCATCGTCGTGCACGGCGCCGGCGTGCATCCCGACTGGGGTCTTATTGGCGGCTTGCGTGGAGGATTGGCCGACGTGGGATTCGCGACGCTGTCGGTGCAGATGCCGGTGCTTGCGGTGACGGCGACACGCGATGACTACGTGGCGCTGTTTCCGGAGGCCGCGGAGCGAATCGCTGCCGCCATTGCGTTCCTGCGAAGCCGCGGCCTCGCCCGCATCGCGATCGTCTCGCACAGCATGGGCGCGTCCATGGTCAAGGCGTACCTCGCCCGCGCCGGCGCCGCCCGCATCGATGCCTGGGTGCCCATCGGCATGTTGACCGAATTCGACGGTGTGCCGAAGGAGCCGGTGCTCGATGTCACGGCCGAGAACGATTTCGCAGAAGTGCGCGAGGCATTGCCGCGACGTTTGCCGCAATTACCTCATGACGCCTGCACCGGCCACATCGTCATCGCGGGGACCGACCACTACATGGCAAACCGGCAGAAGGAACTCGTGGCGGCGATCGAGCCCTTTCTGCAGCGCGCGCTGGCCGGGAAGTGCTAATCCCGATGGGTCGCGCGCCGCAAGCGATCGTTGACCGCGGTCCAGTCCGGACCATCCGGCGGCGTCTCGATCCATATCTCGTCGGCCTGGTGCGCGTCGAGCGCACGCAAGTTCGCGTACAAGTGATGTGCGTAGCCGACGCTGTCGAACGGCGCATCGAACCAGGTACCCTCGAATTCAGGCGGCTGCGTGACCGAATGCGCGAGCACCGCGATATGGCTTCCGGGCTGAGCGAGCTGCGCGAGGGCATGCTGCAGGGCTTCGCGGCGCAGCAGGCGCGACTGAGTAACGGGCGCGTAGTGCGACGCAAGCGTGCCGGAGGCGCGGAGCGCGTCGGTGGTAGAGGTGCGCATTGGATGGCCGAGCACGCGTGCGAGTTGTTCCACACTGATCGCGCCGGGCCGCAGGACGGCGGGCTCGTCGCGAGTGCAATCGACGATCGTCGATTCGATGCCGTGATCGCACGCCCCGCCGTCGAGGATCACCGCGACTTCGGAACCGAATTCGTCGGCGACGTGCGCGGCCGTTGTGGCGCTGATGCGCCCGAAGCGATTGGCCGAAGGCGCGGCGATGCCATCGCCACCCAGCTCGACGAAACGCGCCAGCAGCGCCTGAGCGACCGGGTGCGCGGGTACGCGCACGCCGATGCTGTCCTGGCCGCCGGTCAGCAGATCGGACACGCTTCCGTCACGCGGTAGAACGAGCGTCAGCGGGCCCGGCCAGAACGCGTCGGCCAATGCTTGCGCAAAAACGGGCACGGCGCTTACCCAGCCCGGCAACGCATTGGCGGCGGATAGATGCACGATCACCGGATGTTCTTCCGGCCGACCCTTCGCGGCATACAGGCGGCGCAGCGCGGCGGCATTGCGTGCGTCGGCGCCCAGCCCGTAGACGGTTTCGGTCGGAAACGCGACCAGTGCGCCGTCACGCAACGCCTGCGCCGCGAAGACGATCGCTTCAGGCGTCGCTGTACTTAACAAGGCAAAAAATCCCAATGATTGGAAAGGCCAGGCGGTGGGGCATCGGAATTTGGTAGAATTTCGGTCCTTTCACGTGTCGGCCTTGCGCCGGCCCAAGTCACCCAGGCGGGGAGCATCGATGAGCGACTTTCTTTTCACATCGGAATCGGTTTCCGAAGGCCACCCGGACAAGGTCGCCGACCAGATCTCCGATGCGGTTCTCGATGCCATTCTAACGCTGGACCCGCACGGGCGGGTAGCCGCGGAGACGCTGGTTTCGACCGGGCTCGTCGTCATGACCGGCGAGATCACGACCGAGCACAAGCACGATTACGCACGCATCGCGCGCGACACGATCCATCGCATCGGCTACACCGACCCGGATCTTCGATTCGACTCGGTCGGCTGCGCGGTCATGGTCTGCTACGGGAGGCAGTCGCCCGACATCGCCCGAGGCGTCGATCGCACCTCCGACGAGTATATGAATCAGGGTGCCGGCGACCAGGGCCTCATGTTCGGTTACGCGTGCGACGAGACGCCGGCGCTGATGCCGTTCCCCATCTACTATGCGCACCGGCTCGTGCAGCGGCAGAGCGAAATCCGCCGCGACGGCCGGCTGCCCTGGCTGCGACCGGATGCCAAATCGCAGCTCACGGTGCGCTATGTCGACGGCAAGCCGAAGAGCATCGATACCGTCGTGCTGTCGACGCAGCACCATCCGAGCATGAACCACAAGCAACAGGACCTGGCCGAGGCCGTGATCGAGGAGATCATCAAGCCTGTGCTGCCGCCGGAATTCCTCGTCAATACCAAGTTCCTCGTGAATCCCACCGGTCGCTTTGAAATTGGCGGCCCGCACGGTGACGCGGGATTGACCGGGCGCAAAATCATCGTCGACACCTATGGTGGCGCGTCGCCGCATGGCGGCGGCGCGTTCTCGGGCAAGGATCCGTCGAAGGTCGACCGCTCTGCGGCGTACGCGGCGCGATACGTTGCGAAGAACATCGTGGCTGCCGGCATTGCGCGGCAATGCCAGGTGCAGTTGTCGTATGCGATCGGGGTTGCGCATCCGATCAACGTCACGGTCTACACCGAGGGCACGGGAAAGATTTCCGACGACGAGATCGCCAAGCTGGTCAGGACGCACTTCGATCTGCGTCCCCGCGGCATCATCCAGATGCTGGACCTGCTGCGGCCCATCTATCAAAAGACCGCGGCCTACGGCCACTTCGGTCGCGACGAGCCGGAATTCACCTGGGAAGCAATCGACAAGGTCGAGGGGCTGCGCGCTGCGGCGGGTCTTGGCGGCGCGGCGCACGATCGCGCGCAGGCGCACGTCACGACGTAAAAAATCGCTCGGTCAACGCTCGGGTAGCGGGATGAACTCGGTCTCGCCCGGGACGGGCGGATACGCTTGGTCGCGCCAGCGTGCCGACGCTGCGTCGATCAATTCGCGCGAACTGGCGACGAAGTTCCACCAGATCAGCCGATCGCCGTCCATCTTCGCGCCGCCCAGCAGCATGCAGCGCGCGGCCGTTGCCGCTTCGAGCCGGACTGTGGCAAAGGGCTCGAGGACTGCCATGTGGCGCTCGGGCAACGCTTCGCCCGCAACGCGAATGTCGCCCTGTACCGCATAGACGGCGCGCTCCTCGTGTTCCGGCGGGATCTCGAACGACGCGCCCGCAGCCATGTCGACCGCGACGTAAAAGATCGGTGAGTAAGTCGGCGTCGGCGAGCGCTTGCCGAATGCCGTACCCGCGATCAGGCGCATCGTCACGCCCGGCGCATCGAGCAGCGGCAATTCGGCTTTCGCGTGGTGGCTGAACGACGGCTCGCGCTGCTCGTGCGCTTTGGGCAGCGCCACCCACGTCTGCAGACCGTGCAAGGTGTGACCCGACGCGCGGTCTTCGGGCGTGGAGCGTTCCGAATGCACGATGCCGACGCCTGCGGTCATCCAGTTGACGTCGCCCGGCAGGATGCGTTGCACCGACCCGGCGCTGTCGCGATGCATCTGCGAGCCTTCGAATAAATAGGTGACCGTGGCCAGGCCGATGTGCGGATGGGGACGAACGTCGACGCCTTGACCCGGTGCGAAATCGACGGGTCCGAAGTGATCGAAAAAAATGAACGGCCCGACCATCCGGTGCGGAAACGAAGGCAGCAGGCGCTGCACCAGGAAACCGCCGCCCAGGTCGCGAACGTGCGGATTGAGTATCGTCGTCATCGCCACCCTATGGTATCGCGTTTGCTCTCATTTCAGAGTTTCGCGCGGCGCAGTCGATGCAGGATGAATCGGCCCGGATCGATCGCATCGACGAGTGCCCGCTCGACCGGCAACGGTTCGTCGTCGATCTGGGAGGCAAGCACTTCCGCCGCGAGCAGCGTCCATGTCAGGCCCCGCGAGGCAAAAGCAAACGCGCCGTACAGCCCGTCGAGCCGCGGCAAGTCCGATAGATGCGCGCCGATCAGTGTGGCGGCCAGGGTGCGCGCCGCGGCGACGTCCACCAATGCCCCGAGCATGGGCATACGATCCGTCGCGACACAGCGGATCGCGACGCCGCCGCCGGAGGCGCGAATGATCGACCCCTGCAGTACTTCCGGGCATCATGCGCTCGACGCGCGAGACATTGAGCGCGTGACTGGTGGCATCCATTGCCGTGTCGATACGGTCGAGGTCGTAGGTGGCGCCGCATACCGCGATGTCTTCGTACGCCGGCAGTGCGTAGCCGTCTCCGCCGACAACCACGCGCGGTGCGGCAAACGGTGGCACCGGCAGGTAACTCTGCTGACCGCGAACGCTTCTGAGCGAATCCACGCCAAGATCCGCGATACGTGCCGCATCGCCGGCGTTGGCGATCACGACCACGGGTGCCTGCGCAATGATTGCATCGTCCGCGTCGCGGAGCTGCCACTGCTCGCCAACGCGCTCCAACTTGGTGACTTCGCGGTCCGTGTGCAGGTTCACGCGTCCCATCGTCGCAGCGAGCTGCTGTCGAACGATCGCGCCCGGCGGCACCCAGCCCGCGTGCGCAAACCACCATCCGCCGATGGCAACCGGACGGCCAGCGAGTTGGCTAGCGGCTTCGCGTGTTACGTATTGCGCATATTCCAGTGGGTAGCAGAGCAACGCGGCGGTTGCGGCGACGCGCGCTTCGTTGTCGGAGCCATCGGCCAGTTGCAATACACCGCAGCGCTGCCACGGCGGCTCGGCACTCGCGTCGAAGCTCGCGGGCCACTGCGCCTGCCCATACAGGAAACCAGCGCGCGTCCACCGCGACAGCAGACAGTCGTCGCGTGAAACATGCGGCTGGAACACGCCCGCGCGCAAGCCCGATGCGGCCATTGCGGGTGCGTGCGCCCGCTCGACCAGATCGATGCTCCAGCCGCGCAAGGCAAGCCGCGATGCGACAGCCGCGCCGGCGAGTCCTGCACCGACGATGATTGCGCGTTTGGCCGGGTAGGCTGGCGGCATGGCGCGCTCCGCAAGCCTTCGCCAACGCGGCGCGTAGTGTCCGACCAGCATGTCGCGCTTGCCGCCAAATCCGGGACGCTTATGCACGGCGAAACTCGCCTCCGCGAGCGCGTCGCGCACTGGGCGTGCCACGCTCCAGGTCGCAAGCGTCGCGCCGGGCTTGGCCAGACGGCCGAGCGCTTTCATGTTTTGCGTCGACCACATGTCGGGATTGCGCTCCGGCATGAAGCCGTCAAGGTAGAACGCGTCTGCGCTGACGCAAAGTTGGCGCAAGGCGATGGCGATATCGGCGAAGGCAAGCGTCAAAGTGACGTGCCCGTCGTCGAAGTGCAATCGGTGCATCCCCGGGACGAGCGAGGGCCATGCGGCGCGCAGGCTTGCCGAAAGTGCCGCATAGTCGGCGAAGCGAGCGTGCAGAATGGCAAGATGCGCGACGCCGAATGGATGGCGCTCGATGGAGACGAAGTGCAGGCGCTTGCAACGCCTTGGATCCTGCCGCCACGCATGCCAGGTCGCCAGAAAATTGAGGCCGAGGCCAAAGCCAGTCTCGACGATGCAGAAGACATTCGCGTCGGTCCACCGCGAAGGCAGATCGTTGCCATGCAGGAATACGTGAATGGCCTGACCGGGGCCGGATGCCGCGCTGTGATAAATGTCGCCGTACTCGGGCGAGATCGGCGTGCCCGACTCGTCGAAAGCCAGCACGGCCGGGCGCAGCGGCACGCCGTCGTTGCCAGCGTTCACCAATTCGATAGACTCCGTTCTTCGGGCCCAACGACAGTCATGCGCTTCGCCTATTACGAGAAACTCTCGCCTGCGCGCCAGCGGATTTACCGCAAGAGCGATGCGATCGTCACACTTGGGCTGCCACGGGGCACGCTGTTCGGGCCCATGGTGAATGCGATCGGTGACGGCTTGCGCCAGGATCGGCGCGCCGATGTCCAGGTCGCATGCCAGAGCTTAATCGATGCGCTGGTGACCGGCTATCGAGTTCCGCCAGTGCGGGTACGGGTGTTGGCAACACGGCCCGCAGATGGCACCGGTGAACTCCACGGCCTCTACGAACCGGAAGACGAAGGAACGCTGGCGCGCATCAGCGTGTGGATGCGCACTGCGCAGAAGAAGAACGTCGTCGCGTTCAAGACGTTCCTGCGCACGCTGATTCACGAGCTCTGTCACCACCTCGACTACGAGTTGTTCGCGCTCGAGGAGACGTTTCACACCGAAGGATTCTACAAGCGCGAGTCGACGTTGGTGGCCGCGCTGGTGGGCCTGCTGCCGCCACCAGCGCGTTGAGACGCGTCAGAAATACTACTGCTGGGCCTGCACCAGAGACGCCGCGTCCCATCCACCGCCAACGGCTTTGATCAACCCGACGCTGGCGGTGAGCCTTCGGCCGAGTATGCTCAATGAAGTGCGTTCGTTGTTGAGCTCGGCTGCCTGCAGGACAACGACTGCCAGATAGTTGGCGGTTCCGGCCTTGTACTGATTGAGCACGATCGCCACCGCTTCGCGCGCGGATTTCACGGCGTCATCCTGGACTGCGCCTTCCTTTGCCAGGAGATCGAGCGCCGCGAGATTGTCCTCGACATCCTGGAATGCGCTGAGCACCGTCGAACGATAGTTGGCAACGTTTTGGTCATAGGTCGCGACAGCCTCGGCTTTTTGCGCGCTGCGCAGGCCAGCGTCGAAGACCGACTGCGCCAACGCGGGTCCGAGCGACCAGTAGCGGCTGGGCAGCGACAGCAGGCTGCCGATGACTGAGCTCTGGAATCCGCCGGTGGCCGCCAGTGTCAACGCCGGAAAGAACGCAGCCTGCGCGACGCCGATCTGCGCGTTCGCGCTGGCGGCTCGCCGCTCCGCGCCGGCAATGTCCGGACGCCGCTCGAGCAGCGTCGACGGTACCGCGACCGGGGTTTCCGGGAACACGGCCACCAGGGTCTTTGAAGCGATCGTCAGGTCGGCGGGAGGCTTGCCGATCAGTACCGCAATCGCGTGTTCGAGTTGTGCGCGCGTGACCTGCGCATCGAAGACCTGCGCTTGCGTCGACTTGAGCTGGGTTTCGGCTTGCGCGACGTCGCCACGCCCGGCGACGCCGGCCTTGTATTGGTTGCTGGTAAGGGTGCAGAGAACGCTGGTACGCGGCTCACCGTGTCGCGCAGCAGATCGATGGTCGCATCCTGCACGCGCAACAGGAGATAGTCGTCGGCGAGCATGGCCTGGGCGGACAGTGTGGCGTTGGCGAGGTCTGCGGCGGTGGCTTGCGCGGTGGTATCGCTCGCTTCGATGCTGCGTCGGATTCCTCCCCACAGATCGATCTCCCAGCTCGCGTCGAGCGCGACGTTATAGCTGTTGCTCGCGCCATTTACATTCGAGTTGCCGGCATTTGCGCCATTGCTCGTGGTTCCTCCCACACGACTGCTGCGAACAAATGCGGCATCGCCGGTGACGACCGGGAACAGTGCAGCGCGCGCGGCTTGGGTCGCGGCGCGCGCTTCACGCATGGCCGCGGCGGCCGCCTGGATCGTCTGATTCGAAATGTCGACTTGCGCTTCCAGGGCGTTGAGATCGGGGTCGTTAAAGGCTTCCCACCAGTTGCCGCGCGGGCCTTCATCGCCCGGCTGAGCCACTTTCCAGCCGTCGATTTCCTTGTACGCTGCGGGAACCGGCGCGGTGGGGCGCACGTAATCCGGTCCGACCATGCAGCCGTAGAGCGCTGCTGCGGATAGGGTCAGCAGCGCGGTTGTTCCGACTATCTGCGATGCAATCTTCATTTTAAGCTCGTTCGACATCGGTATTGGGAGAAGCTCAATCAGCCGCTTGCGTGGTCGGCACCGTCCGGCCGTGTCGCGCTCGCGCTCGCACGCGCAGCGCCCATAGCCGGAACTCGGTCGAGATAAAGATAGACCACCGGCGTCGTGTATAGCGTCAGCACCTGGCTGACCAGCAGACCTCCGACGATCGCGATGCCGAGCGGACGCCGCATTTCCGCTCCATCGCCCGCGCCGAGCGCCAGCGGCAATGCGCCGAGCATCGCCGCCATGGTCGTCATCATGATCGGGCGGAAGCGCAGCGCGCACGCCTCGAAAATCGCATCGCGCGTATTCAGGCCGCGCGACGCGTTCCGCCTCGAGCGCGAAATCGATCATCATGATCGCGTTTTTCTTGACGATGCCGATCAGCAGGATGACGCCGATGAATGCGATGATCGAAAAATCTGTGTGGAACAGCATCAGTGCAAGCAGCGCGCCAACGCCCGCCGACGGGAGCGTCGACAGGATCGTGATCGGATGCACATAACTTTCGTAGAGCACGCCCAGGACAATGTAGACCGTAATGAGCGCGGCCAGGATCAGCCACGGCTGACTGCTGAGCGACGCCTGGAACGCCCGCGCGCTTCCCTGGAAGCTGCCGTGCACAGTGTTGGGCACGCCGAGCCGCAGCATCGCATCGTCGACCGCCTGCGTGGCCTCGGACAGCGACACGCCCACCGGCAGATTGAACGAGATCGTCGAGGCAACGAACTGGCCCTGATGATTGACGCCCAACGGCAGTATTGGTCGGGCCGTAGGTGGCGAACGCCGACAACGGGACCTGCGCACCGGTAGCCGTGCTCACGTAGACCGAGTTCAGCGCGTCCGGCGATTGCCAGTATTCGGGAGCGGCTTCCATGACCACGTGGTACTGATTCAGCTGCGCGTAAATCGTCGAGACCTGGCGCTGACCGAACAGGTCGTTCAAGGTCGCGTCGATCAAGCTCGGGCTAACGCCGAGGCGCGCCGCAGTGTCGCGGTCGATGACCAGCGAAGTCTGCAGGCCCTTGTCCTGCTGATCGGTGTTGACATCGGTCAGCTCGGGAAGCTGGTCGAGGGCAGCGCGAATCTTGGGCTCCCACGTCCGCAGTTCGGCGAGGTCGTCACCCTGGAGCGTGTACTGGTACTGTGCGTTGCTTTGGCGGCCCCCGATGCGAATGTCCTGCACCGGCTGCAGGAACAGATTGGCGCCAGGTTCCTTGGCCAGTTTGATGCGCAGCCGCGCGATCACCTGATCCGCTGTTTCCTTCCGTTGCGGACAGCGGCTTCAACGAGACGAACATGAAGCCGGTATTGCGCTGCGAACCGCCGGTAAAGCCGACCACGTTCTCGACGCCCGGATCCTCGCTTACGATGGTCATGAAATCGGCGAGCTTCACGCGCATGGCCTGGAACGAAATGCTCTGGTCGGCCTGGATGTTGCCGATCAGGCGCCCCGTGTCCTGTTGCGGAAAGAAGCCCTTCGGGATGATCACGTACAGATAGATGTTGAGGCAAACCGTCGCCAAAAGCACGAGCATGACGATCACCCCGTGGCGGAGGCTCCACGCGAGGCTATCCCGATAGCCGCCGAGCAGCGTCGCGAACAGCCGTTCGCTCCACGCCCCGAAACGGCCGGTTCGGTGCTCGGACTTGGGCCGCAGCAGCCGCGCGCACATCATCGGCGTTGTCGTCAGCGACACGGCGAGCGAGACCAGGATCGCCACCGACAGCGTAATCGCGAATTCGCGGAACAGTCGCCCGACGATCCCGCCCATCAGCAGGATCGGAATGAACACCGCGATCAGCGACAGGCTCATCGACAGCACCGTGAATCCTACTTCGCGTGCACCCTGCAGCGCGGCGGCGAACGGCTGCATGCCGGCTTCGATGTGGCGCGACGTGTTCTCGAGCACCACGATCGCGTCGTCGACGACGAACCCGGTCGCGATCGTCAGCGCCATCAGGGTGAAATTGTTGATCGAGAAGCCGAACAGGTACATGAAGCCAAAGGTCCCGATCAGGGATACCGGCACAGCGACGCTCGGAATCAGCGTCGCGCGCACATCGCGCAGGAACAGGAAAACGACGAGGATCACCAGCACGACGGCAATCGCCAAAGTGCGCTCGGTGTCGCGCAGCGATGCGCGAATCGTCGCGGTGCGCTCCATCGCCACCGTCAGGTCGATGGTGTTCGGAATCGAGGCCCGCAGCGAACGGAAGCAGCGCGTTCACCCGATCCACCGTCTCGATGATATTCGCATTGGGCTGGCGATTGATGATGACCAGCACCGACGGCTTGCCGTTGGCCATGCCCGCGTTGCGCAGGTCCTGCACCGAGTCGACGACCTCGCGCGACGTCGGACAGCTGGATCGCGGCGCCATTCTGGTAGGACACGATCAGCGGCAGGTATTCAGCCGCGGTCTTCGCCTGGTCGTTCGCATAGATCTGCCAGTGGCGATCGCCATCCTCGACGGCGCCCTTGGGCCGGTTCGCGTTCGCGGCGGCGAGCACGGTGCGTACCTGCTCCAGTCCGACGCCGTATTTGTTCAATGACGCGGGGCTGAGTTCAACCCGCACGGCGGGCAGCGAACTGCCGCCAACGGTAACTTGCCCGACGCCGCGTGACCTGCGACAGTTTCTGCGCGATGATCGTCGACGCGGCGTCGTACATCTGGCCCTGCGTCATCGTGGCGGAGGTGAGCGCCAGGATCATGATCGGCGCGTCGGCGGGGTTGACCTTGCGGTAGGTCGGATTGCTGGGCAATCCGGACGGAAGCAGATTGCGCGCAGCATTGATCGCCGCCTGTACGTCGCGCGCGGCGCCATCGATATCGCGGTTCAGGTCGAATTGCAGCGTAATGCGCGTCGAGCCGAGCGAACTCGACGACGTCATCTCGGTGATGTCGGCGATGCGCCCGAGCGAGCGCTCGAGCGGAGTCGCCACGGTAGCCGCCATCGTTTCGGGGCTGGCGCCCGGCAACGACGCCTGCACCGAGATCGTCGGGTAGTCGACTTGCGGCAGCGGCGATACCGGCAGGAGGCGGAAGGCAATCGCGCCCGCCAGAGCGATCGCCGAACGTCAGCAGCGTGGTCGCGACCGGGCGGTCGATGAATGGCGCCGAAATATTCATCGCGGACTCGTTCAGTCTCCGGTCGCAGGTGCGTTCCGTGACGGCATCGACGCGCCCGGCGACGCCCGTATCGATGCGGCGCGCGATGCCGGTCGAACGCAAGGTAGATGACCGGCGTCGTGAACAGCGTCAGCGCCTGCGAAAAGATCAGCCCTCCGACCATGGTGATGCCCAGAGGGTGGCGCAATTCGGAGCCTTCACCCCAGCCGATCATCAGCGGCAATGCGCCAAGGATCGCCGCCATCGTCGTCATCATGATCGGGCCGGAAGCGCAGGAGGCATGCCTGGAAAATGGCGTCGCGCGGCGCCATGCCCTCGTTGCGCTCGGCGTCGAGCGCGAAGTCGATCATCATGATCGCGTTCTTCTTCACGATGCCGATCAGCAGGATGATGCCGATGATCGCGATGATCGAAAGGTCGTTTCCGGACAGCATCAGCGCGAGCAGCGCGCCGACGCCGGCCGACGGCAACGTCGACAGAATCGTGATCGGGATGGATGAAGCTCTCGTAGAGGACGCCGAGCACGATGTACATGGTGACGATCGCGGCGAGGATCAGCCACAGCTCGTTGCTGAGCGACGCGCGGAACGCGAGCGCAGCGCCCTGAAAATTGATCTGCACGCTGTCAGGCAGTCCCAGCTCGGCCTTGGTCCGCTCGATCGCCTGAACGGCGTCGCCCAGCGACGCGCCGGGCGCCAGATTGAACGAGATCGTCGCCGCCGGAAACTGTCCGATGTGGTTGATCGAAAGCGGCGTCGCTTTCTCGATGACCTGGGCGAACGTCGACAGCCGGACCTGCTGCGTCGGCTGGCCGGGCAACGTCGAGGGCACATAAATGTTATCGAGCGCGCCGAGGCCGCGCTGGAACTCGGGCTGGACCTCGAGCACGACGCGATATTGATTGGATTGCGTGAAGATCGTCGACACGAGCCGCTGTCCGAAGGCGTTGTACAGGGCGTTGTCGATAGTCGCCGGGCGTGATGCCGAGCCGGCTCGCGGTCGTGCGGTCGAAGTCGACGTAGGCCTGCAGGCCGCCGTCCTGGAAATCGCTGGCGACATCGGCGAGTTGCGGCACCTGCTTCAGCCGGTCGGTGAGTTGGTGAACCCACTTGCCCAATTCGTCCGCATCGACCGCCTCGACCGTGAACTGGTACTGCGTGCGGCTGACGCGGTCCTCGATCGTCAGGTCCTGCACCGGCTGCATGAACAGCGAGATGCCATCGACCTGCGCCAGCTTGGCCTGCAGGCGCCGGATGACTTGTCGTCGCGCTGATGCCGCGCACGCTCCTGCGGCTTGAGGTTGATCAGCATCCGGCCGCTGTTGAGCGTGGCATTCGTCCCGTCGACGCCGATGAACGAGGTAAGACTTGCCACGGCCGGATCTTCCAGCACGACGGCGGCCAGCGCCTGTTGCCGCTCCGCCATCGCCGCGAACGAGATCGTCTGCGGCGCCTCGGAGATGCCCTGGATCGCGCCCGTGTCCTGCACCGGGAAGAATCCCTTGGGGATGAAGACGTAGAGCACCACCGTGAGAACGAGCGTCAGCACGGCGACGATCAGCGTGGCGCCCTGACGGTCGAGCACCCAGTTCAGCATCTGCCCGTAACGCGCGATCACGCGCTCGAACAGGTCGCCGCTCCAGCGATAGAAGCGGCCCTGCTTTTCCGGCGGCGTGTGCTTCAGCAGCCTGGCGCACATCATCGGCGTCAGCGTCAGCGAGACGACCGCGGAAATCAGGATCGACACGGCGAGCGTGATCGCGAACTCGCGGAACAGCCGGCCGACGACGTCGCCCATGAACAGCAGCGGAATCAGCACCGCGATGAGCGAGAACGTCAGCGAAATGATCGTGAACGCGATCTGCTGCGTGCCCTTCAGCGCCGCCTCGAGCGGCGATTCGCCAGTCCTCGATATAACGCGCGATGTTTTCGATGACGACGATCGCGTCGTCGACGACGAAACCCGTGGCGATCGTAAGCGCCATCAGCGTCAGGTTGTTGATCGAGAATCCCGCCAGGTACATGACGCCAAACGTTCCGACCAGCGACAGCGGCACCGCCACGCTCGGGATGATCGTCGCCGGCACGTTGCGCAGGAACAGGAAGATCACCAGCACCACCAGCGCTACCGCGAGCAGCAATTCGAACTCGCACGTCGTGCACCGACGCGCGGATGGTCACCGTGCGGTCGGTGAGCAGCACGACGTCGACCGAGCGGCGGCAGCGAGGCCTTCAGTTGCGGCAGCAGCTGCTTGACGCGGTCGACGACTTCGATGACGTTGGTGCCGGGCTGGCGCTGGATGTTGAGGATGATCGCCGGCGTCGCTGTTGGCCCAGGCGGCGAGCCGCGAGTTCTCGGCGGCGTCGACCGTCTCGGCGACGTCCTGCACCCGCACGGCGGCGCCGTTCTTGTAGGCGATGATCATCTGCCGGTATTCGTCGGCCGTCTTCAGCTGGTCGTTGGCGTCGATGGTCGACGCGCGCGTCGGACCGTCGAAGCTGCCCTTCGCCTGGTTGGTGTTGGCGTTGCCGATCGCGGTGCGCACGTCGTCCAGCGCCAGCCCGTACGCCGCGAGCGCTTTCGGGATTCACCTGGATGCGTACGGCGGGTCGCTGGCCGCCGCTGATGCTCACCAGTCCAACGCCGGGCAACTGCGAAATCTTCTGCGCGATGCGGGTGTCGGCCAGATCCTCGAGCTTCGGCAACGGCAGCGTCTGCGACGTCAGCGCCAGCGTGAGAATCGGCGTGTCGGCAGGGTTGACCTTGTTGTAGATCGGCGGGTTAGGCAGGTCGGTTGGAAGGAAATTGCCGGCCGCGTTGATCGCCGCCTGCACCTCCTGCTCGGCCACATCCAGCGACAGCTCGAGGCTGAACTGCAATGTGATCACCGATGCGCCGCCGGAGCTCGTCGACGACATCTGGTTGAGTCCCGGCATCTGTCCGAATTGCCGCTCGAGCGGCGCAGTGACCGACGACGTCATCACATCGGGACTCGCCCCTGGATACAGCGTCACGACCTGAATCGTCGGATAGTCGACTTCGGGCAGCGCGGACAGCGGCAGCACGCGATAGGCGACGATGCCCGCCAGCAGGATCGCCACCATCAGCAGCGTGGTGGCGACCGGGCGCAGGATGAAGATGCGAGACGGATTCATGATGCGCGGAAACTACGCGTGCGGCGGCTGCGCGGTCATCCGCCGTCTTTAGCGGCCGGCGTCCCGCTGGCGGGAGGAGCGGCGGAAGGGGCGCTTCCGGGAGAGCCGCCGCCTTGGCTAGCGCCCTTTCCGCTGCCCGGCGTCCGGTCGCCGCGTCCGGCACCCTTGCGACCGGCGCCTTTTGCCGGAGCTGGTCTGCGCGTCGCGCGTGATCAATTCGACTTTCGCGCCCTCGCGCAGCTTGTCGGCGCCGTCGACGACGACCACGTCGCCGGGCGCCAATCCGCTCGCGATCGCGGTGATCTCGCCCTGCACCGGCCCGAGCTTGACCGGTGTCACGGCAACGCTCTTGTCCTGCCTTCACGACGTAAACAAACGTACCGGGCGCGCCACGCTGGATCGCAGCGCTCGGGATCAGCGTCGCATCGGGCAAGGTTTGCACCAGCATCCTTATGTTGACGAACTGGTTGGGAAAGAGCGCCAGGTTGTCGTTTGGGAATTCCGCCTTCAACTTTACGGTGCCGGTGGTGGGGTCGATCTGGTTGTCGACGGTCAGCAGCTTGCCGGTGGCGAGTTTGACTTTCTGATCGCGATCCCACGCGTCGACGACGATCGCTTCGCCGCTTTGCATGCGCTTCATCACCTGAGGAACGTTGTCTTCGGGAATCGGAAATATGACCGTGCTCGGCTGCAGCTGAGTAATCACGACCAGTCCGGTCGTGTCCGCCGCATGGACCACATTGCCCGGATCCACCTGGCGCAGCCCGACGCGCCCGCCGATGGGCGCGGTCACGCGTGCGTAGGTAAGCTGCAGCTTGGCGTTGTCGATCGCACCCTGGTCCGCCAGGACCGTGCCTTCGTACTGGCGCACCAAAGCCTCCTGCGTGTCGACCTGCTGACTCGCGATGGAGTCCTGCGCGAGCAGCGTCCGGTAGCGCTCGAGGTCGAGCTGGGCGTTTTTCAGCAGCGCCTGGTCCTTGGCCATCTGGCCCTGCGCCTGCGTGAGCATGACTTGGAACGGCCTTGGGTCGATCGCGGCGAGCAAGTCGCCGGCCTTGACGATCTGTCCTTCCTTGAACGCAACACTCATCAGCTCGCCATCGACGCGCGTATGCACCGTGACGATGTTGCGCGGCGTGACCGTGCCCAACGCGTTGAGATAGACGTCGATGCTGCCTGTCTTCGCGGGCGCCGCGACGACTGGCAGCGGCTTGGCCGATGGATCGCCGCGGCCCTTGCCGGTGGTCGTGGTCGCCGGATCCGCCGATTTCGGCCACCAATACCACGCGCCGAGGGCGCCGAAGAGCAGGACCACCAGCACTAGCAGCCATACCCACCAGCGCCGATGCGGGGTCGGGGGTGTCTCGTACTGCGTGGCAAGCGGCGTTGCCGTCGTCGTTGTTGTGTCGGGGCTCATGCTGACAAGTCGTTGTGGGGCATGGGATTGTCCGCGTTCACAGGCATTCGTTGCGTTGGAGTTGTAACCATCTGTTATTCGAGATTGGACGGCTTCGGCGCGACGCGAACGGCGCGAACCCGGCAACGCCCGGGCGGGCGGGCAAGACAGGCCGCCGAAGTTGCGCTAAACTATTCTACTCCCGAGGAGCGTTGCAACAGCCGCCCCCGTTGGCGGCTGCCAGGCTCGGGGTATCCCAATTGCAACTGCGCTCGTTGAACCGCGGCTCGCGCGCCGGGTTGACGAGGCCAGTTCCGCCCCATCCCGTGTTCGGAGTCGCTCGAGGAGTGACCGATGAACGCTGTGACTGACATTGAGAAGTTTTCCGATTTTCGGGTAGCCGACGTCGAACTCGCGGGCTGGGGGCGCAAGGAAATCGCCATCGCCGAGACCGAGATGCCCGGGCTGATGGCCATTCGCGAGGAGTTTGCTCCCGAGCAGCCCCTGCGCGGTGCGCGGATCGCAGGCTCGCTGCACATGACCATCCAGACTGCAGTGCTGATCGAGACGCTCAAGGCGCTCGGTGCCGAGGTTCGCTGGGCGTCCTGCAACATCTATTCGACGCAGGACCATGCCGCCGCGGCGATCGCCGTCGCGGGCACGCCCGTGTTCGCCCACAAGGGTGAGTCGCTGGAAGAGTACTGGGAATTCACGCATCGCATTTTCGAATGGCCCGACGGACGCGGCCCGAACATGATCCTCGACGACGGCGGCGACGCGACGCTGCTGGTGCATCTTGGCGCGCAGGCCGAAGGTGACCGCTCATTGATCTCGAAGCCCGCCAATGAGGAGGAGTTCTCGCTATTCGCGGCGATTGCCAAGAAGCTGGCCGCAGACTCGGGCTTCTACTCGCGCATCAAGGGCAACATCAAGGGCGTGACCGAGGAAACGACGACCGGGGTCAAGCGGCTGTATCGCATGCACCAGGAAGGACGTCTCGGGTTCCCGGCGATCAACGTGAACGACTCGGTGACCAAGAGCAAGTTCGACAACCTTTACGGCTGCCGCGAGTCGCTCGTCGACGGTATCAAGCGGGCGACCGATGTGATGATCGCCGGTAAGGTCGCGCTGGTCTGCGGCTACGGCGACGTCGGCAAAGGCAGCGCGCAGGCATTGCGCGCGCTGTCCGCGCAGGTATGGGTGGCTGAAATCGACCCGATCTGCGCGCTGCAGGCCGCGATGGAAGGCTACCGGGTCGTCACGGTGGAATACGCGGCCGACAAGGTCGACATCGTCGTCACGGCGACCGGCAATATCGACGTCCTGACCTATGCACACCTGGCGCGAATGAAGAACAACGCGATCGTCTGCAACATCGGCCACTTCGACAACGAGATCGACGTCGCGTCGCTCAAGCAATGCAAGTGGGAAAACATCAAGCCGCAGGTCGACCACATCATTTTTCCCGACGGCAAGCGCATCATCCTGCTCGCCGAAGGCCGACTGGTGAACCTCGGTTGCGGAACGGGGCATCCGAGCTACGTGATGTCGAGTTCGTTCGCCAATCAGGTCATCGCGCAGATCGAGTTATGGGACGACGCGCGCAGCAACGGCGGCAAATACCCAGTCGGCGTGTATGTGTTACCCAAGCATCTGGACGAGAAGGTTGCGCGACTGCAGCTCAAGAAGCTGGGTGCGATGCTGACGGAGTTGACCGACAAACAGGCGCGCTATATCGGCGTGGACGTCGGCGGCCCTTACAAACCTGACACGTATCGTTACTAGGGACGTTCCGAAAGCGGCATGGCACGTCGCTGATCGCGGCGGTCATGCCGCGCCGCCTGAATGGACCTCACCCGCGGCGACGTTCATTCCGGCGGTATCGGACGAGCGCCAGGAGGCTTGCAATATGGATAGCGGAGAACTCACATGCGTCTTCTAATCGTCTGGCTGATCAATGCCGCGGCGCTGTTTGCGCTGCCCTATCTGATGTCGTCGATCACGGTCGACTCGTTTCTCGTCGCGCTGCTCGTCGCGCTGCTGCTGGGGTTGATCAATACGTTCATCCGACCTTTGCTAATCCTGCTGACCTTGCCGGCGACGCTACTCACGTTGGGTCTGTTCATTTTCGTGATCAACGGGTTGCTATTCTGGTTCGTTGGATCGTATGTCTCGGGGTTTCACGTCGCGGGGTTCTGGTCCGGCGTATTTGGCGCGATTCTGTACAGCATCATTTCCTGGGCACTGTCGGCGATCCTGCTCCACGGAAAAAAAGAGTAGCGCCGGCGCGTCGTTCATGCCGCAGATCTCCGACCGAATGTTCAGCTTCGAGTTTTTTCCCCCGGCGACGGCGGAGGGGGCGGCGAAGCTTGCCGCGACGCGCGCCCAGTTGGCCAAACTCGGACCAAAATACTTTTCCGTGACGTATGGGGCCGGCGGCTCGACGCGCGATCGCACGCTGGAAGCGGTGCTGGAAATCGAGGCGGCCGGGCAACGCGCCGCCCCGCATATCTCCTGTATCGGTTCGTCCCGGGATAGCATTCGCGCGACACTTGGTACTTACCGCAAGCACGCCATACGGCATTTGGTCGCACTTCGCGGCGACTTGCCCTCGGGCAGCGCGGGGGCGGGCGAATTCCGCTACGCGAACGAACTCGTCGAATTCATCCGCGGTGAGACCGGCGACTGGTTTCACATCGACGTGGCGTGCTACCCGGAATACCATCCGCAGGCGCACAGTCCGGCGGCCGATCTCGCCAATTTCAAGCGCAAGGTCGATGCCGGTGCCAACTCCTCGATCACGCAATACTTCTTCAACGCCGAGAGCTACTACCGGTTCGTGGACTCGGCGACGACGGCGGGTGTAGGCATACCAATCGTACCCGGCGTCATGCCTATCGTGAGCTTTTCAAAACTGGCGCGCTTCTCCGACGCCTGCGGCGCCGAAATACCGCGCTGGATTCGACGCAAGATGGAGAGCTTCGGGGACGACTCTGCGGCGGTTCACGCTTTCGGGCTCGATGTAGTGACCCAATTGTGCGCGGACCTTCTCGCGCAGGGCGCTCCGGGGCTGCACTTCTACACGCTGAACCAGGCGCAGCTGACGACGATCATCTGGCAGCGACTCGGGCTGCGCGTCGCGGATCCGAACTAAGGACCCTTCGGTCCGGGCTGGAAAAATACCAGTTCGCGCGTCGTGTTCTCGGTTCGGACAAAGTTGCCTATGCCGACCCCACTCTGAGTGAAATAGGCATTGCGAAGCTCGCGCACCGGGACTTTCATGTCCGGGGAAAACCACACCGAATCTTCCCGCGTCGTGCGGGTGCGCCAAAACTGCTCGTCGTCGAGCTGGATGATGCGGTAGACGAACGTCGCGTTGAATGCGCCCGCCGGCACCGTGACCACCGTCTCGCCCTGAATCGTGCCGAAGACGAGGATCTGCGCCGGCAGCTGCGTGTCCGGGCTGATCGTGGCGACCGTTTGCCGCCAGGTCTTGCGTTGCTCCAGCGGAAAATCGAACAGCCTGATCGGCGTCTGGAAGTGCCGCGTTTCCTGGCCCTTGAGGGCGCCGACGATCATTCCTCCATTGGCATCGATCTCCTCGGTTGCCTCGCTACGGCCGTTCTGATTGTTAAACACCAACTGGACGGTCGCCGTGCCGTCTTTGATGGACACGACATTCGCATCGAGTATCGTGACGAGGCCTAAGCGCAGATTGTCGGTGATCCTGTATTCCCAGTGGTCGCCGATGGCGAACTTCGGGGCGGGAATGGGCGGGAAGCTGGGCGTAATGGTCGCCGATTGACACGCGACGAGGCCAAGCGCCGCAAACGGCACGAGCCACCGCACGAACACCAGCGCGTGCGGGACGATCGTTACAGGTAGCTTCTTCATTGGGGACTCCGTCATCGTTTGCGCTTCGCAGCGCGGGCCGCAGACCACCACCTTCGCAAACAGCGTCTGGGCAAATGCTATTCCTTCGCGGCCCGCTCGACCAGCTTTCGATCTCGCGATGCCGACGCGCGCGCGGGCGGTCCTAGCCACCATCGGTGATCGCGCCCAGGCTCGCTGTCGACACCAGTTTCATGTACTTCGCCAGGACGCCCTTGGTATAGCGCGCCTTGGGCGCCCGCCAGGCGGTGCGACGGCGCGCGAGTTCGGCGTCATCGACATGAAGCTGGATGAGTCGCTGGTGCGCGTCGATCGTGATGCTGTCGCCTTCTTGCACCAACGCGATCGTGCCGCCGACATAGGCTTCGGGCGCGACGTGTCCGACGACCATGCCCCAGGTGCCGCCGGAGAAACGCCCGTCCGTGATCAGCCCGACGCTTTCGCCGAGACCTTGGCCGATCAGCGCCGACGTCGGCGCGAGCATTTCCTGCATCCCCGGGCCGCCCTTCGGGCCCTCATAGCGAATGACCATCACGTCGCCCGGCTTGATCTGTTTGCCCAGGATGGCATCGAGCGCCGCAGGTTCGGAATCGAACACGCGCGCCGGACCCGTGATCGACGGATTCTTGAGGCCGGTGATTTTTGCAACGCAACCCTCGGGAGAAAGATTTCCGCGAAGGATCGCGAGGTGACCTTGCGGGTACATCGGATTGTCCCAGGGGCGGATGACATCCTGATCGCTGCGCGGCACCGCGGGGACGCTCTCGAGTTCGGCACCGAGGGTATTGCCCGTGATGGTCATGCAGTCGCCGTGCAGGAGCCCGTGCTCCAGCAGCATCTTCAGGACCTGCGGCACGCCGCCGGCCGTGTTGAAGTCGACGGCGACGTAGCGCCCGGAGGGCTTGAGATCGCACAGCACGGGTACGCGCTGCCGGATGCGTTCGAAATCGTCGATGGTCCACTCGACGCCCGCGGCCGAGGCGATCGCGAGATAGTGCAGCACGGCATTGGTCGAGCCGCCCGTCGCCATCACCAGCGCAATCGCATTTTCGATGGACTTGCGGGTGATGATGTCGCGCGGCTTGAGGTCGCGCGCAACTGCGTTGATCAACACTTGTGCCGACGCGGCGGCGCTGTCGGCTTTCTCCGGATCCGGCGAGGCGAGTTGCGAACTGCCGAGCAGGCTCAACCCCAGCGCCTCGAATGAGGACGACATGGTATTGGCGGTGTATTGTCCCCCGCACGCTCCCACGCTGGGGCAGGCATTCTTCTCGATGCCGATGAGGTCTTCCTCCGACATCTTGCCAGCCGCGAATGCGCCGACTGCCTCGAACGGACTGACGATGGTGAGCTTCTGGCCCTTCCAGAACCCTGGCTTGATGGTCCCGGCGTAGACGAAGATCGCGGGCACGTTCATCCGCGCCATCGCCATCATCGCGCCCGGCATGTTCTTGTCGCAGCCGCCGACACACAGTACGCCGTCCATGCATTGGCCCATCACCGCAACCTCGATCGCATCCGCGATTACTTCGCGTGACACAAGCGAATACTTCATGCCTTCGGTGCCCATGCCGATGCCGTCGGTCACCGTCGGAAAGCCGAAGACCTGTGGCTTGGCGCCCCCTGCCGAGAGCGCTGCCATCGCGCGATCGACCAGCGGCTGGATGCCGGCATTGCACGGGTTCATCGTCGAGTGTCCGTTCGCAACGCCGACGATGGGCTTGTCGAAGTCACCGTCGTTGAATCCCACAGCGCGCAGCATTGCGCGATTGGGCGAGCGTGCGACGCCCTGGGTGATGATGCGGCTGCGGCGGTTGTTGGCCATGATCTGCCTAATGGGAATGTTGGAAGGGTGTTGGAAGGCTGAGGTTGGAAAAGTGAGCCTGCAATGATACGGGTTGCACGCTAGCGCGACTATTGAGACGAGCCCTGCCGCTCGCGAACCGGCGCCGCGCGGCGCGCAAGCACGATGCCGGCGAATACCAGCGCCATGCCGACCAGATGGTGCCAGCCCGGGCGTTCGTCGAGAAACAACACCGCGAGCAATGCCCCGAACAAGGGCACGAGATGGATGAACAGGCTTGCCGGAACCGGGCCGATTCGATCGACGGCATGGTTGTAGAAAACCGTCGCCGCCAGCGTCGGGAACAGCGCGAAGTAGCCGATCGCGGCGAGGGCTTGCCAGGAAATTGTCGTTGACGCGGTGGCGCCGACCGCTCGATCGATGAAGAAGAAGGGCGTCGCGATCGCCAGGCCGATGAGGCCGGTTACGAAAACGTATGCCAGCGCGCTCAATTCCGTGGGTCGGTAACGCAGCAGTACCGCATAGAATCCCCACAGAAACAGCGCGAACAACATGATCAGGTCGCCGGGATTCGGTGTCGTCGCCACGAGCGCGCCGGGATGCCCGCGCGCGACGATAAACAGCACGCCGACAAGGGAAATCGCGAAACCGATCAACGGGCGGATCGACGGCGTCTCCCTGAGCAGCACCCAGGACCCGAACATGACGCAAATCGGGATCATGGAGTTCAGCACTGTCGTGTTGGTCGCCGTGGTGTAGGTCAGCGCCCAGTAAGTCAGCGAGTTGTACATCGCAGTGCTCATCGCTCCGAGCAGGACCAAGATCCGCCACGATCGGCGGAGCACATGCCTGCGGCGCAAGACTTCGCGCCAGCAGAAAGGGGCGAGCAGTGCAATCACGATCACCCAGCGCCAGTAGGCGAGCGCGATCGGCGACATCGTGCCCGCGACGGCGCGGCCGACGACCATGTTGCCGGCCCAGAACAATGCGGTCCAGGCGAGGAGCGCGGGGGGCGAACAGCGATCGAGGCGGAAGAGCGGCATCGAGACGTTTTCCAGGGCTTCCTTATACCGGGTTGCTTCTGATACTGTCCAATACATGTTGAGAGCACCAGTAATACAATTAAGGTATCAATGATCGACTTGCGTCGTCTGCGTTACTTCGTTGCAGTTGCAGAGACCCTGCATTTTGGCCGGGCCGCAACGCGCCTGCACATCTCGCAGCCGCCGTTGTCGCGGCAGATCCAGCAGCTCGAACGGGAGATCGGAACGTTGCTGCTCCGGCGCAACAAGCGGCACGTGGAGCTCACGGATGCCGGAGCGCATTTGCTCGTTGACGCGCGGCGGATTCTCGTCGATGCGGAGCAGCTCGCAGAGCGCACGCGGCGCGCGGCCACGGGCGCGATTGGCCAGCTCACACTCGGCTTCATCAGCGCCGTCGATTACAGCATCCTGCCCGGCGTCTTGCGCGCATACCGGGAGAGTTATCCCGGCGTCACGCTGGACCTGCGCGAGCTGACCTCCGACATACAGCTGCGCGAATTGCGCACCTCGCGCATCGATGTCGGAATGCTGCTTACGCCCGTCGACGACGCGAGCCTGACGACGCTGCCGCTGCTACGTGAACCTCTGGTCGCGGCGATACCGGCCAGCGATCCGCTGGCGCGTCGCGGTCGCCTGGTTTCGTTGACTGCGCTTGCACTTCGACCGTTCATTCTTTTTCCGCACTCGAACGCGCCCGGTCTGCACGATATGATCGTCGACTTCTGCCGGTCCGCCGGGTTCACGCCCCGCGTCGCGCAGGAGGCGGTTCAACTGCAGACCATCATCAGCCTCGTATCGGCTGGTCTCGGTGTTGCGCTGGTGCCGGCCTCGCTGATGGATCTGCGACGCTCGGGAGTCGTGTATCGTCAGCTGCAACAACTATCGCCGCAGTTCACCGTTGCGCTGGCGTGGCGGCGTGACAACAGCAACGTATGCGTGGCGAATTTCGTGACGACGGCGCGCAGACACGCTCGCGCCGCGCAGTCCCCTCGTCGGCGTAGGGTGTCATAATCGACCCCATGTTCGTTCATCCGCAATTCGATCCGGTCGCCATTCAAATCGGGCCGCTCGCCGTGCGCTGGTACGGGCTCATGTACCTGCTTGGCTTCGTGGCCTTTGTCGTGCTCGGCAAATATCGGGCGCGCCAGAACCTGCTCACCGGGTGGCATCCGCGCGACGTCGACGACATGCTCTTCTACGGAGTATTCGGCGTCATTCTCGGCGGACGGCTAGGCTATGTCCTGTTCTACAAATTCGGCTATTACAGCGCGCATCCGCTGGAGGTGCTGGCGCTCTGGCAAGGCGGGATGAGCTTCCACGGCGGCTTTCTCGGCGTGCTCATCATGCTGGCGCTGTTCGCGCGCGCACGGCACAAGCGCTGGCTCGATGTCACCGACTTCGTCGCGCCGCTGATACCGATCGGGCTCGCGCTCGGCCGGCTGGGCAATTTCATCAACGGTGAACTCTGGGGGCGGCCGACCACTGTTCCATGGGCGGTCGTGTTTCCGCAGGTCGATGCACAGCCGCGCCATCCGTCGCAGCTCTACGAACTGGGACTCGAGGGATTGCTTCTGTTCGCATTGCTATGGTTCTACGCGCGGCGCAGGCGGCCATTGGGCGCGGTATCCGGGCTGTTTCTGATCGGCTACGGAAGTTTCCGCTTTATCGTCGAATTCGCACGCGAGCCCGACAATTTTCTCGGCTTGCTGGCGATGGGTCTGTCGATGGGGCAGTGGCTGTCCTTGCCGATGATTATTGCTGGGATCGCGATGATGCTATGGGCGTATTGGCGCGCCGGGAAAACGCAGCCAACCATTTACGGCAGGTAGAATATTCAAGGAGCCTCTCTAGTCGAGACGGCGGTAATCGCCATCGAGCCATCTGCGGGCCGTTCCCGCGCGCATCGTGGCGAAGGACGCGCCGAGGTTGATCGGCAGCAGCAGTAGTGTCAACGCCATCAGGTCGGACACCACGCCTGGAACGATCAGCAATATCGCGGCCAGAACCTTGCGCCCGCTGTCGAGCAGCCCGCGCAGCAGCGGCTGGTCGCCACGCAGCGCGGCGAGTGTCTTGGCGCGGAAGGCGACCCGTTCATGGCGCAACAGCATCGAGCCCGCGATCGCGGGCGCGAGCAGTACCGCCAGCACGGGGATGCCAGTCCACCGCGCGAAGCGCAATGTCGCGATCACGTCGAGGATGGGGAAAATCAGTACAATCAGCATGACAACAAACCGCATGGAGGCTCCTTGTCGCGTGGCGCACCGCAAACATCGTTGCTGGTATTGACGACGTTGCCGCAACGAGAGGCTGCGGAGTCGCTTGCGCGTGAACTTCTCGCCGCTCGTCTGGCCGCGTGCATCCAAATCGGCGCGACCGTCCATTCACTCTATCACTGGCGCGGCGAAATCGAAACAGCCGACGAAATCCCCGTCGCCATAAAGACCAGCGCGGAGGTCTACCCCAGGCTGGAAGCGGCAATCCGTGCGCTGCACCCCTACGAACTTCCGGAGATTGTCGCTGTCCCCATTACCCATGGCCTGCCTGCCTATCTCGATTGGATCGTGGCTGAAACCGCGACGCCTTCCTAGCCCGCTGCGGCTTGGCGCGATTTTGGGGGTCGGGGTCGTGCTCGCGCTCACGCCACCGGTGAGCGGCCAGGACAGCCCACTGCCACCCGACAGGGCTTTTCGCTTCACCGCGCGGGCGCTTAATCCCGAAACCATCGAAACGCGCTTCACGATCGCCGATGGCTATTACCTTTACCGTGACCGGATCCACTTATCCGTCGAGCCGGCGACGACTGCGGTGACCGTGCCCCCGCTGCCAGAAGGCAAGGTCAAGGAGGATCAGTTTTTTGGACGCACGCAGACCTTTCGCGGTAACGTCATGGTCAACCTAGCGCTCAAGGACATGGCACCCGGCCAGAAGGTCGTTGTGGTCGCAGAGTCGCAGGGCTGCGCCGACGTCGGAATATGTTACCCACCGCAGGTCCAGCGCGTGACGGTCGCTCTCCCCGCAGCCAATGCCGCCCCCACGCGACCCGACGAGCCCGCCAAGAAATCCTGGTTCAACTAGCGAAGTGGTTGCCCACTCTCGCGTTAGAGCACCCCCATTCGAATGAGCAAGGCCAAAAGGGCAATGCTGCTCGTCATTGTCGGCGTTTTTGCGCTGGCGACGGGGGCATATTTCGGGTTACGGCAATCACCGCCGGCTGATGCGGGCGCGCTGCTTGCCTTGTCCCTTCCCGATGCGTCGGGCACGGAGCAGTCAATCGGACAATGGCGCGGCAAAGTGGTGATCGTCAATTTCTGGGCAACGTGGTGCGCTCCCTGTCGCGAAGAGATGCCCGAGTTCATGCGGGCGCAGACCGAGTTTGGTGCGAGGGGTGTGCAGTTTGTGGGCATTGCCGTGGACCAGGCCGACAAGGTCGACAAGTTCGCCAAGGAGCTCGGTTTGAACTACCCGACCCTGGTGGGCGGCTTTGGCGCCGTCGAACTTTCCAAGACGCTGGGCAACAGCGTCGCTGCGTTGCCCTTTACGGTGATCATCGATCGGCAAGGGCGCGTAGCCCACACCCAGCTTGGCCCGATGAAACCAGATAAATTGCGCTCTATTGTTACCAAATTACTTTAATTTCTGGTAATTGTCTTCAAGCTGCCACGTGCGACTCGATAGCACTGTCCACAGTGCTCGAGGCTCGCCCACGCCAATTTATTAGCGGTCTACATACCCTTGTTGCTGGACGATGACAGGCTTTGTGGGCAGGATGGCGTTGCTAATACTGGACAATTTGCGGCGATCTGCTTCAAACTTACAGTATAGTGCGCGATCCGTACGATGGAAGGCAGCATGGTTGGTCAAGAGCAAAGCGGCAAAGTAGCGAAGGATCGCCTCCACGCCGCGGGAATTTCGCATGCACGGCGCGGGCTAGGCCGCCACGGCTGAGGCCGGCTCGACCATGGATCTGCGCAAACTCAAGTCTCTCATCGAGCTCTTCGAAAGCTCTGACATCGGCGAACTGGAAATTGCCGAGGGCGAAGAGCGCGTTCGGATCACACGGGCACCCATGGTTGCAACGCCGACTACCATGGTTAGCGCCGCAACCCCGGCCCAGGTGGTGGTGGCAGGCACGGCGGTCAAAGCGCCCGAGCCTGTGCCGGCGGCCACGCCGGTCGAGGCCGAAGGCCATGTCGTCAAGTCGCCGATGGTGGGAACCTTTTATCGCGCGGGCGCCCCAGGCTCGAAGGCGTTTGTCGAGGTTGGCGATAGCGTCCAGGCCGGCGATCCGCTCTGCATCATCGAAGCAATGAAATTGATGAACGAGATCGAGGCCGACAAGGCCGGCGTGGTCAAGGCGATCCTCGCGGAGAATGGCCAGCCCGTCGAGTACGGTCAACCGCTGGTCGTGATCGGTTGATCCGCGCACGTCGGCGCGCCATCGCGCGCCGCTCCTAGAGAGATTCCTTGGCCACCAAGAACGCCGGACAGTTGTTCGACAAAGTGCTGATCGCCAACCGCGGCGAGATCGCGTTGCGCATCCAGCGTGCATGTCGCGAGCTCGGCATCAAGACCGTTGTCGTGCATTCGGAAGCCGATTCCGAGGCGAAGTACGTGCGTCTGGCCGACGAGTCGGTGTGCATCGGGCCGCCACCATCGGCGCAAAGTTACCTGAACATTCCGGCGATCATCAGCGCAGCCGAAGTCACCGATGCACAGGCGATACATCCGGGTTACGGCTTCCTGTCCGAAAACGCGGATTTCGCGGAGAAGATCGAGAAGAGCGGATTCGTGTTCATCGGGCCGCGCCCCGACACCATTCGTCTGATGGGAGACAAGGTCAGCGCCAAGGTGGCGATGATCAAGGCGGGCGTGCCCTGCGTGCCAGGTTCGGAGGGGGCGCTGCCCGAGGACGCAAAGGAGATCATCAAGACGGCGCGCACGGTAAAGTATCCGGTGATCATCAAAGCCGCCGGCGGCGGTGGCGGCCGCGGCATGCGCGTCGTGCATACCGAAGCGGCGCTGTTGTCCGCGGTAAGCCTGACGCGTGCGGAAGCGGGCGCGGCGTTCGGCAATCCCGAGGTGTACATGGAAAAATACCTCGAGACGCCGCGGCACATCGAAATCCAGGTGCTTGCCGACGAATACAAGAACGCCGTGTATCTGTTCGAGCGCGACTGCTCGATGCAGCGCCGGCACCAGAAAATCATCGAGGAAGCGCCGGCACCCGGCGTCCCGTCGCGCGCGTTGACGCGCATCGGCGAACGGTGCGCGGAGGCGTGCCGCAAGATCGGCTATCGCGGCGCAGGGACGTTCGAGTTTCTGTACCAGGACGACGAGTTCTTCTTCATCGAGATGAATACGCGCATCCAGGTCGAGCATCCGGTGACCGAGCTCATTACTGGCATCGACCTTGTGCAACAGCAGATCCGCGTCGCTGCAGGACAGAAGCTCGCCTTTCGCCAGCGCGACATCGTGCGGCGTGGTCATGCGATCGAATGCCGGATCAACGCGGAAGATCCGGAGACGTTCGTCCCGTCGCCCGGCCGCATCACGTCCTATCACGCGCCCGGCGGCCCAGGCATTCGCGTCGATTCACACGTCTATCACAACTACTTCGTGCCGCCGAACTACGATTCGATGATCGGCAAGGTCATCGCGTATGGCGATACGCGTGAGCAGGCGATGGCGCGCATGCGCGTCGCGCTGTCCGAGATGGTCGTCGAGGGCATCAAGACAAACATTCCTTTGCATCAAGAGTTGCTGCTCGACGCGTCGTTCATGCGTGGCGGCACGTCCATCCATTACCTCGAGCAGCGGATGGCGAAGCGCAAGCTGACCGCCTGATCCTTGGTAATGGCGTATCGCGCGCTGTCCTTCAATGCGGCTGCGGCCGATGCCGAACGCTGGTCGGATGCATTGCTCGAGGCCGGCGCGCTTTCAGTCGATGCATCCGACGCAAACGCCGGCACGCCCGATGAGATCGCGTGTTTTGGCGAGCCCGGTACCGAGGCAGCTGCCGGCGCCGAAGTTGCTTCGTGGCCGGTAACGCACCTGATCGCACTCTTCGATGCAGGCGCAGACATCGAAGGTGCGCTCGTTCGTCTCGGCGCGGAACTAGGAAGTCCACCGCCTCCGCACGCGATCGACCCTGTCCCCGCGACCGACTGGGTGCGCAGGTCGCAGGTCCAGTTCGCTCCGATACAAGCCAGCGAGCGGCTATGGATCGTTCCATCGTGGTGTGAACCGGTCGTCGCCGGCGCGATCAATCTGCGTATCGATCCGGGACTTGCGTTCGGTACCGGCAGCCATGCGACCACACGGTTGTGTATGCGCTGGCTCGACGCGCATCTTGCGCGCGGGGCGCACGTGCTGGACTATGGCTGCGGTTCCGGCATTCTTGCGATCGCAGCGGCGAAGCTCGGGGCGGACGACACTTGCGGCGTCGACGTCGATCCTCAGGCGGTGCTGGCCAGCCGGGCCAACGCGGTCGCGAACGCGGTGAACATCTGGTTCGGCTCGCCGGCTGCGTTGCGCGACGGCGCTTTCGACGTCGTTGTCGCCAACATCCTCGCCAATCCGCTGGAACTGCTCGCGCCACTACTCGCAGGGCGCGTCCGTCCGAACGGCATGATCGTGCTTTCCGGCATTCTCGATGCACAGGCCTCGCATGTCGCCGCGGCCTACGCGCGATGGTTTAATATCGACGTCTGGGGGAGGGAGGAAGGATGGGTGGCCTTGGCTGGCAGCCGGATGCATGATCGTGGCTGACGAAAAATTTACGCAGTGTCCCGGATGCAAGACGATATTTCGCGTGACGCCTGCGCAACTGGCGATGCGCGACGGACAGGTGCGCTGCGGACATTGCCAGACTGTTTTCGACGGCGTGTCGGCGCTGGTGTCGCTTGCGCCGCAGCCACGCGAAGAGTTCCCGCTCGACGAAGACTCGCTTGGACCGCCAACGGTCACTTTGCGCAGCTCGCAGGCGTTGCATCCGGTGTCCGACGATGCCGACGCGCTTGCCGCGGCCGCGGATCGGGCTGAACTCGAAGCCGAAGAAGCCGAAGCCAGTTCCGACCCGCCGATCGATTATTCGGCGCGATTTTCGTGGCAGGAGAAGCGGGAGCGCCGGCTCCTGCCGTCATGGGTGCTGGCAACCGCAATACCGATCCTGCTTGTGCTGCTCGGCGGGCAGGCCCTGTTTCATTTTCGCGACGCAATTGCGGCGCACTGGCCGACCACGAAGCCTGCGCTGATCAAGCTGTGCGCGGTTGCCGGATGCGAGGTGCGACCGATGGCGGACATCGCCGGTTTGTCGATCGAGGCGTCCGACTTGCAGGCCGACCCGGCACATCGGGGCCTCTTGATCCTGTCCTCCACGATCCGAAATCGGGCTCCTTATCCGCTGGCGTATCCGTACGTGGAACTCACACTCTCCGATGCGCAGGACCAGATCGTGGTGCGGCGCGCGTTTGCGCCGGAAGAGTATCTAAGCGCTGCGGCAGACCCGCGTGGCGGTATTCCCGGCAACACCGAGCTGGCCGTTAAGCTGTTCATCGACGCCAGCGCCACGAGCCAAGCGGGATATCAGGTCTATCTGTTCTATCCCTGAATCCAGGGCAGCCCGGCGTTGCGCCAGCCATTGAGGTGACCGCGTTGCCCCGACGCGTCTTTGTCGCCCTCGAATCCCTCGAGCACATTGAATGCGTGCGAGTAGCCCGCGGCACGCGCCGCGCGCGCGGCCTGGTCGGAGCGCTGCCCGCTGCGGCAGAGAAACAGGATAGGGACCTCGACATCGGCCGCTGCGTTGCGCAATTGCTCGATAAATGCCGGGTTGCGTGTGCCATCCGGATAGGTGTTCCATTCAACGAGAACGCTGCCTGGAACGCGCCCGACGTAGTCCCATTCGGCGCGAGTCCGCACGTCGACAAGCGTGGCCCGCGGGAGCGCCTGGAGCAAGGTGCTGGCTTCGATCGGCGTCACCGCACCAGAATATGGCAGCTTCCGCTCCACCGCCCGCTTTTGCGCTGCGGCGAGGATCACCTCTGCAGAATTCGACGGGTCGGAAGTAGCGATCATGAGAAGACTTGGGTAGCGGCCAGCCTGGACGGGGCAGCACGAGGCAACCCCCGGTGCCGGGAGGCGCCGCCTAGGGTCTAGCTATCTAGTATAGAGCGGAGCGATGATGTCGCCCAGTAGTGTCGCGGCGCACTGGCCGCACCAAGACGAAGCGCGTATTCGTGGATAATGCCCATTGTGGTGCAAAGAGTTGCTGCAGGGGCTTCCGGGGGTCGCTCGATCCCTCCTTCGGCCCAGCGGCAACGGCTCCTTAGCATGGCATAGTTTCTGCTAAACATTGCTTTGCCGCAGAACTTCGCGATTGCATCGCTTTTCCCAACGCATCCACTGCCCCAACAGGAGAATCGCATGGCCGCCGTACCCGCTGATGTACTCAAGACGATCAAGGAAAAGGACGTCAAATTCGTCGACCTTCGCTTTACGGATACCCGGGGCAAGGAACAGCACGTCCAGGTCCCTTCCAAACAGTTCTCGCAGGAAAAGTTCGACGACGGACACGCATTCGATGGATCCTCGATCGCCGGATGGAAAGGGATCGAAGCTTCAGACATGCTGCTGATGCCGGATGCGGATTCGGCGCGCATCGATCCGTTTACGGATGAGACCACGCTCAATATCACCTGTGACGTAGTCGAGCCGTCGGATGGCAAAGGCTACGACCGAGATCCGCGCTCGCTCGCGAAGCGCGCCGAGGCCTACCTCAAGTCGACCGGCCTCGGTGACACGGCGTACTTTGGACCCGAACCGGAGTTCTTCATTTTCGATTCCGTTACCTGGCACGCGGACATGTCGGGCTGCGGCGTCAAGATCGAATCGGAAGAAGCGGCCTGGTCCACCGGGAAGGACTACGAAGGCGGCAACATGGGCCACCGCCCATCGGTGAAAGGTGGCTACTTTCCAGTCCCCCCCATCGATCAGCTGCAGGACATTCGTAACGCGATGTCGCTCGCGCTGGAAGAGCAGGGCATCGAAGTGGAGGTGTTCCACCACGAGGTCGCGACCGCGGGGCAGTGCGAAATCGGCACCCGGTTCAATACGCTCGTGAAGCGCGCCGACTGGAACCAGATACTCAAATACACGGTGTGGATGGTCGCGCATTCCTACGGCAAGACGGCGACGTTCATGCCGAAGCCGATCGTCGGCGACAACGGTTCGGGCATGCACGTCCACCAGTCGGTATGGAAAGGCGGCCAGAACCTTTTTGCCGGAAATGGATACGCGGGGCTATCCGAGTTCGCACTGTTCTACATCGGCGGCGTGATCAAGCATGCAAAGGCGCTCAACGCCATCACGAATCCGGGCACTAATTCGTACAAACGCCTGGTTCCAGGCTTCGAGGCGCCGATCAACCTCGCCTACTCCGCGAAGAATCGCTCGGCGTCGTGCCGCATCCCGCACGTCAGCAATCCGAAGGGACGTCGCGTGGAGGTTCGCTTTCCCGATCCTACCGCGAACCCCTACCTCGCCTTCTCCGCGCTGTTGATGGCCGGGCTCGATGGCGTCCAGAACAAGATTCACCCCGGCGATCCGATCGACAAGAACCTGTACGATCTCCCGCCGGAAATTGCCGCGAAGATCCCGCATCCTTGCGCGTCGCTCGATGAGGCGCTGGATCACCTCGACAAGGACCGCGATTTCCTTACACGCGGAGGGGTATTCTCGAACGACATGATCGACGGTTACATCGCGCTGAAAATGGAAGAAGTCACCCGTTTCCGGATGACGACCCATCCGATCGAATTCGACATGTACTACAGCCTTTAAATACTATTGCACGACCCCGGGTCGGCCGCCGACGGCCGCCCGGGCCATGCTCCACCCTTTTTGATACACTGCGGCGCAATGGCCGCGAAACCCCTCCCTGCTGCCACGTGGTGCAGACGCGCCATGTGCTGGTGCGTACTTGCTGGTATCACCCCGCTGGCACACGCACAGGCTGCGGCTCCGGTATGCAAATATGTCGACGCGGACGGCAGCGTTCACTACATCAACGTGGCGCCGGAAAAGGGCTGGAAGAAGCTTTCCTGCGATATCGGCGGCGAAGGCATGCGCGGGGGTGGCTCGTCAAAATCGACACCTACGCCTGCGGGTTTCCCGAGGGTGGATGCCGACACGCAACGCGGCCGCGACGACATGCGACGCAAGGTTCTGACCGACGAACTGACGACCGAAGAAAAGCTGCTCGTGGAGTCGCGCGCGGCGTACGGCGACGGCGCCCCGCCGCCATTGCCAGAGGAGCAGACCAACGTGCAGAAGTACGCGGAGCGCCTCGCCAAGCTCCGGCAAGCGGTCAACCTGCACGAAAAGAACGTCGAAGCGCTGCGCAAGGAGCTTGCCGCGCTGCATTGAGCGCATCTGCGCACCGCGCCCGTCGGGCGCGGATATTGCTACTATCATCGCTGCCCCTTCCCGGTGATGTGCGATGCAGGGTCAGCCTTTTTTCTTGCCTATCGATGACAGCGTGGCTGCCTATGCCGGGCTGGAGCTGCTCGCCACGGCGACGCTGCTGCTAACTGACGATCTGCATGTCTCCTACGCGAATCCCGCGGCAGAGAACTTGTTCGAACTGTCGAAACGCCAGCTCGTCGGCCATCCGGTCAGGTTCATCTTCGGCGATGCGTCGGCCCTGAATCAGGCCATCGACAAGGCGCTCGCGAACGGGGCGTCGTACACGGAACAGGAGATTGAACTTGGCGCGGCGGGTAAGCCGAGGCTGCACCTGTCGTGCACCGTTTCAGTTGTCGATACTGCCGACGCGACTTTGCTGCTCGAATGCCGGCACATCGACCAGCAGCTAAAGATCGCCCGCGAGGAGCGCCTTCTCGAGCAGCAGCAGGCAAACCGCGACCTTATCCGCGGGCTCGCGCACGAGATCAAGAATCCGCTGGGAGGGATCCGCGGCGCGGCGCAATTGCTGGAGCGCGAGCTCGATCGGCCACCGTTGATCGAATACACCCAGGTCATCATCGGCGAGGCGGATCGGCTGCAGGCACTGGTCGACCGCATGCTCACGCCGCATCGCTTGCCGAAATACCGACGCACGAACATCCATGAATTGCTCTCGCGTGTTGGCACCGTCGTGCAAGCCGAGTTTCCGCGCATTGCGATCCTGTCCGATTTCGACATCAGCCTGCCCGAGTTCGAAGCCGATCCGGAACAGCTCACTCAAGCCGTGTTCAACGTGGTGCGCAACGCGGCACAGGCGCTCGAGAGCACGACGTCGGGACCGGAGATAAGGCTGACCACGCGCGTCGCGCGCGGCGTGACACTGGCCAAGCGCCGGCACCGCCTGGCGCTTGCGCTTTCGATCGAAGACAACGGCAGCGGCATCCCGGATTCGATCCGCGACAAGATTTTTTTCCCGCTGGTGTCAGGGCGCGAGGGGGGCAGTGGCCTCGGGTTGACCATTGCTCAGACATTCATCGCGCAGCACAACGGAGCCATCGATTGCGAGAGCGAACCCGGACACACCGTGTTCACGATCCTGCTGCCGCTGGAGTTCAATCGTAGTACCGCGTAAATTGTGAGTGACGACATGCATGCATATGATGACCGGGAAATCCCGGCGGGGGCGACGGTGAAGGCGGTGTGGATTGTCGACGACGATCGATCGATCCGCTGGGTTCTCGAGAAGGCGCTTGCGCGCGAAGGCATTCCGTTCAAGACCTTTGCATCGGTCATCGAGGTAATGCAGGCACTGCAGCACGGTCAGCCGCAAGTGCTGGTATCGGATATCCGCATGCCCGGCGAATCGGGTCTCACGCTGCTCAACAAGATCAAGGAAAAATATCCGCGCATTCCGGTGATCATCATGACCGCGTATTCGGATCTGGACAGCGCTGTCGCGGCGTTCCAGGGGGGCGCCTTCGAGTATCTGGCCAAGCCGTTCGACGTCGACCACGCGATCGCGCTGATCCGTCGAGCGGGAAACGATGTCGCCGTGGCCACGTCCGCGGCGCCAAGTTCGGCCGATGCGCCGGAAATGCTCGGCCAGGCGCCGGCGATGCAGGAAGTATTTCGTGCGATCGGCCGTTTGTCACAATCGCACGTCACGGTCCTTATCACCGGCGAATCCGGAACGGGCAAGGAACTCGTCGCGCATGCGCTTCATCGCCATAGCCCGCGTGCGTTGGGTCCCTTTGTCGCGATCAACACGGCTGCGATACCGAAGGACCTGCTCGAGTCGGAGCTGTTCGGGCACGAGCGCGGCGCGTTCACCGGTGCGCAAAGCTCGCGTCGCGGCCGCTTCGAACAGGCCGAAGGCGGCACGCTATTCCTCGACGAGATCGGTGACATGCCGCCGGACCTGCAGGTCCGCCTCCTGCGCGTGCTTGCTGACGGAGCATACTATCGAGTGGGTGGTCACTCTCCACTCAAGGCCAATGTGCGCATCATCGCGGCGACACACCAGAACTTGGAAGAGCGGGTGCGGCAGGGGCTGTTTCGCGAGGATCTGATGCACCGGCTCAACGTTGTTCGCTTGCGCTTGCCGCCGCTGCGCGAGCGCGCCGAGGACATTGCGCCGCTTGCGCGGCAGTTCCTGCAGAAAAGCGCACGCGAACTCGCGGTCGAGCCCAAGCAGCTTACCGAACAGGCGCTGAAGCTGCTGTCGACGTTCGCCTTTCCCGGCAACGTCCGCCAGCTTGAAAACATCTGTCACTGGCTGACGGTGATGGCGCCCGGTCAGAAGGTGGACATCGGTGATTTGCCTCCCGAAGTGCGCGCCACACCCGGCGCCAGTGCGCCGGACGACGAAAGCAACTGGCAGCAGGCGCTCGATCGCGAACTCGCGCAGGCACTGGCGCGTGGTGAAGTCGCTGTCGGCGACCGCCTCGAGAAGGAATTCGAGCGGACGCTGATCGTGCGCGCCTTGGCGCATACTGGCGGCCATCGCATGGAGGCGGCGCAACGGCTCGGCTGGGGTCGCAACACCCTAACCCGCAAGATCCAGGAGCTCAAGCTCGACGCCGACAAGCGCTAGCGCTTCATCGGAAACGCCACCGGACCAGGCAGCGTACGCTCGACGAGCTCTTCGATGACGATATCCGGAGCCAAGCGCTCCACCAACTCGGGGTCGAGCTGTGGCGAGCTCACGAACGTTGTTCGGGAAAAGTTCTCCGCCAGCATGGGAATGAGCGGAATCGCCATCGAATCGCGATAAATCAGCGCGGTAAAGCGTGGCGCGTTCGTGCACCGGTAGACGTAGGTTTCGACGTTGGGCGCATCCCCATCGGGCTCTCGCTTGGCGCAGCGAGATTCGGGCGTCGCGAGGATCTTTCCGAGCGGCGCGATGTCGGTCTCGCGGAACTGCCGCTGCAACCCCAGCATCTGTGCCAAATCACCGCTGTAGTAGTCCATCCCAGGAACGTAGGGCGGCCGGGTGACTGGCGCAACGGTCAATCCCGGCAGTGCTTTTGCGACTTCGGTCATGAGCACCTGGTAGCCGACGGTCGCGCCGAGATAATTCCAGTGCGAATCGGTCTGGTAGTAGAGGCGTTCGCTGCTTTTTGCTTGCAGAAGGGCCTGCCGCAAATCGATGTACTGCAGCTGCGGGTAGGGGGCAAGGGCGGCGGCGAGTCGATCGAGCGGTGTCTGCGGCGCGACGCGCGTCGCCCAGTCCGGCAGGAATTCGGGATACACGGAGTACTTTTCCGGCACCACGACAACCTGGAACGGTATGCCGCGACCTGCAAGAAACTTCTGCCGGCGCAGCAATTCGTCACGAAGCGCGACGAGCGTCGTTTCAGCGACCGTCTCGCTGCCGCGGTACCACCGGTCGAATGCCTTCGCATCCTCACCCCGAAAATAGAGCCAGCCCGATTTGCCGATGAGCACATTCGGCACCGGCGAGACGCCGAACACGATTGCCCTTGTCCAGTGATCAAGATAGACGAGCGGTGCGCGCAGACCGAACCGGTCGTCGAAATAGCGCTCGAAGCGGCTGGGATATTCACGTACTGCCACGCGGCTATCGGGGAATGGAGGCAGCGGCTCGAGTTCGCGCTTCTCGAACACGTTGGTCGCGGCAGGAGGCGTCAGAAACGACCCGGCGAAACCGGCGACGATCAATGCGATGAACAGGGTCGCCAGCGCGGCGCCAAACCATGCCGGGCGCGTTCGATCAGGCAAGTATCCGGACGGCGAGGTGGGCATGCTCAAAAACGAAAATATATGAACGGATTGTAAGTGCCCGCAGCGAGCGCTGCGCAGGAGGAAATCAGGACGAGCGCGAGCCACGACCATTCGCCGCATAGCGCGATCGGGGCGAGCCTGTGTCGCGCCTCCTTGGCGCGATCGATTACTCCTGCCAGCGCACGTCCTAACGGCATCGAGCCGATCACCGCCACGACGAGGGTCGTTGCGACGAGCGGATCGACGTACATGAGGAGCGGGTACTTGGCCTGCGTGGGGGCGCCTCCGCCACCCAATGCGGTGTAGAACGCGCGGGCGTGGACTAAAGTGTCACAGCGGAACAAAACCCAGCCACCTACGATAGCGGCCAGCGCATAGGCATGCCGCAGCGGCCGCCACGCGCGCCCGAGCGAGGCTCCGAATCCGGCGTGCTCCAGCATCAGGAACACTCCGTGCCATGCCCCCCACACGATGAACGTCCAGTTCGCGCCGTGCCAGAGTCCGCAGAGCAGGAACACGATCGCAAGATTGAGGAATGTACGCGCGTTGCCGCGCTGGTTGCCGCCGAGGGGAATGTACAGGTAGTCACGGAAAAAAGTCGACAGGGAAATATGCCAGCGTCGCCAGAACTCGCGAATCGACTGGGAAATGTAGGGATAGTTGAAGTTCTCCAGCACGCGAAACCCGAACAACCGCATCAGCCCGATCGCCATGTCGGAGTAGCCGGAAAAGTCGAAATAGATTTGCAGCGTGTAACAGACGATCCCAAGCCAAGCAGCCGGAGTATTCAGTTCGTTCGGCGCAATGGTGAATATCTGATCCGCGACACTGCCCAGCGTGTTGGCGACGAGCACCTTCTTGCCCAGACCGATGATGATGCGGCGCACACCTTCACCGAAATCGCTGCAGTGTCGTCCCCGCTGCGTGATCTGCGTCGCGATGTCTTTGTAACGAATGATCGGCCCCGCGATGAGTTGCGGGAAGAGCAGGATATAAAGGCCGAAACTGTCGACTCGGCGCTGGGCGCTGGCGTTCCTGCGATATACGTCGACAATGTATGAAATCGAATGGAAGGTGAAAAACGAAATACCCAGCGGCAAAGGAATCGTGGCGAGCGCGATGGTGCCCCAGCCGAGCGCGCCGAAAACCGCATTAAGATTGGCGACGAAGAAGTTGGCGTATTTGAACAACGCGAGCAGCGCGAGATTGCCGGCGACGGCGACGGCGAGCCATCGGTGCCTTGCCGAATCGCCAACGGCACTGAGTTTTCCGCCAAGCGTCCAGTTGAACGCGATCGACGCCAGCACCAGCGCAACCATCGTGCCCTCGCCCCAGACATAGAACACGAGGCTTGCCACAAGCAGCACACCGTTCCCCCAGCGGCGCGGCAGCGCGAAATACGCCGCGAGCACCAGCGGCAGAAACAGGAACAGGAAAATGGGTGATGCAAAGACCATGCGTTACACACCGGTCGCGACGTTGCGACGCGGAGTCTACCAGTCGCGGTCAGGATGGTAACGCGGAGCGTCGCAGCATGACGTGCGCTACGGCCCCGCGAATGGCTGCATCTCGCCGTCGTCTGGCAGGAATGTAGACAGCACCGCTTCGAGGCGAACTGGCAAGCCCGGCGATGCCGAAGCGGCGATGTTGTGCCCCGATGGACCAGAAGGTCGACTGATCGCATCATCGACCCGATCGAGCAGGTGGGGAAAGAATGGCGTCAGGAAATCCTGGTCGACGATCAGTGCACCTCGCTCACCGCGGGCGTCCATCGTGCCATGGCTAGAACCGTAGTCGCCTTCGGGTCGAGCTGCATTCCGTATAGAGGATCGTTCAACGGAATCGGGATCGCCAAATGACGACTGCGAGCATCGTTTCACTGCTTGAAATTCGGTGCGGGCAGGCCGTCGATCATGACATTGACGCACGCGGGCAAGCCGCTGGCCAGCGCACGCTCAACCGCTGGCAGCAATGCCTCCGCCACGGTGACATGCTCGCCATGGCCACCGAAAGCAACACACACCTGGTCGTAGCGCGTCGGCAACAGCTCGCAAGCGATGGTTCGCTCGCGACCATAGTCACGAAGCTGGATCTGGTACTCGGCGTTCCAGCGCGCATCATTGCCGACAACGGCGACGAAAGGCAGACCGTAACGCACGGCAGTGTCGATTTCGGCGCAGTGAAATCCGAACGTGCCGTCGCCCAGGATGGCGATGACCGGCGCCTCGCGTTGCGCAAACCGCGCCGCGAGCGCGAACGGCAGCGCCGATCCGATCGAACCGGCGACGCCATTGATCACCCGACGCGGCACGATCAAGCAGGCCTGGGCCCATTGGCCGATCTCACCTCCGTCGCTGACCAGAACCGCATCCGGGTGTCGGTCCAGGACTTGCTGAAGTGGCCGCAGCGCCTGAACGGGATGAAGCCGACCTGCTCCCGCCGTCACGCGATTCCATGCCGGAGGACGGAATGCGATCGCCTCGTGCACGTCATCGAGCCAACCACTCCAACGTGATGATATCGCGGGCGTTGCGCTCGCCAGCGCTTCGATTGCCGGGAACGTATCCGCGAGGATCGCCGACCGAAGACGCGATCCCAGTGCACGGCGGCTGCGCTCGAGCTCGTGATCGTCGGGATCGACATGCATGAATGCGCACGTCGCTGCGAACGCGGGCGGTCGTCCGAACTTGAGCGTGAAATCCAGCTTCTTGCCGAGCAGCAGCACGACGTCGGCCATCGCGAGGACTTCCGCGAAAGTACCGAGCGCCGGATCGGCGATTCCTCGCGGGCTCTCCATGCCGATGACCGGAACGCCCAGGTGTTCCTCGAGCGCCCTCGCACGCGCGCGGCCGGCATAGGTCAACGTCGTCGGTCCTGTGAGGACGATGGGCCGCTTCGCTCCATGAAGCATCTCGCATAGGCCCCGGGCATCGGAGCGAGCGAGCGTTTGCGCGGTTGGCATGAATGCTTCGGGCGGCGGCCCGGCACCCACGCCGGCGACTGCGGCTTCGAGAACATCCGTCGGCAGGCTTATGTGCACCGGCCCGGGTCGACCGGAGATCGCGATTCGCCACCCGTTCGCAAGATCGCGAGACAGCGCGTTGGCGTGCTCGCTCGTCCACGCGGCCTTGGCCAATGGCTTGGCAACCTCGGCCTGCTGCATTTCCTGGAACGCGCCCAGCCCGAGTTGCGACCACGGTGCATGTCCGGACAACAACAATACGGGCGACTCTGCCATGGATGCGGTGTAGAGGGCCGAGACCGCGTTGGCGTGGCCGGGGCCGCCGGTGACCAGCGCAACGCCGACTTGGCCAGTGAGCCGAGCCCATGCGTCCGCCATGTGCACGGCCGCGGCCTCGTGCCTCGTGTGGATCAGCTCGATACCGGCATCGAATGCCGCGTCGAACACCGGCATGATGTGGTTGCCGGAAAGCGTGAACACGCGTTGAACACCTGCTGCCTGCAAGGTGCGTACCACGGCATCCGCGCCCCGCATCGTACGCTGCGCCATCGCTTACTTTACTTGAGCTCGATGCCGAGATCGCGACCAAGCTTGGAGTACGTCGCGAAGCTGGCGGCAACGAACTTCGTCGTGTCCTCGGGCGCCAAAACGCGCGGAATACCGCCGTAGCGGGCATTGCCTTCGAGCCACGCGCGATCGGCACTGGCCTGACGTAGCACTTCGACCCAGCGCTGCAAGACGTTGGGATCGAGCTTCGGCGGCCCGTATAACGCGCTCCAGCCGACGATCGCCTCAAGCTGTGGAAAACCGGCCTCGCGCGCGGTCGGGACGTCGGCAATGTCCTTGACCCGCTCCGGCGTGGTGGTCAGCAGCGGCCGCAAGCGTCCGGCCGCGATCTGCCCGAGCTCGGAGGTCAGATTGCCGCAACTGAAATCGACCTCTCGCGTCAACACGGCCAGTACTGCTTCGGAGCCGCCCTTGTAGCTCACGTTGACGGCCGCATCCGCGGCGAGCCCCATCGTCTGCAGCACGAGCTGCGGCGCAAGATGCAAGATCGTTCCCGTGCCGGATGAGCTGTAATTGAGCTTGCCGGGAGAATCGTGGATCGCGCGCGTCAAATCAGCGAACGTCTTGTAGGGCGAATCAGGGTGGACGATGCACACCACGGGATTCAATTCGAGCAGCCCGATGAACGTGAAATCGTTCCACCTGTACGCAAGATCACGTTGCAGTGCTGGAAGCACGACCTGCGAGCCGACTCGCGCCAGCAGCAGCGTATAGCCATCGGGCGCTGCGTCCCTGACCGCTTGCGAGCCGATGGCGCCGCTCGCACCCGGCTTGTTGAGTACGACGATCGGCTGCTTGAGCAGGCGCTGGGCAACGACGCTCAGGTTGCGTGCCGACTGGTCGGCGTCTCCGCCTGCGGCAAAAGGCACGACGATGGTGACGGGCTTGCTCGGGTAGGTCTGCGCATGCAGCTGCGGGGATAGCGCGAGGGCAAACACACCTGCGCACAGGAGGCGATTGAGCCGGGGCCGCATGACCGCTAGAGCGACAATTCCGCGATGACCGGCGCGTGATCGGAAGGCTTTTCACCCTTGCGCGCCTGGCGGTCGATGCGACACGAAGTGCAGGTAGCCGCAAGCGCAGGCGAGAGCAGAATATGGTCGATGCGCAATCCCTGATTTTTCGGAAATGCAAGTTGCCGATAGTCCCACCAGCTGAACGTCTTTTCCGGCTGCTCGAATAGCCGGAAAGCATCCTTGAGCCCGAGTCCGAGCCAGTCGCGGAATGCGGCGCGCTCGGCGTCCGTGGCGAGCACCTGACCCCGCCAGAGTTCGGGGTCGTGCACATCGCGATCTTCCGGTGCGATGTTGATGTCGCCGACCACGGCGAGCCGCGGATATTGCGTGAGTTCTGCGCGCAGGTATGCCGTGGCGGCCGCCAGCCAGCGTAGCTTGTACTGATACTTGTCGGAATCGACCGATTGCCCGTTCGGTACATAGAAGCACACGAAGCGAATGCCGCCGACGGTCGCCGCGATCACGCGCTTGTGATCGTCCCCAAACTGCGGCATGCCCAGCGCGACATCGGCCACGTGCGCACGCGACAGGATCGCGACGCCGTTGTACGTCTTTTGCCCGTAGAAACTTGCCTGATAGCCGGCAGCGGCGATCTCCATCGAAGGGAAGCGCGGGTCGTCGAGCTTGGTTTCCTGCAATCCGAGCACATCCGGCTGATTGGCCGCAAGCCAAGCAAGCAGCCGCGGCAGGCGGACGTTAATCGAATTAACGTTCCAAGTTGCGATCTTCATACATGTTGAAACGTAGTGAATACAAGTACAACGTACATGCGAAAGGGCATCAGCCTAGCGCCTAGGTGCGCGCGATCTGGGTCAGGTTCGTGTCGCAGGACCAGTGTGCTTAGTGAGTAATGCCCATCATGTGATCAGGCAGCCAAGTGGCGATCTCGGGAAAGATGCAAAGGATCACTATTTGCAACATCATGCAAATCACGTAAGGAATGGTTCCCCACATGATCCGCGTGACCGGCACATCCGGCGCGATCGAACTGACGATGTATATATTGAGTCCCACGGGCGGATGAATCAGCCCGATTTCCATATTGATAGTGAGGATCACGCCGAACCAAACGGGATCGAAGCCAGCGGCCTTGATTATGGGATATAGAATTGGGGCAGTCATTAGGATGACGGCGGCTGGCGGGATAAAGAACCCGCAGACGAGCAGGAACACATTGATCATGCCCATGAGCACCCAGCGATTGACATGCATTTCCGAAATTGCCTGCGCGAGCGTCTGGGTAAGGTATAGCGAAGTGAGCATGTAGCCGAACAACACGGCAGCGGCAATGATCATAAGGATCATCACCGACTCTCTGGTCGTGTCGCGCAAAATCGTCCACCATTTGTCCGGCGCCCACATGCGGTAGATCACTACCGCGAGCAATACGCACATGGCGGCACCTACCCCCGCGGCCTCGGAGGGCGTTGCTACTCCGCCGTAGAGCGCGTACATGACGCCCGCGATGATGAAAAGAAACGGGGCGATCTTTGGAATCGACTGGAACTTTTCTTTCCAGCTGTAACGGAAGTCGACAGCGTGTGAGCGGAAGCCCCGTTTCCAGATGATGAAGAGCGTCCAAAGCATGAATAGCAGCGTGAGCATGATCCCGGGCAATACGCCCGCGAGGAACAGGCGGCCGATCGAGGTCTCGGTGGCGATGCCGTACAAGATGAAGGTAATCGACGGCGGAATCAAAATGCCGAGAGTCCCTCCGGCGCAAATCGAGCCGGTCGCGATGTCAGCAGGATAACCACGGCGTCGCATCTCGGGAATGCCCATTTTCCCAATGGCGGCGCAGCACGCCGGTGACGAGCCTGTAAGCGCGGCGAACAACGCGCATGCGCCGAGGTTGGAAATCACCAATCCGCCCGGCAGCCGGTATAGCCAGCGATCGAGCGCTTCGTAGAGGTCCTTGCCTGCGGGCGATGAGCCGATCGCCGCGCCCATCATGACAAACATCGGGATTGAAACCAGTGTGAAGTCGTTCAAGCCCGCAAAGTAGGTCTCCGCAACGACATGGAGCGCGCCGAAGCCCTGAAAAATGGCGATGAAGGCCAGAGAAAGTGCGCCAAGACCGAACGCGACAGGCGTACCTGAAAGCAGCACGGCGAGCGTTACGACAAGGACGATCGCGCCCTGCGTGGCCGGGTTCACGTGGACCGCTCCTTGGTGATGCCGAAGGGCGGCTCGCGGCCGGTGATGAGACACAGAAGCTCGACGATGTATTGCAAGGATAGGATTCCAAGACCTATCGGCATCGACGCATAGGGAATCCACAGCCGCACCCGCCACATCGTATTCGAGAGCCACCGCTGATTCCATGCCTCCAGCCAGTAGCGCCAGGTAAGCACGGCCATGGTCACGCAGAACGCCAAGGCCAAGAGCGTCGAGATCAGCGCCAACCAGCCACGCTTGCGTGGGCTTAGGTAAAGCGGCAGCACGTCTACGTTCACGTGCCCGTGCAGCATCAGGACAAACGGGCTTCCGATAAATGTCGCCGCGACCAGACTGTAAGTAACGAAGTCGGTTTGCCAGATCGTGTTCTCGCCGAGGACGAAGCGGACGAACACCATCTCACAGACGACAACGACGCTGACCGCGATGAGCGCTGCCGCAATGTAGCCACAGAGCCGCGAGGCCATTCTAATGGCGCGAAAGAAATGATCCATGCGCAGCCGCTACCCGGGCCGGTCGTCAGTCAGTCCAGGAAATCGGCGGGAGCGCAGGCCTGTTGCCGACGACAAACGGCACCCAAGGCCTTTTTATTTGACGCTCAACGCTTCGTCGATCAACTTCTGGCCGTCGGGCACTTCCTTGGCGAATTCGACGTAGGAACTTTTCTTCGCGATGTCGATCCACTGGCTGTACTGTGCGTCAGTAAGGCTCTTGACTTCGACTCCGTGATCTTTGTAGGCCTTGATCGTGGCCGCGTCGACTGACTCGGCCCTGTCTTCGTAGTACTTCTGCGCATCTTTTCCAGCCTGAATAAGCGCGTCCTGCTGCTTCTTGTCCAGCTTGTCAAAGCTTTTCTTCGACATCAGTACTGGCTCGTACATGAACCAAAGCGCATTGGTGCCGGGCGCGGTAAGGCATTTCGATTGTTCGTAGAGTCGGAACGACAGAAAGCTGCCCATGCTGGTGTCCGTTCCCTCGGCGACGCCGGTCTGGAACGCATTATAGATTTCGTTCGACGGAATCGACACGATCGACGCGCCAGCAGACTGCCACATTTGCGCGAAGGTCGGCCCCGCGGCGCGGAATTTAAGGCCTTTGACGTCGTTCGGCTCTAGGATGCAGCTACGCTTGGACACCATGCCGCCCCCGAACCAGGCATCCGACAGCACGATTGCGCCGGCCTGCTCGATGTGCGCATGAATGTCTTTCATGAATTGGGAATCGTTGAGCCGCTTGGCGCGGTCGTAACTGCGCACCAGGCCAGGCATCAGCGTCGCGCTGAAAGCGCGCACCTGGCCGCTGGCATAGTCGAGCGGAAAAAGGGTGATGTCGAGTTGTCCGTTCACGATCGCGTTCCACTGCTGCTCGGCCTTGAACAGCGAGGCTCCCGGATAGACCTGGATCTCGAGATCAACGTTTGCGGCCTTAGCCTCGCGGGCGATCATCTGCACCATGTCGTCGCGCACGTCACCCTTGCCGCCAGGAAACTGATGCGAAGCGCGCATGACGATTGGTGCCGCGGTGACAGAGCCAACAACCAGCAGCGCGGCTGTCAGCGCGGCAAGCGTGGCTATACGCTTGAACTCGCTCATCTTGTACTCCTCCATGTTTTTGATCGTACGCGCTGCATTCTGCCACGATACGCTGGGATATTATTATTGTTCGCGCAACAGAGCGGCGCTAATTTTAACCCAACCCGCACAGCGCAGGGGATAGCGGGCGGCGGCCTTGGCCGCCAGTCTCGAGGCTGGCGGGAAGGCTGCCCACTTGCTGATTGCCAGCCGAGACCGTCCTGGCGAAGCGCCGTCGCCGCGGTGCTTGATGTGCGCGACAGGCGACGACGCGTCGGAAGATTTGATTCGCGCGCTACTGCGGGTAACCGGTACCCTTGGGTGTGACGGTGGGCAGGGTTGTTTGGGTCGCGGCGCTCAGATCGGGCGCGACCACGGGCTTGCCGACGGGCGTGGTACGTGGCGGCGCCGTCTTGGGGTACCCGGCGTCGCTCAGCATCCCCTGCCATTTGGTTTCGTTGAAGCCGACGGAATACTGTTCCCCCACCTGGAGGGCCGGCGCATCGAGGCTGCCGGACAGCTTCTTGAGCTTTTCCGCGCCGTCGGGCACGCTGACGTCGATCACGGAGTGCGGCACGCCGCGTTTGTTGAGCATTCCTTGCGCGGTATCACAGACGACGCCGCAGGCAAAGCTGTACAGCGTAACCGGATAGCGCTCCTGTGCTTGCTGTGTCGCGAACGAGATCTCGCTGGTTTCAATGCTGTTCCCGCTGACACGCTTGGACTGCGCGTCTTTCGCGTTGGGGGGCGGTGGCTTGTCCGAATAGACGACCTTGCCGTCGACGTCGACGTAGCGATAAACCTGCTGGACCTGGGCACCGGCTAACCCGATAGTGGCTCCCAGCAGGAGCGCCAGCATCAGCGCTCGCGGGGCTCGATTGCAAACATTGCTCATGGCGCCCTCCTTGACCCGGCCGTAATTATGACGCGGACATACCATTATGCCTCAACAGAGCGTCAATTTGGGGCGCCCGTCCACGGAAGGCGATAAACGACTCCAGCGCGGGGCGGCTGCCCCCCCGGGCAAGTACCTCGTCTCGAAAACGAGCGCCCGCGACCGGTGACAGAACCCCTTTCTCTTCGAACAGGCTGTAAGCATCCGCAGACAGTACTTCCGCCCACTTGTAGCTATAGTAGCCGGCCGCGTAACCGCCCGCGAAAATGTGGCTGAACGAGTGGGTCAGACTGCGGTCCTCCGGCGGCCGGTCCACGACGGCCACCTCGCGTCGGACTGCATCTGCCAGCCCCTGGGGCGTGCTGGTCGCGGGGGCGAAATCGTAATGCAAATGCATGTCGAACAGGGCGAACTCGATTTGCCTGACCGTTTGCATGCCGCTCTGGAAGTTCTTGGCGGCGAGCATCTTGTCGTACAGCGTTCTGGGCAGCGGCAAATGCGAGTCGACGTGAGCAGTCATGTGCTTGAGGACGTCCCATTCCCAGCAAAAATTCTCCATGAACTGGCTGGGCAATTCCACTGCGTCCCATTCGACGCCCTCTAGGCCCGAAACACCGGGAACGTCGATGCTTGTGAGCAGCAGGTGCAGCCCATGACCGAACTCGTGGAACAGCGTGGTGACTTCGTCGTGCGTGAATAACGCCGGTTTTCCGTCGATCGGCGCCGAGAAATTGCAGGTGAGGTAGGCAACCGGGTGCTGGGTGCTCCTGCCGTGCCGACGGCGATTGATGGCGTCGTCCATCCATGCGCCCCCGCGCTTGCCCGGCCGCGCATACAGGTCGAGGTAGAACTGACCGGTGATCGCGCCTGCGCGATCAACCACGTCGAAGAATCGCACCGTCGGGTGCCATACGGCGGCACTCGATTCGCGAATGACGACCCCGAAGATCGTCTCGACTACGCGGAACATGCCCGCCAGCACCCGGTCTTCGGGGAAGTATTGCTTCACTTCCTGGTCGGAAAAGCTGTAGCGAGCCTCGCGCAATTTTTCCGACGCGTAAGGCAAGTCCCACGCCGCCATATCGGGCAGCCCGAGTTCGTCTCGCGCGAACTCGCGTACTTCCGTCATGTCGCGTTCGGCAAAGGGCTTGGCCTTGGCCGCGATATCGCGCAGGAAGGCGAGGACCTCCGCCGGCGTACGCGCCATCTTCGGCACCAGCGACACTTCGGCATAGCTCGCATAGCCGAGCAGTTTCGCCATTTCGCGGCGCAGCTCAAGCACGCGCTCTATAACCTTGCTGTTGTCCCATTCGGGATTGCCGAACTCGCTTGCGCGGGTTGCGAACGCCCGATACAGCGTCGCGCGCAGTTCGCGATTCTCCGCATATTGCATGACCGGCAGATAGCACGGCATCCGCAGCGAGAGCTTCCAGCCGGTGTTGCCGTCGTCGGCCGCGGCCTGACGAGCCTCGGCCAGCACGTCCGCAGGCACGCCTTTGATCATCGCTGCATCGACGACCAGAAGTTCCCAGGCGTTCGTCGCGTCGAGGACGTTGTCCTCGTAGCGCGACGACAGCGAGGCAAGCTCCTCGTCGACGATTTTGAGCCGCGCCTTCCGGTCCGTCGGCAACTCCGCGCCGGACAGCCGGAAATCGCGCAACGCATTGTCGATGAGCTTGCGTCTGGCCGCATCCAAGGACGCAAAGGTGCTTGCTGACGCCATGGCACGGTAGCGCGCAAACAGGCGCTCGTCCTGGCCGAAATCGGTGTAGAACGCAGTGATTTTCGGGAGGTTCAGGTTGTACGCCTCGCGCAATTCCGACGTGTTGACGACCGCGTTGAGGTGCGCGACCTGTCCCCACGCGCGCCCCAAGCGATCCAGCGTATCGGCGAGCGGAACGACAAAGTTGTCCCAGGTCGGAGCATCCGCAAGCGGTGCGACGCGATCAATCGTGGCGCGCGCGACGGCGATCAGTGCGTCGACCGCAGGGCCAACATGCGCCGGCATGATTTCGTCGAAGCGCGGCAGCCCGGAAAAATCGAGCAGCGGATTGGCGGCAAGGCCTTCGGTCGGGGCATTCATGTTCATTGTCGCAAGTGAGCGCCGCCATCGAGCAGTCGATCGAGGCGAGCGAGTTCCTCGGGTGAGCCAACGTTGGCCCAGCGGCCATCGTAGATTTCGCCGCTGGCCCAGCCGCGGGCGATCCAATCCTGGTACAGCGGCAGCATTTTTAGCTTTTCGCCGCGCGGCAGCTTGCTGAACAGCGACGTTCGATACAGCGCGATGTTGGCGAACGTGACCCGCGGGCCGCCATCGAGTGCGAGACGCCCGGCGCGGAGCACGAAATCGCCGTTGGGATGATACGCGGGATTGGGCACCATCACCATGTGCGCGTGGGGTGCGCTGGCGGTGGCTTCCATCGCCGCGAGGCGATGCCGCAGCGACGCATAGTCGTATTCGGCGTAGACATCCGCGCTGACGACGAGCGCAATACCCTCGCCGAGCAGCGGCAGCGCCGTCGCAACGCCCCCCGCAACTTCCAGCGGCTCGGTTTCGCGGGCGTAATGCAGCGTAGCGCCGAAACGCGCGCCGTCGCCGAGGGCGTCCTCGATCTGTTCCCCGAGATGGGCGACGTTGACGACGATGTCGTTGAAGCCGGCCGCGACGAGGCGCTCGATCTGCCACGCGATCAGCGCCTTGCCACCGGCCTCGAGCAACGGTTTGGGGCGCGTGTCGGACAGTGGCCGCATGCGTTCGCCGCGGCCCGCGGCAAGGATCATCGCGCGAGCCACCATCGGCCCTGCTAAAAGCTGTAGCCGACGATGGTCGGGCGCGCTGCGAGTTCGTCGAGGAGCCGCGACAGCGGCCGCAATTCGCTGTAGCGCGTGCACGCGCCGCGAAGGTAGCCCATCACGCGCGGCATGTCCTCGAGGTAGGCTTCCTTGCCATCGCGGTGGCAGAGCCGGGCGAAAATGCCCAACACCTTCAGCTGCCGCTGCACACCCATCCATTCGAAGTCGCGCCAGTAGGCGCCGAAGTCGTGATGCACGGGCAGGCCTGCGGCCCGCGAGCGCTCCCAATGGCGGACGGCCCAGTCGAGTTGCTGTTCCTCTGTCCATTCTACGTAGGCGTCGCGCAGCAGCGACACCAGGTCATAGGTGATCGGCCCGAATACCGCATCCTGAAAATCCAGGACGCCGGGATTGGCCTCGCAGACCATCAGATTGCGCGAATGAAAATCACGATGGACGTAAACACATGGCTGCGCGAGATTGTTGGCGAGGATGCGCTTGAACGCGCCGGCCAACGTGGCACGTTGCGCGTCATTGAGCGCAATGCCCAGGTGCCTCGCGATGTACCAGTCGGGAAACAGATCGAGCTCGCGCCTGAGCAACGCTTCGTCGTAGCGCGGCAGTACGCCTTCGGTGCTGGCAAGCTGCCAGCGCACCAGCGCAGCGCTGGCATCGCGATACAGCGCGGGCGCGGATGCATCAGAAAGCTCCGCGAGGTAAGTGCGCGTGCCCAGGTCGGACAGCAGCAGAAAGCCTTGCGTCAGTTCGTGGGCAAACACAGCCGGCGCGTGCACGCCTGCGGCTGTAAGCAGGGCGGCGACGGCGACAAAGGGCCTGCAGTCCTCCTGCGGCGGTGGCGCATCCATCGCGATGAGCGTGCGTGCGCGTTCGCCGCCGGGCAGCAAGCTTTCAGACTGTAAGGTGACGCGGAAATAGCGGCGAAAGCTTGCATCGGTGGACGCCGGCGCAAGCGACTCCATGGGCGCGGGCAACACCCGGTCCAGCCACGCGCGGAGCGCATCGAGGCGGGCGTCGGAGATCATGCGTGGGGGTGCAGTACCGAGGAATGTAGAATGCTTCATTTTAGCATTCGCACCGCTCGTCGCTTCGCATGCGCCAACCCATCCTCACCGTAGCGCTTGCCCTGATGTCGCTCGCGATTGCGACCGTCGGCGCAGCACAATCTACGCCTGGCGATAGCGTCGATCCTGCGCCGCGCATGAAACCGTCGCCGTTTCTGGAACCGCCTGCGCCGAAGCCGTCGAAATCGACGAAGCCGGCTGCGGCAAGCGAGGATCGCGACGTGATTTTCCTTCGGGCGGATAGCCTCGGGGGCGAGAGCCAGAAGTGGATCGAGGCCGAGGGCAACGTGGAGATGAGATCGCGGCGGCAGACCGTGGTGGCTGACTGGCTGCGCTACGACATCCCGACCGACGAATTCTGGGGCAAGGGCCACGTCACCATGCGCAGCGGCATCGATTGGATCACCGGTCCCGAGGCCAAATTCAAGCGCGACGACAGCACGGGCTTTTTCACGTCGCCGGAGTTCCATTTCGGTGAGAACGATTCCCGGGGCGACGCCTCCATGCTCACGTTTCTGGGAGACGATAAGTATGACGTCAAGGATCTGAGGTACACGACCTGCGTCGCTGACAACAACGACTGGTACCTGACGTCAGCCGACGTCGATCTCGACAAGGCGCGTTCGGTCGGGATTGCGCACGACGCCACGGTGTATTTCAAGGACGTGCCGATCCTCTATTCGCCGTACCTCAGCTTTCCCCTGTCGAACGAGCGCAAATCCGGATTCCTGACACCGGTGTACGGTTCGAGCAACCTGCGTGGGTTCGAAATCACGCAGCCCTACTACTTCAATCTGGCACCCAACTACGACGCGACGCTGATTGCGCGGCCGATGACGCGGCGCGGCCTGCAGATGGACGGGCAGTTTCGCTACCTGTTCCCCGACTCGTCCGGGGAGATGGACGGGGAGTTCCTGCCGCACGATCGTGTTACCGGCACCAACCGGTGGGCCATTGCATGGAAACACAACCAGAATTTCGGCAACGGCTTCGCGGGCTTCATAAACACGCAGGAGGTTTCCGACGATACCTATTTTGCCGACCTGTCCGATCGGCTGCAGCTGACGTCGCAGACCAACCTGCCGCACGATTACGGCGATCACCTACAACACAGGCCCGCTATCGATGCTTGCGCGCTGGCAAAGTTTCCAGACGCTGCAGGACCCTAACAATCCGATCACTCCGCCGTACTTTCGCGAACCGCAACTGACGATGGCGGTCAAACCCGTCGAATGGCATGGGTTCGATTTCGCCGCGGTCGGCGAATTCGTGCGCTTTCATCAACCCGCACTGGTACCCAACGGCAATCGAAGCGTGCTGTACCCAACGGTCTCGTGGTCGCAGCAAGGCAGCGCGTGGTTTTTCACCGCGCAAACCGGACTGCACATGACCAACTACGATCTCGACAGCTCGCCGACGACGCCGGCCACGAATTTCAATCGCGTACTGCCGATTACCACGGTCGACAGCGGGTTGATATTCGAACGTGATACGGAGTGGTTCGGCAGATCGTTCATTCAGACGCTCGAGCCGCGTGCGTACTACGTAGAGATTCCTTATCGCAACCAGAGCACGTATCCGAATTTCGACACCGCCACCGACGACTTCAATTTCTCGCATCTGTTCACTGCCAATCGCTATCTCGGCACCGACCGTATCGGTGACGCGAACCAGATGACGCTGGCGGTCAGCTCGCGTTTCCTGGATCCCGCGACCGGGGCGGAGGAAATGCGTTTCTCGATCGGACAGCAGTACTATTTCAAGAGTCAGCAAGTAACGTTGAACGAGCCCCCGCGCACGACGAATTCGTCCGACATACTCGTAGCCGGCGAAGCCAAGATGTCGGACGTCTGGAGCGCGGCTGCCCTCATCGTCTACCAGCCAAGCCCGAAGCAGACCGAGGAACTGGACTTCGCAGCGCGCTATCAGCCCGCCAACGGGGCGGTGGTCAACGCCGCGTATCGTTACATTCGTCAGTATCTCGACTCCAGCGGCCAGGAATCACAACTCAAGCAGATCGATGTGTCCGGGCAGTTTCCCATTGGCGCCAACTGGTCCGCAATCGGTCGCTGGAATTATTCGCTGGTCGATGCCAAGACGCTGGAGGGGGTACTCGGCTTCGAGTACAATGGCGGCTGCTGGATTTTTAGGATTGCTGCGCAGCGGCTGCAGACCAACACGCAGACGTACAGCTCGTCGGTATTCGTCCAGCTCGAACTTAACGGCCTCGCCCGCCTTGGCACGAATCCGGGCGATGTGCTCAGGCGCAGCGTTCCCGGTTATTCGACAGCGAACGACCCGGCACTGCGGCCGATCGGCGACAAAGCTGGCAATTACTTCCCGGAGTTCTAGATGACCGTGCGGGATCTCATTTCGATTCTGTTCGCGCTGGCGTTAGGTTGCGGCGTGGGCGCGGCGACCGCCCAGCCGGCACCTGCTGCGCCGGTCGCCCGACCTCGTACCCTGACCGTCGATCGCGTCGTTGCCATCGTCAACGACGAGGCGATCACGCAGCACGAGGTCGATGACGCCAGAGGTGTCGTGCTGGCGCAGATGAAACAGCAGAACGTCGAGCCGCCGGCCGCCGATGTTCTCGATAAACAGGTGCTCGAGCGCATCATCACCGAGCGGGCGCTGATGCAATATGCGAAGGAATCCGGCTTGCGCGTCGATGATACGCAGATCGAGCGCGCGATACAGCGCATCGCCCAGGACAACAAAATGACGCCCGAAGAACTCCGCAAGGAGCTCGCAAAGGAAAAAATAAACTACACCAAGTATCGTGAAGACATCCGCAACGAAATCATCGTCCAGCGCCTGCGCGAGCGCGAGGTCGAGAGCACGTTGACCGTCAGCGACGCCGAAGTCGATCTTTACCTGGCGGCGCTGAAAGCACAGAAAACCGGAGACGCCGAATACCAGCTCGCGCACATTCTGGTCATGGTGCCCGAACAGGCGAACGCGGCTCAGATCGAGGCCAAGCGACGTCGCGCCGAGGAGGCCCTGCGGGCGATCAAGAGTGGCGCCGAATTCGGACAAGTCGCGGCCGGATATTCCGACGCGAACGATGCCTTGCGCGGTGGCAATCTCGGTTGGCGGCCCGGTGCGCGATTGCCGACGGTATTCGCCGACCAGGTGCGGACCATGCAGCCGGGCGACGTTTCGCCGGTGCTGCGCAGCGCGAGCGGCTTTCATATCGTCAAACTGATCGACAAGCGCGGCAGGAACGAACCCACGGTGGTGGATCAGACGCACGCGCGGCATATCCTGATCAAGGTTAACGAGCTGGTCTCGGAAGCCGACGGCAAGGTCAAGATCGACCGACTGAAGGACCGCCTCGATGCGGGGGCGAAATTCGACGAACTCGCCAAACTCAACTCGGAGGACTCCTCGGCGGCGAAGGGTGGCGACCTCGGCTGGATCAACCCCGGCGACACCGTCCCCGAGTTTCAGGAGGCCATGAACAAGCTGGCGATCAATCAGATCTCCGCGCCCGTGCGCACTCCGTTCGGCTGGCACATCATTCAGGTGCTCGAGCGGCGCAAGCAGGACGTCACGGCGGAACGTCAGCGCGCCGAAGCGCAACTGGCAATTCGCCAGCGCAAGGCCGACGAGCAGTTTCAGGCGTGGGTGCGCGAAGTCAGGGACCGCGCTTACGTCGAGATCAGGCTCGACGACAAGTAGGACGCCCCTGCAAGTTTGCGTTGCGTGGCCTCAATCCGATGAGCAGCGACACGATTCTTCAGGAGCAGATCGACTACTATCGCGCTCGTGCGGGCGAGTACGACGAATGGTGGTTTCGCCAGGGTCGTTACGACCGCGGCCCCGAGTTCAACGCGCGCTGGCACAGCGAGACGGGCACGGTCGAAGGTGCGCTTGACGCGGTGGCTTGCGCGTAGGCGGCCCCAAAGCGTTCTCGAACTCGCCTGTGGCACCGGGCTGTTCACCCGGCGCATCGCGCCACACGTTGCGAGCGTCACGGCCGTCGACGCGTCGCCCGAAGTGCTCGCGATAAACCGCGCCCGGACTGCGGCCGGACAACGTCACTTATATCGAGGCGGATCTGTTTAGTTGGCAGTCGAGCGAGCGTTACGACGCGGTATTCTTCAGCTTCTGGCTGTCGCACGTGCCGGACCAGCAATTCGCGCGGTTCTGGGAGATGGCGTGGCGGCCGCTCTCGCACCCGGCGGGGCCGCCTATCTGATCGATTCGGCGTTTGATCCGACATCGACCGCGAGAAATCACGACCTGCCACGCGCGCGAGACCGGCGTCGTCACGCGCAAACTCAACGACGGCCGCGAGTTTCGCATCGTGAAGGTCTTCTGGGAGCCGCGGTCGCTTGCGGCGAGGCTGGAGCAACTGGGCTGGACAGCCGTGCTTGCGCAGACGCCGAATTATTTCATCCACGGCGAGGCGCGGCCGCAATAAGGCGGCCGGCAGTCAGGAACGCGTACGTGTTCTCTCAGTCCTTGCCGTCGTAAACATATCCGGACTGCGCAACACGCCCCTGATCCATTTTGGCTTCGTCAGCGAGGGCGCGAGGCGTCTTGTCCCACCAGATCGCGCGGCCCTCCCGCTGCTTCTCGATCAGGTCAGGGCGCTCGGCCAGCAGCTCCCGCATGAACCTCGTGTGATCCGACTCGTAGTGGCGGCTGGGCAACATCATGGCGGTGTTCGAACCCGATCGTTTGGAAACGTGAGACTTATTCTATCACCGCGGAACCGCGCCACCACGCGCCGAGCCTGCGACGACGCGATATTCGTAGAGGCGGCACTCCAGCGCGCCGTTGTAGAGCGGCGTCCGGCGGCTCGCCTTGAGCCCGATGAGTTTTGGCAGCCGTACGTCGCCGCTCAACAGGTAGGCGGTCCAACCCGGGAAGCGCTGCTTAAGTGCGTCGCCCAATCGCGGATAGAACGCCGCGAGCAGGCCAGATTCGGCAAGCCGGTGACCATACGGCGGATTGGTGACGATCGTGCCTTCCGCCGCCGGTGCTGCGCGCGCGAGCACGTCGGCGCATTCGACCTTGACTGCGTCGCTCAGGCCCGCGGCCGCGAGATTGGCTTGGCACTGCCCGACCGCGATGGCGTCATTGTCGCTGGCATAGATCCCCGTGGCCGCGGCGGGCCGCGCGCGACGCTGCGCGGCTTGCTTGATCCGTTGCCATGTCGGACCGTCGTACCAACCGAGCTTCTGAAAACCGAAAGTGCGCTTGAGCCCCGGCGCGATGTCGAGGGCGATCAGTGCGGCCTCGAGCACAATCGTGCCGCCGCCGCAAAGAGGGTCGAGCAGCGGGGTGTCCGGCTGCCAGGCGGCCAGGCGCAGCAGGCCGGCGGCTAGATTTTCCCGCAATGGCGCTTCCACCGCCGCGCGCCGCAAGCCGCGCTTGAAGAGGGGTTCGCCGGACGTATCGAGGTAGAACGTTGCGTCGCCGGCCGTCAGGTACGCGTGCACGCGTACGTCGGGACGTTCTTTATCCACGCTCGGTCGCGTGCCTCCCGCAGCGCGGTGGCGGTCGCACACCGCATCCTTGATGCGCAAGGTGGTGAATTCGAGGCTGTTCAGCGGCGAGCGTGTCGCCGCGACGTCGACCCGCAATGTGCGGTCGGCACGAAACCAGCGCGGCCAATCGAGCGCGTGCGCAAGCGCGTAGATGTCGTTTTCATCGCGATACGGGCCTTGACCGACTTGCCACAGGATGCGGCTCGCGAGCCGGCTTTCGAGGTTGGCGCGATAGGCAAGGTCGATCGTGCCCGCGAATGCCACTCCGCCCTCCGCTACCACAACGTTTGCGGCGGCGAGTGCTTCGAGCTCTGCGGCCAATGCCGCTTCCAGCCCGCGTGGGCACGGCGCGAAGAACTGTTCCATGGCAGGGCCTAGAACGGTTTCAGCACGACGAGAAGTACTGCGCCCAGCAGCACGGGCAACGCCGGAATCTCGTTGATCCAGCGGTAGAACACGGCGCTGTGCCGATTGCGGTCGTGCTTGAAATCAAACATCAGCTTACCCAGCCAGATATGATGCGCGACGAGGATGGCCACGAGGAACAGCTTGGCGTGCAGCCAGCCGCCGGTAATGCCATATCCTTGCCATAACCAAACGCCGAAAACGATGGTTAGCAGCGCGCCCGGCGTCATGATGCCGAAGTAGAGCTTGCGCTCCATGACCTTGAAACGGTCGATGCTCACCGCGTCATTCGCCAGCGAGTGGTAGACGAACAGCCGCGGCAGGTAGAACAGCCCCGCGAACCAGGTCACCATGAACACGATGTGAAACGATTTGATCCAGAGCATCGTGGTCGTCAGCGAAGCAGGCGCCGGCGGGTGAGCACAAGCGCCGCGTAGTACGCAGCGACGGCGTACGCGAGCAGGACCGCAATATGCAGCGCAATGTCGTTCGGGATCCTGCCGTCCAGCAATGGGCGCGCGATGTCGATCGCGTGCGACAGCGGCAGGCAGGCGGCCACCAAGCGCAGCGTCGCGGGCATCTGCTCGACCGGAAAGAAAATGCCGGAGAGCAGCAGCATGGGCGTGAGCACGAGGGTGAAGAAATAGGTGAAGAAATCGTAGCTCGGCGCCATCGCGGTCATCAACAGCCCGAACGCACCGAAGGTCAGTCCCGTGAGAAAGCCGAGCGGCAGCACCCATAGAGCGAGCCACGAATGCCCGAAACCCAGCACCATGATCACACCGAGGATGGCCAGCACCGATATCACGCTCTTCGAAGCCGCCCAGATCCATTCGGCGAGCAGGACATCGTCGAGCGACAGCGGCGCGTTGATGATCGCGTCCCAGGTGCGCTGTACGTGCATGCGTGAGAACGCGGAGTACATGCCTTCGAAGGAAGCCGTGAACATCGCGCTCTGGCAGACCATGCCGGTGCCGATGAAGGCAATGTATTTCATCCCGCCGATCTCGGGAATGAATGCGCCAATTCCGTACCCGAGCGCGAGCATGTACAGCAACGGATCGGCAATGTTGCCAAGCACTGACGCAATCGCCAATTTGCGCCAGACAAGCAGATTGCGGCGCCACACCGGAATCCAGCGCAGGGAAAGCTCGGGTGGTCGCAGCAGGGTGTTGGCGGTCGACATGCGTGAAACAGAAAGTACGTTGCGGAGTATAGCGCGCGTGGCGCGTGCTTGACACTGAGCGTGGTGCTCCCGTAACTTCAGCCGGGACCGCGCACAACCGGAAAAGCATATGCAGCGTGCACCGTTGATTCGATGGATCGAGTTGATATTTTTTGCGGGCATGGCATTGATGGCGGGCGCCTCCATGGCGCAATCGCGGTATCCCGATCGGCCAATCAAGCTGGTCGTGCCGTATCCGCCCGGCGCGCTCACCGACCTGCTGGCGCGCGCGATCGGCGAGCGGCTCGGTGCCAGCCTGAAGCAGCCGTGATCGTCGACAACAAGCCCGGGGCAGGCACGCTGGTCGGCGCCGAATACGTCGCCAAGCAACCCGCCGACGGTTATACGCTGCTGATGGCGACCAGCACGACGCTCGGCATCAGCCCGGCACTCTATCAACCTTCGCCCATCAATCCGGTGAAGGATTTCGTGCCGATCTCCCAGGTCGGCACGGTCAATTTCTTCCTTATCGCGAATCTGAATTTTCCGGCGAAGAACGTGCGCGAGATGATCGACGCGATCAAGAAGAACCCGGGCAAGTACAACTATGCGTCAGTCGGCAACGGGAGTCCGCATCAACTGTTCATGGAAGCACTCAAGACTGAATACGGGCTCGACATCCAGCACGTGCCGTACAAGGGAACACCCGCGGCGTTGACCGATCTGCTGGCCGGTTCGATCCAGGTCATGTTTGCCGATGCGACGATTGCGGTGCCGAACATTCAGGCCGGCAAGGTGACCGCGCTCGGCACGTCCGCGGCGAAACAGACGACGCTGCTGCCGTCCGTGCCGCCGATCGCAATGATCGTCGTCGGCTACGACTGGCAGGCGTGGCAGGGCATCGTCGCGCCGGCGGGAACGCCGAAGGATATCGTGGCGAAATTGTCCGGCGAGTTGCAGAAAATCCAGGCTACCCCCGAATTCAAGGAGCAGTTGTTCAGGTTTGGCATGGAACCCATCGCGCCGCACACTCCCGAGCAGTTCTCTGCGATCATCGTAAACGAACAGCCGCGTTGGGCGAAGGCCATCAGAGATTCCGGCGCAAAGGTCGATTGATTCGTTGTGAGGAGCGTACACGTGGCAAGTACAGTCGTCGACGTCCACACCCACTGTCTCACCGAGGCGTGGTTCCAATTGCTGAAGCAGCAACGGCGCGCCGCGCTATACGGTCGAACCGGTCCGCGGCGGCCTGCGCGCCATCCATCTCGACGGGGCGCCATTCATGACGCCCGTGCCCGCGATGTTCGACTACGACTTGCGCCTGAAGACGATGAACGATCATGGCGTCGACGTTTGCATCGTTTCGTTGACGTGCCCGAACTGCTATTGGGGCGGAGCCGACGTCAGCCTCGAGGCAGCGCGCCTCATGAACGACGACATGGCCGCGGCGCGCACCGCCTATCCAGGCAGGATCGAGTGGTTTGCGTCGTTGCCGTGGCAATATCCCGAACTCGCGCTGGCTGAGCTCGAACGTGCGGCCACTGCTGGCGCGCGTGGCGTGATGGTGCTCGCCAATGTTGATGGCAAGCCGCTCACCGACCCGGCATTCGAAGCCATCTGGCGCGCCATCGACGCCAGGGCGCTGCCGGTGCTCGTGCATCCGACCGCGCCTCCCGGCGTCGCCGCGATGGACATGCAGCGCTTCCAACTCACCGCGTCGATCGGATTCACCTTCGACACGTCGCTCGCCGTTTCGCGGCTGATCTACGACGGTTTCTTCGACCGCTATTCGCAGCTCAAGATCATCGCCGCACATGGCGGAGGCGCGTTGCCGTATCTGATTTCGCGCATGGACCAGTGCTTCGACAACATTCCCGCGTGCAGGGAAAAGATCTCCGTACGCCCCGCCGAATACCTGCAGAAAATCTACGCCGATGCCGTGGTATTTGCGCCTGGCGTCCTCGATCTTTGCGTCAATACGTTCGGCGCGGACAACGTCCTCTACGGCTCGGACTATCCGCACACGATCGGTGACATGCCGGGTTGCCTGAAGCGCGTGAACGGTCTGGCCGACGGTGCCCGGAACAAGGTCCGCGGCGAAAACGCGCGGCGGGTGTTCGCCCTTTAAGGACTAGTCGCGCAGCTCGCGCCCCGTGAGCTTGATGAAAAGGTCCTCCATGTTCGCGGGCCGGTGCAGATAGCGAAGGCCAGAGGCTTTGGCAAGATCGGCCAGCAACGGAGCGGCATCGCGCGAGTAGCAGAACGCTGTTTCGCCGGCGAGTTCCAGGCGGTCCGCAAGCGCTCGACCGCGCGCGTCTGCCCACGCTCGCACTTCATCGCCGTAGACCTCGACAACTTCAGGTTCCACGTGCGCGGCGATCAGCACCCGCGGTGCGTCGCTCGCGATCATCCTGCCGTGATCGATGACAGCCAGACGCGAACAAAGTCGCTCGGCCTCGTCCATGAAATGCGTGGTCAACAGGATCGTCTTGCCTTGCGTAAGCAATTGCCGAAGTCCGTCCCAGATCAGGTGGCGCGCCTGCGGGTCGAGCCCGGTGGTTGGCTCATCGAGGATCAGCAACTCCGGATCGTTGATGAGCGCACGCGCAAGCGTCAGACGCCGCTTCATTCCGCCGGATAGCGTGCGGATACTCGCTGCACCCTTGGCGGCAAGCCCGGCGAAGTCGAGCAGCCGCGGTATCCGTTCCTGGACCAGCGCGTCGGGCATGCGGAAGTATCGACCGTAGATGCGCAGGTTTTCGGTCACCGTGAAGTCGGGATCGAGATTGTCCATTTGCGGCACGACGCCGACCCGGACGCGCGCCTGGCGTGCGGCTTTCGGCACGGGGAGGCCGACCAACGTGATCGAGCCGGCATTGGGATCGGTCAGGCCGAGACAGCAGCGCAATGTAGTCGTCTTGCCCGCGCCATTGGGGCCCAGCAGGCCAAAGCATTCGCCGCGCTGGATTGCAAAATCGAGGCCTTTCACGACCTCGGTATCGCCGTAGGATTTGCGCAGACCGACAACGGACAGGATGACGTTGTCGAGCGCGTTCATCGCTACGCTATGGGGTTCCACTGGCCGATGATGACCTGCTGCAACTGGGGCAGGCGGCCGTGAAAAAAATGGCCGCAACCGGGAAAGACGATGATGGGCAACTGTTGGGGCCGCGCCCAGTCGAATACGTCGGTCAACGCAACGACGTCGTCCTGCTCACCATGAATGACGATCGTGTCAGCGGGTACATGTTCGACCGGAAATCGCTTGACGGCCGGGCCGATCAGCACCAGGCGCTCCGCGGTCACTTCGTGCGCAACGCGCGTCATTACGTACGAGCCGAAGGAGAATCCGGCAAGTACCGGGTGGTGTCGCGGCGATCGCCGCAAATTCGCGTTGGGCGAATGCCAGCGCGGCAAGCGCATCCGCCGTCTCGCCGATCCCATCGTCGAACGCGCCTTCGCTATTGCCCGCGCCGCGAAAGTTGAAGCGGATGCTGGCGTAACCCAGCGCGACAAAGGCCCGGGCAAGGGTCTGCGCCACTTTGTTGTCGAGCGTGCCGCCTTGCAGCGGATGCGGATGCGCAACCAGCGCGATACCGCGTGGCGCGGCGTCGGGCACGTTCAATGCAACTTCGAGCACGCCCGCAGGTCCGGCGATTCTCGAACGCGTCTCGCCGCGCGTCAAATTTTCAACCTTTCGACGACGCGACCATGCACGAGGTGCGAATCGATGATTTCATCGATGTCGTCCCGGTCGATGTAGGTGTACCAGACCGCCTCGGGATAGACGACGATCACCGGGCCTTCCTCGCACCGGTCGAGGCATCCGGCCTTGTTCATCCGCACGTGGCCCTTGCCGTTGAGGCCGAGCTCCTTGATCTTCTGCTTGGCGTACGACTGCATCTCGGACGCATGGTGATTGGCACAGCATGCCTCCGGCGGGTCGCGCTTGTTGCAGCAGAAGAAGACGTGGTGCTTGTAGTAACTCATTGGCACTCCGAAGCGAGCCGCGAATTATACGCGACCCTCCGGATCGCCCATCGTGGTGTGTCCCCACCCGGGCTGCCCGGCGAGCCAGAGTAAATAAGCGCTCGCCAGCACCGGCCAGACGACCAGGACAGCATGCGTCAAGCGATTGAAATTGAGCAACTGTCCGTATGGCCAGTCGAACAATGCAATCGGTGCTCGCGCCTGCCACATGTCGGGAGCCAGCAACGGTGCGACCAGCGAAGAAAGCAACGCGATCGCGCACAGTGTCATGCGCACGGGCCTCGGCAGCCAGATGGCTGCGAGCAATGCAACGGCGCCCACGACGATTCCGATCGACACACCGGGCTTGAGCCACGTTTCCAAGACCGCTTGTCGCAGCAGCAGGCTTGCGGCACATCCCTTGAGCACAAGCTCGAAACCGATCAGGATCAGTACCGCCCATCCCAGAAACTGGCGTTGGCGCACGAGCAATGCCAGGAACAGGCCGACGCCGACGACGTTGAACGCGCTTTGCGCCGCCTGCAGCAGCGTGCCGGCGAGATCGCTCGTGAGTTCGAGCGACGGATCGAACGTGGCGGCGAACAGCGGAATGCCCGGGTTGACCTGCGCGAGGAACCAGATGGCGAGCAACGCGAGGCCGAGATCGCCACGCCGGCCCTCCAGGAACACTCGCCTGCGCCATGCCCGAATGCGCCTGCGCAGTCCGGGCACCCCGTTGAACACCACCGCAATCAACGCGCCAAGCGCCGCACCGACCGTGTTCGAGAGAAGATCGATCGTGCTGGCGTCACGCGCTGGCAGAAACATCTGCGCGCTTTCCATGCACAGCGACAGCACCGCGCCACCGACGGTGCCAATGATAAATCGTGCCGGCGGGGAAATTCGCGCGCCGATCAGGGCGACTGCCAGTCCGAACGGAGCGTACGCGACAACGTTGATGGCGACATCGAAGCGCGTGTAGCGCGGTGGCCATGGAGCGAACAGAAAATACGGAGTGCCGGGGATCGGCGCCATCCACGCGGAGGCCGGCTCGAGGCTCGCGTAGATGATCATCGCCCCGTACAGCACGGCGAAATACAGGGGGAGCTGCGTCGGTTGCGGGCGGTAAGACATGTCGAGACCGCGCAGTGAGCGCGCTGCGCAGATTATAGTCGCGGCCGCGCGGTGACGTCCTAGAACACGCTTGCGCACTACCGTCATGCTTTCTTCTTCGCGCAGGACCGTGAAACCGGCCGCCAGAAACATCGACAGCGGTCCATGATAGTGATCGGTCGACGATTCACTGTCGCCGGCCTTGAACGGAAACGCGTCGACGACTCTGATGCCGCGCGCGGCCAGGGCGCTCATCCCTCCGGCGAGTAGTGAGCGGGCAACGCCGCTCCGGCGGCGCTTGGGCGCGACGACGAAGCACACGATGGCGGCAGCTTCGAAATCATGACACGGCAAGTCGGTCGGAACAATGCGCATGCGATCGAAACAATGGCGCAACTTGTGCCGCGGCTGCGCGTTCATCCAGCCAACGACTTCGCCATGCTCGTAGGCCAGGAAGCCATCCATTTCCCCGACCTCGATGCGCGACCGCATGGCGATTCGATTTTCGCTCGCCGACAGCGATGGCCAGTCGAGCGCCCGTGGCACCTCGTAGAAGTGGCAATAGCATTTGGCCCAATCGGGATTGTCGGCAAACGCGGGTCCGCGCTCGTGATCGAAAAAGCGCAGATAGTCGTCGGCCCGCGCCGGCGCGAGCGGCACCACGGTAACAAGGCTCATCCGAGCTCGGGAGTCATCGGGCCGCCTTGATTTCCGTCCACAGCTTGTTGCGCAAACGGCGCTGCGCCGTGGTGAGATCCGTGAGCTGTTCGAGTTTCGCTTCGACCGCCTTGTCGGGAAAAATGGCCGGGTTCTTGAGAATTTCCGGCTTGATGAACTTCACCGCGTCCAGATTCGGGTTGCCGGAGCCGATGAGGTTGGTGAGTTCCGCGGAGTTCTTGCCTTCGAGCATGAAGTTGATGAACTTGTGCGCAAGGTCGGGACGCGGCGCGTCCTTGTGGATCACCATGTTGTCGACTGCGAGCACCGCCCCTTCCTTGGGCATGCCCTGCAGGATCTTGAACGGGCGGCCGGCCGCCTGCGCATCGAGATTGGCCTGGAAGATGTCGTTCGAATAGCCATGCACCAACCAGATATTGCCGACCGTCAGCTCCTTGATGTAGGACGATGCATTGAAGGCCGCCCAGTAGGGCTTCGCTTTCTTTATGAGCGCAGCGGCTTCATCCCAATGCTTCGGGTCGACGTCGTTCGCCGAGTAGCCCAGGTATTTGAGCGCGGCGGCGAAGAGCTCGCTGGCACTGTCGAGCACGGTAACGCGTCCTTTGATCTTCGCGAGGTAGGTCGGGTCGAAGATGACCGCCCACGTGTCAGTTGGCAGTCCGAGCTCCTTCATTTTCTGGTCGTTGTAGCCGATGATCGTCGTCGACATCGCGTACGGGACCGAATACTTGTTGCCCGGGTCGAACACCGTGTTCAGGTACGCCGGATTGATATTTTTCAGGTTGGGCAGCTGCGCCTTGTCGATCGGCTTCAGTTGACCGCCCTTGATCAGCGCCTGCATGGCGTTCGACGTGGGGACGAGGATGTCGTATCCCTTCGCGCCCGCGGCGAGTTTGGCGAGCAGTTCTTCGTTGTCTGAATAGTACGTCTGCACGACCTCGCAGTTGCAGGACGCTTCGAAGCGCTTGATCGTCTCCGGTGCGATGTAATTGTTCCAGTTGTACAGGTGCAACTGATCCTTCGCGGTGGCGGGCAGCGCAAGCAGGAGCAAAGTCAGCAGCGCGAGGAGTCGTTTCATGGTGTCTCCTGGTCGGAACGAAGCAAAGTGGGGGTCAACCTCGACGCCATGACAATCAACGCGAGCGTGAGCAGCATCAGCAACGTCGACACGGCATTGACTTCCGGTGTCACCGCAATCTTGATCATCGAGTAGATCTGGAGCGGCAGCGTCACCGTGCCGGCACCCGCGGTGAAGAAGGTGATGACAAAGTCGTCGATCGACAGGGTAAAGGCCATCAGGGCGCCCGCGATGACACCCGGCATGATCAGCGGCAGCGTGACGTAACGGAAGGCCTGCAACGGCGTTGCGCCGCAGTCCCGCGCGGCTTCGGTCAGGCTTTCGTCCATGCCTGCCAGGCGCGCACGTACGACGATGGCCACGAAGCCGATGCAGAAGGCGATATGCGACGAGTGCGACCGTCACGACGCTGGGCGTGAAATTGAGCAGGACGAAAAAAATGAGCAGCGACACGCCCATCAGAATTTCGGGGATGGCGATGGGCGTGAGCACCAGTACCGACAACAGCCGGGTTTTGTAGCGATACATCGCGACGCCAGCCATCGTGCCGAGGACGGTTGAAACGGCACTCACGACGAGCGCGATGACGAGCGAGTTTGCCGGCTGCTTGCAGCATCTGTTCGTCATGGAACAATGTGTCGTACCAGTTCAGCGTGAAGCCGACCCACTCGGCGTTGAGTCGCGAGTCGTTGAATGAGTACACCACGACGATGATCAACGGAATGTACAGGAACGCGTAGCCCGCGACCGCAGCCGTCCACAACGCGAAGGCTCGTTTACGCATTCGACCTGTCTCGCACCGAGATTGCGACGGCCGACCCACGCCGCCAACCCGGCCAGCAGCAGCGCGGCGACGGTCAGCACGATCGACAGCACGCTGCCGAACGGCCAGTCGCGCGTTTCCAGGAACTGCTGCTTGATCACGTTGCCGATGAGGCTGTCCTCGGGGCCGCCGAGAATGTCGGGAATCGCGAAGATGCCCAGTGCTGGAATGAACACCAGCGCGGCACCGGCATAGACACCCGGCAGCGAGAGCGGAAACGTGATGCGCCAGAAGCGCTGCCACGCGTTGGCGCCCAGGTCCTGGGCGGCGTCGAGCAACGCCTGGTCGTGCTTCTCGAGGTTGGCGTACAGCGGCAGCACCATGAACGGGAGGTGCACGTACACGAGGCATACGAGCACCGCAAACGAGCTGAACAGCAGCGGGACGGGCTCGTGCCCGAACAACGCAAGAACGCTGTTGACGGTCCGTGCCAACGCGGCGTTGGGTCCGAGAATGATCATCCACGCGTAGACGCGGATGAGGAAATTGCTCCAGAACGGAAGAATGACGAGCAACAGCAGCAAATCGCGATAGCGCTTGGCGCTTCTCGCAATCAGAAGCGAGAGCGGATAGGCGAGCAGCAGGCAGAACAGCGTGGTGAGCAGCGCGTACCAGACCGACTTGACGAATATCTGCGTGTAAACGGCGTCGCTCAGCAGGCGCGCGTAACTGTCGAGGTTGAGATCGAGCTTGCCGTTCTCGACCAGCGGCGCCAACCCGCCGAACTCGCCCGGCGTGCGAAACGACGCCAGCACCATGATCAGCGACGGGATCGCGAAGAACACCACGAGATAGAGCAGCGGCGGCCCGCTGACCAGCCATTTGCCGAGATGTGCTCTTGCGATCGCGTGGCCATGCGGCCTACTTGGGAATGAAGTGCCCGGCATCGCTCGACCAGCTCATTGCGACGGCGTCTCCGACTTCGAAAAACTTGGTTCGGCCGGCCCCGGAATTGGCGAGGAGGGCTTCCAGTTTCGCGCCGGCCTGCGTGCTTACCTTGTACACCGTGACGTCGCCGAGATAGAGCAGGTCGGTAACGGTGCCGCTGAAAGCGATTGACCGCCGAGTCTTCCACCGCCGCGGCGGCGATGCGAATCTTTTCCGGACGCAGCGCGATCGATGCCGTTTCGGCCCGTGCTCGGTCGCGTTGGCGGTGGCGACGCGAACGGGGCCAAGGCCGGCGACATCGATCGTCGACGGTGCCTTCATCGACGGCGATCACAGGTCCATCGAGCAGGTTGCAGGTGCCGATGAAGTCGGCGACGAAGCGGGAATTGGGAAAGCTGTAGATCCTTGACGGCTCGTCGAGCTGTTCGACGCGGCCCTTGTTCATGACCGCGATGCGGTGCGACAGCGCCAACGCTTCGGTTTGATCGTGCGTTACATACACGAAGGTGATGCCCACTTCTTTCTGCAGGTTGATGAGCTCGATCTGCATCTCTTCGCGCAGTTTCGCGTCGAGTGCCGCGAGCGGCTCGTCGAGCAGCAGCACAGTGGGGTGAGTCACCAGCGCACGGCCGATCGCCACGCGCTGCTTCTGGCCGCCAGATAATTCGTGCGGATAGCGTTTGCCGAAGCCCGTGAGGCGGACGTCTTCGAGCGCGGCGTCGATCTTTGCCGGGATATCGGCGGCAGGCGTATTCGCCATCTGCAGCGGGAACGCGATATTGCCTTCCACGGTCATGTGCGGAAACAGCGCGTAGCTCTGGAACACGGTGCGTACCGGACGCCGCTCCGGCGGCAGATCCGCGAGGTCGTTGCCATTCAGCCGAATGCTGCCGGCGTCGGGGAGATCGAACCCCGCGATCATCCGCAGCAGGGTGGTTTTGCCGCAGCCGGAAGGGCCGAGCAGCGTGAAGAATTCCCCCGCCTCGATGGCGATGCTGACCTGGTCGACCGCGGTGAAGGTGCCGAAACGGCGGGTGACGTTCTGAATCTCGAGCAGCGCCATCGCGGACCGAGCCGACTCCCCTCTGTTGAGGCACCGATTGTAACAAACCGGGCCCTGCCCAAGAGGGCAGTTGGCGTTGGCAACTTAGTGCGGCAATCGCAGCGCCAGCAATCCGACCACCGCGGCCAGCAATATCGCCACCACAGCCAGCCACCGATTGCGCATTCGTTGCGCGGTCGCAAGCTCGATCAGCGCGGCATCCGATGCGGCCGGTGGTGCCGAGAGTTTCTGGTAGATCAGCCGCGGCAGCAGAGGCAGCGTGGTCGCCAGGAAAGGGGCCTCTTCCCGGAATCGACGCTCGAGCGCGCGCCAGCCGATCTGGTCCATCATCCAGCGCTCGAGAAACGGCTTGGCCGTCACCCAAAGATCGAGGTCGGGATCGAGTTCGCGCCCGAGGCCCTCGACATTGAGCAACGTCTTTTGCAGGAGCACGAGCTGCGGCTGGATCTCGACGTTGAAACGACGCGACGCCTTGAACAGGCTGACGAGAACCTTGCCGAGCGAGATCTCTTTGAGCGGTTTGTCGAAGATCGGCTCGAGCACGACGCGGACTTCGCTTTCCAGCTCATCGACGCGTGCATCGGGAGGCACCCAACCCGACTCGATGTGCGCGGTCGCCACGCGGCGATAGTCGCGGCGGAAGAAGGCGAGAAAGTTCTGCGCCAGGTAGCTCTTGTCGCGTTCGGACAGGGTGCCCATGATGCCGAAATCGAGTGCGATGTACTTGCCCTTGTTGCCAGGATCGGTGGCAACGAAGATGTTGCCCGGATGCATGTCGGCGTGGAAATAGCCGTCGCGAAACACCTGCGTGAAAAAGATTTCGACGCCCGCGCGAGCCAGACGCGGAATGTCGACGCCTTGCTCCCGCAGCCGGTCGATCTGGCCGATCGGCGTGCCTGCCATGCGTTCCATCACCATGACTTCTCGCGTGCACCAATCCCAATACACTTCAGGCACGAGCAGCAGCGGCGAGTGCAGGAAGTTGCGGCGAAGCTGCGAGCAGTTGGCGGCTTCGCGCGCGAGATCGAGCTCATCGTGGATGGTCTTGTCGAATTCCGCCACGACTTCGCGCGGGCGCAGGCGCTTGCCGTCCGACCACAGCTTCTCTACCAGCAACGCGCCGGTCTGCATCAGGCCCAGGTCCTTCTCGATCGTCGCGGCGATGTTCGGCCGGAGCACCTTGACCGCGGCGGGTGTTCCGTCCGGCAGCTCGGCCCAGTGCACCTGCGCCACCGACGCGCTGGCGATCGGTTCGCGATCGAAGGACTTGAACACCTGCAGAACGGGCTTGCCATAGGCGCGTTGCAGCGTCGCCATGACCTGTTCGCTGGGAAACGGGGGCACGCGGTCCTGCAACCTGGCGAGCTCGTCGGCGATGTCGGCGGGCAGCAGGTCACGCCGCGTCGACAGCATCTGGCCGAACTTCACGAAAATAGGCCCCAGGTCTTGCAGCGCCAGGCGCAACCGCTCGGCACGGGGCAACGAAAGGTCGCGCCAGAACGTCAGCGTGCGCACGGTCGGGCGCAGCCAGCGAAAACGCTCGTGACCGAGCAGGAATTCGTCGAGCCCGTACTTGAGCGCGACGTGCATGATCTTGATCAGCCGCAGCAGATGCATGGCGGCGATTGTACGGGATAGGCGTGGCCGGACGCCGGGCCGTCGCTGGCGAGGATCAGAGCTTGCGCTGCACCGCGGCCAACAGCGCATCGATGCGGGTCGACAGGGTGTCGACATCCGCCGCCAGCGCATCTACGTCCGCTGCGAAAGCACGCGCTTCGCTCGCGGGCACCGCGACATCGGTTTCGTCAGCGACATAGCGCGCAATGCTGTTGCCGAAGCGCTCCGCCGCGTACTCGGGCATGCTCAGAAGTTGTCGACCGGCGGACGCGAATTGCTGGCCGACGATCGGCCCGAGCGCGCGCGCGAACGCCTGCTCGACGAACATTGGCAGCGTCAACGCGAGTTCGGCGAGCGTGGCCGCAAGCCCGGCGTCGCCCTCCGCGACGACGAGTTCCTGCCAGCGACTTGGTTGCGCGAGCAAACCCGGCAAGCGCAGCGGAGCAATCGTCAGCGTCAAATCGGGTGCTGCAATCGCATCCTGCAGCCGGCCATGAGCGTCAATGCCATAGGCGATGCGGGCGGGTCCGACGACGAAGCGCACGGTGCGCCCGGCGTGCACGGCGAGACGTTCGCGCGCCCACGCCTCCCGGTCGAGCGTGCGGTTGACGATTTCCGCGGAGACGTTCATCGTCGGCACGCGATTCAGAATACGTGACCCCGATGCAGCGCGACCACGCCGGCGGCGAGATTGAACCAGTCCACGCGCTCGAAGCCGGCGTGTTCCATCATCGCCTTGAGCGCTGGCTGGTCGGGATGCATGCGAATCGATTCCGCGAGGTAGCGGTAGCTCGCGTCATCGCCGGCGACGGCCTTGCCGAGGCGCGGCAGGACATTGAAGCTGTACCAGTCGTACACGGGCTGCAGCGGCGCCCATACACGGCTGAATTCGAGAATCAACGCAACGCCGCCCGGTTTGAGCACGCGGCGCATTTCCGCGAGCGCAGCTTCCTTGCGCGTGACGTTGCGCAGCCCGAAGCCGATGCACACGCAGTCGAAATGCCCCGCGGAAAAGGGTAGTTTCTCGGCGTCACACTGCACTGTGGGGATGATGCGCCCCTCATTGAGCAAGCGATCGCGCCCGGCGGCGAGCATGGCGCCGTTGATGTCGGTCAGGACGACGCTCCCGGTGGGGCCGACCCGGTCGGCAAACAAGCGCGCGAGGTCCGCCGTGCCGCCCGCGATGTCCAGTACGCGCGCACCGTCGCGAACGCCGCTGGTCTCGACCGTAAAGCGCTTCCAGGCGCGATGCAAACCGGCGGACATCAGGTCGTTCATCAGGTCGTATTTGCCCGCGACCGATTCGAACACGCCGCGAACGCGGCGCGCCTTCTCCTCGGGTGCGACCTGCTCGAAGCCGAAGTTGGTTTTCTCGCTCAATGCTGGTGTCCGCATCCACGCGTCGAGGGCGCGACCGCCGATGCGGGGTCGGCGTCGCGGCTCGCGCCGGCGCGGGTCATCCTGGCGAGGTACTGGCCCCACAGCTCGTCATGGCGTATACCCAGGTCGTAAAGGTAGTCCCACGAATAGATGCCGGTATCGTGGCCGTCGGAGAATTTCGGCTTGATCGCATAGTGGCCGATTGGCTCGACTTCATCGATGGTCACGGCGCGCTTGCCGACTTGCAGCGTCTCTTGTCCCGGGCCGTGGCCCCGCACCTCGGCGGACGGTGAATAGACGCGCAGGTACTCGTAGGGCAGCCGGAAATTCGTGCCGTCGGCGAACGATAACTCCATCAAGCGCGACGCCTGATGCAGCTTGATTTCGGTTGGAATCAGGGTATTTGCAGCGAGGCCAGCCATGCCATGGCTCCGGCGAAACGGATTTCTAGACTAGCACAGCCGCGCGTATGTCCCGGACGTGCTAGAACCGGTTGGCCGCCAGCGGATTGTTCGAGTCAGGGACCAGATCCATGTTTCCGATGCCGGCCATGACGTTGCGGTTCTTGGCGTCCTTGCCGTGCAGCTTGATTTCGAGGCGCAGGTCGTTGAGCGAGTCGGCGTTGCGCAGCGCGTCTTCGTAGCTGATCATGCCAGCCTCGAACAGGTCGAACAGTGCCTGGTCGAAGGTCTGCATGCCAAGCTCGCGCGACTTCTTCATGATCTCCTTGATGCCCGAAACGTCGCCCTTGAAGATCAGGTCGGAGATCAACGGCGAATTCAGCATCACTTCGACCGCGGGGACGCGGCCACGGCCGTCGCGGCGCGCGATCAGCCGTTGCGCGACGAAGGCGCGGATATTGAGCGAAAGGTCCATGAGCAGCTGCTGGCGTCGCTCTTCCGGGAAGAAGTTGATGATCCGGTCCAGCGCCTGGTTGGTACTGTTGGCGTGCAGCGTCGCCAGGCAGAGGTGGCCCGTCTCGGCGAACGCGATCGCGTAATCCATCGTGTCGCGGTCGCGAACTTCGCCGATCAGAATGACGTCAGGGGCCTGGCGCAATGTGTTCTTGAGCGCGATGCCCCAGTTGTCGGTGTCGACCCCGACTTCGCGCTGCGTGATGATGCAGTTCTTGTGCTCGTGGACGAACTCGATCGGATCCTCGATCGTGATGATGTGACCGTAGCTGTTCTCGTTGCGGTATCCGAGCAGTGCGGCCATCGACGTCGACTTGCCGGCGCCTGTCGCGCCGATGAACATCATGATGCCGCGCTTGCTCATCGTGACATCCTTGAGCACGGGAGGCAGGCTGAGTTCGTCGAAGGTCGGGATGGTCGTGTTGATCGTTCGCATCGCCATCCCCACGCGCCCCATCTGGACGAAAGCGTTGCAACGGAACCGGCCGATGCCTGGCGGACTGATGGCGAAATTGCACTCCTTCGTCGATTCGAATTCCGCCGCTTGCTTGTCGTTCATCACGCTGCGCACGATTTCGATCGTGTGCTGCGGGGTCAATTGAGTCTTGGACACCGGCGCGATCTTGCCGTCGATCTTGAGCGCCGGCGGAAAGCCCGCCGTGATGAACAAGTCGGAACCGCCCTGCTTCACCAGCAGATCAAGGAGCTCGTGAATGAATTTGGTAGCTGTTTCGCGTTCCATGGCTGGCGCTCCCGTCTCTGCGATCAACCGCCGAAGAGATCCTTGTTCACGGCGCGCTGGCGTGCTTCGGCCATCGACACCTGGTTTCTGCGGACCATTTCGACCAGGCACTGGTCGAGCGTCTGCATTCCTGCCGCCTGGCTGGTCTGGATGGCCGAATACATCTGCGCGACCTTGTTTTCGCGGATCAGGTTCCGGATGGCGGGCGAGCCGATCATGATTTCGTGGGCCGCGATGCGCCCCTGCTGGTCCTTGGTCTTGAGCAGTGTCTGCGATATCGCGGCGACCAGCGACTCGGACAACATTGCGCGCACCATGTCCTTTTCCGCGGCCGGAAACACGTCGATGACGCGATCGATCGTCTTGGCTGCCGAACTCGTATGCAGCGTGCCAAACACCAGGTGTCCCGTTTCGGCGGCGGTCAAGGCCAGCCGGATCGTCTCGAGATCGCGCATTTCCCCGACGAGGATGTAGTCGGGGTCTTCGCGTAGCGCCGCCCGCAAGGCGTTCGAGAAAGACAGCGTATGCGGGCCGACTTCGCGCTGGTTGATGAGGCACTTCTTGGACTCGTGCAGGAACTCGATCGGGTCCTCGATAGTGAGGATATGGCCGTACTCGTTTTCGTTGACGTGGTTTACCATCGCGGCGAGCGTCGTCGACTTGCCCGAGCCGGTCGGGCCGGTCACGAGAATCAGGCCGCGCGGGCGATTGGTCAGCTCGGCGAACACCCGGGGTGCCGCCAGTTCTTCCAGCGACAGGACTTTCGACGGAATCGTCCGGAACGCGACCGCCGCACCGCGCTCCTGATTGAAGGCGTTGACCCGAAAACGCGCAAGATTGGGAATGCCGAACGAGAAGTCGCATTCGAGCATTTCCTCGTACATCTTGCGCTGGGCATCGCTCATGATGTCGTACACCATGGCGTGCACGTCTTCGTGCTCCATCGGCGGCAGATTGATGCGGCGGATGTCGCCATGGACGCGGATCATCGGCGGCAGCCCTGCGGAGAGATGCAGGTCCGACGCCTTATTCTTGACCGCGAAAGCGAGCAGTTCGGCAATGTCCATTTATAATCCCTGCGGCACTCAGGCAAGTTGTTGATTACACAGATCGGCCGCCTATGCCGACGTCATCTGATTATGAGCCCATACGAGAAGGCGTGGCAAGCAGTCACAGCGCGCGTGGCCGGGGCGGCCCGGGCTGCAGGCCGCGATCCTGCCTCGATCCGGGTGCTGGCGGTCAGCAAGACCTTCCCCGTCGAGGCGATTCGCGCGGCGTATGCGCTGGGCCAGCGGGCGTTCGGAGAGAACTATGTGCAGGAGGCCCGCGCCAAGATGGCGGCGTTGTCCGATCTGGCCGCGATCGAATGGCACCTGATCGGCCCGTTGCAGGGAAACAAGGCACGCCTGGCGGCCGCGAACTTCGACTGGGTGGAGACCATCGAGCGGGCGCAGATTGCGGAGCGGCTCGAGGCGATGCGGGGCCGCGAGCTGCCACCGCTGAACGTCTGCGTCCAGGTCAATATCAGCGGCGAAGCCGGCAAGAGCGGGTGTACGCCCGAATCTGCATACGATCTCGCGCAGGAAGTTGCGCGCCGGCCGCGGCTGACGTTGCGCGGATTCATGGGCATTGCAGCGGAGACCGACGACGTCGCGCGTCAGCGCGCGCAGTTCCGCGTTCTGCGCTCTCTGTTCGACCGCGCGCGGGCCTCGGGACTGGCCGTCGATACGCTGTCGATGGGAATGTCGGCGGACATGGAAGCCGCAATCGCGGAAGGGAGCACGCTGGTGCGCATTGGCAGCGCTCTGTTCGGCGCGCGTTCGAAGAAAGCTGAGGCAAAAAGCGCATGAACATCACTTTCATTGGCGGCGGCAACATGGCGCGTGCGCTGATCGGTGGCTTGATTGCGCGCGGCGTCGCATCGAACGCGCTGGCCGTCGTCGAGGTCGATGCCGAGGCGCGGGCGACGGTCGCGGCGCGTTTTGGCATCGCAACGTTCCCGCAGGTCGAGCCCGCCGCGGTCGCGAACGCGGACGTGATCGTCATCGCGGTCAAACCGCAGAACGTTCGGATCGTCGCGCGCGAGCTGGCGACGATGCTCAAGCGGCAGGTCGTGCTGACCATTGCGGCGGGGATTCGACTTCCCGACCTGTCGCGCTGGCTGCTGGGTTATCGGCGCCTCGTGCGCGCCATGCCGAATACGCCGGCCTTGATCGGGGCCGGCATCGCCGGGTTGTATGCGTTTTCCGGCGTCGACGGCGACGGCCGCGCCCGCGCCTCGGCGGTGCTCGAGGCGGTCGGCGGGACACTCTGGTGCGAACGCGAGGACGAGCTCGACGTCGTCACCGCGGTGTCCGGCAGCGGCCCCGCGTACGTCTTCTACTTCATCGAGGCGCTTGAATCCGCGGCGCTCGAACTTGGCCTGGACCCGTCGGCCGCGCGCCGGCTCGCCCTGACGACGTTCTCCGGTGCGGCGCGCCTGGCCGAGCAGAGCGATTCCGAGCTCGCGCTGCTGCGTGCGCAGGTCACCTCAAAGGGTGGCACCACGGAACGCGCGGTCGGCGTGCTCGACAGTGCAGCGGTGATGAGCGCGATCGTCGCGGCCGTGAAAGCCGCCGCCGAACGGGCGCATGAGCTCGGGGACGTCTATGGAAACGAGCCATGATGTGGTCCGATGCACTGCGCTTCCTGATCAACACGGTGTTCGGTCTGATCGTCTATACAGCCTTGTTGCGCTTCATCATGCAGTGGCTTCGCGCGCCGTTCCGCAACCCGCTCGGGCAGGCGACCATCGCCCTCACCGACTGGGCGGTCAAACCTCTGCGTCGCGTCGTGCCGGGTCGCGGTGGCTACGACTGGGCGTCGCTGATCGTCGCCTGGATCGGACAATGCCTGTGGCTCGTCGCGCTGGCAGCGACGGGTGCAACGCCGCTTTCCGGTGCGTTTGCCGGCTTTGTCGCGGCGTTCGCCATCGTCGAACTGGTCAAGGCCGCGCTGTGGATCATGATCGGTGCGATCTTCGTCCAGGCGATCCTCTCGTGGGTTGCGCCGGACGGCCCCCTGGCGGGCGTGCTCAACGCGTTGACGTTTCGCGTGCTCGCGCCGATCCGCCGCATCCTGCCGCCGCTTGGGGGTACGCTCGACCTGTCGCCATTGATCGCGATCGTCCTCGCGCAACTCGTGTTGATGCTCCCCGTTGCATGGTTGGAGCAGGCTATCGTGGAGGCTTTTCGCTAGGCGAGCGTCAGCGCCTCGCCGCCAGCGCATTGGCCAGCCGCACATAGTCGGCGACCGCCAGCGTTTCGCCGCGGGCACCGGGCGCAATGCCTTCGCGCTCGAGTTCGGTGTCCGTCGCAAATGCCTTCAGCGCATTCCTCAACGTCTTGCGTCGTTGACCGAATGCGGCCATCACGACTTGTCCGAACAGGGCCGCGTCGGCGATGTGCGGGCGCGCGCCGCCGAGCGGGACGAGGCGTGCGACCGCCGATTCCACTTTGGGTGCTGGCCGGAACGCACCTGCGGGAACGACCAGCAGCCGCTCGACGGCAAAGCGCGCCTGCAACATCACGGTCAGGCGGCCGTAGTCCGCGGTTGCGGGTAGCGCCGTCATGCGCTGCACGACTTCCTTTTGCAGCATCACCGTCACGTCGTGAACGATCGCATCGTATTGCGCGATGTGAAACAGGAGCGGCGAGCTGATGTTGTAGGGAAGATTGCCGATGACGCGGAGATTTTGGCCCAGCGTCGTGAAATCGAAGCGCAGCGCGTCGGTGACGTGGAGCGATAGCCGATCGGGCGCATATTCGGCAGTCAGACGCGCCGCGAGGTCGCGATCGATTTCGATGGCGGCGATGCGTCCGCACGCCTCGATCAACGAACGCGTCAGCGCGCCGAGGCCGGGGCCGATCTCGACGATGTTATCGCCCGGACGTGGCTCGATGGCAGCGATGATTTTGGCGATGTAATTCGGGTCGGCAAGGAAATTCTGGCCGAAGCGCCTGCGCGTTTGATGTCCGAACATGGAACGCAGTTGCGCGATTGTGGTGCTGCCGCGCACACTTGCCGCTATCGAGCGGCGTGCACGGCCGAAGCCGCTTTCTGGGCCAGATCGATTGCCAATTCGGCGGCGGCGACCAGACTGCCGGGATCCGCGGACCGCGCCCCCGCCGGATCGGCGGCAAGGTCGAGCGCGGTGCCGTGATCGACCGAAGTGCGCACGATCGGCAGGCCTAGCGTGACGTTGACGCCGTGACCGAAGCTCGCTTGCTTCAATGCCGGCAAGCCCTGGTCATGGTACATCGCCACGATGCAGTCGTAGCCTCGGGCCGTACGCGGGACGAACACCGTGTCGGCGGGCACCGGTCCACTGACATCGACGCCAATTCCACGCAGCACCGCAATGGCGGGTTCGATGACGTCGATTTCCTCTCTCCCCAGATATCCGCCTTCGCCCGCGTGCGGGTTCAAGCCGCAGACGGCGATGCGAGGCGCTTCAATGCCGAATTTGGCCCGCAAATCTGAATCAACGACCTGAAGGGTTGCGACGAGGCTTTCCCGCGTGATCGCGGCGGGCACCGCGGCGAGCGGCAGGTGCGTGGTCGCCAGCGCGACCCGCAGCCATGCCGCGTCGCCGCGGCCGACGAGCAGCATGACGACGTGCTCGGCTCCCGTTCTCGCGGCAAGGTATTCGGTGTGTCCTGTGAAGGGCACGCCGGCGGCATTGATCACGCTTTTCTGCACCGGCGCCGTTACCATCGCCGCGAATTCGCCCGCCACGCAGCCCGTCAGCGCGGCGTCGAGCATCGCCAATACCGTGCGAGCGTTGGCGGTATCCGGGCGACCGGCAATGACGCTCGTGGCGAGCGGGTAATGCGCAACCTCGATCGCGCCGGATGGCGCTGCGCTGCCTTTTGCATACGGCACAAGACGCACGCCGGCACCGAGTCGCCGCGCGCGATCGCGCAGCAATTCGATGTCGCCGAACAGCACCATGCGCATCGGCCACCGTCGTTCGGCCAGCCGCACGCACAGGTCCGGCCCGATGCCCGCAGGTTCGCCGCTGGTCACGGCGATCGTCACCGACGAGGTCATTGCACCTCTTTGCGCTGCGCGGCCCCGCTCATCGGCGCACTGAGGCGCTCGGGACGGCCCTTCGCGCTCATGCTTCCGGGCGCGACTCGACCCGAATGCCCGCGGCGTCGCCGAATATTTCCACTTTGACACCCGCGTTCGCGGTTACCGTGGCCTGACCTTCGCCGAGCGTGATGTTCGCTTGCGCAAAGCCGGTCAACGGCTGCGTCGGCTTGCCGAAAACATACAGGGCATCCAGCGGACGCGCCACGTCGATTTCACCCGTGTGCTGCACGATCGGCCCTAGGGGGAGCGCATAGCCTTCGCGGCCGAAAACGGGAAAACGATCCAGCGTGGCGCGATAGCGGACCACTTGGCGGCCCGCAAGGCGTTGCCGCGCCGCGACGTCGTACCATGCCCCCGGAGGCAGCGCGACGTCGACTTCGCCTCCGGCCGCAACGATCGGCGCCACCAGCAGCGCGTCGCCACACATGAACTGCGTTTCGTAGCCCCGCGTGAGCGCGTTGCCCGGAAACGCAAGCGGCATCGCGCGCATTACGGGAAGCCCGGACGCGACTGCGCTCCCGATGACGTGCTTGAGATACGGCAACAGGCGGTAGCGAAACTCGATCCATTGCCGCGCGATTGCTTCGGCCTCTTCGCCGAACGCCCACGGCTCGCGCGCCCCGATGCCGTGCACGCGCATGTGCGAACTGAATACGCTCATTTGCAGCCAACGCAGATACAGTTCGGCCGACGGTTGCTCCGAACCGTAAAAGCCGCCGATGTCGGTGGCGTAGTAGGGCGCGCCGGTCATGCCCCACGACAAGCCGCCGCGGATGCTTGCCGCCAATCCCTCCCAGTCCGATTGCGGATCGCCGCCCCATTGGATCGGGTAACGCTGGCTGCCGGACCATCCGGCGCGGGACCACACCATCGGCGGCCCGTGTTCGTGGTCGCCGAATTTTTTTGTCGCTTCATAGACGCAGCGGTTGTAGAGCAGGGGATAGACGTTGTGCAAGCGTTTGCCGCGATCGCCATTGAAGGCCACGGCATCGTCGGGAACATGCTCGCCGAAATCGCACTTGAGAACGTCGACACCTGCCTTGAACAGCGGTTCATGCGCGTCGCGCCACCAGGCATAGGCCGCGGGATTGGTGAAGTCGACGATGCCCGACTCGGGTAATGGCGTCAGCACGTCGCCGAACGGCGAAGTGGCCGGCGAGGTGTCCCAGCCGAACACATACGGTTCGCCGTTCTCAGTGGACAGCAAGTAACGTTTCGACGCTAGTTCGGCAAACAGCTTGGAATGGATCGAAACATAGGGATATTCCCAGACGCAGATGCGTAGCCCCTGCGCTTTCATCTTCGACAGTGACGCGCCGGGATGCGGGTAGCGTTGCGCATCCCATTGGAAATCGAAACGGGTCTGTACGTCCCACGTCGCGCGTCCGTCGAGCGTCAGCACGTCGCAGGGGATCTTTCGCTGGCGCAGCTTGCCGGCGACGGCGGTTGCTTCCTCGGGCGTGCGATAGTACGCCTTGGACACCCACAGCCCCAGGCCCCACAGTGGAACGTCGGGCGCGCGACCAGTGAGGTTTGTATAGCGCTCGATGATCTGCGCCGGATCGCGGCCGCCGATGAGGAACAGATCCAGCGCTTCGTCTTCGACCACGATGCCGTAGGAACGGTGCGACCAGTCGGGATGGCCGACGCCGTGTGTGACACGGCCCGGCGTGTTGACGAAAATTCCCCATGCGTTCTTGCCGGCGCACGGACTCCAGCAGAACGGCGCGTTCTTGTAGGACAGTCCCGTGTTGACGCCCAGCGCGTCGACGACGTGCGAATGGACGATCTGGCCACGCTTGTTGAGTGGTCCGAATTTTTCGCCGAGGCCGTAAACGGGCTCGCCGGAGGCAAGTGCAAACGCGCTCACCCACTGCGCGGCCCCGCGCGCTCGGCCGATGACGGGCAGCCGCGTGAAGCCGCGAAAGTGTTCATCGGTGATCGACTTGAGAATGGGTTGGCCTTCATGCAGGAGCCGGAACGCAAGGGGCTCCGCGGTCAGTTCCAGGCTCGTGTCCCCCGCCGTGAAACTCCATGTACCCGGACTTGGCTGCGCGACTTCGCAGCGTTGGGCGCGGGCGACTACGAGTCCGTAGTCGGGCCGGGTGTTAGGACCGACACGAATGCGCAGCACGCCCCGGCCGAAGCATCCTATTTCGAGAATGTCGCCGGTGCTCGTCGCGAACGACGCTCCGGACCCCGAAGTGCCGAGGCTGCTCGATGCCTCGAGGCGAATATAGGTGCTGGTATCGAATTGCATTCGTGGGCCGCTTGGGTTCAGTGCGCGAACCTTGGTTCTACCTGTCCCGGCGTGTCGACGTGCAACGCGAAGATGCCGCCGGACTGCGGCAGGCGCTCGAGCTCGGCGGCCTCGCGCTGTTGCCGCGCGCTGGTCACGAAGATCGTCCGCATGTCGGGTCCGCCGAAGGCACACATGGTTGGACACATGGCCGGCACCGGATATTCGGCGAGCAGATTGCCTTGCGGTGAAAGACGCACGACCTTGCCGCCGCGGTAGAAGGCGCTCCAGTAGCATCCTGCGCTGTCGACCGCTCCGCCGTCCGGGCGGTCGGTCTCGCCATCGAAGCGCGCGAACACGCGCCGATTCGACATTGCCGCGGTCGTGGCGTCGAAGTCGTAGGCGTTCACCGTTCGCGTCGGTGTGTCCGCGTGGTAAAGCGTCTTGCCGTCGGGACTGAAGGCGAGTCCGTTCGAGATCATGATGCCGGTAATGACTGGCACGAGCTTCAAGTCGGCATCGAGCCGATAGAGCATTGCGCTATTGGCATCGCGCCGTTCGTTCATGGTCCCGGCCCACAGCCGTCCCTGCGCGTCGACGCGGCCGTCATTGAAGCGATGATGCGCAGGATCGTAAGGCGCATCGGCGACCTTGCGTTCGAGTTTGCCGTTTCGATCGACGAACCAGATGCCGTCTCGCAACGCGGCGATGAAGCCGCCACGCATGCGCAAAGCAAAACAGCCGATCGATGCGGGCATTGGCCATGGCGTATTCACGCCGCTGGCCGGGTCGAAGCGGTTGAGCGCGGGCGCGTTGATGTCGACCCAGTACAACACCTGCTCGGCGACCGACCACACGGGGCACTCGCCAAGGCTGGCCTTCGCATCCAGCACGCATTCAAACGCGGATGGCATCAACGGACCGCCAGGGTCGAAAATCGCATCGTACAAGAAAAGGCTGCCCCGGGCGCGAGGAGTCGTGTTCCGGTGTCCTTCTGGCCGACGCCCGCGCGATTGAACGCATCGGTCATGTGCGTGACCGGCTCGAGGGCAATGAAGTCCCGATCCTCTGGCATGAATACGACGAAATGGTTGCACGCGGCATCCGCGCTCAGTTCGACCGCGAGTCCGCGCTCAGGCCAGCGGACCGTCGCCGGCGGCCGCCAGCCCGTGAAACAGTTGTCGGTTGCTGTCGTCCCGATCGTACGCGTTTGCCTGAAGTCCCACTCCGGCGGCACGGAGGCGTGTTGCGTCGGCAGGCGGGTGGCATCGGTCAACCATACCCCTTCCGCGCGAAATTCGAGCTCCATCGATGGAGATCGTGGGAAGAATGGATGCCAGCCGAGCCCGAACGGAAACGTGCGGTCGCCGGTGTTGACGATTTCGAGGCGCAACGTCAACGCGCTGTCGACGAGTTCGAATGCATGGCTCGCGCGGAACGGGAATGGCCATTCATATGCAGACTCGCCGCCGGCTTCGTGTACGAGCTCAAGCAGCGCGTGATCCAGGCCGACTTCGACGGCGTTCCATGCCCGCTGCCACGCATTGCCGTGAATCGCGTGTGGTTCCGCGCTAAGGTAACGCCGAAGCGCGAACGCGTCGCCAGCCCAGTGCAGCGTCGCATCCGCAATGCGATTGGAAAACGGAATCAGCGGATAGCACGCGAACTCACGCACGGCGCCGCTCGCCATGGCTTCCGGGGCCGTGCGCCGGAGGATCGCCTCTCCGTTCCAGTCGTATGCTGCAAGTGCGCCGCCGACGGCCGGCGCGATGAGCACGCGCGCGGGACCGGCGCGCAGCTCGATGGTGTCAATACGCGCTTGGAGTTTTGGCGGCCGCAACCGGAGCTACGCCACGCATCTTGGCGAGATATTCGGTGCCGCGCGTCACGACGTAGGCGAGGTCGGAGCCGACTGCGACCCACGAGAAGCCGTAGTCGACGAACTTGCCCGCCATGTCGGGGTTGGCGCCGACGATGCCGCATGGCTTGCCGAGGCGTATGCACAATTGCGCACCCGCCTTGAGCTTGTCCTGGACCGCGGCATTGCCCATGTCGCCGAGAAAGCCCATCGAGGCGGACAGATCGGCGGGCCCGATGAATATCGAATCGACGCCCGGAACCGACGCGATCGCTTCGAGTTGATCGAAGGCCGGAATCGTTTCGATCTGCACGATGACGCAGATCTCATCGTTGGCGCGCTGCAGATAGTTGGCGACGGTGCCGTAGCGGCTGCCGCGATGCGTGCCGGCGACGCCGCGGATGCCTTGCGGCGGATAGCGTGTCGATGCGACCGCGCGCTTCGCTTCATCGGGATTCTGGACGAAGGGAAACAGCAGCGTTTGCGCGCCGGCATCCATGCAACGTTTGACCATCACCATATCGTTCCATGGCGGGCGTACGACAGCTTGCGCGGAGGTGCCCGCGATCGTCTGCAGGATGCCGATCATCTGCGGTGTGTCGATCGGCGTGTGTTCCATGTCGACGACCAGGAAATCGAAGCCGACGCAGCCGAGCGCTTCAGCGGTCGACGGCGTAGCGCACATCAACCAGGCGCCGATTGGCGTCTTGCCGGAAACGATCGCGCGCTTGAAGCTGTTCAGGGGAAGGTCCATGTGTTCATTTCCTCGAAAAAACAGCACAACGAAGTCGGGCGGCTATTGTAGCCAACGTTCGCGGCCCAGTCGTCCGTGTGCTATATATAATATGAATGACCTAGGCGGGCTCCGGTGCGCGCGGGCATTACCTACTCTGTCCGCTTTGTCGACTGCTAGGATGCAGGAACATGTCCGCTGAATCCCCGACGGCGTCGTACCCCAACCTCGCCGGCAAGACCGTGTTCGTGTCCGGTGGCGGGTCCGGTATTGGCGCCGCGATCGTATCGCGCTTCGCTGCGCAGCGCTGCCGTGTCGCGTTCTGCGATATCGACGACGCGGCATCGAAAGCACTGGTGGCGCAGCTGGCTCCAGCGTCGGTTCGCTATCACCGTTGCGACCTGCGCGACATCGCGGCATTGCGCGAAACACTCGCCGCAGTTGCTGCGGAATTCGGACCGATCAACGTGCTGATCAACAACGCGGCACGCGACGACCGGCACCGGATCGAGGACGTCACGCCCGACTACTGGGACGAGCGCTTCGCCGTCAATCTTCGCCACCACTTCTTTGCGGTGCAGGCGGTCGTGCCCGCCATGAAAAAGCAAGGCAGTGGGTCGATCATCAACATGGGTTCGGTATCGTGGATGCACGCGATACCCGGAATGGTTGCGTACACGACGGCCAAGGCCGCCATCAACGGACTTACGCGCACCTTGGCGCGCGAGCTAGGGGTGTACAACATCCGCGTCAATTCGATCGTCCCCGGCGCGGTCCTGACGCAACGGCAGAAAGCGCTCTGGGTCGACGCCCGCGCCCAGACAGTCATTGTCAACAGCCAGTGCCTCAAGTTCCCTCTGTCTGAAGACGACGTGGCACGCGCGGTGTTGTTTCTCGCGTCCGACGAAGCGCGCGCCATCACGGGGCATAACCTCATCGTCGACGCCGGTATCGCACAGACGAGTGCGGGTTGAGCGATCACGTCGAGCTTGCGCGTGCCGCTACTGGCACACGGTCCCGGGCGCGCGGAACACTTGGCGAGTGATCGCCTTGCTTTGCGTCGCTTTGTTGATGCCGTCCCCAAGGTCCACGACGTAGGTAAAGCTGCCGCTGTTGCCGTTGGCGAACTTGAAGGTTGCCGCGCCGACAGCGGTCCGTGTGACCGCAGCCGGATCGAACGGCACCGCATTGAACGCCGGCCCGCTGGTGAGATAGAGCGTGCCGCCGAACGTGTTCGGCGCGCTCTGTGGTGCGGTCGCTGACAGCCACAAGGGATTGCCGTTCGCATCGTAAGTGAACCAGGTCGCAAAAATCGTTGTGCCCTGTTGCGCCAGGTTCACTCCCCATCCGGATTCCGTACCTCCACTCGCCCACCACAGATCCTGGAAGTTGGTCGCCAGCGTCAGATCGGATTGGGCCCCCCAAACGCACACCGGCGCCGGCCCGAACGTCTGCAGCGCAATCGTCTTGGTCTGCGTCGCCACGTTCGGCCCATCGCTCACCGTGTAGGCAAACGTTCCCGTCGTCGCGCTGCTGAACGTCAATGTTCCGGTTCCGACCGGCGTCGGCGTGGCGGGAGGCAGATAAGCGCTGAACGGCGCCCCATTCGTGCGGATGAGTTGGCCGCCATACACACCATTGGTGACAATGTTGGCGGTCATGGTCAGCCACCACGCCTTCCCGTAAACGTTGTAGGTGAACCAGGTCGCGAAGATGACGTCGCCCTGATGCGCAAAGTTGATGCCCCAACCCGCTTCCGACCCCGCGGGCGCCGCCCACCATAGGCCTTCGTAGTTGATGGCGATGATCCCCTCGCATTGTTAAGGGTTGGACGTACGTCGCGCGCCGATTGCGACCTTCCGGCACCGTGGCGCGAACTCGTTCGAAGCCTTGGTGCCCGTGATCCATCCGGCGCAGGCACGCCAAGCTTATACGAGTCGGTCGCGCGACGGAAGTTGATGGCGCCATCCCGATTCTCGCCGACACTGTCCGTTCCGGCCGCCGTCGAGCACGAGGGCTCGCCTTGACACGGGCTTCGTTCGCGCCATAGCATCAATTGCAGCGAGCCCCTCCATAGCGGACCGTGAAAGTTCCTGCAGATCGACGGCGAATGGGCGCGAGGAAGCACATCGGAGTATCTGGAGGAGAGCGCGATGCACGAGCACCTGGATGTTCCGTACCATCAGCAGGACACGGACTTCTACTGCGGCGCCGCATGTGCGCAGATGGTGCTTCACGCGATCGGTCAGCCCCTGCTCTCCCAGGACGACCTCTACAACGACAATCACAATCACACGATCGAGGGGAGCGCCTGGTCGACACCGCCCGATGGTCTTTGCTGGACGATGAACAATCGGCAGTCGCTGAAGCACTTCACGCTCGACTCGACCGATTCCGAGGATCCGATCAGCCGCACGATCTGCTGGGCCATCCACCAATACCAATGCGCACCGATTGCGTTGGTGTTCAGCGGCAACCACTGGGCCGTCGTTCGCGGCTTTACGGCGAGCGCAGCTCCGGCAACCGCGTTCGATACGTCCTACGCCATATCCAGTTTCGATCTGAATAACCCGTGGCCGCCGGTGCCTGCGCCTCCGGGTCCGCCGCCGCACAGCGACGGAGATGTTTGCGGAAGCGGAGGTAGTCGCGGTGTCGCCGACATCAACGTTTCCTATGGCACCTGGCAATCGGATTATCTGACCCCGAACGGATTCGGCACGCAATGGCTTGGCAGGTACGTTGCGGTCTGCGACCCCGATCCACCCGGACCGGCGCAGCCGCCGACGCCTCCTCCTCTGTCCGATCCAAGCAGCGCGGCTACCGGACAGCGTCTCCTCGAAGCCCCGCAGGTTCGTGCCGGACTGCTCGGCAATTTGCAGAAAGCGGGCCTGTTGTCTCATCCGATATGGTCAAAGGTGTTTGACCAGGTCCGCACGACGGAACCGCTGCTGGTCCAGCGCCTCGATCGCTTGGACAGCTATTACTGGATCGTGCCGACCGTCGACGCACAAGGAAAACTCCGCGCCGCCGTTGGTGTCGATGGGCGCATGGGCGGCTATCAGCAGGCAATGGCAGTAAACAATCCTGACGCATCGATGTTTGGCTTCGCCGATTCGGCAACGGCTGTCGCCCATGTGGTAGGCCGGCAATTCGCGCTTCCTGGAAGCGCCGGACAACTGCTCGTACGGCCGCAGGGGGTTTCCGTCCAGCCTGCGCTCGTTTGGCGGCCCTGCCGCGAGTCGCTATCTCCGTTTTACCCGTTTCGCATGATCTCGCTGGGCGCGCACCGCCTCTATGTACGGGTGTTCGACGGCGCGGTGTTCACGGCGCTCACCAGCGACCTGGGTGGCCTCTGACGGTGAACTCATGACTGGCGACGACGCCGGTTCGGTCGACGCGGCCGTCGCCAGCGCTCGCACGGCGCTTGGTCTTGATGCCAACGAGCCGGCCAGAACGTGGGCGGTCGCTCGCATGCGACCGGGGGCACGGGAATTCCAGCTCGTGGTGTTCGGCGCGGCCGAACACGCGTCCGCGATCGCCGCCGTCGACGCGGTGTCCGGTGAGGTGCTCGAGGCGGCACGGTTGCCGGGACGCGCAGGACACACGCTGATCAGCGCCGACGACGCGATCCGGCGCGCAGGTTTCGGACCAGGCGCCGAGGCCCAGCTCGTATGGGACTCTTCGGCGGCAAGCCGATCGCGGTTCTATCCGCTGTGGCAGGTGCAGAGTGCGGACCGCAAAGCCTGGGTGGACAGCGTTCGCGGCGTGGTGTGGGACACGCTGGAGACATCACGGGGAGGCGGCGCGGGCCAAAACTAGTCGACGGCCGTCGAGACGCCAAGACTCATCGCGACTGGCCGCGATAAGAACCTCTGTGAGGACCTATAATGATCATCGTCGTTTGCTCGGCCTGCGGCACATCTGCGGGCCTTTTGTTTTTCGACTTTCGATGCGTGCCCATTTCTCCCGACCGGCCTTTTTCGAAGGCGCGCGCGACATGCTGCCGATGCTCATGGGCATCGTGCCGTTCGGCATCGTGTGCGGCGTCGGCGCGCTCAGCGCCGGCGTATCGCCGCTGGCCGCGTTGGCGATGTCGCTGATCATCTTCAGCGGCGCAGCGCAAATCGCTGCGACGCAATTGATCGCCGATGGCGCGCCGTTCGCGGTCATTGTGCTGACTTGCCTTGTGCTCAGCCTGCGTTTCCTGATGTACAGCGCCGCGATGGCGCCGCATTTGCGGTCGCTCGATTCTCGCTGGAGGAATCTGCTCGCGTTCCTGCTTACCGACCAGGCCTTCGCCGCAACGATACAGCGCTTCCGCGAATCGAAAGATCTGCGCGCTAACGCCTCGTATTTCCTGGGTTCCGGCATGCTGCTTTGGGTGACTTGGGGCGCTTCGACGCTGCTGGGCGTACTGCTTGGGTCGGTGATCCCTTCGTCGTGGCAACTCGAATTCGTCGTGCCGCTATGTTTCATCGCGATACTCGCGCCCTTGTTGCGCGACCGGGTAACGGTCATCGTTTTTGTCGTCGCGGCCATTGCGGTGGTCGCTCTCGACGCGCTTCCGATGCGCCTTTCGCTGATCTGCGCGGGGCTTCTCGCGATAGCATGCGGCGTCGTCGCCGACCGGTGGCTGGCGCGCCGTGGATAAGACGCTGACGGTCTGGATGGTCACGCTCGTCGTAGGCGTCCTCAATTTCGCGTCGCGCGTGTCGTTCATCGCGTGGTTCGCCCACAACGACATGCCGCCGCTGTTGTCGCGTGCGTTGCGCCACGTCCCCGCCGCGATGCTGACGGCGATTGCCGTTCCGGCGGTGGTGTTCATCGCGCCAGGCACGCTTGAACTCAATGCCCACAACGCCAAGCTGGTCGCGGGCGCGGTCGCGGGTCTGATCGCGTGGTGGCGGAAGAACACGGTCGAAACGATCGTGGTCGGCATGACCACGCTCTGGCTCCTACGTTGGTTGGTCGGATAAGATGTAGTCAAGGAGACGCCAATGCGCTTTGAAAGCACCGAGACCTATATCGCCACCCCGGACTTGATGTTGGCGGTGAATGCGGCGGTGACACTGGAGCGCCCGTTGCTGGTCAAGGGCGAGCCGGGCACCGGGAAAACGCTGCTCGCGGAAGAAGTTGCGCGCAGCCTGGGGCGGCCGTTGCTGCAATGGCACATCAAGTCGACGACCAAGGCACAGCAGGGACTGTACGAATACGACGCGGTGTCACGCCTGCGCGATTCGCAACTCGGCGACGAACACGTCGGCGACATCGCCCGCTACATCAAGCGGGGAGTGCTCTGGGAGGCGTTCGAAGCACCCACGCCCGCGGTAGTGCTGATCGACGAGATCGACAAGGCCGACATCGAGTTTCCCAACGATCTGCTGCGCGAGCTCGATCGCATGGAGTTCTACGTCTACGAAACGCAGCAAACGATTCGCGCACGCCAGCGGCCGCTGGTCGTCATCACCTCCAACAACGAAAAAGAGTTGCCCGACGCGTTTCTCCGGCGCTGTTTTTTCCACTACATCCGCTTTCCCGACAGGGAAACGATGACGCGCATCGTCGATGTGCATTTTCCGGGGCTCAAGAAGGCACTGCTAAAGGAGGCGCTGGAAATCTTTTTCGAGCTTCGCGACGTGCCCGGACTCAAGAAAAAGCCGTCGACATCGGAACTTCTCGACTGGCTGAAGCTGCTGCTGGCGGAAGATATTCCGCCCGAGGCGCTGCGCAGCACCGACAAGAAGGTGATCATTCCACCGCTGCATGGCGCGTTGCTGAAGAACGAGCAGGATGTCCATCTGTTCGAGAAGGTCGCGTTCATGGCGCGTTCTTCCCGCTAGGCTATCGGCAACATGGCCTTTATCGAACCCGTCACGCTGAAGGGCGACCACGCCACCCTCGAACCGCTGGCAGCGACGCACGAGGAAGCGCTCAAGCGCGCCGCTGCGGATGGCGAACTCTGGCGCCTCTGGTACACCGGCGTGGCGGCGCCCGAGAAGATGGGCACGTACATCGCAACCGCGCTCGACATGCGCGAGCACCTCGCCGCGATGCCTTTCGTCGTGCGCGAAAATGGCAGCGGCGACATTGTCGGCAGCACGCGCTACTTCAACGTCGATGGGGCGAATCGTCGTCTGGAAATCGGGCACACCTGGTATTCGCGCCGCGTGCAGCGAAGCGCGATCAACACCGAGTGCAAGCTGCTGCTGCTCGGGCATGCGTTCGAGACGCTCCGCTGCATTGCGGTGGAGTTCCGCACGCACTGGTTCAATCACGCCTCGCGGGCGGCGATCGCCCGGCTTGGCGCAAAGCAGGACGCCGTCCTTCGCAATCACCAGATCTCGCCCGATGGAAGCTATCGCGACACGGTGGTGTTCAGCATCATCGAGAGCGAGTGGCCGGCCGTGAGGCAACACCTGCGGTTCCAGCTCGAACGGCCGCGCTAGCCTTCGCGACGGGTGCGCCCATGCTGGTCGACTTCTTTTTGCATCTCAAAGCAGCGAAACTGCCGGTGTCGACGCGCGAATTCCTCACACTGCTCGATGCGCTGAAGCACGGTGTCGTGCGCAATGACATCGACGACTTCTATGTGCTTGCGCGGACATGCTTGGTCAAGGACGAAGCGCTGTACGACCGCTTCAATCTCGCGTTCGGCAGTTATTTCAAAGGGGTGGAAAGCATCTTCGACATTCGCGCCCAGATTCCGGAAGAATGGATCCGGAAAATGATCGAAGGAACCCTGAGCGACGAAGAAAAAGCGCTGGTCAAGGCGCTGGGCGGCTGGGACAAGCTGATGGAGACCTTGAAGCAGCGCCTGGAAGAGCAACGCGGCCGTCATCAAGGCGGGTCGAAGTGGATCGGCACCGCGGGCACGAGCGCCTTCGGTGCGTATGGCTTCAATCCGGAAGGCATCCGCATCGGGCAGGAAGGCGGCCGCAGCCGCAGCGCCGTCAAGGTGTGGGACGAGCGCACATTTCGCAACCTCGACGATTCCGTCGAACTCAACACGCGCAACATCAAGATTGCACTGCGGCGCCTGCGCCGGTTCGCGCGCGAGGGCGTTCCCGAAGAGCTCGACATGCCCGGCACGATCGAAGGCACGGCCAAAAATGCCGGATGGCTCGATCTGCGCCTGGTGCCCGAGCGCCGCAACCGGGTCAAGGTGCTGCTGTTCCTCGACGTCGGCGGGTCGATGGACCCGCACGTGCAGATTTGCGAGGAGCTGTTCTCGGCGGCCAAAAGCGAATTCCGTCATCTCGAGCATTTCTACTTTCACAACTGCGTCTACGATCACGTCTGGCGCGACAATCACCGGCGCCGCAATGAGCGCGTTTCGACGTTCGACCTGCTGCACAAATACGGACCCGACTGGCGGGTTGTGTTCGTGGGCGACGCGGCGATGAGTCCATATGAACTGGTGCAGCCGGGGGGGAGCGTCGAGTACATCAACGACGAGCCAGGCGTGACGTGGCTGAAGCGCCTGTTTGACACCTACCGCCACACCGTCTGGCTCAACCCCGAGCCGGAACGCTCGTGGAGCTACACGCGTTCGACGCAGATGGTGCTCGAAGCCTTGGGCCCGCGCATGTTTCCACTGACGCTCGACGGACTGCAACGAGGCATCGCCGCATTGCGGAGGTAGAAGCGGCTCGGCCGGCGCCCCCGTCGCCATTGTCGACCGATGAGTTGGACGAGACTTTCCCCTTCAATCCGATTGCGTAACGGCGCTGCCTCCGCTCTTCGGCGATCCCCGCGCTGCCTTGCGTGCCGCGTACCACCGGCTCGCCCGATCGAGGTAGAGATAGACGACCGGCGTGGTGAACAGCGTCAGCGCCTGCGACAGCACCAGGCCGCCGACCATCGCGAAGCCGAGGGGCCGGCGCAGCTCCGATCCGGTTCCGTGCCCGAGCGCCAACGGCAAGCCCGCCAGGATGGCGCACATCGTGGTCATCATGATCGGACGAAAGCGCAGCATGCACGCCTCGAAGATCGAATCCTCCGGAGACTTGCCGTGCTCGCGTTCGGCGGTGAGCGCGAAGTCGACCATCATGATTCCGTTCTTCTTGACGATGCCGATCAGAAGGATGATGCCGATCAGCGCGATGATGGACAGGTCGTAGCCGGCGATAATCAGAATGAGCAGCGCGCCGACGCCGGCCGACGGGAGCGTAGAAAGAATGGTCAGCGGGTGAATGTAGCTTTCGTAGAGCAACCCGAGCACGATGTAGACGGCGATAAGCGCGGCGGCAATGAGGTACGGCTGGCTCGCGAGCGCCGACTGGAAAGCCTGCGCCGTTCCCTGGAATCGGCCGGTCATCGTCGCCGGTGCGCCGACGTCGCGCATGACGCCTTCGATCGCATCGACCGCTTGCCCCAGCGAGATACCGGACGCGAGGTTGAACGAGAGGGTGACTGCCGGGAATTGTCCCTGGTGGCTCACCGAAAGGTAGTTGGTCTTCGTGTTGTCCGGCTTCGCGAAGGTCGATACCGGAACCTGGGTGCCGAGCGTGGGCGACTTGACGTAAATCTTGTCGAGCAGGGACGGATCTTCCTGAAGGGCGGGCGCCGCCTCGAGAATGACGTGGTAGACGTTGAGCTGCGTCGAGTACTGGACGACCTGCCGCTGCCCGATGGCGTCGTAGATCGCAGCGTCGATGTCGGTCGGCGAGATCCCGTAGCTCGACGCGCGGTCGCGGTCGATGGCGAGATTGACGGCGGCCGCGTTGGTCTGCTGATCCGACACCACGTCGGCGAGCTGGGGCAAGGTACGCAGGCGGTCCAGGATTTTCGGCGCCCACTCCGACAGCTGGGAGATGTCGGAATCGGTCAGCGTGTATTGGTACTGCGTGCGCGCGAGGCGCCCGCCAACGTTGACGTCCTGCGCCGACTGCAGGTACAGGTTGACGCCCTCGACGCTGGCAAGCTGGCTGCGCAGACGCCGGATTACCTCGTCCGCTCCCGCCTTGCGCCCGGCCTCCTTCGGCTTCAGCGTGATGAAGAAGTTGCCGTTGTTGAACGTCGTGCTGCCGTGATTGAAGCCAACGCTATCGATCGCGGGGTCCTTGCGGACGATGTCGGCGACCGCCTCCAGCCGCTCGTCCATGGCCGCGAAGGATATGTCCTGCGCCGCTTCCGCGATCCCCAGGATGAAACCCGTGTCCTGCTGCGGGAAGAACCCCTTCGGAATGAAGACGTAGAGAGCGACCGTCGTCGCGACCGTTACGACGAACACGAGCAGCGTCAGCGGCTGGTGCGCCAGCACGATGCGCAGCGCTTTTTCGTAGCCCGAAAGTGCGGCGTTGAAGCCGCGCTCGAACAGCATGAAGAGACGACCGTGCTGGCGATTCTCGCCATGCGCCCGCAGAAAGCGCGAGCAGAGCATCGGCGTCAGCGTGAGCGAAACGACGACGGACACGGCGATCGCAACCGTCACGGTGACTGCAAACTCGCGAAACACGCGGCCGATGATCCCACCCATCAGCAAGAGCGGAATGAAGACGGCGACCAGCGACACCGAGATCGATATGATCGTAAAGCCGATTTCCTGGCCCCCTGCAGCGCTGCCTCGAGCGGCGCCATCCCGGATTCGACGTGGCGATAGATGTTCTCGAGCATCACGATCGCATCGTCGACCACAAAGCCGATGGCGATCGTCAGCGCCATCAGCGAAAGGTTGTCCAGGCTGTAGCCTGCCAGGTACATCGCGCCGGCCGTGCCGAGGATCGCGAGCGGCACGGTGACCGCCGGAATGACCGTTGCCGCGATATCGCGCAGGAAGACAAAGATGACGCCAATGACCAGGAACCCGGTGAGGACAAGCGTGAACTCGACGTCCGCGACCGACGCGCGAATGGTCTGTGTCCGGTCGGAAAGGATACTTACCTTGATCGCCGGTGGAATCGACGCCTGCAGCTTCGGCAGGGCCTCCTGGATCCGGCGGACCGTCCCAATGACGTTTGCGCCCGGCTGCTTCAGAATCGCCAGCAGCACCGCCTTGCCGTGGCCGACGTCGGAGTTAGGCGGCGCGCCGGCGCCCGGATACGCCCACGCGGCGAGCTTCGTGTTTTCGGGCCCGTCGATTGCCTGACCGACGTCACGCACCCGGATCGGTGCGCCGCCGCGGTACGCCACGATGACGTCGTTCCACACGCGGGCCGACGCGATCTGGTCATTGTCGTAGACCGTAACGCTTTGTTTCGCCCCGTCGAAGGTTCCCTTGGGCGCGTTGACCGTCGCGACGGCGAGCTGCGCACGCACGTCCTCCAGTCCGACTCCGAGCGCGGCCAGCTTGGCAGGGTCGACCTGGACCCTGATCGCCGGCTTCTGCTGCCCGTTAATGTTGACCTGCCCGACACCGCGGATCTGGGAGATCTGCTGGGCGAGAATGTTGTCGGCGTAATCGGATACGACGGTAAGCGGCAACGTATCCGAAGTCATCGCGATGATCATGATCGGCCGGTCCGCCGGGTTGGTCTTGCGATACGTCGGCGGACTGGGGAGATTGCTAGGGAGGCTGCCGCTCGCCGCGTTGATCGCCGCCAGAACGTCGGTGGCGGCGGCGTCGATGTTGCGGTCCAGGTCGAATTGCAGCGTAATCGCGGTCGAGCCGAGAACGCTCACCGACGTCAATTCCGAAAGGCCGGCGATCAGCGAGAACTGGCGCTCGAGGGGCGTCGCTACCGTGGATGCCATGGTTTCCGGGCTCGCGCCGGGAAGGCTCGCCGACACCTGGATCGTCGGAAAATCGACCTGCGGCAGCGGCGCCACCGGCAGGAGCGGCCACGCTGCGAGACCCGTAAGCAGGATCGCGGCCGCCAGCAGCGACGTTCCGATTGGACGGCGGATGAACGCGGCCGAGACGTTCATCGCGCGTCACCGCATTTAGATTCCGGCGCGGCCGCCTTGCCGGGACTGACCGCCACGACCTTGGCACCGGGCTTGATCTTGTACTGGCCCTCCGCCACCACGCAGGCGCCCGGCGCCAAGCCCTGGTCGATCACAGCCTTACCGTCCTGCGTCTGCGCGACCGTCACCGGCTGCGCCGCAACGACTTCGCCGGCATTCACCACATAGGCGTAGAGGCCGTTCGGTCCGCGCTGGATGGCCGATTCCGGGACGGTCGTTGCGGCGCGGCGCGTGCCGAGAATGAGGTGCGCGTCGACGTACTGGCCGGGCCAAAGCGAATGCGCGTGATTTGGAAACAATGCTTTGAGCTGGAAAGTGCCGGTCGTCGTGTCGATCTGATTGTTGACCAGGAGCAGCCTTCCGGTGCCGAGCGAGGTTTTGCTCCCTTGCGCGAACGCGAGCACCTCGAGCGGCGCCTTGCCGCTGGCGCGGATCGCATCGTTGACCCGACGAAACTCGTCCTCGGGCAGCGTGAAGACCACGGCAATCGGGTCGATCTGGTTGATCACGACCAGCCCGGTCGTATCGGTCGCGTGGACGATGTTGCCTTCGTCGACCAGGCGCAATCCCGTGCGGCCATCGACCGGGGAGCGAACGGTCGTGTAGCCGAGCTGGACCCTCGCGTTGTCGATCTGCGCCTGATCGGCCTGGATGCTCGCCCTCAGCTGACCGACGGTTGCCTTCTGCGCGTCGAGCAACTGCACCTGGATCGAGTCCTGCGCGACGAGCGTCGTGTAGCGATCGAGGTCCTTAAGGGCGGAAACAAGCGACGCCTCGTCCTTGGCTTTCTGGGCGATCGCGGCATCGAGCTGTGCCTGAAGCGGCCGGGCATCGATCTGGGCAAGAAGGTCGCCCTTGTTGACGTCTTGTCCTTCCTTGAAGGCGACCTTCTCCAACTGGCCGTCGACGCGGACTTTAACGGTCACCGACTGCGCTGGCATGACGGTACCGATGCCGGCCACGAAGATCGGCACGTCTTCCTTGGCGGCGACCGTGGCTACACGGGAATGGGCGGTGGAACCGCCCTGGAGGCAGCCACTTCCTCGGCACGATGCATGGCGCCGCGCGCCACCATGACCGCTGCCGCGAGGATGGCGACCGCGCCGAGGAGGATCGTCTTGCGGCGTGTCGGCCAAGCGAACTGCGTCACCGCGGACCTCCCTTGGTTACCGCGCATCGCAAGCGCGATCCACCCCGCTCCCATCGCGAGAGGGAGGCTTGCTTCGACGGGGAACCCGATGCGGAGTTCCGGACCCGCGCAACTTACCTTGCGGTGCCCGTAACGGACCGACTAGCGCTAGGACCGCAAGGCATGCTGCCTATCGGTGCCCAGGCGCGCGGCTCAGGCGAATGACCGTTGCCACATGGCAGGCCAGCGCAAACAACACCAGCGCCCGGACGATGGCCGGGTCCGCGGCCGTCATGGGCCCGGCAGCGGCTGGCTACAGCGTGCGGTGCACCGCAGCCGGGCACGACGGGGCGATCAGGCTTTCAGCTGATCGCCAATCGGCAACTGTCGTATGCGCTTGCCCGTTGCCGCAAAGATCGCGTTGCACAGCGCTGGCGGAATGGGCGGCACGCCCGGCTCACCGACGCCGCCCAGCGGCTTGTCGTAGTCGCCACCCACGATGTGCACGCGGATCTCGCGTGGTGCCGCGGGCAGGCGCGTCACTTCATACTGGTGGAAATTGTCTTGCTGCGCGCGGCCGTTCTTGAAGCTGATCTCGCCCAGCGTTGCCGCGCTGACGCCCATGACGCAGGCGCCCTGCATTTGCGCGCGCACACGTTCCGGGTTGACGGTGGCACCGCAGTCGATCGCGATATCGACACGCGGGATCGTCACCTCGCCCTTGGCGTCGACCACGACCTCGACGACTGCAGCAACATAGCTGACGAAGCTGTAATGCGCAGCGATGCCAAGCCCGCTTCCCTTCGGCATCGATCTGCCCCAGCCGGCCTCTTTCGCCGCCAGTTCCGCCACTTGGCGCAGGCGCCCGGTATCGACGGGATAGCGTTCCGGCGACTCGCCGTGATTCCACGAGTCGCTTAACATTTTCGGCGTGACGACGCGTGCGGGGCCGATCACTTCGAGCAGATAGTCCTTCGGGTCCCGCCCTGCCGCCGCGGCGAACTCGGCGACGAACGACTGCACCGCGAACGCATGCGGAATATTCGAGACCGAGCGGAACCAGCCGATGCGCGTATGCGCAATCGCCTCCGGGTTCTCGATGCGGATGTTGGGGATGGCAAAGGGCACGTTGATGACGCCCATGCCGAGTTCCCAGTTCGCTTCCCGCACCGCGCTGGCATCGAAGGTGGAAATGATGGTCGGCGCGACCGTGCGATGCAGCCATGCGACCGGAAGTCCCTTCGCATCGACGCCGGCTTCCAGATGCTCGACGGACACGGTATGAAAATAGTCGTTGTGCAGATCGTCGTCGCGCGTCCAGACCACCTTCACCGGCTTGCCATCCATCTCCTTCGACAGCACGGCCGCCTCGATGCCGTAATCGGGTTTGGATTTGCGGCCAAAACCGCCACCGAGCAACGTCACGTGCACGGTGACATTCTCGACCGGCATGCCGAGGCGTTTGGCGACGAGGTCGCGCGCCGCCTGCGGTGACTGGAAGCAACCCCAGACTTCGCACTTGCCCTGCACAATGCGAGCGCTCGCTGCGGGCGGTTCCATCGAGGCGTGCGCGAGATGCGGCAGGTAATATTCCGCCATGATGCGTTTCGCGGCAGCGGCCGCAGCCGCTGTGAAATCGCCGTCGTTGCGAACAACGGGGCCCGGCTTGCGCGCGGCTTCTTCCAGCGTCGCCCGGTACGCGACCGAGTCGTAAGTCGCATTCGGGCCGTCGTCCCAGACGATCTTCAGCGCGGCGCGCCCCTGCATCGCGGCCCAGGTGTTGCGCGCGATCACGGCCACGCCGCCGAGCGGGTTGAATTGCGGTGCACCCGGCGTGGCGTCAATCTGCACAATGCGCACGACGCCCGGGACTTTGAGTGCCGTGGCGGAGTCGACGCTGACGACCTTGCCTCCGTATACCTGCGGCCTGGCTACGACCGCGTAGAGCATGCCCGGCACGCGCGTATCCATGCCGTACTGCGTTTTGCCGGTGACGATGTCCTGGGCATCGACAAGCTTTAACTTGCCGGTGCCGATATAGCGAAATTGCGCCGGGTCCTTCAGCCGGACCTTATCCATCGCGGGTAGGGGCAGCTTCGCCGCCGCGATAGCAAGAACGCCGTAGTCGAGGTGACGTCCGGTCGGCACATGTATGACCTCGCCGTTCTTCGCCTGAACCTCGCCGATCGGCACGTTCCAGCGCGCGGCGGCCGCCGCTTCCAGCATCTGCCGCGCGGCGGCACCGCAATGGCGCATGGGCATGAAGAAATGGCGCGTGCTGCGCGAACCGTCGGTGTCCTGATTGCCGTAGCGGGCTTCGTCGCCAGGTGCCTGTACGACGCGCACGCGCGCCCAATCGGCTTCGAGTTCGTCGGCAACGATCATCGGCATGCCTGTGCGCACGCCTTGGCCCATCTCGGAGCGATGGCAGACGATGCTGACGATGCCGTCCTGGCCGATCGCGACAAACACGAGGGGATTGTCGACCCAGCCGTGCGGCATGCCATCTGCGCCGTACTTGGGCGCTTCGTCGGCTGCGCGCAACGCGGCCGGATATCCAACCGCGAGTACCAGGCCGCCGAGCGCGGAGGCTCCCTGGAGAAACTTGCGCCGGCTCACGTTGGCGATCACCAACGATGTGTCGAACGACGCTGCGGCCGTCGTCGTCGACTGTGCGAAGGTCGAAGGGCGCGTTCATGCTTCCGCTCCTTTGTCGCCTGCCGCGTGCTTGATGGCGGCACGGATGCGCCCATAGGTACCGCAGCGGCAGATGTTGCCGGCCATGGCTCCATCGATGTCGGCGTCAGTGGGTCGAGGCTTCTGCTTGAGAAGCGCGGTCGCGGACATGATCTGTCCGGCCTGGCAGTATCCGCATTGCGGAACGCCCATTTCGATCCAAGCCGTCTGCACGGTCTTGCCGACCTTGTCGTTGCCGATCGCCTCGATCGTGACGATCTTCTTGTTGGCGAGCGACGAAATCGGAGTCACGCACGCGCGCCCCGGCTGGCCGTCGATGTGCACAGTGCATGCACCGCACAGCGCCATGCCGCAGCCGAACTTGGTGCCGGTCATGCCCAGCTCGTCGCGCAGCACCCACAGCAGCGGGGTATCGGCAGGCAGGTTGATGTCGTACGGTTTGCCGTTGATGTTGAGCTTGGTCATAGCGATCCTCCTCGTGGGCCCAGGTCCTGACTCTGCCTGGCGGGCACGGTGGCCGTCGCTCGACGCGCCCGACTGTGGAAGGATACGCCGGATGACGAGTTTGTTCACGATGGCAGGGCAACTCGGAATGGACGCTATTCTCGCTGTTCCGCTGGTGGACCCGATCCCGCTGGTCACCTGCCGGGGCGGGGAAATGCTGCACGTTTGAATAGCGGTAGAACCCCCGACAGCTGGTCGTCGGTACGGTCAACCGACGATTTCCTGCAGCGACAACACGGCGAAGCGGCTCTTAAGCGCGCGTGAAGTGTTTGCCAAAACCGTCCGCCATGCCGCTCCGTTCAAGCCGCTAATCGCTTCCGCTCAAGTCATAGCCATCAGGAGAGCAGCGACGTCTGCCGCGAGCGGCATCATACTTCCAACCGATCGCCCGGACGCGCCACAAGGGTATACAGCGCCGGCATCAGAAAAATGCTGATCAACAGCCGCGTGAACAGCCCGCTGACAATGACGAGGGCAAACGGTCGTTGGGTATCGGTGCCAACTCCGGTGGCCAACGCCGCCGGCAACAGGCCCAATGCCGCCACCAGCGCCGTCATCATGATGGGACGCAGCCGCAGGATCGCGCCTTCACGGATGGCCACCGCGAGGTCGGTGCCGCTGCGGCGAAGTTCATTGACGTAGGAAATATAGACGACGGCCGTCTGCACCGAGACGCCAAACAGCGCCAGAAAGCCGATGCCTGAAGAGACCGAAAACGGCGTGCCGGTCATCCAGAGCGCTACTAGACCACCAACCGGCGCCGACAGCACCACGCCGAGCACGGTGATGAACGGGAATTTCAAGTTGCTGTAGAGCGCGAAAAGCAGGAGGAAAATCAGACAGAACGTCAGCGGCAGAATGACGTTCAGTTGCTCGCGCGAAGCGGTGTATTCGGTGTATTCCCCGCCCCAATCCAGGCGATAGCCTTCCGGCAATTTCACGTTTGCGCTGACCTGCTGCATCGCATCTTCCACCGCGCCGGCCAGGTCACGTCCTTCCACCGAGAACTGGACGCCGATGTATCGCGAATTGTCCTGGCGATAAATGAACGAAGCGCCGTTCGTCACCTGGATGTCCGCGAATTCCTTGAGCGGAATTTGCTGTCCGGCGGGCGTGGGGACCGGGATATTCCCGATTTCCTCTGGCATTGTCCCGGTATTGACGCTCGAGGCGAACGATCAGATCAAACTGCTTTTCGCCCTGCACCACTTGGGTGGCGACGTCCCCGCCGATGGCGGTCTGGATCAAGCCATTGATGTCGGCGACGTTCAAGCCGTAACGGGCAATCTTTGCGCGGTTGATCTTGATGGTACAGGCTTGGCTGCCCGAGTTCCTGCACCAGCGTCACATCACGGATTCCGCGCACCTGCTCCAGCACCTGTTTGATGGCCTTGCCTTTCTTCTGGAGCGTATCCAGATCGGAACCGAAGACTTTGACGGCCAGCGCGCTTTTCAGGCCCGTTTCCGCCTCGTCCACCGCATCCTCGGCCGGCTGGGTGTAGTTGAAAATGATTCCGGGAAACGCCTGGAGTTTTTGGTTGATGGCCTCGATCAGCGCGGCCTTGGTGCGATAGGCGCCGGTCCATTCCGAGTACGGCTTGAGACCGACGTAGAACTCGACATTGAAAAAGCCGGTCGGATCCGTGCCGTCGTCGGGCCGGCCCAGTTCCGAGGCGACCGTGGTGACTTCGGGAAAGGAGCGCAATATTTCGCGGATCCTGGGCGTGATCTTCGCCGATTCGTCGAACGAAATGGTATAGGGCATCGTCGCGCGCACCCACAGCGCGCCTTCGTCCAGTTGCGGCATGAACTCGGCGCCGATGAGGGGGATGAGCAGCAGCGATCCGGCCAGCAGAATGGCCGACGCGAACGTCGTCCCCCAGGGATGGGCGAGACAGAAATCAAGCCCCTTGACGTAAACCGATTTGATGGCCTCGAAGGCGGCATTGCGCCGCTCCCGCACGCCCTTGCGCATGAACCAGGAGCACAGCACCGGCAGCAGCGTCAGCGTGACGATCAGGGAACCGATCAGCGCGAAGACCATCGTGTCCGCCATCGGTTTGAACAGTGTCCCGGAAGGCCCGGACAAGACATAGATCGGCAGGAAGCCGGCCACGATCACCGCGACCGCGTAGAACAGCGGGCGATCCACTTCCGCCGCCGCATCCTTGATGATTTCCTTGACGTTGATCGCGGTCGCCTTGCGCGCTGCGATCTGGCGGAAGATGTTCTCCACCATGACCACCGCGCCATCCACCAGGATGCCGAAATCCACCGCGCCGATGGAGAGCAGGTTGGCCGAGGCGTTCTGGAGATCGAGACAGATGAACGCGAACAGCAGCGCCAGCGGGATGGTGGTGGCGACAATCAATCCGGCGCGAAAATCGTAGAGAAAGAAGATAAGGATCACGACGACCAGCAACATGCCGCGCAACAGGTTTTGCTCGACGACCTGCGTCGTCAGCGCGATCAAATCGCTGCGGTCGTAGAAGGGAAGAACCTTGACGTCCTTGGGCAGGATTTGCTCGTTGAGTTCCTTGGTCTTCGCCTCGACCCGCTTCAGAACGTCCTGCGTCTTTTCGCCCGTGCGCATCAGGATGACGCCTTCGACGGCGTCGTCCTGTTTCTCGTAGCCGAACTCGCCCAGGCGCGGCGCGATGCCGATGACCACGCGCCCGACGTCCTTCACCAGCACCGGCGTGCCGTTGTGCACCGCCAGCACGACGTTGCCGATGTCCTCCAGCGTTTTCACGCGCCCCAAGCCGCGCACGTAATAGAACTGGCCGCCTTGCGAATAGAATCCGCCGCCGGCATTGCCGTTGTTGGCCGCCAGCGCAGCTCTCCACCTGCGGCACCGACAAGCCGACCCCGGCGATCTTGGCCGGATCGAGCAGCACCTGGTATTGCATGGTTCCGCCGCCAAACCCGGAATCATCCGCCACGCCGGGAACGGATTTGTATTGGGGCTCGACGATCCAGTCCTCGAAGGTCTTGAGTTCCATCGGCGACCGGTCCGGGCTTTGCAGCACGTAGCGATAGATCAGCCCCGAAGGCGAGGACAGCGGCGACACCGAAGGGGTCACGCCGCTCGGCAGACTGAGGCCCGGCAGCCGGTTGAAAACCTGCTGGCGCGCGAAGTAGTTGTCCGTGCCGTCCTGAAAGGTGAGGATGACGTCGGACAATCCGTAGAGCGAGATCGAGCGCGTCGTCGTCATCTGCGGAATGCCGTTCATCCCGAGTTCGACCGGCACGGTGATCAGCCGCTCCACTTCCTCGGCGGCGTGTCCGGGCCATTGGGTGATGATCTCGACCATGGGCGGCGAAAGATCGGGATAGGCATCCACCGGCAGGCGATTCAGCGACCACGATCCCGCGCCGATCAGCACGAGCGTCATGAGGACGACGAGGAAGCGCTGCCGCAGCGAAGAGGCCACGATCCGGTTCATGATCGAAGCCGTTCGCGGCGGCGGTGCCGGTTGGAGGCAGATGGTCGCTCATTGATTTTGCATGAACTGAACAAAGATGCCGCCATCGACCACGATCTGGTCGCCGGCTTGGAGGCCGGCGGCGATATCGTATTGGTCCCCGACGCGATAACCGAGGGTCACGTGCCGCCGCGCGAAGCTGCCGTCGGGCTGGGCGACATAGACAAACGGCAGGTTCTCATCGTCGCGCAAAATCGCCGAGACCGGGACGCAGCAGGCCGGTGCTTTCCTGGCGAGCTTGGATCAGCACGCGGACATACATCTGCTTCTTCAGAAAGTCCCCGGGATTGTCGACGACCACGCGCACAGCACCGAACGGGTGTCGGGATCCACCAGGGCCGAGATGTTGTCCACGGTTCCGGAAAAGTTGTTCGTCTCGATGCCGGTCTTCACTTCGGCCGGATCGCCGACGTTGACCGAGGCAAGGTCGGAGCCGAAAACCTGCGCCATGACCCAGACGCGCGAAAGATCGGCGACGGTGAAACAGGGCGTGGTGCCGGCCTGCAGAAGCTGTCCGGGCGTGATCAGCTTTTCCACGACGGTTCCGGCGATCGGCGAGCGGATGATGCCCTCGGATGCGCGAATCGGCCGCCCTTCCTTGAATGTCCTTGATGGTCTGCGGATCGACGTTCAGCGAGACGAGTGCCTGCAGCGCGGCGTCGCGGTCGGCCTCGGCGTTGGCGGCGTCGGTTTGCGCCTGTCGCTGCTTCGCGCTCGGAGACGCCTTGATGCTGGACGAGATCCTTGTCCATGTCGGCAAGCCGGCGGGTGGTCTGCGCGGTGGCGAGGGCCTTGCGATAGGTGCTGATGGCCGCCGCAAAGTCGGGCGAATCCACCAGCGCCAGCGGTTCGCCTGCTTTGACCTGTCGCCGGGAGAAACCAGCAGCCGCGACACCGGACCGGAGAAGGGCGCCAGCACGCTGGTGGCCTGATCGTTGTCGAAGTCGACCACGCCGGTGGTCTCGATCGTCTTGTGAAATTTGGACGGCGCCGACGGTGTAACAGGTGGATGTTCTGTCGCTGGGCGGCCGTCAGCGTCACATTGCGCGCCGTTCGCGACTCGGGCCTGCGGGCTGTTGTCGACTTGCGGCGAACAGCCGGCGAACGACAGCGATCGCCGCCGCCGCAATGACGCGCAACGGCCAACTGCGCGCGGGAATTCGACGCTCGCGTCGTGTCAGACGCGTTCCCGCATCGCAGTTCATTTTTCATGTTTGTCCTCGGCCAAATCGCGCGATGCCACCAGCCGCCGCCGAGCGCCTGAAACAGCGCCGCCGTGTCGGCGAAACGATTGGCCTGGGCCTGCACCAGGTTGATCCGGGCCTGCTGATAGGCCTGCTCGGCGCTCAGCAGCGCAAGGTAGCTGGCGTAGCCGTCCTGCCATTGTCGTTGGGCCAGATCCAGCGTGACCTTGGCGGCATCCGCGGCGGCCGCGGCTGCCTTCAGGCCCTCGGCGTCCTGTTCGAGCGCCGTCAAGGTGTCGGCGACATTCTGAAAGGCGGTCAGGACCGTGCTGCGATATTGTTCGGCCGCCTGAACATAGGCGGCCTTCGCGGCGCGCTCCTGGTGCAGCAGCGTTCCGCCTTGGAAGATCGGCGCGGTCAGCGCCGCGCCCAAACCCCAGAAGCCCGTGCCCGACGGTGAACACCTGGCCGATGGCCAGCGCCGTGCTGCCGGCATTCGCGGTCAGTTCGATATTTGGCAGCCGGTTCGCGATGGCGACGCCGATCTGGGCGCTGGCGGCGTGCAGGTTGGCCTCGGCCTGGAGCACATCCGGACGCTGCGCCACGAGTTGCGAAGGCAGGCTCACCGGCAGCTCCTGCGGCAATTGCAAGCTCGAAAGCTCGAATTTCTCCGCCGGCGCCTGGCTCGGAAACCGGCCGGCCAGAACCGCCAGCAGGTCGCGCTGCTGGGCCAATTGCTTGAGCAGCGGCGGCAGCGTGGCGGCGACCTGCGCGAGCTGCGATTCCTGCGCGGCAAGATCAAGCCGGCTGGCATAGCCCTTGGCGAATTGGTATTGCAGGATTTGCACCATGTCTGGAGTTGAGGTCGATGAGCTGGCGGGTCGCGTCGATCTGCATCTGCAACGAGGCCTCCTGAATCGCCGTGACCACGACATTGGCGGTCAGCGTCGTGTAGGTCGCGATCATCTGGAAACGGGCACGCCTGTTCCTGCGCCTGCAACGACTCCACGGTCCGGCGGTTCAGGCCGAAAACATCGGGCACATACGAAACGCTGACCTGCGGCGTGAAGAGATTGTAGTGGAAGGCGTTTGAGTTCGGCACGGGCGCGAGTGTCGCTGCGGGTTGCTGCTGGCGGCTGGCCGAAAAGCCTGCCGTGACGCTGGGATAGTAAGCGCCCCGCTGCGCCAGCACATTTTCCCTGGCCACTGACAATGCCGCTTGCGCCGCCTTGAGGTCGGGATTGTTGGCGAGCGATCTGTTCGATCAGCTCGTTGAGCGGCTTGGAATGAAACAGGGTCCACCAGTCTCGCGGCGATGTCGCTGCCTTGGCAAAGCGCTGCGCTTCGCCGCCGGCGACGTTCGCGCTGGCGACGGTGGTCGAGAGCGGACGCGCTCGTATAGTCGCTGACGTCCGGAGCGGCAGGCCTCTTGAAGTCGGGACCCACCGCGCAGCCCGCAATCAGCAAGCTACCCAGGGCCGCGATGGATGCCAATGCGCGTGAAAGACGGTCCTTCCGCGATTGGCGGCCGACCGAAAGTTCAAGTGGCTGGCGCTGCGCTGAGACTGGCGACTTTACCCGCGATGCGTAGCGCCCCGTTCTATCCGCGTCGGCGGTCGTCTGCGCGCCACGAACGGGATCCGACGCCAGCGCCAATGCGCTGGAGGCCCATGTGAGTCTGGACACCATGGTGCTCCTCGGGTCATGTCATGACTCGTGTCGTCCGCATGGGCGACACGCCACGTCGACTCAGGGGAACGGGGGCGGGGCGCGACTGGAGTAGTAGGACGGGGCGGACAGCGATCGCGTTGTCGCTGCGCTGACGATGCGCTGGGTCGCGATCGACGCCGGTGGCAATGCGGTGAATTCGACAGCGGCAGCGGATGCGCCACCGGCAAGCAACGAACACTCGAGGCACACGACGTCTGCCGCCGGTGCCTGAAGGCCCTGTTCCTGCGCGGGATGGAGGGCGACGCCAAGGTGCTGCAGGGCATGGACTTGTACCTCGTGCTGCACGCCGAGCAACAGCAGCGCGAACAGGACGCTCAACAGGACGCGGTGACGCACGAGGTTCAATCTGGTTCCGATGGAATCAACTTCCCTGGCAAAGTCTACCGCGAAGCCGCGGCATCGCGAAAGACGAAGTTTACATCGCGCCCGACGCATAGGTCGGCGCAAGCACTTCGAGTGCATCGAGCTTGGTCGACGGTTCCTTGATCGTGATGCGCCACAATGTGCGTGGGTGAACCGGATCGGTGAGCGTCGCCGAATGCAGCAGCGATGCGTTGTCCCAGATCACCACGTCGCCCGGGCGATAGGCGTATTCGAGCAGGAACTTCGGCTGCGTGGCATGCGCCGTCAATTCGTCGAGCAGCGCCAGGGCCTCGTCCTGGGGCACGCCGACGATACCGTACGAGCTGCCAGAAACCGCGTATAGCGCCTTGCGGCCGGTGACGGGATGCGCACGCACGATCGGATGTGTGATCAGCGGCAACTTTGCTTTCTGTTCGTCGGTGAGCGGCGACGCCGCCGTGCGACTCATTTCGTCGGCCACCTTGCGATTGCCGTAGTGATGCACGCCAACGAGATTTGCGACGCGTCGCTTCATCGCGTCCGAAAGTCCGTCGTACGCCGCGTACTGATTCGCGAATAACGTGTTGCCGCCGACCTCGGGAACCTCGATCGAATACAGCATGGTTGCGCGCGCCGGGACCTGCAGATAGGAGTAGTCGGTGTGAAAGTAGCTGCCCGCGTCGGCCAGGCCGAGCGGGCGCCCATGCTCCATTCGATTCGATAGGATCAAGATGTTCGGATCGACCGAGTGGTGAAACTGATCGATCACGTGGGGCTCCGGCGGACCGAATCGACACGCGAACGCCACGTACTGGGCAGGCGTGATGGACTGTCCGCGCAGGACCAGGACCTGCGCCGCAAAGAACGCGGCCTCCAGATCCGCGAACGCCTCGTTGGACAGCGGCGCGGACAGATCCACGTCGGCGGTTTCGCCACCAAAGGCGACAGAGAGTCGTTTCACCTTCATCGTGACCTCGCTGAGACGAGCGCTGGAAACGATATCACGGGTCGATTCGAACGAGGTACAATTGCCCACGATGAAGCCGCGAAATCTTCGCCGTTGGATTGCACTGGTGGCGCTGGGAGCACAGGTTTTCGTGCCCTTCGCGGCCTACGCATCGGCGCACCGCAGCGCAGTTTTCGGCGACGTGTGCTCGGTCGTTGGCAAGGTGCAGAAGTCCACCCCGGCGTCCACCGTCGGACGCCTGTCGGGCTGCCCGTGCAGCGATCCGATCACCACGGCGCCGAACATTGCGCGTTTTGTCCCGGCGGCGCGGCCAATGCAGCGGTCCTGCCGACGGTGCTGCCCACGTTACAGACGCAAGCGCAGCCGGTCATCGCGCTTCGAGTCAATCGCGTCGCGCCTGCGACGCTCCTGCTACTCCTGCCGCCCTCGCGGGCACCTCCTACCGCCGACTGAAACGACCCAAGCGCTGCGTGCGAGATCCACCTGGATCGCGCCGCGGTTGTTGCTTTCCGGCGTATGGAGGTGGCGATGAATTTCGTTCGGACCCTTTGTTTTGCGCTGGCGTGGTTGCCAGTCGCCGCATCGGCGCATCAGTATCAGTTGAAGTCCCTTAGCATCGATCATCCGTTCGCACGGGCGACACCGCCCGGCGCTAAATCCGGTGGCGCATTCTTCGTCGTCGAGAACGCGAGCCTAGTTCCAGACAAGCTGATCGGTGTCGCATCGCCGGCCGCGGCCAGCGCCGAGATGCACCAAATGGCGATGGACGGCGGCGTGATGAAAATGCGCGCGGTGTCCATGCTGGAAATCCCCCCCGGTGGCAGGCTTGAACTCAAGCCCGGCGGGTACCACCTGATGCTGCTGGATCTCAAGCAGCCCATGCGGATCGGCGACAAGGTTCCCTTGACGCTCACATTCCAGAACGCGGGCTCCATCGTCGTTTCCGTCGAGGTCGAGGCCATGGGCTCGATGGGCGGCATGACGCAAATGAAATGAGCACGCTCATGAAACCTTGCCACGGAGTATTGATCGCGGGGCTCGCGCTGGCCGTCGCTGCGCAAGCAAACGCCCACTGCGTCGTCGGTGCCCGCTTCTTTCCCGCCACGCTGACCATCGACGATCCCTGCGTAGCCGACGAGCTTGCCTTGCCGACCATCGCGAGCTTCAAGAATGGCGACGATCCTTCGACGCGGGAACTCGACATCTCGGCCGAGTTCTCGAAACGGATCACCGACAAGTTCGGGATATCGATCGGGACGGACTGGACGCAGCTCAGCCCGGCCGGCGCGTCACGGGTCAATGGTTTCCAGAATCTCGAAGCCAGCTTCCAGTACCAGTTTCTCACCGAGGCTTCGCGCGAGCTGGTGATGTCGGGTGCGCTCGTGGTCGAGTTCGGCCATACGGGCAGCGCGTCGGTGGGTGCCGAGTCATTCAGCGCGTACACGCCGACGTTCTACTTCGGCCAGGGGTTTGGCGGGTTGCCCGACAGCATGAGCATGGCGCGGCCATTCGCGTTGACTGGCCAGATCGGCTACGCGATACCGGGCAAATCGTCGATCACGTCGTTCGATCCGGACACCGGCGAGACGACGAAGGAATTGAATCCCCAGTTCCTCACCTATGGCGGGTCGTTGCAGTACAGCATGCCGTACCTGAAATCGAACGTCGTCGATCAGGGGCTGCCGGAGTTCTTCAATCATCTGATTCCGATCGTCGAGTTTCAATTCCAGACGCCCGTCGCCAACTACCGCGGCTCCGGGATCGGAACCACGGGAACGGTCAATCCTGGCGTCATCTGGGTCGGCCGCTACTTTCAAGTAGGTCTCGAGGCGATCATCCCCGTCAACCGCGCCAGCGGTACCGGGGTGGGCGTCATCGCGCAAATGCACTTTTATCTCGACGACCTGTTTCCGGACAGCATTGGCAAGCCGCTCTTCGGCACCAACGTGACGGCCGCGAAATCGCCGCTCGGCAATTGACATGCGTACCGTCCGGACCCTCGGCTGCACCGCCGCGCTGGCTTTACTTTGCGGCGTCGCCGCCGCGCACGCCTTCCTCGACGAGGCTGCTCCGCGGGTCGGCAGCACCGTTCGCACGGCACCGCGCGAAATCACGCTGACTTTCACGCAGGACCTCGAGCCTGCCTTCAGCACCGTGACGATCACGGACGCGTCCGGGCAGCGGGTGGATGCGGGCAAGCCGAGCGTTGCTCGCAATGTCATGCGGGTGCCATTGCGCCCGATCGGCGCGGGCAGGTATCACGTGACGTGGCGGGTTCTCTCGGTCGATACGCATACCACCGAAGGCGCGTTCAATTTCGACGTCGGCACGCCCTGAGGGTCCCCTGGTTCGTTGTGGCAAAATTGCACTATGGAAATCACGGAACCCCGCCAACTCGCGCCACTTGCGTCCGGCGTCGCCGCGCAGTCGCGTCAACGGGCGAGCAATGCTCGCGTGGTCGCAACGTGGTTGCTGGTGTGCTGTGCGATGCTGTTCGCGATGATCGTCGTCGGCGGCATGACGCGCCTGACGCATTCCGGGCTGTCGATCACCGAATGGCAGCCGATTGTCGGGACATTGCCGCCGCTGTCTGTCGCGGACTGGAACGAGGCGTTCGCCAAGTATCAGGCCACGCCGGAGTATGCGCAGGTCAACAAGGGCATGCGTCTGGAGCAGTTCAAGAGCATCTTCTGGTGGGAATATTTTCATCGCCTGCTCGGGAGGGCGATCGGCGTGGTCTTCCTGGTACCACTGATTGCGTTCGCGCTGCGCGGGATGATTCCGCCGGGTTACGCGCCGCGGCTTTTCACCATCTTCGTCTTGGGTGGATTGCAGGGTGCGCTCGGCTGGTACATGGTGCAAAGCGGTCTGGTCGATGATCCGCGCGTATCGCAATTGCGGCTGACCGCCCATCTGGGCCTCGCTGTTCTTATTTTTGGCGCCATGTTCTGGACGGCGCTTTCGTTGCTGCGTCCGCGACCGCAACGTCCGGTGCTCGGAAGCCTCGCGTGGCATGCCGTGGGCCTGGTTGCGCTGGTGTTCCTGATGGTCCTCTCGGGCGGCTTGGTTGCCGGCATTCGCGCGGGCTTCGCGTACAACACGTTTCCGTTCATGAACGGGCAATTGATGCCGCCCGAGATCATGGCGATTGCACCGTGGTACCGGAACTTCGACAGCAACATGGCCACCGTTCAGTTCGATCATCGTCTGATTGCATTGCTCCTCGCCATTTCGATTCCCTGGTATTGGTGGCGTACACGTCGCACGCATGCACCCGCCGCGGGCGCGCGGCGTGCAGCGACGCTCCTGCTGGCGATGCTCGGCATTCAAATAGCGCTTGGCGTGGCGACGCTTCTGCTCGTCGTTCCCTTGCCGCTTGCCGCTGCGCATCAGGCCGGCGCTGTCTTGCTGTTCGCGGCGGCGCTCAACGCCGCGCACGCGGCATTCGCCGACAACGCCGTGCACGCAACGCACACGGGACTCTAGGCCGGGCAGCGCAGTTGCTTTCACGGCCGTCTGGGGTCATGATGGTCGACCGTGTACCGAAATTGCCCATGACCGAAGCCAACAAACTCGACGAACCGCTGACCGACATCGACTACGACGAGCTCGAAGTATTCCTGGGTTCGCACGCGGTGCCGCAGGATTGCATGGACCTGGAAATGCTCGACGGCTTTCTCACCGCGATCGTCAGCGGTCCCGAGTTGATTCAGCCGTCGGAATGGTTGCCCGTGGTTTGGAGCGACAGCCAGCGCAGCGTCACGCCGGTATTCCAGAACAACGAGCAGGCGGAGCGCATTCTTTCGCTGGTGCTCCGGCTGCAGCAAAGCATCCGCAGAACGCTGGCGGAGTCACCGACGCGGTTCAAGCCGCTGCTGTATCACGCCGAGCAGACGCTGCGCGAAGAGCGCAGCCCGCCCGAGGCGAGCGCGTGGTGCGAAGGCTACATGACCGGTGTGTTGTTGCGTGAAGAAGCGTGGGAGGCACTCTATGCGGAGGACGCCACGCGCGACTGGATGCTGCCGGTCGAGGCGCTGGCCTACGGCGATCACGATCCGGAGTACCTCGACTGGGTCGACTCCGAGGAAAAACGTCTGGATATGATCGACGAATTGCCGATTGCTGCGGTGCTCGTCTATCGGTTTTGGCAAGAGAAGAATCGCCCCGACACGCCAGGCCGAGCCGAACGACGCGCGCAGCGGCGCGAGGCGTCACGCAAAGGCCGCCAGCGCCTGCATTGAAAGCTGTGCGCCGCGCATCTCGCCCTCCGCGACGCTTTCCAGCAGCCTTTCAGGCAACCATGGCAGCGCTGCGCTCGAAGCGGTAGGAATCGAGCGCAAGCGCGCCGCCCTCGAAGCCGCTGAGCAGGCGCTCCGCGCGAGCGCCGGCTCCAGCCGCACCCCACGCCACCAAGAGCGGCAGAAAATGTTCCTCGGTCGGATGCGCGCGTGCCGCTTCGGGCGCGCGATCGCGATATGCAACGATCGCGTCGGCGTCGTGCGCCTCGAGACGCTCCTTGAGCCAGGCGGAAAACGATTCGACATAGCGCAGCGGTTCTTCGCGGCGGCGATTGGACATCCAGTCCCGCAGGTTGTGCGTAGTGTGTCCCGAGCCGATGATCAGCACGTCGCTGTCGGCTAGCGGCGCCAGCGCGCGCCCCAGGCGCAGGTGATGCGCGGTGCCGAGCTCCGGCTGCACCGAAAGCTGCACAATGGGAATGTCGTGTTGCGGATACATCCACTTCAGGGGCACCCACGCGCCGTGATCGAGCCCCCGACAGCCGTCGATGCCGGCGGTGATCTCCGCATCTTTGAGCAGCGCGACCACGTCCTCCGCGAGGTCCGGCGCTCCGGGAGCGGGGTAGCTCTCCTGATAGAGTGCATCCGGAAACCCGCCGAAATCGTGGATGGTTTGCGGCTTGCTGTTGCCGGTCACCATCGGCACCGAGGTTTCCCAGTGGGCCGACGCGATCAGCACCGCGCGCGGTCGCGGCAGCGAACGACCGAGCGCCGTCCACGCGCGCGATGCCGCGCCCGCCTCGATAGCGTACATCGGCGATCCGTGCGACAGAAACAGCGTGGGCAGCGGGCTCATCGTTGTGCCTTCGCGCTTGGGGCGGCGCGTTTCGCGCATCTCACGTGCAAGCCTTCCCTTACGCTGCCTTGGCGGTGTTCTTGACCAGGCCTTCGGCGATCAGCGCTTCCTGCACTTTCGGACGCGCCGTGATGCGCTCGACGTATGCCGCAAGTACCGGCCACTTGGCGAGGTCGATTCCGACGAATCCGGACCAGCGCAGGACCGTGTAGAGGTAAGCATCGGCCACGGTGAACTGCGCGCCCATCAGGTAATCCTTGCCCTTGAGTTCGCCTGAGAGCCAATCGAAGCGCTTGCCGAGTTTGTCCTTCAGGATTTCCTTGTATTCGGCAGGTGTACTCGGCACAAACATCGGGCCGAACTGCTTGTGGATCTCCGACGTGATGAAGTTGAGCCACTCCTGCAGGCGATAGCGCGCGATCGTGCCGGGGGCGGGCGCCAGGCCGGATGCGGGGTTCTGATCGGCGAGATACTGGACGATCACGGGGCCTTCCGACAGGCGTTCGCCGTTGTCGAGTTCCAGCAGCGGCACATAGCCTTTCGGATTGAGCGAATAGAAATCGGTGCCGTCGTCCAGCTGGTGCGTCTTGGTGTTGGTCTTGACCAGCGTTACCGGCAAGCCGGCTTCGCGGAATGCGATATGTGGCGACAGCGAGCATGCGCCGGGCGAGTAGTAGAGCTTCATGCGGTTCTCCTCAACGGTTTGTGATGGAACGTTTCTCGAGGGCAGGTGATTTCAACGCGAGTGAGGATAGACCTTGAGCAAGGCGGGATAAATATGGGATATTAGGAAATACTATTGCGCTTTTCGCAACAATTGGGCCCGCCTTGGATCGGTTTCAAGCCATCAGTTCGTTTGCAAAGGTTGTCGAGACCGGCAGCTTCATCCGCGCGGCCGAACGCCTTGGCGTATCGGTGTCGGGGGTATCGCGGCAGGTTGCGGAACTGGAAGCGCACCTCGATACGCGCCTGCTCAATCGGACCACACGCCGGTTGTCGCTGACAGAAAGCGGTCGCGTGTTCTATGAGCGCTGCATCCAGTTGCTGGCGGATCTCGACGAGGCCGAGCAGTCCGCGGGGGCCGGCACGATCCGGCCACGCGGGACGCTGCGGCTGACCTGTGGCACCGCGTTCGGCGCGCGCCACCTCGCACCGGCCATCGCAGAGTTCATCGGGCGCTACCCCGAGATGCGCTTTGACGTCGACCTTTCCGATCGGGCGACCGACCTGGTCGATGAAGGCTTCGACGCCGCAGTGCGCATCGGCGCGATCGGCAGTCAGAATCTGGTCGGACGAAAGATCGGCACGACGCAACTGGTGTGCTGCGCATCGCCTTCGTACTTGAAGAGGCAAGGCGAGCCCAAGGCACCGGAGGATCTGGCGGCGCATGTGTGCCTGACCTACGAATACGCGACGCTGAAAAACATCTGGCCATTTCGCGATCGGGAGGGGCGTGACCGCAGCGTCAAGGTCGCCGGGCCGGTGCACGCGAATAATGGTCGCTTTCTCGTGGCACTGGCCGTTGCTGGTTTGGCGATTGTCCTCGAGCCGGACTTCGTTGTCGGACCCGAAGTGCGCGCCGGCCGACTCGCGCCGATCCTGCGCCGTTATGAGGTACCCCCAGCGAACATCTACGTCGTCTATCCCAGCCGACGCAATCTGTCCGCCAAGGTGCGGGCCTTTACCGACTTTCTCACCACACGTTTTGCGGAACCGGACTGGGCGCTGCATGCGCCGCGGCTGCGGCCGCAGCGCGCCTGACCGCGACGCGAACTCAGGGCATCTTGATCTTGCCGCTACCCAACGGCGGTAATCCGCCAGCCAATCCCGGAGACTGACCCGGTACCAGGATCGAAGAGGACTGCTGGCGGCGCATTTCCTGCAGTTCGCGGACCGCATTCTCGATGCCTTCTTTCGCGGCGTCGCCGTATTTCTGGACGGCGTCGCCCAGCGTCAGGGCGTCGATCTCAAAACTGATCGGCAAGGGGCCCATGTTGGTCAGGATCTGTGCCTCGCCGACATACACCGAGCGACGGGTTTGATCAGGACCCCCGTCGCGCGTCACGGGGGTAAGGACACGAATCGTGCCCGCGGCGCGGTCGGTGTAGATTTCCTCCCGATAAAGCGACGTCGCGTCCATTTTTGCTTCAACGCCGCGTGGCGCGGTCTCGTTAGCCATGGGCTTTCCCCCGAATTTTCGAACAGCATGTAAGGATACCAAAGTACCTGCCAGGCGGTAGTCTCTGCCCGAGGCGCGATCTGCATCGCGGCCTTTTTTGCGCTATCGTTGTAATCCGAACTTGTGGCCAAACGTTAGGTCTTAGTTGTGTCAGTGCGAAGGAGGATTCTCATGCGGAAACGAATACTTACAATTCTTGCGGCCACAGTGTTTGTGCTCGGTGCGGGTATCGCGTCGGCGCAGTCGCGCGGCGGCGGTGGCATGCACGGCGGTGGAATGGGTGGCGGCGGCTGGAGCGGAGGCTCCAGCGGCTGGCACGGCGGCGGTAGCTGGAATGGCGGCGGCAGCTGGAATGGCGGTTGGCACGGCGGAAGTTGGAATAACGGCTGGCACGGCGGCTGCTGGAATTGTGGCTGGCACGGCACCAACGTCGGCTTCTTTGTCGGATTCCCGGGCAGTTGGTGGTGGCCCGGCTATGCCCCTGGCTGGGGCTGGGGATGGAACGGTTGGGGTTGGCCGGTAAATAACGTCCAGGTCGTCGATCAGGGTCCGGTGATCTATCATTCAGCGCGATCAGGTCGGCGATGGCGGGTATACGTCAGCTCCGCCAGCGCAAAGTGCTCCGGCCAACCAGTATTGGCATTACTGCATCGATCCGCCGGGATATTTTCCACAAGTGCAGCATTGCAACAAGGAGTGGCTGCAGGTAGTGCCGAATATCGCTCCACGGCCGGCGCCACAGTCACAGTATCAGTAGCCGGAAACGGGAGGACGCGATGACCACAGCAACACGTTACCTGGGCCTGATTCCCGCGCTAGCGCTTGTGGGCTGCGTCACGGTGCCGGCAGGCCCGACCGTGATGGTGCTTCCAGGGACGAGCAAGAGCTTTGAGGCTTTCCAGGCCGATAATTTTGCCTGCCAGCAGTTTGCGCAGTCGAGCTTGGGGCTTAACGCGCCTCCGGGCCAGCTCGTGGCGGATCCTGCAGGGGGCGGTGCTGCGGTTGCAGGTACGCTCATCGGTGCCGCCGCGGGCGCGGCGATCGGCGCAGTGACGGGTCAAGCGGGTGCAGGAGCGGCGATCGGCGCAGGGTCCGGGCTGCTGTTCGGCAGCGCCGCGGGAGCCAATGCGTCGAGTTGGAACAATGTGACGGTGCAGCGGCGCTACGACAACGCGTTTCTCCAATGCATGTACGCCAAGGGCAATCAGATTCCCGTTCGGGCGGCTTCTCGCAACGGCTGATTGTCTGGGTTAGCAGGAAATTCCATAGCAACAAAAAGGGGCACCGCGGTGCCCCTTTCTTTCCGGGTTGCTAGCGCTCGCTATCGCTGCAACACCCATTTTCCGTTCTGAATCTGCACCATCACACGTGCGCGTGCGTCGAGGCCGAGGTGATCGGTCTTGCTCATGTTGACCGCGCCGTTGGTGACTTCGAGGTTTTTCGTCGCCTCGAGGGCATCGCGCAAGGCGCGGCGAAACTCCACACTGCCCGGCTGGCCCGGCCTTCAGCGCGACGGGGATCGCGTTGACGAGTTCGAGGCACGCGTCCCACGTGTACGAGCCAAATGCGGAGACGCTGCCCTGCGCCGAAGCTCGCTTCATAGACTTTCGTGTATTCCATGGCGCTCTTTTTCGCCGGGTGTGAATCCGGCAGCTGAGCCGCGACGATGACCGGGCTTGCCGGAACAAACGCGCCCTCCACATCCTTGCCCCCGACACGCAGGAAATCGTTGTTGGCTACGCCGTGGTTGAAGTAGATCTTGCCCTTGTAGCCGCGTTCGATCAGCGCGGACGCGGGCATCGCCGCCGGCGTGCCCGAGGCGCCGATGACGATCGCATCGGGCTTGGCGGCAATCAGTTTCAGCACCTGGCCGGTTACGCTGGTGTCCTTGGGAGCGAAGCGCTCATTGGCGACCATCGGAACGCTCTTCGCCATGGCGGCCTTGTCCACTTCTGCGAAGAACGCTTCGCCCAGCGCGTCGTTGAAGCCGATGTAACCGATCGTCTTCACACCGTTGGCCGTCGCGTGCTCGAGGATCGCGCCGGCCATCATCACGTCCGTCTGCGGGGTCTTGAACGACCATGCCTTCTTGGCGTCGACCGGATCGATGATGCGGATCGACGACGCCAGCGAAATCACCGGTGTTTCCGCGTCGGAGAACACGTCGATCATCGCCAACGAATTAGGCGTGGTTGTCGAACCGATGATCGCGTCGACCTTGCTTTCGCCAATCAGCTTCTTGGTGTTTTGCACGGCTGTTGTCGTGTCCGTGGCGTCGTCGAGCAGGATGTAATCGATGGTCTTGCCGCCGGCGGCCTTCGGGCACAGCGAGATCGTGTTCTTTTCGGGGATGCCCAGGGATGCCGCGGGTCCCGTTGCGGAGACCGTGACGCCGACCTTGATCTGGGCTGCGGCAGCGGTGGCCAGCGCGATACACGCGCTGCCGACCAGCGCGCGAGTGGCGAACTTGTTCATGACTCCTCCTTGAATCAGCACGCGCATGATAGCGGAAGCGCGAACAGAAGCCGAGTTCGGCAACGACGATCGTTCATGCATAATCGCTGGGCATCGTCGTCGATGCGCAATCGGGAGAGCACGGGTGCCGGACGCGGTCGCGAAGCAATGGGTGGCAGTCGTCGTTGCCGGTGCGTTGGCGCTTGGCGGCAGCACCGCGTTCGGCGCCGATCCGGCCAAGGTCCTGCGGCTCGCCATTTACGACATCGAAACGCTCGACCCGCAGCAGATCAACGACAGCCCATCGTCGGACGTCGCCGCGGCGATCTTCGAGGGCCTGTACGAAACCGACTATCTGGCGACGCCCGCGAAGCTGGCTCCGGTATGCGCAATCAGTCTGCCGGCGATCACCGATGGCGGCAAAACATGGACGATGCATCTGCAGCACGGGATCCTCTTCACCGACGATCCGGCCTTCAAGGGCAAGCCGCGCGAATTGACCGCAGACGACATCGTCTATTCGATGAAACGCGCGCTCGATCCGAATCTCAAACGCGGCGGAACGCCGACCGTGACCGACGTCGTGGTAGGGGCGCGCGCTGTGGTCGACGCCGCGGCCAAACCCGGCGGCAAGTTCGACTATGATCGGCCGATCGAGGGATTGCGTGCGCTCGATCGCTATACGGTGCAAATTCGTCTGCTCAAGCCCAATTTTCCGGTCATCGAAAATTTCGTGACCGCAGCGGCGGTTGCGCGCGAGGTCGTCGAGGCGGCGGGTGGCGACATCCGCATGCGCGCCGTCGGGACCGGGCCGTACAAGTTGCGTGAATGGAAGCAGGGCTCACGCGTCGTGCTCGAGGCGAACCCTAAGTATCGGGCGCTCACGTTTCCGGAAAGTTCGAATCCCGCCGATGCCGATCTGGTGCGCAGCATGCGGGGCGTCAAGCTGCCGCAGATCGGCGTCATCGAGCTCAACGTGATCGAAGAGGAGGTCACGCGCCTGCTGCAGTTCGATCGCGGCAAGCTCGACTACGTCGTGCTCACCGCGGCGGTCGCCAACAACGAGTTGCAAAACGGCAAGCTGAAGCCGGAATATGTCGCGCGCGGCGTGACGCGTCGCGTGTATCCGGAGCCGTATCTGTTTTCGCTCTACTTCAACATGAATGACCCGGTCGTCGGCGGCATGGGCAAGGAGCACATCGCGTTGCGCCGGGCCATGGCGATGGCGACGGATCTCGACAACCTGGTCGACGTGGCCTACGCGGGACAGGCGCTGCCCGCCAATCAGCTCATCCCGCCGCGCGTGTCGGGGCACGATCCGTCGCTGCCGAAGCCCGTATTCGATCCAGCTGCGGCAAAGGCGCTGCTCGATCGCTTCGGTTACTCCGGCAAGGGTGCCGACGGCTATCGCCTGGGACCGGATGGCAAACCGTTGACGATCACGCTGTACTTGCGCACCGGCGGCCTGTCGCGCGAGATGCAGACGCTGGTGAAAAAGAACATGGACGCAATCGGCATTCACATGGACTTCAAGCTGGCGCCGTTCCAGGAGATGGTCAAGGACACGCAGGCAGGGAAGTTCCAGATGTTGTCGAGTGGGTACGGCGGTCTGCCGTCGGGATACGCGGAACTGGTCCAGCTCTGGGGACAATCGCCGCTGGCGGTGAACATCACCAGCTTCAAATTCGCGGACTACGACCGTGCGTTCGAGGAATTCCTGGTGAGCGAGACCGCTGCCGAACAGATGGCGACGGCAAGGAAGATGAGCGATATCGTGCGAGTCTACGTTCCGCTCATCCCGATCATCTTCCGGCTGGAGAACGACTTGGTCCAGCCGTGGGTCAAGGGCTTTGCTCCACAGGTTTTCAATACCTATTGGAAGTATCTCGACATCGACCTCGCCATGCAAAAGCGGGCGGGACAGTAATCAACGAAGCCTAGGGGTTGACCGCGGCCGGCAGCCGCTGAAAGCCACGGAAGCGCGCCCGCGGGTCGCGTACCGCCTCGCCCGTCAGCGTGTAGCGCGGGAACCGCGTGAGGAAACGCGCGATGGCTATGCGCCCCTCCAGCCGCGCCAGGTTGATCCCCGCGCACGTGTGAATGCCAAACCCGAACGCGAGTTGGCGATTGGGTTCGCGCGCGATGTCCATCATGTCGGGCTCGGGAAATTGCGCCGGGTCGCGATTCGCACCACCGATGCAGATGGTAATGCGCGAGTCCGTGGGGAGACGGACACCGCCGACCTCGACCTCGCGCGTGGTGATGCGATTGCCGAGCTGGACGGGGCTCTCGAAGCGGAGGAATTCCTCGACCGCGACTTTCATGCGCTCGACGTCGCCGGCCAGCGCGATCAAGGCGGCCTTCTGCTGTGGCAGCCGCGATAGCGCGTGCAGCGTGTTGCCGATGAGGTTGGTCGTCGTCTCATGGCCGGCATTGAGCAGGAATATGCATTGATGCAGCAGTTGCGTTTCCGATAGCGGCTCGTCGTCGCCTTCGCCGAGAATGAGGCGGGTGAGGACGTCGGTGGCCGGGTCGCGCAAATGGGCCCTTCGCCCGTCGACCAGTACTCTCAGATACGCCAGCATCTCGGTGACCGCGCGATTGCCGTTGATCGCCCGTTCGGGCGTCAGCACCGGCTCGAGCGCACTGAGGATGGCGAGCGACCACGCGCGCAGCGGCCCGCGCTCATCGGGCTCGATGCCGAGCAGGTTGCCAATGATGCCGATCGGGATCGCCGCTGCGAAATCAGCGATGAGATCGACCTCGCGGCGCTCCGCCATATCGGCCAGCAGCGCATCGACCAGCTTGACCAGGCCGGGCTCCATCGCGGCGATGTGCCGTTGGGTGATTGCGCCGACGATCGCGCGTCGTACACGGGTATGCAGTGGGGGATCGTTGAAGATGAGGCTGGTGGTGTGATGCTCGAATAGCGGCGTCGGGCCGAACTTCGGCCCGAATTCCTTCTTCTTGTCCGAGCTGAATAGCTTCGGATCGCGGTATACCGGCACGATGTCCTCGAAGCGCGTCAGGAACCACGATCCGTCCGGCATGCGCTTGACGGGAGCATGCGTGCGCAGCGCCCGATAGATGGGATAGGGATCGGCGTAGAAATCCGGCGGCAGGCACGCGAGATCGAAGCGATCGGCAATGTCCCGGTCGTCACGTTCGGCGAGGCTCATAAGCGCATGATAGCGCGGCGTGCCGCGCAATCTGCTTGTCGGCGACAGGTGTCGGCCTGACATTGAACGCGGGGCTATGGCAGCGTGCGTTGAATCGCGACCGGGAACCCTTGGGCTAGTATTACGGTCTGTATGGGAGCCGCGCACACTGCGGCCGTTCGATTGCCGCCTGTCTGTCATGACCAACCTGGATTCAGGTCCATGCTCATTTCCAAACCGTTGCGCGTTACCAAGGCGCTCTCGTCGTGGAAGCGCGTTGTCGCGGTCCTGACGCTGGTCGCACTCGGCGTCGCGGGTTGCGCGAGCCTCGAGGTCAAGGAGCGTGAGCTCACCTTCCGCGTGGTCCATTCGACCCCGAGCTGGTTCACCGGCATGCCCGCGGGCGTGCAGGAAATCGACCTGGCGGTTGCGGCGGAAGGCAAGCCGCAGCAGATCCACGCCTGGTGGTGGCCCGCGGCCGAGGCCGGGGCGCCGGCAGCTTTGTACTTCCATGGATCGCGCTGGGACCTGACGGGCCAGCTGTTCCGCATCGAACAGCTTCATGCCTTCGGCTTCTCGGTGCTGGCGATCGACTATCGCGGCTTTGGCAAGAGCAGCGGCGAGTTGCCGTCCGAAGCGTCGGTGTACGAAGACGCGCAGGTCGCGTGGGACCGGTTCACCGCACTGCAGCCCGACCCGACCAAACGCTTCATCTACGGACATTCGCTCGGAGGCGCCGTCGCCATCGATCTCGCCGCCCGGCTCAGCGAACAGACCGCCCCCGGCGACCCGATGCCCGCCCGCGGACTGATCGTCGAGTCGACGTTCACCACGTTTGGCGACATCGCCCGCTCGCTGACGGTGTCCTGGCTGCCGGAAGCGCTGCTGACGCAAAAGTTCGATTCGCTGAAAAAGATCACGGAGGTTCGCCTGCCGGTGCTGCTCGTTCACGGCGCCGACGATCGCATGGTGCCGCCGCGCTTTTCGCAGGAGCTTTACGACGCCGCCAAGGAGCCCAAGAAACTGCTGCTGGTGGAAGGTGCGACGCACAACAACAGCATGCGCGAAGGCAGCATCGAGTATCGCGAGGCGTTGCAGGAGATGTTCGGCGTTGGCGCCGCAGCCGCGCAACACGCCAGCGCGTCTGATAGACTGTTTCGATAACAGCCTCCCCACGAGGCGAAGTCGCGACGCACGTCGTGTCGTAGCACGACGGCACGAGAACTTCCATTACGGACCGCATGACCAAGCCGTTCCAACGCCTGTTGTTGACCGGGGCCGCCGGTGGCCTGGGCCGCATATTGCGACCACGCCTGCGCGAATGGACGGATGTGTTGCGTGTTTCCGATCGGACTGACTGCGGGCCCGCGGCGCCAGGCGAGGAAGTCGTACACGCCGACCTTGCCGACAAGCAAGCGGTCAACGCGCTCATGGCCGGCGTCGACGTGGTGTTGCATTTCGGCGGCATTTCTCTCGAATCGCCTTTCGAGCAGATCGTCCAGGGCAACATCATCGGTCTGTACAACGTGTACGAGGCGGTGCACAAACACAACGTGCGGCGCGTGATCTACGCCAGCTCGAGTCACGTCGTCGGCTTTTACCCGCAGACGCAGAACATCGACACCGAGGTTCCACTGCGCCCCGACTGTCTGTACGGCGTGAGCAAATGCTTCGGCGAAGCGTTGACGCGATATTACTTCGATCGGTTCGGCATCGAAGCCGTCTGCCTGCGCATCGGCTCGTCCTTTGCCGAGCCGAAAAATCCGCGCATGCTCGTGAGCTACCTGAGCTACGACGATCTCGTAGAGCTCGTTGCCCGCGCTCTGTTCACTGCACGCGTCGATCATTCGATCATCTACGGTGTGTCCGACAATCCCGTGAAGTGGTGGAACAACACGAAGGCCGCGCACCTCGGATTTCACGCGCGCGACAGCTCGCGCAAGTTCGCGCACATGTTTCCGCCGTCGGGACTGCCGGTGGACTCAGATAGTCCGACCCACCGCTTTCAAGGCGGTCCGTGGGTACTGTCCGGCCCGATCGAAGAGTAGCAATTCTTCGGTCAAGGCATCCGCAACGCGTTGCGAGGGTTGCTCCATGATCGCCGCAGAAAAGCCTCGACTGAAGACGCCACCTGGCGCCTGTGACTGTCACATGCACATCTACGATCCGCGCTTTGCTGCGGACCCTTCCTGGCCGCTCGCGCTGCCGAATGCGCCCGTTGCGGCTTACCGCAACGTGCAGTCCGAGCTTGGATTGTCGCGCGTCGTCGTCGTGCAGCCGAACGGGTACAAATTCGACAACGCGTGTACCGAGGAAGCGGTGCGCGAACTTCGGTCCATTCGCGCGCGGCATCGCCACCGTTCGTCCCGACGTTGCAGACGCGGACCTCCAACGCCTGACTCGCGCCGGGTTTCGCGGCGCGCGCTGCCACATGCTCAAGGGCGGCTACCTTTCCTGGGACGACGTCGACGTCATTGCCGCGCGCGTGCAGCCCTACGGTTGGCACATTCAGGTGCAACTCGATGGCCGGGAATTGCCGCAGCACGAAGCAAGGTCTGTCGCGTTTGCCGGTCGACGTGGTGATCGACCACAACGGCAAGTTCCTGGAGCCGGTGTCGACGTCGCATCCGGCGTTCGCGGCGCTGCTCGAGCTGCTCGAAAGCGGCAAGTGCTGGGTCAAGCTGTCGGCGCCTTATGAAACGTCCAAAGCGGGGCCGCCCGACTACGCCGACGTCAGCACCTTGGCCCGGGCGTTGGCCGCAGCGAATCCCGATCGTTGCGTGTGGGCGACCAACTGGCCGCATCCCGGCATGAATCCCGTGCCATCCACGGCAGGCGATGCTTGACCTGCTGCTCGACTGGACGGACAGCGACGATGTCCGCCGCAGGATCCTCGTCGACAATCCAGGCCGCCTGTACGGATTCTAGGCGCTGGCCACGCGAATTTTGCGGCGCTAGACTGCGATCGGACTCGTTATCGCCCGACCTGACCATGTTGTCCCCGCCACGCCTGATCGCGCATCTCGACATGGACGCGTTCTACGCGTCGGTCGAACTGTTGCGCTATCCGGAGCTCGCCGGCATGCCCGTGGTTATCGGTGGCGGCAGTCGCCATCGACCGGAGGAGACGATCGATCCGGTCACGGGCCAGGTCACGCGGCGTTTTACTCGATTGCGCGACTACGTTGGCCGCGGCGTCGCGACCACGGCGACTTACGCGGCCCGGGAGCTCGGCGTGAACTCGGCGGCGGGCCTGATGAAGGCCGCGCGACTCGCGCCTGACGCGATACTTCTTCCGACCGACTTCGACGCATACCGGCGCTATTCGCGCGCGTTCAAGGCTGCGGTACGTGCCATCGCACCGCAGGTTGAAGACCGCGGAATCGACGAGATCTATATCGACCTCACCGGTGTCACGCTGCCGGAGCACGACGGGATGGCCGATGATCCGACGGAGGCGTGGTGGCGCGCGCGTGACGTCGCGAGGGCCATCAAGGACAGCGTGCGCGCAGCCACAGGGCTGTCGTGTTCGATCGCCGTCGCGCCCAACAAGCTATTGGCGAAGATCGCCTCCGAGCTCGACAAGCCCGATGGCCTGACCATGCTTGCTGCCGACGACGTACCCACGCGCATCTGGCCGCTTGCGGCGCGCAAGATCAACGGGATCGGCCCGAAGACGAGCGAGCGCCTCGAGGCGCTGGGCGTTCACACCATCGGCGACCTGGCGCGCGCTGACGTGGCGTGGCTCATCGAGCACTTCGGCACGAGCCGCGGCGCCTGGATGCACGACGCCGCGCGTGGGCACGACGACCGCGTCGTCGTGACCGAAAGCGAGCCCGTGAGCATCAGCCGCGAAACGACTTTCGAGCGCGACCTGCACGCCAAACGCGACCGCGACGAGCTCTCGGAGATATTCACGGAGCTGTGCTCCGATCTGGCAGGCGATCTGCGGCGCAAAGGGTACGTCGGCAGGACCATCGGCATCAAGCTGCGCTACGACAACTTCAAGATCCTGACTCGCGACAAGACCATCGTCACGCCGACGCAGGATGCGCGCGTGATCCGCCGTGTTGCGGGCGAATGCCTGAAGCGGGTTCCGCTTGAACGGCGGCTGCGCCTGCTCGGCGTGCGCATCGCTAACCTGACACACCCGGACACGACCGATGCCGAGCCTCAGGGCGAAGTGCCGGGAGCGTCGCTGTTCGAGTCAACGTAGCTGCGAATTCACTCGCACGGTCGTTCATCCAATCACAATCGTAGTAAATTGTCGCCTTTCCTGACGGCGAATTCCCGGAGACGATCACCATGCTTCGAACCATCGCCAAGCTGATTGTCTGCGCGTTCGCCGCGTTGCTTACGTTGCCCTCGCTCGCGCAGGATTACCCCAGCAAACCGGTGAAAATCATCGTGCCGTTCGCGGCCGGTGGGCCCGCCGACATCTACGCGCGCTTTCTCGGTCAGCGCCTGCAGGAGGCGCTGGGTCAGCCATTCATCATCGACGACCGCCCGGGCGGCGGCTCGGTGATCGGTACTGACGTGGTCGCCAAGAGCCCGGCCGATGGCTACACGCTGTTGCTGATGTCGAACACGCAAACGGTCAACGAATCGCTGATGCAGAACAAGCCGTATGCGCTGATGCGCGATTTCGTTCCAGTGGCGCCCATCAACTATTCGGATCTTGTCCTGGTCGTGAATCCGTCGCTGCCCGTCGCCAACGTCGCGGAATTGCTTGCGTTGGCGAGGTCCAAACCGGGAAAGTTGAACTACGCCTCATCAGGGCCGGGCACGCCCTATCACATGGCCGGTGAACTGTTCAAAGCGATGGCGAACGTCGACATCGTGCACATTCCCTACAAGGGCAGCTCGCAGGCGCGGACCGATGTGCTCGGCGGGCAAGTGGACATGATGTTCGACGCGGTGACCACGATGAGCGAGTTCGCGCGCGGCGGTCAGGTGAAGGCGATGGCGACGACCGGCAAAGTGCGCTCGACGGTGCTGCCCAATGTTCCGACCCTGTCCGAAGCCGGCGTCGTCGGCTACGAAGCAGTGATCTGGCTGGGGCTCATGGCGCCCAAGGGTACGCCGCCCGAGATCGTCAGACGCCTCAACGCGGAGGTCGCGAAAATCGTCAGCAAGCCAGCGGTACGCAGCGAGTGGGCGAAGCAGGGCGCCACCGCGATGATGATGAATCCCGATGAATTCGCGCGCTATGTGAATGACGATATCGTCAAATGGGAACGTATCGTGAAAATATCGGGCGCCAAGCCCGATCAGTGACGCTCGACCGCAACTCGTCTGCCGCCTGCAATCGTCATGCATCTGAATCTGCTCAGCGGCGGCGCTGCCAAGGCGCTGGTCGCTGCCATGCAACCCGCCTTCACGATGGCGACGGGTTGCGAACTGCGCGCAACTTTCAGCGCGGTCGGAGCGATGCGGGACAGGCTGCTTGCCGGGGAACCGTGCGACGTCGTGATCCTGACCGCGGCGCTCATCGACGCGCTGGCGCAAGACGGTCATATCGTTGCCAGCACAGTGGCGCCGCTCGGCGCCGTACCCACCGGGGTCGCGCTGCGGACGGGAGACGCGCGTCCGGGAATCGCCAACGAAAGTGCGTTGCGCCAAAGCCTGCTGGCGGCGTCTGGAATCTACGTCCCCGATATCGAGCGTTCGACTGCAGGGATGCACGTCATCAGCGTGCTGCGTCTGCTCGGCATCGACCGGGACGTCGCGGCGCGCCTGCGCATCTGGCCGAACGGCGCAACGGCAATGCTGGAACTCGCTCGCACGAGTGAACCCCATCCGATCGGCATTACGCAGGTCAGCGAGATCGTCACCACACCGGGCGTCGAATTGGTCGGCGTATTGCCGCGCGGCTTCGAGCTTGCCACGGTGTATGCCGTGGCGGTGTGCGCGAAGACGCGCGAACCCGACCTGGCGCAACGATTCGCACACTTGCTGGCGGGCTCCGCTGCCGGCGCCGCGCGGACGAGCGCCGGATTCCAGTAGGGCAACGCAGATTATTGTCGCTGCAGCAGCTTGCGGATTTCGCGCAGCTTGACCTTCACGCGCGCCTCGTTGTCCGGGCCCATTCGTACCAGGATTTTCTGCCCCGCGGATAGTTCCTGCAATTGCGGGTCGGCGAATTCGTACAGCACCTTCGGTTGCGTGAGCGCGATCGGGCCCGTGACATCGGGCGTCGCGAGCAGCAGATCGATGACCTCGAATACGCGATCGTTAAAGTAGCGCGACGGATACCCGAGTTCCGCGTAGCTCTGCTGGAACAGCGGATAGAACTGGGTGTACACGGCGACCAGTTTCTTGCTGTCGACGAGGTTCACCGCTTGCACATAGGGCGCATATCGAGCCGCGTTGTCCGCGGCGATGGCGAGGCTCGCATCCTGACCCGTCGTGCGCATCGGTCCGGGAACCGGCTTCACCGGCATCAACCGGGCAGCAGCCTGTTTGCGCGGCAGGTTGTCGATCGTCGCCACCAGGTGCCGGACGAGCCCCTCCGGCACGAATAATTGCTCGAATGATTGCATGCCGACGACGCTTGCGACCGCGCTGCCGAGCGCCGGATCGCTATCCGCCAGCGTCGGCAGCGGCACGGACGAAGGCACCTCTTCGATCGGATGCTCGATGCTCGGCTCGCTCTTCGCGGGTGGCGCAGGCGGTGTTTGCGCCACGGGTTCCGGCGCGGGTGGCGGCGGTTCGCGCATGCGCCAAGCGTAGTAGCCACCGCCCGCGGCGAGCGCGAGGAACGCGATCAGAAAATAAGGCAGCACCGAACGGCGTGACGTATCACCTGTCGTCGCTAACGGACGGTCATCCGGAGAAACGTGCAGTTCCGGATCGCTCATCGGATTGACCGGTCGAGCATCGCGCGACGTTGCTCAGGCCTTGCCCGGCCGGAAAACGTTGTCGCAGCTCGCACGCGCCGGATCGCCCGTCGGGAGCTTGCTACACACGCTCGCCATCTGCGTGCGCATGCGCGCGAGCGAAGCATCGTGTTTGCGCTCCTTGTCCCAGTTCGTGAGCTTCTTGCTCATCCGCTGGAGCGCGCGCTGGTTGCGGCCATAGAAGGTATCCGGAGCCGGCTCGAGTTCGCCGATAACGCTTGCCGTCGCTTGATCGATACGCGTGACGTCCAGCGGCGCAAGGTCCACGAGTGCACTGACGTAGGTCGCCCCCCATTGCAGGCGCGTCGCCGGACCGTCCGCCGCGACATAGGCCTTTTCGTACCAGCCGAGCGCCGCGGTTTTGTCGCCGCGCGTCTTGGCGTTCGCTGCCAGCCCCAGCATGTAGTAGTAAGGCGAGTGCGAGCGCTGCAACTCGGCTTTCAGCATCGCGTCCGATTCGTCAAGCAGGTCGGCGTCGGCGAGAAGTTCCGCGGCGGAACTGATGACGGCCTGGCGCGCATAGACGTCGGTGGTTTCGCGGTCGGCGCGCGCCGCCTGCTCGCGTACTGACATGATAAGCGCGGGAGATAGCGCGGCTTTGGGATCGTCGAGTTTCGCCAGGGCGACCTGCGCGTCGACCGCGCTCAGTCGATCCGCTGTCGACAGCGAGGTATCGGCAACCAGTTTATCGAGTGCAGTATTCCAGGACGCATTGAGTTTCGCGCGTTCCGGGGATCGCGGGCATCGTGTAGGCTTTGGAGATGTTGCTGCTGTAGTAGACGATGACGTCGAAATTGTCCCGCGCGAATTTCGGTTCCGCCAGCAACGTCAGTACTTTGTCGATCGCAGCTCTGTCGTTGCGCGGTTTCACGTCGCGGACATTCGCGGCGGCGGCGAGCGCTTTAATCTCGAGTCGGGCGGCCGTCTCGCGTTGGTCCGCCGGACACGCTTGCGCCAGTCGCTGCAGCGTCGCCGGCACCTTGTCCTTCGGCACCACCTGCTGCTCGTCGGTATCCCACGAATAGTAGGCAAGCAGCCGCCACTCTTCGGGCGTGAGTTTGCCGCGCGCAGGGGCGAGCGCTGCGGCGAGCGTGTCCTTCACCGGTCGTGCGCCGCTCATTCCCAACGCCAGCACGCGCATGTACTGGTCTGCGTCCACCTCGCCAGGCAACCGGGTGATCTCGGTCCCGTCCGGCTTGAACAGGATCATCGTCGGATAGCCACTCACCTTGAAGCGCGCACCGAGCTTTTGCGCGCTCTTCGTATCGCCGTCGAGATATACGGGAACAAAGAAACGCGAGCGATCGACGAAATCCTGGCGATTGAAAATCGTGGCTTTGACCTGATTGCACGGCGGGCACCATACCGCGCCCCAGTACAGGAACACCGGCTTATTGGCAGCCTTGGCAGCGGCGAACGCCGCGTCGACGTCGCCTTTCTGCCACTCGATGCCGCCCTCCGACGGGCCTACGTCGGATTTCGCTGGGGCCGCGGCGGCAACTGCGATAGGCGAAAGCGCCGACAGACTGGACGGTGGCACAACCGCGCTGGGCGCCTTTGAACAGGCGGCCAACGCAAAAGCCAATGATAACAACGTGTAGCTAAATCTCATATCCGGGAGCGCACGGTGTGCCTAATGACGATCCCGCAATATTATGCGCCGATTGCCTGTGCAGGCAACTGCTGAAGCAACGGCGTTGTCACTGGCGGAGCCCGGAGAGCCGCCGTGCTATTGCGGCGGCGGAGGCTGCGTCAATCCTTGCATATAGCCCTTTAGCGTGCAGCCGGTCTGGCTATTGAGTTGTGTACGCGCACGGAAGTCGTAGAAACTCACTGCCATCTCGAAGATCAAGAACGTGCCGCTGTCGCCTGAGGTGCAGGTATACGTTCCAGTATTTTGACCGAAGTGGCCTCGTTGGGAATATGCCCCGGAGAACGTGCACGTATCGGCGTTCGTTTGGGCCACAATGGTCATGGCAGCGCCATTTTGAGTGATCTGCAAAGTTGCCTGTGTGCCAGCCGTGTTCCGGCTGCTGTTGCAAGAAGGTAGACCGTTGTCTTGCTGGCTGAGCGTGCCGATGTAGGCGCCGTTGAAGTTCAGCGTTACCAAAGTCTGTCGCTGAATCTGCTTGACGACCTGTTCGGAGTTGACGGTGTAGGTAAGAGTGGCTTGGGAAATCAATGGGGCGTTGAGGCTCATTGTTCCAACCTTCGAGCGGACTACCATCGTTGGGTCGAACTGAACCGTACCAAACCATGGCCCAGTCGTCGTGTACAGATCTCCAGCCCACGTCAAGCTAGCGACATGGGTCATGGTTGCGCTGTACCAAGTCGGCTTTCCATCAGGCCCGTAAACGAACATCGTGGCGAAGATGGTGTTCTCTTCCTCAACCAATTGAATACCCCAGCCGCTTTCTGAGGGCACCCACCACAAATCCGATTCGTCAGTTGTCTTCGCGAGTGCGTCCGACCCAAAAATGAGCGCTGCCGCAACGCACAGCGCAACGGAAGCGACGCGAACTACATTGGCCACGTTCATGAAAGCTCCTTTGACAGTTTGCAACTTTCCTACGATGGCAAGAACTTGAGAGATTGGGTCTCGCCGAGGCTCAGCTTATTTCCGGGGAGCTGCCGGGCAGCGAGGACTTCGACCCTCTACTTGGAATGCTCAATGGGCGACTGACGAGAGCCACTTCGTTGACGCCGGAAGACCGGCGGCGCCCGCTGGGGCAACCTGTGTATCCTGCAGCACGCCACCGAATCGCCCCTCCTCATGGCACCCGCCGGAGTTTGGCGCCGTCCAGCGCCCTTCAATCCCGAGTGAAGTTGCTCTCAACTCGCTGACCGTCGCCGTTGTATTCGTCCCATCACCGCAGGTGTACGCTGCAGGGAACGACAAGAGTTGGCCTGTCTGCGTCACGGCGCCTGCGCTCGCGAAGGCACACAGAGGGACGCCCAGGAAAGTAAACGCGAGTTGTATCTGTCCAGTGGAACTCTGCGTGACCTGCACATCGGCGGGCACATTCGCGGAGCCGTTTTCAGTCTGATCGGCACAGGACGTCGCATCGACTCCGACGCCGCCAACGTAGTTTCCGGCAAGCGCGATGGGCACCAGCGTTTGCCGTTGGATGTTCTTCACGACCTGCACGGAAGCAACGCGGTACGTCAGCACGCCCGCATTGGCGGCACTGGGCTGGAATGTCGCAGTCCCGACCTCGCTGACCCCCACCTGGTTCGGATCGAATGGAACGGTGCCGAACCAAGGTCCAGTCGTCGCATAGAGCGACCCCGTGAATTTGCCGGTCGCGTCTTGCTGCAAATGGCCGGTGTACCAAGTGGGTGTGTTATTGGGCCCATAGATGAAGAACGTTGCGAAAATGAAATTGCCGTTCTGCGCCAGGTTGACGCCCCAGCCCGATTCGGCCGGGTTCCACCAGATGTCGGTATAGTCGGTCGCGGCTGCCGGCAATGCGGCGGCGAGGAGCAGAGTGGATAGGATTCTTCTGAGCATGTCGGTTCTCCCAATATCGAGTTGTATCGGTCACGCGAATCGCTATCCGCCGATGTGCACCTGGTATTGCGCACCGGTCGACAGGCTGCACGTTCCCGTGCCCTGATACGGTGTCGTCATGCGGTAATCGCAGCTCATGTACGTACCGCGCTGGCCGTAGGCGTGCGCAACGCCGCGGCGATCGTCACCTGGCACGCGCGTCGCTTCGCCGGAGAGAATCTCGCCCTTGTAGTTGAGTTGGAAGACGCCGGTCCCGGTCATCATGTTGGTAACCGATCCGGACAGCAGACCTGTCTGCGAGGCGACGTCATTAGAGGGATAAAGGCGCGCCTGCAGCGCGGCGGGTGCAGCCGGACCAGCGGGGGCGGACAGATCGGGAGCCGGCGACGCGTAAACCGGTGTAGGTGCAGATACCGCAATTGTGTTGCGGGCGTTGCGCCCGGGTACTGGCGCGAGATAGTTCGGCCCCGGACCTTGAACCGTGGGCACCGCAATCGCCGGATAGACCGTCGCCGCTCCCGGGTAGATTGGCGTGCCGTCGGATGCCACCGGAACCATGACGCAGCCGCCCAGGCTGGCTGCAGCGATCGAACTGACAATCAACGAACGTTTTGGAAAGTTGCGCATGTGAATTGCTCCAGTTAGCGGGCTACTGCCCGCAATTGCCGGCTTCCCTTCGTTGCGACCGTAGCCGATGGCCGCTCTCCGGGTGCTGACGGCGTCATCCTGCGGCGGAGGGCGTTGCATATGACTTACAGGTGGCTTACAGATCGCTGCCGGGTTGCAATTGCGGGTATCTGAGCCGTCACCGGCCACCATAGGACGCAACCACCACGATCTGTATGCGTTCTGTACCTTGCCCAAGGCAAAAATGTCGGGAGCGTCGCTGCCTTGGTCAACTAGTCCAACCGACTTTCGAAAGGAACCGCTCGCGTGAGAAGATGGGTACCGCAGGGAGGGGACGACGTGCCCAAGGCGGAGCGGTCCGGTATTGCGTTCGCCAAGACGACGCGACCAACTATCGGCTCGGCGGTAGAGCGCGAAGAGCTATTCGCTCGCCTCGATGCGCCATCGGGCCGGACGGTGGTGTGGATTTCAGGCCCGCCCGGGGCGGGCAAGACCACCCTTGCGGCAAGTTATGTCAATGCGCGCCGCCCGCAGTCGGTGTGGTATCAGGTCGACGCGGACGATGCGGATCCCGCCAGCTTTTTTCACTATCTGCGCCACGCAACGGGCAAGCTTGGCGCCGCGCGCGCTCGCGAACTGCCGTCATATACGGCGCAACATGCGAACGACGTCGCGTCCTTTGCGCGCAAGTTCTTCCGGCAACTTTTCTCGAGTGGCGCTGAACCGCTTATGATCGTGCTCGACAACCTTCATGCGGTCGCGGCCGACGGCCCGCTGTACGCTGCTTTGGAGGCAGGGTTCACGCAGGTGCCGAAGGGCTGTTGCGTCATCGTGACCAGCCGCGTCGGTCCGTTGGCCTCGCTTGCCAAACTCCAGGTGTCCGGGCAGATGTGCCATATCAGCGGCGCCGAACTGCGCGTCGGGCCGGACGATATCGTCGCCATCGCCGCGCTGCGGGGACAGATCGTTTCACCCGAGGCGGCCGCGAACCTCTACGAACGGACGCAAGGTTGGGCGGCCGGACTCGTGCTGATGCTCGAACACTCGAAGTTTTCCGGTCGAATCGTCGACCTTCCGAGCGACGCGACGCCGCAGGCGATCTTCGATTTTCTCGCCGGCGAAATCTTCGACCGCTTCGAGCTCCGAACACGCGAGTTCCTGCTGCGAGTTGCCTGCCTGCCGCGAATGACCGCCGCGGTCGCAGCGACGCTTTCGGGCGAAGCTCATGCCGAGCGGTTGCTCATCAACCTGGTGCGCAACGACTATTTCGTGCGTGAAGCCGCTTTCGAAGGCGGCCGGGTCTTTCAGCTCCATCCGCTGCTGCGCGATTTCCTGCGCAACCGCGCCGCGCAATCGATGCCCGAGGTCCTAGCCGGCACGTGGCTTCGACGCGCCGCGCTGCTGGCGCAGGACGCCGGCCAGACCGAGGATGCAGTGGCGCTGCTCATCGACACTGGCGACTGGGATGAAGTTGCGCGCATTGCGTTGGACGACGCAGACACATTGCTCGCGCAGGGTCGGAGTGAAACATTGGCCGGCTGGATCGAGTTGCTGCCACCGATGCTGGTCGAAGCGAACCCACGTCTTCTGCGTGCGTGGGCCGCGTCGCTCGCGCATGCGAGCCCGCGGGCCGCGCGCCAGCGGTTCGAGCGCGCGTTCGATGGATATCGAGCGAGCGCGGACGCCGAGGGAATGATGCGCTGCTGTTGCGGCGTGATAGAAGCCATCGTTGCCGAATTCGATGACGTTGCGCCGGTCGACCGTTGGGTGGACACGCTCGACGCCCTGCTTGCCGCGGACGACCAAGCATCGACGGGACCAATCGTCGTAATCGCGGCGACGACGCTTGTGCGCGCCACACTGCTGCGATCGCCCGGAAGCCCGCGCATCGCCGATTGGCTCGGCCGCGCGGAGCGGGCCGTTCAATCCACCGCGACGCAGCTTCCTGAACATGTTAGTGCGGAAGTCCCATTTGCGCGTGGAATTGCAGCATTGTCCCGAGGCGAGATCATCACGGCGGATACCGCGTTCGATGCATTGCGCAGGGAGGCAGCGGACGCGCCTTTGCACAGGCGCCTTGCGCGGGCAATTGCCGTTGGCCTAAGCCTTGTCGTCAGCGGCTCATACGCAAGTGCCCGTGAGTCGACCAAGGAGGCGTTGGCCACCGCCGCCGCCGAGGGCATCCACGCCTACGACGAGTGGCTGCGGGCGGTGGCCGCGGTGGCCAGCCTGGGCGCCGGCGATCGCGTCGGGGCCCGCAGCATGCTGGAACAGCTAGACGCCGAGACAGCAAAGCTTCGACGTGGTGACCGCGCCTGCGTCTGTTTCATTCGCGCATGGCTCGCCGCACTCGAAGGTGACATCGTCGTCGCTCAGCGGGAAGCGAAGCTCGCGCTCGCCATCGCCATCGAGACAGGTATTCCCTGGTTCGAGGCGCTGGCACGCATTGCACTCGCGCAACTACAGCTCGGCGGCACCGACCGCCGCACCATGGAGGCGCAATTGCGTGGCGCCGAAACTCTGGCCGAGCGCATGCACAGCCCTTGGCTGCGCTTCGGAGTCCATCTGGTCGCATGCGCCGCGGCGCGGGAACAGGGAGACCAAGCGCAAGCGCTCGCCAGACTTCGCGCCGGATTGCTTCTCGGGTATGAACACGGCATCAGACCACCGCCGGGTTGGCAGCCACAAGCGCTGGCCGAGCTTTGTTCATTGGCACTCGAAGCGCAGATCGAGCCGGAGTTCGCGCGGACCCTGATCCGCGAAGGCAAGCTCGCGCCACGTGCACCGCCTTTGCTGATTCGCGGATGGCCGTGGTCCATCCGCATCATCTGTCTCGGCGAGTTCCAATGCCTGCGTGGCGATGTGCCGATCGAGCTTTCCGGGAAGGGTCCGGGTCGGCCGATGGAGTTGCTGAAAGTGCTGATTGCACTGGGCAGGCACAACGTGCGCACCGAACAGCTCGCCGATGCGCTGTGGCCCCATATGGAAGCCGACTATGCGTACAAGTCTTTTACGGCGACGTTGCACCGACTACGTCGTTCGCTGGAGGCAGAGGATGCGCTCGTTCTGCGCGACGGCCGGCTCACACTGAACAAGGCGATGATCTGGATGGATACGTGGGCGCTGGAGCATTTGCTCGACGACTTCGAGACCGCCCGGCGCAGCGCCAGTGCACTCGATGGCGAAGTGCTGCGCAGGAAGTTCGTCGAGGATGTACTTGCGATTTATCGTGGACCCTTTCTTCCGGACGAATCAGATCAGCCATCGTATATCGCCTGCAGGGAACAGATTCGTGCCAGGCTGCTGCGCGCGCTTTCGCATGCAGCACGGGGCTTGCAGGAGGCGGGCATACCCGAGGCCGCCGCCGACATCTATCTGCGCTTCATCGAGGTGGATGAACTTTGTGAACCGCTGCACCGCCAGCTGATGCTCTGCTACGAGCGCTGTGGCACGCCGATGGACGCGTTGACCACGTATGAACGTCTGCGCATGATTCTTTCGACGCGCCTGAAAACGATGCCGTCGTCAGAGACGCAGGCGCTCTACGCGCGCCTCAAGTCCGGTGGGCCCGTAGCGGTATAGGAGGGCATTCCGCGCTCAGTGCATGCGCGAGGCAGCTTTCAGTTGACGGTCGAGCGCGCCCCAGATCTTGTCGAGACCTGCCCGCAGAGACGTCGGCGGCGGGTATTCGCGACGAGGCAGGTCCGAATTCGACGGTGCGACTTCGCGCATGCGCATCGTCAGCGAGACTTCCGCGCCACCGCGAACTTCGATGATGGTCGCGGTGATGACGATGTCGACGCCTTCGGGATCAAATTTGAACAGCGCGGCTGCGATGGGCCCCATGTGGCTGCGTATGACCTCCCGCGTTTTGGGGAGATCCAGAGCGGACGTCCGATCCCACTCGTTGCGGGTAAGTGGAAGCGGCGCGGGCATTTCGGCCTGAAGGTAGCCTAAACCGCGCGCCTGCTGCTTGATCACGATGCCAAGGCTTACCAAGGCCGCGATCGTGGCGTCGAACGCTTCGTCGGAACTGGCGTTGACGACACGCGTCCCGTTCTCGGCGAGGATCGCTTCGTACTCGGCCTTGAAGATCGCGTTGATTTCGTCGATGGTGTCGCGCTTAGTTTCCTGGCTGGCGCAACCGGCGAGCGCTAGCATTAGCGCCACGCCGATCCAGTCGCGTCCGCGCCGGGTGAATCGCCCCAATGCTGCGATGGCCACGATCGCCCTCCCCAGGGTGGCCGCGCTCCTTGCCCTCGGAACGCGCTTGAAACGATAGTAAGGGAAATCGATCGCGCGGGCCACACCGCGCGCGAATCTCTCACTCCTTCTTCGGCATCTTCGAGTCGATCAGGTGATCGGCCTGCCTGCGTTCAGCGGGCTGCAGCGATGAGGCTGCCCGCTCCATTTCCGGCTTGGCTGCCGCGGCTCCGAGGCGGGCCGCCATCCCATAATAGACATAAGCCAGATAGTTGTTCGTATCCACTCCAGTTCCATTTGCGTACATCGCGCCAAGCTTCAGTGCAGCCCCGATCTCTCCTTGGCGTGCCGCTCGGTCATACCAGTCTCGCGCTGCGGCGTAGTCCTTGGAGACGCCCAACCCCTGGGCGTACGCATTGCCGAGGCCCATTTGTGCTTTAGCGTTCCCCGCCTCCGCAAGGGGTCGAAGGATCGCGAGTCCCTCAGCAAATTGCTTGGCCGCGATCACGCGGTCGGCATCCGCAAGCTGTTCTCGAGGCGTCGGCGGCGAGCTCGGTTTCGGCGCTTCTGGGGCGGGAAGAGGCTGAGTGTTGGCGGGCGCCGCAGGTTGTGGCGCCGGCACCGCACGGGGTGTCGGCTCGGTGGGCGTTGGCGACGCCTTAGCAATCGTGGTGCCAGACGACGGCTTCGCCCCTGGTTCGTTCTTCGGCAGCTGCTTTGCGGGCGTCGTGTCGCGACGCTTTTGCTCTTCTTGGCGCTTCTGCTCGGCTTCGCGCTTCGTCGCGGACTCCGTGGCGGTTTTGTCCTGTTCTCGCAACTGGTCCTGACGCTTGCGCGCTTCCTCGTCGGCCTGTTGCTTTGCGACGCGCTCGGCTTCCGCGCGCTCTTTCTCCAGAAGCTGCTTTTGCAGTTTCGCGACTGTGCTGCGAGTTTCGTCGCCCGCGCGTACTGTCGCGATGTAGGCTGCGATGGCTACGCCGACGACCGTAATGCCGGCAACGATGATAATGATCAGCGACCTGCGGTCTCCCGATTGCGCAGGCTGCTTCGGATCGTGCACCTCGGCGGGTGTCCCGGCCTGCGGAGTCGAATTCGGGCCGATAGCACCAGCGGCGAGCTCGCTTGCAACCGCGGACGACGAGACTCCAGTTGACGGGCGTACCGACGATGGCGGTGCCGCGACGATTTCCGTCGCCGCGGGCGGCGGCGTGGGTCCGGAAATGAGCTCCTGTCGCCACGACGCGATCGTCTGTGGACGATCCTTCTCCGCGAACGCGAGCGCATGATCGATCGCTACGAGAAATTTGCCGGAGTATCTACCGGCGCCGATGACGCTGGCGGGGACCAGGACTTCCTGCGTACTCCCCAGGATCCCCTTGCTGCGCGAGACTGCATCGAGCGGCGCACGTCCCGAGATCGCGCGGTAGCACGTTGCGCCGAGGCCATAGATATCGGTCCACGGGCCCTGGCTCGACGAGTCGCTGTAGTACTGCTCGAAAGGTGCATAGCCCGGTGCGATCAGGATGGTGAGCGTATGCGAAGTGCCCAGCGCTTGTCGCGCGGAACCGAAATCGAGCAGCACCGGGTCGCCATCGTCGTTGATATGGACGTTGTCTGGCTTGATGTCGCGGTGGATAAAGCCGGCGTTGTGCACAAGTTCGAGGCCATCGAGGATCGGCAGGACGATGCGTAGCAGCTCCTGCTCCGGCAGCGTGCCTCGACGGTCGAGCAGGGCCGAAAGCGTCTGCCCCTGCTCGAAGCGCATCACCATATATGCGGTATTGTTGAATTCGAAGACCGACTGCACGCGAACGATGTTGGGATGGTCGAAGCGCGCCAGCGTGCGCGCTTCCTGGATGAATCGTTCGAGACCCCAGCGGTAGCGGTCGCGGAGATCATCGGACCGGGACCGGATGGTCGCGTCCTTCATCCGCGTCGCCACGTCGACCGGCAGGTACTCCTTGATGGCGACGGTCTGATCGAGGTTGGTGTCCCTCGCCAGATAGGTAATGCCGAATCCGCCTTGGCCGAGCACGCGCTCGACGACATACCAGTGCAGTCGGGACAACGCCGGTAGCGCGTCGGGGTATGCAGGCTCGCTCATCGCGTCTCGCCGTCGACGGCCAAGCTCCGCCCAGGCCAAACATTGCTGATGCACGACCCATCCCGCGGAACGCTTATTCTCATTCGATTCCCGCAGCGTGCCTGTAACCGTTCCGGATGATGCGCGTTCGCCCAGCACGTCGCAATAGGGGTCGCCTTGGCGAAGTTCAGGAACGCCATGGACGACTGGCATTCACAGGCGCAGGCATGGCAGAATCGTTGCCATGAACACCATGGATGTCGCATTGCGGCTGGCCTGTCGGGAAGACGCGCGAGCGATAGCACTGATGTCGCGCGACCTGATCGAAACCGGGCTCGGCTGGTCCTATCCGCCGGATCGGATCCGCCGCCTGCTCGACGACGCTGAAATCGCCTGCGTCGTCGCGCGTCGCCACGAACAGCTTGCCGGCTTTGGCATCATGCGCTTCGCCGACGAGCGCGCGCATCTGGTGTTGCTCGCGGTGCGACCGGCATATCAGCGTAGCGGCATCGGGCGTCGCATCGTCAATTGGTTCCTCGAATCCGCGGCGGTTGCGGGCACGGCGACGGTCCATGTCGAATTGCGGGCGCAGAACAAATCGGCATTGGCGTTTTATCGAGCGTTGGAATTTTGCGAGACGATGCGCCTGACCGGATATTACAGCGGGCGCGAGACGGCAATCCGGATGCTGCGCCTCCTGCGGGCGCCCGCGCCGGCACCGGAACCCTGGCGACCGCCGACGGTGATGTGATCGGTTGAAGTTGCCACCTGATGCGGTCGCGGCTCGCATCGCCGAGACGCGGACGAGCAAGGGAGGCCGGTCAACCTTCCCACGCCGACAGGTCGGGACGCCGCAAGTGCCAATCGGTGGCCTGCTGAAAAGCGCGTCCAAGTTTGATGAGCGTCGCGTCGCCGTAAGGAGCGCCCATCAACTGCATGCCGATAGGCAGCCCCTGCGCGTCCAATCCTGCCGGCAGCGACAGTGCGCACGCGCCCAAGTAGTTGCCCGCGCGCGTGAACGTCGCGAGCGGCGTCGTTGCTTCATCGACATCGTTCAATGGTGTTGCCGTGATCGGCAACGTCGGCGTCAGGAGCGCGTCGCGGCCGCGCATCCAATCGGCGTAGGCGGCCGCGGCGCGTGCGTGGGCGGCGAGCAACTCGGCGTGTTCTGTCGAACGAGTCGACTTGCCTGCGATGATGCGCTTGCGCACCCATGGATCGAAGATGAGCGACTCGTTTTCGATGTAGTCTTGATGCAGCGCATACGCCTCGACGGCGATGATGCGGCCGCTTTTCAGCATCACGTCCTGAAAGTCGATGGGCGCGCGCGCCTCTTCGACAGCTGCGCCGAGCGTACGAAGCGCCGCGATCGCGTCGCTGCGCGCGCGAAGCACATCGGCAGTTGCCGGCGATGGGAACTGCTCGATTGCGAGTGCGGTCACGCGCATGCCGCGAATATCGGGCACGGCGCCGAGCGCCGCTGCGAAGTCGACTGCACGCGCCGTCAGCGTCGCAGGATCGCGTGGATCGACGCCGGCCATCGCTGCGGTGAGTAGCGCCACGTCGTCGACATCGTGCGCAATCGGGCCGAGCGAATCGAGCGTCGTTGCCAACGGAAAGACACCGGTGAGGCTGATCAGACCGTAAGTGGGTTTGAGCCCGGTGAGGCCGCAGAGTGCGGCGGGAATGCGAATCGAGCCTCCCGTATCGGAGCCGATGGCGGCGGGCGCAAGACCGGCTGCAACCGCGACCGCCGAACCGCTGCTCGATCCACCCGCCACGCGCTGCGTCGATGTGTCCCACGGATTCCAAGGAGCGCCCATCGGTGCGTTGCGGCCCCAGCCGCCGAACGCGAACTCGACCAGATGCGTCTTGCCGAGCGCGATCATGCCGGCGGTCTGCAGACGCTGCCATGCAAAGGAGGTTTCGTCGGCGATGCCGAAGGGCCGGGACTTCGAGCCGGCCGTGGTCATGCGACCTCGAATGTGCACGAGATCCTTGATTGCGATCGGCAGCCCGTGGAGCGGCCCGCACATTCGGCCCGCGGAACGTTGCCGATCGGCCTGATCGGCGGCGGTCAACGCGTCGTCGCGGTAAACGTCGATGAAGGCATGCAGTCGCGCGTCGAGCTTGGTGATGCGTGCGAGACAGGCGGCGACAATTTCGCGCGATGACACGGCGCCGGACGCAAGCTGGCGCGCGAGTTGCGCCAAAGACAGTGAAGTCAGTTCGCTCATGTCGTGCGCTGCGTCGCGCCGAGTTTCAGTCGCCGCGCGGCAAGTGCGTAACCGCCCGCCGCGCCATCGATGAAGTGAACGTGATTGCTTTCCGCGATCGACGGCACGATGCAGGTCATGATTGCAGCGGGTTGACGATGGATGCCGAAGCGCGCCACTTTGTCCGCTTCAGCCTGCAGGAGGCGTCGCTCGATCCGGTCGGCGAGGGCCGGCGTGCAGTCCAGCGTCATGCGCAGATTGTCGTCGTATTTGCGAAAGTCGGAATTCTCGACGACGTCGCGACGATACACGGCGGGATCGAAGCTGCCGATGCGGATTCCGAAACGCATCACGAAATAGGCGATCAGCGTGCCGAACATGACGCGAACGCGCCGCATGAACAGCCCATCACCCGCCTTCCCCGATGCGCGCGCCTCCAGGTCGAGTCCGGGAGGGGGCCAACCGAGGCCGGGCGCTCCTTCCGGCACGGGCTTGGTCACTTCGGAACTGTTCTCCAGATCGACGAGCAATTCCTCGATCAATTTTCGGAACGCTACGTCGCCATTGGTGACGGGCGCGACGAGCAGTGAAAGAATCACGCCGCGCGTTGCCGGGATGTCGTTCCACCGGCACGAGAGGCCGGTGAGGTCGGGGCGTACACCCGCCGCAGCCGGGGCGACCAGGAAGCGGCCGTCGCGCATGGCTCGCTCGGCCCAGGCGAGGCCGCCACCCGAGAACATTGCATACGACACGTTCTTCGAGGGTGCGAAACGCGACACGCTGACGTTGAGTCCGTGTTCCTTCACCGCCTCGACAGGGACGAGCGCCGTACGCAACTCGAGCTGAAGTTCGTCGCGCGCCCATGCCGCCGTGGAAGCGAGCGCGTCGCGCGCCAGCGCTTCGTCGTGCGAAGAGACCGCGAAGCTGGCGCCGTCTCCACCGAACACGTACGGGAAGCTGCGGCCTTTGAGCGCGTTGCTTACCGCGGCGATGACAGATGCGCCGGCAGTGTTGACCGCCTTATAGCGGCCCCCTTCGATGGCCTGCGTCGAACGCACGACGTCGGTAAGGCCAATCAGCCAATCGTCCGGCAGCGGCTGATAGCGTGCCGGATCCATGATCCTGTCGAAGCCATTGAATACAGGCAGCTGCGCGTAGTATTCGGTGTCCGCACGCGTCGACCCTGTGCTTTCATTCGCGCCTGCGCTCGAGAGATTCATCGGGATCGGATT
>CAVSYL010000007.1:0-103545 GCA_963732105.1 uncultured beta proteobacterium
GCATCATCGCGGATATTTTGCAGAATGCATCATCGACAGCACCCCTAAGCTTAGTCAAGGGAGACACATCATGCAAACCTCTGAGTCGCGCAGCGGTTGAATCGCGGTGAACCCTTCGCGAGACTGCCAGATCAACCGATTAGGTCTCGACCATTCCCGCCCGCGTGAACGGCAGACGGCGCACGCGTTGCCCTCCCAGTTTGGCGACGGCGTTGGCCACAGCCGGTGCCAGCGGAGGGACTCCCGGCTCACCTACGCCAGTGGGCTTCTCAGTGCTTGGCACGATGTGCACTTCGACCTTTGGCATCTCGTGGATGCGCAGCGCCCGATACGTGTCGAAGTTGCGCTGTGCTGCACGGCCGGCCTTTATCTCGATCTCACTGTAGTACAGCGCGCCCAGCGCAAAGCCGATGCAGCCTTCCATCTGGGCGCGGATCACGTCGGGATTGACAGGCACGCCGCAGTCGACGGCGCAGACCACGCGCTCGACCTTGACCTTTCCGTTGCGCATCGATACCTCGGCCACCTGTGCCACGAACGTATCGAACGACTCGTGCACAGCGATGCCCTGCGCGACACCGGAGCGCCGCGTCTTGCCCCAGCCCGCCTTGTCGGACGCGAGCTTGAGCACCGCGGCTGCGCGAGGGCTCTTGCCGAGCAACGCAAGGCGAAAGGCAACGGGATCGCGCCCCGCCGCGACGGCAAGCTCATCGATCATCGTTTCCATCACGTAGGCGGTGTGCGTGTTGCCGACCGAACGCCACCACAACGGCCGCACCGCGAGCGTCGGCGAATGCAGCGTCCCGGCCAGCATCGGCAGGTCGTAGATGGACTTATCGACGCCTTCGACAGACGTCGGGTCGATGCCGTCCTTGATCATCGCCGCCATCGGTCCGCCGGCCATGATCGACTGACCGACGATGGTGTGCTCCCAGGCCGTGACGCGACCCTGTTCGTCGATTCCTGCTTTGACCGCGTGGACGTACATTGGCCGGTACAGCCCCGCTCCAGTGTCATCTTCGCGGCTAAACTGAACTCGCACGGGCGCGCGGCCGCCGATAGCTTTTGCAACGTTGACGGCAGCGACGGTGAAGTCGCTGAACGCGTTGGCACGCCGGCCGAAGCTGCCGCCCGACACGAGCGTGTGCAGCTTGACCTTGTCCATGGGCAGCCCGGCCGCCTTCGCAGCCAACATGTGGTCGAACGAAGGGAACTGGTGCCCGGACCACGTCTCGAGCATGCCGTCGTGCAGCCACGCGACGCAATTCATCGGTTCCATCGACGCGTGGGCAAGAAACGGAAACTCGTACACGGCTTCGATGGTCTTGACGGGCGCAGGCGCGGCAGACGTCGCCGGTTTAGTGAATGCCGTGCCCGGCTGCGCAGCCTGCGTGCGATAGCGCGCCAGCAGCGATTCTGAATCGAGATCCTTGCTCGCTGACTCGTCCCATTGCACCTTGAGCGCGCGCCTGCCTTGCAGCGCGGCCCACGTGCCCGTGGCGACCACGGCCAGGCCTTCGGGCACTTCGACGACGTCGATGACGCCCTTCACATTCTTCGCATCCGCGGCATCGAAGGAGATGAGCTTGGCGCCGAAGGACGGTGGCCACGCAATCACCGCGGTGAGCAACCCCGGCAGCTTGACATCGATGGTATAGATCGCCGTACCGTTGCACTTCGACGGCGAATCGACTCGCGGCGTGGAGCGGTCCTTGCCGATGAACGTGAACTGCGCCGCGTTCTTCAGCGGCGGATTCTCGGGCGGCGTCTGCCGGCTCGCGGCCGTCGCCATCTCGCCGTACGTTGCGCGCCGGCCCGACGCGTGGGTCAGCGTGCTTTTCGACGTCCGGATCTCGGCGGCGGGCACCTGCCATGTATCGGCGGGAGCCGCGACGAGCATCGCCCGCGCAGTGGCCCCAGCGCTGCGATATTGCAAGAACGAATTGGCTATGGCGGACGAGCCACCGGTGCCCTGCATTCCAAAGTTCAGGTTCTTGTACAGATCCGCATTGGAGGGCGCGTACTCGGTACGGACCAGCGCCCAGTCGGCATCGAGCTCGTCGGCTACGAGCGACGCGTGGCCGGTCGCGCGAAATGCTCGTGGATCGCCGCTAGCGTCCTGCCGCCGTTGCGTCGTTGATCCTTGATATGCTCGCAGATCTGCCCCAACGATTTCGTCTGCCATGTCATCGATTTCGGCGCGACATGCCACAGGGGATTTCCGGGAACGCCGGACGACTCGTAATTTGCATCCTGGTGGCAGGTCGTGCAACGCATGCCGACCGCCCCCTTGTCGTCGGAACCACGGACCACGAGCGGGGAATGCGGATGACGGTCGTCGCCCTGTGTAGGTCGCTCGCCCACCGGATGGCAATTCAGGCAACGCGGATGCACAGGACGCGACCGGCCGCCACGAACAGCGCGCGAGCGCGTTCGGACGGATCGCTAAGCGACGAAAACGTGTCAGGCGCGCGCAGATCCTCGGCGCTGGCATACGACGCAGTTGTGGCCGCCAGAGCGATGATGACACGTGCTTTCATCGACAACGACATACGACTCCTTGGCGATGACATTATCGAGTACATTCGCTACTACCTGCGCAGCATCATTCATCATCACTGATTTTGCAGGCGTGCGTCGACTCCGTGCTCAACTCGCAGTGCTTCCGTTACTCGCCGCCCGCGATAACCTTTGGCACGCATCCTCCATTAAAGAAAGAAACCGCGCGTATTCCGAGGTCTTGTCGAGAAATTCATCGGCACCAGACTCCAGGCATGCGTGCCTGTATTCCGCCGTCGCGTAATTCGTAAGGACAATGATCACTGGTGGCGGTTCGGGTGAGTGCATGCGAACTTTGCGCACCACTTCAATCCCAGAACCCTGCTTTAATTGAAGATCTGTGACTACGACTGCAGGTCGCAGGCGTTGGATCGCAACCACCGCATCAGATTCAGACTCCGCAACCCCAATGACTCGACACTTTCCCAACGAAGCGATGTCCCGGATGATGCGTTCGCGTATTAACGCGGAGTCCTCGACAACGAATACGCTGGTACCTGATTCCATTTTCGGAATCCTCCTATTTTCGACCTTAACTCTAGTCAGTGTGACGCACTATCCGACGAGGTCTGATTTGGCTGTAGGAGTGGATCCGAGTTTTGAAGTCGCGCCCGAATGCTCGGACGTGATTTCTCACCTATCCTGGGTTAGGCTGCAGGTCGCGCTCTAATTGATGCGCAAGGGCATCGATCGCTTTGGCACATTGCCAGTGGAAACTGCATTGGCCTCGGAGTAGGACCGAATGGCCATGTCCATTTCTGTGCTTGCAGCCATGGGGCAGAGTTGTTGTACATTGAGTTTTGGCGTAAGGACCAAGCTCATGGACCGCTCGCGCAGTACGGCAGAACTCTCTCAGCTGCTCGACACCCTGGTGGCATTACGGATGGACCTGTGCCAGGACGGCACGCCCGAAAAGGCGGCGGACCGATTGAGTGCGGAGGCGATCAAGACCCTATGTCATCTTGCCACCGTCGCAATCGACACTACAAAGGCTCTAATAGCTCGTGACGCGGATGCGGCAAAAGCGGCGCAGATAATGAGACAGTAGTCTCAGGCTTCTCGCACTCTGCGCCGGGATTCTATTGTCGACCGTCAACGATGGCCTGTTTGGTATGAACTTGCGCCTGAGAAACGGACGAGTTCTTTCATGGTCACCCCATTGGCCGGGGCCGACCGCTCAATCGATAATCATCAATGATCTGCTCCGTGCAGACAGTCCGCCAGTGCGGGGCCGGACAGCTTTTGGCATTTCGGGTCGACGGATGTGAATTTTTGGTTCGCGGCGTCATCGTTGATAAAAGGGCTGCGCCAAGCAGGCGTTGCGTGCGTCGATGTACGCGCGGATCTGGTCATTAGTCATCGATCTCAAGTTGGATTGGCCGTTCGTGCCGTAGTCACTGGCGTCGCTCGGCGTAGTGCCAACTGGACTTCCATTCAGCGTCGAATTAGCGGTGGGATTGGCGGGCGGAGCTTCCCGCGGGGTCGTATTTTGTGCTGTGGGGTCGCTACAGAATTATTGGCCAAGAGGCAACGAAGAAATCGGCGATCGATCACTGCAGCGTCTTCAGATAAGCGACGATATCTGCGCGCTCACCCTTGTCTGCGACGGAGAACGGCATGCGGTTGCCCGGGACGATAGCCTCAGGATCGGCGAGAAAGGCCTCGAGCCGTGATCCGTCCCACACAAAGTTGGCCGACAGCATGGCGCTACTGTAATGAAAGTCCGGGACGGTGCCCGCCCGGCGACCAATGACGCCACCGAGCGATGGGGCCTGATCGTCGGTTCTTGACTCGAGGCCGTGGCAGCCCGCGCACGTTCCGAAGAAGAGAATCTTTCCCCGTGTCGCGTCCTGCGCCTGCGCCAAACATACGACGGCAAGGCACAAAACCGCGACGGCCGCGGCGGAAACAACTGATTTCTTCGAACTCATTGGGCTGTCCTCACGGCAACGCGGATGAGCAAGGTAAGACGCAAGATTGGCGCCAAGGCGCAACGCAAGGGCCGCGACCGTTCCGCTTGAGTTGTAGCCTCGAGTTTATGGGAACACCGAAGCTTCGTCGATGAACAGATTCTTGGTATCCCCAGCACCTCAGGTGCGGCCCCTGCACCTCCCGATATGAGCATGTCGGGTGTGCATCAAAGATTGTATCTGCGCGAGCACGACATCCCCCTTGTCGCTGCGGCCGAGCGTTATCGCGCCCATGGTGCGGTTCTGTTGCGGGTCATACCGATGCCGCATTGGCAAGTCGTTCTGATCTCGAGCTAATGGCGCCGATCGACGAGTAGCCAAAACAGAACGCTGTTGTCTATTTGTTGGCCCTCCGGCATGTTGAAGGCTGCACGAGGCGGACAAGATCGCGGATGTGAGGGCACCGGCTGAGAACACTAAGGACAGCAGGACGGCCCGCCGTCGCCGGCACTTGGCCACCTTTGTGACCGAACGATAAACAGGAGGTACGGAATGAAGTTACGTTCTCTCGCCGCGTCGGCCTTGATCGGCCTCGCAACCGCAGCAATACCGACCATCACATTCGCGCAGTCGACCTGCTGCGATCCGAACACCAACGACTGGGCCCAGGTCAACGGCAACCTTGGGGCCTGGCAATACTCATCGCTGACGCAGATCGACAAGTCGAACATCAACACGCTCGGCCCGGCGTGGGTGGTCCACACATCCGCCGAGCCGGTGACCGCGCCGGCCGCCGCTCCCGCCGATAATTCCTCGGCGAACGCGGAGACGACGCCGATCGTCGTCAACGGCATCCTGTACGTCGACACGCCGGCAGGGGGGGTGATCGCGATGGACGGCGCCACGGGCAAGGTCAAATGGAAGTGGCTTCCGTCCAACGCAGCCAACGGCTTTGGCCCGACGTCGATGCACCGCGGCGTAACCGTCGGCGGGGGCAAGGTCTACACTACGGCGGCGGGCAACCGTGTCGTCGCGCTGGACCAGAACACGGGCGCTATCGTCTGGGCCGTGGTTCCCGCGCCTCCGGCGAGCTCTGGCGAAACGACTTTCGGCGGCGTCGCCAAGGCTCATACGATGTATTACGACGGCCTGGTGTACCAGGGCGTTACCGACACCGCCCGCAATGCCTTCTTTGCGCTGAACGCGAGCGACGGCTCGTTGGCGTGGTATTTCTATAGCGCGTATCCCCACGGCTCGGTGTTCACCGACGTGAACGGCAACACCTTCGATGCGGGCGACACCTTTACCACGAAGGTCACGCCGAACGACACGCCCAACAACTGCTATGCGACCGCCGGGGCGGCGCCGTGGCAGCACCCCACCATCGACCCTGCGCTCGGGATGGTCTATGTCACGTTCGGCAACGTGCGCAGCTGCACGGGCGCGCAGGACGGCTCGACGCGCTACGGCACCAACCTGTTCGGCTCTTCGATCGTCGCTCTCGATCTCAAGACCGGCGCGTACAAGTGGCACTACCAGACGATCCGCCATGAGCACTGGGACCAGGACGATGTCCTGGTACCGCAGATCGCCGACATCGCGGTCGGCGGCGGGACCAAGAAGGTCATCTACGTCGGCAGCAAGGCAGGCCATCAATACGTGCTCGACCGCACCAACGGCCAGCCGGTATTAGCGGTCCAAGACCGTCCGGTGCCGATCGACACCCGCACCTTCGCTTGGCCGACGCAACCCTTCCCCGTAGTGGGCGCTTTCATAGAGCAGTGCGTCACGTACCAGAACCTGGGTTCGGACATTCCCGGCCTGCCGGCCCGCGCGGCGCCGAACTGGAACGGCTACCAGGCCCAGCCTGATCCGGCCCACCCCGGTCAGCTGCAACTCGTCATTCATGAGCCCAATTATCTCGATCCAGAGGCTCCGTTCATGCAGGGTCCACCGCGCGTGGGCTGCATCGAAGAGGACAGCCTCTTGCCATGGCTCTCAATGTCGAGCAGCAACGGCACGGCCGACATGTCGGTGCCGGCGTACAGCCCGCTGCTCAACATGCGCTGGATCCTGTATAACTACAGCCCTGCCGCGCACCCGGTCGCGCAAGGCGGCAACAGCCTGCGGCAGATCGGCGGATACCAGACGGGCGGCATCACGGCGCTCAACGCGTCGACGATGCAGGTCGTCTGGAAGAAGCAACTGCCGCTCGACGCGTCGCGTCAGAACAACCCCGTCGTCACGGCGTCGGGTCTGCTCTTCTTCAGTGGGATGGATGGCGTGCTCACCGCCATGGACGCGTCGACCGGCGATACGTTGTGGCGGTTCCAGACGGGCTTCCCGAGCCAGTCCGGTACGATCACTTACATGATCAACGGAGTGCAGTACGTCGCCATGGCGGCGATGGCCGGCAGCCAGCCGTACTCGCAAACGCCGAACGGGGACACGATCTGGGTGTTCAAGCTCGGCGGCAACGCGGTCTACACGACGGGTCCGCAGTCGGCTCCGGTCGTGGTCTCGGGCAGCGCCGAGGCGCCGACGTCCAAGCCTATCCCGCAGCGTCGACCGACGGACAACACCGCCGCGGGTACAGTGCCGGCCAACACGATCTACATGGCGCGCTCGAACGGAACGGCCACGGCGACCAAGGATGGAACAGCGACCGCCAACATGGTGCCGTCGCAACTGACGGTTCCCGTGGGCACCACGGTGACGTTCACGAATCCGGGTGACAGCACCTTCGGGGTCGCGGGTAGCGGAAATCTGCTCGAGCACTGCGCGACGCAGTTCTTCGAGGGCTTGTTCAACTTCCGCCTGCAGCCGGGTCAGTCGGCGCACGTACACGTTCAACAGGTCAGGCGAGTACTTCTACAACGACTGTACGAGCCCGCTTCCGGTCGGGAAAGTGATCGTCACGGTGGCTCCGCAGGCTCCGCCTAGCCCGGCGACGGTCTTTCCGACCACGCTGAATCTTGCGTCGCCGACCGGTGTCTTTACCGGCGTCACTGGCAACTTCACGTTGACCATGCCCGTGCCGGCCGGTTGGACCGTGGATCAGGGGCCGGTGGGCAGCTCGATACTAGCCCAGTCCTCCGCTGTTCCCAGTAATCTGCCGAGCATCGGCCCGGTGATCATCAAGACGCCGCTGACGACGGCGAGCTTCAACGCCGCGTTTTATGCCCTAGCGAATGGCATCTTGAAGGCCTCGTTCAACAAGGCCGATATCGTTAACAATGTGCCTGCGGGAGCGTCGGTTCCGCTGACGTTCTCGGCCAACTTCATGAACAGCACCGGAATTCAGCAGCAGCTCTCATCGACCGTGAACGTCCAAGTGACCAAGTAAGGATCAGTCTCCGCAGACGCATCTGCACCTAGTGCCGTCCGTGCCGGCCGCAACGGGGGTTCGCCCGTTGCGGCCCGGAGACCGGCAGCTGGGGCGCGCAATGAATTGTTCTGTCGCGCATCGAACAACTCGAATTCGTTCTATCTCTTCTCTCCTCTTAGGTACCGGCTCGCCCGGCCCGATGCCCTAACCTCTCGCCTGGTCTCACCTCGGTGATGCCCAATTTTTCGGCGAGAGCTCACGCGGTCGAGTTGATCGTAGGTCGGCGCCGATATTGCGACCAAGTCGACGCCAACCGACGCGGACCTTCGGGTCCGTTTTTTTTACCGTGTTCGACCTTGAACACCGCTGCCGCGGCGCAAATCGATTGGGCATCGCGCGAGGTCCTCAGTCGACCGTAACGGTCCCCTCATACCCAACGGGCGTCGTCGACGATTCCTCGTGACCGCTTTCTATGTAGGTAACGCTGTGGATGGTAAGAGGTGATTCGCCGGGATTCATCGCTCTAAACTCCAGCACGGCAACGCTGCCAGTGCCCACGACGCCGCCGTTATCAAGGTCGACTCTTACCAGAAGTGCCCCATCGCTCGATTCTTCCGCAAAGAAGCCCGCACCAACGCCGCTCTTTCGTGCAAACGCGCCGGGAGACGATCCTGTCAGTTGCATAATGGTCGCGCTGAAGTCGACCGAAAAAGCGATTTGCCGAATGCTGCGCGTCGCTTGCACGTCCACCGTGACCTGGAATGAGTCTCCTGAATGCACCCTGGATGGGGTTAGGACATTGACTTGTACGGATGTTCCTGAGGAATTTGCGCCCGTACCTGACGTGGCTGTCAGCGGAGATGGCATCGCCGCTTCGACCGGTGCTTTCTGCGCGGGCCCCTCGAGCCGTTTGTCCGAAGACTTGCTCGACGAATCCTGCTGCGAGATGCGTGCGGGCACGGAGTGGTCAGTGAGCCCACGAGTGTGCTCATCGGGCCAAAATAGAACGACCGCCGCCGTTGCAACGGCCACTAGTACGAGTGTCGTACGGAGTCTCATGACCATTGGCGGAACAGGATATCGAACGGGGCCATCAGCGTCCTTCGAACGAACAGCGTGTGGGGTTGAGAATAGAAATGCTCGGCAAGGCGATGCCCAAACACACTCAGTTCGCTGTCACAGACGTGAGGAGTCAATCGGCAATCGACGAACGCTTGCCGCCGATTCCGTATGGGATGCATACATCGCGTGCGCAAGCTCCTGACGTTATCCCTGGCACCAAACAATTGCTAATAGTAGGGGGAAGAGGGATCTATGGTGATCTGAGGTGGTGATGGGCACGCCGTGATCTGGATCGGCTCGGTCGTTGGTTGCCCTTGAATGCTCACCGTCTGGTAACGCAGACCACTGTCAGCTATATAAAGGAGACTGATAAATTCCGGCAGTGCCTGAACAAGCGACTGGAAGTCCATCGTCAACTTGTCCTGGGCGTCGTCGACGATGATGTAGAGAATTGGAAACGCACCAGGAGCGAGATACGCGTACCAGGGTTCGCTTACGTCGCCGCTGACTGTTGGATCAACCGCGACGAGCATCCCGTCCGAGACTGCCAATCCCAGCTCGATCGTCAGGTCGATCGACGGGTCGGGAAAATCGGGCACCTTCTTGCCGAGGTGAAGCACGATCTGGATGCGCCCCGGTCTGAACATGACTTCTGGCGCATAGGTTATCGACTCCGTCTGGCCAGTGCCGGTAGCGACGGTATGCGTGCGAAAGTAAAGCGTATTGTCCGCGTCCAATACGGCGTTGTGTACAAATGTGGAAAGCTGAGTGCCGATCGCCTGCGTGGGCTGCGAAATAATCCCGCAGCCTGCGGTGTTGACCTTCACGTCGACGCTGCCCAAATTCCGGTAGTAAGGACCCGCGTTCACGTTTAGCACGTACGTCACCGTCACGAAGGGAAGCACAGTTTCCTCACCGGAACGGGGGACTTGGGTGCCATTCAGCGTGACTCGAAAGCCGGCTGCTGGTCCACTGACGTGCCACCGCAGGGTCGACTGGCCAAAGGGACCGATCGACGATGGCAATGCGCTGAACGAGACGAGCGTTACTCGGGAGAGCGTGTTGATCCACTGAGCTGCGGTTCCAGATCCCTGCGGCAGCATTTGTCTCCTCCGGCAGTGAGCGGCCCTAGCTCCGCGCCAGCATACCCGGGCCCACGGCGAGCGTTTTCCGAACCGATTCGAACTAAGGAAGATTGAAGCCCGTTCGGCGTGCCGCGTCAAACGTAAACGGATGTGTCCGGTCGAAAATTATATTGCCTCGTTCCGAAATTCTGGAAACGTAGTTGAAACGCACACCAATGAAAATTGGTCGCGCAAAGCGCGACCAACCGGAAGGAAGCCGCGACGCCGATCGGTTGCCAACGCAGCGTTCGCAGTGTACAAGACCGACAAATCGGCCAGGATGGAAGCCTACATCATCGACAGTGGGATTCTGGCGAAATACATGTCCTCGTGAAATCCGTCGGGAATATAGGGGAAGGTGACGAACGCATAGGCATGATTGCCCGTAATCCAGGTACCGAAATCACCGCCGCCATTTCCAGTGTCGTAGCATGCCCCCGTCGGCGGTGGCGGAACATAGGCGTTACAGGCCGCTTGCATCGTGAGATAGGGATATTTCGATGACTGCGGGCTCACCCTGATCGTCGGTCCAAATTGGTTTCCATGCAGCATCGCCGCAAAGGTATCAAATACGTTCGCCGTCAAATACTGGAAGTTTCGCCACACGACAAGGATCGCTCCATCGAGCGTATAGCCGACTGCGACTTTGCCGGCCTTCGCGACAAGAACGCCCGTCGGCGGCGTAACCGTCGCCGATTGCCAGGTGCTCCCACCGTCTTGGGTGTAGAAAACCTGCACCGACGTATGGTCGAGCGTATAGGCGCTGATCGCGACGCGGGTGCCGGGCGCTGACGGGTCCGCAGCGGAGAATGGGGTACGTGCCGTATCTCCCGTGGTCGTGCTATTGAATTGGCTCGCTTGAGCCACGAGCTGTGCGCTCCATGTCTTCCCATGGTCCAGGCTGGTCGCATACCCAAGGCACGGACAGACCGCTCCTGCAATCGGAGTCTTACTCGCCGTGAACGGCGCGCCCAGTATTCCGGAGGTCGCATTCATGACGCCCACGCTACCCACCGTCCAGCCGGCCAGCGATTGGGAGGTCAGCTCGTAGACGGTACTGAAGCTATTGGCGTGGTCGGTTGAGGCCGTAACGTATCCGGAAGAGGTTGTGTAAAAGGACGAGGTACTTGGATCAGCGAACCCATTCGACCCATCCCAGGGCGTGTCCTCCGGCGCCGTTCCGCCGCCTAGGCCGGTGAGCCCCGGCGCGAAATTGTTGAACCTGATGCCATACGTCGGCGCGCTCCATGTTGACCCGAAGTCCGCCGAAACGGTCAGCTTCACCCGTCCCTGTTTCGGTAACGGGCCAATGGTGCCGAGCGGAGTGAAAAGCGAGCCGCCAGCGTACATAACGCCGTCGGAACCGAACGCGACCCACGGTTGATTGCAAAAGTACAGGTTCGGCTCGGGCTCGTTAACGTTAACTGCGGGCTCCCTCAGAAACGGCATCAGATTCGTGTCTTGAAATGTAGTGCCGGAATCAAGCGAGATGGATACATGGCAATCTGCAACCCGTGTCACCATATCTCCATTCGTGTTGATGGGCAGTAAATACCGCCGCCAAGCGACGGCAAGCAGGTTGGGGTTCGTAGGCGACACCTTCACTTCGCTCAGCACCGAGCCAAAGTTGTATTGGTTCTGGCTTATGTTGGTAAGAGAGATTGCGTCGGCCCAGGCCACACTACCAAGAGGGCTGATCGCTAGCGAACACCCGATCACGAGCGCCCTTCTTGCGCAGGCGCTCCATCCGCTCTGCCCAAGTTTCGTCTTTGTCTTTGCGTTTCCCATGATTTTCCTCCTGATCTAGAATCGACGCGCAAAAACTCTAGCGTCACCGGACAATAGGCGCACAGTCATATGCGAGTGACGTCGCCACAATTCACCGACCTAATTTAAAAATCCTAGGATTGTGATAGGATAAAAACAAGCGACTTTTTGTCACTCGACAATTGAGGAAACCTTGTGAAATTTGCTTTCCTTGGCACGCTCGAGGCGGTCCTCAGACGCGGGAGTTTCGCGGCTGCAGCACAGGAAGTCGGGCTAACAGCAAGCGCCGTTAGTCTGCAGATTAAAGGACTCGAGAAATACTTTGGGCAGCCCCTGTTCGACCGCTCCGCGCGCACCGCGCGGCCGACACCTTTCGCACGCGAGCTGTCCTCTAATATTCAGAGCGTGCTCGCCACAGTCGAAACTCTGCGTGACAAACGAAACCCGCTGGCGTCCGGACGCGTCGCCTTAGGCACGATACGCAGCGTTCAAACAACCACGTTGCCGCCAACGTTGCTCGAAATTCGAGCACGCCATCCCGGGTTGGAAATACGCCTCGTTCAGGAGGATTCGCCCGCTCTATTGCACGAGCTGAAAGCAGGCGATCTTGATGCGGCAGTCGTAGTTCGACCACGGACCGGAGGATCGAGTAGGCTGAGCTGGTGCAATCTGGCACGCGAACCATTCGTATTGCTCGCCCCGCCGAATACAACGAGCAATTCCGTCGCGAGTCTTTTGCAGAGCCACCAGTGGATCCGGTTCGATGCCTCTTTGACCGGCGGTCGAATCGCCGCGAGCTTCGTGCACAGCGTGGCGCCAAGGGCTCGCGGCACGCTCGAACTCGTTTCGATTGAGGCGATAGTTGCCATGGTGTCGGCAGGTCTTGGCGTATCTGTCGTTCCGCGACTCCGCGGTCCGCTTAGGGGCGCCTACCCGGTCCGCGAAATCAGCCTAGGCAGGCACGCTCCGACCCGCCAGATCGCATTCGTGTGCCGGGCCACGGACGCCGACAACCGTCGAGTGGCGGCCGTGCGTGAGGCGTTCGAACACGTCTATCTGCCAGTTCAGCGGTCGACCAAGAAGCTCAAGGAAGACGACGCATCGTAGCTTTTTCACGGTGGCTGCCTCGGGCAGAGCGGCGGCGGACCAATACCAGCAGGGTGGCGATCCACCCTCTCAACGAATTTGCGCGGCCCTGGCTTCGCGCGCCTGAAACGCGACGTGGCGCTCCAGCAATCGGCACGCCCGCCGTACAACCGGAGCGTCGATCATCTGACCGTCGATAGCGAAGGAGCCGTGCCCGACGGCTTCGGCTCTTGCGTTCTCGTTGACCACACGCGTCGCGTACGCCACTTCCTCCTCGGACGGCGAATATTCCTGGTTGACGATGGGAACCTGGCCCGGATGAATGCAGCTGGCGCCCACGAAGCCGAATTGACGCGAGCGATGTACCATTGCGCGAAAAGCTTCTCGATCGCCGAACGACGAAACACTGGCAATAAAGCCGAGTGGCATGAGCCCAGCCGACCGAGCCGCCAGAATCATCTGCTGTTTGGGCATAAGTAAGGTTTGCTCGGTTGGCTCCATGCCTGATTCCAGAGCCAAGTCTTCTCCGCCGATGCTCATGGCGACGAGCCTATCGGTCGAAGCTGCGATCGCAGGCATTCGAAAAAAGGCCGCGGCCGTTTCGATCATCGCGATCAAGCGAGTGTGACCGACTGGCAAGCCACGCCTTAGCTCGAGCTCGGAAACGAGTTCGTCCAGAAGTCGCAAGTGGCTGGCACTCTGTACCTTGGTGATCGCCAGTCCATTCACCGCCTCACCAACGGAGGCCTCAATGTCGCGTACGGCCATCGATAGTGGACGGTTGACACGGACGACCACATCCGCCCCTCCGACCCGTACGCGTCGGGCCGCCGCCTCCACTTGCGCGCGCGCATGCTCTTTTTCAGACGCAGGTACGCTGTCTTCCAGATCCAACTGTATGCAATCCGCGCCTCTCGTGTGCGCTTTGTCGACGTACTTCTCGACGTTCACGGGGACGTACAGTAGAGATCGCCACAAAGGTAATTCCGTCGACATTTCGGTGGTCTCCTGACAGACACCAGCACTGGCGTATACGTCACGGCTGCCGCTTGTAGCCCAATCGCTGTCAACGACTTGCGACGCAATATCCTTCCATGAACCGCGGCTCGCTTATCGTGCTCTCGACGGTGCGGCGATGTCGACTATTCATTACCCAGCCGAAGGAAGTCGGCAATATCCCAATGGCCAGTTCGTGGCATCGGCACGTCGCCTCGAGTACGGACTTCCAGCAGATACGGAACGTCCATCGCAATCGCCTTCTTCAGCCCTTCGGCCAGTCATTCGGGTCCTCGATAAGAGCAGGACTCAATACCGAACGACTTCGCGAGCAGCATGAAGTCCGGGTTGTACGGCGTTCCGTCCGGACGCGTAAATTCCGTGCCGTACGTATTGCCAAAATACGTGGTGCCGACCGAGAGAATGGTTGAATAGCAAAAATTATTGAACAGGACCCATAGAACAGGAATATTGAGTTCAACTGCGGTTGCCAGCGAGCCCACCACCGACATCAGCCCCCCGTCGCCCACCAATCCGATGACCTTGCGATCAGGTGCGCCGATTTTGGCGCCGATCGCCGCGGCGGGCGAGAATCCCATCGTGGCAAAACCTCCGCTCGTAATGAACGATCTGGGGCAGACGGTTTGCAGCTGCTGGCCTGCGCCGTTCTTGTTCCAGCCGACATCGGTGACAAAGATCGCATCCTCTGGAGCCGCTTTGGACAGCTCCATGAGCAGACGCGCCGGATGAATCGGGATCCCGTTATCCCCCTGGGTATCCTTGAGCTCTGTATTCCACTCGAGCTTGCGTCTGTCCGTGATTTCTGCCTGTGCGCTCATCGCGGCCACAGCTCGAGGGGCCGCTCCAAGTTGATCGATCAATTCTTGGAGCGTGGCGCGTGCGTCGCCCACAATGCCGACTTCCACCGGATAAATTTTTCCAATCTCTTCGGGATCGATGTCGATTTGAATTATGCGCGATGGCGGGACAGCGAATGTGTATTTCGGATTCCACGAGCTACAGTCCGCTTCACCGAATGCGGTGCCAACTGCAAGAATGATGTCCGCCTCGAGCGTCGAGGCATTTGCCGGCCGGGTGCCCCAAATGCCGGTCATACCGAGCGCCAGCGGATGATTTTCGGGAAAAACTCCTTTGCCCATAAGCGTCGTTGCGACTGGGGCGCGCAGCAATTCTGCAAGCACTTTTAATGGGCCAGAAGCTTCGCTTAAGGCTACCCCATTACCAGCGAAGATTACAGGCCGTTGCGCGGCAGCAAGCAAGCGCGCCGCATGAGCGATGCCGGCCGTTGGTCCGAGACTGCGCCAATATTCCGGACGTCTTGCCACCGTTGCCGGCGCTACGTCCACGCGACCGGCGAATACATCCATGGGCATATCAACCAGGACGGCACCAGACCTTCCGGTCCGCGCGAGATTGAGCGCTCGAGGTATCACGTCCGCCAGAAATTTGGCGTCGTCCACGCGCCACACGCGCTTGCATATCGGACGAAAAATGTCCCCTTGCGACGCATCGGCGTGGAGCCTTACGCCCTGATGCGGTTCGCGCGCATGATGATAGGATGGGGTATCGCCGGCGATGACGAGCATAGGCGTCCCGTCGGCCGCCGCCGTAGCCACCCCGGTCAACGCGTTAGTCAGACCCGGCGACAAATGGACATTAACGACTGCGAGCTTGTGCGAAACACGGAAATACGCGTCCGCAGCGTGGACCGCCTGCTGCTCATGACGAAAGGATACGTATTCAATTCCAATTTTGTGACACGCATCAATCAGCGCGTAGTTCGTGTGCCCGCACTGGCCAAACACCTTGGTAACGCCTTCTTGCTTCAGGCACTCCGCGATGAATTTCGCTCCATTCATTTCGCAAGGCTCCTAGGATAGGCTGACGGTGACCAAACGTTCTTCGGTCATTTCGCGCATCGCGTACATTGGGCCTTCTCGGCCGACACCGCTATCCTTGACTCCGGCAAAGGGCATCAGGTCAACACGGCTACTGGACGGCTCGTTTATGTGGACAACCCCAACGTGAAGGGCCCGGGCGGTCACCATCGCTCGCATGACATCCCGGGTAAAGAGGCCTGCAGCTAAACCGAACGGCGTGGAATTGACCTGCGTGATTGCGTCGTCGAGGACGTCATAGGGAACGACCGAAACAACGGGCGCGAAAATCTCTTCGCACATCACACGCATCTCGGCACGGACATCGGTCAAAATCGTCGGGTAAAGTAGAGCGCCCTCGCGGCGACCACCTTCGACCAGGCGCGCTCCTTGTCGAATTGCTGCATCCACCCACTCTTGTGCTCGCCGTGCTTCCGATTCGCTGATCATCGGGCCGATACTCGTCGTCGGATCGTGCGGATCGCCGACCTTAAGGCGCCGCGTCGCCTCCACAAACAGTGGAATAAACTTGTCGACCACTTTTCGATCGACGAACAATCGCTGCACGGATGTGCATGCCTGGCCCGCGCGCTTGAACGCGGAATTCGCACAACGCGTCGCCGCCCGATTTAGATCCGCGTCATCGCAAACAATCGTCGCGGCGATGCTTCCCAACTCGAGCGCGACCGGCCGTAAGCCCACCGCCTGCTGCAATTTTTTTCCGACCTCGGTGCTACCTGTAAAAGTGTAGAACGCGATGTTCTTGTTTGCGACTAACCAAGCGCCGATTTCAGATCCGGGCCCCTGGACTAAGTTGACGTGACCCGGCGGGACACCCGAGTCGAGAAGGATTTGAATCAGCAGTGCCGCGCTTAGCGGTGTCGCTTGGGGCGGTTTGACGACGACCGTGTTTCCTGATGCGAGGGCGGGTGCGACTTTATGGGCGACCATGTTGAGGGGCGAATTAAACGATGTAATTCCGCAAACAACACCGCGCGGGATTCGGATGGTAAACGCCATGCGATGTGCATGCCCCGGCGCGGATTCAATCGGAACCATCTCGCCCGCCAAACGCTTCCCCTCTTCTGCGGAAATAATGAAAGTTTGGGCGGTCCGGCTGACTTCGTTAAGTGCGTCCGAAAGCGGAAATCCGGCTTCGGCAACGATAGTGTTAGCGAGCAAATCGCGACGCTCCTCAACGAGTTGCGACACTTTCATTAAAATGCGATAGCGCTCGTAGGGCTCGAGTTTTACAGTGTCGAAAGAGTGCCGAGCAGCTTCAACAGCGCTGTCTACCTGCTCTTTCGACGCACGTTCAGCGGTACCAATAATTTCTCCGGAAAACTTGTCGAAGACCGGAAAAGTGTCCGTCCCTGTGGACCAGGTTCCGCCTATAAACAACGTACCTAGCCTGGGGTTTAGCTGTCCATCATTCATTGGAATTGCCTTGTATTGGTTACACAGATCGACGGGACGATCCGATTGGTGAACGATCTTCGGTCGCGTAGGCACGCTCCCCGTGGTTGAATTTCGCTAGCGCACCGCTGCACTCGCTAAGATGGGAATGCCGCCTTTTGCGCGTGCCTCGTCGCCTAAGCTTCGCAGCTTCCCGAAATTATGGCGGTAGGTTGAAGCGCGGACTCTGGTCACTGACGTATCCCGCTGTAAAGACGAACTCCGCGGCTGATGCCCGTTTGATAAATGGGACCGTCCACAACGGCGCCGTAGCCAGACCACTCAGAAGCCACCTACGCTGTTTGCGCGCACGCTCCATTAGGTAGCAGCTGCTGCCTGCGCGATTCATGCATCGACATCGCGCGGATGCTGGTCATCGACCGGGCCTACGACACCGTGCTGTCGCAATCGCACGATGTCATCGGCTGCGTAGCCAAACTTCTTTAGGACCGCGTCTGAATGCTGCCCAAATGTCGGGGCGGCAAAGGACTCCGGGCCAGGCGTTCTACTGAATGTCATCGGCTTGGTAAAGCCGCGATAACGTCCGACTATTGGGTGATCGAACTCCGCGACGAGGTTGTTGGCCAGGACTTGGGGATGGTCGAACATGTCTTCGATGGCTCGGGCCGCAGCGCACGGCACGCGATCGCCGAAGACCTGCTCCCATTCCAAAGCAGTCCGCGAGGTCAATGCTGCGCGAACTTTCGGCAGGATCTCATCCGCCAACTCGGCGCGTTTGCGAACGGTGTCGTAACGCGGATCGGCGGCTAGCTCGGGCAATCCAAGTAACTCGCAGAGGCTGGACCAAAAGTGGGGCGTGTTTGCCGACAAGTAGATGAACCCATCCTTCGTTGGATGCAGCCCGGTAACACCTCCAGAGCGCATGTCCCTGCCGATGTCAGACCCCTCGCCCTCGGCCCAGATGAAACGTGCCGATTGCATTGCGAGGGCACTGCGTAGCAGAGACACGCTTATGTACTGTCCTTCGCCAGCACGCTCGCGATGAAGGAGTGCCGCGGCGACTCCGTAGGCAACCATTGACGCGGCGTAGTAATCGACTACTGATCCATAGACAATTTCGGGCGCGTCTGAACTGCCTTGAAAACGGCACATGCCGGTCATCGCTTGCAAGACTTGGTCGTATCCCGCCTTCTCCTTCATAGGCCCCGTATCGCCATAGCCAGTGACATTGCAGTAAATCAACAGAGGGTTAATGATTTTGAGGCGCTCGTAGTCGATACCAAGGCGAGGCGCCACGCTGGGCCGGAAATTGTGCACCAGCACATCAGCAGACTCGGCCATCCGACGCAAGACAGCCTGACCCTCTGGCTTTTTTAGATCGAGCACGACGCCAAGCTTGTTCCTATTAACTCCTAAGAAAGCGCGCGACTCGCTCTCGAGCGTCGAGGGATATTTGCGAAACGTATCTCCGCCGGGCGGTTCTACTTTTATGACTTCTGCACCAAGGTCGCCAAGTAGCGCACATCCGTATGGACCGGCAATGTAGCCGCTTAGATCCAGTACCGTAATTCCGGTCAGCGGACCGCAGACCAAAGCTGGGGCGACTGCGCCCGCGCGCTCCGCTTCGTCTACACGTTGCGCACTATTTGCGACGACCTTCATTCGCACACTCCGGTGGATTCGTAGCTAACACATTATTTGCACGTCGCGGTCTTAAGCTGAGCTCGACCCCTGTGTATGGGCAATCTCTGCTTCGCGATACGATGGTCCGCGCCGCACGTAGAATATCGCGCCGACCAATGTTAATCCTCGCGACCGCTACACCAGTCTTGCATCAGCATTGACCAATGGGCCTAGCGCGCAGCAAACCCGCGACGAATCGATGCAAGATGCCAACGATCCACAGTTATGAACTTGGTTCATCATCGCTGTTCCCATGGCGCCGCTTGGTCGAACCGATTTGGGCGCCATAATACGACGTTCTTGCCATGTGACGCAGATGTACGGCCGTCCTGACACTTGAACGAGACGGCTTTCTTTGCGTCGTCATCAATGCGCAAAGTCGCATCACACGTCGCAGTTGGAGCGCACCTTCTACGCCGACACACCGACTGCGGGATGGTGGGAAATTTGTCCAACCAACCCGCGTCCGGTGAATCGCTACCGCTTCAACTCTCCGAGGCAGTGCGGAGAACCTTCGTAACCAGCGCTACAGGTGTCAGAGTGCAATCAACGGTTGGCGACGTACATCGTAATCTCGAAACCGAACCGAATATCTTCAAATCTTGGTTTAGTCCAAGCCATATGTTGCTCCATGATTGGTCAATAAAATTTGGACGTCATGCGATGATGACCCCAAATCAATCGTACCTCGACTCCTAAGCGGCGCCAAACAAAATCTTTGCGGACAGCTATTTTGTAATGCCGTCACAGTAGCGCGCCACAGCATCGGGCACCCGCGTCGCTCAAACGAGCAGGGTTCTTCACTCCAGGACCAGTCCTAAAATTCCGGACCATTTCTATTGGCATTGGAACAGCGTTACGCGACGATAAGACAGCATGCCGAACAGGCGCGCGAGATTGTTCCGAAGGTTCGCGCGGCACTGATCGCGCGCACTGCGTTGGAGTCGGAGGAGATTTTCCGCGTCGCATCCCTTGCTCGATCGCGCGCTCGATCGAAGACATGTTCGATCATGCTCCGGTACTGGCCGAAGACCTAGTCGCGTCTTCGATCATCCGGCGGCCGGGCGCTGCCAAGGATTTGCCAATCCCGTGATCTTCAGCAGCACACTCGGCCAGCTCTGGTTCGTCGCCCCCTCCCGCGTTCGCACAGCATTGCGAAGAGGACTTCGAGAATATCGGATTCACTGACGAAGATATCGTGCAATTGCGACGCCGTGGAGCGGTGGACCGCGTGATGATGCGCATCGGTGCCTGAAGCGCGCGGAACACCTCCATTGGCTCGCGCACCCTATAGGCGCGCGACTTTTGTGCCCTACAGAAGAGTAGACGCCTATTTGTAACCAAAAACAAGGTCGTGGTGACTTTGTTAGGGGCTTGATAAGCTACGTATTAAGGTTAGAATCGCGCGGCGCGCGGTTCTGAAGGACGTTCGCGCATGGTTTTATTCGATCCGAGAGCGCATGAGATGCTGCTGAGCACGAGATCCAGCGCCGTGTGTCCGAGGCGGTAGGTGACCGGGATTCCACAAGACGTTTTCGAGGAGGAATGATGGATTTTCGCAGAGGTCTACGAGCGGGTGTGGGACGCTTTGTCGGTGCTACGGCAATGCTCGGTGCCGCACTTTGCTGGGCCAGTCCGATCGTCGTGAAGCCATTATCGACCAATAGCGGATCGTCAGCGGCGGTGCAGCTGCTGGTTTCGAACTTGCTAGGCGGCGGCATTGCGGTCGTTCCGGGGTCGGCGCAATACACGGGCGCGACGGCGGCGTCCGGACTATTCGTGAATGGCGGCACGAATCTCGCATCGAGCGTCGGAATCAACAATGGTGTGGTGCTGACGACAGGCGACGCGCGTTTCGTTTCGGGTAGCGCCATAGACTCCGACGATTTCCCGAACAAGACCACCGCCTTCGCCGCCGGGATCAACAACGCGCTCACTCGAAACACGTCCCCGGGAAGCCCGCTGTTTTCGAACCTCACGAGTGCGCAGACCTACAACGCGTCGATCCTCAGCTTTCAATTCGTCCCAACCGGCAACACGATCACCCTCAAATACGTCTTTGGTTCCGAAGAATATGGCGATGTGGTCAACACCGGATTTCCGCCCGACGTGCTCGGCGTTTTCGTCAATGGCGTCAACTACGCGCTCGTGCCCGGCACCAGCCTTCCGGTCTCCACCGCCAGCATCAATTGCGGCGGCCCGACCAGCGGCGCGGCGAGCAACGTGAACCCACAGAACTGCAGCTTGTATCGGGACAACCCACCCTTCTACGGAAACATCAACACTGAGCTCGACGGCCTTACCGTTGTACTCACGCTGACGGCGCCCGTAAAAGCTGGACAAGTCAACACGATCCAGTTTGGCATTGCGAATTCGTCCGATTCGTTCGCCGATTCGGCAGTGTTCATACAAGCGGGAAGCTTGCAATCTCAGTAGCATTCCCACGATAACGAGACAGTTTTCCATCACACGCACTAGAGGAGGATAGTTATGGACAGACGTGATTTCTTGACGGGTCTCGCGGCCACCGCGACCGCATTGGCGGTCAAAGATGCGGCGTTCCCGACCGAGGCTTCCGCTCAGGCAGCCCCCGCAGCCCCTGCGCAGCAGCTGGTCACGCAACTCTGGTCGCGCCACCTGCAGTGGGTCAGCACCCAGGCTCAGGCGCAGTCCGACCCATTTGGCGTCGGTGTCATGGTGGGTGAAGCCTGCCTGGGTTCCGGTTTCGCCGCTGTCGACCTTACGGTGCGCTCAGACGGGCACGTGCTGCCGCAGAACGTGGCCACGGTCCTGCCGCCGATGCTGCAGGGCATTCGCAGCACGGGCTGCATCTGCAACGAGATCGGGAACAACATCGCGCCGACGAGCGACCCCACGGACACGTCCTGGATCGCGAGCCAGTTCGTGAACGACATAGTGTCGGTAGCGGGCGCCAACGGCATCACGAAGTACCGCTGGTACAACTCCGGCGGCCCCACGTTCCCGAACAATACGTTTGGCCAGACGATGACTACGCAGCTCGATGGCTTCCGGATCAACATGCGTCGCCTGGCGGCGATCAATGCGCAGGCCGGCAATGTGTGCGGCGTGGCGCATACGCATTCGAGTAACCTTGGTACTTCGGTGTACGACATCCTCTATGCGATGGAGGGCATCGACCCCAGCCTCATCGGCATCAATCTCGCCATTGGCCACACGGCAGCCGCCGCCGTGGGGAACGTGTGGCAGTTGGAGATGCGCCGCGCCATGCCGTATATCAAGGGCACGGCGCTTCAGGATCTCGCCGGGACGATCAGTCCCACCACCGGCGCGCTGAGCACATCCACCGTCGCAACCACTGGCGCGACCGGCGCTGGCGCGGGCATCATCAACTGGGTCACGTTTTTCCAGCTGCTGCGGCTGGGCGGCTACAGCGGCCCGGCCGAGGCGCAGATCGAATACAGCATCACGGGCGCAAACGGCACTTCGGTGAGTCTCAACAACGCCTTCTTCGCGGACAATGCACAATTCACCAGCGGCAATTTGACCCCGGCGATCATGATGGCCAGCATGGCGAACGAGGCCGCCTTCTACAAGCAGCGGGCCCTCGCCGCGGGCTGGACTGCGGCGCAGATACTCTGAGACTGAGCACAGCATGGCGCGCGACGGTGCGCCATGCTTTGACGAGCGGGGCGCGAGCTGTTCAAGCGCACGTTTTTTCGTTTTGTACCAACGGCCATGGGTGAACCAGGCCATTGCACCGGGCACTACGACGGTGCTCAGCCAGTGAACTTGATCGTGTAGCCCCACGAGTTCAGTCCGTCAGGGATGGCGTTAAACGACAAGCTGATGCGGCGCGGACCTTGGTTGGGCGGTACGGCGTGCAGCACATAACTCGGAAACAGCACCAGGTCGCCCGGCGCCGGCGCCGGGCTAACCCATCTGTCGGCATTGAACGGCGTCGGCGTTATGTCGGGGTGCTCGTTCTTGAAGATGAACTCGGTGCCTCCGGCCGACTTCATGAATACGGTTTGTGAATCCGGGTGAGTGGTCGTCAGGTAGACCACGCCCGATACGAAACTGTTGGCGTGGTTGTGCGTGGCCTGGAGGCCACCCGTCTCCAGTACGTTGACCCACATCTCCTTGATGGACCAGCCTAGTCGCTGACCAAACATCAGCGCGCCCATATCGGCGATCTTGGGCGCGATCAGGGTCGCCGCTTCGACCAGCAGCGGGCTGTCATCGGGGCGCAGCGTCGCCGTGTGTGACAGATTGTCGGACGCCTTGTTGGCATCCAGCGCCGAAGCGCTGAAATGCTGCACCAAGGCGTCCACGAGGCGCGCGCTCAGCGTGCCCGGCGCCTGTAGGAAAGGGGTTGGAAATAGGCCAAAAACTTTATCCATGCCGCCCATTATTACTGCGTCGGCGGGTACTGGTCTACCGGCACCCCGTCGGCCGTCCAAATCCCGCATCCAACGGCATCGGACGTAGCGTCGTCAAACGTTCGTCGCGCACGCTAGCGCTCGGGGTCGGTGACGCTGGCCGGCGTCGCGTCAAGCCGCACTCTACGAATGTTGCCGATGATTGGCGATGTTATGCAGTTGCATCGCGGTATGGGGAACGCGTTCCGACGACCGAAATGCTTGAAACAACGCAGCCTCCACGTCGCTGGCAAGCGTAGGCGCCTCCGTCAATGCGCGCCAACGTACCCATTGCCTGGACTGAAAATCACGCACCGTTGCAGCGAGCTTCTCCGAACGGCGCCATGGCGAAAGCGATTCGCCTAAGGCTTTCCACGCCCGACGCAACCAATAATCTCGACACGCGCGGCGCAGAGCACAGTCATTCCGTGGCAGACCAAGACATCGCTCCAGCGACAAAACGCCCCCCGCAGCGAGAAACGCACTGAAGCCTTTGCTGAGCCATGCGACATCTGCAGCTTCCACGCGTCCGCTCGCGACTCGCTGAGCGCGGTCGAACCCTTGATCCAACCGAAGCTGTTGGTCGCCTCTGATCTCAGGGCTGTCCGACGATGCGGTATCCGGCATCTCTTGCGTCGTAACAGTCTGTAGGAGACCCCGTACGGTAGTGCTAGACGACGACTTCGCTGTCACTCCCGGGGCGAATGCGCATTGGGAGGGCCCCGCATCGGTCGGGAGCTTCGCGAACCCTAGGTAGCTGAGCGATCGCACGATTTCCTCTTATCGCAGACGCCTGGAATGCTCTCAGTGCAAGCGAGGTTGCAGTCAGGAGAGCCCGCACTTGGTACTTATTTTTGTTCCGCGGAGTACGACTCTTGTCAACATCTAGGTGTTCGCCGCGTCCGAAAATAATAGGATGGCAGTACGTTTAAAAAAAGCGATTTTTCGTTGTTCGATAATTGATGAAAACTTGTCAATGTCGCCTTCCCACGCAGAGTTGAGTGCGACCTTTCAGAAATGGAAGGTTCGCGGCCGCAACCCTCAAGCGGGATTTCGGGCCAAGTGCCCCAATTCAGCCACAGTGGTGATTGACGATATTGTGTGCGTGGGCGCGCGTTCGTTCGTCCGCTGCGCACACCGTCGCAAAGGCCGCGGTTTCAATGCCCTTGCTGGAATCCGTCGCCCGGAGAGGAGCCTAGAACATGGTGGCGCTATCTGCGAGACACGCTAGACGATATATCCGAGTTACCTCCACATGCGCTCCTTCAGTTTGCAGATTTGCAGCGCTCAGATCTCGACTCGCGACTTCTGCAATTGTCTCCGCGGAATGACCACTTACCATGAGTACCCAATCAACTTGAGCGTCGCAGCCACGTATTCGTTGCTCAGCGGTCATTTCCGGCATGCGACCTGACGACAGGAGAAAGGCACTCGAGACGCCACGCCGATCGAGAATCTTCGGGACCACGTGGGCAGCGAGCGATTGCCGAACGGATTCTTGACCTTCCAGGGGGCTAAAACGGCAGACCGCTGTGATCGCGCCCAGCAGCTGACCACGCCGAAAATCAATATTGCAAAACCCGCGTGTCATGCCTCGAAACTCGGACATCATCCGACGAGTCCACGGCGTTGGATTATTCAGCCGCTCCGTATACGCCGCGCCGGACAACACATCGATATCAGAAACCTCATAGATCACCATGTAGTGTGGTTGTCCATCCGCGGCCACCCAACGCTGGGCTCGAATAAAGCCGGGGATACTCACACGTTCCGGTATGTGCTCGCGGGTGTGCCATTCATCGTGTTCTGCTGCTTGCGCAGCAGCAATGTCGTAGAAGAGGAGCATGACCGCCGCACCGAGGAGTGCCATCCGTATCTCCCTATATCCCGTCACTTCAGTATGGCGGTGGCGAACCAAGGCGCGACCGCGATCAATACTGGTCCTGCGATTGGCAAATATTACTGTGTCTCTACCTCCTCCTTAAGGATACGGTCTCGACCTCATCGGCACCCTGGGGTCTTTATTCGTCTCTTTTCATCGAACGAAGCCAAATGAAGTTACGAAATGGCTACGCTCGTTGTCCTTGAGTGACCCGGATTTTCGGATCGGACAAGCGGTGCACATCGTTGGAACCTTATTCGCTACCTGGACCGCCGCAGTCGACCCGTTGTTGACGTTGGGCCGTGCCGGAAGCGGCCATTGAAACCAACCGAAGCTGTCATCGAGACTCGCGCAGACCTGCGCGGAACATCAGATCTATGTTCCGGTGAACATCTCCCGACACGGTCGCAATTAGACAAAAATACAGTCAAGCGAGGGCCGCCGGGGAAACCCTCGCCGCCCTCTATTCTGGACTTCTCAAATTCGCAACGGAATAAAACCAACGGCATCTGGCCGTGGTCATTTGCGCAGCGCGGCGTGTCCCTCAGCTCGCCTTGCGCCGTCGCATGAAGCCGATTCCGGCAAGACCAAGCCACAGGAGCGAGAGCGTGGCGGGCTCGGGGACCGAGGAGATCCCCTGCGTGATATTGGCGAATTCTCCCGAGGCTGAAGTCGTGAAGCCGCCAATGGGGCTCACATAGCCGAAGTCCAGCGTGTCGGACATGTCGATGTCGAAAGACCTGCCGAGCGACGGCTGGCCTGATGCGCCGAGCAGAAGCGCCCAATCGAAATCACCTCCCGGTGCGAACGTAGCTTGCAGGTCGGTCGGCACCGTCGACGACAACGACGTCACTGCTGGGCCGGTCTGGACAAGGGCTTGGGAGTGGCCTGTTGGATCGGTGTAAAAAACCTGGAAGTCGGGATTGCCAATGTTCCAGTAGAAATACGTAATCGAGTTCGACCCGTTGATGAACGCCTGGTTCGGATCGAGCGTGCCCGCCTGCATGATCGAGAGCACCACGAACGCGCCCGCACTTACGTCCTGATCGATAAGCCCGTCCGAGAGGGTTCCCGTCAACGCCAGGTTGAAGGTCGCCGTGTTATTGCCCCAGGTAAAGGGCTGCCCTGCTGCGTTTTGCGTCGTGAAGCCGTCGCCAAATGTCGCGTTCGTCTGCATATATGGACTGGCGGTGCCGAAACTGGTCGCGCTGGCCTGCATTTTCAGCTGGCCACTCGCGAGGCTGGCTGACGCAAATCCGCTGACGCTGCCCCATACGTCCGGGTTCGACTTTGAAAGCGTCGAGACTGCCGCCGCGGGGTTTGCTCCCGTGTTCAGGGTCTGCGTCTGGTCAATGCCGACCACAGTGCCCGGAATCGGTTGGGCCCCGTCCGGGTTGACGCTGAAATTCAACCCCTGGTTGAACGGAATCGTCTGTGCCAGTCCTTCTGTCGCGCCAAGAACCGCGAAGATGCTCGCGAGCGCAATGCCCGCGACGCGCAGCGCGGAATGGCGGGCGCCATTGCGCTCGAAGGCCCGGATTGCGTTTTGGCATGTAATCACGTTCAGCCGCTGGTCCATGGTGGCAGTTCCTTTTCTGGTCGACGTATGCAGTTGCAGCAAGAACAGTTCATTCCAGATCGACCTGGAACGCTCGGCACCAAAACGAAGCATTGTCGCTTGGCAAGCGCCAATAGAAACCCAGTTAGCAATACGCATACCTGCACCATGAAACCCTTTTCCCATAGGCACTTGGGCGCACATGGTCACTTTGGACCGATCGCCATTCCTGTGAACTGTAAAAATTTCGATGCTTGCAGTGATCTTGCAATGCGCCGCCGAGATCGCCGCGACCGAGATTGCGGCAGCCGATGACGAACGATCGAAATGCCGATTGCGAATGGGCCGAATCGGTGCGACGGACCGCTGATTCTCGGTTTCGATGGGGAAGGGCCAATCCCACTCTGACATTCCTTTGCCGGTACGGCGAATCACAAAGGAGGCCGTATTGCGACGGCACGCATAATAGGATCGGGTTCCGGGGATGGTACCGAAAAGTCGGTCGGCGGCTGGAATCGAAGTCCGAACCATGGAACTGCGCTAACGTCCGGTTCGGAGGGATCTTGGCGTAGGTTACGATCGGCAGCTCCTGGCCGCTTGTTGACCCACGCGAACGTGTCTCGGCTTACGACCGCAAGCTTGTCAACCGAATGCCGAAGTCATCGTCGGTATGATTGATTTGGTAGCCGCACTAACTGTCGTCTTAATGAAGAATTGACTGAACTCAATCGGTGTCAACGGTCTACTGTAGTAATAACCCTGAATATGATCGCATTTCATGCGCGCAAGTGACATGACTTGGTTTTTCGTTTCTACTCCCTCTGCCACAACTTGCTTGTCCAGCGCATGCGCCATCGCGATGATTGCCGCCGCGATGGCCCGAGCATCGTTGCTCGTATCGAGATCCGAGATAAACGAGCGGTCGATCTTCACCGCTTTTATCGGAAAGCGCCTTAGGTAGGCCAGCGACGAGTAGCCAGTTCCGAAATCGTCGAGACTGAGCGAGATACCCAAGCTGCTCAGTTCGTGCAGCGTCTCTTTCACATCGCTGATCGAGTCGATCAGCAGGCTTTCCGTGATCTCGAGTTCCAGGCAATGCGGTGCGACGCCTTCGGCGTGGATGATCGATCTGACATGCTCGACAAACCCCCTTTGCTTGAATTGGCGGGCCGACACGTTCACCGCGATATGCGGTAGTTCAATGCCTTCTCTACGCCAAGCGACGCACTGACGGCATGCCTCTCGAAGCACCCATTCGCCGATCGGTACGATCAAACCGGTTTCTTCTGCAAGCGGAATGAATTCCATCGGCGCGCGTTGGCCGCGATCCGGAACATCCCAGCGGAGCAGCGCTTCGGCGCCTGCGAGCCGACCCGTCCGAAGGTCCAGCTTGGGCTGGTAGCACAAGCTGAATTCTTCATTTTCGATAGCGCGACGCAGCTCCCGTTCCAGATCGACGCGTCGACACGCGGAGACGATCATTTGCTCCTCGAAGTACGCATGGCAACCGCGACCGCTGTCTTTCGCGCGATACATCGCCGTGTCCGCATTGCGGAGCAGCTTATCCGCCGTCGCTCCGTCTGCCGGATAGAGCGCAATCCCTATGCTTGCAGTCAGAAAATGTTCGTTACCGGCGATCATGAACGGTGCCGCCAACGATTTGAACACCTTTTCCGCAACGAGCTCGGGAGCGCGGGGTGACCGGATTTGCGACAACAGAATCGTGAACTCGTCCCCGCCGAGGCGGGCAACCGTGTCCGTCGCGCGAACGCAGTTTCTCAGCCGCTTGGCCGTCTCGATGAGAACGTCGTCACCCATGGCGTGACCCAAGCTATCATTAATGCTCTTAAAGTCATCGAGATCAATAAATAGCAGCGCAAATTGCTGTGGTTCGCGTTGGGACTGCGCCAACAGCCGCTCCAGTTCGTCTTTGAAATAAAACCGGTTGGGTAACGCAGTGAGCGCATCGATGGTCGCCATGGCCTCGAGTTGCCGCTGCGAAGCCTTGAGTTCGGAAATGTCGGTAAAGACGCGGACGAAGTTTACGATCTTGCCGGACTCGTCCAATACGTTGCTTGCGGTGACCCACAGTGGCAACTCGCTTTCATCCTTGCGATGACGGAGCACTTCCGCCGTGACATGCCCCTGTCGAAGTTGGATCTCCAGCCGCGCGGCGGACTGTTCAGGATCAATGGGGCGGAACGGAGAGTCCTTGAAGATCTTTCCGAGCATCTCATCAGGATTGAAACCAGTAATCTTGGTAAACGCCGCGTTAACCGCCAACACCCGGTCGTCGCCGTCGGTAACCACGATCGCATCAGCAGTGGACTCGAAGACCCTCGACCCGAGGCGCATCTGCACTTCGTCGTTTTTTCTTTGCGTGATGTCTTGCGTGGTCGAGAGCAGACAGCGCGCGCCTTCGAGCACGAGCGGTTCTGCCGAGACTTGGCATATCATCACTTCCCCGGATTTCTTGCGGAATCGGACTTCGATGTCGCGGACCCGGCCGTCCCGCTCGAGCAGCGACAGCAGGATGTCGCGTTCGGACGGCTCGACCCAGTACCGGAGCTCACTTACGGTGCGTCCGATGACCTCGTTGCGCGAGTAACCCGTGATGCGCTCGTAGCCCTCGTTTATGTCTATGTATCGCCCATCTTCGATTGTTACGATCGCCATACAGATCGGACTTGCCCGAAAGGCTTTGGCAAACTTATCCTCCGATGCGCGGAGCTCCCGCTCAGCGAGCTTGCTTGCGGTACTCGACGTATTGTTGCTTACAAAGCCCCGAAACACGAAAACGACGAACGCGGCCAAAGTCACCGCCATTACCGCGACATGGCGCTCGAGCAGCATGACATCCTCGGCGATTTGCCAAACTACGGTTGACAGCCCGCCGCTAAGCGTGCATGAGAACGCAATTAGCAAAATTAGGGCAAACGTCGCCGTGACGGCGTACCGAATACGCAAGATACCGTCCTTGTGTAAGGATTCCGAAGTACGGGGGCAATTGCCATGCCAGTGAAGACCTGCTCGGAATCAGGCGACGAATCATCTGGGTTTTGAGGTTTTGAGATTTTGCGGCTGGTTTGGATAGAACTTTTGAACTGCCTCTTCGAAGTAGTCGTCCGCCCCGCTACAAAGCGGTCGTTCGCTGGCCGAAGACCCGTCACTCGACTACTTTGTCGGCGCGTAGAAGAATCGATTCTGGAAATTTGATACCGAGCGCTTTCGCAGTTGTAAGGTTGATGACCAACTCGAAAGTCGTAGGCTGTTCAACGGGAAGATCTCCTGGCTTCGCACCCTTGAGAATCTTGTCTACGTAGGAGGCCGCGCGGCGAAACTGATCTAACCCGTTCGGTCCGTAGGAAATTAGGCCGCCGACAGTGACAAAATCGCTGGATTCGTAGATCGCCGGAAGTCGTTGTTCGGCGGCAAAATCGACAATGCGGGACCGCTGACTCAGGGTAAGCGGATCAACGAGTATCAATAGCGCTTCAGGATGCTCACGGATGATCGCGTCGAATGCCGCATTCAGCTCGCGAGTATCTCGCACCTCGACTGAGCGAACCGTTAGCCCTACCTCAGGAGCCGCTATCCGCGCCTGCTCAAACCGGGCGCGCATGCCTACGTAGTCCGGATTCCAGAGAACGTCCATCACATGGGCAACCTTGGGAAACATCTCCTTGAGCAACTGAATTCGTTTCTCACCAATTTCGGGAGACATTACCGACAGGCCCGTGATATTGCCTCCCGGATGCGCAAGACTTGCGACCAGTCCGTCGCCGACCGGATCGGAACTGAGGGGCATCACAATAGGAATCGTCTGCGTCGCCTGCTCGGCCGCGAGAATTGCTGGCGAAGTCGCCGCGACAATGACATCCACTTTTAGCTGAACCAGTTCGGCGGCCAATATTGGCAGCCGTTTAAGGTCGCCTTGGCCCCAGCGAACTTCGAGCTGAAAGTTCTTCCCTTCGACGTAGCCCAATTCGCGCATCCCGTCGCGAAACGCTTGGAGACGAATATCCCAACCGCCTGCTGGGGAAGCGGGACTTAAGAATCCGATTCGAGCAATGCCAGATGGTCGCTGCGCCTGTGCCGGGCGAAGGATCGCCGGGAGCACGCTGGTCAGAATTATGAACGTCCGCCGGTCCATCACCGAGGCACCTCGTCGACGAATCGAAGATCAAAAGTACCACTTCTCCCTGCGGCGCTCAATCACTAGGGGTTCGCGACCGTTTGCTCTGAACGCTACCGCCCAACGGCAGCTACGCGGCGCAATTCGCTACGGTTCCTCTTTGCCGACTGCCGCCAAAACTGCTTCCCGTAACCGGTCGCTCCGACAGCACCGTGAATCCATTGGCGTAGATCAGGGCGGCATCACTGCGCTCGACCGGAGTTCGACATCTGCCACAAAGCTGTCACAGTGCCTTGCTACGGTGCCATACAATTATGGAGATTCTTGTCACTTTTTCATCAGAATTGCGTGCGTGGATTTTGCATAATCTCGACCGTGGCTGCGCTATTGGCGACCTAGTAAACAGCATGATCGCGCAGAAATTCGAACCCGGTATCGCGCGCGGCCTGGTTGAAGAATTCGAGCGAGCCCGCACCGCGGGAATCGACCTGCCGGCCGAGTCGGTCGTGCTCGATTTGCCTGAGGTCAAATATCGCTACGAAACGCCACGCCTTGCGCCCGGCTCGATCATTCGCACGGTGGACCGGGAAGTACCCGTGCTGTCGCGCGTGGAACAGCCGGTACTTGCGATACTGAAAGGCGTATTGAGCGACGATGAATGCGCGCGCTTGATCGATATGGCGCGCGACCGGTTGCGGCCGTCCACCGTGGTCGACCCCTTGACGGGCGAAGACAAAATCGCCTCGCATCGGAACAGTGAAGGCATGTTTTTCCAGCTTCAGGAAACACCCTTCATCGCCAGTCTTGACCGGCGCATCTCCGAGCTGATGAACTGTCCCCTAGAGAACGGCGAAGGGCTCCAGATCCTGTGCTACCGATCGGGCGCGAAAAGCCTGCCTCATTTCGATTTTCTGGCACCCACCAATGCGGCGAACAGGGAATCCATTGCGAGAAGTGGGCAGCGCATTAGTTCGCTGGTGATTTACCTGAACGATGTCGCAAGCGGCGGCGAAACGATGTTTCCCGAGATTGGTTTATCCGTATCGCCCCACAAAGGAAACGCTGTCTACTTTGAATATACCAATAGCGTGCATCAGGTCGATCACAGATCTGCGCACGCCGGAGCCATGGTCAACAGGGGCGAAAAATGGGTGGCTACGAAGTGGATGCGGGAAAGGCGCTTTATTGCGCTGACCGAACGCTCGCAGACAAACGCCATGCAGGAATAACAGCCGAAGCTGCTATTCCACGGCGTTGACCGCCACCCACGACTTTCCGACAAGCCTGAAGCGTTGCTGCAACTGCAACGTGCCCTCCCCACGGATGAGGCGGTCTAGCATGGGAAACACTCTGCGTATCTCCTCGTCACGGGTCCAATTCGCCGACGTAATGTTGTACGTGTATTTCGCCGTCGTTTCCTCGTACCCTCCCGCCGTGGTGGGATCATCCCACTTTACGAGACGGTTCAGGCTCAATTTCGCGGCACAAAAATCACCACGGCGCACAATTCTCTGGCCGTCAGGATTGGTACGAACGATTTCCCGTTTCAGATAATACTTCTCACCAGACTTGGTCAAGGCGTAACGTCGCACCGCGACTGCCTCTTCACCATCGTCAATTCTTCGTTTCACAGATGCTTCGGACGAGACCACGAGCCCAAGTTTTTCCAGCACCGGCATCTGCACCGCGTCCCGTGTTCCCAACTGAAAATCCCGTTCGCTGACGTCAATCGGCCAGTCGAATTTGCCCAGGCAAAAATTTCCCTGCTTGGCCAAATAGTCACGCAGAGCGATCGTCACCGCAGTGCGATTCGGCTGAGTGGGCGCCGCAAACCCGGCGGTGGCGCCAATGCACCATGCGATGGTGACGATACACTTAGTCTTCATGGCGATGTTTGATAGTGATCGGTCAGCGTGCACAGGAACGTCTCGAGGTCCTCCATGTCTTGGTCCGACATTGGGGGCTGACTCCCCCGAGGCCTGCCGTCGAGCGGCATTTGCTTGTCGATATTGGCGCGGTACTTGGCGGGCAAGTCATCGTATTTTTGCACGACGCCATGGACGACGGGGTACCAGAGCTCCGGATTCGTATCGCGTGTGTTGTAGAAGCGGATGACTTCGTGCAGAGTCCTAAACTTGCCGTTGTGGAAAAACGCGCTACGGGTCGCGACATTGCGCAGGGTGGGCGTTTTGAACATGCCGCAGAACTCAGCGCTTGTCTTCACCAGATGATCCGGGCGCGCGCAAATACCAAGATCGTAATAGCCGCGCTTGTGATTCGCGGGAATCTTATTGTTGCGCGGCACCCCGATAGCCTCGTAAGAGTAATCGGTGAACATGGCGACGCTCCCGTTGAGGCCTGCTCCGCTGTAGTGGCAAGCAAAGCAATTGCCTCTCTTAGGATCCATAAAGACGGCAAAACCCCGCTCTTCGGCGGGCGTCAGAGTGCCACCGATCTTGTTCGCCGCGTATAAATCGTACTTGCTGTCATAGGGATGGAAGCTATAGTCTTCCATCTGAAAAGCCTGCAGCGCTTCCGCCACTCTGCGAAAAGCAATCTTCGGATCCGCAAAGACATCTGCTCCGAAAGCCTGGCGAAATAGATCGACGTACGGGGATTTTTTGATTCTGTCCACGACATCAATCGCGCTCTTATTTGCCATTTCATTCGCGGCCAGGAGAGGAATCGCTGCCTGCTCCGCGAGCGTGGCGGCGCGGCCGTCCTGCGTATAGCCCCCACCCGGTCCGGGAGGACTGATGCCGTCAGGGTTATCGAGCAGATCAGCATACGGCGGAACGAACTCCTTGTAGCGCAGGGATGGGACAGCGCGCGTACCTGCACTCGATAGCGACTCGCCGCCCGGCTGAACTGCCAGATCATTAGCGGGCGCGTACGCGTGGTCCGGATCGTGACAACTCGAACATGACTGCTTCCCCGAGCCGGACAATGACTTGTCAAAGAACATCTTGTGACCAACCTGTGCCGCAAGGCTGAGCGGATCGTGGCGCTGCAGCTTGTAGGCGATGCCTTCTTCGTCCGTCGCACCGAGCGAAATACCCGACAGACATAAAAAGAGGAAGGCCGCTTGCGCGGCCACTCGCATAAACTGACTCATGGGTCCCTCTGCCGCGGCGGACTCAGTAGTACGAGCCACCGCGGCGGCTTTTTTACTTCCTTACGAGGTTATCTCAGCGACCAGACATTGGTCTGGGTGGCATCCGGGCCAACTTGCGGAGCCACAGTTCCGGCTGGATTGCCAGAGCCCATCTGAATTGTGCTGGCGTCGGACGATTGTTTCTCGATGTACGCTGCCGGTATCACATACGCGTGATTCATCGGGCGCACAGCATCGAAGTGCGTGTCCGCAGAACCGTTGTACTCCGGCAGGTTGAGCATGTTGGCCGCGATGAAACCCTGCGTATACTTGCTGCGGTTCATGTAGGAACCATCGACTTTGGGATCGGCGAGCCCAAACATGTCCTGGAGTGTGCGCACGAAAGAAAAGTGACTGTAGGCATCACCGTCCTTGATCTGCTTCGGCGCATTGGGCTGATTGTTGATCACGACAAATATGCTGTTGCCGTGACCGCGGTTGCCCATCGTATAGTTGGCGACGGATGTGTCCGGCGAGTAGGTGCCGTCAGCGTTTTGGATCAACGGCTTCGCCACGGTGCTGTTGCCTGGGTTCCACCCACAGCAGGAATTGAATCCCGCCGTAGCGCTGCCTTCGTCGAACATCAAAACGATCGCGACGCGTTTTTGTGGATTCTTCCAGATGGACGAGGACTCGATCTTGTCGACAAGGGATTTAACGTAGTTGTCGCCGCGGGCGATGATGTTGTTATGAGAATCGTTCGGCGCTGGATCGTTGCCGTTCGACACGCCGCTACAGTCGCTTGCCGCGCTGGTGCCACCGCCGGTGATGGTGCCATTCACAGTGATACTGTGCATGTCATCGCACTGATCGGGAATCACGAAGTTCAGGTTGCCGATGTCGCCGGTTTGCAGATCGGTGCTGAACTGATCGGTGTTGTAGCCGGTCGGAATCGCATAGTCGCTGCTACTCATCGATGCCCCGTCCCACTGGCCGCCGCCTAGCGTGCGGTTGCTGGATTTGAATTCGGGCGCGCTGCGCACGTTCTGGTAGGCCATGCCGGGATTATGCTTGGTCTTGTAAAGGCCAGCAGGCAACGGCAGGTTGAGATTCGGGTTGCCGATCGTGGCAACGTTACCGGCAAGCGTGCCGGGCGGATACACGTGATCCTGCACGATGACTGCGGGATCGGCCACGCTGTCGGTACGAACGTCCTGACCCGGATTCATCGATTCGTTATACGTTCTCCAGCCCATTCCGTTGCTGCTGATCGCGTTGAATAGGTTTGGATGACCGACGATATTGTGGTTTGTCGCCTGGGCGCACGGACTGGTAAACGGTGACTTACCCAGACCCGGCTGGTTGTTTGTCGGCAGGGGCAGGTCCTGCGGCACATTGGCGCCCGTGGCTCCGCAGTTCCATTGGTTGTCGTCCGTAATGCCGAAATCATCGGCGCCGCCCAGAGCCGTGTAATTGGGTTCGCTGGGATTGCCGGTCGCGAAGTAGTTGGTGAACTGGTTATTGTTTTGCAGGTAGGCGTTTATCTTGGGCGCGTAGGGCGAATTTACGATCGAACTTGTCGCTTTGTTTTCCAGCATGACGATGAAGATATGATCGTAGCGCGGTATGCCCTCGATGTTCATCGCGGCCTGCTCGGCTTCCTTGATCGTGATCGCCGGGCCGGTAGCGTTCGGATCGACCGCCAGCGCCGCCGGCGAGACATCGTGGCGGTCGACCATTTTGGCCGCCAGGGCAAACCGGTTGGTGAGGATGATGGATTCCGTCAGCACGGAGTTGATATCAGGCGGAGCGGTCAGCTTGTTCGGATCGCTCAATAATGCATCCGCGGTGACGCCCAGACGATCGGCGAGATGCTGCCGCTCGGTAAAGAAGTCCCCTCCCCCGTCTTCCATCATGCGCATCACTTCGGTGGACAGCGGTGTGACCGCCACGTTGGCCGGGACCAGCGGAGCCACCACCGCGCTTGAGACCTGATCCTCAGCAGCGCGAAAAACTACCCGCTGCGTGACAGGATGCCCCGCGTTGGTCGAGATCGTAGATATCTCGGCGACGAGCGGTCCCGGTTTGAGCGTGCTCATTAGGAACGAGCCGTCGGCTTTAGTCATCGTACTGGTTTCACCCGCGTCGCAGACGCCGTTGTTGTTCGCATCGAAACAGACCTTGGCAGATTGGTAAACCGATGCGACCGTACTGGAGGGGGTGGAACTCGCTGGCGAGTCTGATATCGTGGGAGGAGCGAAGTAGGTGCCGGCGACGACGCCACGGACTGAGACCGGCGCGCCCGCTGCAAAACCTGCGGGCGTATAGGCTGAAAGCAACGCGCTCGCGACAGCCGCCGAAATCGCCGAAGCGCGGAAACTGGATTGGGCAGTAACTGAAACTTTACGCATGGGACAGTTCTCCGACTATGTGTTGACTAGGAATCGCGATTCGTTGAAGCGCTTGTGGCCGCGGCGAGCCGCCATACCGACCAGGGCAAGCCCTGGAAGCAGCAGTGCGAGAGTGCCAGGCTCGGGAACCGCTGCCGCCACCAGTGACCAGCTTGGGTTCGCTGGGTTGTCCAATGCGATATCACCTGTATTGAGGTTGGTCGCAAAGGCTTCATGCCCCAGGCTTGCCGGGTCATTGACGATGTAGAAGTAGTCGGTGACGCCGGCAAATGTGGGATCGTTGTTATCGGCGAAGATGAAGTTGTTTAATGCCGCATTGGTGGACAGCACGGCTGGCGTGGCGGGATCAAATGCCGGTGTTGCGGCGTTCCAGCCAAAAGCGAACAAGGTCGCGCCGCTGAACGCGTTGCCGTTCAGCGTAACGTGGACGTTGGAAATATTTTGGATGAGAGCGCCGTTCGCAGTTCCTGAAAGGAATCCCGTGAGCAACGTGCCATCGTCGAAGGTATATGAAAAGTCATACGTAGTTGCATTCGCGGCAAGCGACGCGAGCCCGAGCCCCGCAACGAGCATCGCTGATTTCAGAATATTCATTGTTGCAATAACCTTTCTGAGGTGTGAGGACCAAGCGTCCTCGGTTTATCTGCCCTTGATCGCGTAAATCAAGTGTTTAAGGCTTCAGATATTTGAGAGCGATCTTGTGGAAACGCACCGATGACGGATTGTCGGCGAGCGAAGTTACAGTCTTGTGAAGATCGCGCTGACTTAATGACCGGCCCTGAAGGACGTAGCCACGATCGGCGTCAGTCTCCGGCAGAATCGTCGTCGCTTGACACGAGGGTTGCGCCGTGAAGCACAAGCGGTTCGGTCTAATCGTCGTCGCTTTGCCTTGACGCTCTTTCTGAAAGTGCAATGCGCGGCCGCGATGTCCGCGCGATTCAACTGCCGCCATACGGCGACTATCTGATCGAGAAGCTAGCCCGAGCTGCGGTAGCGGAAAATCATGGGCGCGCGGCCTCTCGTAATGCGATGAATCGGTAGCTGGGTCGCTACCAACGAAAGGCGCCCAACGACCGAGCGGGCTACCGCCGAAACCAGTGCGGTGCATGCGGTCACAAAAGCGATCGCCAGAGCGTCCATGCTTCGCACGCGCCCGAATCCATGCGCGTCGATCATCACCGCCGTGTCCGTGATGAGGCACCCATATTTGGTTTGCGTCTCCCGCGCCTGCTTGCCAACCATGGGCCAGACGTGGCACAGAAAAACAGAAAAAGGGCTGCGATTTCTGCAACCCCTTGTTTATTTTGGCGAGCCCGGCAGGATTCGGGCCCACGACCCCCGTGGTTCGTAGTTCGATCGTTCACCGCCAACGCGCTGTTTTCATTAATGTTTCGCGGGCGCCCGTTGCAGGACCCGTGCAGCAGCAACGTGCTGGACCGTGAGGAACTGATCCCCGCACGGTTCCCGCACGCTTCCAATATAGCCGAAGCGAAGGCAATTGCCCTCAAGGGCGCCGAGCAAAAATTGTAGCGGGCGGCGGTATAGAGCCTATGTTCGCTACGGAACATAGCAAGTTGGGCCTACATGTAACATGTAAACCTTGCGAAGCGATTGCGCGTGGTTCAAGCGCAGCGTGGCGGCCTTGCTTGTACCCCTGCGGTGGGCACACGAGCGCCCCGGTCCGAGTGCGGCGAGCCGATTGTCCGTCGGATCGAACGCGGCAAGCTGACTGGTGTTGTGACAGTCGATTGTTACTGCCCCGCCACCCGCGCCAAGGTCCATGGGGGACCCGTCAGCGAAACAGGCATAGCGATACGGATCGCAAAAGAGACAAACAAGAGCATCCGCTGTCCAATAGATCTATCGCGGGCCTTCGCTAGCCGGTCGCAGGCTATGTCCTCTTGAGGAGCAACAATGGTTCACCGAGCAGTTGTTTTCGGCACACTTTGCGCGTTGTTGTTTCTGCAATACCGTTTCGACGGCGCATGGGCACAGTCGGCGCCGCTCTACAGCATCACCAAATCGATCGCGCTCGGTGCCCCTGACCGCTGGGACTATCTGACGTTCGATCGTGATTCGGGCAGAGTATTTCTCGCGCACGGTGACCGTGTGACGGTCATCAATGGGCGAGACGGAAACGTCGTAGCTGAGATAGTCGGTTTTCCCGGCGGTGCGCATGGCGTCGCCATCGCGTCACAGGCTAAGCGTGGATACTCTGACGACGGCAAGGCTGGCACCGTTACATCGTTCGACCTCGCAACACTGAAGCCAATGCGGACTATCGTGAGCGGCGCGGGCGCCGATGGCATCATATTTGATCCCTTTAGTGGCCACGTGTTCGTCGTCAACGGAAGCGGGGAATCGGTTTCTGTCATTGACCCAACAAAGGATGCCGCGCTGACAACCATAAAGGTGGGCGGTGACCTGGAGTTCGGTGCCCCGGATGGGAAAGGCAAGTTGTATATCAATGGCGCCGAGAGGCGCGAAATAGTGAGGATCGACACCGCCGCCAACCGTATCGACGCCCGTTGGCCTATTCCGTCCTGTGAGCGGCCCCATGGTATCGCCGTAGATCCTTCGACGCGTCGGCTATTTGCAACCTGCGTCAACAAGATCCTAGTGATCGTCGACGCCGACACTGGTGGGCTGATCAGCACCTTGCCCATCGGGGCCAGGACGGATGCAGCTGCGTTCGACCCCAAGCGCAAGCTTGTCTTCAGTTCAAACGGTGACGGAACGCTGACGGTGATCGCCGAAAAAGCACCGAACGCGTTTGTCGTCGCAGGCAATGTCGCAACCGCACTGGGCGCGCGCACGATGGCGCTCGACCCCGACAGCGGCCGCATCTATCTGGTCACCGCGGACTTTACCGTTAACGATAAGGTGGATGCGTCGGACACGCGCCATCGGTATACCATCACCGCGGGCACCGTACGACTGCTTTTCCTCGATCCGGCGCAGTAACCCGCAGAGCGTCATCCTGCCATCATTCATCCAGCGCACGACCGTGCGTCGAAATTGCGCGCCGCTCGTGCTGTTCTTACTTGTTTCGACGGAATGCTTAGCGGGACCACCGTATATTACCGACGACCCCGAACCCACTGATTACAAAAATTTCGAGATTTACATCTTTGGCAGTGGTACCGCCGTTCGCGGCGACACGTCTGGCGAAGCGGGGATCGACTTTAACTATGGCGTAGCGCCCGACACACAGCTCACGGTGGTAGCGCCCGTGGTATACGACCACCCAAGTGGTGCGCCAACCGCGACCGGATTGGGCAACGTCGAGCTGGCGGTCAAGTACCGCTTCCTTCACCAAGATACATCGGGTTGGGATGTTAGCTTCTTTCCGCGCGTATTTTTTCCGAGCGCTTCGCGGGCGGTCGGCGCGTCGCACGCATCGTTGTTACTACCGATTTGGCTCGAAAAAGATTGGGGTGACTGGTCGACCTTTGGCGGGGGTGGATGTGCCATCAATCACGGTGGACTGTCGCGTGACTTCTGCCTCGGCGGATGGGCTGTGACATGGCAAGTACTGCCCAGACTGCAGCTCGGCGCCGAACTTTATTACCAGACAGCTGACTCACAGGAGACGCGCGCCAGTACTGGCGTCGGCCTCGGCGCACGCTACGACATAGACGATCATTACCATTTGATGGCTTCGATCGGCCCCGGCATTCAAAACGCCGCCGAAACAAATCGATACACATGGTACGCCGCGCTCCTCGTCACCTTTTAGACAATCGCCTCGGATGAATATGTCTGCCGTTGCCAAAGTCCCCGAAGTCACGCTCTACTTCTGGATCATTAAGATTCTGGCAACAACCCTCGGCGAGACGGGCGGCGACGCCGTCACGATGTCGATGAGCCTGGGCTACCTGGTCGGCACGGCCATCTTCGTGACCCTATTCGTCGTGGCGGTGGGCGCGCAGATCACCGCTAAGCGATACCATCCGTTTCTCTACTGGACCGTCATCGTAGCGACGACCACAGCAGGTACGACGCTCGCCGATTTTCTGGATCGGTCCCTCGGCATCGGCTATAGCGGCGGTTCGGCAATACTGTTCCTGCTTCTCCTGGGCACCTTGGGCCTTTGGCACCGGTCACTTGGTTCGGTATCCATCGACTCGATCACGACGCACAAGGCAGAAGTGTTCTACTGGGCGACGATCATGTTTTCGCAGACCCTCGGCACGGCGCTGGGCGACTGGATGGCCGATGACACGGGTATGGCTTTAGGTTACGGCGGTGGCGCGCTCGTTTTCGCGGTGGCGCTGGTCATCGTCGCTGTGGTCTATTTCTACACGAAAGTCTCGCGCACGGTGCTTTTCTGGGCCGCATTCATTCTCACGCGGCCACTCGGTGCAACACTCGGCGACTTTTTTGACAAACCCCATGACCAAGGCGGCCTTGGATTAAGCCGTTATATCGCGTCAGCTGTGCTTACCGCCGTGATTGTTGCGTGCGTGGCCTTCATGCCGCGGCGTGCCGGAAAGCACCCCGCCTAGTGCTCATCATTTCGGGTGCTGCGTAGCACCCCGTAAAGAGATGACGATTGTAACCAGCAGTCATCACCCTGGCTTCATGGCGCTTCGCTCACGTATTCGAGTGCGTGGCGCGGGACTTCCTTCAGGCTAAGCACTACCTGGCCTGAAATGGCGTTGGGCGGCGCGCACTCGTGCGTTGCCAGAACCGCTACGGCGTCTGCGTGCCGCTCAGTGCACGCGGGTTGTAATTTAGGACCGTATCGGCGTCATCCTGCAATACCAAACCAGCAACCGTGCTCGCTCCTGGCGCCAAACCTGCAGCGGTTCCGGGAACGATAACGTAAGGGCTGCCAACGGGCGCCCTGGCGGAGGTTACGCCGCTTGCGTTAGCCAGCGTGACATCGGGGCTCAGATTGTCGAGGGCGACCACGATCGGGCCAGGCATTGGCATCGAGCTGGTGTTGCGCACAATCACCTTCTGCACATGTCCTTTGAGGTGTTGTTGTAGATCAAAATACTCTTTGATACCGCAAACGGTCCTGCCCACGCCACGCCTCGCAAAACTTCGCCGTAACGCGCGCTTCGTAGTGTCGAGAACGATTCCGTAGCTGTCTGCGCCGCTGTCGTGAAAGCCACGTTGTCGGTAATCGTGACGAGTTGGTTCGGGTCGGCACCTTGGTCGACCGACGAACTCACCGTCGACGTGATTGCGAAGAGGGTGAGAGTTCCATCGCCATTCACCGTCCCCATCATATTGCGCAACCCGTCGGTGGCAGGGCTCAAGCCAATCGGATAGATCTCTCCGTTGGGGCCGTTGGCAACACCATAGGGAACGCCCAGGTTCAGCCCGTTCTGAAGCGTATTACGCAAGCTGCCAATGCGTCGCGCCCGGCGAGTTGCCTTCGCCCGCGGTCCACCCTCTCCGGCCATTGCGTCGTACAAGAACCGGAAATTCAACCGGGATCAACTCGAGGCGCTAAGCTGGATTACCACATCCGCGCGCACGAGCAGGGACTGATGGATCGTGACGCCGAGCGCCTGGGCAGGCTCGAGGTAATGGCAAGGGAATATCTCGTGGTCTGCTCGAATCGCAGGTCGGCCGGTATCGCGCCCTTGAGAATCTTATCAACGTACGTGGCTCCGCTAGCCTTCGAGGAATCGACCAGCGCCTAATCGGACTGTCCACCGTCCGTGGGTAACATCAGTTTCGAACCGAGGAGACCTCGGTCATACGCCTTCGCTTCTCAGCGAAGCGTGACCTGCGTGCCCTCCATTGCGGTCGTTGAGTTCCATGGAAGCAGCCATTCGTGTCGCGCCTGAAGTCGGTCTGCGACGTTGAGGCGTGATGCGGAATTTCAGGTGATGACGCGACGGTGCGATCGAAAGCGAACGGTGCGTCAATTCTCGGGATTGGCGCGCAGCCACCCTAATCTGTTGTTGATGACCGTCGCCCGCACGGCGTCGGGTAGGAGCGCCGCAAGTATCTGCTGGTCTTTAGCCGCGTCGAACGTCGCCGCGGTTGCCCCCACACCATCTGGACCGATCGCCAGAACGCACGCCTGCGGATACAACGCCGACGGATACTGCACGTACACCGAACCGCAGCCGGTCTCCAACCCCACCATGGCGCCACCTTTGGAGCGTGGCCGTGCTAGGAAACGATAATAGTTGAGGGATACAATAATCAACAGTACGTCGTCAACGGAGATGAGCATGTTTCAGATCGAGCGCTTCATCGAAGAATGCCAGGCTGCAGTCAAGGAGTCCGATGCTCTCAGCGCGGTAAGCGAGCTGGTCGCGCGAGCCGTGAGCGAACCGGCGCAAGTGCTGCGGGCCCTTGGAGAGCCCGAGCGCTCCGGGGTACAAACGATCTACAAAGCGAATGATTTGACAATCCTCAACGTTTGCTGGGGCCCGCGCATGGAATTTCATCCGCACGATCATCGGATCTGGGCGGTTATTGGCATCTATGGAGGCTGCGAGCAGAACACGTTTTATCGTCGCGGCAGGGCTGGGCTTACGAAACACGGAACCAAAGAGCTAAATGCGAAAAACGCGATTGCGCTGGGTGACACGATCATTCACGCTGTTACCAATCCGCTCGATCAGATTACAGGAGCGATCCATGTTTACGGCGGGGACTTCTTCGCGACATCGCGGAGCGAATGGGACCCTAAGACCCTTGAGGAGCGTCCATACGACGTGGAGCAAACCATGCGAGCGTTCGAAGCGGCTAATGAGCGAGTCAAGGTGACTCGATCACAGAGTGCCCTGTAAACGCGTAACAGGCATCATGTGGACCCGGATCGCCAATAAGTTCCCATCGAACGACCGCTCTGAGTGACTTCGCGGTACGGCCGCTGTTGGCCAATGCTGTTGAAAAACGCAACGTTTGGTCGAGGCGGTTTTGCCACGAGCGTTCAGCGGGAGCGGATCGGTAGTCGGGGGAGCTTCTTTTGTCTTGGCGACCCCGTTCTTCGCCGATTCAGGTTGCCATGCTCGTCATTTCCAGTCCTGCTGAGAACAACCACTTTGCCATTCGTCGCAAATTCTGTGCGATCGCCGCCAGAAGAAACTCGTCGTGAGCACCATTCGGTCCACGCAGGCGCAGTCGATCGAGTCTCAGAATGCGCTTGAGGTGTGCGAAGAGCACCTCTACTTTCTTGCGATCCTTGCGTGATTGCTTGTAGGCATCACTCTTGGCGATCTCACGGGCGACATCGCGTGCGGATTCATGGACGCTCCGAGCGATCTTCCGCATCGGAGTGTTCGGGCAGCAGTGCGCTTTCATCGGGCAATTCGCGCAATCAGACTGACTGGCGCGATAGATGACGGTACCGGCCTTGGTGATGTGGGTACGCAGGTTCTTAAACGTACGCCTCTGCTTTCGGAGTGCCTTTCCCTGCGGGCAGCGATATTCGTCGGCCTGTTCGTCCCATTGGAAGTCGCTGCTGGAGAGCGTTCCGTCGTCGCGTTGTGTCCTATCCAACACCGGCACATGCGGCTCGATTCCTTTGTCGTTGACCATCCAGCCCAGTAGCTCGGCAGCGCCGTAGGCCGTGTCGCCGATCAGCCGCTCCGGCTTCAGGTCAAACCGTTCCTCGACGCGCTCGATCATCATCCGGGTCGCATTGACTTCAGCCGTCCGCAAGGTCGGCGTCGCTTCGACATCGACGATGATGCCGGCCTGTACATCGATCAGATAGTTGGTCGAGTAGGCGTAGAACGCCGGGCCATCGACTGCCGTCCAACGCGCTCCGGGATCCGTCGGTGAGATCGACGCGGGAACGGTGCCTGGCTCATCCTGCGCGTCGAGCGCGGCCAGATACTCACGCACGGCCCGGGTGGCGTGCGGTTGATCGCGCAAGTCCTCCGCACCCTCGCGCGCAGTGCTCCGGCTGCGATTGGCATCAGCCTTGATTACGCTGGCATCGACGGCAAAGCCTTCGCCACCGACCAATCCCTCCTTCATGCATCGCGCGACCACGCTCTCGAACACCTCCCGAAATGCATCGCTCTCACGGAAACGGCCGTGACGGTTCTTCGAGAAGGTCGAATGGTCCGGTACTGCGTCCTCCAGACCGAGCCGACAGAACCAGCGATAGGCCAGATTGAGATGGACCTCTTCGCACAGTCGGCGCTCGGAACGAATGCCGAAGCTGTAACCGACGATCAGCATCCGCACCATCAACTCAGGATCGATCGACGGCCGCCCGGTATGGCTATAGAACGGTACGAGGTGATGCCTCAGCTCACTCAGGTCAAGGCAACGATCAATCCCCCGTAGCAGGTGATCCGCCGGAACGTGATCGTCGAGCTTGAATGAGTAGAACAATGGCTTCTGCCCGCCCGTTCGTTGCCCCATCATCGCCGTCGCTCCTTCTCGAACGCGTTGCCTTCAGCATAGCCACCAAGCGCGCACTTTCAAGAGAGTTTTTCAACAGCATTGGCCGCGAGCTGCCGGTGTCTCAAGATCCTTGAATGGCGGCTCTTGATTTTTCGGCTGCGCAACCTGCCTGAAATATGCCCGAAGGACAACAGACGTCGGTCCCCATTCAATCGCTGCTGGTGCAGACCAACGCGGATGCTGTTTGAATGAGCAGAGCGCGGTTTCAGCATGCGATCTTCACCGCCGCCGTGCCGCACAGACGTCTCTATTACGCGGGTCGGCGCAGTGCTTGTGGCGCAGCTCGTTGTTGCCAAACTCGGTCATTGCATGGCAATTGTTTCTGGTTGCGCGTGCCGCCCGGCGACTCTGTGGCGGCACCGAGCAGCGTAGCCCACACCCTCAATACTGCACCGCGTCGTGGCGCGGGCGCGTGTGATCAACACACCGGACATCGAGCCACGGTCCTTCCGCGGAGTTAGCGTGATCGCTTGGATACGCCGCGCCATCGCGGATGATGGCCGCCGCCGCCGCCGCGGTGTGAAAAGCCGCCGTACCGTCAGAATGCTGTGCAGCACACGCACCGGCTGGAAACAGTCGGGGCGTTCAATGATTCAGGTCTGTGCGATCGGGCGGTCCCAATCCCAAAGCGCTCAGCCGCCCCCCATGCGCACGGATCAGCACTGCACGCGAAATTTTTACCGTCAACTCTGTTTACAGCGGACGCAAGAGCCGTAGAGTAACAAGTTCGCAATACATTGATTTGGAGCAGTTGCAGCGCACGCGTACGGAATTTGCTTAGTAGAGTTTGCTTGGAGGCTGGCTCAGCGACAACCCATGGCATGCCGCGCATCGCCAATCTGCATTGCGCGCAAGGATCTGACTTGTGGCCCTTGGCCGTCGCGATCCCGATGGATCATCGGTTGACTACAGACATAAAGAATGCGCAACGACTCGGCGGCTCGCCGCCTGTACGATCTCTTGGATACCTTCCTCGCAATGCGGTTGGACTTCGGCACGAACGCCGAGGGTAAAGCCGCTGCGCTCGCGCTGGGTCCGGAGAAAATTCAGGCAATACGCGACCTGCTAGACCAGGCAATCGCCTCGACGAGGACCATCATCGGTACGCTGGAGCGGCCGCCCGAAGTATAAGGGCGATTAAATGAGCCCGCTCGCTAAGGCGTGGGACGCGTTCATGCAGACAATCGAGGAAGCCCGTGCCTTGATCGGCCGTGACGCCGAGCCGCACGCGATTGCCGAGCTGGTACGTCACGCGCACGAACTGCTCGACATCTAGAGCAGGAAGTCATCGACGAAAACGAAGCTAGCGGCAAAAGGGAGAGGTTGCTATGCCCCGTGCTCATAACAGCACCAACATTGCGAAGCGCTATGACCATTGCTGAGCAACGCACTCAGGGGGCAAATCCCGACCGGAGCTGACGACCACGTTCCTCCGAAGCGGTCATAGAAATCGATTGAAGCCGCCGTTCAGGCTTCGGCAACGCCTACTTTGCCGGGGGAAAATTGCCCAGGATATCTTGGACCGCAGCCGACAGATCACTGGAGGTGGCGTCCCACCTGATCGTCCGGGTAGCCACCCCCCGCCACACCAGCTGATTGGTGTCGGCCCTGAAAACGTACATGGACAACGCGCGCAGTTCATGGCTAGAGCCGCTGGACTCATAGCGAATCGAGACGCGCAAAATTGGCTGGTCGGTCCTTGTCCAACCCTTGGCTTCCAACAAACGATCCGAAAGGAATCGCACGTTGGCTTCCAGTAGCGGGTCCCCTCCGTACGGTGACCCGGATTCGGCCCAGCGATAGGTCTTTGCCCCCTGGAAGTCAAACTGAGGGTCATACGAGTACTTGACCGATGATCCGGCGCAGCCCCCAAAGATCATGACGGCGAAGACAACAGCCGTCGATGCCATGAAACGCAAGCCGGTATTCATGAACCCTCCATGACCGAGCCTATTGTAGAGACTGGCCACTCGGCGACATAGATCGTCCGCTGAACGGGATAGTACATCCAACGCCTCGACGCGCCGTCGAGAGTAGCGTAGCACAGCTTGACTTGCGCGGGCTGCCGGGCTGCCGGTCGCCTCGTCAATGGCCGGTTACCGGAAAATTCCACGGCGATACCACCGGCAGGTGTTGGCCGCGAGTTGTCTTTGCCCGCAGTCGACCCGGAGCCGACGCAGGCCTGCTCCGAAGCGGGCATAGAAAGCGAAATAAGCTGCCGTTCAGTCTCTTTGCAGCGTTACAGCGCTGCGCTCGACGAAGGTGCGCAAGGCAATAACGAGACGCTGAGCGCCGAACAGCGCGCGCAGGCGAAGAAGAACTACTACGAACTGATCCGCACCGCAGGCTTTCCGATCAAGCCCGACGGCGAGAAGATGGTCTACCAGGCGGCGGTCAAGACCGGTGTGATCTTCGAGGCGTCGAAGAACAAGAAGCGGGCGAAGGAATTCGTGGCGTTCCTGCTGCGGGACGAGAACCTGACGCCGTATGTCGAAGGTTCGCTCGGTCGCTGGTATCCGGTAACCAAGAAGGCGGCGGAGAGCCCGTTCGGGCGTCTGGGCCAAGGCGCCATCATAGCCCACGGAGCCCCGTAGATATCTAGCGCTAGCGCGACCGGCGGTAGTATCCGACAGCACCGGGATGACGCGCTCCAGGCCTACCGGAGTTGCGGGTCAACCCGCTGCCGCTGGCCGCGGACGTATGCCTCGAGCCCGGAACGTAGATCGTAGCGCGGCCGGAACCCGAACACTTTCGCGGCGCGCGAGTGCAAGCGCCAGCGGCGACGACCGCGCAGGGCATGACCAGCACCGTCAGCTCGATGGTGATGACCAGTCCCGACATGAGCACGGGAAACGCTTCTAGGAATGCGGGCCAATGGAACATGAAAGCGAGTCAGGACGCGCCGCGCGCGGCGATTCTCGTGTAGGTGCGATCCAGGACGCGGGCAATCATGACGATCGCCAGAAAATAGAACACCATCAGCGTGGTGTAGATTGGAAACGGCTTGGCCGTTTCGCCCTCGAGCAGGTTGGCCGCCCAGAACAGCTCCTGCACCGCGATCGTGTGCTGATGAAAATCACCGGCAACTAAAAGCAAAAACATGCTGCCGACGGCGCACAGAACTATCGCGACGCGCTTCTGTGAAGCGTCTAGCACAGTAACCCCCTGTCGCATGACGGTCGAACGACGGGTCGTCAATCTAGCACGAGCGAGGTCGCCTTCCTACCGCTTGACATTACTGCGCCGCCGCGTCATAGTTTTCTGGCATGGGAAAGCTAATCGACACGGACGCAGCCGCAACTCGGCTCGGCGTAACGACTGGGCGCCTCAGGGAGCTATGCCGGGAGCGACGCATCCCAGGCGCGCGATTCGTTGGGCGCAGCTGGTTCGTGCCGGAAGACTTCAAAGTGACGCCCGGAACGCGCGGGCCGAAGGCGAAAGGCCCAAAGTGAACGACAACAATAACCCCAAACCGAAGCAAGAGGAGGTCGATGGCCAAGTCTTCTATTACCCTGCACGACTTCTCGGCAATCATGCGTCCGTGTCGGCAGCGCTAAAACATATCGGATGTAATGACGAGACCGCCCGTCTACTTGTGGACAACGCGCGTGTGAACCAAAGCCCTACGATTCTCGTCGGCAGATCCGAGCCCAACGATGGCACAGCATATGCAATCACGCCAGCATATAACGGCACTGCCCAACTGTGGCTGGCAGCATTCGGAACGCGGTCCCCCGATCTCGATGCCGTGAAAAAATTAGTGGATACAGCGGCCAACGGGCGTACCGACGAGGCTGTATTCGCCGTATTTTGGAATGTCGCTCGCCGATCTGGCCAGCAAAGCGATAACGTGTAAGCGTCCCGGCGGATCCGGGAGTCGGGCAACGCCGACGGTTGCACGCCGGCGCGCCCTAACCACTGTGAAAAGGCGCTTCACCGTGGCTGATGCCAATTCTACAGTTGCAGCATTGACCGCGCTCGAACCGCAGCGCCGCCACGCAGCTCGAGCCCGCGCGCAAGCTTGAGATCCTTGCTGACGGACCCGTCTCGCGCGCGCGGTGCGTGGAGCGAGGCGAATTGGAAGACGTCGAGACCGTCGCCGGGATCGTTCTATCCGTAGCGCAACGACAGTCGGGGCTCGCGGCGATCATTGTCCGCGCGCTCGACGGCGTCTCGACCGACTCGACGAAGGATCTCGTCGCTGACGCGCACAATGGCTAGTGGCTCGCCGCGGTGAACGTCACATCTTCCGTGAACGATTTCGTTCCTCCTCTTGCTGACCGCTAGGAAGTTGTCGGCGCACTTGCGAACTCGCTCCGCGACCGGATGCTCGGCAAGCGTTGACCCGGCTATAGCCTTCCTTAGGCGACCGCTGCGCGTGCGCGCGCTCTTGTGTGCGAGTTCGAACGATTCTGCAAGCATTCCTCACCCTCTCGAAATTCCGCGACGATGTCGGCCGGCGTGTCCCTAGGGAGCGTGGCGACGGTGCGACGTCCGGATAAAAGCGCTCTAGCCGTACGTGGGATAGTCGTGCCCACGCGAGAGAGCGACAACTCCGAGCCCGCCGCGACCACACCCGGCACAACGAAAGAGTCGATACTCTCTTAGTCGCCTCCCGTACAATTGAGGCAAATTCTTCGGATACCGCGCCGTAGGCGACGTGGCGGCGCCGAGCGCCGTTCGAATGTGGATAGCGCGCCGGGGCAGCGTGTGCAACCGGCGGTAACGGTGCCCTCAGCGTTTAACGTCGCCATCTCTGCCCCAGCGCTAGCCCGGTGCTAGCCCGGGCCAAACTAAAAGAGGCTAGCTCTCGCTAACCTCTTGTGCCCTTCCTGAGAGAGGGGTAACACTTCATTCCGGACACATAGGTAACACTTCTGCACTTTGTGGGAGCGCAAAGTGCCATGGAAGGAGTGTTGCCAGATGGACGAACGGCTGCGATTCGTGGCCCGGTTGCTCGACGGCGAGAAGATGGCGGCGCTGTGCCGCGAGTTCGATATTTCCCGCAAGACCGGCTACAAGCTCTACCAACGCTACAAGGACTGCGGCCTCGATGGACTCACCGATCGCAGCCGACGGCCCTACCGCCATGCCAACCAGCTGCCCTTGCCGATCGAGAAGCTAATCGTGCAACTCAAGCGCGAGCGACCGAGTTGGGGCGCGCCGAAGATCCGTGAGAAGCTCAGGCGCCTGCACAGCGATATCCAGACGCCGGCCATCAGCACCGTGCACGCGGTGCTCGATCGTCACGGCCTGGTCAGTCGCGGCCGCAAACGACGCCACAAGGCGCAGGGCACGCCTCTGTCTAGGCCGGTGCTACCCAACGACTTGTGGTGCGCCGACTACAAGGGCGAGTTCATGCTCGCCGACCGGCGCTACTGCTATCCGCTCACCATCACCGACTTCGCCAGCCGCTACTTGCTCACCTGTGAGGCCTTGGCGACGACCAAGGAGGTGTACGCCTTCGCCATCTTCGAGCGCGCATTCAAGGAGTTCGGCCTGCCCAAAGCCATTCGCACCGACAACGGCGTGCCCTTCGCTAGCGCCCATGCCCTGTTCGGCTTGAGCAAGCTCGCCGTCTGGTGGCTACGCCTGGGTATCCACATCGAGCGCATCAAGCCAGGCCATCCCGAACAGAATGGCCGCCATGAGCGCATGCACCTGACCTTGAAGAAAGAAGCAACCAAGCCCGCCGCCCAGAACTTCCTGCAGCAGCAGGCCAAGTTCGACGACTTCATCGACTGCTACAACCGCGAGCGCCCGCACCAGGCGCTCGGCATGAAATATCCCGCGGAGCTCTACCTACCGTCGCACCGTCCGTATCGCGGGCTTAGCGACCTGCGCTACCCGTTCCACGACCAAACCATTACCGTCACGCAGTGTGGTCGCATCTGCTTCGGCCGCCGCAAAATCAATCTCAGCACCGTCTTCGCCGGCCAAAATGTAGGCATCAGGGAGATCAGCGATAAAATCTGGCTGGTCAGCTTTATGGACTACGACCTAGGCTTCTTCGATCACGAGACCGGTCGACTCGAAAACATCGACAACCCCTTCGCCGTGAAAGTGTTACCCATGTCTTCGGTATAAACCGTTACCCATGCGTCCGGAATGGACCTTGATTATTTGGCGCGCCCGGCAGGATTCGAACCCACGACCCCCTGGTTCGTAGGGCGCAATCTACGACACAAGTGTTTTTATATCAGTTACTTACGACGCCTGCATGGATCAAACTTAGCGACAGTTAGCCCCACAGAAATTTAGGGAAGCGAAAACACGTTACAAAATCCCTACGCTAACAGAGAGTGGCCACCCACGCGCACATGGAGGGACCTGCGGATTAACAGCCCGTCTAGCTTGTACGTAATTTCATTGCATCATCAACTGCTTACGGCGTCCGCGCACCCTCGCCAATGCAGTCGAATGCAGTGCAACGCAGGGGCATGCAAAACTGCGCAGCTACATTTTCGTATACACCTGGCCGTCGACCAACGCGTGCGTGTGTCGGTGTTGCGAGCAAGGCGTCGTGGTTAACGCGCGCGAGTTTTCCGTTGCGTACGAAAGTCGCGTGAAGGGCGACCCGCATTTGGGGAAAAAAGTGAGGAGATGTGCTTCGTTCTGAAGATGCCAGGTGACGAGCAGCCCAGCTGCCCTGTCGCTTCCGTATCCGGAGCGGGGTTGAACAGCACGACCAGGATGTTGCCGGCGACTGAATCGCTGTAAAAGCTAAACGGCTTGCCATCAGGACCGATCAGCGCCCAGTCCGGCATTGCATCGCCGACAGAAAGCAAGCTATTGTTTGAAACCAAGTTCACAAAGCAACGCCTCCGCAGCGGCGGCCACGATCGTTGTCGTTCGTCGCGAACAAATGCCGTCGACAAAGATTGAGAGAGATCGGCGGCGCAAAGCCATTTGTCTTTCTACATTCCAAGAAGTACGCGTAGTTCTTCGTCGTCATAAAGCGGTCCCCACTTCCAAGAGAATTTCAGCTTTGCTACTTAGGCGTTCGCTCCCGCTTGGAGTTGCGCTCGCGATTTGGGAACGTTTGTTACGCGCCTACGCTCGAACTTCCCTTGGGCCCTGTGAATATCGAATCTTGACCGACAATAATACGCACCGATTTCATGGTCAACACGGCGGCGCGGCGAGATCGAACAGACTTGTAGCTTCGAGATCTAGCACTTCAGTCCCATGCGCATTCGTCAGTTGCCAGCGCCAGCGCAGGATGCCCAGCGCCGGCTGCCTTTTCGAACGGCGGACATCGAGCATTGTCGCCCTTAGGCGCAATCGGTCACCTGGACGCACTGGGTGCGGCCAGTTGATACGGGCGACTCCAGGCGAGGCGAAAGATTCCGAGTCCCGCAGCACCTGATCGGCCGCGAGTCTCATTGCGATGGCACAGGTATGCCAGCCACTCGCGATTAGGCCGCCGAAACGACCATGGGCGGCCTTGTGCAGGTCGATGTGGAACCATTGCGGGTCGTAGGCCTTGGCAAAGCGCAGGACTTCGTCTTCGGTGACGACATAGGGACCGGCATCAACGACTAGTCCGACCCTGAAATCCGCGAACCTCATGGCGCGAGGTGACGCGAGCGCTTCTGGCCAAGCGCAGCCAATCCTTGCCGTCCATCGGCGCTAAAAAAACCAAGTGTCTCTAGCGCCAGGGAGTGCTCAAACACTTGGGAAGCATCACTCGGCCAATGGTTCAGGCTTTGCTTGGCAAAAGCAAGCGCCGTAAGACTGTCAACGGCGAGCTGGGCCGCCACCTCGCACGCCTTCGACAGGAGCTCGTCATCGGGCATGATGCGTTCCGCCTCCCGCCATGACAGCGGCGCACAGATAAGCAAGTCGTACTTGGCTTTGGCCATGCCACAGAGCAGCGGCCAAATGGCACCCGTCCAGTCGCCGGCGGCCACGCCGCTCTCCGGGGCGATGCGGCGAGTCGCGCCTCAGCACCTCGTTGGACGTGGTAGCCAACGGATCCGCAATCGCACTAGTGCCATGCACAGTCACACCATGCGCTGGCGCAAGCGGCACCGTAGTCGTGGCCCCCAACGTTGGCAGCGGCCGAGAGGTAAGCGACGGGTCTATACGGGCCAGCGTGTCGCGGGCCGCGTTGCTCTCCAGCTTAGGCTTGCCCACCAACGCCCCGAACGTGCGCAAGTTTTGCTTTGGCCCCGTTTGCAGCGTCCGTGCGCAGGTCGAACAGGAATACGCGGTGGCTCGCCTGTGCGTCGATTTGCGCGATACCGGCGTCCATTGTGCAGGCACCGGTGACCAGCATCGGAACCTTGGCCGCCGTCGTCATTGCGGGATCCAGGCCGGCGGTCGTTTCGCGAGGAAGGCGGCAAATCCCTCGCGCGCCTCATCCGTGCCGCGTACGCGGGCAATTGTCGCGGCGGTCAACTCGCGCACGTCGGGCGTCACCGGCCCGACTTCGAACTGCTCGTAGAGTGCCTTGATCTCTCGTTGTGTCGTTGGACCGCCCGCGAGCAAATCGCCGGTAACCGCATCGACCGCGCCATCGAGCTGCTCGGCAGGCACGACCTGCTGGACCATGCCCATTGCTAATGCCTCGTCGGCAGCGATCCGCGTCGTCGTCAGCGCAAGACGTCGCGCCTGTCGCTTGCCGACGGCGTTGGTGACATACGGACCGATAACGGCCGGCAGAATGCCAAATTTGGCCTCGCTGACGGCGAAGCTGGCTCCTTCGGCAGCGATCGCGATGTCGCAGGCGCAGACCAGCCCTACTCCACCGCCCAAGGCCGCACCCTGCACCCGTGCAACGGTGGGTCTCGTGCAACCAGCGATTCGACATAGCATGGCAGCAAACTGCCGCGCATCCGCCACGTTCCGCTCGCGAGTGGCTTCGCTGGCCCGCTGCATCCACTGTAGGTCCGCGCCAGCGCTGAAGTGCTTTCCTTCGCCGGCTAGAACGATCACGCGCACGCCGGGGCCTTCCTGTAACTTAGCGAAGGCCTCGTCAAGTTCGGCGATCATTACCTCGTCAAACGCATTGAAAACCGCGGGGCGCGACATCGTTACCTGTGCCACGCCCGGCGCACGGCGGCTGACGACAAGGGTGTCGAACCGCCCTGAGACGATCTCACCCGACCTCATCAGTACGTCTCCAAATGCAATCGACCGTTATGTTTGAGCGTGTCAGCGATCGCGTCCCAATCAAGCCCAGCCTCCAGCGCAATTTCGCGGAGTGCAAGGACCACCCCTGCTTCCATTGCTTTCAGGCCGCAGACGTAAAAGTAAGCGTTGGGGTCGGCCAGCAGGGGAGCAAGGTCGGACGCGCGCTCACGCATCACGTCCTGCACATAGCGCTTGGGCTGACCGGGTGTTCGGCTAAACGCGAAGTTGATGTCGATAAAGTCCTTCGGCAGGCTTTGCAGCGGTCCGAAGTAAGGCAGTTCCTCCTTCGTGCGCGCACCAAAAAACAGCATCAAGTTGCCGCCGTCGAATTTGCCGGAGTTGCGCAGGCGCCGTCGCCATTCGGTCATGGCACGCATCGGGGCAGATCCGGTGCCCGTGCAGATCATGACGATATGACTCTTCGGGTGATTCGGCATCAGGAAGCTCGCACCGAACGGGCCGATCACTTGCACTTTGTCGCCGACCTTCAGATCGCACATGTAATTGCTGCCGACGCCCCGCACCGGGTTCCCCTGATGATCCTCAAGTACACGCTTGATCGTCAGCGACAGGTTGTTGTAACCCGGGCGCTCACCATTGCGGGGACTGGCGACCGAGTACTGACGCGGACGGTGCGTCCGGCCGTCCTCGTCGTTGCCGGGCGGAATGATACCGATACTCTGGCCCTCGAGGACCGGAAATGGCGTCGGGCCGAAATCAAGCACGATGTGGTGGGTGTCGTAGTCTTTGCCGATCTCGGTCACGCGAACGTTGCCACCGACGGTGGCGGTCAAGATTCTGTCGCTCGCCTTGGGGCCATAGAGGTTGGTGAAGGCACGCGCCGCCGACCACGGTGGGACGCTTGCCCCGTGCAAACTGCTTTTTAACGCAGCACCGTCACCAGCGGCTTCGGAGTCCGTTGACGGCGCGAGCGAGGAGCCAGGCGCAACGCCCAATGCGCTCAGCACCTCTTCGCTGAACTCGAGTGGTAGCTCGTCCCAGCCGAGTTGCGCCTCGAGGCTATAAGCCTGGACCCGCGGCACCGTGCGCCAATTGTCGATGCTGCCCGTCGGACAGGGCGCGATGCAGGCCATGCACTGGTTGCATTTGCCGGCATCGACCACGTAATTGCGCGAGTCGTGGCTGATCGCGCCGACCGGGCAGGTCACTTCGCAGGTGTTGCAGCGGATGCAGATCTCCGGGTCGATCAGATGCTGTCTGATGAGTGCGATCTCGGATTGATCCATCGTCATGTCTCCTCGCTGCGCGTCGTCCGAACGTGTCGCCCGAGTCAAGACGCCAGTCGACTCGAACGGCGGAGCCCTCCCAGCACCTGCGAACCTAGTTGAAACGAACGTACTGGAAATCGACCGGCTGCCGATTGATGCCCGTCACCGGTGGCGCAATCCAATTGGCGAACTTTCCGGGTTCGACCACACACCCCATGAGGCCGGACACGAAAGCGCGATCACTCGTGCTGGGGAGCCACTCATCGATCTTCGCGCTCCATTCGGCGTCGCTAATGACCTGACCTTGCGGCGACACCTTGACGCCCGCAAGGGCGCCTATGTTGCGGTGGAACGCCTTGTGCGGCGCCTTGAGCCGGAACGGAATGGCCGCCTTTTCGATGACTTTGTTCCAGCGCTCCACCCCGGCGCGCGAATCGGTGATGTAGTCGTCGCGCAGGACTTCGTTGAGCGCGTTGAGCATCGGCACTTCTTTTTCGACCAACGTACCGCCGACGGCGTGGAGCACCTTATAGGTCTGACCACGCAGTTGATGATCGTCCGCGCGCTTGCCTTCCTCGAAGCGGCCTTTGAGGCCGGTCGAATAGAAGGTCGCGGCATTGCTTGATTCGTCGGCACCGAACAGGTCGATCGTCACCGAGAAGTGGAAGTTCAAGTAGCGTTGGATCGTTGGGAGGTCGATGACGCCGGCTTCGCGCAGTTTCTGCGGATCATCGGTCTTCAGCACGTTCATCGCCGCGCAGGTACGCTGGATGACGCGGCTGATACCGCTCTCTCCGACGAACATGTGATGGGCCTCTTCGGTCAGCATGAACTTGGTCGTGCGCGCGAGTGGGTCGAAGCTGCTTTCGGCGAGGGCGCAGAGTTGGAACTTGCCGTCGCGATCGGTGAAGTACGTGAACATAAAGTAAGACAGCCAGTCGGGCGTCGGCTCGTTAAACGCTTGCAGGATGCGCGGGTTGTTCGCGTCGCCGCTGCGCCGGGTGAGCAACTCCTCGGCCTCCTCGCGCCCGTCGCGGCCGAAATGCTTGTGCAGGAGGTACACCATTGCCCAAAGATGCCGGCCTTCTTCCACGTTGACCTGGAACAGGTTGCGCAGGTCGTACTGGCTCGGCGCCGTCAATCCGAGGTGACGCTGCTGCTCAACAGACGCAGGTTCGGTGTCGCCTTGCGTGACGATGATGCGGCGCAGGTTGGCGCGATATTCGCCGGGCACGTCCGGCCACGCATCCTCGCCCTTGTGGTCACCGAAATGGATCTTGCGATCTTTTTCGCCCGGATTGAGGAAGACGCCCCAACGGTAGTCCGGCATCTTCACATGGCCGAACTGCGCCCAGCCCTGCGGGTCAACGCTGATGGCGGTTCGCAGGTAGACATCGAAGTTTTGCGATCCGTCCGGCCCCATTTCGCCCCACCACTGAAGAAAATTGGGCTGCCACTGCTCAAGCGCCCGCTGCAGCGCGCGGTCCTCGCTCAAGTTGACGTTGTTCGGAATCTTGTCCGTGTAGTTAATGGTCGACATGACGCTTCTCCAATGGATTCAGCGGATGGGGTACGGTGGTGTATTCGGGGCGCGGTCGAGGTTGCGACAGAAGGCTCGACATCGCACGTCGCGCCGGTCAGACGCGGTTCCAATCGAAAGCGGCCTTATCGCCTTTGCCGTAGACCTTCAGCGCGCCCTTGTCGCCGACCGCATTGGGCCGCTGGAATATCCAGTTCTGCCAGGCCGTCAGGCGGCCGAAGATACGGGTGAACATGTTCTCCGGCCCGTTAAAGCGAAGGTTCGCCTCCATGCCGGTCAGTGCATCGGGATTCATCGACACGCGCTCCTCGATCGCGATACGCGTCTCGTCGGTCCAGTCGATGTCGTCGGGATTGCTGGTCACAAGGCCAATGGCGAAGGCGGCATCCGCATCGAGCGGCTGGGCGGCCTTGGCGCGCACCACTTCCAGCGCCTGCTGCTCGTTGTAATAGAGACGCTGCAACCGACTTTGTCCTGTCACCATCGGATACAGTCCGAAGTTCGCCTCATCGACGGTGATCGTCGGGGCGCGCGCCTGATCGTCTGGTAGCGCCAGCATGTACGTGCGGTCGCAGGCCAGCGCCAGTTCGAGGAAGGTGCCAGCGAAGCAAGAGCCTGGCTCGACCAGCGCGAACAGGCTGCGTGATGACAAGTCCAGGCGGCTGAACGTGCGCCGTAGATAGCCGATCGTTTCGCGCACCAGCCAATGCGACTGGTGTGCATGCAAGGTCGCATCCATCGCGAGCACTGCTTTCGCGTCGCCCGTCGTCTTGATGAGCCACGCACCGATGTCGAGTTCATTGGTGCGCATCGACAGGATCGCGTCTTCGAGTTCGCGCGCCATCGCCAGCGGGTACCACGCAGCGCCGGCGCTCTCGATAGCCCCAATATCGGACGGCTGCGCGCCGCTAGGGGCCTTGATCGTGAATATCGCCGTGCGCTTGGCACGGTCGATCGCCACTGCGACGTATGTATACCGCAGTGCGTCGGCCTCGATCGTCCTCGACATCGGTGTCAACGCCACCCCCTCCGCATCCGTTGGGCGATCGCTCTGTGCGGCCAAGGCGAGAGCGCGCGCCTTTACGACGGCGTGGAATTCGCCAGGCTTGGCGAGATGGTCCACCAGCCTCCAATCCTTCGCTTTCTGCCCGCGCACCCCTTCGGTCGTGGTACAGAAGATGTCGGCGAGGTCATGGCGCACATGACGTTTGTCGGTGACGCGAGTCAATCCGCCGGTGCCCGGCAGCACGCCAAGCAGAGGCACCTCCGGCAAGCTGACCGCGCTGCTGTGATCGTCGATCAGCATGATCTCGTCGCAGGCCAGCGCTAACTCGTAGCCGCCGCCCGCGCAGGCGCCGTTGACAGCCGCCATGAACTTGAGACCGCTGTGCGCGGACGAGTCTTCCAGACCATTGCGGGTCTCGTTGGTGAACTTGCAGAAATTCACCTTCCATGCATGACTCGACACGCCCAGCATGTAGATGTTCGCGCCGGAACAGAAGATTTTTTCCTTGGCACTGGTGACCACCACCGCACGAACTTCGGGATGTTCGAAGCGGATACGGTTAATCGCATCGTTGAGTTCGATGTCGACACCCAGGTCGTAACTATTGAGCTTGAGCTTGTAGCCAGGGCGAAGGCCCGCGTTCTCGTCAAAATCGGCCGCGAGGGTAGCGACGGGTCCTTCGAAGGTCAGCTTCCAGTGCTTGTACTGCGCGGGGGAAGTCTGGTAGTCGACGCGCGGCGAGGACATGGTGCTCTCCAAAATCAAGCGGGTTGATGCCTGTCAATAATGCATCATAATGCATGTTTCTGGAGATGTCAAGATACAAATGTATTATTATGCTTGTGCGTTGCTAGAGGTTTAATGCCTCCCGCACCAACGCTTCAAGCATCGCAAAGGTCTCTGGAAGCGGGTGAACACTGGTGTTGAGCCGCATCTCCGCCTTGGCGTAGAACGCGTCACGACCGGCGAGAATTGCCTTGAGGTCATCCATCGCCTCTCGGCTGGCAGCCATAGGTCGGGTGTCGCCTTGCGCGAGCACCCGCGTCATGTGGTCCGCTGGGTCCGCCTGCAGCCAGACGGTCGTGCAGTGGGCGAGCAAGAGGTTGTAGCTCGCAGCATCGGATACGAGGCCGCCCGGTGTCGCGATGACCGCCTCCGGATAAATCTGGATCGCCTCTTCCACGGCGCGCCGCTCGTAGCGCCGATAGGCATTCTGCCCGTAGAGCGCCAGGATTTCGCTGGTACTGCAACCGGCAAACCTCTCGATTTCGCGGCTCAGCTCGATAAACGGAAAGCCGAGGGCGTCCGCCAACATGGCGCCGAGCGTCGACTTGCCGGCGCCGCGCAAGCCAATCAGCGCGATTCGAGAACTGCGCACGCTCGTGCCTTCACCATGCGCGCCGCCGGTGCCCAGAAGTTCACCGATCGCCACCCGCACGCGGCGCAGTCCCTGTTCGTCGCAATGCTCCAGCATTTCCCGAATCATCAACCATTCCGGAGAACTAGTTGTCGGGTCACCCAAGAGCTCAGCCAGCGAACACTGCAGCGCTTGCGCGACTTGCAACAGGATGAGGATGGACGCGTTGCCCACGCCATATTCGAGATTCGCGAGATGCCGTTCGGAGACGTCCGTCGCGATTGCCAGTGCCTTGCGGGTCATTCCGCGCTGTGCGCGCAGAGCACGAAGACGCTCTCCCAGGGCGACGAGAAACGGATGCTTCTCATCATTCAAGGCGCCGCGGTCCGGACCAAGCTGATCAGCCGGTTCCTCCGGCGGCATCGGTTCGGCTTGTCTGTTAGCGCTTGCCACGGTCGCGCCTTTGGCTGCCGGTCGCATCTTGGGACGAGCCACAGGAATTATAATGCTTGACATGCGCACCCTCACGTCCTAAAGTGCTGATGCGCACGATATTGCATCTAGCGGCCATATGCAAGCCCCACGAAACCTTATTTGTCCGACACGAAATGACCCCAGACACCCCCGAATATCTTCGCATTATGATAGCCGGAATTACCGCCGGGATCGTCGGACGCACCCTCGATGAAGATCTGGAGGTGTGGCTGAATCACGAGTACGGATCCGACTCCGCAACCTTCAGCGCCATCAAGGCAGCATGCGACGCGGGCGTTGCGGCCGGTTGGCTGTGCAATCGGGAGGGCGGCGGCATCCGCTACGGGCGAATCTTCAAACCCGCACCGGATCTGCAAGACTTCTCGGTCGACGTCGTTGACATGAAGGACATTGCAGGACCGCACCACGTCCATCCGCAAGGCGAAATCGATCTCGTGATGCCGCTCGAGGGCGATGCGCGGTTCGACGGCAAGCCGGCGGGCTGGGTCGTCTGCGCGCCGGGCAGTGCGCACCGGCCCACGGTGACCAACGGTCGTGCGCTCGTGCTCTACCTTCTGCCGGCGGGCCAGATCTCCTTCACGTGAGCCCGGCATGATCTGCGCGCCCCACCGCTTCAGATAAAGCTAATAGTGACGGAGCTTCTTTTCAATCACCTTGGCGGCCAATGGGCGGCCGGCCGGGGTCCGGGCTCTGTCCTAACTGATCCGATCCTCGGCGTCGACCTCGTGCGCGTCGACGCGACCGGTCTGGACCTGACCGCCGGATTCGCCTTCGCACGCCGGATAGGCGGCGCCGCACTACGCGCGCTGTCCTATGGACAACGCGGTGAACTGCTCGCGGCTGTCGCAGGCGTCCTGCAGGCAAACCGCGACGCTTATTACGACATCGCGCGCGCCAACAGCGGCACGGTGAAGACCGACTCGGCGATCGATATCGACGGTGCGATTTACACGGTGTCGTCCTACGCGAAACTCGCGCAGACGCTAGGTGCCGCCAGATTCCTTTTCGACGGCGACGCGGTGAGCCTCGCCAAGGACGGTTCATTCCAATGCCGCCACGTACGAGTCCCGACACGCGGCCTTGCGCTCCTTATCAACGCCTTCAATTTCCCTGCCTGGGGGTTGTGGAAAAGGCAGCACCGGCGTTGCTGTCCGGCGTTCCGATCGTGGTCAAGCCGGCCACGGCGACGGCTTGGCTGACGCAGAGGATGGTGAAGGACGTGATCGATGCCAGCGTGCTGCCGGCGGGGGCATTGTCCATCGTGTGCGGCAGCCCGGCGGGTCTGATGAATGCGCTCGAGCCATTCGACGTCGTTTCCTTTACCGGCTCGGCCGAGACCGCGGCGGTGATTCGTTCGCATCCGCAAGTTGCACGGCACTCCGTGCGCGTGAACATCGAAGCCGACAGCATTAACTCGACGTTGCTGTTGCCCGGCGAGGCTTCCGGCAGCGCGGCCTTCGACCTATTGGTGAAGGAGGTTGCACGCGAAATGACGGTGAAGTCGGGCCAGAAATGCACCGCTATCCGGCGCGTATTCGTGCCAGAGTCGCTATACGACACCACCGCTGCCGCGATTGGGGCCCGACTCAGCAAGACGACCGTCGGCGACCCGCGCAACGAAACGGTGCGGATGGGAGCCCTCGTCAATCGCGCTCAGCTGAACAGCGTCCGCACGGGGCTGGACTACCTGAGCGAAGAAACGGATGTCCTCCACGACGGCGCGTCGCACCCGCTGATCGACGCTGACCCGGCAATCGCGTGCTGTATCGGCCCGACGCTGCTCGGCACGCGCGACGGCGATGCGGCCGATCGTGTGCATGACACGGAAGTATTCGGGCCGGTCGCAACACTGGTGCCGTATCGAAATGCGGCCCACGCGCTGCAATTGATAAGTCGTGGGCAGGGATCGCTCGTTGTGTCGCTATTTGGTAGCGATACCACCGAGCTCGCCGATATTGCGCTCGAACTGGCCGCAAGCCACGGTCGTGTGCACGCCGTGAGTCCCGACGTTGCCGCGGCACAAACCGGACACGGTAACGTGATGCCGCAGTCGCTGCATGGTGGACCCGGTCGCGCAGGCGGAGGCGAAGAGCTCGGTGGCCTGCGCGCGTTGAACTTCTATCACCGAATCGCAGCGTTACAGGGCAGTACGGCTATGGTTGCGAAGCTGCGCGCCTGAGACGCGTAGCTGCTGGCATCCGAAGAACATGGTCCCCGAGAGACCATGAGGAGACACCGATGAGCGAAGCATCCACGGTCACGGTCACGGCCGCGGCCGCGACTGCGGCGACAGACGTCGCACCGCCGCCGGAGTCGTTCAACTTTGCGCAGCATATTCGTGGGGCTGAACGCTGAACGCGCCGCACGCCCGGCATACATAGACGATACGGGCACGCTCAACTACGGCCAGCTTGCAGAGCGCGTGCGCAGCGTGGCCGCCGGCCTACGTTCGCTCGGCATCAAGCGCGAAGAGCGAGTGCTCCTGCTGATGCACGATGTGAACGACTGGCCGGTATCGTTCCTCGGTGCGATCTACGCCGGCGTCATTCCGGTCGCAGTCAACACGCTGCTGTCGGGCGACGACTACGCCTATATGCTCGAGCATTCACGCGCACAGGCCGTGCTCGTCTCGGGCGCACATCCTCCCGGCACTGAAGATCGCACTGACGAAGTCAGATCACGAAGTGCACAAAGTGATCGTGTCACGTCCAATCGCGCCCCTCAACTTCGGGAGGTGGAGTTCGAGTCCTTCGCCGGCCGCGCACGCACCGCTCGCTCGTCCGGCGAACACGCACGCCGACGACCCGGCTTTCTGGCTCTACTCGTCCGGCTCCACTGGCCGCCCGAAGGGCGCCGTGCATTCGCACGCCAACCCCTACTGGACGACCGAACTGTACGGCAAGGGCGATCTTGGACTTGCGCGAATCCGATGTATGCTTTTCCGCCGCAAAGCTTTTCTTCGCCTACGGGCTGGGCAATGCGCTTGACTTTCCCCTGGCAGTCGGCGCTACTGTAGTGCTGATGGCGGATCGTCCGACGCCGGAGGCAACATTCAAGCGGCTGACTGGCGCCGCAGGCGGCGTCAAGCCCACGGTTTTCTACGGCGCTCCCACCGGCTTTGCCGGCATGCTCGCCTCGGCGACCCTTCCCAATCGTACTGATGTGGCGTTACGCTCGTATCCTCGGCCGGCGAGGCACTCCCCTCCGAGATCGGCGAACGATTCCGCCGTCATTTTGGCGTCGACATTGTCGATGGCATCGGTTCCACCGAGATGCTGCACATTTTTTTGTCGAACAAGCCGGGCAACGTGCGCTACGGCACGACAGGTTGGCCGGTGCCAGGTTACGAGATCGAACTGCGTGGTGAAGATGGTCGCGCTGTCCCGGACGGCGAGCCTGGCGATCTCTACATCTCGGGCCTTCGGCCGCGATGATGTATTGGGGGAACCGCAACAAGACCCGCGAAACCTTTCAAGGTGGCTGGACAAGAGCGGAGATAAGTATCTGAAGAATTCGGACGGCACTTACACCTACGCTGGCCGCACGGACGACATGCTCAAGGTCAGCGGCGTCTACGTCAGTCCATTTGAAATCGAGGCCACGCTCGTCCAGCATCCGGCGGTCCTCGAGGCCGCCGTGATCGGGGTGCCTGATTCAGACGGGCTCACGAAGACAAAGGCATTCGTTGTCCTCAAACCCAATGGACATGCGACCGACGCCGAATTGAAGGCCTTCGTTAAGGACAAGTTGGCGCCGTACAAGTACCCAAGGCAAATTGAGTTTATCGATGAGTTGCCCAAAACGGCCACCGGAAAGATCCAGCGCTTCAGGCTGCGCGAGCGCGAAGCGCCGCGCTGAGAGCCAGTGTGCTAGTGGAATTCGTTAGTGTCGAGTGGGCCGGACGGACGGTGGACATCGAGTACGGATGGTTGGGACGCGAGCATGAACTGTCCGACCCGCGACCTCTGGTCGTGTTCCTGCACGAGGGCCTGGGGTCGCTGTCGATGTGGCGCGATTTCCCAGCGCGGCTGTGCGAAGCCGCAGGTGTGCGCGGCTTGGTCTACTCGCGCCCTGGCTATGGCCGCTCCACGCCGCGCACCACCGGGGAAGCGTGGGATCTCGATTTCATGCACCGGCAAGCGCACGAGGTGCTGCCCGCGTTGCTTGCCGCGCTTCGCATCGACGTCACGACCGGCTCACTCTGGCTGTTTGGACACAGCGACGGCGCGTCGATCACGCTGCTGTATGCGGCGCAGTTTCCTCTCGCGGTAAGGGCGCGATTGTGCTGGCCCCGCACATCATGGTCGAGGACCTTTCGGTTGCGAGCATTGCAAAGGCACGCGAAGCCTATCTGGCCGCGGATCTGCGACAGCGCCTGGCCAAATATCACGACGACCCCGACTCGGCTTTCTGGGGTTGGAACGATGTCTGGCTTCGCCCACCGTTCCGCCAGTGGTCCATCGAGAATGAGATCACCGGCATCCGCTGCCCACTGCTCGCCGTACAAGGCCTCGACGACGAATACGGAACCCCAGATCAGATCCGCGGCATCGCCCAACGCGTATCGCAAACGCGACTACTTGAATTGGCCGACTGCGGCCACGCCCCACACCGCGATCAGCCGGCCGCGCTGATCGCGGCCACCACGCAATTCATTCACACCCACACCCTAGGAGGCAACCCATGAAGAAGCAGTTCATCGCCATCGCAGCTATCGCGACCGCAGTATTGGCCCCCATCGCTGTCGCCCAGAACAGCGGAAAGATTAAGGTCGGCCTGATGCTGCCGGCGACCGGTACGTTCGCTTCGCTCGGAACAGCGATCGAAAACGGCTTTCGGCTCTACATCGCCGAGCAAGGCGGCAAGCTCGGTGGCCGTGAGATCGAGATCATCAAAGTGGACGACGAGAGTGATCCCGCCAAGGCCACCGACAATGTCAACAAGCTGATCAAACGGGACAACGTCGACGTGCTGGTTGGCACGGTGCATAGCGGTGTGGCGACGGCCATGGCCAAGGCGGCCAAGGACACCGGAACATTACTCATCGTGCCTAACGCTGGCGCCGATGCGATCACGGGTCCGATGTGCGCCCCGAACATCTTCCGTTCAAGCTTCTCCAACTGGCAGCCCGGCTATGCGATGGGCGAAGTTGTGGCCAAACGCGGTCATAAGAAGGTCGTCACGATCACTTGGAAATACGCCGCCGGCGATGAATCGGTGCACGGTTTCAAGGAAGCGTTCGAGAAGGCAGGCGGTAAGGTGGTCGGCGAGTTGTCGCTGCCTTTCCCGAACGTGGAATTCCAGGCGCTACTTACAGAGATCGCTGCGACCAAGCCTGATGCCGTCTATACGTTTTTCGCCGGGGGCGGAGCGGTCAAGTTTGTGAAGGACTACGCTGCGGCCGGACTCAAGAAGAACATTCCACTGTATGGTGCCGGCTTCATCACCGACGGCACGTTGGAAGCACAGGGCGCAGACGCCGATGGGCTCTTCACGACGTTACACTACGCCGACGGCCTCAACACGCCGCGCGACAATATGTTCCGTGCCGCGTACGCTAAGGCCTACAACCTGCAACCGGACGTCTACGCGGTCCAGGGTTACGACGCAGCGCAGATGCTCGGGGTGGGGCTTACTGCGGTGAAGGGCGACATAACAAGAAGGCCGAATTTAGTGCAGCATTGGGCAGGCGCGCATCGACAGCCCGCGCGGCGTCTTCACGCTGTCACCGTCGCACAATCCGGTGCAGGATATCTACCTGCGCCAGGTCGTGGGCAAGGAGAATAAGGTCGTCAACATTGCGAGCAAGGCACTTGCCGATCCCGGCCTCGGTTGCCGCATGTAGGTCGACAGTTCCCTCACCCATCGTCCCCGTGACGGCCGCCACGATGGCGGCCGTCGCAATGAAAGGCCGTCCCAATGAGTGTCGCGACTTTTCTCATCCAATTGCTCAACGCATTGCAGTACGGCCTGCTGCTTGTTCCTGGTCGCTTCCGGCCTGACCCTGATCTTCGGCATCATGGGCGTCATAAATTTGGCGCATGGCAGCTTTTACATGATCGGCGCCTACATGGCATACGCTCTGGCGCCGATCGTCGCCAGCACGTTCGGCGGCGGCTTCTTTAGCGTTCTACTCCTGGGTGTCGTGCTAGCGGTCGTGCTGGGATACGTGCTGGAGTGGGCGTTCTTCAGTTTCCTGTACGAGCGCGATCACTTGCAACAGGTGCTGATGACCTACGCCCTGATTCTGGTGTTCGAAGAAGTGCGCAGCCTGCTTGTCGGCGACGACGTGCATGGCGTAAAGCCGCCGGACCTGCTTGCCGGCAGCCTGCCGCTCGGCGATATGATGACGTACCCGATTTATCGCCTGTTCATCAGCGCGGTCTGTCTTGCGCTAGCGTTCGGTATGTGGCTCGTCCTCACGCGCACGCGCCTTGGCATGATGATCCGCGCAGGAAGCACTAATCGCGAGATGGTACAAAGCCTCGGCATCGACATTAAGGTCCTGTATCGCGTGGTATTCGCCGCGGGCGTTGCGATCGCGGTGCTGGCCGGGATGGTCGCAGCACCGGTGTCCAGCGTGTATCCCGGCATGGGCAACTCGGTACTGATCCTCTGTTTCGTGGTGGTGGTGATCGGGGGCATCGGTTCCATTCGAGGGGCACTTTTGGCGGCCCTGCTCATTGGAGTGGTCGACACCTTTGGCAAGGTGCTGCTGCCGCAGGCGGCAGGCGTGCTGGTATACGTGCTCATGGCGCTTATCCTACTGTGGAAGCCCGACGGGCTGTTCAAGTCGAACTGACCATGGCGCACAACCCCCGCGGTACGCTCGTCTTTGTCACTGGCATGTTCATCGCGCTGGCCGCGTGGCCGCTGATCGCCAGCGCCTACGGGGTGGATCTGGTCACCAAGATCATGGTCTTTTCAATTCTTGCACTCAGCCTGGAATTGTTGGTCGGCACGACCGGTCTAGTGTGCTTCGGCCAAGCTGCATTCTTTGGCATCGGCGCGTATGCCGCTGTGCTGCTTTCCAAGGATGCGACGCCCTCCGTACTCTGGCTGCTCCCCGTTTGTATATTTGTAGCAGCTGTTTACGCGCTGGCGGTGGGCGCTCTTTCGCTGCGGACCAAGGGCGTGTACTTCATCATGGTTACGTTGGCCTTCGCACAAATGGCCTACTTCGTCGTGCATGACACGCCGCTGGGCGGCGGCACCGACGGCATCTATCTTTACGTGAAGCCGGTGGTCGGCACACTGCTCAACCTCGACAAGCCGCTGCCGTTGTACTTCTTCACGCTCACCTGTCTTGTCGGTACATTCGTCTTTCTGGCACTGCTCCTGCGGTCACCGTTTGGGCGCGCACTCGCCGGTATCCGGGTGAACGAGCAGCGCATGCGCGCCACTGGCTTTTCAACCTATTCGTACAAGCTCGCGGCATTCACCTTGTCGGGCGCAATCGCCGGCATGGCCGGATTTCTGTTCGCGGTAAAAGACGGCTTCGTCAACCCGGAACTTCTGGCTTGGCACATGTCGGGCGCCGTGCTGATCATGATCATCCTTGGCGGTCTGGGCCGACTGAGCGGCGCGCTGATCGGTGCGTTCGCTTTTGTGTTGCTCCAGGAGTTTTTCAAGTCGGACGCGATATTCGGCGCATTCGCCAAACACTGGCAGCTCGACCTTGGCCTGACGATCATTGCCTGCGTAGCGCTGATGCCTAAGGGCCTCGTCGGGTTGCCCGGTCAGTTGCGCGAGCGCTTGGCGGGCCGTCGACTGATGGAGACCAACGGTCGCTCAGGCAATGCCCATCCTAAGGCAGCGACACATGAACTCTGAGGTGTTATTGCGAGGTGCGGGTCTCACTCGCCGCTGGGGTGGACTCGTCGCGGTTAACCAGGTCTCACTTGAGCTCACGCGCGGCAGTGTGCACGCAGTGATCGGCACCAATGGCGCCGGTAAATCGACGCTCATCAATCTGCTCTCCGGCGAGTTGCCAACATCGGAGGGCCGAGTCGAACTGATGGGCCACGACATCACCGACTGGAGCCAGCCACGCCGCGCCCGCGCCGGCCTTGGCCGCAGCTATCAGCGCAGTACCCTCTACCCCAGTTTCTCGGTGCTGGAAAACTGCCGGATCTCCGCGCAGGCGAGGCGGCAGCGCCCTTGGGCGTGGTGGATGCCCGCTACAAGCGACGCGGTCACGATGCAGGCAGCGCGTGACGCCGCGGCCCGCGCGGGCCTGAGCGATCTGCTGGAGCGATCGGCTGGATTGCTTAGTCACGGCCAGAAGCGTCAACTCGAAATTGCGATGTGCCTCGCCACCGCGCCGCAGGTGCTATTGCTCGACGAGCCGCTCGCCGGCATGGGTGCGGATGAAACTGAGCGAATGCTTGCCTTGCTCGCGGACCTCAAGGAAGCGCACGCCATCTTGCTCGTGGAGCACGATATGGACGCCGTATTTCGCATCGCCGAATGCATCACGGTCATGGTCGATGGCGCGGTGATTGCGTCCGGGTTGCCGGCCGATGTGCGCAGCAACCCGAGCGTTCAAATCGCCTACCTCGGCGGCCACTGACATGCCGTCCGAGCTCATCTTGGAGGCGCGCGGCGTCCATGCCTGGTACGGTAGCAGCCATGTGCTTCACGGGATCGATCTCGACATCGCCCGTGGCGAGACCGTCGGGCTGTTGGGTCGCAATGGGATGGGCAAGAGTACGCTGATCAGGACTCTGCTGGGCCACGTCGCGAGGCGCGACGGCAACATGAGGCTCTTCGGGCACGATGTGTCCCGGGCCCGGCCGCACCAGGTGGCGCGGCTGGGTGTGGCCTATGTGCCGGAAGGGCGGGGCGTTTTTCCCAGTCTTAATGTACGCGAGAATCTCGTCATGGCGGCGCGGCGTGGACGCGACGGGCGCAACGAGTGGACCTACGAACGCATCATGCGCACGTTTCCGCGACTCGCGGAGCGCGAGCGCAACCTGGGTAGCCAGTTGTCCGGCGGCGAGCAGCAGATGCTCTCCATCGGCCGTGCGCTGATGACCCATCCAGATCTCGTCATTCTGGATGAGGCAACCGAAGGCCTCGCTCCGCTTGTCGTCGCAGAGATCTGGCGTGTGCTCGGCGAGATTCGTGCGAGTGGTATTGCAACGCTCATCGTCGACCGCGACTACCGCAAGGTATTGGCGGGCGCCGATCGAGCCATCGTGCTGCAAAAAGGGCTGATCGTGCGCCAAGGGAGTGCCGCTGACCTTGCCGATGGTCCCACGCTGGCGGGCTTCCTCGGTGTCTGATTATATTGGCTCGACTGCCTTAACCTAGGGCTCAAGGCGCCATCGGGAGCAGATGGTGTGCTCACAGAAGGCGATGACCGACGATGACAGGCAACGTACGAGCGGCGGATACCCGTCGGCCCCCATACCAACCGCCAGCACGTTTGCGTCATATAGGTCCCGCGAACACGAAGCTATGGTGGTCTTGGAGGCAGCCACACGAAGGGGTTGACACGGACCCATAGGTGCACTATGTTGCGTGGACTTACAGGCATTTAATTGCAGCATCAGCTGCAAACTGTCCTCCATTGATGTTTGGACAGCGGCTCGTAGGAAATGTATTGCAAGTACATGACTAAATCGTTCAGGAAATCGGGTACCAGAACCGGGCTGCATTGTGACTGAGGGCAATATCCTCAGAACAGCCAAGCCCTATGACTTGGGTGTCTAGCGTTTAAGGAGGAGTCTGCTATGAGATATCGAAGGTCAGCGTTGTATGTAGCCATCGGATCTATTTTCGCGACCGTGTCGGGAGCAGCGCTCGCACTGCCGTCATGCGCGCAGCTCGCCACCGATCCCGCTAACGGGTTGGCGGGAAATCCGCAGATAAGCAGTCTGACTGCGGCGCTAACCCCTGCGGGTGGGGGGAGCACGCCTTATTGTCAAGTAAATTTCATATTCTCCGGTGAATCCGGCCCAGCGGCGGGATATCTGCCCGGTCAAGCGCAGCGGCTCGTCATTCGCGTCGGTCTGCCACCGAACAGTGTCGACATGACGAATCCCATTGCCGCAGGCGCGGTTACATGGAACGGCAAGAACCGCGACCTTGGCGGCGGTGGCTACCAAGGTTCAGTTGGCAGTGTCACTTCGTCCACGAACCTTGGTTATATCGGCACGTCAACCGATACGGGTCACACTGGCGGCAGCGGCAGCTTTGCACTTAATCCAGATGGGACCCTTAATACTGGGCTAATCGAGGATTTTGCGTCGGACGGAATTCACGAGCAGCATGTCTGGGGGGTGCAGCTTGCGCAGACCTACTACGGCTCCGCCCCAACCCGAAAATACTGGATGGGATGCTCGACCGGTGGTCGCCAAGGGCATTATCAGGCACAGAACTTCCCGAAGGACTTCGACGGAATTCTCGCTGGTTCCAATGCCTTTAACTGGGATCGGTTCATCCCGTCCGAGATTTGGCCCCAACTTGTCATGAATCAATGGGTGGGCAAGCCGATTGCGGCAGCGAAGTTGAATGCGGTGACCGCCGCGGCGGTCACGGCCTGCGATCCTCTAGACGGAATTACCGACGGAATCATTCAAGACCCGCGTGCGTGCACTTACAGCGCGAAGTCATTCGTGTGCACGTCTTATGGTGGGCCCTCGACGGATCCAAACTGTCTCAATCCGCTGGAAGCGCTAACGGTGAACAAGATCTGGGACGGTCCGCGGGATGCGCAGCACAATCTCGAATGGTACGGCCTCGATCGCGGCGCGTCTCTTAGCGGCGGCCTGGCGGGAACGAGCCCCTTTAGTATTGCGACCGATCACTTCCGATACTGGATTCACCAGGATCCGAACTTTGACTGGCACACACTGACGGAAGCGTCGTTTACCACCGACTACTTAACGTCGATCTCGAAGTTCAATGACATCATCGGTACAGACGACGATCTAAATGCGTTTCACGCTGCCGGCGGGAAGATGCTCACGTACCATGGCCTCGCCGACCAGCTGATCTTCTCCCGCGGGACTTACCACTACTACAACACGGTAGCACAGGGTAACTACGCAGCCACGCAGACGTTCTATCGCTACTTCCCGTTCCCCGGCAATGCTCACTGTGGCGGAGGCACAGGGCCGCAGATCAACGCAGAGGCGCTGTTTCAGACTCTCGTCGGCTGGGTCGAAAACAACGTCGCCCCCGACTTTGTCGTGGCTTCGCAGGCCCTTGGGGGCGGGGTAACGCGCACGCGAAAGATCTGCATGTATCCGAACGTACCGGTCTATAGCGGCAGCGGCAGCACGGACGATCAGGCAAGCTTCACCTGCCAGGTGCAAAATGCAGACCCCTTGAGTAACACGCTCACTCTTGGACCGCAGTACGAAACGAGCACGAAGGCCAATACCGATCCGGGTCCCGATTGATTCAGCTTGGCTAATCTCAGCAGCGGCGTGGCTTTGCGGCCACGCCGTCTTTTGCATGTAGCTAAAGTTACACAATGTCCGCCGACAGGAAGTTGACCATCAAGCGAAGGAACGCCAACTGATATTTACCAGGGTATTTGAACCCGCCTTGTTGCCCCGGCTATGGTTCGTCGACAAATGAAAAGCTGACTGAGGCTCAACAGCTTGGACATCCGCCATTCATTTACCCTTGACGCTGTTGACCCACGTAGACGGATGCTGCGGAGCCGGTCTCTTGGGCAACCTCAGCCGGACGCGCACAGATACTGAACGGCCTTCGGCCTGGGGGGCGGCGTTTGACTAAGAATAAGGCATGCCGCGAATCTCGAGACATGCCCCAGCCGTCCCTCCAAAGCGACCACTGGAGCGGACTCTGAACGCGGACTTTGTCCGCGTTATTTTTTGGGTGCGCCCGGCAGGGCGCCCTACTTGGAAGAAAAGTCCAATCAACACTGGAAAGTGGAGATGCTGGCTGCAAGGCCGGCCGCCGCAAACCTGGTCGCTAGTAGTCAGCACCGCATTTGTCGAAACGCAGCGGGAAGCAATCCGCGGCCACAATTCGAGGAACTCGTTGAACATGAACGCACCCCTTCCTGAATGCCGCGGTTCGGCTCGTTACGGGCAGTTCCGCCAACTCCCTGATGCCCGCTTCCAAGCAACTTGCTCCGTCGCGCTGGCCAGCCGGTTATGGCCGTGAACCGCCGGATTTACTTTTCGTCGCTTCACGACCCGTTGTTGCCGGTCGTACGTTAGAAAGCGGACCTCCGCCATCTGGCTGAACAGGCAGTAGCGGACATCAGATCTACCGGCTGTCGCTCCATTCGAGGCATTTCATTCGATTACCCTGTTCGCTTGCAGAAGGACCGATTGAGGGATCGTGACGCCGAGCACTTTGGCGCATTTAAGGTTTATCACGAACTCGAACTTGGTTGGCTGTTCGATTGGAAGATCCGCTGGTTTCGCGCCCTTCAGAATCTTGTCCACGTAGGTAGCGGCGCGGCGAACCAGCTCATCGATGTCTGGCCCATAGGACATTAGGCCACCGGCGTCGGCAAATTGGCTTATTTCGTACATTGCCGGGAGTCGTTCTTTCGCGGCGTATTCGACAATTCGCAAGCGCTGACTGATGGTTAGGGGATCTGCCAATAGTACGAGCGCATCCGGACGCTCGCGGTCCATGGTTTCGAGCGCCTGTTCCAATTCGCGCGAGTCCCGTACCTCCACGGATCGCACGACGATGCTGACCTCCGATGCCGCCTGTTGGGTTTGCCGATATCGGGCCATCATTCCCACATAGTCCGGATTCCAGACCACTGCGACTGGGCGGAATATTTTGGGAAACGTCTCTTTGAGCAGTTGCAGCCGCTTTGGCCCCAACTCCGGGGCCATCATGGACAAGCCCGTAATGTTTCCACCCGGCCGCGCAAGGCTTGTGACGAGTCCGTCCCCCACTGGATCGGAACTAAATGGCATGACGATGGGAATCGTCCCTGTCGCCTGCTTGGCCGCATATACCGATGGCGCCGTCACGGCCACGATCACATCCACCTTAAGCCGCACAAGCTCTTCGGCCAGCGCGGGCATGCGGTCTAGCTGTCCTTCTCCCCAGCGAATCTCCAGTTGCAGGTTTCTACCTTCTACATAGCCAAGTTCGCGAAGCCCCTGTCGGAAGTCTTCTAAAAGTGGCGACGAACCGTTTTCCGGCACCGCTGGCTGCAGGTAACCGATTCGAGCGATTTTCGCCAGCTGCTGTTGAGCAAGCGACATGAGTGGGGCGGCGAGAACTACCGCGCCAAGCGAGACTACGACTTGACGGCGAGACGCCATATACCCCTCCGAGCGGTTTGTCTGTAACGGACAGGTCGACTCTAGGCGGCTGCGGTTCGAGGGTCAAGGAGCTACTGGACGGAGGGCAAAACCTCGTAAAACCAAATGCGGTGAATGTCTGCTCAGAGTCGAGAGCGCCGTCGAACGGCAGCAAACGAGCGGAGTGGGTGTACGGCTGCTGTTGGCGTGAACCGCCGGATTTACCTTTCGTCGCTTCACGACCCAACCCGGTCCCTCGCTCATCCGAAGAGCGGTCACCAAAAGTCGCAGAAGCGGACGCTCAACACGAATGAAACCACCCGCGACCTGAGCCTAGCGCGACGACGCGGGTCGAGCTTGGGGTCCTGATCTACGAACGGTTCGTCGGCGACGATGGCAAGGTGGTCCACGTCTACGAGCGCTATGCGGATTCGGCCGCGGCACTGGCGCACCTGCGCGCGTTCGGGAGACAGTTTACTCGAATTCAGTCGCCGTCGATCTGGATCACTCCGGCGTTACCGAGATAGACGCGACCCGCGTGACGCGGATCGGCGACGAGCGATCCTCGACCCGCCTCGACGCCCGAACGCTGCAACGCTTCATCAGTATCGGCTTTCTTCCATTTCGATCCGCCGTCCTTGCTCGAGAACAGCCCGCCTCCACGCAACCAGACGTAGAGCGTACCTTTCGAATCCTGCACGATGCCGTGGACGCCCGCGCCGGCGAGGCCGTTACTCGCCACAGTGAAAGTCTGTCCGCCGTCGCTCGAGCGGATGACCTGCCCGAAGCTCTCGCCCGCGTAGATCACCTGCGGGTTCTGCCGATCGACGAGGAGTGCGCTGAAATCGCCGGTGTGGTTCAGTGACTTCAAAGTCTGGCCGCCGTCGGTCGACTTGAAGAGGCCGGTGCTGTCGCCGAACGTACCGACGTAGAGCGTGTCGGCGTTCGTCGGATCGACGGCGAGCGCGCCGAATGGCAAAGCCGAGAGACTTGCGAAGCTCTTCCCGGCGTCGTCCGAGCGATAGAGTCCCGTGAACGGCGCCACGACGTAAACGCGTGAAGCCGTGGCAAAGCTCATCCGCGACTGCGACAAACTCTCGGGATCGCCGGCCACCGTCGCCGTCGTCCAGCTCTGTCCGCCGTTGTCGGTGCGTAAGAGCGGAGAGGTGAATGCGAGGTCGACGGTGTCGGTTAGCGCGGCGAGGATGAGATTCGGATTGGTTGGAGAGCCCGCCACCGACGCCGTGTCGACCACGCTAAAGGGGATTCCGTTCGGATCGATGAGCGAAGTGCCGAGCGGGTCGAAGTGGCCGTCGTTGGTCTGACGGAACACGACCTGCGTGTTCAGGACGCCGACCAACAAATTGCCGTCGGCGTCGAAGGCGAGATCCTGGACAGATGACGCGCGGAATCCGCTGACGATTGAACGATAGGTGTTTCCGCCATCGTCCGATCGGAACGGCCCGGGACCGTTGAAACCGATTACGTAGACGGAACCCTGACGATCGACACCGACCGTTAGGAGAGGAAGCGGCCCGAGGAAAGTCGGGTCGTTCGGCAGTGGCGTGAACGTGAGCCCGCCGTCCAACGAAACGTTCAGTCGAAAGCCGTCGGCCGCGTAGATGCGCGAAGGATTCGTCGGGTCGAACCCGAGCGGCACATCGTATCCGGACGGCAGGCCCGTCACAGGAATGTACGAGGCGCCGCCGTCGGTCGAACGAAACGTCCCGAGGAAGTTGAAGCTCGAATCGAACGCCTGGAGAAAGATTGCGCGGCCGTCGGGGCTTGCATCGACGCCCACGGCGTGGTCCGCCGGTATCGGCAGCAGATGGAAGCTCGCTCCCCCATCGGTCGACACTGCCGCGCAGTGGACGCTGGTGACGTAGACGCTTCCCAGCACCGTCTGCGGAAAACCTCCGACGGCGCAGGCGGGAATGAGGCTGCCGATCTCCTGCACCGTCTTGCCGCCGTCTGTCGATCGCCACGTCCTCGCTTCGCCCGTGAACGAATCGAAACCTGAAACATACACGGTGCGCGAATCGGTTGCGTCGACCGCGCAGGTGTTGAATCCCAGGCCCGTGTCGACCGCGGCGCGCCGCGTCCAGCTATCGCCGAAGTCGTCGCTCGAGAACAGCCCGTTGAACGGCGAGGAGTCTCGCTCAAGACCGCCGAGCGCATAGATCACCGTGGGCTTCGAAGGCGCGTTGCACACGATATCGATGTACGGAGAGACGCCGTTCGCCGCGACCAGGCCGTCCATGCGGCGCCTCCAGCGCTCGCCGCGATTATCCGAGCTGAAAATTCCCGCGCGACCGGTAGTCGTGAGAACCTTCTCGCCGCTGAAGAGGAACGGGACGGCGCCGTCGCAGCACAGGACGCCGTCCTCCGGTCCTGCCTCTTTCGCACTGCCTGCCGCGGCCGGCGCTGAAAGCGCAAATGCAAGAACGACCGCGAACGTTACGGAAATCGATGCCCTCAGCGTCATGGATCCTCCCTCTCGCGCGGCATTTCTTCCGTGAATCGACCCCCGAGCAGGTGTCGAGCGAATCCTATTTTACGTCCAGGCTGGCGCAATGCGCGAGGGATATCGCATTGGTGATCGGTCAAGGATAGCCATTTCAACCGCGCGAGCCTGAATGTATAGGGGGCGGTGGCACGGTCGAGCGTCGATTTCTGGTGGCACGGCTGCTCCGAATTGAGCGCCAACGGCGAATGACCGGAGGTGGCCGAGGCCGTGTAAAAACGCGGAGGTTGCCTAAACGAAATTATTTCCTAGACTGAAGCAACGAGTTTCCTTGGGGCGGCAACATGAAGCGATTCATCGAAGGCGAGGACCGTGCCCAGGTGACGTTACTGCCCGCGTGTCTTGACGACTACGTTGAAGGCGAGAATCCGGTTCGCGTGGTCGAGGTCTTCGTGGATGGGCTCGACTTGGGCGAACTCGGCTTTGAAGGGGTTGACCCGGCGGCGACGGGTAGGCCGGCGTACCACCCGGCGATACTGCTGAAGCTCTATATCTACGGCTACCTGAACCGCATCCAGTCGAGCCGTCGGCTGGAGCGTGAGGCACAGCGCAACGTCGAGCTGATGTGGTTGACCGGGCGCCTGCTGCCGGACTTCAAGACCATCGCCAACTTTCGCAAGGATAACGGGCTGGCGATCCGCAAAGTGTGCCGCCAGTTCGTTTTGCTGTGTCGCCGGCTGAATCTGTTCACCGAGGCGATCGTGGCTATTGATGGCAGCAAGTTCAAGGCAGTGAACAACCGTGATAAGAACTTCACTCCGGCGAAGATGCAGCGGCGGATGGCGCAGATCGAAGAGAGCATCGCGCGTTACCTGACGGATATGGACACCGCCGACCGGGCCGAGCCGGAAGTGGCAGAGTTGAAGAAGGGTCGGCTGCAAGAGAAGATCACGGCGCTGAAGCAGCAGATGCAACGGCTCAAGGGACTCGAAGCACGGATGCTCGCCAGCCCTGATCAACAGCTGTCGTTAACCGACCCGGATGCGCGCTCGATGAAGAGTCGCGATGGTGGCATCGTCGGCTACAACGTGCAGACGGCGGTCGATGCCAAGCACCACCTGGTCGTGGCGCATGAAGTCGTCACCACCGGCATCGATCGCGAACAGCTGACGCCGATGGCCGAACAAGCGCGCGCGGCCACGGGCATCAAAGCGCTTACGGTGGTGGCCGACCGCGGTTACTTCAAGGGCGAGCAGATCCGGCAATGCGACGAGGCCGGGATGACGCCGCTGGTGCCTAAGTCGATGACCTCGAACAGCAAGGCTGAAGGTCGCTTCGACAAGCAGGACTTTATTTATATCGCCGCCGACGATGAGTACCTCTGCCCCGCGGGGCAACGGGCCATCAAGCGCTTTACCACCATCGAGCACGGCATGACCCTGAGCAAGTACTGGTCCTCGGCTTGTCCCAGGTGTCCGCTTAAAGCGCAATGCACGCCAAGCCCCTATCGGCGCATCACCCGCTGGGAACACGAGGCGGTGCTCGAGGCGATGCAGCTGCGACTGGATCGTCAGCCGGAGATGATGCGAGTACGACGACAAACGGTCGAGCACCCGTTCGGTACGATCAAGTGCTGGATGGGTTGGACCCACTTCCTGACCAAGACACTGGCGCGGGTGCGCACCGAGATGAGTCTGCATGTCCTGGCCTATAACCTGAAGCGGGTGATGCGCATCTTGGGTATCGGCGAACTGATGCGAGCGATGGTCGCTTTGGCCGCATAGGGCTCGAATTTCGCCTGCTGGATCGGCGCTCCAAGCCTCATGCGCCCACGCAGCCGAAAAACCACCTCTTGCGCGCTGCGGGGCCGCAATGAGGCTCAACACGAACCCTCCGCGGCCTAGTGCGCCATCGTCGCTGACCTCAAATGCTTGCGACTGTTTTTACACGACCTCGGCCGCGAGCTGACCGACAAGAACGTATCTCGGCTCGCGACCCCAAGCGGTCCCGACATGGCTCCGAAGCGGTCGCAGTGCTCCATTGGAGGAGCGGGTCGCACTCCCGCTACCAGTGTTGGTGGCGACGCTCGTCTACGGTCCGATGCGTTGGTGGAGATTCCGCCGCACGCTGCTCAAAGCTCCAAATCCAGAATTCAAAAGCAAAGGCCCGGACGCACCGGGCCTTTGCAGCGGATTGCGGCGTTACATATCCATATCGCCCATGCCGCCCATACCACCACCCATGCCGCCACCGACACCCATTGGCTTGTCGTCCTTGGGCGATTCAGCAATCATCGCGCCGGTCGTGAGCATCAGTCCTGCGACTGAGGCCGCGTTCTGCAGCGCGAAGCGCGTCACCTTGGTCGGATCGACGACACCCATTGCCACCAGGTCGCCGTACTCCCCGGTCTGGGCGTTGAAACCGTAGTTGCCCTTGCCCTCGACAACGTTGTTGACGACGACCGACGGCTCGTCACCGGCATTTGCAACGATCTGGCGCATCGGCTCCTCGAGGGCGCGCAGCACGATCTTGATCCCAGCGTCTTGATCGGGGTTGTCGCCTTTCAGATTCTTGAGGTTGGCGCGTGCCCGCAGGTACGCAACACCGCCGCCAGCAACGATGCCTTCCTCGACCGCCGCACGGGTCGCGTGCAACGCGTCCTCAACGCGGGCTTTCTTTTCTTTCATTTCCGTTTCAGTCGCCGCGCCGACCTTGACCAAAGCCACGCCGCCGGCGAGCTTGGCAACACGCTCCTGCAGCTTTTCCTTGTCATAGTCCGAGGTCACTTCATCGATTTGCACCCGAATGTTCTTCACGCGCGCTTCAATGGCCGTCTTGTCGCCGGCACCGTCGATGATGGTCGTGTCTTCCTTGGCAATTTCGATCTTCTTAGCGCGACCGAGGTCCTTAATCGTGGCGTTCTCCAGCTTCAGCCCAAGCTCCTCGGCGATGACGGTACCACCCGTCAAGATCGCAATGTCTTCAAGCATGGCCTTGCGACGATCGCCAAAGCCCGGCGCCTTGACCGCGGCCGTCTTCAGGATGCCTCGGATGTTGTTGACCACCAGCGTCGCCAACGCTTCGCCATCGACATCCTCGGCGATAATCAGCAGAGGCTTGCCGGCCTTGGCAACCTGCTCGAGCAACGGCAGCAGATCACGGATGTTGCTGATCTTTTTGTCGTGCAGAAGAACGAATGGATCCTCGAGCAGTGACACCTGCTTGTCCGGGTTGTTGATGAAGTACGGAGAGATATAGCCGCGATCGAACTGCATGCCTTCGACGAGCTCGAGCTCGTTCTCGAGACCCTTGCCGTCCTCGACCGTGATGACGCCTTCCTTGCCGACCTTGTCCATCGCGTCCGCAATGGTCTTGCCAATCGAGAAATCGGCGTTGGCTGAAATTGCGCCGACCTGCGCAATTTCCGTGCTGGTTGTGCACGGCTTACTAATCTTCTTGAGTTCCTCAACCACCGCGATGACCGCCTTGTCGATACCACGCTTGAGGTCCATCGGATTCATGCCGGCGGCGACGAACTTCATGCCTTCGGCGATGATCGATTGTGCGAGAACGGTGGCGGTTGTCGTGCCGTCACCCGCGACGTCCGACGTCTTGGACGCGACTTCCTTGACCATCTGCGCGCCCATGTTCTCGAACTTGTCCTTCAGTTCAATTTCCTTCGCGACCGACACGCCATCCTTGGTGATCGTCGGGGCGCCGTAGCTGCGCTCGAGCACGACGTTGCGACCCTTGGGGCCGAGCGTAATCTTGACGGCGTTGGCGAGGACGTTGACGCCGTCGACCATCCGGTTGCGTACGTTTTCGCCGAAGCGGACGTCTTTAGATGCCATGATTCGATTCTCCTGTTGCTTTGTTCGGTGAGCGATTAGGCGACAATGCCGATAATGTCGTCTTCGCGCATGTGCAGCAGATCTTCGCTGTCCATCTTGAATTCCTGGCCCGAGTACTTGCCGAAGAGGACTTTGTCGCCCGTTTTCGCGCCCATTGGCTGAAGCTTTCCGTTCTCGTCGGTCTTGCCAGGGCCCGCAGCAACGACTTCGCCCATCGAGGGCTTCTCGGCGGCGGTATCCGGGATAACGATGCCACCAGCGGATTGACGTTCTTCTTCGAGCCGCTTGACGATTACGCGATCGTGCAGGGGACGCAGTTTCATGATTGCTCTCACTTCTAATCAAGGTTGTTGAAATCACAGCGAGTGACCTCGCTGTGGGCCGGGCGGAACCGGGCGCGAAGGCAGGGGCGTCAAATGCTTGCCCCGACGTTTCATGAAATCGAGGAGCTTCGTTGTTACTGCTTAATACCTAATCCCAACATGGGGCCGCAGTGGCAACAATCAATGACCCCGACGCGAGAATTTGATCCACCACCCAGTTCGGCAACTCGCATTTCCCGAATACGGAAGATCGCCGCTTCTTTTGCACGAAACTAAACCCGCTCACGCGCTTGCTGGCGCCGCGACATTCGCTGGCCTCCGTTCCTGGCTAAGTTTTGTGTCGCAAACTGGCGGCGGGTCGGTACTCCATGCTCAGCGCGCGGGTCGCCGCAACTGACGCAACCCATATTCCGCGCGTAAGCGCCGTCAGAAACGAAGCCTAGCGGGGTTGCGGCGCCCCCGCCCCTCAGTGCTTGATGAGAGGCGCGGGGTCGCTCGCGTGCTTCTTTTGCTGCTTGATCGTCTTCTTTTCCTTCGGCGTGTGCTGCGGCTTCTTCTTGTTTTCTTTCGGGGGCTGGTGAGACATGGTTCGCTCCTGTTGATCGCCGAAACCGTTACGCCCGATCACTATAGGCCAACGTCCAGGTTCCGTGGCGCCGCCGGAACAACGGCGTTACCGACCCGACTGGGCCACTCTTCGTATCTAGCGCAGCTCAATAATCGCGTTCTGGATGCCCGGGTCAACGAGCTGTCGATCGGCAATGGTGTCTCCACGACAGTATTCCAATGCAGCCGCACATAGGCAGACTTGTGCTTGCTTTTCAGCACCGGCGTCTGCAGGCCCCGTTGCTGGGCGAAGGCGTAATCCGTGGCATAGCCGAGAAGATCGTGCACTCCTTCCTGCCATACGCCAGTCTGCACGGCATGCCACAGCAGGGCTTAAGTCGTTCTACTGGGTCCGTCCACGCCACATCGAATGATTGCGGAGCACAGGGTCATTTGGCTCGACCGCATCCGACTCTCGCCGGGCGGTGCCGTCGTCCTCCGGCACTGCCGGAACGAGCGCCGCCTATTCGTGGCGTCTCGTGACGAGTTCAAACAGCCCGTCTGCGCCGTATGTAGCCCAACCCGGCAAGGCCGAGTCCGACCAGCGTGAGACTGGCCGGCTCGGGCGCTGCACTGGCTAGAGTGTTGCCTATACCGTCGCTTATTAGGAGACTATAGTTGGCGGCCCCGGGGATGGTTGGATCCACGTAGATATGTGGGTCGGCGAAGGCTTCACCGCCGTTGACACTTTCACTGAACCCCCCGCCCGCCTCGACTTCCAGCTCGAGCGTGTTTACGTTGCCGGAACGGGCGAGGACATCAAGCGTACCGTTGAAGCCAGTGTCGGCACAGGTGCTGGTACACACGGCGACGTTTATATTGCCTGGGAAAGTATTCACATCGATCACCGCGAACGCGACGCCAATGCCGGTCTGCGTGGTCAGCAAATTAACGTCGATAAGCACCGGCACGAGGGCGCCCGCGACACCGCCGATGATCTCCCAACTATAGGTCAGGGCAGCGATTGCGTTCGCCCCCGCCATAGCGAAGCTGCCGGGGTAAGTAGCGCTGGCGTGCACTCCGGCGAAGGGTGCGAAAGTCACCTCGCCGAGGTCAGTGGGGGTGGAGCAGAAAGTGGGATTGGTAAAGTTGCCGATCGATGTGCTACATGTTGCGCCGCTCGTCGCGGCCGGGAGGGCCGATGCCGCCGAACTTGCGACCAAGCCAGTTACCAGCAGTATAGGAAACAGATAGCGGGCCATTGCTGCTCTCCTTTTGCTGCTTATTGAGCGCGAGCTTGCGCCCAATCAAAAATGATATCCCTATTCGGACCCGGCAGACGGTTCTGTTATTAATAAGAGGCCTCGTTGCAAGGATTCCCTGCGAGAACCGGAGGTTTCGTTTATACGCCTTTGCGAGATAAAGGACGCTATCTGCAATGCCCGGGCGGAGCCAAATCGGCTCGCGCTCCGCTCAGCCTAGGCGAAGGTTGCTGGGATCGCCTGCGCGAACTCTGCATTAACATGCCGCTGTCGCAAGGCCGTCATTTCGGGAACAATAAGTACACGGATCCGACCGATTCGGTCACGAGTTCGCTGTCCTGGAGTTGATTTTGAGGGCTCATGTCCGATCCAGACACGACTCGGACTCAGAAGTATTGAAAGAGGTGACGCAGCTTGCCGATCCGGAGTTTCAATAGTCCGCGGGACTGCCGCAAGCGTGTTCCCTCGGCCAATTGTCGGGAGTCTGTCATGTCCACAACCTTCTACCCGCGACTCTCCGAAGCCCGGCATCTGCTGCCGCTGCTGCGAAGCCACCTCATCGCCACCGCTTCCCGCTATCCGCTACCGGTCGGCCTGGTGGATCTGTTGCCGATTGTCGAAGATGACGCGAATCAGTGTCGACAGAATTTACACAGATGCTTGACCGCAATCGTAAGTAGCTGATTTTGCGCCGTCGCACGATTATTGCTTTGTTTGATACCCGTTGTAGCGTACCGCTTCTCGCGTTTATGGAGGCATTATGCACACCAATCGACGGTCGGCGATTTTTTCCGCAGGTAGCGCATCGACTTCAGCCCCTGTGCCAATTCTGCGATTCTGTTCGGCGTTCATGATCGCCCTTGGGCTGGCGTTGCCGGCGGAGGCTACGTCGTTCACCAGCACGAACTTGGTGACGGACGACCAGTCGGCAAACCCGGCCCTTATCCAAGATCCAAATCTCGTAAACGCCTGGGGCATTTCACACTCGGCCGGTTCGCCGTTCTGGGTATCAGACAACGGCACGGGCAAAGCAACTCTGTACAACGTGAACCCGGTGACCAATGTCCCGACGATACAGTCCCTGGTCGTGTCTATCCCCCCGATCCAGGGAAGCACGCCCACCGGGCAGGCATTCGCTAACATCGCCGGCAACTTCAACGGTGATACTTTCTTGTTTGTCAGCGAGGATGGCACCGTTTCGGGTTGGCGCGGCGCTCTGGGCACAACCGCGGAAACGCTCGTTCCAGGCTCCGCGGCGAACGTTTACAAAGGGACGACGCTGGTAACGGGAACGACGCCGAACAGCAGTTATCTTGATTCGGCCAACTTTCGCACCGGCACCATCGACGTGCTGAAGGGAAATGCCGCTACGCCAAACCTGAGCGGCAACTTTACAGACCCGACTATTCCGGCGGGTTTTGCACCGTTCGACATCCAAGATCTTAATGGGGTGCTCTACGTGACGTATGCGATGCAGGACCCGGCCAAGCATGATGATGTGGCAGGGCCCGGCTTCGGCTTCGTGGATGCCTTTGACCTCCAAGGAAACCTGCTGGGTCGCATCGCGTCCGGTGGGACATTGAATTCCCCGTGGGGCTTGGCGATCGCGCCAGCTTCGTTCGGGCAATTCGCCGGGGATCTGCTCGTCGGCAATTTCGGGGACGGTCGCATCAACGCCTTCGACCTCACGACCGACATGTTTGAAGGCCAATTGTCGGGGCTGAATGGGAATGCGCTCGCAATCGACGGACTTTGGGCGTTGAATGTAGGCAATGGCGGGAGCGCTGGCAGCACGCAGTCGATCTATTTCTCCGCAGGGCCGGACGGCGAATCGCATGGGCTGTTCGGCGTCATCGCGGCTGTTCCCGAACCCACCACCCTCGCACTTCTGGGCATCGGCCTTACCGGACTCGCTTTGTCGCGTCGCAAACAGTAACTAATTCGGCACTAACACAGCAGGCCCCGCTCTGGCGGGGCTTGTTCCGGCATCAGTCTCTGTAGGAAAGCCCCCGCGTGTTTTTCGGTGCTAATGACCGGAGTTGGAAGGGACTTGCCTTCGCCCGCAATCGACCCCTATCGGAAACCTGACCTTGTCGCTGACACCTTCCTCTGCGACGGCAAAGACGATATTTGATGCGGCAGCTTGCAGCCCGGCATCGGCATGCGCAGGTGGAAACGTCAATGTCGCTGGTGAGTATGGGTATGCCGGCCCCGGAGCGGCCGGAAGCAGTGTTGACAGTGGTGGCCCGGGCACTACCTACGCTATTGCTAGCTCGGGATATCTGACTACAGGCTTAACGATGGATATTGGCAACTTCAACGGCGGGGCCGCAGGCACGGACTTGGACGGCAATTCATCGCTTGATGGAATTGGATTCGGCATCGTCTCAAATAGCGTTGGATCGTTGAATGGAGGACTTAGCGGCCGCCCATTGGTACAGGACACGATGACGTTTGCGTTGACCGGGGTCGGCGATGACCTCGTTGGTCTGGATCCAAGTATGCTCATCAACACTGTCAGCTTCCAATACGGGACCGCGGTTACGGAAGCGAACATCCGCGGGATACCAACGGGGGGGACGGCGCCCGAACCCAAATCGATTCTGCTCGTTGGCTTAGCGTTGCTCCTCTTAGTCGGGCATAGGAAGATGCGCGCGGCTTAATCGATCCGAACCTGAGCCACCACCACGGGGCGACCATTGTCGCCCTTCTTTTTATGGTTGCGCTCTCTAACGTCCCACTTCACAAAGTTGCTTGGTCGCATTTTGGCAGCCGCCAAGACATTTCACTTTACCGTACGAATCGGTCGCGGCGCCACCGCCCGGCGTTGTCGAACACTTCAACTGGCCAAGATCATCCTTAGCGCAATGTCCCACGCCACACTTGACGTTCCCATATTGATCCTTCATCGCGCCGCCTCCCTCCTTGGCACAAAAGACCTTGCCGTGTTCATCCGCCGCGCATTGCCCCTTTCCACACACTACATTTCCATCCTGGTCCTTGATGCAATCAGCGGCAATGACATGGGTGCCGACGGCCAAGCTTAAAAAGCACCCAATGAGAAATATATTTTTCATGGAGCTCCCTTCGATTCGCAAACCATCTGAGGTAGGAGGCTACTGCTTGCGACGCGATAAATCGAACCCGGGCGAGGCGGAGAATTACGAGTGTGGCGGGTTCGGGTCATGGCGGCATCGGTATCGTGCAACCACCAGTGTACGCGCAGGTGGCCCCGACCGCTTGCACTGCCGCTGCGTCAAGGGGAGTTCGAGCCGCGAAGGACAACCACTGGTCGAACTGCGGCTGCTGACCATCGGGCCGAATACGGCGGTGGGTTCAACGGGTCATTGCAACACCACCCTGAGTTTATCGGCAGGCGTTTCATGTCACAAGGTTTTCCTGGGCCGTTGATTTAAACGTAACCCTAACTTGTTCAAGTACGCCCGCGAGTATCCACGAAGGGTCCGTGCCCTTGGGGAAATACTGACGCAATAAATCGTTGGTATTTTCGTTGCTGCCGCCGCTGCCAAGGGGCTGCGCGAATTGCAGAAGTAAACCTGCGCGTCGGTGGCGATGGTGAAGGCCTTGTGTTAGCGATCAAGGAGCAGTTACTCGGTCCAGACCATCGCGATGCAGCGACCGCGCTTGCCAATCTGGCGAAGCTGCCCGAAAGGATTTGTCCGCCAAATGTGCACCGATGCATAGGCTGCCGATCGATCGTTGAACGACCTTACAGTAAGTCAAACCTGCGATTGCTCCCATTTTGGCACCGCGTTTAGCGTTTTAAACACTCGCTGGTCGTCAACGCTCGACGCAAGCAAGAACGCACTTGTGTTCGTCGTCGACTTCAACGCCGGCGACGTCACCGCCCCCTTCTGACCGACGGGCGATGCGTCCGTGCCGTGCGAGACGGCCGCTGAGCGCAACGGGCATCGCCGTTTAGACCGTCTCCGGAATCCAGCGGCTGAGCGTGCCTCCGACGATGCCCACCAGCGCGACCATCGCCAGAACAGCGACGAATCCGCCCCATGCGAAGGCGATCGCGCCGACGGCAACGCCGATGCTGCCGCCAAGAAAGGTGCAGGCGTTGACCATGCCCGAACCCTGCCCTGTCTGCGCCGCGGAGAGTGCCGAAAGCGCGAGCCGCGGCGCCGTAGCGTAGGGCAGCGCCAAGCCCGCGCCCAACACAAACAATCCGATCGCCCTGAGGACCAACCCGCCACCGACGGTTGCGGCGCCGAGCACGGCGCTTCCGATCACCACTAGAAGCATCCCCGCCATTATCGCGGCGCGCAGCCCGACGCGTGCCGCCACGGTCGACGCGGAGAGCGCCAGCGCGAGCAACGCCACGCCGAGCGGCAGCAACGAGGCACCCGCCTCCAGCGCAGTGAGACCGAGCCCTTTTGGGCCCTGCGCATACAGGTTGTAATAGAGGAGCAGGCTCATGATGCTCATCATCGAAAGCGACCCGATGACCGTGCCCATCGCGAACTCGCGTCGAGCGAAGAAGCGAACGTCGAAGAGCGGCGTCTCGGCGCGCAGCTCGACCTTCAGTAGTCCGGCTAACGCGGCCACCGCCAAGGCGAGCGGGCCGACGACGTCGACGGGTGCCGAAGCAGCGTGTGGTAATGCATGCAGGGCAAAGACCAGCGACACCATGAAGATCGCGAGCAGCACAAAGCCGAGCCAATCCGCCGGCCTGCCTTGTGTTCCGTCGCGGCGCCGGTTCATCGGGCCGGCCACACCCAAGCCGACGATGGCGACCAGCATGAGTACGACGTTGAACCAGAAGATCGCCCGCCAGCCCGCGAGGTGGGTGAGCGCCCCGCCGATGAGCGGCCCGACGCTGAAACCCAGCATCAGGAATCCGCTCCATGCGCCGATAGCCACTCCTTGCCGCTTGGATGGAGCGTTGGTGCCCACGGCCGCGAGTGTGCTCGGCACCGCGAAGGCGGCCGCGAGCCCTTGCAGCGCGCGGCCGGCAAGCAGTGTGCGCTCGTCACCTGCAATCGCGATGATCGACGATGCGATGGCGAAGAGCGCCAAGCCGAACATCGCTACCCGTCGCGCGCCGAAGCGATCCGCCGCCGCGCCGCCGAGCACGATGCAGGCCGCGGAGACGACCAGATAAGCGTTGATTGCCCACTGCACGCCCGCCGAACCAAGGGACAGCTCGGTGTGCATCGTCGGCAGCGCGGCCATGATTGCCGTGCCGTTGACGCCAACAGCCAGCATCGCCACGCAGGATGATCGCAGCACTGCCGGCGCGCTGCGCTCCATCAATTCAAGGCTCGCGCGATTTCCTCGGTCGCGATCATCAACCACCGGCTGCAGCAATAGATGATAGCGGATCGCAATGCGCGGATCCGACCTCAGTCGTAAATAGGTGACCGCCGCCAGATTTCTTGCGGCACTTTCGCCGCACACCACACGAGGTCAAAATCCGTTTTTTGCAGCGGGCCTTGGGGCGTGACGATAAGGATACCCTGGCTACGTAGTAGTTCGAAATGGATCATGGATCCTTTCCTTTCTGATAGCAGAGCACGAGCGTTCGCGTGTGTTGGCGTCCCCGCCCTCACGCTTTCATATAGGTGGGAGTTTAGATCCAACTCATTTATGGTACATGCTGGAACATTCCACGGCGACACCGACCGGCGGCTCACGGCCTATTCTGTTGAAAAACTTCGTTTTCGAGGACGCTCGAAAGACTGCAGCCCCTCAGGGCCTTCGTTCAATTTTGGACTTGGGGGACACGCTATTTTGTGCTGCGCGCTGCCACGATTCCTCTAACCGGGCCTGCGCCGATTCGTGGGAGCAATTCACGACTGCGATCAGGTTTGGTAAGAAATCGCGACGGACGCATTTTCGAGTTTTTCAACAGAATAGGCTGTGGGTTCAACTGATCGACGCAACACCTTCTGATTTAATTGCGATTAGGAGGTGCGCGTATGGCGAAGATCGGGCGTCCGGGATTGTCTCGGGAGAAGAGAGTCGAGCTTTGGGCACGATGGAAGAGTGGCCAGTGCGCGAGCGATATCGCCCGTGAACTGGAGAGGACCAAGGGCGCGATCCACCATGTCTTGGCTTTCAACGGAGGAATCCCGCCGGTCGCTCGTCGGCGTGGCCCGGTCGCGCTGATGCTCGATGAGCGGGAAGAGATTTCGCGCGGGATTGCTGCGGGGCGATCGATTCGCCGCATCGCGGTCAGCCTGGGGCGCTCGCCGTCGACGGTCAGCCGAGAGGTTACGCGCCATGGTGGCCGAGGGTCATATCGCGCCACCGAGGCGGATACGCGTGCCTGGGAGCTGGCGCTGCGACCGAAGCCTTGTCGCCTCGGCTGCCATCCCGGGCTACGATGGCGCGTTATCGAAAAGCTGGCACTGGATTGGTCACCCGAGCAGATCTCGGGGTGGCTCAAGCGCGAGTTCCCTGCCGACGAAGGCTTGCGGGTGTCCCACGAAACTATCTATCGCAGTTTGTTTGTCCAGGCTCGTGGGGTGCTCAAGAAAGAGTTGATTGGGCATCTTCGGGCCGGGCGGCGCATGCGCTACCCGAAAGGCGGCACGACGCCAAGCCGACTGTCGGGGCAGATCGTCGGCGCGGTTTCCATCCGTGAACGTCCGGCCGAAATCGAGGATCGTGCCGTTCCCGGCCATTGGGAAGGCGACCTGCTCTCGGGGACCAACAACTCGCATATGGCGACGCTGGTTGAGCGCCATTCTCGCTTTGCGATGCTGATCAAGCTCCCAGGAAAGGACACCGCCAGCGTGGTTTCCGCACTCAGCAAACAGGTGCGCCAATTGCCGCTGCAGCTGCGCCGCTCATTGACTTGGGATCGGGGCAAGGAGATGGCTGACCACAAGCACTTCACGATCGCCACCGACGTGCAGGTCTATTTCTGCGATCCGCGCAGTCCATGGCAGCGCGGCAGCAACGAAAACACCAACGGATTGTTGCGTCAGTACTTCCCCAAAGGCACAGATCTCTCGAGCTACTCGCAGTCGTACTTGAACACGATCGCGCTGCGCCTAAACCAACGTCCCAGAAAAACCTTGGGCTTTGAAACGCCTGCCGATAGACTTAGGGCGGTGTTGCAATGACCTGTTGAACCCGCCGCCGTGAACCGCCCGATTGCTTTTCGTCGCTTCACGACCCTTTGCGGTCTGTCGCGAACGGCAGCTATCGGGCACCGAATTGACGACCGGCTAGTCCCAGCGTGCCCGTGCCAGCGTTCTTAGACGCCCGTGGAGAGCGCGTCTTTAACAGCAGCTTCGATCACGATATGGAGATAGCGCAAACCGGCTAGCTAGGATAGATATTTCTCGAGCGGGTCCCAATAGTGGGCTTGCCAACCCGACGCCAGGTCTTCGCCGTCGCCCCTTGGAAATCCGGTGTGGTCAAACACGATCTTGGTGCCCACGCCTTGCTCAGTGAGCTCGAACCTGACAATAGAATAGACCCCCCGATCCCACCCACCCGCACGCCAGGCTTGGACAACAAGCTCGTTCGGCACCAATTCAATATGCCGGCCAACGATATACCCGCCGAACAGGATGAACGTGCCGCCTACTTGTCCGCTGATTTCGGTCGGTTTTTTCATTTGTGGCATGGATTTCATGACGCTACTTAATTCCGTCACCTTGTCAAACTGCTTGGTGTCGGTAAGCGCTTCGTAGACACGCTGTCGGCTCGCCTTGAATGACGGTTCTTGATGAATCGATTCTGCCGAATGTGACACGCCGTCGCCCGCATCCGCCATAACATGGGATGAACGCATGGCCAGACAACCAATGGCGATCGCACCCCCGGTGATTACTAGTCGCCGCGCTGGAGACAGCACCGGTAATGTCGGGCAGGTCTTCGTTAGCATGTGAGCCCTCTCGGATTGTAGTTCGTGCTGGCGGGTTGCTTGCAATAGGAAACCAAATGGTTTCTAATATCTAACTCCGGAGGGCCAATGTTGTCAAGTAGCCAACACAAGCGAGCATCCAGCGAGGATCGTCTCGATAAGATTCTGCACGCGCTGTCTGACCGAACGCGCAGGTCACTGCTCAAGCGATTGGCAGCGGGCCCCGCCATCGTAAGTGAGCTGGCCGAGCCGTTTGCCATGACCAGAGTAGCCATCTCGAAACACTTGCGCGTACTCGAGCAGGCGCGCCTTGTATCGCGCACGATCGACGGCCGCGTCCACCGATGCGCGCTCACCGCTGGGCCGCTGCGGGAAGCGGAACGGTGGCTCATGGGATACCGCGCATTTTGGACGGAGAAGCTCGAAGCGCTTGCCCGCTATGCCGACGAGACCGGCAGCGATCCACGTTTGAAGCGCAGGGCCCTACATGAGTGAACAACCAACTAACGAATCACCCGACCGCTACTCCGCGACGCTTGTGGTGCGACGGATGATCCATGCAACGCCCGAAAAACTCTTTGCCGCCTGGACAGAACCAGGACACCTGGTTCACTGGTGGGGTCCGGAAGGCGTTTCGTGTCCGGCTGTCGAAATCGATCTGCGGGCGGGCGGCATCTATAGGATCGCTAACCGATTTCCCGATGGCACTCTCGTGTGGATCGCGGGCGTCTTCGAACTCGTGGAACCTCCCCATCGACTCATATACACCTGGCGACTGGAGTCACAGTCAAAGACTACCGAGCGCGTAACCGTGCGCTTCGAACCGCACGATGCTTCGACCGAGGTCATTGTTACGCACGAACGCATCGATGGTGCTGCGACCCGCGCCGGGCACGAACGTGGATGGATCGGATGCCTCGATGGTCTGGCCCGCTATGCGGAACTCGTCTGACGAGAGAGACTGAATCTGAAGCTTCTGCATCACGTTGTGGCGGTGCCACTTGACGGTGCGCTCGGCAGTCCCCAGTTCATCGGCGATTTGGTCATTCAACTTCCCGCGAACAACCAACATAAGAACTTTTCACTCGCTTGGCGTAAGCGAATCAATCAGAGTGCGCATGGCGGCCGTCTGCTCGCGTTTGCCACGATCGAAGCGATCGCGCGTGACGGCCTGCTCAACGGCGCGGAGCAGTACATCGGTGCCGACCGGTTTGGTCAGAAAGTCATCCGCACCAGCTTTCATGGCCACGACGCTGCTTGCAACGTCGCCATGGCCGGAAAGAAAAATAATCGGCAGCGCATTTTGCATTTCCGCAAGCCGCTGCTGGAGTTGCAACCCGGTCAAGCCGGGCATGCGCACATCGAGCAAAGACACATTCAGGTTGGTCGATACTCGCCGTTTCCAGGAAATGTTCCGCCTGTTCATACAGCGCAACACGATATCCTGCGGCCGACAGCAATCGCTCTATCGACCTGCGCCAGGATGCATCGTCGTCGACGACGTGAACGGTGCAAGAGGCAGCTGTCATGCGCGCTGGACCATGGCGAAGGGCAGCGTGAAGTGAATCACCGTGCCGCCTTCGGGCCTGTTCTCGGCACGGATCTGGCCACCGTGGGCCTCGACGATCGTGCGCGAGATCGCCAGTCCCAAGCCCATGCCATCCGGCTTGGTCGTCACGAACGGATCAAAGATACTGGCAAGCGACTTTGCAGGGATCCCAGCCCCGGAGTCGATTACCGACACCTCGGCTTCCCTGCTGTTCTCACGCCTGCTCCGCATCGTCAATACCCTTTTGTCCGTGGGTCGATCACGCATCGCATCCATGGCATTGAGCACCAGGTTCAAGATGACTTGCTGAACCTCGACTCGATCGGCTTTGACCTTCGCGAGCCCCGACTCGAGTTCGGATCTGAGTGTTATGCCCTTGGCCGACAACTCCGCAAGCAACATCTGAATCGTCTCATCGATGGTTTCGTTCAGGTTCATATCCCTAACTTCGAACTCGGTCTTGCGCAACATCTTGCGAATTCGAGCGATGACGTCGCTGGCGCGCTGGTCGTCCCGCTTGATGTCCGCCATTATCTCCGCCACTTCCTCAAGCCTGGGCGGATTGGCCTTGATCAGCATTTCCACCGCTCCTGCGTTGTTGTGGATCGCGCCTAACGGCTGGTTGAGCTCATGCGCGATCGACGCGGACAACTCCCCCATCGCCACCCGCCGGTTCATGTGCGCCATTTCGGAATAGCGCTTCTGCGATTCTGCTTCGGCGAAGCGTCGCCGGCGGCGCTGGATAAGCAATCCTGAGATCAGCAGCGCCTGTGCAATGATAATCGCCAATGCCGTCGCGATCTGTCCGATATGCTCGCGCCAATACGGGCGATCGGCGAATAGAATCTCGCAGCCGGCAGGCAAGCGCTTCTCGTCTAATGACCAGCGCTGCAACGCACGCGCGTCGGCGATGCAACGCGCCGGCGTTCTAAGAACGACGGGGTTGGAGTCGGAGGTCGTGTTGGCGAGCGTTGCACGGACCAACTCCCCGACGAGCCGTCCACGGTCCTCAAAGGATTCCGAACTACCCGCTACGGCACCAATGCCTACATAGGTCTCGTACAAGGCATAAATAGGCGCAGCCGCCGACGCGCTGAAGCCTGCGAGTACGTCACGCGGGGTGTAGGGTCGGCCATCGCGGTCTCGATATTGGGCAAGGTACAGCACGATGCTGTCGCTGGGTTCCGCCGCGACTTTCGTGGCAAGTTCCGGCAAGGGCCAACCGGAAAGGTACTCCACCTCAGCGGCACCGGCCTTGGTCTTGAGCAATCCGCGAGCGATGCCTTCCAGTCTTTTGTCGACGTCCGCCACACCTGCGATCACCAGAATGCGACGCGCGTCTGGTTGCAGCCGTTGCGCGATTGCGAGGGTGCCCGCAATATCCTCACTTATGACCACGCCCTTCGCGGTGGCGGGCAGCGCCAAGGTCTGGATCGCAGCGCTTGGGATACCATGGAAAACGAGTCGTGCGCCCGGCCAAAGCGCGTCACCGTGCCGCAGGAAGAAATCGAGCGCAGGTCTCGTTACGGTGACGACCACATCGATATGCAGCGCACTATATTTCTTCGCGAACAGCGCCGTGAACTCCGGCTCCGTCTTTTCTACGGCGAAGCGTTGGGCATCGAGGGGTTCGGAAAACAGGACGATGTGTCTGGCCGTCTCCTTGGCGAGGCTCGCGCGCATTGCCCCATCGATAAGGAGATACGCCGGGAGATATGGATCTGTACCATTGAGGATGAGCACGCGAGCTTCTTCCTCGGCCGCACGCGCCGGTACCACAGCCACGCACAATCCGAAGACCATGACCCGTAGCCACACCCTGGTACTCATCCTTGGTACCGCCAGTCGCAACACAACCTTTCAGGGAGCCGGCTTCGGAACGGACCTTCAGAATGGCAAAGTCGCCGACGAGACTGGGCTATTTTCTCATGGGCCGTCTTTGGCGCCGAGGGAATGTACGTCCACTTACGAGTGAATGGGACCGCGCCATGATATGGCGGCTTCTGGCCGCGAGTTGCCTTCGCCGCAGTCGACCCGAAGCTGACGCTGCGGGCGGCGCGTTACTTCACCGCAATTGGCCGTTTTGAAACGGAGTACAATGCCTCGCGTCGTTAATCGCCCCCGGCATCGTAAGCATCGTCCGCCAGGCACCGTGGAGCGCCCCCAAACGTTTCCGAGGACACCATGCAACGAAAAATGTTGGCTCTCGCGCTATGCAGCGCAGCCCTAATGCTCACGGCCTGTGGCGACCAGAAACCCGCAACCCCGGCAACCCCAATGCCCGATGGCTCCAAAGCACAAGCTGACGCTGGTGCCAAGGCCGCCGCCGACGCCAAGGTCAAGGAACAGGTTCAGGTCGCGCTCGATGCGTATGTCTACGGCTATTCGCTGATGACAACGGATGTAACGCGTGTCCAGATGTCGAACGTACCCAAGCAGGAAGGGCTGCAGAGCCCCGCCGGCGTGTTCACCAACATTCCGCGCTATCCGCCCGCCGACTACCGCGGCGTTTCGGCACCTAACGCCGACACGCTGTATTCGCTGGCGTGGGTCGATCTCGCCGAGCCCCAGGTATTCGTTCACCCGGAGATGGGCAAGCGGTTCTACCTCTTCGAGATGGTCGACTTGTGGATGACCATCGTGAAGACGCCGGGCAGTCGTATCGACGGCAGCAAGGCGCAAACCTACCTGCTGACCGGACCCACGTTCAAGGGTGAAGTGCCGAAGGGCATGACGCAGATCGCGTTCCCGACGCGCTACATCACGGTACTTGGCCGAACCTACGCCGATGGCACGCCGGCCGACTACAAGGCTGTCAACGCGCTGCAGGCCAAGTACACGCTGACCCCTCTCGCGTCGTATGGAAAGACGTTCAAGTACGTTGCGCCTCCGGTGATCGATCCGGGCTTTTCGATGACCGCCAAGCCGCAGGAAGTGATCCTCGGCATGGATGCGCCGACCTATTTCAACCGCATGGCGAAGCTGATGTGCACCGATGCGCCGCCTGCGGCCGAAGATGCGCCGATAGTGGCGAAGATGGCCACGCTAGGCATCGTGTCTTGCCAGCCATTCGACATCGCCAAGCTCGATCCGGCCGTGCAAGCAGCGCTCAAGGACTTGCCGCAAACGGGCCTCAAGGCCATCGAAGCGAACAAGGAAAGCGTAGGCAAGGTCGTCAATACGTGGGTAATCAGCGAGGGCCTGGGTCGCTACGGCACCGACTATATGAAGCGTGCCGTGGTGGCGGCGTTCGGCTGGCCGGCGAACCTGCAAGACGATGCGGTGTATCCATACACGGAAGTCGACAGCAAAGGCCAGAAGCTCGACGGTGCCAACAAGTACACGCTCACATTCCCTAAGGGCCAGCTTCCGCCGGTCGAAGGCTTCTGGTCGATCACGATGTACATGATCGACGGCGGCTGGTGGTTCGTGCCGAATCCGCTGAACAAGTTCACGGTGAGCCCACGCAACAATCTGAAGACCAACCCTGACGGCTCGACGACGCTCTATTTCCAGGTCGAATCGCCCGGTAAGGACAAGGAATCCAACTGGCTGCCAGCGCCAAAGGGACCGTTCATTCCGATGCTGCGTCTATACGGGCCTTCACAGAAGCCGCCGTCTATCCTCGACGGCACCTGGGCGCCGCCCGCGATCGAGAGGGCCAGCTAGGGCCCGGTTGTCTCGCAGCACGTCTTCGATGCGAAAGGTCGGCCTGCTGGCCGCCTTTTTTCTGTCTCGCACGAGCGCGCTTGGCTCCGGTGGCGCTCTCCGACCGTGTCCGCAGAGCTCGAAGTGCCGAAACCTCCCAGCTTGTTTGCGAATCTCAAATGTCCGCTTGTGGCCTATGCTGTTGAAAAACTCGAAAATGCGGTCACCGGATTTTCTTGCCAAACTGAATTGCGATCGCCAGTCCACCCTGCGAATCGTCGGAGGGCCAATCACAAGGCTCTTGATGAGGCGCATTGCGGAGCCGCGTCTCCCCTAGCGTCTCGAGTGCAGCGAAGCCTCTGCGGGCCTGCAATTTTTCTAGCGACTCCGAAAATGGAGTTTTTCAACAGCATAGGCCGCCTGCTGCCGGTGTCTCACAATCCTTGACTGGCGGCGCTTGATTTTTCGGCTGCGCAACCTGCCTGAAATATGCCCGAAGGACAACAGATGTCGGTCCCAATTCAATCGCTGCTGGTGCAGACCAACGCTGACGCAGTTTGAATGAGCAGAGCACGGTTTCAGCATGCGATCTTCACCGCCGCCGGTGCCGCACAGACGTTTCTACTACGCGGGTCGGCACAACTCGTTGTTGCGCGCAAAAACAATCGCTAAGTTATCCACAAACTCTGTGGATATCCTTGTGGACCCAATCTGTTGACACCAGATCCAGCGCGCCGGCGAACAGATTGTCAGCAACTTAAGCATCGGACGTGGCGCAACGAGCGAACGAGATACGCGAGGCCTATTGCCTATGTTGAAGCTTGCGGCTGACTGACGTCCCGATGCTCGGACACTATCGTCAACGCGCTTTTCTTCTCGAAGGACAGCGACTAGTGGAAACGCGACACGAGGTTCCTGTTCGCGATCACGCGCAGCAGAATTCCTGTCGACCATGAGCGCCGGCTGAAAGTTGAGGCCGAGGCGCGTAGGTTCCCTCGCGTTACTTCGCCGCCTTCAGCGGCGCTCCGCAGACCTTATATCGAGGCCGACCAGCACACGTTCCGTGTTGGACAAATCGCCAATGATTTTCCGCATGGTTGCCGGCAATTGGCGGACAAGGGTAGGCAGCGCCAAAATCTGATGGTTGCGTGCCAATTTCGGGTTATCAAGCAGATCGATTACCTTGATTCGATAACTTCCGTCCAAATGCTCGCTGCAAATCTTTTTCAGATTCACAAGCGCAGACAGTGACTTTGTCGTTTCGCCCGCGACGTATAGACAGAGAACATATTTCGCCGCCGGCAAAGGGCGCTTCCCGGTGCGCGAGGCCGTTTTACGCTGGGGCATAGACGCCTCTCTACCGTAAAGAATACGTAGAAGTAGAGCGCAATTTCTCTGTCGGCGTAAGCGCCGTATAGGCCCTATTACTCTAGGGCCGGATGGCACTCGTGACTCCACGGCGACTCCCCAAAAAGTCACCCCACGCTCCAAGCGCTAAAGTGTGCGAAGCCATCGCGGCGACGGGTTCTACCAGGTGCTGTTTGAGTAGGTATGGATGCGAATCGGCGCACGTGCCGACATGACTCCGACAACCCTTGAGGCGGCGACTAAGGAGGGAGTCGCCGGATTCCATTTTGCGATTGCGGGATCGCCGCTGGCCCTGAACGGCGAGCAGAACTCAGGAGCAGTCCGAACGCTTGCGTCTGTCCGCTCCGCTTCTGATTATCATTACCGCAACTGTGGCCATTCTATGCGTAAATAATCAGTTCGCCGGCGTGCCGCCGCACAAAGCACGCCGCTGCAATCCGAGGGGATTTGACGCCATGTCGTCGCGTGACGGTCTAGGGATCCGTTCGTATCGAAATGGCTAAACGCACCGACCACGCCCGATCCTCGGCCAGTTCGAGTCCGGTACGAGTGTGCTTCGATCGATTCGAGCTCGACCAGGCGGACGGACGCTTGCTGTGCGACGGAAAGGCTGTCGCCCTTGCGCCGACGCCATTCGCGGTCTTGTGCGCGCTTGTACGGCACCCCGGGTCCCTGCTCACCACGAACGCTTTGCTGGTAACTAAAGGATGCTAAGCCTGTTGGCGTTGCGAATTCTTGAATAGCTGCTGCAAGGATTTCGGCCCGGCCCGTGTCGCGTTTTTCGGCTTGCGCATGGCCGCCGTTCCCGCGGGATCCTTGTTCTTCCTCACTTTGGTCAACCCTACAACGCGTCTTGGCCGATCCAGATGTCGCGCCATTACCCCTTCACAGAACTAACAGGAATGTTGATCTCCGCCCAAAGCACGGGGCCGCCTCATGAGGGCGCCAAATTTTACCCGCTCGTGTTTTTGTTACCGAAGCCACAAACTGGGCAACGCCAACGGTACACATCGCCACGGCATTGCAGTAACCGGCCATCGTCGACAAAAGCTATCGATGGTTATGTACCTTTTGGTAACGTGTAGTAAGCGGGCGTCAGCTGCATTTTTTCAACAACCTGTAAGTAAACGGAGGGGGAAGTCATGCAGCAATCTGTGGGGTCTAAGGTGAAGGCGACAATATCGCGCTGCAGCGCCGTCCTTGTACTCGCGACTTATTCGTTGATTGGAAGCGCGGTAGTACCTACGCCAACGGTTACAGGTCCTTTGGCGAGCGATGTGCCGGGGAGCGCCGACCACAATTACCCATTTTTCGCCACGGACGTTGTGCTCTCCGATTACGGCTACGTCGAGCAAGAATTTTTCATCGACGGCACTGCCAACGTCTACAGCGCGCCGCAGCCTTCGGGCGGCATCGGCAACAACGCCGCCTCCGCAACGACGGCGACCATCGTCAGTAGTGGTCATCCTTACCGGTCGCGGCTACTTGTTCGACGCCCTGCGGATCCCACCAAATTCAATGGTGTCGTTGTGGTGGAGTGGTTTAACGTCACCAACGGCTACGACACGGACGTCCATTGGTTCTATCAAAAAGAGTTCTTCCTGCGCGCTGGATATGCCTGGGTTGGGGTGTCGGCACAGAATGCGGGGCTGTCGAATAGTCCTAATGGAATAAAACTGTGGAGCCCGCTGCGGTACAGCACGCTCAATGTAACCGATAGCGGCAAGGTAACCGGCGATGCCCTTGGCTACGACATTTTCTCGCAGGCCGCGCAAGCGATAAAGAGCGTGCCAACTGTGATGGGAGGTCTGCCTGTCCAGCTTGAATTGGCTATTGGTCAGTCGCAGTCCGCGGGTCGCTTGGGGATCTACCTCAATGCCGTACATATCCTTGACCCCATCTACAACGGCGCACTGCTGGCATCGGGCGGCCAGATAATTCGGAGCGATCTCACCATTCCGGTAATCAAGACCTTTACCGAGACCGAATTTGCGATGTCATCGGTCAATGAAATCCCGGAATTGCAGGCGGATACCAATATGATACGAAGCTGGCCGGTCGCTGGGGCGTCGCACTCGGAGCAATACTCGCTGTTGGTTCGCGCCGCGATATTGCTGCGCGATCTGAATCAGCAAGCGTTTGATACATGCGCGACGCCAGCTCGAAGCCGTGTTCCAAACCGTTATGTCTACAATATGGCCGTTAACGAGCTCGTTCAGTGGAATCTCGGAGGAAATCAGCCCTGGGCGGCCGCCCATGCGCCGCCGATGCAAGTAACATCAGTGTCACCACCGAGCGTTGCACGCGATTCGTTCGGCAACGGGCTCGGAGGAATCCGGCTTGCCGAAATGAACGTTCCGGTTGCGCACGATGGCGGCGAAACATGCGCGCTAGGGGGTACGCATGTGCCATTCGACACGGCAACCCTTAACGCCTTGTATCCGACACCGACGAGCTACACGTCGCAAGTCATACAGACAACCAATGCCGCCATTGCGGCGGGATTCATCTTGCTTGAGGATGGCAAAGCGACCGAAGTTCGTGCGCTCCAATCAATCTACGGCCAGGGCTTGATGTGCGGCCCATTGTGCGTTGACGAATGGCAATTTCCAACTCACCCATCGACGCAACTGTTGGGGTTTCAGACGGATTTCATGCATTTCGTCGGATGGAATCAAGCGGTGAGTGCTGTAAATCTAGCTACGCGCGCCCTCGCTACTGGGTACACGTTGGGACCCGGCGCGGCGGCAGAAGCTAGCTTTGCGCAAGCGATCAGTTATCTTCAGATGTATATCGCTGACATTCAAGCATCATTTAATGCGGGCCATCTCAAGCCCGAGACGGCGGCGCTACTTGTAAGCCAGGCCAATACGCTGATTCAACAAATCGGGCAACTGTAAAAGAAGCCGTCATTCGCAGAAGATCGCGGCCTTGCGATCTTCTGTGGGCGTCCGTGCGACTTGCAGGCATGGGTGCATGGAAGAGTCTGGAGTTCCGTAGCCTCGACGCTTTCCAGCATCAACGCGCCAAACGGGACCCGCGGCCGGCCCGTATGCCAAACGCACTATCAGACTTTGCAACGACCATTTAAGGCTCACGAATTCAATACGTAGCGCTCATAGCATCGAGCTGAAGTAACCGCGAAGTACTACTGTGTCTTTACCTCCTCCTTAAAGATACAGTCTCGACCCCCACGGCAACGTCGGGGGTCTCTTTTTTCTCCTTGCGCCATGCATCGATGTTCAGCTGCTGCGAGCCATATCTCCAAATAACAATAGGGAGCTTTCGCCGCGGACTGGAATTGATTAAAAAAGCTACGGTTGCTCCGGGCGACAATGGGTTCGTCAGTGTTGCGGACTGAGCAGGTTTTCGCACCGAGCTTCCAGCAAGGTGCTGATTGATCGCCCTTGAGGGCAAGGATTCGGATGGAGGGCGCGTGAAACGCCGTCAGTCGACACTCATTTCCAGAAGTGCGTACGAAAGTGACTTCCCGTGCGCGTCGAGCACGAGCGAAGTCGTGACGCCGCCGGCGAGCGCGTGCTCGCAGACGAATTGCAGCGCGCTCAAGTTCGGCATCTCGTAGCGACGGATTTCGCCGGTAATGATCTCACGCATGTGCTGCGCGACGGCCTCGACGGTGACCTTCTCAACAAGCAGAGGGTAATCCTCGTCGCGATACGCGATCACCGAGAGGATCGACGTGTTGCCCTTGTCGCCCGCCCGGCAGTGAGCGAGGTCATACAGTCGCCGGCTCATGCACCCATTCTTTGATAGTGACTTGCGATTCGACCTCGCTACGATCGATCAACGTCGACACGATGCCGATCTGCTCGGTGACGAGCTTGCGGGCGCCCCCTCCGCCGGCGGGTCCGTTGAGGTATAGCGCCTCGACCTCCTCGCCGATGATGGCCGCCTCGCTCGCGGTGGGCGCACGAGCTGCGACGCGAAGACGGACCTCGTATGGGTTCTCCGTCAGATCGAAGGATCGGCCGTGCGACGACGTGCTGCCGATGTAATCGATGCGGAGCGCGGGGAAGCTCCCGTTCAGCCGCTCATGGATGATGGCGCCGGCGAGCCGCGCGCGTGCGAGCGCGTTGCGACCAGCGTAGCTGATCTCGCCCTCGCCCAGGAACCCCGCCATGTAGCCGATGCTAACCTTGAGCGTCGGCGAACGGCCGTTTGCCTGCGCGCCGCTCACGGCCACGCGATCGGCGCCACGCGACTCGAGCGTAACTCCGCGGAAATCCGCAGTGACATCGGGCGTGACATACGCACCTGGATCGCTCGCTTCGTACAGCAGTTGTTCCTTGACCGTCGCAAGCGTGATTGCACCGCCCGTTCCCTCGACCTTGCCGAGCACCGCGTTGCCTTCCATGTCGACATCGGCGAAGGGAAATCCCATGTTCGCCATGTTAGGGATGTCCTTGAAGCCCGGATCCGCAAAGTAACCGCCGCACAGCTGCGCCGCGCACTCGAGGAGGTGCCCGACGACGGTCGCGCGGGCGATGCGATCGAGTTCGTTCAAGCGCCACCCGAAGTGATGTGCGATGGGTGCCACGAAGAGCGAAGGGTCGGCGACACGACCAGTCACGATCACATCGGCACCCGACTCGAGCGCCGGCATGAGCGCTTCTGCGCCGAGGTAGACGTTTGCGGAGATGAGTTCGCCAAATTCGCCGAGCGGCGTACCCGTCTCGAGCGCCATGCGATCGGGTGTGATGACGCCAAGGACGTCGTCCCCTGTGACCACGGCGATCTTCACCGAAAGCTTCTGTGCGCGCGCGATCGCCAGAATGGCGTCGGCCGCCGCCAGCGGGTTCGCGGCGCCGAAATTGCTGATGAGCCGAATCCCGCTTCGCTTGATGCTCGGCAAAAGCATCTCGATACGCCGCTTCAAGAGCGGGTCGTAGCCTTCCCTCGGGTTGCGTCGCTTGCGAAGCTGCGCCAGTGCAATTGTGCGCTCGGCCAAGCACTCGAGGGCGATATAGTCGACCGCGCCTTGCTCTGCGAGAACGAGCGCAGGCTCGAGTCGGTCGCCGGAAAAACCGGCTCCGCTTCCAATCCGAATCGTGTTGGCTTTGGCGGGCATGCGTTCGCTCCTGCTCAGTCCCCGGGGAGGTTCTGCACCTCGGGAAAGAAGAGGTCTTTCCATGAGGCTGGCTGGTTCTTGATCGTGCCGATCTTGTGCATAAAATCGGCGGTCTTGCCAACCTTCTGCGGCGTGAGCGTGTACGCGTAATCCTTCGCGTTGATGATTGCGTAGATGTCGTCGGGACTGTTCTTCTTATCCTTGGCCACCTCGATGTAGACCTTTGCCGCCTCGCGCTTGTCCTTGTTGATCGCGTTGATCGCCTCGCTGAGTGCATCGTAGAACGCCTGGTATGCCTTGGGATTCGCGTCGCGGAATTTGGTCGAGGCGGCGATCACGACCGCCGTGGCCGGACCGCCGAGGATCTCGTAGTTCGTCGTGAGCAAGCGCACGCCCGGAAGTTTCATCTCCTGCTCGTAGAACGGCGAGGACGAGAAGTGCGCGTCGACGCCGCCGTTGTTATTCGTAAGGGCCAGCACCGCATCCGGATGTGAAAGCCCAATCGTGAACGGGTCGAGCTTCGCGTAGTTCGCGTCACCCCAGATTTTCGCCGCTTCCATCTGCAGCATGATCGCCTGCGTCGAGACCTTGATCGACGGCACGGCAATCTTGTCTTTCTCGCTGAAATCCTTCACCGTCTTGACGTCCGGGCTGCGCACGACGAGATACAGCGGGTACGTCGTCATCGCCGACACGCCCTTCACCTGCACGTTGCCGCGCGTCTTGTCCCAGAGGGTGATGAGCGAAGGCGCCCCGACTGCGATGAACTGGATTGCGCCGCTGATGACGCCGTCGTTCATGACACTCGGCCCCGCCACGCTGACCCACTTGGCGGTGAGATCCGGAAGGCCAAGCGCCTTTGCGTGCCTCTCGACGAGCTTGTCACGCTCCATCACCATCAGCGGTAGGAAGCTCACGCCGTACTGCTGCGCTACCGTGATCTCGCTCACCTCGGCGCGAACACCGCACGCGACCGCCACCAGCGCAATGGCGGTTAGCGCTCGAATCCTTTCCACCATCATGTTCCTCCGTTCATATCGGTTGCATAAGGTGCCGACCGGATGCAGCTGCCGACACTTAGCTCAATGCAGCATGCCCCACTTCTTGACCGTCAGCGCTTCGACGTTGCGAAAGATCAGGTTCTCGACCACAAGTCCGATCAGGATCACGGTAAACAGGCCGGCGAATACGTTGGGAATCTCAAGCTGGTTCTTATTCTCGTAAATGAACCATCCCAGGCCGCCCGAGCCCGACGACACCCCGAATACGAGCTCGGCGGCAATGAGCGTACGCCATGCGAACGCCCAGCCGACCTTGAGCCCCGTGAGAATGCTAGGAAACGCCGCCGGAATCAGGATGCTCCGGACGTACGCGAGCCCGCGCAATCCGTAGTTGCGCCCGACCATGCGCAGCGTGTTGGACACGGCAAGAAAACCGGTGTGGGTGTTGAGCGCTACTGCCCACAGGACGGAATGGATCAACACGAAGACGAGGCTGCCGTTGCCGAGCCCGAACCAGACCAGGGCGAGCGGCAGCAGCGCGATCGCCGGCAGCGGGTTGAACATCGAGGTTAGGGTTTCGAGTAAGTCAGTGCCAATGCGCGATGTGATCGCCACGACGGTCAGCAGCGCCGCAAGCGAGATGCCGCTCGCATAGCCGACGAGCAACACCTTGAGCGAAGTCCATGCCTTCACGGGGATTACACCGTCGACGACGCTCTTAACGAATGCCCCGACCGTCGCAGAGAAAGTGGGGAAGAGGAGTGCGTTGTCGAGAACGCGCGCGTAGACCTCCCACGCGAGGGCAAGAACAAGGAGGATTGCGAGCTTGCGCACGCCCCCGACGTTGTAGATGCGCTCCCAGGTCGAGAGCGGCTTTTCGACGACGCCGAACGCCGAGTCTGGTAGCCGCCCGCGCACCATTTCTGGCCGGCCAGTGAGGACATATTCAGTCGGCATGGGCGAGCTCGGGCTCAGGTGCATTGTCCGCGAAGAGCATATCGTTGATGCGTTGCTCAAGTGCGTCGTGTCCGGAGACGAAGGCAGCTCCGCGCGGCAGGCTGTCGAGCTCGGCCTTCACCTGACCCGGATGCGGTGACAGCAGCAGGATGCGATTGCCGATCTTGATGGCTTCGGCAATCGAGTGCGTCACGAAAAGCACCGTGAAACGGGTGTCGTCCCAAAGCTGCAGGAGCTCATCCTGCATCTTGCGGCGCGTGAGCGCATCAAGCGCGGCGAACGGTTCGTCCATGAGCAGGATCTCGGGCTCCATCGCCATGCCGCGCGCAATCGCGACGCGCTGTTTCATCCCACCCGAAAGCGTGTGCGGATAACTGTCCGCGAATTTCGCCAGGTTCACTTTCGCGATGTATTCGTTGGCCTTGTTGAGCGCCTCGCGACCGGCGATCTTGCCGGTCGCGAGAAGCGGAAACACCACGTTCTCACGCACCGTCTTCCATGGCAGCAATTGATCGAATTCCTGGAACACCATCATGCGATCGGGTCCCGGCCGACGTACGTCGACGCCGTTCAACCGGATGCTGCCCTCAACGGGCGCGAGATAGCCGCCGACAGCCTTGAGTAGCGTCGACTTCCCGCAGCCCGACGGCCCGAGCAGCACGAAGCGATCCGAGCGGAGCACCGAAAAATCGTCACGATGGTCGCCGTGATCAGATGCTTCGGGGTCTTGTATTGCAACGTGACTCCGGGTAAGTCGAGGCGGCGCGACGCTCGTCACGGTTGCGTGCGACATAATCAGCGCAGCGGCAAGGCCCGCTCGCCTGCGTTGCGACAGCCCTGCTCGTGATGCGCACGCCGTCGCGGGCAGCAGCAAGCGTTGCGCGATTAAGTGCTTCGCGATCTGGCTCGCGGCG
>CAVSYL010000008.1:0-291687 GCA_963732105.1 uncultured beta proteobacterium
TGGAAGCGCTGGGATCGTTCCCGTGGCCGACGGTCGCCACCCTCATCCGGTATATTTATCGCGATCATGTTTGTGATGGCGAACATTTTATGGATAGTCGAGCGCCAAACAAGTGAACATTTTCAGAAGGGGTATCTGAAGGGAATGGGAGAAGGATTATGGGGTGCCGCCCTGATCGTCGCGACCGGTGAGCACGGCGATCGAGATGCGCCTCGGGTAGTCAAGAGGCTCATCGTTTTTTTCATGTGGTTGGTCGGCGTCGTGCTTATCGCTCAATTGACGGCCACAGTGACCTCCACGCAGACCGTCGATCGCCTGAATTCGAACATTCGCGGGCCGGCGTTCCTTTGGCGGGAAAGAAGATCGCGACCGTACGCGGCACGGTCGCTGCCGACTACCTGACTGAGCACGGTCTGCCCTACATGGATGCGGCTTCCGGAGACGATGCATATAAGCTGGTCTTGCAAGGTGAAGTCCAAGCGGTGGTTTTCGACGCACCGACGCTTCAGTATTGGGCCACGACGCGCGGTAACGGCAGTGTGCGCGTGGTGGGTCCAATTTTCGCGCCGGAAAAGTACGGTATTGCCGTCGCGGATGGCAGTTCCTTGCGCAAACAGATCAATGGTGCCCTGCTACAGATGTACGAGGACGGGCGGTATGAGGAACTCTATAAAAAGTGGTTCTCGCCGAGGTAGATGAAACGAAGCGACGCGACGCCCGGTTCGAGGGTGGTCATCAAGCTTTCCATTGCTGCGTGACTCGGTGCCGGCCTAGGTCGAGCGGAATCTTGGAGTAGAATCTCGGACCGTCTTGCCATCGCGTGCCTAAACATTGATGGCAACGTATCCGCAACTGGGAGCGGTAGGTAGGTGCTGCTGCGGTACCACTTCCTTGTTCGCTAGTTAGGCCTGGAGGTCAGCCATTTTCCATCTGTCGAGGATCTACTCGACCTGGCGGACGCGCTCAGTTGGCGCCACGAGTGCGTCCGCATCAGCCCAGATTCGGCGAGCAGCATTACCTCTCGTGCAGGTGCTCGCGGCGTTCTTGTACTTGCTCGCATCAACGGGGATGGCGGCGGAGACCGAGAACGTCTTGGTGCTTTTCTCGAACAATCGCCTGCTCCCCGCCAACATCGAGGTCGACCGCGGATTGCGGGAAGGCATCGCGAAATCGGCCGATCGAAACGTCGAGTTCTCTGCTGAGTTTCTTGATCAGCCCGCCTACGCCGGTCAGGCTTACGAAAAAACCCTTACGACGTACCTCCGTGAAAAGTACGTCGCACGTCCGCCGGCCGCGATCGTCGTCACGGGCGAGTTCGCCCTTGGATTCCTGCTGCGCAATCGTGACAGTCTATTCGCGAGTGTGCCTCGGGTTTTCGTCCCAGTCGACAGGACCTTCCTGCCGTCGACGCCGTTGCCGGCGGACGTCATCCCCATCCGCGCCGAGTACGACGCCTTAGGCACTATTCAGCTCGCGCTGCGCTTGCATCCCCACACCAGGCGGCTGGTGGTGGTAACCGGCACAAGCGATTGGGATCGCAATTGGGAATCTGATCTGCGCAGCGGCCTTGCCAGCCTCGACGTTGTTCCGACCGTCGAGTTTCTTGCGGGCCTGTCGACTGACGCGGTGGTGAAGCGACTGAGCCAGTTGGGCCACGACGACGTGGTGTTTACGCCCGGCTACTTCAAGGATGGCGCCGACCAGTTGTTCGTGCCCCGCGAATCCGTGGTGCTCATGGTGGCCGCATCCGCCGCACCGATCTATGGGCCGTTTAGCACATTCATCGGAACCGGGATCGTAGGCGGGCGCATGCCGACCTACGCCGACATTGGACGGCAGGCGGCGCGAGCTGTCACCAGCCTGCTCGACGGCGTCCCGCCTGCCAATCTTCCTCCGCTGGGGACCGTTCCGACGAAAGCGCAGATCGATTGGCGTCAAGCCCGCAGGTGGGGCATCGACGCCGACGAAATTCCGGGCGACGCCATCATACGTTTCAAGGAGCCTTCGTTGCTGGAGGCGCATCAAACCGAGGTGATCATCGCTTTAGTCGTGTTTTTCCTCCAAGGCGGCCCTGATCGTCGCGCTGCTGCTCGAACACGGTCGCCGCCGCACGGCCGAATGGGAGTCACAGAAGCGCTATTCGGAAATGACGCACCTGAACCGGCGCGTGGCGATGGGGGAGTTGTCCGCGTCGATCGCCCACGAACTCAACCAGCCGCTGGGCGCGATTCACAACAACGCCGGCGCGGCGGAAATGCTGATCAAGGCCGATCCACCCCGACTTCAGGAAGTGGCGGAGATTCTGGCCGACATCAAGCGAGACGACCAGCGCGCCAGCGATGTCATTGCGCGGATTCGCAAGATGTTGCGCAAGACCGAGTTTGAAGTGCGGGATTTGGACCTCATCGAGACCATCGACGAGACAATGAAGATGTTGCTCGCGGAGTTGTCGGCCAAGGGCATAACGCTCAGATCCGAACTCGAGCCGGGGCTCGCGAAGGTCAAAGCCGATCGAGTCGAGGTTCAGCAAGTCATGTTGAACCTGGTGCTCAACGCGATGGATGCCATGCGTGATCAGCCCGCGGACAAAAGGGTCCTGACGATACGAAGTAGGCGTACCAACGGCAAGGAAGCCGAGGTATCGGTGCTTGACTCCGGACTAGGCATTCCGGGCGGCTCGCTCGGCACTATCTTTGACCCGTTTGTAACGACCAAGCCGGGCGGCATGGGCCTGGGACTCGCGATCTCGCGCACGATCGTTGAAGCCCATGGGGGTCAGATCCGCGCGGAGAGCGGACTGGAAGGCGGCACAGTGATCCACTTGACGCTGCCGTTCGCTTCGGCCCAGCGCGCATGACGGCTGCTACGGTGCACGTGGTCGACGACGATGCGTCCTGGCGCAGGTCGGTCGCGCGGCTGCTGTCGGCTGCTGGATATCGCGTTGCGCTGTACGAACAGGCAGAACATTTTCTGGAAATTGCCGATGTCAACGAACCCGGCTGTGTGTTGCTCGATGTGCGCATGCCCGGTCTGACCGGGTTGCAACTCCAGCAACGGCTTGCGGAAATGCGAAATGCGATACCGATTATTTTTCTTTCCGGCCACGGCGATATTGCGAGCAGTGTCGTTGCCATGAAGGCTGGCGCCGAGGATTTTCTGACGAAGCCGGTAGACACCGACGTGCTTCTTCGAGCCGTTGAGCGGGCGATCACGCGTGATCGCACTGATCGTGGCACACGCGAGCAGACGGCTGCCATGCGCGCTTTGGTTGATTCGCTTACCCCAAGCGAGCGAAAAGTACTCACGCTGGTTGTTCGCGGGAAGCTGAACAAGCAAATCGCCGATGAGCTGGGGACCACCGAGCGAACCGTCAAGTGGCACCGCCACAACCTCATGCAGAAGCTTCAGATTCAGTCCCTCGCGGAACTGGTTTCGATGGCCGAGCATCTGGGGCTCGTCGGCACGCACTACAACGCCAACTCCAAGTAAGCCGCGCACAGCCCCGCACTTCGACACGCCGCGTCACCATTTGCGGCGACCGGGCTCCATTCAATTCGCACGCCATCGCGTCTGAAAGGGCGACCGGAATACCTGTCCTTTAGTGCGGCCCCGCACCAAAGGACAGTGTTCGCGTGCCTGATCGCGGCATAGAGTCCGTGCCTATGCAGGCTTAGGACGACATTCGGTGCGCCTTGCCACACAAATTGTGATCGACGATTGCCTAAGCATACAACCTCGAATCTGGTTGCAGTCGTGGAAGATGATGCAGCGATGCGCAAGTCCATCGAGCGTCTATTGCGCGCGAGTGGTTATGCGACGAGCGTCTTCGCGTCGGCAGAAGAATTTCTCGAGAGCGGAAGCGGCGACAGTGCCATTGGTCTCGTCCTTGATATTCACCTCGGAGGCATGTCGGGCATCGAGTTGCAGCGCCGCCTGTTGGCGGCTGGATCGAAACTTCCGGTCATATTCATTACTGCCCACGATGACGAACGGACGCGCAGCGAAGCGCTGGTCGTCGGATGCGTCGACTACCTGCAAAAACCGTTCGAATCAGCGCGGCTGATCCAGGCATTGGAACGTGGAACGACATCATAGGCATTCAGTTTATCGCTCGACTTCACGGTCAACACTTGAAATCAAATGGCTTCATTCGGGATTCGTTCAACGCTGGGAGACGTGCCATGAATTTGAAACGATTAGCTGTATTTCTCGTCGGAGCGTTGGGGATGGCCGTGCTCGCGGCGTCACCGGCGATAGCGCAGAAGCGACCCAACGTCGTCATGCTGATGTCCGACGACACCGGCTGGACCGATCTCGGTGCCTACCTCGGTGGGGCCGCGCTAGGACACCCGACACCGAACCTTGATCGCATCGCCAAGGAAGGCGCGCTGTTCACCAATTGGTATGGCCAGGCGAGCTGCACCGCGGGCCGCGCCTCGTTCATGACCGGCCGCATCCCGATCCGTTCGGCGCTGTCGGTTGTCGTCGTTCCCGGCGACCCAAACGGCCTCAGGAAAGAGACGCCGACCATTGCGGAGTTCTACCAGAAGAACGGCTATTCAACTTACTTCTCCGGCAAGTGGCATTTGGGCGATGTGCCCAAGTTCTACCCGATCGAGCACGGTTTCGACGAGATGAAGGAGTTCGCCGCGTACTATCCCGGCGTCTATGGTTACAGTGACACATCGCCCGGCGCGCACCCGTGGTTCCCGAAAGGCAACGCTGAATTCTGGAAGTTGTATCAAAGCGCCGTCAACCTGTATGAATGGGAGGGCACAGCAGGCAAGCCGGCGGTGAAGGGCAACGGCGGAGCGGTGATCACGCTGCAAAACCTTGCCGATTTCGATATGCGGCAGACGGATTCGGCGATCGAATACATCAAGAGCCACGCCAAGGACGGCAAGCCGTTCTTCATGGACGTCAACTTCATGAAGATGCACCAGCCCACCAGCCCGAACAAGATGTTTGCGGGCAAGTCGCACCTTGGTAATTACTCGGATTCGCTGATGGAGCTCGATTACAATGTTGGTCGGATCATGGACGTCATCCGTGCGGAAGCGCCAGATACGATCGTCATCTTTACGGCCGACAACGGCGCCTGGCAGGACGCCTGGCCCGACGCCGGGACCAATCCGTTCCGCGGCGAAAAGGGTTCACCGTTCGAGGCTGGTTGGCGCGTCCCCGGCATCATGTGGGCACCGGGCAGGATTCCGGCCGGGCAGATCCTGCACGAGATGATGTCGCACATGGACGTGTGGCCGACGACCGCCACGATGGTCGGGCTCACGGCACCCGCCAAGGGTGAGATCAAGGACAACAACGGCAAGCCGATTTACTTCGACGGCATCGACAACAGCGCCTACGTCACGGGAAAGGCCATGCATTCGGCGCGCAATGGTTGGATCTATATCGACGGCGAGAATTTCTCCGGTGTTCGCGCAGACGTAACTCTCGACCCGGAAGCCCCCGAAGTAAAGATCGCGTGGAAGGCACTCTATTCTTCGAAAGACACGTGGATGGGCCCGACGTTGAACATGGGCGCTGTCCCTTCGGTTTACAACCTGACGATGGATCCGTACGAGAAATACGACATGATGTTCAACGGTGCGGTCGCGACCCGCAATCCGACCTCGTCGCCGGGTCGTTACGCCGGAATGGACAACGGCTGGTCCCTTTCGCTGATCGACATTCCGCTCGGGGAATTCAACAAATCCATCGTCGCGTATCCGAACATCAGGCGCTTCCCGGGCGGCGCCTCGAACGACATGGTCCCGAACCTGCAGAATCCGGAAAATCCGTTGCCCTACGATCCGATCAAGCTGCCGAGTACCTTCCGCATAGGCGACTAAAGAGTTGTCGAAGTCGCTGGGCGCGACGAACATTGTTACTCACTTTACGGAGTTCAACATGAATGACTGCGGTGAAGATTGCATGCACGGGCGCCAATCAGCGAGCCGTCGGATGCTTGGAATGGCGGCGATGATGCTGCTGTTAACTCTGACCGGGCAGGTATGCGCACAGAGTATCCAGGAGCAGCGCAGTGACATTCGTGCCACCGTCAACGATACGCTCAACCGTCTGTACGCCGCGCAGCCGAGCGCAAAGCAAGCGATCGCGAACGCTGCCGGCTACGGCGTATTCAATGACTTTGGCATGAAGATTCTGTTTGCCGGCGGCGGCACCGGAAAAGGTCTCGTGGTGAACAACCGCACGAAGAAAGAGACCTTCATGAAAATGGTCGAGGTCCAGGCCGGACTCGGGCTGGGAGTCGACAAGTACCGACTCGTCTGGGTGTTCGAGCGGGCCTCAGATCTGGACCAGTTCATCAATCAGGGTTGGGAACTCGGCGCGCAAGCGACGCTTACGGCGCAGGTCAACGGGCAGGGCGCGCAGGGATTCGCCGGGGCCGTGTCGGTGACGCCAGGGGTGTGGCTCTACCAGTTAAGTGAAGAAGGGCTCGCCGCTGACATCACGGCCAAGGGCACCAAGTATTTCAGGGACAACGAACTGAACTGAATTGCAGCGCTACGTGATGGTGGCGTTGCCTTTGCGCATCCGCGCAACCATTGGGCTCGGTGAGGGGCTCGCAAGACCCATCAGTGCCGACCCACAATTGAGGAGTTGATCATGAAACAACTGTTCCTCGTAATTTCGGTCGTCGCAATGGCGATTGGCACATCCGTAGCTATGGCACAGAACACGAATCTCGCCAATGACTACGCGGATAACGACATGAAACCCCTGAGTGCCGCACAAACGGCGCAGATGAAGGCCGAGCGGGAAGCGGCCAAAGCCAAATGGGCGGCGATGACGCCGGAGCAACAGGCGGCGGCAAAGAAAGCCGCGCAAAGCAAGAAGCTTGGCGACATGGACGCGATAGACCGGCTCGGTGCAAACGACGACTTCGTGGCGTTGACCAAGTCGCAAACAGCGGAGGCGAAAGCTCAGCACGATGCGGCGAAGGCTAAATGGAACGCGCTGACCCCCGCGCAGAAATCCGCAACCAGGAAAGCCGCGCAGCAGAAAAAGTTGGCTGAGATGAACGACATGGAACGGTTCGGCGCGAACGATGACATGAGCCGGTGGGCGACCGGGTACTGATTGCATCGGTCATCGGAAAGTCGCAACCATCGCGGAGTGAGACAATGGCCAAAATAACTTCGAAGTCGCGTGTCGGCAAACCGAAGGCGACGCTGGCGCCCCGCGCGACCCGCGATGAACGCTATGCCGCCGGCAAGGCATTACGCGACCGTGTGCCGCGCGAGCAGCATAGCGAATGGAAACCGCCGCGAAACCGGCACAATCCGGTGGACCTGGTGGTTGCATCGAGCAAGGGGCGCATTCCCGAACTCGTTCCCATCCGCTACGGGCGCATGTCGGTGTCGCCGTTCACGTTTTACCGAGGGACTGCGCTGAACATGGCGGCGGACCTTGCGACCACGCCGAACACCGGCATTCGCACGCAAGTGTGCGGCGACTGCCACCTCATGAATTTTGGCGGGTTCGCCACGCCGGAACGGCGGGTCATTTTCGACATCAACGATTTCGACGAGACTCTGCCGGGTCCGTGGGAATGGGACGTCAAGCGCCTGGCGGCGAGCTTTGTACATGCGGCCCGTTCGAACGGCTTCTCCGCCGCGAATCAGCGCGATGCCGCAATGGCTTGCGTGCGTTCGTATCGCGAGCGAATTGCGGAATATTCCAAGATGCGGGCGCTGGACGTTTGGTACGCGCGCATCGATATGGACGCGGTGCTGGCATCCTTGTCCGACTCCACGACGGTGGCACGGCTGCGCAAGCGTCTGGCGAAGGCGGCGGCGCAGACCACCGTGGAAAGTGACTTTCCGAAGATGGCAGAGGCCAGCAGCGGCGGGTTTGTGATCAAAGACAATGCGCCGCTCATCTACCACGATCAGAGCATCAACCTGTCGTCCGATCAGGGGAACATCCGCAACGCGTTCGCTGCGTACCGCAAGACGTTGGCCGACGATCGCCGGGTGCTTCTCGATCGGTATCGGATGGTGGACTTCGCCCTGAAGGTGGTCGGGGTCGGCAGTGTCGGCACTTTTTGTTCCGTCCTGCTGATGATGGCCGAAGACACCGATCCGTTGTTCCTGCAGGTCAAGGAATCGCGCGCATCGGTGATGGAGCCGTACGTTGGCAAGAGCATCTATCCGAATCACGGGCAACGCGTCGTGGTGGGACAACGTCTGATGCAATCCGCCAGCGACATCTTCCTCGGCTGGACCGACGGCACACGGGGCCGGAATTTTTACCTGCGCCAATTGCGTGACATGAAGATGAAACCGCTAGTCGAGGTATTCGATCCGGCGACGATGCTTGACTACGCCGGCTTGTGCGGCTGGACGCTCGCGCGCGCGCACGCCCGCTCTGGCGACGCCGCAATGATCGCCGGTTACATCGGGAAGAATGATGTCTTCGATACCGCCATCGCACGGTTCTCCCGCAGTTATGCAGACCAGGCCGAGCGCGATCACGCCACTTTTATGGACGCCATTCGCAAGGGCAGGATCGAAGCGCAAATGGAGCAGTGAACGAATGTCAACGTCTATGGCGAATCGGCATTAGTCGGAGTTTAATTGTTGTGTTGCACTACTTGCAGGCCCATCGGCGACGCGCTACTCTATCGATGAAGTCTAGTCATCCTTCTGTCATCTGTGACGGAGCTAGTGGAGGTTGCGATAGCCGAGATATTTCGTTTCCGGCGCGCAACCCGATGAGCCTGGATCCTGCGCGTCTGCCGCGTGGCTCTGCTCGAGAGAATCGGCAATCGCGGCCGAGTACGGCCACGCTGGCAATACGCGGCTCATGTTCGCAGGTCGGCAATTACGCCCAACACCATTCCTCAAGCGAGCACATCAAATGAACAAGAGACTTTTCCTCATCCTCGGGTCGCTGTTCGTGGTCGGCGTGGTCATTGCTGGGGTGCTCTACGTCACTTTCCCGGTGCAGATGACGACCTACGGCGGCATGGGACTCAACTATCTTAAGACGTTATCCACGCCGGCAGGCACGGTCAGCACGGAAACGAATCCGGCCTACAAGGCTCCGGTCGCTGTCGCGCCGTCTCCGCCGCTGGCCGATGCTGCATGGCCGAACGCCGCGGCCGGCGACTGGCCCAGCTACAACAGAACGCCGTCGTCGCAGCGCTACTCGCCGCTGGACCAGATCAACGCGAAGAATGTCGGCAACCTGAAGGTCCTGTGCACGTACGACCTCCACACGATCACTGCCTTTGAATCCGGATTGATCATGGTGAACAACGCCTTGATCGGCACCGCCGAGTTCGACATTTTCTCGATCAATCCCGCCACCTGTGCCGAGAACTGGCGCACGCACGTGGATTCCGCCGGATCGCTCTTGCCGGCCAACCGCGGTGCCGCCTATATGGACGGCATGCTGTTTCGCGGCACGCAGGACGGTCGCGTGCTGGCCTTCGATTTCAAGACCGGCAAGCAACTGTGGGAGACGACGATCGCGGACCCGAAGCACGGCGAGTCGGTGCCGGCGGCGCCGATTGCCTGGGATGGCCTCGTCTACATCGGCAATGCGGGCGGAGACTTCAAGGGCGGCAAGGGACATGTGTTCGCGCTCGAGGGAAAGACGGGCAAGATCGTCTGGGAGTTTTTCCTCGTGCCCAAGGTCGAGGGCGACACGGTCAGGGGACCGCTCGGCAAGACGCCGCTCGACGCGTCGACCTGGAACAACGCGCCGGGCATACCCATCAGCGGCGCCGGCATGTGGACGTCCCTCACGCTCGACATCAAGAACGGACTGTTGTATGTCCCGGGAGGCAATCCGGCGCCCGACTTCGCTTCCGGAGCGCGCGAAGGAAGCAATCTGTATAGCGACTCGGTCGTGGTGCTCGACGCCAAGACAGGGGACTTCAAGAACGATCTTCAAGGTCGTGCCGAAGGACTGGCACGACTATGACGTCTCCAACCCACCGATCCTGCTGCAAACGATGGGCGGCAAGCAGCTCATGTCGGTCTCACCGAAAGATGGGCACCTGCGTGGTTACGATCTGGCCACCAACGACCTGCTCTACCGCGTGCCGGTGACCACGATCGAGAATGACGGCCAGGATTTCGCGGTCGGTCAGAACGTGCATTTCTGCCCGGGGCCGGTGGGAGGCAATGAATGGAACACGCCGGGCTACGATCCGACCACGAACCTCATCATCACCGGCACGGTCGACTGGTGCGACACGGTGAGAATCGCAGATGACAAAAAGCTTGCTGCGGTGGCGATCGGCCAGCCATTTACCGGAATAGCGTACCTGAACCCGATCAACATGTTCGGCAAGGAAGCGACTATCGACAAAGATTGGGCTGGATGGGTTTATGCCACCGACGCCGACACCGGGGTCTGGAAATGGCGCGTCAAGTCCAATTTCCCCATCCTCGGCGCAATCACGCCGACCGCCGGCGGCATCGTTTTCTTCGGCGATCTCGGCGGCAACTTCTATGCGCTCGATTCCGCCACCGGCCAGAAACTCTGGGGCCAGGTGCTCGGCACCGGCGGCGCGATCGGCGGCGGCATCATCACGTATACGCGTGGACGGCGTGCAAAAAATTGCCGTGGCCGACGGCTTCACGATGGTCGCGTGGCCGACGAAGCCCGTGAGCGCCAAGGTGGTGATTCTGGGTCTGGACAGCGCTGCTGCGAAGCAATGACCATGACGACCGCATGCTTCGGGCTAGTGTAAGCCAACTGCATAGCGAGCATGTCGACATCCATGGAACTCGATCCGGTCTTCCTGTCGCGGTTGCAGTTTGCGTTCGTCATCAGCTTTCACATCATCTTTCCGGCGTTCACGATCGGGCTGGGCGCGTGGCTCGCGACCATCGAGGGCGCGCGCCTTTTCACCGGCAATGCGATCTATCGGCGCGTCTTCGACTTCTGGATCAAGATCTTCGCACTGTCGTTCGGCATGGGCGTCGTCACCGGCGTCGTGATGGCGTTCCAATTCGGCACCAATTGGGGTGTGCTGGCCGAGAAGACAGGCTCGATCCAGGGGCCGCTGCTCGGCTACGAGTCGTTCACGGCATTCATGCTCGAGGCGAGTTTTTTCGGCGTCATGCTGCTCGGCCGCAATCGCGTGTCGCCGCGATTCTATTTCTTCGCCTGCTGCATGGTTTCGCTCGGCACGATGTTTTCGTCGTTCTGGATTCTCGCCAACAACAGCTGGATGCAGGTGCCGGTCGGGCACACGATCGTGGATGGCAAGATCATTCCTACCGACTGGTGGACCATCGTCACGGGGCCGGTCATGATGGTGCGCTGGCCGCACATGCTTCTCGCCGCATTCCTGACCACGGGGATGTGTGTGGCGTCTACGGGCGCCTGGTACACGCTGCGCAACATTCATCGCGCCGAAGCGCGCGTGATGTTGCATTGGGGTCTGGCGTTCGTCGCGTTGGTCATCCCGGTTCAACTCTTCTTTGGCCACCTGACAGGGCTGTACGTGCTGCAGCATCAGCCGGCGAAGTTTGCGGCGATCGAGGCGCGATGGAAGAACGAGCAGCCGGCGTCGGAAGTATTGATCGGAATACCCGATTCGAAGGCGGAGAAGAATCTGTTCGCCATTACGGTACCGAAACTGGGCAGCATGATCGCGTCGGGCAACTGGACGGCGCCTGAGGTCGGCCTGGAATCATTCCCGCGTGAAGACCGCCCGCCGGTGGTAATCCCGTTCTTCGGGTTCCGCCTGATGGTCGGGATGGGATTGCTCATGCTGGGGATCTCGTGGCTTGGGAATCTTCTTCGCTTTCGCGGACGGCTCGAAACGACGCGCTGGTTTCTCTGGGGGACGTTTCTCGCCTTTCCGAGTGGCTTCATCGCGATCCTGACGGGTTGGTACACCGCCGAAGTCGGGCGCCAGCCGTGGGTTGTCTACGGCATCCTTCGCACCAAGGACGCGGTCACGCCGTCGCTCACCACGAATGACGTACTCTTTTCGCTCAGCGGCTACGTGCTGGTGTACGCGGTATTCATCGCATTCGGAACGTACTACATGTACAAGTTGCTGCGCGAGGGTCCGACCGTCGCCGCGACTCCGATTCCGAACGCCACGCCCAACCGGCCCATGGCCTTCGCCGATGATGCGGCCAGCGCGACCGGCGCCAATTTGTCGACCAAGCACTGAGCCATGGACGCGACCAACCTCGCCGTTTTCTGGGCCAGCGTCATCGCCGGATCGATCCTGATCTACGTGATCCTGGACGGGTTCGATCTCGGTGTGGGAATTCTGTTCGGGTTCACGCGTGACGAGACCAATCGGCTGCAGATGCTCAACACCATCGCGCCGTTCTGGGACGGCAATGAAACGTGGCTGGTGATTGTCGGCGCAAGTCTTTTTGCTGCGTTTCCGGCGGTCTACACGGTGTTCCTCGGCGCCTTCTATATTCCGGTGCTGCTGATGTTGTTCGGCCTGATCTTCCGTGGCATCGCCTTCGAGTTTCGCCAGCGCAGCGTGCACACGCGCTGGCTTTGGGACTGGGGATTTTTCCTCGGATCTACCGTGGTCGCATTCGTCCAGGGAGCGGCCATAGGGGCCATGATGAGGGGAATCCCCGTTGTCGACGGTCATTTCGCTGGCAATACATATGATTGGGTCCATCCGTTCCCGATGCTCACGGGGATCGGATTAGTACTCGGCTACGCGTTGCTGGGTGCCGGCTGGATCGTGTACAAGAGCGAGGATGCGCTTCGCGATTGGGCCTACGCGCGCATACCGTGGCTCGTCATCGCGGTCTTCATCGTCCTGGGGCTCGCGTTCACTGCGGCCATGACACTCGATGCCGGTGCCATCGCTCAAAATAATCTGCGGATGCGTGGCTGGGGCCTGGTGTTTCCGATCATTGGTGCCGCTGCGCTGGTCGGTGTCATCGTCGGCGCACGTGCACGGCGCGACAGCATGCCGTTCTTCCTCACGACGCTGTTCTTCGTCGCTTCATACTTGACGCTTGGTGTGATGTTCTGGCCCTACATGGTCCCCTATTCGGTCACCGTGGCCAATGCCGCGGCGCCGGATGCGTCGCTCGGTTTCTTCTTCTGTGGCGGCGTGATCGTCCTGCCCATGATCCTGATTTACACGCTGGGCGTCTATCGCGTGTTCCACGGCAAACGTCACCGCGGTTACAGCTAAACCTATGTCGAACAAGAACTCGCCCGCGCGCGGGCGCACATCGACTGCGCAGACGCCAGCAGCATCGACGGACCCCAAGAAATCGTCGAACGAGATCCCGCTGAACCTGCCGGTGATGAATACGCTGATGGCCGCGGACCGTACGTTGATGTCGTGGACCCGAACATCGCTTTCGCTGCTGAGTTTTGGCTTCACGATTTTCAAGATTCTCCAGGCGTTTCAGGATGAAGGCAAGTTACTCAGGACGGATGTTCCGCGCGATGCCGGGCTTTTTCTGACCGCAATGGGAACCTTCGCGATGGTCATGGGCACCCTCGAATACTGGCAAACGCTCAAGGTGCTCAATCAGCAGCGGATATTCGGCCGTCCGCGAGCGCCCCTTATCATGGCGATGATAATGTCGGTCTCAGGGCGTGTTGTTGTTCGTGAGCATCCTATGGAAGTTGCTGTGAAAGCTACTGCTGCACGCGGCCAAAATGGGCTCCGCGGCCGGGTCGCGCTCATGGCGCGGATGAAGATCGATGGGAGTACTCGCAATGGACGACATGTGGACACGCGTCGGCGAACAACTGATGGCTCGGGTGTCCGGGCCGATGCATTTCAGGTTGTATCTGCAACCCGGCATGGCCGCGGTCCTGGCGGTTATTGCCGGACTAAAAGATGCGAAGACGGGCAAGCCACCGTACTTTCCTGGCGCTGATCAACGACCCCGCGCATCGCAAGGAGAGGCTCAAGGACGGATGGAGAAGTATCGGCAGGGTGTTTATATTGGCACTGGTCCTCGATGCGATCTATCAGGGATCGTGCTGCGCTTTTTTTATCTTGGAGAGGCGATCATCGTCGCAATTGTTCTGGCGATCGTGCCCTACGTAATTCTAAGGGGAATTGTCAGGCGGATTGCCCGCAAGTGGCTTGGCGCCACCGGATGCGTCCTCGGCGCGGTCCCGCCGGACTCGTCCGAACGTTGAAATGCGCTGCTGCAATCAATGCGTCGGTGTGCCTGCGCGGCGAATAGACTCGAAGCGATTTTACACGGCTTATTCAAAACGAGGTGAACTGGGAGAACTCGAACAGCATTGTTTCAGATATGTGCACCAGATCGTTCGATCCATAGGGCGCGTTGGTGCATCGAAAGCTAAGAAGTAGCACCGTTATCCGGCCCGCGTCCCTTGCAGGGAACTTGGCCATTTTCCAAAGTGAAAGGATTAGATCATGGCAGCAAAGAAACCGAATATACTGATTCTCTGGGGCGACGACATCGGCATCTGGAACATCAGCCATTTCAGTCGCGGCATGATGGGCTATCGGACCCCGAACATCGACCGCATCGCAAAAGAGGGCGTGACCTTCACCGACTACTATTCGCAACAGAGCTGCACTGCCGGGCGCGCGTGCTTCATCTGCGGCCAGAACCCGATCCGCACCGGTCTGACCAAGGTGGGCATGCCCGGGCGCGACGGTCGGCTTGCAAAAGGAAGATCCGACCATCGCTGAATTGCTCAAGCCGCAGGGCTACGCGACCGGCCAGTTCGGCAAGAACCACCTCGGCGACCGCGACGAATTCCTGCCGACCGTGCACGGCTTCGACGAGTTCTTCGGCAATCTCTATCACCTGAACGCCGAGGAAGAACCCGAACTGCCCGACTACCCCAAGGATCCTGCGTTCAAGAAGCAGTTCGGTCCGCGCGGCGTGCTTCACTGCAAGGCCGACGGCAAGGGAGGACAGACGATTGTCGATACCGGCCCGCTCACCAAGAAGCGCATGGAAACCATCGACGAGGAGATCACCGACAAGGCGATGGACTGGATGGAAGCGCAGGCCAAGGCGGACAAGCCATTCTTCCTCTGGTACAACGCCACCGCCATGCACTTCCGTACGCACGTCGCCGAAAAGAATATCGGCAAGAGCGGTCAGGACCCGTACAGCGACCGCATGGTCGTCCACGACGAGCAGATCGGCATGATGCTCGACAAGCTCGATGAGCTGGGCATCGCCGACAACACCATCGTCATGTACTCCACCGACAACGGACCGGAGAACGACACCTGGCCCGACGGCGCCACCACCCCGTTCCGCGGTCAGAAAGACTCCAACTGGGAAGGTGGGTGGCGCGTGCCGTGCTTCATGCGCTGGCCGGGGAAGATCAAGCCGGACTCGGTGCTGAACGGCATCGTCTCCCACATCGACATGTTTCCGACGCTTGCTGGCTGCCGCCGGCAACCCGGATGTCACCAAGCAACTGCTCGATGGCTGCACGGTGGACGGGAAGAAATTCAATGTCCATCTCGACGGCTTCAACATGGTCCCGTACCTGACCGGCAAGGTGAAGGAAAGCCCGAGACCCGGCATCGTCTACTTCAGCGACGATGGGGAGGTCATCGCGGTGCGGGTCGGCGACTGGAAGTTCCATCTGGCCGTACAGCGCGCCAATACGATGAGGCAGTGGGCGGAGCCGTTCGTAAAATTGCGTCTGCCGTACATCATGAGCATGCGCCGCGATCCGTTCGAGCGCGCCGAATACAACTCGAACACCTATCTGGACTGGATGGTCGATCACGTGCCTCAGCTGTACATGATGCAGGCGTTCGTCGCGCAACAGATCGCTGACTTTGCCAAGTTCCCGCCGAGGCAGAAGCCCGCCTCGTTCAACCTCGACGCGGTGCTGGCGCAGGTAACTCACCACGGTTAGGCGCAACCGCCTGGTCGACGGAAGCGAGGGGCGCGGCTAGCGTCTCGCTCCTTGCGGTTTGTTGTAACCGACCCATGCATGGTTCAATCCATGCATGGGTTCTTCTCTTCTGACATACACTTCATGAATGATCGCGAAGGACGTAGCCGGGATGCGACGAGCGTCGCGGAGGAGGTGTGCGCGTTTTACGAGGACTATCCGTATCCGCCTCCGGTCGATAGCCTCGAGAAATATCAGGCTTGGCGAGACCCGCAAAAGCAGCGCGCGGAGCACCATTTGCTTTGGCCCTCGCGCCCCTTCGGGCAGGACCAATCGATCCTCATTGCAGGATGCGGAACATCGCAGGCGGCCAAGCATGCGATGCGCTGGCCGGCCGCGCGAGATCACAGGTATCGATTTCAGCGCAACGAGCGTGCGCTGCACCGAGGAGCTCAAACGAAAATACAAGCTGGACAATCTGGAAGTGCACCAACTTCCCATCGAGCAGGCACGCGAACTGGAGACGAGCTTCGACCAGATCGTCTGCACCGGAGTGCTTCATCATCTGCCGGACCCCGATGCGGGGCTTAGCGCACTGCGCGACGTGCTCCAGCCGCACGGAGCGATGCATGTCATGGTGTACGCGCCGTACGGACGGACGGGCATCTACATGCTGCAGGATTTCTGCAAGCGAATCGGTATCGGTGCCACCGATGTCGAGATCCGGGATCTTATCGAGGCGCTCAAGGCGTTGCCGCCCGGACATCCGCTGCAAAACCTGCTGCGCGAGGCGCCGGACTTCCGCAGCGAGGCAGCGCTCGCCGACGCACTTCTGCATCCATGCGATCGCGCGTATTCGGTTCCACAGCTACTCGACTTTTTTGCCCAAGGCGGTCTGAGCTTCGGTCGATGGGCTCGGCAGGCGGCATACAGCCCGTACTGCGGCGTCATGGCGCACCTTCCGCAGGCCGCGCGGATACGGCAGCTGGCCTTGGAGGATCAGTACGCCGTTGCCGAACTTTTCCGCGGCACGATGCTTCGCCACAGCGCGATCGTGTACCGGGACGACGCGCCGGATGGCCTGCGACGAGTCAGTTTCACCGGTGACGCGTGGTTGAACTATGTGCCGATTCGAATGCCGGACACGGTTTGTGTTCAAGAGAAGCTGCCTCCTGGGAAAGCGGCCGTTCTGATCAATCAATCGCATACGTACCGCGACATTTACATGCCGATCGATGCAGCGGAAATGCGGTTGTTGGATTCGATCGATGGCAGCCGCAGCGTTGGCGACATCGTCGACCAGGCGTCGCCATCGTCCCAGACAGCATCACGGCTGGACATGGTGCGCGCATTCTTTGAACGGCTGTGGTGGCATGACCAGGTCGTATTCGATTTATCGGCAGCATGATCGGCGAGCCACGTAGAGGCGATTGATTGCGATCGCGGCACCTGTTGGCTCGCCCACTCATTGGATACAAGTGCGAGGAGGATGACGAAGTGAACGACATCGTGCGCACGGATCAGGCATTGGCGCCCGCCAAGGGATTCGCCGAGGACAAGATGGCGTGGATTCCCGGCGGGACGTTCCTGATGGGATCGAACGACCATTATCCGGAAGAGGCGCCGGCGCACCGCGTGACCGTGGGTGGCTTCTGGATGGATCGCTACGCCGTGACGAACAAGGAATTCCGCCAGTTCGTCGACGCCACCGGTCACGTCACGCTCGCCGAACGGCCGGCCAATGCCGCGGACTACCCGGGGGCGAAGCCGGAGATGCTCTTGCCCGCGTCGGTCATGTTCAAGAAGAGCACGCATCCGGTCGATCTGCGCAACCACTACAACTGGTGGGAATATGTCCAGGGCGCGAATTGGCGTCATCCGCGCGGTCCGGGAAGCTCGCTGCAAGGGTTGTGGAACCATCCGGTCGTGCACGTCGCGTTCGAGGACGCCGAAGCGTACGCGAAGTGGGCTGGCAAACAATTGCCGACCGAGGCGGAATGGGAATTCGCCGCGCGTGGCGGCCACGATGCGGCCGAGTACGTATGGGGCGCCGAATTCACGCCGGGCGGGCGCCACATGGCCAATACCTGGCAAGGCGAATTCCCCTGGCAGAACATGCTGGAAGATGGCTATGAATGGACGGCCCCGGTGGGCTCGTTTCCGGCGAACGGCTACGGATTATTCGAGATGGCGGGCAATGTCTGGGAATGGACCACGGACTGGTACCAGGACCACGGCAAGATCGAGAAGGCGTGCTGCACGCTCGACAACCCGCGCGGCGGCGATCCCGAGCAGAGTCATGATCCGCGCACGCCGGACATACGCATTCCGCGCAAGGTGATGAAAGGCGGCTCGTACCTGTGTGCGCCGAACTACTGCCGTCGCTATCGACCCGCGGCGCGCATGCCGCAGGCCATCGACACCTCGACCTGCCACCTCGGCTTTCGCTGCATCGCGCGTGCAGCCGAAGTGCAAAAATTGCCGTGATCGATGCCTCGTGAATAGCATTGCTTGCATCACGAGTCCCACAAGTACATTTCATCTGCTTCGCATGACATGGTCAGTTGCCTGCTGGTGACCCTGCCGATCGCGCAGCGCTTTGCGCACCTGAAGCGAAGCATCGCTTCGTATTGCCTGCAAACGTACTCTGATACTGAGCTGATCATCGTGCTGGATCCCGGGCCGCCCGACGCAAGGGCTGCCATCGAGGATCATGTCGCGGCGTTGGGGCGGGACGATATTCGGATCGTGGCGTCACCGCAGCGGGTGCCGGTCGGGGCTCTGAGGAATCTAAGCATCGACAGCGCTCGTGGAGAATTCGTCTGCCAGTGGGACGACGATGACCTCCATCATCCGGAGCGCGTCGAGCGGCAGCGCGTCGCGCTGATCGAGTCCAGCAGCCAAGGCGTGCTGCTTGAAGAAGTGATGCAGTTCTTCCCGGACTCGCGAAAGCTCTACTGCACCAACTGGCGCGCGACCGAACCCAAGGGGCACCCCGGTACGCTGATGTGCCGCCGGTCGGCGCCGATCCGTTATGCAGATTCCGGACCCGACGCACAACTTGGTGAGGACACCGCGGTGGTCCGGCAACTGCAGCGCCTCGGAGGCATGCATGTCCTGAAGGGCGCTCCGCATCTGTTTGTGTACGTCAGTCACGGCGACAACTCGTTTCCGGACGACCATCATCAGATGCTGGCCAGGGAATTGAGCATCTCGCAAGCGCTGCTGCGTCGTCGCGAGGCGCAACTCCGCGACGGGTTACGCCCCTTCGAATTCGGATCTGGCGACCTTACCGTGGAGGGCTATAACGGCGTCGCGTTCACTATCGGTGCCGAGCACAATCACTGAGGCGACGCTGCACGCCCTCCGGCCTCCTGCCGCACCGAGATCCGGTCGCGATAGACTGGCGTGCCCGAATCATTGTCAAAGATACCGACCTCGATGCCTTTTCCCTCGACGCGCGCCAGCATGTGCCACGCTGCGGGAAACGGCATGCTCGGGTTCTGATTGAACAGTCGTGGCAGGCATTGGGTCTTCATTCGATAGTCGAGAAACCCGAAGAAATAGTCGCGCCAAGGTGCATCGCGTCCTCGCACCGAGAGATCCGAGCAGATCAAGTCCAGAGGCAGCCAGCCGTACGCGTCGGACCAGATCTCGGACCAATAGTGTGGCGAAGGGGTGAGCGAATACAACTGGTATCCGCTGACGAGCCGCGCAGGAATGCCGCGAGCGCGGCATAGCGCGATCAACAGCGCCGACCCCAACTGGCAGTCGAACCAACCGGTTTGCAGTGGCCAGTCGGCTGGGTGCGACGGATCCAGCTCGTCGTAATGCACGACGCCGCAGGTCAGCTGGTCGAGAATGTATGTCCAGTTGCGGTGCACGACCTTTAACGTGTCCAGCTCGCTGCCGGCAAGCTCCGCCGCTAGCGCGCGAATGCGCGGGCTGACCCCGATCAATCCTTCGTTCGGCCTTGTGTAGAGTTCAATGTCCGCTGCCGCAAGCGTCGCCGGCCGGGTGCCCGGAATGGTCGGATATGCGGTAAATGACAACTGAACCCCTAATGCTAGCGTGCTCGGTGGCGTGCCGGAGATGCGCGCGTCGAGGCGGCCCGGCCCGACGGTGAAATTCACGGCGGTATCAGGGGGCGCAAAGGGTTCGATCTTGAGATCGCCCAAGGCGTGATCTTCGAGCGGCAGCGGCAAGCGCAAGAGCGTCCGCGCGCCTTCCCTCGCGCCGCGCAGGTCGAACTCGCGCTGCAACGTAACGGTGAAGCGCCTGCCTTGAAGCACCCTTGGGGAAGGCAGGGCGCCAGCGACGTCTGGCAGACCGTGAAATTCCAGGACCATCCTGCGGCCGGTGGCGATAAGCCGCTCTTCCAGGAACGGATCATTATCGCGCAGACCGACTACCTTCAGAAAATTGACCACCTCCACGGGGTCGAAACGTCGGCCGCCATCGGCGGATGGAGCGTAAGGCAACCCGGCAGCAATCCATCGTTCCAGTGTCGCCGCCGCCTGCAGTTCGCCTGAGGCACGTTCTCCCAGTCGAGCTTCGTGCGCCCAGCCGAAGAGCACGAGGAGGTCAATGACGCGAGCTTCGTCGACGACGCGGTAGCGTGCATCGGCGCGAATCGGGACCGGTATCATTCTTCGATTTGTTGGCAGTTTCTGAAGGTAGATTCTGGTGGCAGATACTGATGGCAGATGGCAGATTCTGGTGGCATGCCCGTCCATCGTGCATTATCCTCTCGGTGCCGGTGCGCATAGCGCTGCGCAAGCGCGCCCCAGGATATTTGCGGCCACGCGCCCTTCAATCTCACGCTTGAAATGTTGCCGTCGAATCGAGGGCTGGACAATTGCTGCTGAATCTGACGTTACCACGCATCAACGAACATATGACGTCGGCGACCATCGCGACCATTCATGCCGCAGTGGGCGTTGCGCTGCCTCTCGGGGCGAAATTCGTGGATCTTATCGTCGATCTCAGCGCCGTCGCACCCCACGACTGTCCGCCCCTTTCAATGTATCGCATTGCGCTGCGTGACCGGGTCTGGGTGCGCAAGCTTGCGGTCGCGACCGGTGATGAAATTGCCGTCGGTGCGGTTGTGGCCCTGTTCACCACGGAACCCGACGAATCAATCGAAGGGGAGCCTTCGCGCTCCATTCGCGTCACCGTCGCCGGAATCATCGACCCCTCGAGCTGGTTCGATGAGGGACTACGTTGAGCAAGGTACCACTGACGCTCGGTCCACTCGTCATCCCGGGCCATGTCGTCCATCGGTCGGGCGTGCGCTGGCTTTGCGATGACGGGTATATCTGCCGACCCGGCGAAGTGATCGCCTATTGCAACATCGGACTTGCGCATGATGGGCGCGGCAAGGCCGGCCCGAATCCGTTCTGGAGCGAGGCGCGCGATTTCCAGGTTGCGTTCGCGCCAGCCGTTGGCGGGCGGGTGACCAAGGCTGCCGAAAGTTCGCTGGGCGGCTTCCTCGACCTGCTGCCGTTCTACCAAAGCTGGACCGCCGAATATCAAATCGGACACGTCGACTGCGAGGCTGGCGCGGAAGCGCAGAATATCGACACCGCAGGCGACCTGCGACTGCTATTCCTCGCCGGTCGGCGTATGGCAGAGATCGCGGAAGTGCGCTCCGGACTGCTCACGGGATGGCACGATCGCAGTCGCGCGTGGTGGGGAGAGGGCGCCGGCAACGTCGGCACGCTCCTCAGTCTCGGCATCTGCGATCAGCCCGGCGTGATCCGCGGCGATCGCTTTGCGTTCCTGGAAATGTTCGAAGCAGTTCCCGGCCCCGCGCAGGTCGTCCATTGTGGGGAGGATGCACTGGTGCCTTGCGCGCAGGTCATCGCGGAGCAGCAGTCGCGTACGACGGCTGAGTTCGATGAAATCGCGGCCGATTTCGCGCGCACATTTCCGGTCGGGACCAGTGTGCCCAGGCCCGACGACTGGATCTTCGCTGGCTGCCTGTTGTCGGCGTTGCGACGATCTCCGCTGACGGAGAAATATCCGTTGCTGACGCGGACGGGACTGACCCACACCGGCCCGGCCGATGCCGTCCTGCTGTCGTTAAGTGCCGAGGCCCAGGATATTCTGCGCCACCGCAGGCTTGGCTACGCATTGCATTGCCACACATTTCGTCTCGCCGAAACCGGCGCCGCGGTGCGTTCGTGGCTGCGGAACAACTTCGAGATCGTCAGGCGAACGCCCGCCGATATCCAGCGCGACTACCAGTCTCTCATCGACGCAGCGCGCCGCCAGTCGAACGCGAAGTTTCTCGTCATGAACGTCATGTCGACGGCGGGCAACGAGACGATCCTCAACTACGCGGCTTTCGACCGGCCCATGCGCGACACGCTGTCGAACGTTCGTAACAAGGAGCTCAATCTGATGCTTCATGACCTGGCACGCGATAGCGGGGTCGAGATCGTCGACCTCGATGCGATCGCCGCTGACATGGGCGCGCTGAGCCATCTGCCGGATGGAATCCACGCCAGCGGCGCGATGCAGGCTGAGATTCGCTCCGAAATCCTGCGCATTCTGCGCGCTGGCGGCGTCACCGGTTTCGCGGCTACGTAATCTCGAAATCGACGAGCCACGGTGCCACGTCATCCAGGGAATCAGGGAGTGGCTCCGCCGGCACATCGCTCAGGATCGCCAGCGGGTTGCCGATCTTCTCCCAGCTTCCGGCGTCGCACAGTACGACGCGCAGGATGCCGGGCTGGCCGGCGCGCACTTCGACCACCGCCTTGTGCGTCTCGAGTTCGACGATCAATGCGCCTTTGGCAAAGGCTTGCCCGACATCACCTTGCCATTCGAGAACGCGCAGCTCATCGACATCCTCGATCGGTCCGGGCACCACCAGTTTGAATATCATGCGTTCGTTTCCCCTTAGGCGGGTCGGTATCAGGATAACAGCAGACGTCGGATCGCCTGCACGACTCGCTTGGCGTCCGGCAGGCACGCCGCTTCGAGCACCGGATTGGACGACACCGGAGCGGCGAGCGCGCCGACGCGCCCGGCTCGTACCTCGCCGAGCTCCTCGCGTATGCGGCAGGCCACTTCGGCGCCGATGCCACAACTGGTCTGGCCTTCTTCGAGTGTGAGCACCGCTCCAGTGCGCGCGACTGACTCGCACAGCGTGGGCATGTCGAGCGGCGCGAGCGTGCGCAGGTCGACGACTTCGCAGGAGATGTTTTCTGCGGCCAGCATTTCGGCGGACTCGATGGCGATGCGCGTCATGTACGAGTGCGTGACAATCGTGATGTGCTTGCCGGGGCGCCGGATCAGCGCCTTGCCGATGGGCACGAAATGCTCGCCTTCGGGAAGTTCGCCGGCGGTAGGGAAGAGCCGCTTGTGGTCGACGAACACGACCGGCCCGGATTCGCGCAGGGATGACTTCATGAGTCCGTAGGCATCGCCGGGCGTCGACGGTGCGACGACTTTCAGTCCCGGGACGCCCATGATCCAGGATTCGATGCATTGCGAGTGCGCCACGCCCTGCCCTTTGGCGCCGGCGGTGGTTTTGACGACCATCGGCACCTTGAGTTGGCCTCCGGTTTTGAAGCGCGCTTTGGCCGCGAAATTCACGAGCGGATCGAGGCCGAGCAACAGGAAATCCATGTACGTGATGCTGACCAGTGGCCGCATGCCCGCCGCCGCTGCGCCAGCGCCCAGTCCGACCATGGCGGCTTCGGCCACGGGCGTATCGCGCACGCGCGCCGGACCGAACTGCTCGAAGAGGCCGACAAATTCCTTGTACGATCCGCCGAAGCGCCCTACGTCCTGCCCCAGCACGATGACGTTTTCATCGCGCAGCATTTCTTCGCGCAGCGCGCGCGCGATCGCTTCCCGAAAGAACAGCTTCACGACGCGCTGTGCCGGCTCAGATGACATCGCGCAGCAATTCCGCCGGATCCGGATAGGGCGATGCATCCGCGAAGCGACGAGCGTCGGCTGCAACGTCATCGGCCGCTCGTTCGAGTCGGGCGCGAAGCTCCGGGGACAAGGTGCCTTCGGCGTGAAGGTGCGCCACAAAAGTCTCGATTGGGCAGCGCGCTTTCCAGACGCGGACTTCCTCATCGGGTCGAGTTTCGCGCGTGGCGGTCGAGTGCGTGGCGAACCGATACGAAATGCACTCCAGAAATGACGGACCCAGCCCGGCCCGCGCGCGGTCGGCGGCTGACCGGGCCGCATCCTGGACCGCGAGCACGTCCATGCCGTCGACGGTGATAGCCGGAATGCCGAACGGTCGGGCGAGTTCCGACAAGGGCGATGGCGCGAGCGCCTCCGCCTGGGGTGTCGATACGGAATATTGATTGTTGTCGCAGACCAGGAGCAACGGCAGTTTCCAAAGCGCCGCGATGTTGAGCGTCTCGTGCACCGCCCCGGCGCCGCACGCGCCATCGCCGAAGATGCACGCGACGACCGACGAACGTCGCTGAAGCTGTGCGGCCAGTGCGGCGCCCGCAGCGATCGTCAGATTCCCGCCGACGACGGCGTGCGCGCCAAAGTATCCGACCGAAGGCTGCGCGATGTGCCCGCGGCCGCCACGGCCGCCGCATGGCCCGGTGACTTTGCCCAGCAGCTCGGCCATCACCGCACGTGGATCGAGACCGCGGGCCAAGGCAGGACCGATCGAGCGCCCGCTGCTCAGCAGCTGGTCGCTCGCGTCGAGCGCTGCGCACACGCCGACCGCGACCGCCTCTTCGCCCGCCGACAGCAGTTGAAAGCCGTGATCGGGGGACTGCATCAGCGCCCGCTCGAACGCGCGGATAAGCAGCATCGAGCGCAGAAGGTCGAGCGCTTCCATGCAAGCTCTCAGCGTTGGCCGAGCCGTCGTTGCAGCAAGGTGCCGATCTGCCACAGCGCGCCCTGGAACTGCGCCGCACCGTGCAAGACTTCCGGCGCGGCCGCGTCGTCGAGGCCGGCCAACAAGATGCTCCCGACAATGGTATGCGCCGCAACTTCGGCGGCGATGCGACCCGCCAATCGGTAGTCCGCCCCGAGCTGCCGTGCGCCAATGTGGGTCAACGCGCGATCGATGTCGATAATTCCGACTCCGGTGTCGTGCGACAACTCCAGGGCGAACAGATTGAGCCGCCGGATGCGCTCCCTCATCTCCGATCCGCCGCTTTTCGGTGACGCGGGCGCATCGCGCGCGACATGACGAAAGACCGTGCACAGGAAAACGAAAGGCGCGGGTCCCGTCGTGAGGACGGATAGCTGCGACCTCCATCGGGCCTCGATCGATGACAACGGTTCATCGCGCGCAACTTCGGGAAGCAGCGAGGCGACGATGACAGTGGTCGGCGCGCGCGTCCGGACCGCCGCGAATGCCGAGGCGAATTCAAGCCGGATCTCGTGACGGCCTGGTGTTGCCGCTGTTCAGGCACTCATCGAGTTGTTGTGAGGCCGCAACGAGCGCGGGACGCTCGGCGTCGTCGACGACGGCTTGCAGCAAGATCGGTGTGACCGCGCTCATCGGCGGTCCATCGTGTCGGCGGCCGGGTTGTGTTCGCTGCGCGTCGCGGGCAAGTCCGCAGCAACGGCTGGCAATTCCGGCAAGCCGGGAATGAGGCGACGGATCGCGTCGTAGTCGATGCCGCTGTCGCCTCGGGACGCGGTTTCGAGCTCGGGCAACGACGCGATCCGTGCCGCCGCTGGTATGTCGCTCTTCGCGGCAAGCGTCGCCCAAAAAACGTTCAGAAGCTTCACCGCGAGTAGCGGATGTGCGCGGTAGAACACTTCCTCCCACGTCGTGTCGATGAGCGGATCCCGCCAGCCGCTGCGGTGGGTCATGTGATAGGTCAGCGCGCCGTCCACCGGCACCATGCGCGCGCCGCTCGCGCAAAGCCTCAGCGCAAGTTCGCGGTGCTCGTTGATGTCCAGGTCTTCGTGGAAGCCGCCGCTGCGGAGGAAGTCATCCCGTCGCACCGAAAGGTTGCTGCCTGCGGCTGCTGCCCAGAGCACGGTGCAATCGGGATGGTGCCGCAAGGCGTCCATTTCCAGCTCGCAGAGGCGGCGCGGACCGAAGCCCGGGTAGATGCCGAGCTCGGCGCGTCGGTCGATCGAGTTGAAGTCGTTCATGATGTCGGCGCGCGTCACGCGCAATCTTGCGCGTTCGTCAGGAGAGATCCCAGCGAACCGCAACTCCTCGCCTGAGCGCGGCGTTGCGGTTTCCGGATCCCGCAGGAATCGTGTGCTGCGCAGGTGGAACGTTTCGCCGCGAGCGACGTGCCGGCCATCGCCTGCGTGTATCGCCGAGTGTCGCGCAATCATCTCTGGATGCGCGAGCGTGTCACCGTCCAAAAACAGCAGGACGTCGCCCGTCGCGACGCTCGCGCCAGCATTCGTCGCGCCTGCGCGGCCGCGCGCCTCGGCGTGATCGACGACCCGCAGCGGGAGCCAGTCGCGGGCTTCGGCGATGACGGCCGCCGTGTGGTCGGCCGAAGCGTCGTTGACGACGACGACCTCCGCCGCTGCCGTCTGGCAGGCGAGCGAGGTCAGCGTCAACCGCAATCGGTCAGCTTCATCGCGCGTGCGTATGACGACGCTGACGCGCATCAATGCGGCACCGGCGCAAGAAAGCAGCCCAGATCGTCGAGCACTCGCACAACCTCTTCCGCGACCAGACGGGCGCCGTCCGCAGTCAGGTGCACGGGATCGAGCTTGACGCGGTCGGCTCCGGCGCGGGCGACGATCGCATCCACATCGATGACCGAGATCCCTGTTCTGCGGGACAGCTCTGCGAGCGCGACGTTGAACTTGCGAATGCGAGTCGAAAGTATTTCGTCGAGGCCTTCGTGACAGTGGATCGACTCGCCGGGGACGACCGAGGACATGTTGTATACCAGGATGTGCGCGGCCGATCGCTCGCGGAGCCTGGCGATGATCTTCTCGAAATTGGTCATGGAACGATCGACGTCGATGGGCATCTCGTAGGTGAACTCACTGCGCAGCCAGAGCTTGTCGGCCGCAGGCCAGCGATGCTGGTTGGCTGGATAAAGGAAATAGCCGTCGCGTCGATGCCGGGCGAGCCGGTTCATCACGTCCGGCTGTGTTGAAAGCGCGACAACATCGCAATCGACCTCGAACAGGGCTTGGCTGAACTGAGCGGCGAGCGTATACGGCTCGAGCGGGAGGTCGCGAGCGAGAAGTTCGGCAGGAAGTTCGCCGTGTGCCTCCATTAGTGCGTCCGATCGGGTCCAGGTTTCGTGGCGCAGACGCACGACGCTGCCAGGGAACCGGACGCGGACGAGGTCGTTGATGCCATTCCACAGTATCTTGCCGGCGCTCCTGTACGAATGCAGCGAATCCCGCACGTCGAGATTCGCCTTGGCAAAAATCGTCAATCGACCCAACGCAGATTCACCCGACTGGCGCCCTATGAACTCGACCCGTGCGGCTATTCAACGGTCTTCTTGCGCGTGTAGCCGCTCGAGCGCATGCATGCGTCGAACATGCGGTTGTAGGCGCCATTGGTCGGATCGTAGGGACCGAGGCCGTGTTCGTTGCCGTGTGCTTCCGCCTGCTTGTCGCACGCGCGAGAGTCCCTGTAGTACTGCTCCGACGTTGCCGCGCCACGATCGTAGTCGTCGGCGGAATGCGCCCTCATCGAACTGCAGCCGGCAACCGAAACTGCGAACGCAGCCGCAGCCACTGCGCCGAACGCGAGCAGCGCGCGCTGCCCGATGGTCGCATCGAGTTTTCTCGTTGCCGTGAGCCGCATGAGTCTTGCCTCGCCATGGCGCCGATCCGGCGCTGCTCGTGAAGTGTCGCACGATTCCCCGCCCTCGCGCCATGGCGAAAACGTCCCGTTGGCGTAAGATGCTTGCCATAGCGGATGCTGCCATCGAGAAGGATTCGCCATGATGCTGACCCCGGAACAGATCGAACGCTTCGACCATGACGGCTACCTGTTCTTCCCCGGCCATTTCCGGCCGGAGGAGATCAGGGTGTTGAGTGAGGAGGTGCCCGCGCTCTACGCGCAGCGCCGCCCGGAAAACGTGCGCGAAAAGAACGGCGACGTGGTGCGCACCAATTTTGCCGCCCATCTCTACAGCAAACCGTTCGCCAGGCTCGCGCGCCATCCGCGCATGATCGAACCGATCGTGCAGCTGTTCGCCGAACCGGTGTACATGCATCAGTTCAAGATCAACGGCAAGATGGCCTTCGACGGTGACGTCTGGCAGTGGCATCAGGACTACGGCACGTGGAAGAACGATGACGAGATGCCCGATGCGCGAGCGATGAACGTCGCGATCTTTCTCGACGAGGTCAACGAATTCAACGGCCCGCTGATGTTCATCCCCGGCAGCCACAAGCTGGGCGTGATCGATGCCGCGCACGACACTTCGACGACCAGTTATCCACTGTGGACGATTGACCATGCGACCATCGCCAAACTCGTGGGCAGGGGCGGCATCGTCGCCCCCAAGGGGCCGCCCGGGTCGATGATCCTGTTCCATTCCTGCCTCGTGCACGCATCGACGTCGAACCTGTCGCCGTGGAACCGCATCAGCGTGTACCTGAGTCTATGCGCGGTGTCCAACCACATCCGGCGCTTCAAGCGGCCGGAGTACATCGCCCACCGCGACTTCACGCCGATCATATGCCTGCCCGATGACTGCCTGCTGAAGGATTATCCGGTGGCGTTGCCGTGGAAGGATGGCACGCCGGAGGAGGCGCTGCGTCCGGCGATGGCCGCATGAGCGCTGCGGGCGAAGCCAAGGCCCGCAGGGCGCGTCGCAGCGCGATTGCGCACACGGCCGATGGGATCACGCGGCACAGCTTCGTGTTCGCGGTGGAGGCCGCATGAGCGCGACGATACTCGCATGAGCCTTTACGCCAAGCTCCGGCAGCGCGCGGAGCAGCGCAATCCGCTGCGCGTCGGATTGATTGGCGCCGGCAAGTTCGGTGCCATGTACCTTGCCCAGGTTCCACGCACGCCTGGTGTGCACCTGGTCGCGATCGCGGATTTGAATCCTTCGAGCGCGCGCGCCAATCTCGAACGCGTAGGCTGGAAGCCCCAGCGCTACGCCGCGGCTTCCATGGACGACGCGCTCGCCACCGGGGCTACGCACCTGGGCGACGACTGGCAGGCGCTGGTCCGCCATCCGAAAATCGACATCGTGGTCGAGTGCACCGGCAATCCGATCGCCGCGGTGGAGCATTGCCTGGAGGCGTTTAGCCACGCCAAGCACGTGGTCAACGTCACGGTCGAAGCCGACGCCTTCTGCGGGCCGTTGCTGGCGCGCAAGGCCGCCGAGCACGGCGTGATCTACAGCCTCGCCTACGGCGATCAGCCGGCGCTGATCTGCGAGCTGGTCGACTGGGCGCGTGCTGCAGGTTTTCCGGTCGTCGCGGCGGGACGCGGCCACAAATGGCTGCCGCACTTCGCGCAGTCGACGCCGGAAACCGTTTGGGGTCACTACGGACTGACGCCGGAGCAGGCCAGGGTAGGTGGGCTCAATCCCAAGATGTTCAACTCGTTTCTCGACGGGTCCAAGCCAGCCATCGAATGCACCGCGGTCTGCAATGCGACGGGACTCGTCGCGCCGCCGGACGGGCTTGCCTACCCGCCGGCCTCGATCGACGACATCCCTGCGGTGTGCCGCCCGATTTCCGAAGGCGGCGTGCTGCACCAGAAGGGCCAGGTCGAAGTCATTTCCTCGCTGGAGCGCGACGGCACGCCGATCGGCTACGACATTCGCTTTGGCGTCTTCGTGGTGTTCGAAGGCGATACCGAGTACATCCGCAACTGCTTCAGGGAGTACATGGTGCGCACCGATCCCTCCGGACGCTACGCGTGTCTGTACAAGCGGTGGCACCTGATCGGCCTCGAGGTCGGCATCTCCGTCGCGACGGTGGGGCTGCGCGGCGAGGCGACGGGCAGCGCGACGTGTTTCAACGCTGACGTGGTGGCGACGGCCAAGCGCGAGCTCAAACCCGGCGAAGTGCTGGACGGCGAAGGCGGCTACACCGTCTGGGGCAAGTTGTTTCCCGCCGAGAGATCGCTCGTGATCGGCGGGCTGCCGCTCGGTCTCGCGCACAACGTCAAGGTGATCCGCGCCGTCCATCAGGGACAGCCGCTGACGTGGGCGGACGTCGTCATCGACGAAACGCTCCCCGCGTACCGCATCCGCCGTGAAATGGAGGCGCTGTTCGCGCCGGCGGCACTGAAAACGCAGCGCGTCGCCTGAATCAACCTCGAGCCACGTCCACCCACGCATGCTTGGCCTGCGACGCGAGACACGCCTCGGTGAACGCCATCGTGTGCGCGCCGTCTTCGATCCGCGGATACGGAAATATCGGTACAGCGTCGCCGAGCGCACGCGCCATGCGCTCCTGGGCCACCTCGGCGTAGATGTTCGCGAATGCTTCGCGTAGTCCCTCGGGATGTCCGCGCGGCGTGCGTCCCGTCGCGATGATGTCCGGCGGCAGGAAAGTGTCGCCGCGACCGATGACGCGCGCGGCTTCGCCTTGCAGCGACAGGCGCAGATAACCTGCGTCGCGATGCCACCACTCAAGCATGCCCTTGTCGCCATAGATGCGCAGGCGGATGTCGTTCTCGCCGCCGGCGGCCGCCTGCGTCACGGTGAACGTGCCACGGGCGCCGCCCTCGAATTCCAGCAGGGCAGAAACGTAGTCGGTGACCTTGCGGTCCGGCACGAGCGCGGCCACGTCGGCGCAGACGCGCACGATGTTCTTGGCGACGGTTGCACACGCCAGCTGCTGCGCATGGCAGCCGATCGCGCTCATGACCAGCGAGAGTCCGCTGCGCTTGGGGTCAAGCACCCACCCGAGGCGATTGGTTTTGGGCGCGTCCTCGACGCGGGTCGCCATGCCCGATTGTATGTATTCGACCTGCACCAGCCGGATGGCACCCAGCGTGCCATCGTGCACGAGCATCCGCGCATAGCGGGTCATCGGATACGCCGAATAGGCGTGTGCGATCGCAAAGACGCGAGCCTGCTTGCGGGTGCGCGCGACGAGGTCGCTGGCCTCGGCAAAATCATAGGTCACCGGCTTGTCGCAGACGACGTCGAGTCCGGCATCGAGGGCCGCGGCGGCGTAGGAAAAATGCGTATCGTTGGGCGTCATGATCGCGACTGCGTCGATACCGTCGGGACGCGCCTTTTCCTGTGCCAGCATCGTCTGCACGTCGCCGTAACTGCGCGCGGCGTCGAATCCCATGCTCGCGCCGGCCGCGCGCGAACGCGCCGGATCGCTGGAGAAGACGCCCGCGACCGCGCGCCACCAGCCGTCGAACTCCGCCGCCCCGCGATGCATGCGCCCGATCCAAGAATCAGGCCCACCGCCGATGATCCCCAACCGCAGTGGTCGCCCGAATCGTTCGCGTAGTCCCGGCATGTTCTCCTCCGTGTGAATCTGCGTTGGTGAGATGAGACGCTTAACGCCACGTTGCGGCCATTTTGATCCGCGGCAGGTTGTGAGATGATTCAACCGCAGTACGAATGGTGCAGAGCATCTCTTGCCACGATGATACAACCTCGCCTGCGTTGCGGGTCAGCGCGATTTTCTGCGCAACAAAAATGCCCCTGAATCTCTTGGGCGCGATGCGCCCGTTCCGTCGCGCGACGATGCTGCGTGATGCTGTCGCCGGCGTATCGCTCGCGTCGATGAATGTGCCGCAGGTGCTCGGCTACACTCGAATCGCCGGAACGCCGGTGGTCACCGGTTTGTACACGCTGCTGCTGCCGTTGCTGGCGTTCGCGATTTTCGGGTCATCGCGCCACATGGTCGTGGCGGCGGACTCCGCGACCGCGGCAATCTTTGCGAGCGGGTTGTCCGGGATGGCACCGCCCGGAACGGCGCAGTACATGACGCTGGTCGGCGTGGTGGCTCTGCTGACTGCGGCGCTTCTGCTCGTGGCGCGCCTGTTCAGGCTCGGCTTTCTCGCCGACTTTCTCTCGCGCACAGTGCTCGTCGGATTTCTTGCCGGAGTCGGCGTGCAGGTCGGCGTCGCGGTGATGGGTGAAATGATCGGCGTGACCATTGCTGCGCATCGCACGATCGATCAGATCGCGGAGATCTGTCGCAATCTGTCCAGTGTCAACAGCGTCACGCTCGGGTTTTCCGCCGTGCTCGTCGCGTGCTTGCTTGGCGGGCGGCGGTGGGCGCCACGCCTTCCGGTTTCACTGTTTGCGGTCGTGGCGGGCATCGCGGCAAGTGCGATGCTGGACTTCGCCGCACGCGGGATTGCGACCATCGGGCCGGTGGCCAGCGGACTGCCGTCGTTCGTGCTGCCGACGGTAGGCTGGGACGAGCTTGTGCGGCTGTTGCCGGTTGCGGTGTCCTGTTTCGTCATCATCATCGCGCAGAGCGCGGCGACGTCGCGCATTTTTGCGCTGCGGCATCGCGAGCGCGTCGATGCCGACGCCGACATCCTCGGGCTGGCCGCGGCGAATGCGGCGGCAGCGGTCAGCGGGGCGTTCGTCGTGAACGGCAGCCTGACGCAAACGGCGATGGGCGAACGCGCCGGCGCGCAAAGCCAGTTTGCGCAAGTCATCGCGGCGCTGGTGGTCGTGTTCGTATTGCTCTTCCTGACCGGGCCGCTGCAGTATCTGCCGCAATTCGTGCTTGCCGCCATCGTCTTTACGATCGCGCTCGGCTTGATCGATTGGCGCGGCCTGGCCGAGATTCGCCGCGAAAGCCCGGGCGAATTCGCCCTCGCTATCGCGACTGCGGGGACGGTGGCCTTCATCGGGCTGGAACAGGGGATCCTACTGGCAGTGGGTCTGTCGCTGCTTCGCCACGTGCGTCATAGCTATCGCCCGCACACTTCGGTGCTCGCGCCCGGACCGACCGGGCGTTGGGTGCAAGTCCCGGCGGTACCGGGAGTGCAGACGGAGCCGGGTCTGCTCGTCTACCACTTCGGAGCGGACTTGTTCTACGCCAACGAAAATCGTTTCACGGATGAAGTGCGCAGTCTGGTCAAGCATGCGCCCGCACCCGTACGCTGGCTGGTGATCGACGCGGGGGCGATAACTGCCATCGACTTCTCCGCCGCACGCGCAGTCCATGATCTGTTCGACGATTTGCGCGCGTCGGGCGTCGAACTGGTCTTCGCGCGAGTCAGCGCCTATCTGCGCGCCGATATGGACCGGCACGGCATTACCGCGATCGTCGGCCCCGAGCGCGTCTGTGCAACGCTGCACGAAGCCATCGACCTTGCCCAGGGCTCCATTGTCAGCGCAACTGCGCGCGCAACGAACGAATCTGCGACTCCAGTGCCTCAATCCGTTCCAGGTAGCGCAGCACCACGGTAACCGCATGGGTGTCGAGCTCGAAGTCGCGCTGTAACCTTTGCGCCTTGCGCACGACGATCAGTGAACGCATCGTGAACGACCAGGTTGCGGCGTCGCCGCCGCGCGGCGTCAGCACGCCGTAGCTCACCATCTCACGCACCACCTGCTCCGGAACGCCAGAAGCGGCGATCAGTTCCGAGTACGAGATCGTACCTTCATCGTCGATGCGCACGGCTTCGTCGGGGACATTGCTCATGACGCGGCCTCCTGTTCCAAGTGGGCGCGGGGATTGAATGTCGATTGCTTGGCCAGCTTGCGATACAGATCGCGCTGGGCGTCGTCGACCACCGTCGGCACGTCGATGCGCACCATCGCGAACAAGTGGCCGGGCGTGCCCGAACCACGTGCGAGACCGCGGCCGCCGAGCCGCAACTGCTGGCCCGCGCGCGTGCCGGGGGGCACCTTGAGCGCCACCTTTCCCGCCGGCGTGGGCAGCGATACGCTGGTGCCCAGCACCGCTTCCCACGGCGCCAGCGGCAGATCGACGTAGATGTCCTGCCCGGAAACGCGATACAGCGGATGCTCCTGCACCTCGACGTCGAGATAGAGATCGCCCGCGGGTCCGCCGCGAAAGCCAGGACCGCCCTTGCCCGGGACGCGTAGTTTTTCGCCGCTTGCCACGCCGCGCGGAATACGCACGGTGATGGTTCGCGGCACGCGCCGACCATTGCCGTTCTCATCCCATTCGAGGCCGTTCATCTCGAGTGAGATCTCGGTACCCTTGAATGCCTGGTCGAACGAGATCTGCACGCCGGCTTCGTAGTCGTGGCCGCGCCGGGGACCGGTGGCGCTGTCGCCACGTTCGCGTCCGGGCCGGCTACCACCGTGACCACCGAACGCCGCGAACAGGTCCGCGAGATCGATGTCCTCGAACGCGCCTTCACGCTGTGCGAATTGTTGCCCCCAGTCAGGCGGTGGGCGGAATTCTTGCCCGGCGGCGTGACTGCCGAGCTGGTCGTAGGCAGCCCGCTTTTCCGGGTCTTTCAGCGTCTCGTACGCTTCCGCCATTTCCTTGAATTTTTCCTCGGCGTCCTTTTCCTTCGACACGTCCGGGTGGTACTTTCGTGCAAGACGCCGGTAGGCGCCCTTGATGTCGTCGGCGCCCGCGTCGCGCTTGACGCCGAGGATCGCGTAATAGTCTTTGTACTTCATCCGCAGTCTCTAAAGTGTTTGGAGCAAATGAATCATGATGAAGGCGTCTACTTCGCTGCTGCCGCGTCCTTGATTTTCTGGCAGCGTCCGACCAGGTCCACGAGCACGCTGCCCGACCAACCGAAGGTGAAGAGTCCGGAAATTGCGATGATGGGCGCGAGCATGTGCCATCCCAGCGGCAGCACGAAGGCGCCGTAGCCGACGGTCGTGTAGGTATTGCCTGCGAAAAATCCCGACGCGCGCCAATCCGGCACAAGCCCCGAGTACACCAGCGCCGCCGCCCAGATGACGATCTCGAGCAGATGCAACGTAAGCAGCATGAACACGGTACCGCTCATCAGCAAGTCGGCGCGCCATGCCGTTGGACGCTGGAGTATGACCAGCGATCGGCGCACGACATGGTTGGTGACAATGCGCACTCCGGTGGCGTGAAAGATCACGATGACGAGCAGCATCGCGCCGCCAAAGACGAGATCGGCGGCGGGAATGACGTCGCTCAGGTGCTGCACCATCGGGATCTGCGCGATGTCGCCCGGCAACGCCTCGATGTGGGCGACGCCGGACTCGACCGCGTCCGTCGCCATGCCTGGTCCTGACTTGTGTGACGATTCCGCCGCCGCGATGACGAGGTGATGGGATGCGAGGCTGGTCACGATTACGCTCGTCAGGGGCCAGCTTCGTCGTCAGTGGCTGCGCAGGAGTCCGCGCAACTTGTTCACCGCTTGCGCGGACTGGTCCGCACACGCGGTGACGCCGCTGCGCACAAGATCGCCATCGAAGGTCCTGCGCGCGGCATCGGCATCGGCGAGTGCAACCTTGCGTGAGACTTCGGCATAGCGGTCGCCGGAGGGTAGTCGCGATATATCGACGTCGTAGGGCAGGTCGCGCGCCCGGTAAGACGATACCTCGATCGGCCCGAGTGGCCGCAGGCCAGGAGGCAGCGGCCACAGATTCTTCGATTCCTTCAGAAAGCGCAGCTGGGCGGCACTGAGCGCCGCCGCAAGCGGCAGCTTGCCGGACAGCAGCGACGTCACTTCGGATGCGTCGAGATGCGACGTCAGCGACACCGCGGCGGTCATCGTTTCGCCATGCATGTCGAACTCGCACTTGCCTGCCTTGGCCGGGACGAGCCCGCGAGGCACGCCCGCACAGTCGTCAACCGCGGCTTTGAGCGTGAGTTCGCTGCCGCCCGCAGTGGGACGTAGGCGAAACCGCAGGCCGTGCTCGAACAAGGTCAGCGCGTCATCGTCGAACAGCCAGGTTTCGCCGGACCTGCCGCGAGGCGCCAGATCCAGCGCGCGCACGATATTTTCAGGCTCGGAGCACAGCGCAATCTGGATTTCGACTTGCGTCGCGGAGGAATTGTGGCGCGGTTTCCCCGTGGCCGAAGGTGTGACCAGCAGGATTGCCACGGCGAGCCAGGCTCCCCGCGTGCGTTGCTGGCCGGCAATGCGAGTCATCACCGGATTCTGCCACAGGCGCCTAAACAGCGAGATACACCGCGAGCACGACCCCGAGCGCGGCGAGAAATAGGGACAACGTGACCGGATAGATCGCACTGTGCGACCGCGGAACGTCGGCAGGCGGCAACGTCGCTACGTAGTTCCTGTGCTGGATCGCGCCCAGGATCATGCACGCGATGCCCACGACCACCAGCAGGATCCCGACGATGTTGGAAACGCCATGATGCATCTCGATATTGCTGACGACGCCCGGTTGCTGCGCCGCGAGCAGGCGCAGGAAGAGCCCGAAGCGCGCCACCACGAAGCCGAACGCCATGATGGTGAGACCGGTGCGGACCCACGCGAGCAGCGTGCGTTCGGCGGCAAAGAACACGCGGGGATCGCTAAGCATGATTGCTCCGTGACTGTTGAGATTATTTGCCGCGCAGCGAAACGAGCCGCGCCAGTATGATCGCCGGATAGAGCTGGCCGACCAGCGCTTCCAGCATCGCCAGCGATTGCGTGACCGGTGCCGTAGGCGTGATGTCGCCATAGCCGACGGTCGTCAGGGTGACAAAACTGAAATAGAACCAGCGTTGCGGACCGGTGCCGGCGCCCGCGCCGGCGCTGAAGGCTCCGGGTACGTGGAGCGCGACGATTTCATACGCGACCGCCCAGGCGATGCCAAGCAGCAGATACAGCGCGACGGCGCCCATAATGCGATCGGCCGTCACGACGCCACTGGCGAAGACCCGTGTCGCCACGATAATGGTGATCAGCGACAGCGCGAGCAGCGCCGAACCTTCGCGCACGAATGATTGGTCGTCAACCGGGACGACCCATTCCATCCAGCGGAACACAATGGCGAGGCCGCACAAAAGGATGGCAACCATCGACATGAGTTGCGGCCGGTAAATCGCGGCAGCCCCGCTCACCAATATGAGCGTGAACGAAACGTCCAGGAGAGCACGGCTTGCCTCCCCCGTCGGGAAAATGACCGGGATGATGAAGACGGTGCTGACCAGCATCACCAGCAGCACGGTCATGCTGCTTTCAAGCAGCCATGGCGGCGGCCTCGTCGAGGGGTGCGGAGCAATAACCGTTTTCTCTGCCATAGAATGAGCGTGCGGAGTGTGGCCGATTATACGCAGTTGCATTCGCTGGATTCGGCGATCCAGCTACGCGTTTGACGCAGTGCAACCAACTCAAGGGGCGCGAGGCGTCGCGCGCGCGACACTGCTATCCTTACGGCATGATTGCGAGGCCGGGCAGCCGGCCCACGTACGACCCAGGAGGGCGCGCCATGCAAGGCTTGATGCAGGATGTTCCGCTGCTCATCTCGTCGCTGATCCAGCACGCTGATCGTCATCACGGTGCGGTCGAAATCGTGTCGCGCCGAGTCGAAGGCGACATCCATCGCACCACGTATCGTGAGCTGCACGCGCGCGCGAAGAAGCTCGCCAATGCGCTGGAAGCGTGGGGCATCGGCGCGGGCGAGCGCGTCGCCACGCTGGCCTGGAATGGCCATCGGCATATGGAGCTCTACTACGCGGTCGCCGGCATGGGCGCGATCGTCCATACGATCAATCCGCGGCTCGTCGCCGATCAGATCGCGTGGATCGTCAATCACGCGGAGGATACGTGTCTTTTTTTCGACCTGACGTTCCTGCCGATCGTCGAAAAAGTCGCGGCGCAATTCAAGACGGTCAAGCATTTCGTCGCCATGACGGATCGCGCACATATGCCCGCAAGTTCCACGATCCCGAACCTGCAATGCTACGAAGAGTTGCTGGACGCCCAGTCGGCGGACTACAACTGGCCGCTGTTCGATGAGAATCTCGCGTCGTCGATCTGCTATACCTCGGGCACCACGGGCCATCCCAAAGGCGTGCTGTACAGCCATCGCTCGACGCTGTTGCACACGTTTTGTGTGACGGCTCCCGACTCACTTAGCATCTCGAGCACGGAGGTGATTCTCCCTGTCGTCCCGATGTTCCACGTCAACGCCTGGGGTCTTCCCTATGCCGGCGCAATGACGGGCGCGAAGCTCGTATTTCCGGGCCCGGCGCTGGACGGCAAGTCGGTCTATGAATTAATCGAAGCGGAAAAGGTGACGCTCTCCGCAGGCGTGCCGACGGTATGGCAGGGGTTGCTCACCTATCTGGATCAGAACTCGCTTCGCTTCTCGACCATGCGGCGCACGATCGTGGGCGGTGCTGCGCTGCCGCCGGCGATGCTGCGCACATTCGAGGAGAAATACGGCGTCAGGGCGGTCCACGCGTGGGGAATGACGGAGATGTCTCCCCTCGGCACCGTGTGCGCGCTACGCGCGCACCACGCGGAACGGCCGCGGGATGATCGCTACGCCGTCATGGCGAAGCAAGGTCGCGCGGTGTTCGGCGTCGACATGAAAATCGTCGATCACGATGGCAAGGAGCTGCCCTGGGATGGCAAGGCGTTTGGCGATCTGTACGTGCGCGGACCGTGGATCGTCCGCAAATATTTCCGCGATGAAGGCGCCGATCCGCTGGTCACGGATGCTGCAGGCCAGGCCTGGTTTCCCACTGGGGACGTGGCAACGATCGATGCCGATGGCTACATGCAGATCACCGACCGCAGCAAGGACGTCATCAAATCCGGCGGCGAATGGATCAGTTCGATCGATATCGAGAACGTCGCGGTCGCGCATCCCGCGGTGGCGATGGCGGCCTGCATCGGCATCGCCCATCCGAAGTGGGATGAGCGCCCGCTGCTGGTCGTCGTGCGCAAGCCAGGTGCTGAGCTGACGCGCGAGGTGCTGCTCAAGTTCTACGAAGGCCGCGTCGCCAAGTGGCAGACACCGGACGACGTCGCCTTCGTCGATTCGATTCCGATGGGTCCGACCGGAAAAATGCTCAAGAACAAGCTGCGCGAGCAGTTCCGCGGCTACAAGCTGCCCTAGCGCAGGATCACGCGGGCGTCGCTGCCCGATCCTTCGACGTACACCTTGGCGCCCCGGAACAGATTCGCGTTGACCGGTTGCGTGATCATCACCAGCACGCCGCTCTGCAGTCGAACGTAAACTTGCTGGGCCGGCTGCGGTTGGTCGTAGTATTTCTGCTGCGCGTAGTTGCCGCCCAGCGCGCCGGCGATCGCACCCGCGGCAATGGCAACATCCCTGCCGGTCCCAGCGCCGATCAGACTCCCGATACCAGCGCCGGCAATGCCGCCGAGAATCGCGCCGACGCCCTGGTCGTGGTTGCTCTTGATCGTCGTCAAATTCACTTGCTCGATGAATCCGGTGCGAATCTCGACATCCGACGGGGAATTGCCCCCGGGGCTGGCGCAAGCCGCCAGACACAACGCAATCACGGCCGCGGTCAGCAATTTTGCTACCTGGTTCATTTCGTAATCTCCAGAGCGAGTCACGGTTTGTTGGCGCGTCCCCAGGGAACGCAGCGCGAAGCACGCCGGGCATCTCCACCCGACTGGTCGCGATTATCCTGCATCGCACCCGGTGACGCGAGTGTGACAGTGCGCGCAGTATAATCAACGAGACTCGGCGCCTGCCGCGGCGTCCCTTCGGTGGCGCGGTGATATCTCCAACCTTCGCACACAGCCCGTCCAAAATGGCTGACAAGCCTCCTCACAGCCACCGCTACGAACAGATCCGCACCGCCGCGGTGGTGTTCGCCGTCGTCGTGGCAGTATTGTGGACCGCGTTTCAGCTCCTCCAGCCCGCACCGCCGCGACGCATTGTCCTGGCTTCCGGGAACGAGAGTGGCATCTATCACGCGTTCGCGCAGCGCTACATCGCCATCCTCAAACGCGAAGGGGTCAAAGTCGAAGAGCGCATGACGGCGGGTGCGGCTGAAAACATGGCGCTGTTGCTCGATCCCGCCTCGCGCGTCGACGTCGCCTTCCTTCAGGGCGGTGTGGCCCCGGCATCCGAAGTCAAGGACGTGGTCATGCTTGCCAGCCTGTACTACGAGCCACTCTGGATTTTCTATCGTGATCCGGGGACGCTGGTGCAGATCAATCAGCTCGAGGGCAAGCGCATCGCCGTCGGGCCGCCAGGCAGCGGTACCCGCTCCGTGGTCGACAGGTTATTCGCCGCTAACGGCCTGGTCGCCGCCAACGGAATCGCGCACGGCAATACGGAGATCGTTTCCATCGGGGGGCGCCGAGGCCTTGCGAGCACTTAAAGCAGGCGAAGTCGATGCCGCGTTGTTCGTCGGCGGGGCGCAAACGCCCACGATCCAGGAGGCGCTGCGCGATCCGGCGATCAAGCTCATGAGCCTGCAACGCGCCGATGCGTATCCGCGACGTTTCCCGTGGATCTTCAAGCTCACGCTGCCCGCGGGCGCCATCGATCTCGCCATCAATCTGCCTGATCGTGATGTCCAGATGCTCGGCACCAAGGCGATGCTGGGCGCTCGCGCCAATCTGCACCCGGCACTTATCAACCTGCTCATCGACGCCGCACGGGAAATTCACGGCGACCAGGGCTATTTCGAGTCGGCCGGCGAATTCCCCGGGACTGCACCCGTCGATCTGCCAGTGTCGCAGTTTGCGGACCAGCACAAGCGTTTCGGCCCGAGTTTCCTGTACCGCTACCTGCCGTTCTGGGTCGCCACCGTCCTCGAACGCCTGATCATCCTGTTGCTGCCGCTCGCCGTGATTCTGGTTCCGCTATTCAACTACTTGCCCAGGTTCCTGGAGTGGCGTGTCCGCTCACGAATCTATCGGTGGTACGGCGAACTCAGCATGCTCGAAAAGGATGTGCACACGCGTACGGGCGATCTGCCGGTCGAGCATTGGCTCAAGGATCTCGATCGTATCGACTTGGCCGTCGAGCAGATTCATACGCCCGACAAATTCGCAAGCGAGGCATATACGTTGCGCGAACACGTTGCCCTGGTGCGGCGCACCGTACTGGCGAAGGCGGGCGCGGCGGCCGCAAGTTAGGGCGCGGCAGCCGGCGCTTCATTGACGATTTTCGCGCCCGCATCCTTGAGCAGTCGCTGGAAATCGGGTGAGTCGAGGATGATCGTGTGCGCGGCTGCACGCAGACGATCGACCGCTTCGGGGGGAAGTACAAACGACGTTGGCAGGTTGTTCAGGTATTCCTGTTCCGTTTTGTCCTTCAGCGCGGCGAACGACACGTCGATACCATAGATGTCGATGTCGGGCACGGTCGTGACTTCGGTGAGCGAAGGATCTTTGCTGGCGTTGAATGCGGCGGAATCGCGGATCTTGCGATAAGTTTTCCAGCGCGCCATCGTGTCCTTCAGCAGTTCCACGGCTTCGCCGGAAAAGTGGTCGATGGGCACGCCCGTCGCCTTGAGCAGGATCACCAGATCGTTCGGCGGCCGTTCCGATTCGTCCCAATTGGTCTTGGGCGTGGACAAAGAATTGACGACGAAGACGACAATCCGGCGCACATGATCGAGAGGTGTCCTTTGGTGCTGCAAGCGCAACGCAGTTCTCCCTGGACGTTGCGCTTGAGAAATCGCTTTTCGTACTCGTCGAAGAGTTTGTCACCGTAGAGGCCGTACGCCAGGGCCGTGAAGTTTCCGCCAGATACGCCCGTGATGAGGTCGAACTGGTCGATCAGACGGATCTTGTTGCCCTTGGGCCCTACAACCTCGGTGCGATTGAGCGTCTCCAGAACGCCGTAGGAGAACGCAGCGGCGCGGGTGCCGCCGCCGGAAAAAGCCAGGATGACGAGATTGTCCTGATCCGCGCCGCGCGGCTGACGGACGAGATAGCGATAGCCCTTGCTCGTATCGACTTGCGTAATGGGCGGGTTGATCGGTCGCGTCGCCGCGCAGCCGGTCAGGAGGCCCAGCAGCACCAGCGATCGCCAGTATGCGTATCGCGAGAAGATCATCGGTATGCAAATCCGCAGCGTTACCTGTTGTCATTCTACTGCGCGCATTTGTTGCAGGCAGATCGACTTGCAAGAATCTGCCGGAGTCAGTCAGGCCGCTGCAAGCTATCGCTCAAGGTAGCTGATCGCGCTCCGAACTGGGGCATCGGAAATATGGAGCAGCCCGCCGAACGGTCGGTCCATTTCGATGATGAGGAAGATGGCACTCGATACCGACAGCGCGCATGCGATGAACACTGCGTTGACGGTCCAGTTTCTTGGCGCGAACAACGACAGGCTCGCGAAGATGAGCGCCAGCCACAGGACGAGCAGCACCAGAAAGGGTGTCGGGATCGAGCCTCCGGCCTGTTCGATCAGCAGCCAACGCGTTTGCGCGAGTTCGCCGCTGATCTGCAATGCGCGCGCTTGCACGTAGCGTTGCGTCTGCGTTGCAGGTACGAGCTCTCGGATTTTCTCCTGTACCTGCTCGAGTACGAGTGGCTCGCTGCCGAATGACATTTCGTTGACGGTGACCGCGAAGGGTCCCGTATCAACCCACTTGTGGTCCAGGTTCGCCCGGGTCGCGGCCAGGAGCTGTGCGCGGATGGCGTCCGCATCGTTACCATACTGGCGTAGATTTCGATCGAGCAGAATGAGTTTGGCGGCACTCTGCCGAACTTCTTCGGACTTGGTATCGAACGAACCTTTGGCAGTCGCGAGCAGAAAGCCGAGGACGAGCGCGGCCATCGTGGCGATAAGGCCGATGCCGATGCGCACCGCGCTCTCGGTCTCGTCCGTGAGGTGGTGCTCAGGCAGCACCGTGCGGAGGAACGCTCCTAACCAGGCGCCGGCGATAATGGCCGCGAACGCGACGACCGCAATCAATAGCGCACCCAAGACCTGCTCCTTCTGCAAAGATCCAGTACACGATATTTACCGCCTGCGCGCAAGCACCTTGTCGCTTGATGGCCGCGCGGCGGCGGCAGAATGGTACCGCCTCTGTGCTATGATTTCTGCGAGCAAATGCAGTGTTTTGAAGAGAATCGGCGTAAGGAGCGCGCGGTCGGCCATTGGATCCGCGCTGCGAGCCTGAGTAGGCGTCAAGTGGTTCACTTCGACATGCGCGGTGGCTTGGCGGTGGACCTGTGGTCGGCCTGTAGTCGGTCTACTGCACCAAAGTCCAGTTGCCGATTACTGGCATTGTCTGTAGAAGAATCTCCGTGGCCAATCGCGCCGGAACGAGAAAGCGTCGCCAGGAAGGAGCGCCATGACGAGTCGGATGATCGCCGGGGGTGTGCTGTTCACGCTCCTTGCAAGCGCAGCCATGCCGGTATGTGCCGAGATGAGCGCGGAGGAGCTGGCAAAGCTTGCGCAGAATCCGGTGGGCAATTTGATCAGCGTGCCATTCCAGAACAACACCAACCTCAACTACGGACCCGAGAAGGGCACGCAGAACATACTCAACATTCAGCCGGTGATACCGATTTCGATCACCGACGACTGGAACATCATTACGCGCACCATCCTGCCAGTGATCTGGCAGCCGGCGCTCGGACCGGACGACAGCTCAGTCAGCGGGATCGGAGATCTGCAATTTACTGCGTTCTTGTCGCCGGCCAAGCCTGGCGAGTGGATCTGGGGCGCGGGCCCGATCATCCAGGCGCCCACCAACAGCAACAACAAGCTCGGCAACGATAATTGGGGCATCGGACCGTCGTTCGTCGTGCTGCATCTGGACCACGGCAGTCCATGGGTCTATGGTGTGCTGATCAATAACGTATGGTCGACGACCAGCAACAAGCAAGGTGGCGGCTACAGCAACGGCCTGATCCAGCCGTTCGTCAATTACAACTTTGAGGACGGCATGTATCTGACCACCGCGCCCATCGCGACGGTCAACTGGAAGGCCGAAGGCAGTCAGCAATGGACCGTGCCCATCGGCGGCGGTGTCGGCAAGATCTTTCACATCGGCAAGCTGCCAGTGAACACGCAAATTTCGGCCTATTACAATGTGGTGAAGCCCGATTTCGGACCGAACTGGCAGATTCGTGCGCAGGTGCAATTGATGTTTCCGAAGTAGCGCACGTCCGTCGCGAGCAAACGCACGTTTCGAACCAACGAAATGCGGAGATGTCGATGAAAACAACCTTTTCCTATTCCATTGGGCGCGGAGTTGCCGCGCTTGCTATCGGCGCGGCGGCGCTCGCATCGCCCGTCGCGTCGGCCGAGGACGTGAACATGTTCGATGGCCAGTGGCACTATGGACTCACGGTCTACGGCTGGTTCCCGGCGATGACGACCGACGCCAGCTTTCCGTTGCGTGACGGCGCGACGGTCTCGCCCTCGGTCACCGTCAAGCCAAAAAACTATCTCAGCGATCTGCAGTTCGCGGCCATGGGCGCGTTCCAGGCGCGCAACGGGAATATGAGCCTGTTCACCGATCTCGTTTACGCGGACATCTCATCGCTGAGCTCGAAGGTCAGGACGCTGCATACACCCGGCGGCGACATCCCGCTACCGGTGGATACGAACGTCAACGTGGGCTTGAAGGAGTTGATCTGGACCCTCGGTGCCGGCTATACGGTCGCACGCAGCGACCAGGGCAATTTCGACATCCTCGGTGGTGCACGCTATGGCGCCCTAAAAACATCGGTGGGCGTGAACGCCTTTGGTCCGGGCGGAAACCTCGGCGTTTCCGCGAACACCAACGCCGATAAGGACGTCTGGACAGGAATCGTCGGTTTTAAGGGCGTGCTGCGGCTGAGTGATGACGGCAAGTGGTACATGCCCTACGAGGCTGACATCGGTTTCGGATCGTCGTCGATCACTTCTGGCAACGCCATTCTGGCCGTCGGTTACAAATTCGGTTGGGGTGACCTCGAGTTAGGCTGGCGCTATCTTTCCTACAACATGGGCTCGGACGCGACCATCCAGAAATTGATCATGAGTGGCCCGGCGCTGGGGGCGACGTTCCGCTGGTAACCGGCTGCGGTGCGGAACATTCGGCAATCAAACTGAGATCAGGACAAATCATGCGATTCCTCAAACTATTCGCTGCATCGAGCGTGGCCATCGCGACATTGCTTGCGTTCTCCACCAATGCCGCCGCGCAGACGGCCGGTGCTGCACCCCCGGCCGCATCCGCGTTGCCGGCCTTCCAGTGGCCGCGCGACGTCAGTATTTCCAATGCGGCGCTGCTCATCTATCAACCGCAGGTGAACAGCTGGGTCGACAACAAGATCGACCTCCGCGCGGCGATGGCGATCAAGCCTACGGGAGCGACGGAAGAAACCTTTGGCGTGGTGTTCGTCACCGCGCGAACCCAAGTCGACAAGGTTTCGCGCACGGTCGTGTTCGAGAATATGCAAATCACCAAGCTCGATTTTCCGACGCTGCCCGATCATGGCGCGATGTATCGTGCCGAACTGCAAAAGCGCCTCACCAGCGACGCCAGGACGATCTCGCTCGATCGTTTGGAGGCGTCGCTTGCCGCCGCCGGTATCAAGGTGGCGCCTGTGGAGGTGGTCAATTCGCCACCACAGGTGATCGTCAGCTATTCGCCCTCGATCCTGGTTCCGATCGACGGTGCTCCGGTCATGAAGCCCGTGCCAAATCACCCCCGCGCGCAGCGCGTGATCAACACGCGGGCGCTGATGCTGCAGGGCGGCTTGGGCAACAACTTCTACATTCACGTCTACGACGGGTGGCTCACATCGACCACGATCAACGGTCCCTGGACGCAGGCTTCACCCGGACCGTTAATGCGCGGCGAGATGGACAAAATCGCACAGGAATTGAGCAAGGCCGGGACCGTCGATCTGCTCGACGGCGGCCCGAAGGCCGACCCCAAGCCGTCGCTGGCCAATGGCGTACCCACCATTTTCACAGTGCAGGGCCCCGCCGAGTTGGTCCAGTTCAAGGGGCAGCCGGACTTCGTGCCGATTGTGGGAACGCCGCTGCTGTGGGCGTCCAACACAACCAACGATGTGCTCATCGATACGACGACCAACGACTATTACGTGTTGCTCGCAGGACGCTGGTTCAAGTCGGCGGCGCTGACCGGCCCGTGGACCTTCGTCGCGAGCAATGCGCTGCCGCCCGGTTTCGGACAAATTCCCTCGTCATCGCTCGCCGCCGCCGTGCTGCCGTCGGTCTCCGGCACGCCACAGGCGCAGGAAGCAGCGATCGCCAACACGATTCCACAAACGGCGACGGTCCCGCTCAAGAACGGACCGACGTTCACGCCCAGCTTCGACGGGCCGCCGCAATATGCGCCGATTCCAGGCACGGCGCTGACGTACGTCGTGAACTCCTCGGTGCCGCTCATCGAGGTCAGCCCGGGCAGCTACTATGCCGCGACTGCGGGGGTATGGTTTACGGCGCAGCAGGTGACCGGCCCATGGAGGATCGCGACGTCGGTTCCGGCCGTGATCTATTCCATTCCCCCGTCGTCGCCGATCTACTACGTGACGTACGTGAGGATCTACGAGACCACGCCGAACTACGTCTACGTAGGCTATACGCCGGGCTACCTGGGCGTCGTCGTTGAACCGTCCGGAACGATCGTGTACGGAACTGGATACGCGTACACGCCGTGGATCGGTTCCGTGTGGTATCCGGCGCCGGTGACCTACACCGTGGCCGCGGCGCCGGTCTATAACCCGTACGTCGGCTTCACCTTCGGTTTCGCGATGGGCCTGGCCACCGCGGCGTGGTATTCGCCATATTACGGCGGCTACTACGGTGCTTACTATCACCCGGCCTATTGGGGTGGGTACCCATGCTGCGCGACGGCCAGCGCGAATGTCTACGGCCACTGGGGCAGCGCGGCGTATTCGGGCACGCGCTCGTGGTATGCGGGCGGCGGTGTCGCGGGCACGACCGCGAGCGGCGCTTACTACAACTCGCGCACCGGTACGGCAGGAACGTACAACGCGGGTAAGCAGTACAACGCGAATACCGGTAATTACACGCGTGGTTACGACAGGACTGCCTATGGCGCAGCGGGAGGCTCCGCCAATGTCGCGCGGGCCGCCAACACCAACGAGTACACGGGGCAGCGCTCGACCGCGAATGCGGTGTCGGGAACGGGTGCGGGCGGTAGCTCCTACAACCGCGCCGGCGCGTCGACCGCCGGGCCCGAGGGTGGCGCACACGTGGGCGGCGGTTCCACCTACAACGCGGCTACTGGCAAGACCAATACCTGGGGCACGGCCTCAATGGGCAACAACCACTACGCCGACGTGAACGGCAACGTGTACAAGAATACCGGCGACGGTTGGCAGCAACATTCGTCAAGCGGCTGGTCGAACGCGTCGAACGCCTCGTCGTGGGGGGACAAGGAAGCACAGGCGCGCAGTACGGGCGACGCTCGCTCGGGCGGCGGCTTTGGCGAGGGCGGTTTCGGCGGAGGCGATCGCTTTGGTGGTGGTGGCTTCGGCGGAGGCGGCTTCGGCGGTGACCGATTTGGTGGCGGCGGCTTTGGTGGCGGTGGATTCCGCGGAGGCGGCCGGCGCTGACTGCTAATCGTTGCGTGACGATCCGCCGCGCACCCGCCGCGGGTCGTCAATGCGATCAAGCTGCGTTCACGCGCGTAGCCCGTCACCGACAAGCTGCGTCGCGTTGCGATCGTGATCGGGCCGCATCCGCACCCAACATCGGTACCTGCAACTTCGTACTGCAACTTCGTACTGCAATTTCGTCCACACCGTATCCGGCGCGAAATAGCGATCGCGTCACTCGGGAGGATGCGTATGTTCGTGCTCGTGTTCGTGCTCGTGGTCGTGCGCGCGGCGTTCGTCGTCGATCGGCGAGTGCTCCCGTACTTCTGCGTTCACGACGATTTCCTGCAGTGAACCGTCGTGCTGTTCGATGGTCAGGGTCAACTCGACCCGGTCCCCCCGCTGCAGTGTTCGCAATAGGTGGCTAAAGGCGATCCTGTACTGTCCCGGCGCGAGCGCGACCAATACCTTCGACGGAAGGACGACCTTTGTTGCAGTGGCGATCGCGCTTCCGGGTGCGCGGATCGACACGGTCTTAGCGACGTCGGCACGCACATCCGACGAGCGTGGCTCCATCGGTGCTGGTGAGGTCCATGTACGCTTCGGTCGATTGCGCGGTCTTCGCCGGACGTACCCATGGTTGATTGACGATGAACAGCGCATTCGCCGGCGCGGATGCCATGACCGCAGCAAACCCCAGCATCAACGAAATACAGAGGCGTCTCAACGGCGAACGGCGCATGGCGAAGTCACGAATTGGCGCTCGGTCGGTCAATCCCGTGCAAACAGCAATCGCCGTCACTCTATTCCGCTATTCGCAACGGAATACACGCAGGGCCCACCGTGTTCGCACGTTATCTGGGCTTGAGGCCCGCAAACTTTTCTGTGACGGTCGACACGTCACTTGCAAAGGCAGGAGGTTGACATGAAATCATGGTTCCGTGGGTTCGCTGGGTTGCTGCTGGCATCGGTGGCAACGGTCGCGTCAGCCGAGTTTCACACTTACGTCATCGAGCAACTGTTTTCCAACGCCAGTGGGACGGTGCAATTCATCGTCATGCACGAATCCCAAGGCATGAGTGCCGAGTACTTCTGGCAGGGCAACCAGATCACCAGCACGAGCCTGGGCCAGACGCAAAGATACACTTTTCCCACCAATCTCCAGATCGGGGCGATGTGCAATCCGTACCCTTACGGTTGCCCCGCCGCAGTGCCGACGTCGACGGCCAATACGCGCGTGCTGATTGCGACGCAGGGTTTTGCCGATCTGCAGATTGTCACGCCTGACTATCGTGGTTCCCAACGGGTTTCTCTCCACCAGCGGCGGCACGGTCAACTACGCCGGCGTCGATCAGATGACCTATGCCTCGTTGCCTACCGACGGTACAACGGCGCTTAACCGCAGCGGCGCCACGATGCCCAATATGGCGACGAATTTCGAAGGGGCGTCGGGCTCCGTCGCCGCGGCCGCGCCCACGGCGCCTAACTACCAGGGACTCTGGTACAACTCGCCGCCCGAATCCGAGGCGGGTTGGGGCATCAATTTCGCGCACCAGGGTGACGTGATCTTCGCGACGTGGTTCACCTACGACGTCAACGGCAAGGCCTGGTGGCTGACGATGACGGCCAACAAGACGGCAGACGGAGTCTATAGCGGCGCTTTGAACACGACGACCGGTGCGCCATTCAACGCCTTCGTACCGCCGGCAACGCCAACGGCGGTCGGCACCGGCACGTTGACCTTCACCAGCGCGACGACCGGGACATTTACTTACACGGTGAACGGGGTGACCCAGACCAAGACGATCGTGCCGCAGACTTTCGGACCGTTGCCGGTGTGCGTGTGGGGTGCCCAGGCGGATCTGACCAAGGCGACCAACTACACGGATCTTTGGTGGGCCAACGGAGGGACCGAGTCCGGGTGGGGCGTGAATCTGACGCAGCAGGGCACAACCATCTTCGCGACCTGGTTCACTTACGACGTGAATCGCAATCCGCTGTGGTTGTCGGCGACCCTGCCGCAAACCGCGGCGAACACCTACTCAGGAAGCTTGGTGCTGACCAGTGGACCCGCGTTCAGTGCGGTACCGTTCGATCCGACTAAGGTGACGAGGACGAGTGTCGGCACCGCGACGTTCACGTTTACCGATGGGAACGACGGGATGTTCACCTACAGCGTCGATCTCGGCGATGGCATGAACAAGACATTGATCGCCGCAAACCAAGGCGATTACGCGCCAGGTATTCCGCGCACCAGGTACCGTTTGCTCGGCAGCGGTTTCAGGTTGATACGGCCACGATTTCGGCCATGATACGATTGCCCGCAATCTTCAGCGATTGCGGGCACGATGAATCAACTCGACTTCAAGGGCCGCACGGCAGTCATTACGGGCGGCGCTGTGGGCATTGGTTTCGCCGTCGCGCAGCGTCTTGTGGCGAGCGGCGCGAAAGTCAGCCTTTGGGACCGCGACGAGCCGGCGCTCGCCAAGGCGCAATCCGCGCTGGGCCCGGCAGCGGACACGCGCGTGGTCAACGTCGCCGATGCGGCCGCCGTCGAGGCCGCGGCCATGGCTACGGCGGCGTCACTGTCCCGCATCGACGTGCTGGTGTGTTCCGCGGGCATCACCGGTCCGAACGTGCCGTTGGCCGAGTATCCGCTCGACGCATGGCGCCAAGTGATCGACGTCAATCTCAACGGCCTGTTCTACTGCAATCGCGCGATCGTGCCGATCATGCAGCAGCGCGACTACGGACGCATCGTCAACATCGCGTCGGTCGCGGGTAAGGAAGGCAATCCGAATGCCAGCGCGTACAGCACCTCCAAGGCGGGCGTGATCGGGCTGACCAAGTCGCTGGGCAAGGAACTCGCGAAGACCGGCATTCGCGTCAACTGCGTGACGCCGGCTGCGGTCAGGACGGCGATCTTCGATCAGATGTCGCAGCAGCACATCGACTTCATGCTGTCGAAGATACCACTGGGGAGATTTGGGCTGGTCGAGGAGATTGCGGCGCTGGTGGCGTGGCTTTGCAGCGAGGATTGCTCGTTCTCGACGGGTGCGGTGTTCGATCTTTCCGGCGGACGCGCGACCTATTGAGTCATGCTCAGTCGCGGACCTGCAGCATGATTTTCCCGATGTGCGCGCTGGATTCCATCAGCCGATGCGCTGCCGCGGCCTCGGCGAGGGGAAACACGCGGAAGATGACCGGTTTCAATTGGCCGGATTCGAACAGCGGCCACACCTTCTCGCGCACACTTGCCGCAATCTCCGCCTTGCGCGCCTGAGGGCTCGCGCGCAACGTCGAACCGGTGACCGTCAGCCGCTTCATCATGATGTGACGCCAATCGACGGTGACCTTGCTTCCCTGCAAAAATGCGATGATGGACATCCTGCCCTCGAGCGCCAGGCATTTCAGGTTCTTTTCAATGTAATCGCCACCGACCATGTCGAGCACCACGTTGACGCCGCGCTTGGCTGTCAGCGTCGCAATCTCCGCGACGAAATCCTGCTCGCGATAGTTGATGACATGATCGGCGCCGATGGCGCGGCAAAATGCGGCCTTGTCGGCACTGCCGACGGTGGTGAACGTCGCGGCGCCGAACGCCTTGGCGAGCTGAATCGCGGTCAGCCCGATGCCGCTCGTGCCGCCATGGATCAGGATCGATTCCCCGCTGCGCAGATGCGCGCGATCGAAGACGTTGTTCCAGACGGTGAAATAATTCTCGGGCAGGCTGGCGGCGTCGACCGCAGACAGGCCATGCGGCCAGGGAAGGCAGCAGGTCGCGGGTGTCGTGCAATATTCCGCATAGCCGCCACCGGGGGTCAGGGCGCACACGGTGTCACCCACCTTCCACGCCGAAACTCCGTCGCCGACGGCAACGATTTTGCCGGATACTTCGAGCCCCAGGATCGGGGATGCGTCGGGCGGCGGCGGGTAATGCCCGGCGCGTTGGATGCAGTCCGGGCGATTGATGCCGGCGTACGCGACTTCGATCAACACCTCGCCGGTTTTTGGCGCAGGGACCGCGGTTTCGGCCACGGTCAGCACGTCGGGCGGACCCGCCTCGCGCGCCGCGACGTAGCGCATGGTCGTGGGGATGGACATTGCAGTGGCGCTCCCGCAAGTGGATGAGCGGTGCATTGTAAGGGATGGGCTACACTTGTGCAGCGCTTCGATCAACTCAGCGCAACCGAGCGGACCGCGCCCGTCATGCAGCGATCAGTGTCGCACAATCTCGCCTACGCGCTGACCCGAAGCGCGCACCGCTTTCCTTCGCTGCCAGCCCTCGCGATCGGACATGACGTGCGCAGCACCTACGCTACGATGGCCGCACGCGTAATGAAGCTGGCGGCGGCGCTGCGCGCCGCGAAACTGGTGACAGGTGACCGCGTTGGCATCGTCGCTAAAAATTCCGCCGACTACATCGAGACGATGTTCGCCTGCTGGCATGCCGGCGTTTGCGCCGTACCAGTCAACAGTAAATTGCACGTCGACGAACTCGTCTACATCCTCCAGCACAGCGGGGCGCGCTGGGCCTTTGTCGATGCGGCGTGGCAAGCGGCATTGTCGCCACGCACCGGGGAACTACCCGAGCTGGGGCGCGTCGTCGAACTCGGGAGCGCGGACTACGACCGACTGTTTCAGGCGGACGCGGGTGACGGCCCCGCTGCCGTGGCCGCGGGCGACTCCGCATGGCTGTTCTACACCAGCGGCACTACCGGTCGACCGAAGGGCGTGGTGCTTTCGCACGACAACTTGCTCGCAATGAGCCGGTGCTTTCTCGCCGACGTCGAAGCCATTCGCCCCGGCGAGGCGATCCTCCATCCGGCGCCGCTGTCGCACGGGTCCGGGTTGTATGCGCTGCCGCACGTGTTGATGGCGGCCGTCAACGTCGTGCCTGAGTCGGGTGGCTTCGATCCGGCTGAGGTCGCGTCGCTATTCGGCCGCTGGGATCAATCGTGTTTCTTTGCGGCACCGACGATGATCAAGCGCCTCGTCGCGCATCCCGCGCTGGCAAGCGCTCGGCTCGATCGGCTCAAGAGCATTGTCTGCGGCGGCGCGCCGCTGTACGTCGAAGATTGCAAGGCCGCCTTGGCGGCGCTGGGACCGAAACTCGCGCAGATCTACGGTCAGGGCGAATCGCCGATGACCATCACCGCGATGTCGCGTACCGTGCTTGCAGATGCCGCGGCGCGCGACGATGAACGGCGTCTCGGCTCGGTGGGCGTCGCGCAAACCGGTATCGAGCTTCGTATCGCGGGCGGCGACGACGCAGCGCTAATCGCTGGCGAGATCGGCGACGTCCTGGTACGCGGTGCGACCGTGATGCAGGGATATTGGCGCAATCCGGAGGCGAGCGCCGTGACACTGGCGAACGGCTGGCTCCATACTGGCGACGTGGGCTGCCTCGATGCCGACGGATTCCTGACGTTGAAGGACCGTTCCAAGGACCTCATCATCAGCGGCGGATCGAATATCTATCCTCGCGAGGTCGAGGAGGTGCTGCAGCGGCACGCTGCGGTGAGCGAGGTCGCAGTCGTCGGCCGCAGGCATCCTGACTGGGGTGAAGAAGTGGTGGCCTGTGTCGTCGCACGCGGGACTGCCGATAAGGCGGCGCTGGAACGCGAACTCGATGCGCTGTGCATCGCGCACATCGCCCGCTTCAAGCGTCCGAAGACTTATGCATTCTTCCAGGAACTGCCGAAAAACAACACAGGTAAGGTGCTCAAGACCGTGCTACGCGAAGCGATTTCGCAGCAGCGGCCCGAGTGACTTCGAGTTACGGGCTTTTGGCGCAATCGCATGCCTCGTTGCCTTTGTCGAAGACGATGCGCCACGTCCCGGGGGCCTCGAGTCGCCAAATGGAGGTGAACGTGGCGATCAGTTTGCCTTGCGGATCGTGCACCGGGCCAGTGCTCAGGGCGAGCGTACCGGAGTCGAGCACCTCGACACGCTCCGGTTCCCAAGAGAACGGCGGCAACGGCTGTTCGTAGAAGCGCTTCCACCATTCGGCGACCGCCTGCTTGCCACGACGCGGCTCCGGGCCCGAGAAAAACACGGCGTCGGTCGCGAGAAAGGAAGTGAACGCCGCGTAGTCGCGATCGGCCATGGTCTTTGCAAAAGCGCGCTCCGTGGCAAAAACCTGCGCTTTCGCGCTTTCGGGATCGATGCGTGATGTCGTCGCACATGCGCACAGGCCAGTGCAGGCGACGGCAATGGCCACGCGCGCGAGCATCCTCTCGATCATCATGCTAGCTGCGCGCCCATCGCGGGGCGACGACGTAGTTGACCTGCACGAGTGCGATGAAGGCAATGCTGAGGTACACGCTATACACGCACAGCGCGGCGCCGAAGGCGTAGAGCGCTTGCGCAATCACGATGCGTCGGCAGATCGCCGCGGTGACTTCTTCGGGTGTGTCTTCACGGACCAGCTTGGCGCGATCGGCGTAGCGCCAGGTCGCGTACAGCAGCACTCCGAGCAGGAGAATATTGCCCCAGTAGACGAGCAAAGCCGCGCGCAGAGTAATGAACTCGGACAGCAGCGCGGTCGTGAACGGCACGAGCGTCACGGCGAACATGAATGCGACATGCAGCCACGCGAGATCGCGGTCGCTTTTCTCGAGACGATCGAGCTGGGTCTGCTGTCCGAACCAGAAGATTCCCAGCGTCATGAAACTCATGAGATAGGTGATCAGGCGCGGTGCCAACGCGCCTAGCGCGTTGAGCAGATCGTGTTCGGAGTGAATCGCTTCCGCAGCGGGCGCGCGCAGGTCGAGCACGAGCAGCGTCATCGCCACCGCGAAGACGCCGTCGCTCAGCGCCGCGAGGCGCTCCAGGTTCTGTCCTGCGATTCGATTGTAGAGCGACGGCATCGCTATTCCTGTTGATGCGACGACGATGAAGACGAAAGACAGCGCGCTACCGATGACGATGAGTGTACGCAGCGACCACGCTTCCACGGAACAATCGTGCCAACTGCGCATCATCTACCGGCCGTGCGGTATGATCAAGCTCTGCCGGCGCTGCGCGACAGGCACCGAAGTGGTACGCGGGGACCAGCCCGGATCAACGACGAGGAGATTCCATGCCGAGTCCAGGCAAGCGCCTGCGCGCGCTGATCGAGGCACCGGAAATTCTGGTGCTCCCCGGAGTGTTCGACGGCTTCAGTACGCGACTGGTCAGCAGGCAAGGCTACGCGGCGGCGTTCATCACCGGCAGCGGCGTCAGCGAAACACGGTTGGGCCAACCCGATGTCGGCCTTATGGGGCTCGACGAAAACGTGGCGGCCGCACGGGCGATCGCGGCGTGTTCGGACCTGCTGCTGCTCGCTGACGGCGACACCGGCTACGGCAACGCGCTCAATGCGTATCACACCGTGCGCGCGTTCGAGCGTGCCGGTGTCGCGGGACTGATGCTCGAAGACCAGGTCTGGCCGAAACGCTGTGGCCACATGCGCGGCAAGGAAGTGATCTCCGCCGACGAAATGGTGCAGAAGATTCGCGCTGCCGCCGAGGCGCGTGCGGATCCCGATTTCGTGATCAAGTCGCGTACCGACGTGTTGGCGACGCACGGCGTGGCCGAGGCGATCCGCCGCCTCAACCTGTACGCGGAGGCCGGCGCCGACCTGCTCTTTGCCGATGCCGCAATGTCGGCCGACGACATCGCCACCATCGCCAGGAATGTGAGCAAGCCGCTGTCTGTGAACATGGGATTCGGGATTCGCCAGCGCTCGACGACGCCCCTGCTCTCCGCGGCGCAATTGCAGGACCTTGGTGTTGCCGTCGTGATCTATCCGCGGCTGCTGACTGCATGCGCGGTCATGGGCATGCAGCGTGGGTTGGACCTTTTGCAGCAATCGATCGATACCGGCAGAGTCGTCGATCGGCCCGACGCGCTGGTTTCCTTCGAAGTACTGCATGAAATTCTGGGCATGCACGAGATCGAGGCGATGGAGCAACGATTTCTCACCACGGGTCAGCTCGAAGCGAAATACGGCGCCGGCAGGGCGTCCACCTCGGTGCCGGGCATGCAGCGCCCCGGCACCGAGGCGGCCTGAGGCGATGATCGCGGTCGCAGCGCTGCACGGCGTCGATACGCACGCGCACGTCATGCGCCGGGACGCGCCGCTGGCGGCGCAGAGACATTCGGCGCCCAAGCGTGACGTGACGGTCGAGGAATATCTGGCAGTGCTCGATCGCCACGGCATCGCCTATGGCGTACTTACGGCACCGAGCTTCTATGGCGACGATAACAGCCTGCTGCTTGCCGCGCTGGACACGGCGCGCGGACGGCTGCGCGGTACGGCGATCGTCGCGCCGGACATCGAGCGCGAAGCACTGCAAGCGCTGGCTGCCCGCGGCGTGGTTGGCGTGCGTTTGAACTGGATTCGCCGCGACCGCATTCCCGACGTTGCCGCACCCGAATACCGGCGACTGTTCGCGCTGTTGGCCGATCTCGACATGCACGTCGAAATTTTTCTGGAAGGGCCCAAGCTTGCGACGCTGCTTCCGCGAGTGCGCGCGAGCGGCGTCAAGGTCGTCATCGATCATTTCGCGCATCCTGATCCTGCTGCGGGTGTCGCGTGCAAAGGATTCCAGCGGGCGCTTGCCGGCGTCCGTGCCGCCGACACGTGGATCAAGCTATCAGCACCCTATCGCCTCGGCGGTGTTGACGCCCAGCACTACGTGGATGCGCTGCTCGACGCCGGTGGTCCTCGTCAGCTGGTATGGGCGAGCGACTGGCCTTTCGTAGCACACGAGGACGAGGTCACTTACGAGCGCTGCCTCGCGTGGCTCCGCCAGTGGGTTCCCGACGCCGACACGCGCAATGTCGTGTTCGCCGAAACGCCGGCCGCGCTGTTCGGCTTTGCAGGATCGAACGCAATCGCGCCGGAGAATTCACGATGAACGTCAATCGCATCCTCGCTTCCGTTGCATGCTCCCTGCTCGCGGCCGACATCGCCGTCGCGGAGCCGATCAAGGTGATCGTGCCCACCGCACCGGGGGGCGGCACCGACGGCTTCTTTCGCGTCGTCGTCAAGGAAGCCGCGCCTTATTTCAGCGATCCGCTCGTCGTGGTCAACGTTCCGGGTGCCGGCGGCACCATCGGTGTGACGCAGATGGTCAACGCGCGCGCCCGACGGCCATACGCTCGCCGCAGTCTGGCTGGGGCCGGTCACGGTCACGCCGAATACGATGAAAGTATCCTATACGCCCAACGACTATATTCCCGTGGTGCAACTCTCCAGCGCGCCGTACGTGATGTGCGTGCAGAACGACTTTCCGGCCAACGATGGCAAGGGGTTGATCGAGGCGTTTCGCAAGGATCCCGACAAGTACACCTACGGCGACGAGGGCCGGGGGACCGGGCCAGCTCGCCACCGCGCGCATCCTGCGCGCGACCAACACGTCGCACGCGACATTCCGTTCAAGGGCGCGGGCGAAACCCTGACCGCATTTCTTGGCGGGCACATCGACGTTTACGTCGGATCCATCCCTCCGATCCTGCAGCACATGAAAAGCGGCAAGGCCAAGTGCCTGCTCGTCACATCGGCAGACCGTGTCGCGGCGTTGCCGAATGCGTCGAGCCTGCGCGATCTCGGCATTCCGGGCGAGGAGACAATTCTATGGCGTGCGATTCTCGCCCCGAAGGGCACGTCGCAGGAGAATGTCGCCAAGATCGAAAGTGCGTTCGAGAAGGCCGCTAACAGCCCGGCGTCGCGCAAGTTCCTGGAAGACGCCGGCGAAGAAGTGCTCATCAAGAAAGGGCCGGCGCTGCGCGAAAGTATCAATCGCGAATACGAGGCCCTGGGCAAGGTGGCGAAGTCGCTGAACCTTTCGCCGCAGTAGTCGCAACGCTTACGCGCGAGCAGTCGCGAACGCATGCAAGACCATGTACGCGCCAAGCACCAACAGGCCAAGCAGGAACCAGCGGCGAAATACCTCCGGCTGCAACCGGCTGCGAATGTGCTGTCCGAGATACATACCTGCAAGCGCGGGCAACACCGCCAGCAGCGAGATCCACGCGGTGCGGATCTGAAATTGACCCTTCCACGCGAGTGCGAGCGCCAGAGCGATCGTCGACACTGTGAATGAAATCCCGAGGACCTGGATGAGGTCCTCCTTGTCGAGATCGAGCGAATTGAAGTAGGGCACTGCGGGAATGGCGAACACGCCCGTAGCTCCGGTAAGCACTCCTGTGATGAGACCCACGATCGGCGACAGCCACGATTCGAACTTTCGGCGCACATGAAATCGCGGCGCGAACAGGCCGACGAGCGCATACAGCGCGAGGACGGCGCCGAGCGCGGCGGTAGCGAGATGGGAGGCGCCGGTGAGCAATCCGATGCCCAGAAACGCGCCCACGCACACCGCTGCCATCATCGACGCGAAACGCCTCGACAACGCGCGCAGGTCCGGCCCCGCGATCATTTGCCAGAGATTGGTCACGAGCGACGGCACGACCAGCAACGTCGCCGCCTGCAACGGCGCCATCACCGCGCCGAGCAAGCCCATCGCCACGATCGGCAAGCCCATGCCGACCACGCCTTTCACGCATCCCGCAAGCAGGAATGTGCTCGTGACGACGCCGATGACGTACGTCGTGTCGTCCATGGCAGCGCGGCGCGCGCTCCCCTTTGTCAGGCTGCTTCTTGAACCGGCGGAATCTTCCAGCTGCCGTCGAGAATGGACGGCGGCTTATCCTTGGGCCAGTAGAGCCGCAGCATCAGGATGAACTTGTCCTTGGGCGCCGGCAGCCAGTTCTGCTTCCTGGTCCTTGCCGGGCGATTCGTTCTGGACATATAGATCGATCGAGCCGTCCGCGTTGACCTTCAGCTTGTTACGCTGGCTCACCGTGTAGCGGTTGATCGGATTCGGGACGAAGAAATAGTCGCCGTCGTACATCGTTAATGACCAGAAGCCATCGACGGGCGGCAATTCGCCCTTGTTGAAATGCATGACGTACTTCTTGTCGCCGCTGTACGTCTTGACGATGTCCGGGCCCGTGGACGTCGGATACACCGCATCCTCCGGGCGGTTTGCGCCAAGGCCGATGGCGGTAATCAGCGCGCGCTGGCGGTAGTTCGTGCCATAGATTCCTGTCTTGGTCGAGAACGCCCAGCCATCGATAAGCTTGAAGTCGCCGGCGACGATGCCTTCCTTCATCCATACCATGATCTTGTCCTGCGCCGGCTTGGGCGCGGCCGCGAGGCCTCTTGGCGACGGCAGGATCGAGCTTCGATGCATCGAAATCCTGCCCCGGGACGAGGCCGATCTTCGCGAGCTTCGCTACTATCGGCGCATCCTCCGCGGTCGGTGGATTGGCCTTCATCAGCTGCGCGGAGTTTGAAATAGGATGCCGCGTCCATGGCGTTGACCTGGTCGCGGATCGAAGTCTTCATGTCGATGCTCGGATCGACGACGCCAGGCGGCGCCGTGTACGGCTTGCCATACGAAGACAGCGGCACCGCCGACATCTGGTCCTGCAACGCATGCACCGCCTTGTAGTCTTCGGGCGTGCCGGTACAGTAGATCCGACCCAGTAGCCAGACGATGCTGGTGGCGGATTTGTATTCCGTGACGCCCGCTGGGAGCGTTCCCGTCCAACCCGGGCCGGTGATCGCGAATTTCTGTGCAGCAGTGCCGGTCGTGCGCTTGCCGGGATCAGCGAATACGGTGGTCCAGCCGTCCAGCATCGGCAACAGGAAGAATCGGCCTTTCATGTCGGGCGCGCTGATGATCCAGGGTTCCTTGGAGACGTCCAGCCACAGGACGGTGTAGAGCGTGTCCGCATTCGGCGCCGTTACCGTGTGGTCGTCAACAGCCGGATATCCACGCAGCTTGGCGAACTGGAACATCGGCGCCTTACTCCCTTCGGGTGCAACGACATTGGTCGAAACGCGCCGCGTCAACTCCATGGTAACCAGCGGATAGGTATAGATATAGGCGTCGATGGCTGTTTCCTGCGCCTCCTTCTCCATCACCAGTCCTTCAGCAGCCTTCGCGTCAGCGACGGCTTTTTCCTTTGCATCGACAACCGCCTTGTCCGCTGCAGTGTCGACCTTCCGGCCGCAGCCGGCCAGCGCACCAACGATTGCCATTGCAGCGATTGCACAGCGAAACGATGCCGAATTCACGTACTGCTCCTGTGTCAATTGGGAGAAGAGGCGCTGCGCCTGACTCTGCGGGCCGTCAGTATACGACTTCCACGTTCTCCGGCTGCAGCCACTCGCGCAGCCCGCCGAGGAGGTGATCGTCCAGATTGACGCGCCACGCGTCGCCGAGCTGGATATCGCCACCCGCCACGGCATTACGGTAGTTGATCGTGACCGGGCACGTGCCACTCTTGAACGGTTCGATCAATTGCAGCAACCGCTCCGCGGAGCTGCCGCCGTTGCACGCGAGCTTGAGCGCACGTGCCCATTTCTTGCGCGCACCGGCGAGATCGTAGATCGCCTCGGTGACGATGCGCAGGCCGGGAACCTGTCCTTCTTCCCCCATGCGTTGCATCACCTTGACTTCGGCGACGAGCAATGCGTCTTCGCGCAACAGGTGTCGATGCGCATCGAAAATCTCGTTGAACACCACGATCTCCGCCTGATCCTTGCCGTCGTCGAGCGTGATGAACGCCATCTTGCCGCGGCGGGACGTCTGCGTGCGTATCGCCGCGACGACGCCGGCGATGCGCACCGGCAGTGTGGTTGGAGTCAGCGCGCCGAGACGTTGCTGCACCAATCGAGACAATTCCGATGCGACCGCGTGGTACGGATGTCCTGAAAGATAGAAGCCGAGACTCGCTTTTTCGTGTGCAAGGCGCTCGCCGTCGCTCCAGTCGCGCGCGACAGTCAGCGCCGGGCCGCTCGCGGAACCCTGACTTGCGTCCTCGCCGAACAATGAAACCTGCGACGCTGCGCGTTCGGCGCGCTCCGCATCGTCGATCGCGGGACCCACCGACGCGATCAAGGTCGCGCGGCGCGGATCGATCGCATCGAACGCACCGGCGCGGATCAGAGCCTCGATGGCGCGGCGGTTCACCGCGCGCTTATCGACGCGGCGACAGAACTCGAACAAATCACGGAACGGGCCGCCCGCTTCGCGAGCCGCAGCGATGGCTTCGATCGCTGCCTGCCCGGTGCCCTTGATGCCGCCGAGCCCGTAGCGGATCGTTGCTTCGTCGACCGGTTCGAAGCGATAGTTCGACGCGTTGACGTCCGGCGGCAGCACGTTGAGGCCCGTCGCCAGCGCGTTGTCGCGGAAATGCCGGACCTTGTCGGTGTCGTCCATGACCAGCGACAGGTTCGCGGCCATGAAAGCGGCGGGGTGATGCGCCTTGAAGTACGCGGTCTGATACGCAATCAATGCGTAGGCCGCCGCGTGCGACTTGTTGAAGCCGTAGCCCGCAAACTTCTCCATCAGGTCGAACAGCAGTGTCGCCTTCGACGACGTCAAGCCGCGGTCCACCGCGCCCGACGTGAAGCCCTGGCGGTGCTTGGCCATTTCGTCAGGCAGTTTCTTGCCCATCGCGCGGCGCAGCAGATCCGCGGCGCCGAGCGTATAGCCGCCGATTTCCTGGGCGATCTGCATCACCTGTTCCTGGTACACCATCACCCCGTAGGTCGGTGACAGGATCGGCTCCAGGCGCGGATCGACGTAGTCCACGCGCTCGCTGCCCTGCTTGCGGCGCACGTAATCCGGGATCAGTTCCATGGGCCCGGGCCGGAACAGCGCAACGAGGGCAACGACATCCTCGAACTTTTTCGGCGGCGCCTGCTGCAGGAGCTCGCGCATGCCGCGCGATTCAAACTGGAACACGCCGGTCGCGTCGGTCCTGAAGATTGCGTACGCTGCGCGATCGTCGAGCGGAATGGTGTCCAGTGCGGCCGTCGAGGCCGGGTCGAGCTTGCGCACATAGCGCAGCGTCCAGTCCAGAATGGTCAGCGTCGTGAGGCCGAGAAAGTCGAACTTCACCAGGCCCACCTGCTCGACGTCGTCCTTGTCGAACTGCGATACCGGCGCGTCGGCACCCGGTTGCGTATAGAGCGGACAGAAATCGGTGAGCTTGCCCGGCGCGATGAGCACGCCGCCCGCGTGCATGCCTACATTGCGCGGCAGGCCCTCGAGCTGTTCGGCCAGTGCCAGCAATTCGCGCACTTCTTCCTCGGCGGCTTCGCGTTCGTTGATCAGGGGCTCGACGTCGCGTGCATGCACGGTGTTCGGCGCCGCTTCGCCGACACGGCGCCGGAGCAGCACCGTGCGCCCGGGCTGGAACGGAATCAGCTTGGCGATGCCGTCGCAGAAACTGTAGGGCAGGTCGAGAACGCGACCGACATCGCGCACCACGGCCCGCGCGGCCATCGTGCCGAAGGTCGCAATCTGCGATACCGATTCGGCGCCGTATTTCTGCTTGACGTACTCGATGACACGGTCGCGACCGTCCTGGCAGAAGTCGATGTCGAAGTCGGGCATCGACACCCGCTCGGGATTGAGAAAGCGCTCGAACAGCAGCGTGTAGCGCAGCGGATCGAGGTCGGTGATGCCGAGACCGTACGCAACGAGCGAGCCGGCCCCGGAACCGCGTCCGGGACCGACGGGAACACCGTTGTTCTTGGCCCAGTTGATGAAATCGGCGACGATCAGGAAATATCCGGCGTAGCCCATCTGTACGATCGTTTTGACTTCGAAAGCGAGGCGCGCAACGTATTCGGAGCGCTTGGCGTCGCGTTCGCTTGCGTCCGGGAACAGCTTGGCGAGACGGCGTTCGAGTCCCGCTGTCGCTTCATCGTTCAGATGCTGCTCGATCGTCACGCCGGCCGGCGTCGGGAAATCGGGTAGATAATTCTTGCCCAGCGGAATGGTGAGGTTGCAGCGTTGCGCGATTGCGACGGTGTTGGTGAGTGCCTCAGGCAGATCCGCGAAGCGCTGCGCCATCTCCTCCTGGGTCGTGAAGAACTGCTCCGGCGTGAACAGCCTCGGCCGCCGCGTGTCGGACAACACATGGCCTTCGGCGATGCACACGCGCGCTTCGTGCGCGCGAAATTCCTCGCGCGTCACGAATTGCACCGGATGCGTAGCTACGACCGGCAGGTCGAGTTCGGCAGCCAGCTTGACGGTGGCCGAGGTCAGCGCGCGGTCGTCGTTGTGGCCCGCGCGCTGCACTTCGAGGTAGTAGCGGTCGGGAAACAATGCTGCCCACGCCCGCGCGGCATTGGCCGCGGCGGCGCCATCGCCCTGAAGCAATGCGTGCCCCACGTCGCCGCCGGCAAATCCCGACAAGGCGATCAGCCCCGCCGTGCCCTCAGCGAACCATTCGCGACGCATTTCCGGGCGGCCGCGATGCTGGTTGGTGCGATACGCGCGCGTGAGCCAGTCCGCGAGCCTGAGATAACCGTCGCGGGACTGGCACAACAGCAGCAGCGCGGTGGGGTGTGTCACGCTCCGATGCGTGGGTGACCCATACGTCGCAACCGATGATCGGCTTGATGCCACGCGCGCGCGCGGCTTTGTAGAACTTGACCATGCCGAACACGTTCGACAAGTCGGTGAGTGCGAGCGCCGGCATGGCGTCGGCGACGGCAGCGGCAACGCCGTCGTCGATGCGCACCATGCCATCGACGATGGAGTACTCGCTGTGCAGGCGCAGATGCACAAACAAGACGGTGCGGGCGGAGCCGGGTGCGCTCATAAGTAGCCTTCGCGCTTTGCGCTTCGGTATTCGCTCTCGGGACGGCCCTTCGCGCTCATGGGTTACAATTTTACCCGCTTTGCCTCGATCTTCTGGCCCATGCCGAATCTTCCTGAACCCGCTCGCCCGAACGGCCCTTGGGCTGGCGCCGCTGCTCGTCCTCGCTGCGTGCGCGACCCAGCCTCCCGTCGTCGCGCCGCCGCCCGCGCCGGCTCCCCCGGGATCCGCGGCGCCTGCGCCCACGCCGCCGGCGCCACCACCGAAGCCGCAGGCGCCGCCTACAACGAGTGTCAATCCGCCGTCGAACATTAATCTGCAGGGCTTTCCGCTGGCCTACCGCCAGGGTTACGCCGACGGCTGCAACAGCGTCGGCGCAATCGAGCACAAGGATGCGGCGCGATTCAAGAGCGACGGTCAATATCGCACCGGCTGGCAGGACGGCGTCTTCCTGTGCAAGAAGAAGTAAGTCGTTGAAACCGTCGACATCGCAATTCGTCGCGATCCGCGGCCTGCGTTACCACGTCCGAAGCTGGGGCGACGTGAGCGCGCCCCCGCTGTTCATGTTGCACGGATGGATGGACGTCGGCGCATCGTTCCAGTTCCTCGTCGATGCGTTGCGGCGTGATTGGCGGGTGCTGGCGCCGGACTGGCGCGGCTTCGGCTGGAGCGAATGGTGCGCGGATGGCTACTGGTTCCCCGACTATCTGGCGGATCTCGATGCGCTGCTCGATCATTTCGTCGGCGACGTACCCGTGCCGCTCGTCGGACACAGTCTCGGCGGCAACGTGGTCATGTTGTACGCAGGCGTGCGGCCGCAGCGCGTGTCCCGGGTCGTCTCGCTCGAGGGATTCGGTATTCCGCCGGAGCCACCAGACCGCGCGCCCGCCAAGTACGGCAAGTGGCTCGACGCTCTGCAGCAACCGCCATCGTTCCGGCCATACGCCGATCTCGCGGCGGTCGCTGATCAACTGCAGAAGAAAAATCCGCGCCTGACGCGAGACAAGGCGGAGTTCCTGGCGGGGCACTGGGCGAAGGCACAGCCCGACGGCAGCGCGCGCCTGGATTCCGATCCACGGCACAAACTTCCGTCGCCCACGGTATACCGCATGGAAGAAGTCGTCTCGGTGTGGAAAAAAATTACGGCGCCCGTGCTTTGGGTGGCGGCGGCGGAATCCTTCATTCCCAAGTGGCTGGGGGCGCACTCCGATGGCGACGTCGCAATCGACGGCCTCGCCAGCGTTCGCGCGCGCATCGCGCATGTGCCGCAGGGTCAGCTTGTCAGCATCGACGCAGCAGGACACATGCTGCATCTGGACCGACCCGACGCCGTGGCCGCAGCCATCGAGCCGTTTCTGGCCGCGACGTGACGCGGCAGATCGCGATCCATTCGCGGCGAGGCGCGTACCTCGCGCTGCTGTTCCTATAGCGTCGATCGCGCGCTGGTCGCCGTGCACCTGCGATCGAGACCGGTTGATGCAGCGCGGTATAATTCAGCTGCTCATGTTCGCATCGCGCATCTGTGTCTGCTGACGACCTCTCCAAACTGCGCATCGACCGCGCCCTGGCACCCATCCAGACGCGCCGGCGCCGAAAGTGGTGGTGGCTCGCGGTGCTCGTCGCTATCGTCGTCGCCGGTGGTGCGTGGTTCGCCTTCAGTCCGCGCGCGACGGCGGTACAGACCACGCCGATCGTGACCACGTTTCCGTCGCAGCAATTCGTCGTGCTCAATTCAAGCGGATACGTCGTCGCCCAGCGCAAGGCGGCGATCTGCGTCAAAAGCATCGGGGCGACTCGAGTGGCTCGGCGTTGCGGAAGGATCACGCGTCAAGGCGGGGGACGTAATCGCCCGCCTCGATTCGCGCGACGTCGCGGCGCAACTCGACAGCGCGAACGCGAACATCAAGGTCGCCCTCGCCGGGATCGAGCAGGCCGAAGCTGAAAATCGCGACGCCGCCGTATCGCTCAGCCGCACGCAGGATCTGCTCAAGCAGAAATTCGTGTCGCAGTCCGCGCTGGACGTGGCCAAGGCACGCGCCGACCGCGCGGTCGCCGGCGTGGCGAGCGCCAAGGCTGGCGTTGTCGTGGCCGAGGCCAATGCCCGCAATGCGCAGGTCGCGGTCGACTACACGCATATCCGCGCGCCGTTCGACGGCATCATCCTGTCCAAGAGTGCAAACGTCGGTGACATGGTTACGCCGTTCTCTTCGGCGGCGGATTCCAAGGGCGCCGTCGTGACGATGGCCGACATGACCACGCTCGAGGTCGAGGCCGACGTATCAGAATCGAGCCTGTCGAAGATCACGGTCGGCCAGCCGTGCGGAAGTCACGCTCGATGCTTTGCCCGATACCCGCTTTCGCGGGACGGTATCGCGCATCGTGCCGACGGTCGATCGCGCCAAGGCGACGGTGATGACCAAGGTGCGCTTCGAGGCGATCGACCCGCGCGTGCTGCCGGAAATGAGCGCCAAGGTCTCGTTTTTGTCGCAGCCGGTGACGGCCGAACAGCAAAAGCCGATGACCGCGGTGAGCCGCGGACGCGCTTTCGCAAGAGATGGCAAGAGCCGTCGTCGTCCTCGTGCGTGACAACAAGGCGGTCGTGGTCGCGGTGACACCTGGCAACAAAGATTGGCGACCTGACCGCGATCACCGGCGACGTCAAGACCGGCGACAAGGCGGTGCTGAAACCAGCGGGCGACTTGCGGGATGGCGCGGCCGTCAAACTTGCGCCGAAGTGATGGCGCCGTTGGCCACCACGACGCGCCCTGCGGAAATGCCACATCTACCTGCGGGGCCGGGCACGGTGCCGAGGCCGGTGCTGGTGGAGATCCGCAAGCTGTCCAAGTATTATCAGCGCGGCGGCCAGATCATCCCGGTGCTTGACAATGTCGACCTCGACGTGCGCCTCGGCGATTTCGTGGCGCTCATGGGACCGTCGGGGTCGGGCAAAAGCACGCTGCTCAATCTCATTGCCGGAATCGACAAGCCGTCCGGTGGCACGATCAAGGTCGGCGGCGTGGATATCGTGCGCCTGTCGGATGCGGATCTGGCAGCCTGGCGCGCGGCCACGTCGGCTTCATATTCCAGTTCTACAACCTCATGCCGGTGCTGACGGCGTTCGAGAACATCGAGCTGCCTTTGCTGCTTGGCGTCGCTGTCGCGGCGCGAACGGCGCGAGCGCGTCGACATCGTGCTAGCGCTGGTGGGCTTGACCGATCGCGCGGACCATTATCCCGAACGAGCTTATCCGGCGGTCAGCAGCAGCGCGTCGCAATCGCGCGCGCGCTCATCACCGATCCGACGCTCATCGTCGCGGACGAGCCGACCGGCGATCTCGATCGCGCGACGGGCGAGGAAATCCTCGGCGCTGCTCGATCGCCTCAATCGCGAACTTGGCAAAACCATCCTGATGGTGACGCACGATCCGAAGGCCGCGGAAAAGGCGCGCCGCATGGTGCATCTCGAAAAGGGCGTGCTGGTCGATTAGACAGCGACGCGCACCGCGCACAGAGGGCGGAGTAGGCTTCGCGCGCATTATCCGAAGCGAAGCTCTTCGGTATGTTCGGAATCGTCATGCAGCTCGTCTTCGAGCGCGCTGATCCAGTGCCACCTGTGCGGGCTCGGGCGCGCCGATCTGCAGATCGCGCTCGGCCGCGGCGATTGCGCTTGCAGAATCGAATCGCTGCCCATGTCCCGGGGCAGTCGCCTGCGCGCCGCGATTTCCACGCTTCCTTGATCGTGCGTTCGTCGATCATGTCGGACTCGGATGTCCTGCAACAGCGTGTCGAGCGTCGAGTAGACCTCGGCGTTGCCGGGTCGGCTTGCAGGCAGCTTGAGCGGCGACGGTGAGACGGCGCGGTGCGGGCTCGGTCATGGCGCCGAAATGCGGGCTGAACGGTCACCTGCGGAATGCGCCAGCCTGCGTTTCGCCGTCAGGTCGATCTCGCGCGCGCGTCGGATCCATCCACGAGGTTACTGATCGAATGTCGGCGATGCGAGAAGGAAGCGACGAGCCCCAGACTCAGGGTGCCGAAGATCACGGCAGCATACGGCCACGTCAACTGCCAGACGCTCGCGTACCGGCAACGCCTGCTGCGTGCGCCAGACGGTTGCGCCACCAACGGCAAGACTGCGCGACGGCCGGATGTCAGGTGGGAGCGTGACGTCGGCAGCGGCGACGCGCCGGCCTCGGAAATGAAACCGCCGCCGGTGCCGCTCGACACGGTAATCAGTTCCCGCGGCACGGCCGCCCTGTCCCGGCGGCGACAGCTACGGTGCGGGTTCAGGCGCGACCTTTTCGGGCGTCTTGGGGAGGGTTCGGCGATCGTCACGCTCGGCACGGGCGTGCCCCACTTGGTGGCCGGCAGCGGTGACGCGGCAGTGACGCTCGTGCGCGGCGAAGTCTGCGCGGCGGCAACCGCTTTCGCGGTTAAGCGTGTCCACGACGGTTCGCGCGAGGCGATCGGCGCTGGCAGGCCGCGGGCGAGCCCGTGCCGGGCGGGTCGAGCAGCAGAACGTAGTCGCGGCGCGTGGTGCTGCCGCAACCGGCCTGTATCGTCAAGCGAACCGCCGGTTCGTTGATCGCGTTCGGCGTAGCTGACGACGAGACGCGGGAGTGGCCGCTCCGCGTTCGAGAGTGACCTTCGCCGTCACTATCTGCGGCGTGCCGGCGCCGGCACTGTTGTCGGCAACAAGTTTGAAGCACGCGGACGTTCAGCGTCTCTGCCGCGAGCGCCGACCGGAATCACGACGCGCAGCGGCTGTGCCCAGCGCGGACTGCGGGCACGGCGTCGCCAAGCAGCATCGGTGCGCTGAGGACGACGCGATGAGGTGGCGATCAGCAATGCCGCGGCGGCTGCGACAGAAAGCGAACGAGTGCGTAGGGCAGGACACGGCAGAGTCGATTCATCGGAGCGCGTTTGCCAGGGCGGCGGATGCGCACGATTGCGACCAGATCAGAGCAATTCATCCATGCCGGCGAGGACCCAACACGGGTCCAGCACCGGCTCCCGCGCCGGTTCAGCAATTCCATGCCGCAACATGAACAGCGGTTCGCGCCCGGCCTGCGAATGGGTTAAGCCCCGCGTTCAGCTTCGGTCATTTCGCTGCCGCATCGTCGTGTACTTCATTCGTCTGGTCCTCAAGAACGCGTTGCGCCACAAGCTTGCGCACGATGCTGACGTTGTCGGCATCGTCGTGGCGATCACCGCGTTCGGGCTGCTGCGCACCATCATCGACGCCTGGTATGCCGGCGCCAACGCGAGCTCGAGCGCGCGGCTGGTTACCCGCAGCTCGGTTTCGCTGGTGTTTTCGCTGCCGCTGACCTACGCGCAGAAGATCCGCCAGGTCGCCGGCGTTGCGCGCCGTGTCCTGGGCCAACTGGTTCGGCGGCGTTTACATCAGCGAGCGCAATTTCTTTCCGCAGTTCGCGATCGATCCGTCCACGTATCTGGAGATCTATCCGGAATTCGTGCTTCGCGCCGGAGGAGCAGAAGGCGTTCTTCGCCGATCGCCAGGGCGCGATCGTCGGCCGCAAGCTCGCCGACCAGTACGGATGGAAGATCGGCGACCAGATTCCGCTGCGCGGCACGATCTATTCCGGGAACGTGGACGTTCAACCTGCGCGGGATCTACGACGGCAGCGAGCAAGTCGACCGCCGAAACGCAGATGTTCTTTCACTGGGACTACCTGAACGAGATCGCTCAAGAAGCGCTTTCCGCGGCGCGCGGACCAGATCGGCGTGTTCATCGCGCAACTGCAGGGATCCCGGATTCAGGCGGCCGCGGTGTCGCAGGCGATCGACGCGACGTTCAAGAACTCGCTCGCCGAGACGCTCACCGAGACCGAGAAGGCGTTCCAGCTCGGCTTCGTGTCGATGTCGGAGGCGATCCTGCTCGCGATCCAGGCGGTGTCGTTCGTCGTGATCGTCATCATCATGGCGGTGATGGCCAACACCATGGCGATGACCGCGCGCGAGCGCGGCGCCGAGTACGCGACGCTCAAGGCGCTGGGTTTCGGCGGCGGGTTCGTCGCGCTGCTGATCTTCGCCGAGTCGCTGCTGATCGCCGTCTCGGTGGCGTGCTCGGCATCGCGCTCACGTTCCCGGTGGCGAACATGTTTCGCGGCGCTGAGGGACGCTGTTTCCGATCTTTCTGCATCAGCGACGAGACGGTGGCGATGCAGCTCGGCGCCGCGCTGCTCGTCGGCACTGGTCGCGGCGGCGCTGCCCGGCATGGCGCGCGGCGCACATGCGCATCGTCGACGGCTTGCGCGGCGGTGGTGTAACGGCGCCATGGCGATTCCCGTTCACCTACATCGTGCGCAACCTGGTCGCGCGCCGGCTGACCACCGTGCTGACCGCCGGCGGCATGGCGCTGGTGGTCTATGTGTTCGCGACGGTGCTGATGCTGTCGGCCGGGCTCGACGGCGACGCTGGTCGCCACGGGGCAGGACGACAACGTGATCGTGATCCGCCGCGGGTCGCAGACCGAAGTGCAGAGCGGCATCGACCGGTATGCAGGCCGGCGTCGTCGAGAGCCTGCCCGACATCGCGATCGGCCAGGACGGCGAGCGACTGATCTCGAAGGAGCCGGTCGTGCTGATCAACCTGCCGAAGCGCGACGTCGGGCAAACCGTCGAACGTCGTGATTCGCGGCGTCGCGCCGGCGGCGCTGGCGCTGCGCCCGCAAGGTGCAAATCGTCGAGGGCCGGATGTTCCGGCCGGGAACGTCGGAGATCATCGCCGGGCGGTCCATCGCCGACGGGTTTCGCGGCGCCGGCGTCGGCGAGACGCTGCGCTTCGCGTCGCGCGACTGGACGGTGGTCGGCGTGTTCGACGCCGGGCGCACCGGCTTCGATTCCGAGATCTGGGGCGACGCCGAGCAGATGCTGCAGGCGTTTCGGCGCGTCGGCTTCTCGGCGCTGCTCTTCAAGCTTGCCGACCCGACCGCTTCGACGCGGTCAAGGACGCGATCGAGGCCGACCCGCGCCTGACGCTCGAGGCCAAGCGCGAAACGCGGTTCTACGCCGACCAGTCCGAGGCGCTGTCCAAGTTCATCTACTATCTCGGCACGACGATTTCGATCATCTTTTCGATCGGCGCGATCATCGGCGCGATGATCACCATGTACGCGAGCGTCGCCAGCCGCACGGCCGAGATCGGCACGCTGCGCGCGCTGGGCTTCTCGCGCGGCGCGATCCTCGCTGCGTTCCTGGGCGAGTCGCTGCTGCTGGGATTGCTCGGCGGCGTGGTCGGGCTTTGCCTGCGCGGCGTTCATGCAGGCGTTTTCGATCTCGACGACGAACTTCCAGACCTTCGCCGAGATCGCGTTTCGCTTCGTGCTGACGCCTGGCATCGTCGTTGCCGCGCTGCTGTTCGCGCTGGCGATGGGATTCGTCGGGGGTTTCCTGCCGGCGGCGCGCGCCGCGCGGCTCAAGATCGTCGACGCATTAAGAGCGGCGTAGCGGGCAAGCCCGTGGCGAGAGGCGCCGGGATAGCGCAGGGCGAGTCGACGCAGTACGCCGACTCGAGGAGCGGGCAGGCGAATGTTCTTCAAGGAGGCATGGTGGGTGTGGTCGGACTGTTTCTCCTGGCGACCGCGGTGTGGGGCTCGACGTGGCTGGCGATCAAGTACCAGCTTGGATCCGTGGCGCCCGAATGGTCAGTCGCGTATCGCTTTGCACTGGCGGCCGCGCTGATTGCGCTGTGGTGCATCATGACCGGGCGTTCGCTGCGATTCTCGGCGCGCGATCATTTCTTTCTCGCGGCGCTGGGCGTCATGCTGTTCGGCCTCAACTATATTTGCGTGTACTGGGCCGAGCGCTTTGTCGCGTCGGGGCTGGTCGCCGTCATTTTCTCGACGATCGTATTCATGAATCCGATCGGCATGCGCTTCGCGTTTGGCACGCCGCTAAGCGCACGCACGTTTTTCGCCGCAACGCTGGGAGTTGCCGGCATCGCGATGCTGTTCCTGCCGGAACTGACCGCGGCGCGCAGTGGGGGCGCCGCCGGCCTGGGCGTGGCGTTTGCGCTCATTGGCACCATCGTCGCGTCCGCGGGCAATCTGGTCGCGATGCGCAATCACGCTGCCGCCATTCCGATATTTCCCGGTACGGCATGGGGTATGGCCTATGGTTCGCTTACCGCCGCGCTCGCCGCGATCGTCCGCGGCGTGCCGGTCAGCTTTGACAGTAGTGCGACTTATCTGCTGTCGCTCGCGTATCTGTCGGTGTTCGGGAGTATCGTCGCTTTTGGCGCCTATCTCACTCTGCTCAAGCGGGTGGGTGGCGGACCGTCGGCGTTCGTGAGCGTTTCGACGCCCATCGTCGCGTTGACGCTGTCGACGTTGTTCGAGGGCTATCGCTGGACGTGGATAGCCGTGCTTGGCGTGGTGCTCGCGGTGATCGGCAACTGCATTGCGCTGATGCCTGCACGGACGCACACCGTGCGTTGAAGCGACCACGGGCGATTACTCCGAGCGACTGGGCGCCGCACAAACGATGACTAAAGTCGGATTGGTACTAGTGACCGGTGCGAGCGGTTTTGTGGGCTCCGCGGTGGTACGCGCGCTCCTTGGCGAAGGGTATGCGGTCCGCGCGCTTGTCCGATCGTCGAGCCCGCGCACCAATCTCGAAGCTCTCGACGTCGACGTGGTCGAGGGCGACATGCGGGACGCCGAATCGGTTGTCCGCGCGATGGCGGGGGTGCGCTATGTCATGCACGTTGCCGCCGACTATCGATTGTGGTCGTCTGAGCGCGACGAGATTCGGCGCAATAACGTTGCAGGCACAAAAACCGTCATGGAAGCCGCGCTGCACGGCGGCGTAGAGCGCATCGTCTACACCAGCAGCGTTGCCGCGCTGGCGCTTCGTGCGGACGGGCAAGTGGCGGACGAAACCATCGCGCTTGAAGAGGTTGCGGCCATCGGGGCCTACAAACGTGGCAAGGTCGCGGCGCAACATCTTGTCGAAACCATGATCGCGCGCGACGCACTTCCGGCGATTATCGTCAATCCGTCAACCCCGATCGGGCCGCGTGATATTCGACCGACACCCACCGGACGAATCATTGTCGAAGCCGCGTCCGGACGCATGCCAGGCTATGTTGACACCGGGCTCAACCTGGTTCACGTCGACGACGTGGCGGCGGGTCATCTGGCGGCGCTGACGCGAGGCACGATTGGCGAGCGATACATCCTCGGCGGACAGAATGTTGTGCTCGCGGACATGTTGCGCGACATCGCCGGACTCGTGGGACGCAGACCGCCGCACTTGCGGATCCCGCGCAGACTTCTCTATCCGGCGGCGGCGATGACCGAGATGATTGCCGCCAGAACCGGACGCGAGCCATTTCTGACGCTCGACGGGCTGCGAATGGCCAAGAACCGCATGTTCTTTACGAGTGCCAAGGCAACAAGAGATCTCGGCTTCGTCGCGCGGCCTTACGCTGACGGGCTTAGCGATGCAGTCGACTGGTTCAGGCGTGCGGGGTACTTGCGATGACCCTGCTTCTCGTTGCATCGCTGTCCTGCGCCGCCTGGATCTATCTGCTGCTGCTTCGCGGCGGATTCTGGCGCGCAGGCGAACGCGATACCCCGGAAGGCGGCGCGGCGATGACGCTTCCGGTATGGCCGCATGTCGTGGCCATCGTCCCTGCCCGCAACGAGGCAAAACTCATAACCGCCAGTCTGCATTCACTACTGCAGCAGGACTACCCCGGTCGATTCGAAATTGTCGTCGTCGACGATCACAGCGACGATGGCACGGATAGCGTTGCGCGTGCAGCGGCGGCGGAGGTGGCTGGGGCGACTGAGCGCTTGGTCGTGCTGGCCGCGCCAAATCTTGCCGCTGGCTGGACGGGTAAACTGTGGGCGTTGAACCACGGCGTTCAGTACATTGGGGGCTCGCCGGAACCACCAGCCTATGTGCTTTTTACGGATGCCGACATCAGCTACGACGCCAGCGCACTCAGGGAGCTCGTCGCGCGCGCCGAACGCGGCGGTCTGGTACTGACGTCCCTGATGGCGAAACTTCGCTGTGAAAGTGTTGCCGAACACGCAATGATTCCGGTTTTCATCTTCTTCTTTCGAATGTTGTACCCGTTCGCGTGGGTCAACCGACCCGACATGCGAACGGCCGCGGCCGCGGGCGGCTGCATGTTGATACAGCGTAAGGCGCTGCTCGCCGCAGGAGGGCTCGCGTCCGTCCGCGGAGCATTGATTGATGACTGCGCACTCGGCCGACTGCTGAAGACCCACGGGCCGATTTGGCTTAGCCTGACCGACCGGGCGCGCAGCCTTCGCGCCTATCCTTCCATCGGGGACGTTCGCCTCATGGTTAGACGTGCTGCCTACGCGCAGTTGAGCTATTCGCCGCTGTTGTTGGCGGGAACCGCGGCGGCGATGACGGTGGCATTTTTGGCGCCCCCGCTTCTGGCGATAGGCGGCACAGGGATGGCTCAAGGCCTTGCAGCAGCAACCTGGGTGCTCATGGCGCTGGCACCGCAACCGACGCTTCGTTTCTACGGTGTTTCGCCATGGTGGGGTGTTGCCTTGCCGGCGGTCGCAGCCATGTACCTCGCGTTCACCCTGGATTCGGCGTGGCAGCACTGGCGCGGCAGGGGCGGCCTGTGGAAGGGGCGCACGCATTTTCCGGCATCGGGCCGGTAATGATGCTAACCCTCGTGCGTTTCGTAGCGAAGGATCTCACCCGCACTCATGGCGAAGGTCGATCAGACTATACTTCGCAGTCTGGCGACGTGTAGCTGGGCCGCGTCGCAGTACCCATTCTGGAATTGAACAAATTGAAGACTGATGCCCGCCGAAAGATGCTGCCGTGTTAGAGCACATCTTGCGCAGCGCCGCGCCCGCGGCTGCGCCATCGGTTGTCAATTCAGCCAAACCGAGCGACGTTGTCGATTTGGGCATCGATTCGGGTATCGATGCGTGCATCGAACGCGCGACCACCGCGCTGCTCGCGGCGCAACGGCGCGATGGTCATTGGATTTTCGAGCTCGAGGCCGATGCGACCATTCCCGCGGAATATGTTTTGCTCAAGCACTATCTGGGCGTGCGGGAGCCCTCGCTCGAGCAAAAGATCGCAAAGTATCTGCGTCGAATACAAGCTCCGCACGGCGGCTGGCCGCTCTTCTACGGCGGTGACTTCAACATCAGCGCCAGCGTCAAGGCCTACTTCGCTCTGAAGGTCGCTGGCGATTCTCCCGATGCGCCACACATGCTGCAAGCGCGCGATGCCATCCTCGCACACGGAGGAGCCGGTACGACGAACGTATTCACGCGAATACTCCTCGCGCTGCACGGTGTGATTCCTTGGCAAGCCGTGCCGACGATTCCGGTCGAGATCATGCATCTGCCGCGCTGGTTTCCGTTCCACCTGTTCCGGATTTCCTACTGGGGACGGACCGTGCTGGCGCCGCTGCTGGTCCTGCAGGCGCTGAAACCCTCATCGCGCAATCCGCGCAAGGTCAACATCGACGAGCTGTTTCTCGGAAGGTCGCAGCGGATACGTCGAGCGCCGCGAGCCTTGCACCAGTCCCGGCCCTGGTTCGCGGTATTTGCGTTTATCGACGCACTGATCCGGTTTGCCGAACCCTATTTCCCCGCCGAGCCGCGCAAGCGGGCGATTGCCAAGGCCGTCGCGTTCATTACGGAACGACTCAACGGTGAGGACGGCCTCGGGGCTATTTTTCCGGCGATGGCCAATACCGCGATGTTGTTGGACGCGCTCGACTATCCGCGTGATCACCCGAGCGTCATTGCCGCACGAAATGCGATCGACAAATTGGTCGTGCTCAAGCGCGACGAGGCCTATTGTCAGCCGTGTGTGTCACCGGTGTGGGACACCGTGCTTGCGTGCCACGCGCTGATCGAGGTCGGCAGCGAACGCGCGCTCGCCAGCGCCCGACGGGGACTCGTATGGCTCGCGCCGCAGGCAGGAACTCGAGGTTCGTCGGCGATTGGGCCGTTCAGCGGCCCGCGGTGCGCCCCGGGGGCTGGGCATTCCAATATGCGAATCCGCACTATCCCGATCTGGACGATACCGCCGCCGTCGTGATGGCGATGGACCGTGGCGCGCATCGCCTCGCTATTTCATGGGGCGTCAATTTCAGCGAGGCCGTCGGATCGCGGCCGCGAGTGGATTCTGGGATTGCAGAGCGGGAACGGCGGGTGGGGTGCGTTCGATGCAGACAACACGAGCGAGTACCTCAATCACATCCCGTTCGCCGATCACGGCGCGCTGCTCGACCCGCCGACCGCCGACGTGACCGCGCGATGCGCCAGCATGATCGCCCAGCTTGGCAACGAAGCGGATCGCGACGCCTTGAGCGCCGCGCTCGACTTTCTGCGCGAGGACCAGGAAGCCGACGGCAGTTGGCATGGGCGATGGGGCATGAACTACATCTACGGAACGTGGTCGGTGCTATGTGCGTTCAACGCTGCAGGTGTCGATCCGCAGGCGCCCGAAATCCGGCGCGCAGTCGATTGGCTGGTTTCGATCGCTAATGCCGACGGTGGGTGGGGTGAGCATGGGAACAGCTATGACCTTGACTACCGAGGCCACCGGCCAGCGCCGAGCACTGCCTCCCAGACTGCCTGGGCGCTTCTCGGATTGATGGCCGCCGGTGAGGTAAGAATCCCGCGGTCGAGCGAGGCATTGATTACCTGATCCGGGCAAATGACGACGCCGGGCTCTGGCCCGAGCCGCAATTTACCGCCGTTGGCTTTCCGCGGGTGTTCTACTTGCGTTACCACGGCTATTCGAAGTTCTTTCCCCTCTGGGCGCTCGCGCGCTTTCGCAGGCTCAGAAGCTCCAGCGAATCCCACGCTCGCCTTGGCATGTGAGCGTCGCCTCGATCGACGCGCGACCCATCGTTGCAGTCACGGGCTTGGCCATCGAGGCGCGAATCGCGGCCGGGACGGGGTGAGGACTGTTGCCGCGGGCGGCGACGGCGAGCGGCTCACGGCCGCGCTCGAGCGCGAATTTTCGCGCGGAGCGACCGCGATCATGAGCATTCGGCATCGCTGGCGGGCTTGTTGCGGCGATGAAGCCGGGACGTTGGCTCGTCGCCGATGCGGTCGTCACGCGCACTGCGCGCTGGCCGGTCGATGCAGCTTGGGCGACGGCGCTGGCGCAGCGTCTGCCCGGCGCTGCGAAAGGGAGCCCTCGTCGGCATGGACACCATCGTCGTCTCAGCCGGCCGAGAAACGCGCGCTTGGCGACGCAACGGGCGCGATCGCAGTCGATACCGAGTCGCACGTGGTCGCGGCGTTTGCCGCCGCGCACGGTATACCCTTCGCCGTGTTCCGCGTGGTCGCCGATCCGGTGGAGCGCGCGATCGCGCCGGCGGCAACTCGCGGGATGCGCTCCGACGGAACCGTCAACCCGCGCGCCGTGCTCGGTTCTGTCGTGCGGACTCCGCACCAATTGCCGGCGCTGTGGCGAAATGCGGTCGACGCGCGAACCGCCTTTCGCGCGCTGTCACGCGGACGTCGGCTCCTTGGTCCGGGACTGGGTTACCCGAATCTCGGCCAATTTCTTCTCGACGTGTCGTGAGAACACGTACTGCGCCGGACGCTGGTTCGCGAGCGATATTTCGGGCGCCATGGCGCCGTCGGTATCGACGCCGCGACGGCTCACCGCGAACGCCTTCAACGGATGGCGCACAGCATCCTGGACGGCGGTCGCCTCGAATCCGCTATGCACCATGCAGTCGGCGCATTTCTCGTAATTGCCGGTTCCGTACGAGTCCCAGTCGGTTTCATCCATGAGCTCGCGAAAGGTCCGCGCGTAGCCTTCGCCGAGCAGATAGCAGGGCCGTTGCCAACCGAAAACCGTTCGGGTCGGATTGCCCCACGGCGTGCAATGATAGTCCTGGTTGCCGGCCAGAAAATCCAGGAACAAGCCGGATTGGCTGAACGACCACGCCTTGCCGCCGCGGCCGCGGCTGAAGATGTCGCGGAACAGCTGCTTGGTTTTCGCGCGATTGAGGAAATGCGCCTGGTCGGGCGCGCGCTCGTAAGCGTAGCCAGGCGAGACCGTGATGCCATCGATGCCCAGCGCACTGGCACTGTCGAAAAACCGCGCGACGCGCTCCGGATCGGCGTCGTTGAATAGCGTGCAGTTGATATTGACCCGGAATCCGCGCTCCTTGGCCTCCCGGATCGCCAGCACCGCCCGATCAAAGACTCCTGTCTCGCATACCGAGCGATCGTGCATTTCCCGGTCGCCGTCCAGGTGCACCGACCAGACAAAGTACGGACTCGGCTCGAACTGGGCGAGCTTCTTCCTGAGCAGAAGCGCATTCGTGCAGAGGTAGACAAACTTGCGTCGCGCGATGATTCCCGCAACCACTGCACCGATTTCCTTGTGCAGCAGCGGTTCGCCGCCGGCGATCGACACCACCGGGGCGCCGCACTCGTCCACCGCGGCGAGACAATCCGCGAGCGGCAGTCGCTGGTCCAGGATTTCTTCCGGGTAATCGATCTTGCCGCAGCCCGCGCACGCAAGGTTGCAGCGGAACAGTGGCTCGAGCATCAGCACCAGTGGATAGCGCTTGCGACCGGCGAGTTGCTGGCGGACGATGTAGGCGCCGATGCGGGTTTTTTGCAGAAGGGGGATCGACAAGTGGAGCTTTCGGAAAGATTCGTGCGAGTCAGGAAGTTGCGGCCCGCGCGATGCGGGCGCGAAGCAACTCGGCGGGAAGGCGAAACTCAACGTTCTCCGTGATGCCGGGGAGCACGGACAATTCGATCGGACCGGTGCTGCGTAGCGCCGCGACCACGTCGGCGACCAGCTCCTCGGGCGCGGACGCGCCGGCCGTGACGCCGACGACATCCGCCTCGCGGAACCAGCCGCTGCGGACTTCGCTGCCATCGGCGATCAAGTAGCTCGGCACGCCGATCTCGACGCCGATCTCGCGAAGACGATTGGAGTTGGAACTGTTCTTCGCGCCGACTACCAGGATCACGTCAGCGACTTTGGCCAGTTCCCGCACGGCCAACTGCCGGTTCTGGGTGGCATAGCAGATGTCGTCGGTATCGGGCCCGACGACATCCGTGAATCGCTGTTCGATGGCGGCGATGACCGCGCGCGTGTCGTCGACGCTCAGCGTTGTCTGGGTGATGTAGGCGACCGGCGTGTCGGAATCGAGATCGAGTGCCGCAACGTCTTCCGCCGTTTGCACCAGCAAGACGCGCCCCGGAATCTGGCCCATCGTTCCCTCGACTTCGGGATGGCCGGCGTGGCCCACCATGATCACCAGCCGTCCCGCGGCGACGTAGCGCTTGCCCTGACTATGGACCTTCGCGACCAGCGGACACGTGGCATCCAGCACGCGCAGGCCGCGCGTGCGAGCTTCGTCTTCGACGCTGCGCGCTACGCCGTGCGCGCTGAAGATCGAGATGGCACCCGCCGGTACGTCCGCGAGATGCTCGACGAACCGCACGCCCTTCGCGCGCAGGGTCTCGACTACATGGCGATTGTGCACGATCTCGTGGCGAACGTAGACCGGGGCGCCGAATGTCTGCAGCGCTTGCTCGACAATATCGATCGCTCGAATCACGCCCGCGCAAAAACCGCGGGGCTGTGCAAGAATCACTCGCATGCCGTTGGCAGCGTCCGATGCAGGCTGATGGCATCGTTGATCATCACCTGTTCCGCTCGCAGAGGTTCGTCCGGGCATGCGCCATCTGTACAATCATGCCTCTTTGCCGAACGGCGGACAAGTCGGTCGGCAAGATCGGCGTCGAGGGGATGGATAGGCGTGCGGCTGTGCCAACCAGCAGGCTTGCGCGAGGCTGTCCGCAGCATCCGCCGAACAAGCGTACCACCGATTGATGCGCGCTGATCGCTTTGAGGCACGAACCGGGGGCACATCGTGGGCGACGGCCGGATGAATCGAAAGGGATTCGACACTTGCGCGCGCTGATCACGCGTGTGGTCGCTGCGTGCGCAACGCACCCGTGGCGCACGCTTGTTGCTGCCGCAGTATTGAGCGCAATCGCGTGCGTATACGCCGTGCGGCACATCGCAATCGACACCGACACCGCAAAGCTGATCTCGCCGGACCTCTCGTGGCGGCAGCGCGAGATCGACTTCGCCAAGAACTTTCCGCAGCGCGTCGCGATGATTGCGGTGGTCATCGACGGCGCGACGCCCGACCTGGCCGAGCAGGCGACGGCTGCCTTGGCGCAACGGCTCGCCAGCGACACGTCCATGTTTCACAACGTACGGCGGCCCGATGGCGGACCGTTCTTCAACCGGGCCGGTCTGTTATTCGCACCACCGGAAGAAGTTGCACGCACGACGCAGCAGATGATCGGGGCGCAGCCGCTGCTCGGTACATTAGCGGCCGATCCGACGTTGCGCGGCGTCATGGACGCACTGTCCCTCGTACTCGAAGGCGTGCGCCGTGAACAGATCAAACTCGACGACCTCGCGACGGCCGCTGGCCGCATTCGCCGAAGCGATCGAAACGACCAACGCCGGACAGGTGCCGCGCTTTTCGTGGCGCACGCTGATCATGGCACGCGCTGCCGACCCGCGCGAGCTGCGCCGCTACATTCTCGTGCAGCCGGCCCTCGACTTCGGCGCGCTCCAGCCCGGCGCACGCGCTGTGGCGGCGATTCGTACCGCGGTAAGCGACCTCGGCTTCGCCGGCGATCCCCGCCTTCGTGTTCGTCTCACCGGACCCGTGCCGCTTGCCGACGAGGAGTTTGCGACGCTCGCGGAAGGCGCGGCACTCAACGGCGTCGTGGCGATGCTCGTCGTCGTGATTTTGTTGTGGCTGGCGGTCCGCTCCGGTCGCCTCATCGTCGCCATTCTGCTCAGTTTGCTCGCGGGCATGGTGGTGACCGCGGCCTTCGGTTTGCTGGTGTACGGCGCGTTCAATCTCATTTCCGTGGCATTCGCGGTGTTGTTCATCGGGCTCGGTGTCGACTTCGGCATCCAGTTCTGCGTCTGTTATCGCGCCAAGCGGCATCTGCACGACAACCTGCAACTCGCGCTGCGGGAAGCTGGTGCCGAAGTCGGGGTACCACTCGCGCTTGCTGCGGCCTCGACGGCGGCGGGGTTCTACTCCTTTCTGCCGACCGACTACCGTGGCGTGTCGGAGCTCGGCCTGATCGCAGGAACGGGCATGATCATCGCGTTCATAACGAGCGTCACGCTGCTGCCCGCGCTGCTCGCGGTGATGCGTCCCGGCGGCGAACCCGGCGCCGTCGGCTATGCGGCTTTGGCCCCGCTCGATCGATTTCTGACGCGGCATCGACGCGCCATGCTCGTCGGGGCCGCGCTGATTGCCGTTGTCAGCATGGTGCTGTTGCCGAAACTGGAGTTCGACTTCAATCCGTTGCACTTGCGCAGTCCGCATGCCGAGTCCGTGGCGACATTGGTCGATCTCATGAAGAATCCCGATACGACGCCCAACACGATCGAAATTCTGGCGCCGACGCTCGGTGACGCCGTGTCGCTCGCCAAACGCCTGACCGCGCTGCCGGAAGTCAATCGCGCGATGACGCTGGCCAGCTTCATTCCCGACCAGCAGGAGGCCAAGCTGACGGTGCTCGCCGACGCTGCGATGCTGCTCGATGCCACGCTCAATCCGGCGGAAGTGAAGCCTCCCCCAACCGACGAACAGACGGTTCAGGCCATCGCGCAAACCGCCCGCGCACTCGCCGAGGCAGCGGCTGCACATCCCGAAAGCGGCACCGCCGTGGATGCGGCAAGACTGTCGCGGGCGCTCAACGACGCTCGCGGGCGAGGCTCCTGCAGTGCGCGAGCGGGCACGCGACGCACTCATCCCCGGGCTGCTCGTGACGCTCGGCCAATTGCGCGACGCGTTGCTGGCCGAAACGGTCACGCTGGAAAAATTACCCCCCGATCTGGTGCGCGACTGGACCGCGCCGGACGGCCGAGCGCGCATCGAAGTGTTCCCCAAAAGCGATGCCAATGACAACGCGGCGTTGCAGCGCTTCGTGGCCTCCGTGCGGCAGCTGGCGCCCGAAGCAACCGGCGCCACCGTCGGCATTCAGGAATCGAGCCGCACCATCGTGCACGCATTCCTGGAAGCGGGCCTGTGGGCGCTGCTTTCGATCACGATATTGCTCGCCGTCACGTTGCGCCGGGCGATCGACGTCTTGTTGACGCTCGCACCGCTGACGCTCGCCGGGCTCGCCACGCTTGGCACGTGCGCCGCGATCGGATTGCCGCTCAATTTCGAAAACATCATCGCGTTGCCATTGCTGTTCGGCATCGGCGTCGCTTTCAGTATCTACTTCGTGGTGGCGTGGCGGAACGGATCGCAGGACATGTTGCAGTCGAGCCTGACGCGGGCAGTGCTGTTCAGCGCGCTGACCACCGGCACGGCTTTCGGCAGCCTATGGTATTCGCACCATCCGGGCACTGCCAGCATGGGCCAGCTCCTGGCGCTGTCGCTTGCTTACACGCTGGTGGCGGCATTGATCTTCCTCCCGGCACTGCTGGCCTCGGTGCGCCGGCGGTGAGCGGCGGCCGTTTTCGTGGAGGCGTTGCGGCGATCAGGCCTTGTGCATGAGTTTGTCGATTTGCTGGTGAAGGTTCTCGATCAAGGCGGCGGGGCCTCCCTTCTTCAGGATGGCTCCGAATTCCGTGCGCTCCGTGGCCAGCTGGCTGATGAATCCGACGAGATAGACGTCGACGATCTTCCATGTGTCGCCGGACTCGCGCATCAGATAATTCAACGTAATGGGAATCTCGGGTGGCCGAATCAACTTGCTGCGAACGATTCGGCCCGTGCTGCGCGTCTCGACCTCAGGTTCGACCAGGAAGCTCTGTCCCGAGTACCCGTCGAAGCGATTGGCGTAGGTCGCGATCGTCTTGCGCGAGAAGGCGTCGATGAGCGCCGTTTGTTGTTCGGGCGGGATCGTGCTCCAGTCCGGTCCGATCGCAAGGCGCGTCATCGCGGGCAGGTCGTAGACCGAACGAACGGCCGGCGCAAGCTTGTCGTAGCGGCCACGCACGCCGAGCTTGTCGGCTTGCTTCATCACGTCCAGCAGCACCTCGTAGAAGGCGCGGATGGACGCAACGGCAGGGTCGACGGGCGCGGTTTGCGCTCCTGCGGGCAGCGCGAGGGCAGCGATCATTGCGGCCGACGGCCGCCATTGCCCGTCTTCGCCGCGGGTCGTGCGTGGGCAGATGCGGTTGCGTTGATGTCCATGCTATCGAAACTGACTCCGTTTATTCCAGTTGCAGGCGTGCATCGGTGACCAGTTTTTTCCACGACGCGAGGTCGGTTTCGATCAGCGTGCCCAGGCGGCCCGGAGGCCCCGGGATCAACTCCGCGCCTTCTCGTTCGAGCCGCCTGCGGACGTCCGGCTGGGCCAGGATCTTGGTCACTTCGGCGTTGAGCTTGGCGACAACCTCGCGCGGGGTGCCGCGCGGCGCGACGATGCCCCAGTAGTTGATCACTTCGGCATTGGGGATGCCCGCTTCGCCCCAGGTCGGTACATCGGGCAGCAGCGCAGAACGCCGCGGGCCGGTCACCGCCAGGACGCGAACGCGGTTCTGCGCGAGATACGGCAACGTGGCCGGGATCGACGCGGTCATCGCCTGGATCAGCCCCGCCAACAGATCCTGCGTCGCCGGCGCGATGCCCTTGTACGGCACGTGCACGATGTTGATGCCCGCGCGCGCATTGAGCAGCTCCAGCGCCAGATGATTGACGCTGCCGAGCCCGGCCGAACCGTAGTTGAGCTTGCCCGGCTCCGCGCGTGCCAGGTGCGACGAATTCGCGCATGGTCTTGGCGGGTACGTCGGCATTGACGACGAATGCCAGCGGACCCGAGGCGATCGGCGCCACCGGCAGGAACTGCTTTACCGGGTCGTAGCCAGCGCTCTTGGAAGACGCGGCCACTGTGGTGAACGGGGAAGCGACGAAGAGCAGGGTGTAGCCGTCGGGATCCGCGCGGGCGACTTCGACCGCGCCGATCGCGCCACCCGCGCCGACGCGATTCTCGATGACGATCGTCGCCGCCATGCTCTCGCCGAGCTTTTGCGCGATCAGCCGCGCGATGGTGTCGGTGCCGGCACCGGGCGGGAAGGGGACGACCAGCTTGATCGTCTTGAGCGGATACGCGCCGGCGGTCTGCGCGCTGGCCGTATGGAACAGGCCGGGGATCAGGGTGGAGATGACGAGCGATGCGACGCGCAACGATCCGGCGCAGGGTGTGCAGCACGCGGTGGCCAAGTCGTCCCGCGCAACTGTCCGTCATGACAAGTGCATGACAGACGCCGAGCAAGTGGAAGTCGCGCAGCAGGTCGGTGGTCATGCGGCAGCTCGGGACGGGTGGACGACGGTAACCAGGATCGATGCCTTATTTTAACGGGTCGGCGTGGTTTGTGCGGTCCGCCGCGAATCGCGACGGACCGCAGCCACCTGTAGTTTCCTCCAGTTGACAACCGCGCGGCCGGCGAGCAGTTTGAGTCGAACGCAAGAGTCGCCCGCAAGTTCAGTGGCGCAGGGGAGTTTCGCGGGCCCGAAGCAATGCCCATGATCGGGGGGATCAGGTGGCGCTCGTTGCTGTAGGCCTTCACGCGCCCGTGATCGGGCCTCGTCTGTTGCGCGGGTTGCTGGCGACCATCGCTCTCTTGCTGGCCCTCTGCATTGGCTCGATCTCGCAGGCGCAAACCACGACGGTGTGGGTGGAGGATGCGTTGCCGGCTGGAGCGACGGCGGCGGCGGATGGAGGTGACAGTTGGACCTGGATTGGCGGCAACCCGGCGCCGTACTCTGGGACGCTGGCGCACCAGTCGGTGGTAGCGAATGGTGAGCATCAACACTATTTTTACGATGCCACGACCACGCTGAGCGTCGGCGTTGGCGAGAGCCTGTTTGCTTATGTGTACCTGGACCCGGCCAATCCGCCCAGCGAGGTGATGCTGCAGTGGAATGATGGGAGCTGGGAACACCGTGCCTATTGGGGTGCGAACCTGAATGGCTGGGGCACTGACGGGACGGTATCACGGCACGCGATGGGATCGTTGCCGGCGGTGGGGCAGTGGGTGAGGTTGGAAGTTGCGGCGAGTGTGTTGGGATTGGAAGGGCATGTGTTGAACGGCATGGCGTTCACGCTTGCCGACGGGCGCGCGACGTGGGACTACGCCGGGAAGTCTTCGGCGGCCGGGCCGGCCAGCCAGACGATCACGTTTGGCGCGCTGGGCAATCAGGTATTAGGGGCAGCGCCGTTCACTGTCAGTGCGACGGCCTCGTCGGGCCTGCCGGTGAGTTTCTCCTCGCTGACGAACGCGGTATGCACGGTGGCGGCGCCACGGTGACGCTGGTCGCTGTTGGAACCTGCACGATCCAGGCGTCGCAGGCGGGCAATGCTGCCTATAGCGTCGCGCCCAATGTCAATCAGAACTTCCAGGTGACGGCGGCCGGAACCACGACGGTGTGGGTGGAGGATGCGTTGCCGGCTGGAGCGACGGCGGCGGCGGATGGAGGTGACAGTTGGACCTGGATTGGCGGCAACCCGGCGCCGTACTCTGGGACGCTGGCGCACCAGTCGGTGGTAGCGAATGGTGAGCATCAACACTATTTTTACGATGCCACGACCACGCTGAGCGTCGGCGTTGGCGAGAGCCTGTTTGCTTATGTGTACCTGGACCCGGCCAATCCGCCCAGCGAGGTGATGCTGCAGTGGAATGATGGGAGCTGGGAACACCGTGCCTATTGGGGTGCGAACCTGAATGGCTGGGGCACTGACGGGACGGTATCACGGCACGCGATGGGGTCGTTGCCGGCGGTGGGGCAGTGGGTGAGGTTGGAAGTTGCGGCGAGTGTGTTGGGATTGGAAGGGCATGTGTTGAACGGCATGGCGTTCACGCTTGCCGACGGGCGCGCGACGTGGGACTACGCCGGGAAGTCTTCGGCGAGCGGGCCGGCCAGTCAGACGATCACGTTTGGCGCGCTCGCCAACCAGTCGTTCGGCGCAGCACCATTCATCATCAGCGCGACCGCGTCATCGGGTTTGCCGGTGAGTTTCTCCTCGCTGACGAACGCGGTATGCACGGTGAGCGGCGCCACGGTGACGCTGGTCGCTGTTGGAACCTGCACGATCCAGGCGTCGCAGGCGGGCAATGCTGCCTATAGCGTCGCGCCCAATGTCAATCAGAACTTCCAGGTGACGGCGGCCGGAACCACGACGGTGTGGGTGGAGGATGCGTTGCCGGCTGGAGCGACGGCGGCGGCGGATGGAGGTGACAGTTGGACCTGGATTGGCGGCAACCCGGCGCCGTACTCTGGGACGCTGGCGCACCAGTCGGTGGTAGCGAATGGTGAGCATCAACACTATTTTTACGATGCCACGACCACGCTGAGCGTCGGCGTTGGCGAGAGCCTGTTTGCTTATGTGTACCTGGACCCGGCCAATCCGCCCAGCGAGGTGATGCTGCAGTGGAATGATGGGAGCTGGGAACACCGTGCCTATTGGGGTGCGAACCTGAATGGCTGGGGCACTGACGGGACGGTATCACGGCACGCGATGGGATCGTTGCCGGCGGTGGGGCAGTGGGTGAGGTTGGAAGTTGCGGCGAGTGTGTTGGGATTGGAAGGGCATGTGTTGAACGGCATGGCGTTCACGCTTGCCGACGGGCGCGCGACGTGGGACTACGCCGGGAAGTCTTCGGCGGCCGGGCCGGCCAGCCAGACGATCACGTTTGGCGCGCTGGGCAATCAGGTATTAGGGGCAGCGCCGTTCACTGTCAGTGCGACGGCCTCGTCGGGCCTGCCGGTGAGTTTCTCCTCGCTGACGAACGCGGTATGCACGGTGAGCGGCGCCACGGTGACGCTGGTCGCTGTTGGAACCTGCACGATCCAGGCGTCGCAGGCGGGCAACGCCAATTACAACGCTGCTGCGCCTGTCAGCCAGAGCTTCGTCGTCACGAGCGGGTTACTGAGCCAGACGATCACGTTTGGCGCGCTCACGAATCAGACCTACGGCGCAGCACCGTTCATCATCGGTGCGACGGCGTCGTCGGGCCTGGCGGTAACCTTCGCGTCGCAGACGACATCGGTGTGCACCGTGAGCGGCTCGACGATCACGATCGTGGCTGCGGGCGGGTGCACCATCCAGGCATCGCAGGCGGGCAATGCCACGTATGCGGCGGCGCCGGCCGTCAATCAGACGTTCACCATCGCGCAGGCGAGCCAGACGATCGCGTTCGGCGCATTGGGCAATCAGTTATTAGGGGTGGCGCCGTTCACCGTTAACGCGACCGCGTCGTCCGGCTTGCCTGTGACCTTTGCATCGACGACTGTGGTGGTGTGTACGGTGAGCGGGTCTGCCGTTACGCTGCTCACCGTGGGAACTTGCACGATCCGGGCATCGCAACTGGGCAATGCGAACTACGTCGCTGCGGCGAATGTGGATCAGAGCTTCAGCGTCACGCAGGTCGCGCAATCGCTGAGTTTCGCGGCCGCAGTCAACTACGCGGCCGGCAATTATCCGGAAGGCCTCGCGCTCGTCGACTTGAACGGCGACGGCAAAGCCGATCTGGTCGTGGTCAATTCCAATAGCTATACGGTGTCTGTTTTCATCGGCAACGGAGATGGCACCTTTGTTGCCGGGGCCACGCTTTCTACGGGCGCGCTGCCGACGCACATCGCGGTCGGCGATTTGAACGGCGATGGCAAAGCCGATCTGGTGATCTCCAACATCCTCGGCAGCAGCGTCACGATTTACCTGGGCAATGGCAACGGGACCTTTGGGGGCCCAACCACGGTGGCGGTCGGCCTCGCGCCATTCGGTGTCGCCATCGCCGATCTGAATGGTGACGGCAAACCCGATCTTGTTGTGGTCAATGGCTCGAGCGGATCGACTGTGGGGCAGACGGTCTCGGTCCTCCTCGGCAATGGCAACGGCACGTTCCAGGCGCGGACCACGTATGCGACGGGCACCGGTCCGATTGAGGTTGCGATCCGTGACCTCAACGCCGACGGCAAGCTTGACCTGGTCGTGAGCAACCCCGGCACGAACAACGTGTCGGTTCTCCTCGGCAATGGCGATGGCACGTTCCGCCCGCAGGTAACGTACGCCACCGGAGCATATCCAGAGGCGCTGGCACTCGTCGACCTGAACGGCGACGGCAAACTCGATCTCGCGGTGATGAACGCCAATGGCAACACCGTATCGATTCTCCTCGGGCATGGCGATGGCACCTTTGGGCCGGCGACGACTTTTGCCGTCGGGGTGGCGCCGCAGGGCCTTGCCGCCGCAGATTTCGACGGCGATGGCAAGATCGATCTCGTCACCGGAAACGCATTCGACAACGTCGTGTCGGTCCTGCAGGGCAACGGCGACGGCACGTTCCGCGCGGCGCGAACGTTCGCGACCGGACTGTACCCAGCGGCGATGGCTGTTGGTGACCTGAATGGTGACGGCCGGATAGATCTTGTCGTCAGCGATTATCTGAGCAAGAGCGTCTCCGTCTTGCTCAACGGCACGACGCTGAACTCCGCGGCAACCGTCACTGCGCAGACGGGTACACCACAGAGCGCTTTGCTCAATGCGTCCTACACGACTGCGTTGAGTGTGGTCGTTCGCGATGCCGTCAACAACGTCATCCCGGGAGCGCTCGTCAATTTCACCGCGCCACCGTTCGGTGCATCGGGCCTGTTTTCGGGTTCGGTTCAGAGTGTACAAGTCGCAACAGATGCTTCGGGCGTCGCGACAGCGCCGGCTTTCACCGCCAATGGCACGGCGGGTTTGTTTTCGTTGCTGGCCAGGTACTCGGCGGCGACGGCAACTTTTGCGCTGACCAATTCGACGACCATCCAGTCTCCGGCTTTCACCAGCGCGCCGCCACCCAGTGGCACGATCAACGTACCGTACAGTTTCATGGTAACCGCCAGCGGCACGCCGACGCCGACATTCTCGGTGCTGCCCAACAGCCTGCCTACGGGATTGACGCTCAACGGCACGAGCGGATTAGTTGCTGGGACGCCGACGGTGCAGGGCACGTTTGCCGGCTCGCTCACCGCGACCAATGGGTTGCCGCCGGACGCGACGCAGACATTCGCCGTCACCATCGCCAACCTGGGGCAGACGATTACGTTTGCAGCGCTGGGCAACAAGATTTTCGGATCGGCTCCCTTTACGGTCAGCGCGACGGCATCGTCCGGATTGAGTGTCAGTTTCTCGTCGCTGACCACGTCGGTTTGCACGGTCAGCGGTGCGACCGTCACGCTCATCAACACGGGCACCTGCACGATTCGCGCTTCCCAGGCGGGGAATGCGAGTTACGGTCCAGCGGCCAATGTCGATCAGGGTTTCTCGGTCGTTCTCGGGCTCAGCCAGACGATCACTTTTGGCGCCCTGTCCAATTTGACGATCGGTGCACCGGCGTTTTCGTTGACCGCGACGGCATCCTCGGGACTGACGGTCAGCTTCTCATCGCTCACGACCGCGGTATGCACCGTCAGCGGCAATGTCGTTACGATCGTCGCGGTGGGCGGCTGCTCTATCCGCGCAGCTCAAGGCGGGAATGGCACCTACAGTCCTGCGCCGAATGCGGACCAGAGCTTCAGCGTGACCGCCGTCGGTGTGAGTGCGCTTTTTGCGCCGCCTGTTGTCTACGCGGCGGGCGCCTATCCGGCCGAAATTGCCGTGGCCGATCTCAACGGCGACGGCAAGCTCGATCTCGTCGTAGTTGAGTTCTCCGATATCGCGGTTTACCTCGGCAACGGCGATGGCACGTTCGCGCCGCGGACGACGTTCGTACCTCAGTTTGCGCCTTCGCATATCGCGGTCGGGGATTACGACGGCGATGGCATCCCGGACCTGGCGATTACGACGGCGGCCAGCTCTGTCGTCACGATCTTACCCGGGCAAAGGCGACGGCACGTTCAAGGCTCCGCTGCTCGCTTCGATCTCCGCAGCGCAGAACGGCATTGCCGCTGGCGATCTCGATGGCGACGGCAAGACCGATTTTGTCGTACTCACTGACCCGACCTCCAGCCTCGGCTCGTTTATTGGCGCTGTGCTGAGCAATGGCAACGGCACATTTCAGGCAGTGAAGTACTCCTACACCGGAGGAGGGTCGCAGGCAATCGCCATTGGCGACTTCAACGGCGATGGCAAGCCCGACGTGGTGGTCGCGCACAACAGTACCAACAGCGTCACGATCATGCTCGGAAATGCGGACGGTACGTTTACCCGGGTCTCGCCCGACACATCCGTAACGTTCCCGATCGGTATCAACGTTGCCGATCTCGATGGCGATGGGAAGCTCGACCTCGTGGTGAGGAACGGCTTTGGTGTTTCTGTGCTGCTTGGGCACGGTGACGGCACATTCGCGCCGGCCGTCAACTACTCGACGGGAAATTCGGGCTCTGGCGCTGTCGTCGGCGACTTCAACGGCGACGGCAAACTCGACATCGCTGTTAGCAACCTGGCCGATAACAACGTCGCAGTATTGTTGGGCAATGGCGATGGCACGTTCAAACCTGCCCTGCTGCTCGCCGCCGGCTCGCTGCCCAGCGCGGTCGCCCGCGGCGACCTGAACAGCGACGGCAAATCGGATCTGGCATTGGTCAGCACGGCCAACGGCACAGCGACGGTCATGCTGAACGTTTCTGCCGCAGACCCGCCCACGACGGTTATCGTCAAGGCCGGGTCTCCCCAGAGTGCAGTCATCTTTTCGAATTACGCGACGCCTCTCAGCGTCATCGTCCGCGATGCGGGAAACCACCCACTTCCCGGGATAGCGGTGACGTTCACTGTGCCGACCAGCGGTGCGGGCGGCACGTTCAGCGGCGGCAGGAGCACGGCCCAGGTCGTGACCGACTATTTCGGCGTCGCGACGGCGTCGACCTTGACGGCGAACGCCACCGCGGGGTCGTTCTCCGTCGTCGCACACGTTGCCGCGCTGACCGCGACGTTCGCCCTGACAAATACGGGTGCGAGTCAGGCACCATTGTTCACGAGCGGGGCGTTCCCGCCGGCGCATTCAACGTTCCGTACACGTTCACGCTGACCGCAAGCGGCAGTCCGACGCCAACGTATTCGGTGACGCCAAGCTCACTGCCCGCAGGGGTTGCGCTTAACGGTGTGACCGGGGTCATCAGTGGTACACCGACAGTGGCCGGCAATTTCACCGGAACGTTCACCGCCGCGAACGGCTTCGCGCCGGCAGCGACGCAGGCGTTTTCGCTCACCATCGCGCTCGCGAATCAGACGATCTCGTTCGCGACACTCGGGAGCCAGGTTTTCGGCACGCCACCGTTCCTGGTGAACGCCGCCGCGACATCTGGTCTGCCGGTGACTTTCTCGTCGCTGACGCCGTCGGTTTGCGCCACCACCAGCAACACTGTTGCAGTGATCTCGGCGGGTACATGCATGATAAGCGCGTCGCAGACCGGCAACGCGGTTTACGCCGCCGCGCAAAACGTCAGTCAGAGCTTCACCATCGCGGCCACGAGTCAGACGATAGTGCAGTTCAATCAGATATTGCCGCAGTCATTTTCGAGCCTGCCCTTGCTGCCACCGCGACAATTGTATGCAGCGGCCTCGTCGGGACTGGTCGTGAGTTTCACGACGCTTACGCCGTCGGTCTGCATCATGGACGGCGATTGGCTGGTCTCGCTCACCACGGGCACCTGCACGGTCCGCGCGTCGCAAGCCGGCGACGCGAACTACGCTGCCGCGCCAAACGTCGACCAGACTTTCCCCATCGGTAGCGCGGCGCAGACACTCACCTTCTGGCGGCCGGCGGATCGGTGGAAGTTCATGGAGCCGATGCAGTTGAGCGCTTACGTCTCGTCAGGCCTTCCCATTACCTTTACGTCATTGACGCCTACGTTCTGTTTCGTGAACGGCAGCACCGTGACGTTTGCCGGGCCAACTTCAATCGGCGATTTTGGCGGGACGTGCACGATTCAGGCATCCGTGCCCGCCGGCGCGGACTTCGGCGCGGTTAGTACGACGCAATCGTTTCATGCATACGCGGCCGGCGAAATCTTCCTGCCCGTCCCGTTCATAGGACCGCATATAGAGTACTTGGCCGCGTTGGGAAGCTCCGGCGCCGACACTACTATCGATGTGCTCGTCGGTGCGGACGGGAGCGCCTATGCCGGTGGGCTGATCGCGCGCGCTGATTTTCCGGGTCTGAGCTCGGCAACGTTCACCAACGGTGGCATGGGTTTGCTCTACGCAGCCAAACTTGGCGCCACCGACGGAGCAGTCGCCTTTACAACGGTCGTTGGCGCAGGTGGGTCCGCCATGGCCAAGGATTCGTCCGGGAATATATACGTTGCGGCATCCGTGAGTTCGACTCAGTTTCCAGTGACCGGAGGAACGTACACGCCCGCAGGTGCCAGATACATCTTCAAGATATCGCCAAGCGGCACAATTCAAACGATTGGCGCGCCCATCGATCCGGCGGTCTCGACGGTTCGCGCGATGGCGATTGGCGCCGACGGCGGCATCTACTTGACCGGGGTCGCCACGCCGGGTCTGGTCACTTCCTCCAACGCAGTTATCCCGACTATTGCCTTGCCCGCGCAGCCCGTCGGCCCCTACCTCATCAAGCTCGCGCCGGGAGGGGCAACCACCGTCTTCGCTACGTATCTTTCAGTACGCGGCAGCCGGCCTGGCACCCGCGCCGTGTATGTTCAGGGCTATGCACCAGTTGACGCGGAGACCACCGGATACGCGATAGCAGTCGATAACGCGGGCAACGCTTACGTTGCCGGACAAGCCAACACCGACGACTTTCCCGTGACACCCGGTGCCGCAGGTGGTCCGGCGTGGACCCAGGACAACACGTACCGCGACGCGTTCGTGGCCAAGGTCAATCCAACGGGAACCGCATTCGTGTTCGTCGCCCGGCTCGATGGAGCGGGTCCTTCGCCGACATCCGACGCAGAGCGGGCGACAAGCATTGTGCTCAGCCCGGACGGCGGCATCGTCATCGGCGGCAAGTCGGCAACGTTCCCATTCTACGGTGATGGAACCACCTTCCAGTCTCAGGTCCAGTTCCAGGAAGGGGTGACGAGTAGCGCACGCGAGATCGGCTTTGTCGCCAAGCTTCTGCCGGATGGTTCCGACTGGCAGTTCATCGCACCCATTGGCGCAGTCGGCGGCAACCTGATCGGTGGCGCGATCCTTTTCGATCCGCCGCCGTGCTGTGATCCATTCCCGGTCAAGGTGGCCGTTGACGCCAGCGGTGCGATTTACGCCGCCGGCACGACCTCCAGCAGTCGTCTTTTGCCTGTCACGAGCAACATTCCCGGGTTGGCCCAGACCGGCGCGTTCATCATGAAGCTCACTGCCAACGGCTCACAGCAGATTTTCTCGACCGCGCTGGGCAGCGGCATTGTCACAGGGCTGGCGCTCGACGGCTACGGCAACGCGTTCGTCAGCGGTTATCAGGGGGGCGCGCTGTTGATCAATGGCAGAATCGTTCCGGGTATCGGCGACGATTTCTCCGGTGCCTTCGTCGCTAAGATCAACGATCAATTGGCGCCGTTAACCCTGATTACCGATCAGAATCCCGGCGCCGCCAACCATGCGGTGAATCTGACTGCGCGCATTGGCGATGTGCGCTACGCGGCAGCGTCGAGTTCCGAAACGGCGCGCAAAGCGTCGGCACGGTTGCGGTCGCTTCGGGGACGGCGTCGATGTCATTGGCGCTTTCCCCTGGCGTGTACCGCTTGAGTGCTGTGTTCCATGGCGCCGGACCGTTCGACAGCATCATGGCGCCGGAAGTCATACAAGTCGTCGACCAGGCTCCCGCGAGCCCCTAGCCGATGCGCCGCCTCCTGCTACTTTTGAGCACGCTCCTGCTCGGTTTTCCGGGCGTGCACGGCGCTTGGGCCACGCCGACTGTCGCGATGACGAGCCCGTCCCAGGGCGCGACGATTTCCGAGAAGTATTCGCCGACGGTCCTCCTGCAGGCGACGGCTGCGGACTCGGTCGCGCCCATTTATAGCGTCGCGTTTTATGTCTGCATGAGTAACGGCAGCACGTGCACCGAAAATGCTTATGTCGCAGGATCGGTATTGACGGCGCCATATCAATTGGCGTGGAAGCCACCGAACATTCTTGCTCAAGGGAGCGTGGCTCAGGCGTACATCGTGTTCGCGCAAGCGGAGAACACATTGGGGTTTGCCGCGAACTCCAACAACGTGATATTCACAATCGTTCAGCCTCCCACATCGCCGAGAATTTACCTTGTCGCGCCAGTGCGGGAGGTGCGTTATGTCACCCCTGCGGCACCGACGTTTTACGTGACCGCGACTGCCGCAGATACGCAACCGCCTTCGAGTATTGCAAAGGTCGACTTTCTCGACGGCGAGACGGTCATCGGCACGGTCACGAGCTCAAATGCCAGTCCAGCGGGGACCGGCTACGCATTTGTCTGGAACAATCCGCCATTGGGCAGGCATGTGATCTATGCCCGAGTGACCGATACGCTAGGCGAAACGGCATTGCCGCTTGACAGCGTGACCGGAAATCCAGCGCCGGTAACCGTCATCATCGACGCCGCCAATTCGTCGCCCCAGGTGAGTCTCCTGACGCCGACGACGGGGCAAACGTTCGATGCGGCCGAAGCGTTCCACTATCGGTCAACGCGTCAAGTCCGCAGGCGACTATAACGCGCGTCGAATACGTGGCGGGCGGCGTGGTGATTGCTGCTCCGACGGCGCCTCCCTCAGCGCAAGCTGGACGAACCCTGCAGTGGGTGACTTCACGCTCGTCGCCAAGGCTTACGACAACCTCGGCTATGTCACTGCGTCTGCGCCGGCGTTTGTCAGGATCCTGGATTCGCGGCCGCCTGCAGTCGTGATGACAGCGCCTAGCCCAGGCGCCTCCGTTCTAGCAAGCACGCCATTGACGCTGACTGCAACGACGCTCTCTCCGGACAGCAGCATCGATCACGTCGATTTCTACGCGGGTGCGACGAAGATCGGGACCGCGACCACTGCACCGTACCAATTCGTCTGGCCCACGCCGAGTGGAGGGCCGCTGTCGCTTACGGCGACGGCCGTTGACGCACGCGGCGTCTCCGGAACGTCGACGGCAGTAAACATCACGGTCACCGGCAGCGCTCCACCGACCGTGACACTCACGTCACCCACGAACGGTGCGACGTTCACCGCACCGGCGACGATCCCGCTCGCGGCAAATGCCACTGCGGTCGGGGGTAGTGTCGCCAAGGTCGAATTCTTCAACGGCGCGACCAAGATCGGCACGGCAACTACTCCACCTTACACAGCGAGTTGGACTAGCGTCGCGGGCGGTACCTACAGCATTACCGCCAAGGTCACCGACAACCTGAACGCGACCGCGACGTCGGCGGCGGCGTCCGTCACGGTCACGGCGCCACCACCGACCATCGTGCTGACGTCGCCCGCTGCCGGCACCACCTACACGTTGGGACAAAGCGTGTCGTTGAGTGCGCAGGCAACGTCACCGCAAACCACGCTTTCCCGCATCGAGTTCTACAGCGATGCCACCTTGATAAGTACTACGCCTGTGACGGGCGGCGTGTCGCGTCACAGCCAACCTGACTTGGCCTGCTACGGGAGTGGGTCCGCATGCACTGTCGGCGAAAGTGTTTACGGCCGTAGGAGGGACCGCGACTTCTGCAAGTGTGAACATCTCGGTAAGCGATTTGGCGGTGACGCTCGTACAACCGTATGCAGGGCAAGATTTCAGGTCGGCTCGCCAATTGTAATCACGGCCAATCCGACAGAAAGCAGCGGCACAATCAGTCGCGTTGAGTTTACTCGGACGGCTCGCTGATCGGTTCCGTTTCGGCGCCGCCATACCAATTCGTGTGGAGCAGTGCGCCGACCGGGTCGCATTCGATTTCCGCAAAAGTGTTTGACACAGCCGGCCTATCTACGAATTCGGCAGCGGCGTCCATTAACGTTCTAAGCGCGCCTACGTTGCAGGTGAATTGGGGAATAGACGGCTCCAGTGTCAACGACGACAACGTCAGTATTGCCGGTAATGTTCAGGCCTCCCCTAACTCGGCGGTGATCGTCAATGGACAGGCAGGCACCCTCGACGCAAACGGAAACTTTGTGGTCGACGGCGTTGCGCTTCAACCAGGCGGAAACACGTTGACCTTGACGCTTAACACGGCCGACGGCGGCACCATAACGAAGACGCTTACGGTTACGAGCACTGGAAGCGCACCTTTCCAAGTTAGCCTGGACAAGCAGGATGGTCTCGCACCACTGACAGTCAATCTGACAATTCGCAATCGGACCGGTATAGCTTTTCAGCGGATCGAGGTCGATAACAACAACGACGGCACCCCGGATTACGTATTGAACACCTTGTCCAACGGCAGCGCGACCGTGGCGATAACGTACACGACGCCAGGCGCTCGCACGATACGAGTTACGGTGTTTGACGCTAACAACAACATTATCTACACCGCTACACGGCGAGTGATTGCGGTCGATCCTACCGCCCTGTTTTACATTGTCAGTAACGTCTATGTCGGCATCGTCAACAGGCTTGGCGCGAACGACCCGAATGGTGCGCTCAACGCCTTTACTGGCGATTCGAAGGCCAAGTACCTCGGCATCTTCAACTCGTTGGGCGCAACGCTCCCGAGTATTGCCGCGCAACTTGGCACCATAAGCAGCATCGTCGTGACGGGAGACTTCGCTGAACTGACACTAGTGCGAACAACGTCCAAGGGCAACCAATCGTTCCTGATCTATTTGATCAAGGGGGATGACGGAATATGGCGCGTGGAGACGATGTGACGATGAATTGCAGCGCGTGCCGCTTATTTTGTGCCTTGCGTATGTTGCGTGCCGCGCAATTGACTGCAATCGCGCTTGTGTGGGCCGTCCTGGGCTACTCGAATATTGGCAATGCCGCAGGCGATTTCCGTTGGCAGGTGCTCGAAGCCGTGACTTACACACCGATTGCGGACGTATACGTGCTGGCGCGCGACCAGGGCAGTGGCGGGTGGCTCGCCCATTCCACGGGTGGATGCTATCGAGTCGAGTTGATGAAGACCGGCGCCGACGGCTATTACCAATTTCCGATTGACGGCGATCGTGCGACGAAAGTTACCGCGTACAAAGCGGGTTACGAAGGGGACACCGGCCCTGCCATCTCTATCGACCAGGGTGAAGAAGTCGTAAACGGCAGGAAGGAATTGCGCTTCTCAACCATTCCATTTGACAGAAACGCCCCGGGACGCGGGCCCCAGCAAAGCTATCCAACTTACGCGGCGGCGCTGGCCGCGGCGGGTAGAAACAACGTTTATCTCAAACGATTTGAGGGGGCGTCGACGAAGCGCTTCAAACTGCTATGGAGATACGTTATGGGCACGACCTGTGTCAACGCGGGAGACACACGGAAAAACGTCGTGCCGTTTTATCAGGCGATTTATGCCGAAATGAGCGCATTGGCGGTTACACCTGATGAAATTGCCAAGGTCCAGGCGCTTGCAAGGGATATTGACGAAGAAAGGACTGCTCGCTGAACTCGGAGCTGGTGTTGACCTTCGAGTCTAGTTGACAATTATGAAATACCGCGACGTGCATGCGAGCGTGACGCTTTTGATGGTCGTTGGCCTATGGCTGATTGCCTTTGGTGAGGCACAAGGGTCTGGTCGTGCCACCCACGCCGGCATGACCAATGCAGCATTCGGCAAGTCAGTCCTTGCGACAGATCCCCGATCCAGCAGCTAGGTCTTGGAACACAGGATCCCTCGAACCCGTTCGGCCTCTATTACTACGATGTGTCGGGAGCGCAGTTGTACTTACGTCAGTCAGATGATCCGAATTACCTGCCGACGCCCTACGAGGCAAAGTTTATGAAGGAGACCTCCCGTCTTTCCATTGACGGTTGGTTGATGCGCGGCGCAATTCGGGAAGACGACTTTCCGTTATTACTCAACTCCAAGGACAACAATCCGCAAGACTACCCGTTCACTACGCGCTACCGTGTGCTGCATCATTTCTTCGATCCTACGACAACAGCCCGCTGACCACCGTGGGATGCGCCCTCGAAGGGGGGTGCATGCGGTCGCCGGGATGGGCGCTCGGTTATGCAGACGCTTTTGCGTCGCCACCGGTGGCCAACACCACTCGCCTGAACCATTTCACCATCGTAGACGCCCACGAATCCATGTGGCGGGCGGCCACTGGCGTTCGATTCAGCGACGGCGGCCCCGTGACGCCCTCAGGTGCAGCGGCTACGCAGCTCGACCGCCTGGCCTACTGGGCGACGACGTTCCGCGCGCTGGGAGATGTCATCCACCACATTCAAGACATGGCCCAGCCACAACATACGCGGACCACCCCCATCCCGACCTGGGATGCGACCCGGCACTTTTGCTTTGCTTCAGTCATGCGAGCTACTTCGAAAAATATCTTGACGCGAGGGCAATCGGCGAGGGTGCGTTTGATGTGGATGTGACAACGCAGGGCATTACAAGCGTGCCCCTACCGATCCTGGTGTACGACCGCGCGGATCTAATCCCACCACAGCCGTCGTACCCGATTGCAACATTCTCCCGCTATCCCGATTACTGGAGCACCGCTGTGCAAGGTCTTACAGGACTGGGGATGGCTGACTACAGCAGTCGGGGGTTCTATACAGCGGGCACGAACATCGGCTCGGTCGCGGGCCAGACTTTTCCATTGCCCAATGCAGGCGCGTTGACGGATTTCACGGAACAAATCGGTACGGCGAAGAGCTTGGGCGGGGATGTTCTGAAACAACCACTCGTGTTCAAGTTAGGCAGCGTGCCGGATTCGCTGACTAACGTAGCCGACGCGGGCGTCAGGCTGTCAACGTACGGCGTCTTCGATCAATTCCTGCAACTCAACGGGAAGCCACCCGCATATTCGCTGAACTACAATAACTACAACGACCAGGCGAATTTGCTTCTTCCACGCGCTGTCGCTTATTCAGCGGGTCTACTGAATTTCTTCTTTCGCGGGACGATGGCCATCTCTCTTCCGGACGAAGGGGTCTACGGCATCGTCGATCATTCGAAGTTTGGTCCAAGTGGAATCCAGACCAACGCGAATTTCGGCTTCAAAGGATTCGACAAGATCCGCCTGAAGCTCCTGAACACGACGCCATCAATCACCACACCCACCGGGGCGACAGTCGCGCAAGGGATGACTTCCGGGACATTGGTGGCAGTACTCAAGTTTCACCGCAATACCTGCTACGTGGACAATTTGGACGGACAGCCGCTTACTGTAGACGATTATTTGCGTTGTCGTTCGGGCCTCGAGGAGATCGTCACATCGGACGCGCAAACAAGTCAGAGCGTCCCAGCGACCGGCGATGCCGATTACCCAAACGGCAAGGAATTCACGTTTAGATTCCAGAACGAACTCCCGATCAATGCGTGGGATGTGTACCTCCAGCTGGTTTACCGTGGACAACTGGGGACTGAGGCTGACGACGTAGTCCTGGCAACCAAGGATATCGCAGAGCCGCTGTTCGTCACGCTGCACAACGACACGGATTACATCACGATTGGTAGCTGCCCCCGCTACCTGCCATCTGTAGTGGCGGGTAACAGTTCGTTGATGTCGCAGTTGGCACCTGCCTGCAAGTCCACATCGGGACAGTCGACGATTGTTTCTCCCGCGTGCGTGAATGTACCGTTCAATCTTCGCCACACGTTCGGGTCGACGACTGCGCAAATCACTGTCGCCACGGAAATTGGTGACCAGGGAGATGGCCGTCTGCAGCCCGGACGTTTCTCTCGCTATGCGGTGCTGGGCGATACCGACGCACCGATCAACATGACGTTCACTTTCAACAATCCTCCGCTGTATCTTCCCGGAGGAAACGTTATTCCGTATCTCCCAGCCCCGTATCCGGCTCAATCTGGGAGTCTCGGTGGGGCCGTTCGGTCTACTGCGAGGCATCAGGCAATGGACTGGTGGCGCAGCAATTCTGGTTGTCGACGGATCGATCGGGAGCGTCGGCGAGCCCTGCGACGACGCCACCATTAGTTCGTTGCATGAGTCGAACCCGTACCCGCAACCCGTTACTATCCGCGGTGGTAATAGCGTCGCAGCGACCCAGATAGCGGCATGCCACATCGCGCGAGTTGTCCGGCACTGCCGCTGAACGCTTGAGCGATATTTGGAGTTACGTAAGCCGCACGACCTGCCTTCTCCCGCAATCGCGGTGGGAACTATTGTCACCCACGACGCTCCTGCGCTGCATATTAAACCCGGCGGCACCGCGATCATTCTCTGAAGTAACGCAAGAAAGCCGGTTGCGCATTCTCCGTGCGCGGCCTAAGCCGTTTGGATGATTGTTTCGAGCAGGAGTTTCGCCAAACTGTCGTCATGAACTTGGCGATGGAATTCGGCTCTTTTGCGAATGGTGATTGGTTCCGGTCGCGCACGAAGTCGGCGGTGGCGGCAATCATTGCCGCGCTGCGCTCGTCGTGATGTCCGCGGCGCAGGCGCAGCAGCAACCACCGGTATTCACGAGCGATGCGCCGCCGTCAGGCGCGTGGCACGTTCCATACAGCTTCACACTGACCGCGACAGGTAACCCGGCGCCGCGGTTCACCGTAACGTTCGACCGAATTATCCTGCCCCCCGGATTGACCATTAATGGGACGACCGGTGTGATCAGCGGAACACCCACCTCCGCGGGCACGTACCAGGGGCAATTTCTTGCGTCGAATGGCGTCGGGCAGGCGCGTTGCAAAATTACACGATCGTCATTGCGCCGAATCAAACCATCTCATTCGCTGCGCTATCCAATCGAGCTCTGGGCACGCCGCCCTTTGCACTCACAGCAACAGCGTCGTCCGGGTTGCCGGCGACGTATTCGCGATTGACCCAGTCGGTGTGCAGCATATTGAACGCAAGCCTCACACTAATCGCGACGGGGACTTGCACCGTTCGCGCGTCGCAGGCCGGCAATGCCAGTTTCAGCAAGGCAACCGATGTGTCGCAGAGCTTCATGGTCACCGCAGGCGGAACGCAAGCTCAGACCATCAGCTTTGGCGCATTGGGCAACAAAGTGTGGGGCGCGGCGCCCTTTGCCTTGAGCGCCACTGCATCGTCCGTATTGCCGGTGACGTTCATCTCCCTTACCACGTCGGTCTGCTCGGTCAGCGGCAGCACGGTGACGATTGTTGCGGTTGGCGCCTGCACCATTCGCGCCTCGCAGGTGGGAGATGCGACCAATGCGTCAGCGCCGACGGTGGATCGAGTTTTGCCATCTCCAATGGCTCCTGGTCAGGCGATTCACTTTCCGCACAGAAAGCAAGCGTCTCCGCGCTAAAACGATTACCATTGGCGCGACGGCATCGTCGGGCCTGACAGTGGCGTTTACGTCTCTGACGACTGGCGTTTGTACGATTCGGCGCGACGGTAACGCTTTTGACTACAAGCACGTGCACGATCCGCGCTTCGCAGACCGGCAACGCAAACACGCGCCCGCACCCAATATCGATCAAGGTTTCGTCGTCTCGCCACCGACGCTGACGGCCCAGACAATCGCCTTTGTGGCACCTGGCAATCGGCCCGATGGCGCGCCGCCTTTCGAGGTCAACTTGTCCGCATCTTCGGGGCTTACGGTCAGCGCGGCGTCGCTGACGCCCGCGATATGTACGCTGAACGGCACCACGGTCACGGTGACGGCAATCGGCACGTGCACGATACGTGCGTCACAGGCAGGCAACGCGACGTTGTCACCCGCGCCCAATGTCGATCGAAGCTTTGTGGTGACGACGGCGGCCCAGACTATCAATTTCTCGCTAGTCGGTCCCTATTACCTCAACACAGCGCCCGCCGCGATTCATGCATCCGCAACGTCGGGGTTGCCGGTCGGCTTTTCATCAATGACGCCGACGGTGTGCCGCATGAACGACAACTCGCTGACAATATTGACGATGGGAACGTGCACGATCCGCGCGAGCCAGTCCGGCAGCGCAAACTATTCTGCGGCGCCCGTTTCGATCAAAGCTTTGCCGTGCAGCCGGCGATTCAAACGCTGCTATTTCCACAGCCGATTATGCAGTACCTGTTTCATCCGCAGTTTCAGCCACAGGCAACGGCGTCGTCCGGATTGCCAGTGACGCTTTCGTCGCTGTCGCCCGCGGTGTGCACGGTCAACACCAACGTGGTCACGCTCCTGGCGGCTGGCACCTGCGCGTTGCGCGCGACGCAGAGCGGAGATTCGCGCTACGCGGCGGTGTCGTTGGATCGCAGTGTTGCGGTGTCGGACATCGCATACACCTATCCAAGCGTCGCGGCACCTGGACCTTTCATCGCCTACTCGACTTTGCTGGGTGGCTATGGCCCAAGCGGCGGCTATGGCCAGGACAAAGCCTTCGATGTCGTTGTCGGACCGGACGGCGGCGCCTACGTCGCGGGCTCGGTCGCAGAGTCGTATTTTCCTGGCATCGGTTCCGCGACATTTAGGAACGGCGGTCTAGATTTGATGTACGTCGCCAAACTCAGCCCGGATCGTGGCCGGGTCGAAGCAGCTACGATTGTCGGTGCCCGCTCTTCTCTTGTGACCGACGACGGCGCGTTTGCATATGTGGGACACGATCAGGTCGAAGCCATAGCTATCAGCGCTAGCGGAGATGTGCATGTCGCCGCGTACGCAAGCAGCGTCAACTATCCGGTCACGGGTGGCGTCTACGTGCGGGCAGGGCAGAAGTCGATTTTCCGCGTCGGCTCCGATGGTGGCGTGCAACTGCTTTCTGCGATCGTCGATTCTGCGGTGACGACGATCCGCGCGCTCGCGCTCGATAACACCGGCGCTATCTATATCACCGGCGTCGCGGGCCCAGGCTTGGCTACAACCGCAAGTGCGGCGATCTCCTCTGCGAGCACGCCGACTGGAGGGCCGTATTTGATCAAGTTCGCGGCCGGCGGAACGAGCATCGTGTACGCGACTTACCTGTCGATTGCGGGCAGCCGCAGCAGCGTTGCGCCAGATCCCCAGCGATCGCTGATCGACAACGCCACCACCGGTTACGCGATCGCGGTGGATGCTTCAGGCAACGCTTACGTCGCTGGCCAAGCGACTGCCAACGATTTTCCGGCGACGGACGGAGCAGTGGACACACTCGACAACAAGAATCGCGATGCGTTTATCGCCAAGGTCAATCCTAACGGCACCGCGCTTGTCTGGGTGGCGCGATTTGGGGGAGCGGATGAGGAACGCGCGACGAGCGTCGCGCTCGCACCGGATGGCGGGGTCGTGATTGGAGGCAAGTCGGCAACGCTGCCGGACCAGGGGCCGCACGGGTTTCAAGCCACGTTCAGTTACGACATGCAGCTCGTTGAGCGCGAGCATGGATTCATCGCAAAGCTTGCGCCAGATGGCGGCCGTTGGACATTTGTCGAACCCATAGGGAGCGAAGGTGGCAATCTGGTGCGCGGCGCGTTTGACAGCCCCCATCCGTCGCCGATCAAAGTCGCGGTAGACGCCGCGGGTGCGATTTACGCGACTGGCAACACTGCGGTCGACCGCACGCTTCCGGTCGCAATTATCGACGAGCGCTACGCTTGGAATGCGATCCAGTCGCCGGCTTACTATCAAGACGGCTCGGGGATAGCTTCGACCTCCCTGGACGGCGTGTTCCGCGCGAACGGCGGCTTCTTGATGAAAGTGAGCCCGGACGGCAAGCAGCTTCTTTATTCGGTAATCGTCAGCCAAGGCCGTGTCACTGGCTTGGCCGTCGACGCGTTTGGCGCGGCTTACGTCACCGGCTACGGTGCAGGGTTGCCCCAAATCAACGCAACGCAGGCGGCGCCTGGCTCAGTCTTCGTGGCCAAGGTGATCAGCCAGCCTTCGCCCGTAGCGCTAACGACTTCGCCAAGCTCGAGCATACCGGGTCAAACGGTAACGCTGTCCGCGACGCTTGGTGACAGGCGCTATGCCGGATCCATGGAATTTCGTGATGGTGCGCAATTGATCGCGACGGTGCCCGTCGCAAACGGAATTGCTTCGTTCTCGCCATCGCTTCCTCTAGGCATTCATCGCCTCAATGCGACCTTCGCGGGCGCCGGCCCATTTAATGGTGCGATGTCGCCGGAAGTCCTGCACGTCGTCGATCAGGCTGGAACCGGGCCGTAGGCATGCGTCGCCTTTTGAGCCTGTATTGCACCCTGTTGCTCGGTTCTGCCGTCTCGAGCAACGGCGTCGCGGCTGCGCCCACAATCTCCCTGACGTCGCCGCCGGCAAACGCTGTCATTTCAGAAGCGCTGACCCCAACGATTCTGTTGCAAACCTCGATTGTCAGTGTTGATGCGCCGATTGCGCATGTCGTCTTCTACGTTTGCGCGCTTAGGAATGGCACTTGCAGCGTTTCTGACACAACGCAGTTCGATGTTGCAACGACACCTTACCAATTGCTGTGGACCCCACCTCGCGACGTTCCGCAGCCGAGTGGCGCCGTTCCGTATCAGGCATGGGCCACGGTCGTCAACACGCTGGGGCAAGGGCAGAGTTCGGCGGTCGTTTCATTCTCACTTATCCAGCCGCCGGACCCGCCTTCGGTCACGCTCGTGGCACCCAAGCGCGAAGGTGGCTATGTAACGCCGGCTTCGCCCGTACTCTTCGCGATCGCCGCCCCTGGCAACACCAGTCCGCCTTCCACGATCATGAAAGTCGATTTCGTGGATGGCGATACGGTCATCGGGACCGTGACCACGCCCAACAGTGTTCCGACGGGATATGCGTTAGTCTGGCAAAACGCGCCGCCAGGAATGCATCTGATTGCCGCACGCGTGACGGATTCCCTTGGTTATTCAAAAACCACAGATGCGGTCACCATTTACATCATCGGCCCTGATCCGTCGCCGCAGGTAACGTTGACTACTCCAGCAACTGGGCAGATATTTGCGACACCGAATGCCGTGCCGCTGGCGGCCACCGCGACGAGCGCACTGGGTACGATTCAAAGGGTCGAATTCGTGACTGCTGACAGAGTGATCAGCACGGTGTTCAGCCCGCCTTATACGGCGAACTGGAACAATCCGCCGCCCGGCAACTTTGCCATCGTCGCGACGGCCTACGACGACATCGGCGTCGCGGCGGCCTCGCCGGCCGCGTACGTTCAGGTGCTTGCTACCGCTCGTGTGCCGGTCGTGGTGATGACGTCGCCCGCTCCCGGGACCGCAGCTTCGTCCGGCACCCCACTACCAATCGCGGCGACCGCGCTCTCGCCGGATGGCGACATCGGACGGGTCGATTTCTTCGCGGATGCCACACTGCTCGGCAGTTCGGCATTCGCGCCATACCAGTTCATATGGACGAGTCCTACGGCAGGCACGCAGTCGCTCATTGCCAAGGCTTACGACCGGCAGGGCAAAGTTGGAGTATCTGCGGCTGTGGGAGTCGCCGTAACAGGCCACTCGCCACCGACGGTCAACCTGACGGCGCCCGTCACTAACAGCACCTACACTGCGCCTGCCAACGTGCCATTGTCGGCGAGCGCGATCGCGACGGACGCAATCATTTCCAAAGTCGAGTACCTGGCGAATGGAACTCTCGTTGCGACGAGCACGGCCGCACCGTTCACTTCTACCTGGAGTGGTGCGGGCGCCGGAACCTATGCGCTCACTGCAAAGGCCACCGACAGCCTCGGCGTTTCGGCAACATCGGCAACAGTCAACATCATCATCAACACCAATCAGCCACCACAGGTTGCGTTGACTTCTCCCAATGACGCGCAGACATTCTACGCAGGGCAGTCCGTGGCAATCGCTGCCACCGCGTCCGACCCGGATGGAACGGTATCGAAGGTCGAATTCCTCGTCGATGGCGCTGTGATCGCCAGCGCGAAGTCGGCACCGTCCAACCAAACTGGAACGGCGCAAGTGTTGGCACGCATATCTTGGCTGCACGCGCCACCGACAACCTTGGTGCCCAATCGACTACCGTGGGTGTGAGCATCACGATCATCGCCAATAGTTGGCCTATTGTCGCGCTAACCCTTCCACGCGACAGCCAATCGTTTGCAACGGGCGCATCGATTTCCCTGTCCGCCGCCGCCTCGGATGCTGACGGAACTATTGCACGCGTCGACTTTCTCGCGGACGGTGTTCTCGTGGCGACTGCGACAAGCGCGCCATACAACGCGACATGGAGCAGTGCATCGGCCGGAGCGCACACGCTTCTTGCCAGAGCTATTGACGATCGTGGCGTAAGCACCTCATCGACCACTGTAACGATACAAGTCGTTTCGAGTTCGTTGACGATCACGACCCCATTACCCGATTCGACGATTCCCGCCGATTTCGTGTTGGTGACCGGCACCTATCGGGCGCCCCCAAACAGCGGCGTGATGGTCAACGGTGTCGTGGCGAGGAACGACGGTCAAGGCCACTTCTTCGCCAACAATGTTCCGCTTGTAGAAGGTGCCAATACGCTTACCGTGACGCTGACGACCCAGGATGGAAAGACTTCGACGCAATCCCAGACAGTTACCCGCCATGGTATGGCGCCATTTCAGGTCTATGCTGAACCCGATGCGGACGTTGCGCCTGCCACCTTCACCATCCGCGTGACGAATCGCACCGCGAATACGATCGCGAGCGTCGCGTTTTCCAGTATCGGCAGCGGGCAACTCGACGCCACTGGAGCGGATCAATCGATGTGGGGCAAGATCACCTACGCATCGCCAGGAGCGTTTTCGCCGGTCTTAGTGATCACCGATTCCTCTGGAAACACGTACACGCAAACAGTGAGACTGCTTGCCCAGGACAAGGCGGTACTGGATCAGACGCTCAAAGCAATCTGGGGCGATTTCAGCAATGCGCTAGCGAACGACGACAAGTGGACAGCGATGGGATATTTCGGGATCGCTGCAAAAACAAAGTATGGCCGGGTGCTCGACGTATTGGCTGGCCACATGTCAGACATGGTGTCGAACTGGTCCCAACCACGAACCGGCAGAATTGCGAGAGACATTGCGGAGTATTCAATTGGTCGCGTCATCAATGGAGTAAAGCGGCTTTACTTCGTCTACTTTGTCAGTGACAGTACCGGTATTTGGCGCCTCGATTCAATGTGAGCGACTGTGGCCCAAGAACGGTACGTCTACCTCTATGCCGCGCGCGACTTAGCATAAAACGGGTTCCAATGCGCATTGCGACCACGCTGTTCGTGCTTACGGTTGTCACCACGATCGACGCGTGTTCCGAGTCGCGTGAGCCGACGTACAGCGCCGACCCACTCGCCGCAGCGGTTGTGGATGGCGCGACTGGAGTCCCGTTGGAAGGCGTCAATGTCGTGGCGGGCTGGGAAGCGCTTGGCGGATTGGAAGGCGGCAATCTCAAAGGCTGGGTGATGGTCATGGAAACGGTAACTGACACCTCGGGACGCTTCGACTTTCCCGGCTGGGGGCCGAAAAAGCACGTAGGAGGAGGTCTAGTTCGTAACGGATCGCCTCTTCTGATTTTATTCAAAAGCGGTTATGAGTTGGGATACCTGCGTCAACGGAAGCAATCGTCAGTTGAATACGCGCCTTTACATATGCGTTCCGATTGGGATGGTCAAACAATCAAACTTAAACGGTTTGAAGGCTCAGCCGACGCCTACGCGGAAAAGCTTGCTTTTCTTGATATCCAAATCGACTCGTTGCTCTACAACGAAGAATGCAATTGGAAAGCGATACCAAAATTCCTATGGGCTAGCGCTGAACAAAGCAAAATCTTTGCGGCTCAAAACACGCGGCGACAACTACCGAGCATCGATAATATGAGTCTAGCCTATGACAGAGACTGTGGCTCGTTACGAGCTTATGTCGAGGAGCATGGCAAATGAGTCGGCAGCAAGTCATGGTATGTCTGTGGTGCACGTTCGTAAGCAGCACTGCGCTCGCATATGATCAGGAAACCCATCGGATCCTTTCCGAACAGGCGACACTGGCCTCGATTATTAGTGACGACAAGACAAGAGCCGTTTTGGGGTTCGGTGGTCTCATTACGGGGAACGGAAAGACATACCTCAACTCGAAAGGAGACCCTCGCACAATTCAAAATTTGATCATGGATGGAGCCAGATTTGAGGACGACGGGGAGCGGTCGCTCAATCACTTCTTCAATCCCCGTACGGGACAACCACTCTTTGTCGATCCGAACATCTTCACCACATTCGACGACAGCCTCAGTGCGGCATCGGTTGCCGCGATGAACGCACTGGCGCAGACCTCCCCAGACTGGGCACTTGGTCGAACCGCTGGCGGACACGAAACGACGAACATTTATACCTGGGAAAATGCGCGACAATGGTACGTTCAGTCAGCTGTGAATCCCAGCGATACAGCGCGCAGAAATGTAACCGGCCTCCTTTTTGAGACGCTTGGCAGGTTGATGCATCACGTGCAGGACATGGCTCAGCCGCAACACGTGCGCAACGATTTACACCTGCAGGACGATGCGTATGACGAAAATTGCTCGCCTTTTATGGAGCCGCTTTTGCATCCCTTCTGCGACGCTTACTTGCGACTCCGCGCACCTAGTATCTATGAATCTTGGACGCTCAGCCTTGGCGCCGACATTCCAACGTCGGGGTACCCGCCTGTCTATGGACCAAGCAGCGATGGTCTCGGAACATTTGATGAACCGAAGCGTTTTTGGACCTACTCCGGCAAAGGGATAGCGGATTTTACCAGCCGAAATTTCCTCAGCGCCGGAACGATGGGTATCAACCCGCCAGTTGTTGATGAGGTGGGGATCGATGTCAAGGCAAGCGACTTGTGCGAAGGCGCCGTTCCACCATGCGAAGTCGTAAACCTAGACCATCTTGTCCATTTCTATCCCAGCACCGTGGACGACCAATTCCGGAACGGTGCGGGTGGCGACAATCCGTATGCCGCCTCATCATCAATCTATGAACCAGAGTTTCGGGCGTTGACGATCGACCATCGGCCTCTATACACAGTCAATCGCTTTACGTTCCTCTATGATCACACCTATCTGTTGCCGCGCGCTGTCGGCTTTTCCGCTGGTTTAGTCAATTACTTTTTTCGCGGCAGTTTGGACGTCAGCGTGCCCGACGAGGGTATATACGGGGTTATCGATCACAGTCCTTTAGGTTGTGGCAATCCATGCGGTTTCCGTACGCTCAAACTAAAGCTAAAAAATGTGACACCCGGGGATGGTCAGATTCATGAAGAACAAATGGGAGATGATGCGGTGCGGTAGCAAGCTTTGGGCGGTTGTCAAATATCACTTGAACGCGTGCTATCAGCCTGATCTTTCCGGCGAAGATGGTGGCAATCATTTCAATGGCAACAGCTGCCGATCCGCAATGAATATGTTTCGGTGTCTGCGCCGCATCCCGACGGGAATAGTCAGTGCAGATCAGCCGCAACAAATCGTGTTTGATTTCAGCGGCAAGCCAATACCAATCAACGCGAGCGACATTTTCTTACAGGTAGTTTTTCGCGGACGACTTGGCATGGAGGATGACGCGGTGGCGGTCGCCACGAAAGACATATCGGAGCCAACGTATTACGGTCTGGAAAACGTGACTGATTACGCCTATGACGAAAACGGCGACCAGAAGTATCATCCGGTCGCATCCGACGCGGGCATGGTCGACGTTACCGATGTCCACATTGCATTTGGCCCGAATGCCGACAAAGTCGACCCGGTCGCGAGCCTCGCGCTACTGGCAGGCGGTCAACACGCGCAGATCGCCGTGTTGATGGATACCGGACCGCAGCAAGCGTCGATATCGTTGTCTGGCGAATTTGGGCAGGCGCCAGCGGTGGTCCAGTTTGACCCTGCCGAGTTCACCCAGGACGACGAAGGTGCTGCAGCTGGGCTTTATCAGCGCAATTGCGACTTGGTCTTGCGTCGTGGGCTATACCGCGAACGAGGTGTATTGTTCGTCCAGCGGACACACGGCATCGTCGGTGGTATTCATACGCTCGACAATCAAACTTCATCCGCGGCGGCTGCGGAACTTCCAGTAACGTCTGCACGCCGCGGAGTCCGCGCAGAATCGGTGCGGGACCCACGTTGTACACATTTGACGACCGGTATGTACGACCTCTCCTCGATGACTCCCTTCGTTCCAGATGCTGCGCAATCTTGGACAATTCGCTTCTGACGCTCGTTACTGCCAATCCCGTTACTATGATATCTGCGATTTGCCGCGCCTTTGTCGCCGTCGGCATCGCCTGTACGCTCGCGGCCTGGCACTCCCCTGCCCACGCTGCCAAAGCCACCGAATGCGCCAAGATCGGCACTTGCTACTGCGTCAACGATGAACTGAAGCCAGGCATCAATGCAAAGGTCGATGGCTTCCGGCAAGTGATCGCAGAGCAGCGCAAAGCAGGCAAGATCGTCGGCTACCTGAGCGTTCCGCTCTCGCCGGCTGGTGGCGGCAACTTCAATGTGAATAGGGAAGTCGCCGAGAGCGCAAAAGCCGCCATCGAAAAGCGCTTCGGGTCGGATTTCGTTTACGTCCTCAATCCCACGACGCCCGACGCCGACTTGCCCAAGGGTACGAGTGCCGACTACATGCTGATGTGGGCCACGCTCATCGAAGGTGTCGATGGACTCGGCGAATTCGATTTCGTCTATTTCGCCGGGCCGCAGGATTTCGCTCGCTACTTCGGGTTCGATGGCAATAACGACATGGCCAAGCTCGACGCCTATTTCGACAAGCGCGTCAAAGCCGATCCGGATTTCGACAAGGCCGTGCAGAACGGACTGACCAAGGCCGCGTTCCGCAGGTACTACGCGACGCGTGCGTCGGTGTCGGTCAGCCGAGGTTCGCACGATGAATGGAACATCGTCCGGCTGATCAATGAACGCCGTCGCGCCGACCCCAAGTTGGGCACAGCCAACCAGATCGCGGTGATGTTCGACGGCCACGGCATCGATCCCGCTGATGCTGAGGCGCCGGTATCCGAAGGCTACGTGGGGAACTGCACGCCGTAGATGTCGGCGTTCGGCCGCGCACTGCCGCGCTCAGTGTTCCTCAGTGCTCAACCGCCTCGGCAATCCGCTGAGCGGGCGTCCGGCGCAGATCCCACGCCAGGCCGACCTTCGACATGACGAAGATGCACCACTTCGTCGGGTCCCAGTGATACCAGCGCACGCCGTTGCGGTAGTCCGTAGGAAAACGATGGTGAAAACTATGAAAGCCCTCGCCATTGGTCAGTATCGCGCCGAGCCAGTTGTCGCGCGCCGACTGGACGTGATTGAACGTCTTCTCGCCGAAGGTATGCGCGAAGGAGTTGATGAAGAACGATGAATGCAGGACCAGTACGATGCGCAGGCATACGACCATAATGAACGCGCCCAGCGGATGCCCAATCCACCAGCCGAGGAGCATGGGCAGGACAAACCCGCCGCCAACCGACCACCACGCGTGGTAATCATGCTGGTTGCGAATGAGCCGTGATTTGCGCAGATCGTTCACGTTGTTGTAGTTCGTGCGGTGACGCCATAACAGTATCCAGCCGATGTGCGCGTGCCAGAATCCCTTGTCGACGCCGTAGGGATCGTGCTGCGTATCCGTGAACATGTGGTGCTGGCGATGCTGCGAAGCCCATTTCAGCGCCGACTCTTCGAACGTCGCGGCGCCAAAGAAGAGCAGGATGAATTTCACGACGGGCGAAGCATCGAACGTCGAGTGCGCAAACAGGCGGTGATAGCCAATTGTGATGGACATGCCGGTGACGGCGGAATAGGCGAAGAACAGCGCGATCTCGGGCGCCGTGATGCCACGGTAATAAATGTACAGCGGCGTTCCGACGACGCCGATGACGTGAATGGCGATGAAGAAAATCAGGCCCAGCCAGCGCACACGGCGCTTGGGCAACGGGTAATCGTCTGCAACTTGTCTGGCAATCGTCGCCAAATCAATTCCTGAAAGAGCTTGGAGCGGCGCGCGGAACCGGACAACCCCTACGGGTGGATCTGGATCGCAGCAGGAGGATTGTGCGCCTTATGTACGATAGCGCACAGAGGGTCCCAGCAATTATACCCGTTGATGCCCTGACCCCCGCACACGAATAGGGCGACGAGCGCGTTATGCGGCTTGTTACAATTGCTCACGATTCGCGCCCGACCGGCGTCGGCGTGCCTTACCGGGTCGCCGAAATGCCTCCTTATGTGCGGCAGCGGACCGACGGCTTCGCCAATTCATGCCTATATTCAAACATATGGAATCGCTCGTCAGCGTCCTGTAAGGAGATCCCAATGAGTCACTATCACTGCGTCGTGTGGATCGACCACCGCGAAGCGCATGTCATCGAATTCAATCCCGACGACGCGCAAGCGAGCATCGTGCATCCGAAGTCGAAGCACGAGCATCTGCATCACAAGCACGGAGCGATCGGATCGGGCAACTTGCCGGAAAATCACGCCTACTACCAAGCCGTGGCGGACTCGATCAAGGATGCCGGCGAAATCCTCATCGTCGGCCCTTCGACCGCAAAGCTCGAGTTCTTCAAGCACCTGCAGACGCACGCGCCCGCAATTGCCGCGCGTGTGGTGTCTGTCGAAACGGTGGATCATCCCACCGACGGCGAGCTCCTGAAGTTTGCGCGACGCCATTTCGCTGCGGATGATCGGATGCGCTCGCAAACATGAGCGCTGCGCGCACGGCGCACAGAATTTCATAGAGCCAGGACGAGCGCGCATGAACGCGCCGGTGAACGGCAACGCGAGACGGCGGCTTGAAAGCTTTCGGCGGCTCCTCGCATCCATCCGCGAACTTCTCTCGCTCGACTACGGTTTCCTGCTATGGGACGGCTCATCGGTGCCTGCCGATCATCCTTCTGGCGCGTTGGCTCTTGTCCTGGCCGACGAGGGCGTTGTCGCCGCGATGCTGCGGCGGCCGACCGCCGACACCTTCCTCAATCTCTGGGTTACAGCGCGGATAGACATACGCAATGGTGTGATCTTCGATTTTCTGGACCGCCAGCCGAAACTGCGCAGCAAAGAGATTCGAAGGCGTCTCGACAAGCGTCTGGCGTTGATGAACGCGCTGAAATTTGCTTTCGTGCCGCGCGGCGGACCGTGGCCACTCGAGGCCATTCGCGACCACAAGGTGCGCAGCGACGGGCGGGAAGAAACAAACAAGGAAAACGTCCACTACCACTACGATCTATCCAACGCGTTCTATGCGCTCTTTCTCGATCCCGAGATGGTCTACAGCTGCGCCTATTTCCGCGACTGGAACAACGATCTGGCAACGGCGCAGCACGACAAGCTCGACATGATCTGCCGCAAGCTGCGCCTGAAACCCGGAGATCGCCTGCTCGACATCGGCTGTGGCTGGGGCGCGCTCGTCTGTCACGCAGCCAGGCACTATGGCGTCGACGCGGTTGGCGTGACGCTCGCCGAGGAGCAGTTCGCCTACGCCAGGGAAAAGGTCGCGCGCCTCGGGCTCGAAGACAAGGTGGCGATCGAATTGCGCGACTATTCAAAAGTCGACGGACATTTCGACAAGATCGCGTCGATCGGGATGTTCGAACATGTCGGAGTCGCCAACTATCCCGCATATTTCCGTACGATTCACCGACTGCTGAATCCGGGCGGATTCTATCTGCATCACTCGATCGCCATCCGGTCGGCGGCATGGGAACGCCTGCAGAAGAAAAAACCCGCAACGACCAACGCGATATCCCGCTATATTTTTCCGGGCGGGCAGCTCGATCATGTCGGCATGTCGATTGCCAATCTGGAGCGCTACGGCTTCGAAGTCCACGATGTCGAGGCCTGGCGCGAGCATTACGCCCGCACCACCCGGCTCTGGCACGATCGCCTTGCGGCGAATCGTGAGGCCGCGGAGCGCGAAGTCGGGGTCGTCAAGACGCGACTGTGGATCGCTTATCTCGCCGGCGTCTCGACCGGATTTGCGCGCAACAGCATCGGCATTTTTCAGACGCTCGCGTCGAAGCGCGCGCGTGGGCCATCGGGTCTGCCGGCGTCGCGCGAGCACCTCTATCGCTGACCGCGTCCCTCTCGTCCGACGCGGTTCGTCGCCTCAGTTCTGCCCGAGATTGAAAAACTCCCGCCGGCCCCGCATGCTCCCAACTCGCCCGATCAGAAACTGCAAATGTTCCGGATCATCGACGAAGTTGAGCCGCTCACTGTTGACGATCAGTAGCGGAGCGCCTTCATACGAATAGAAATAGCGGCTGTAGGCGTCGGCGAGCCGCGCCAGGTATTGCTCGGAAATCGTGCGCTCGTAGCCCAGCCCGCGTTTGTGCACGCGGTCGATCAGCGTCATCACCGGCGCTTGCAGATAGATCACCAAGTCCGGTGTCGGCGTTTGCGGCTTGAGGTGCGAATACACCTTGTCGTACAGCGCGAATTCATCGTCGGTGAGGTTGAGTCGAGCGAACAACGGATCCTTGTCCAGCAGGAAATCCGCCACGGTCTGGCGACGGAACATGTCGAGCTGGGTGAGGCCGCGGATCTGGTCGACGCGCTGAAAAAGGAAGTTGAGCTGCGTCGGCAGCGCAAAGCGACGCATGTCTTCGTAGAAGCGCGCCAGAAACGGGTTGTCCTCCGGCGCTTCAAGCAGCGTGTCGGCGCCAAGGCGTTCGGCCAGCGCGCGCGCGAGACTGGTCTTGCCCGCGCCGATCGGCCCTTCAACGACGACGTAATGCAGCTTTTCGAAGTTCATCGAAATTCAGCGCCACGCATGGCGGCGGGTGGGTGCGATGCGCTGGTCGCGCACCGCGCGCAGCAAGGGTCGCAGCGCTCCGTGGCCCGGAACACTCGCGTTGGGCGCAATGTCGCACAGCGGCTTGAGCACGAACGCGCGCTGATGCATGCGCGGATGCGGCAGTGTCAGCCCGGATTGCTGCCGGCGCTGGCGTCCAAACATGAGCAAGTCCAGATCGAGCGTGCGCGGCGCATTGCGCGCGAGCCGCTTGCGGCGATGGCGACGCTCGATGGCGTGCATGCGCGCGAGTAGGCTTCGCGGCGACAGCCGCGTCTGCAGCGCGGCCACTGCGTTGACGTAGTCGGGTTGCGGCACGCTCGTCCCGACGGGCGCGCTCACATAATTGGGCGATACAGCGACGACGCGCGAACGCGGCAACCGTGCAAGTTCCGCAATTGCACGCGCGACGTGTCGGCGCGGGTGCTCGAGATTGCTCCCCAGGCCGACGTATGCCAGCGCTGCCATTACGAATCACCAGAGGGTGTCGCCGGTTCGTTTGCGGCGCCGCCGGGATTCTCGCCGGGACTGCGCTTGCGGCGGCTGCGTGGGCGGCGTTTTTTCTTCGGGGCCTCGTCCGGGCGCAGGAGTTGGTCGCGATCGGCTTGTTCGGCGTGCTGAAAGCTCTCCCACCAATCGGCCAAGTCCGCGAGTTCACCTTCCATTTCACCGCTGTCGCAGCGCAGGCGAACAAAATCGTATCCTGCGCGAAAGCGGGGATGCTCGAGCAGCCGGAACGGCCGCTGTCCGGCGCGCTGTTCGAAGCGCGGCTGCAGCGCCCAGATCTCCTTGATCGCGGCTTCGAATCGACGCGGAATCGCGAGGCGCTGTGCCTGTTGCTCGAGGACCTTGTCCATCGCTTCGAACAGCGCAGGCATGGGGCGTTCGCCGCGAGCCTTGGCTGCCGTCCAGCTCGCGAGCACTTCGTGCCACAGCAGCGTCGCGAACAAGAACGCGGGGGTGACGGACTTGCCCTCACGCACGCGCGCGTCGGTGTTCGCCAGCGCCAATTCGATGAAGCGCTGGCCCAATGGCTGCTCGACGATGACGTCGAGCAGCGGCAGGACACCGTGGTGCAAGCCATGCTTGCGCAGGCTCTTCACCGATTCCAGCGCGTGGCCTGACAGCAGGAGCTTTTCCATTTCATCGAACATGCGCGCCGGCGGAACGTTCTGGAGCAGCGGCGCCAGTTCCGGAATCGGCGCAGCGGTCTTCTTCTCAATCGTGAGCCCGAGCTTTGCAGCGAGACGCGCCGCGCGCAGCATGCGCACGGGGTCTTCGCGATAGCGGGTCACCGGGTCGCCGATCAGGCGCATGCGCCGGGCCCGGACGTCGGGCACACCGCCGACGTAGTCCCAGACCTCCTCGGTCACCGGGTCGAAGTAGAGGGCATTGCAGGTGAAGTCGCGACGCAGCGCGTCTTCGGCCTGCGAGCCAAACACGTTGTCGGACAGCAGGCGGCCGTGCTCGTCTGAGGCGTCGTCGCCGGTCTGGCGCGCGCGAAAAGTCGACACCTCGATCGTTTCCGGGCCGGCAAGCACGTTGACCAACCGGAAGCGGCGGCCAATGATGAAGGCGCGGCGAAATAGCGGCTTGACCTGTTCCGGCGTCGCGTCGGTCGCGATATCGAAGTCCTTCGGTGCGATCTCGAGCAGCAGGTCGCGTACCGCGCCACCGACGACAAAAGCCTTGAACCCGGCTTGCTGCAGCTTGCGGGTGACGTCCTGCGCACCGCGCGATATCTGGCTTCTGCGCACCGGGTGCGCGTCGGGTCCGTAGATGCGCGGTTCGGTTGAGCTTTTGCCCGGGAGAAATCGCGCGAGCAGGCGTCGAATCATCGATAAAATCTGGGTTGCACTGCGGGCGGCCGCGCTTGAGTTGGACGCCGCATTTCGGTGCAAGGGGGCAAGCGACGCCCCAGAATCATAGCATGGCGCCGTGGCGGCCCGAGGCGGAATCACGGATAATCATGAGTTCCCGTCGTCGTCCTTGCCGCACCCAGGAGAACTCATGCCCGCTTATCAGCACGTCACGGTCCCGGTCGGGGGCCAGAAGATCACGGTCAACAAGGATTTCAGCATCAACGTTCCCGACCAGCCGATCATCCCTTACATCGAGGGCGACGGCACAGGGCTGGACATCACGCCGGTCATGCTCAAAGTGGTCGACGCGGCGGTGGCCAAGGCCTACGGCGGCAAGCGCAAGATCCATTGGATGGAGGTCTACGCCGGCGAAAAGTCGACCAAAGTCTACGGTGCCGACGTCTGGTTGCCCGACGAGACGCTCGCGATCGTCAAGGACTACGTAGTCTCGATCAAGGGGCCGCTGACCACGCCAGTCGGCGGCGGCATCCGTAGCCTCAACGTCGCGTTGCGCCAGCAACTCGACCTTTATGTATGTCTGCGGCCGGTCATGTATTTCGCCGGAGTGCCCAGTCCGGTCAAGCAACCGGAGAAAATCAATATGGTGATCTTCCGCGAGAACTCCGAGGATATTTACGCGGGCATCGAGTGGGAGGCGGAATCCGCCGGCGCCAAGAAGATCGTGAACTTTCTCATCAACGAGATGGGCGTGAAGAAAATCCGCTTCCCGGCCACGTCGGGCATCGGCATCAAACCGGTGTCGATCGAGGGCACGTCGCGCCTGATGCGCAAGGCCGTGCAATACGCGATCGACAACGATCGCCGGTCGGTGACGATCGTGCACAAGGGCAACATCATGAAGTTCACCGAAGGCGGCTTCCGCGACTGGGCCTACGAGTTGGCGCAGCAGGAATTCGGCGCGCAGCCGATCGACGGCGGTCCGTGGTGCAAATTCAAGAACCCGAAGAGCGGACGCGAGATCATCGTCAAGGATGTGATCGCGGACGCATTCCTGCAGCAGATTCTGCTGCGGCCGGACGAATACGACGTGATCGCGACGCTCAACCTCAACGGCGACTACATTTCGGACGCGCTCGCCGCGCAGGTCGGCGGCATCGGCATCGCGCCCGGCGCGAACTTATCGGACACGGTGGCAATGTTCGAGGCGACGCATGGCACCGCGCCCAAGTACGCGGGCAAGGACTACGTCAATCCGGGTTCGGAAATACTTTCCGCGGAAATGATGCTCGTCCATATGGGTTGGAAAGAAGCTGCTGCGCTGATCGTCAAGAGTCTCGAGAAGGCGATTGCGGACAAGGTCGTGACGTACGACTTCGCCCGGCTGATGGAAGGCGCCAAGCAGGTCTCGTGCTCCGGCTTCGGCCAGGCGATGATTGAGCGCATGTAACGAGTAGGGCCGCCACGCGCGGGCCTTGCCCACAAAAAACCCGCCTCGAGGCGGGTTTTTGCTGTGCCTTTCGGACGCCTGGTCGTCAGGCAGCCTGGATGTTCGACGCCTGCTTTCCCTTCTGACCTTGGGTGATCTCGAAACTTACCTTCTGGCCTTCTGCCAGCGACTTGAAGCCGTTCATCTGAATTGCCGAAAAATGCGCAAACAGGTCTTCGCCACCGCCGTCCGGCGTGATGAAGCCAAAGCCCTTTGCGTCGTTGAACCACTTGACCGTTCCGGTTGCCATAGTGCTACTTCCTTCCAAAATTGACGATAATGAGGTCTGGACAGCAAGTGCTACCTTCGGCGGTCGGCGTGAGTGTCACGTGTGGCGCATCGGTGAAGCAATCGCGTTGTAGCCAAACACGACATTGTTACGCGTGGCCCCCTGGCGGCGTCAAGCCGGAGCGATCAAATGAGCGTGGCACTTGATAATTTTGTTGCAATCATCACATAGGGACAACGGGTGGCAGGTTCTCCAGGTCGGGGCGCGGGGATTCACGAGCACGAAGGCAACGTTCTCGAGGTCGAGAAGACCAAGCTCAAACCCCCGCCTCTCTACAAGGTTATTTTGCTCAACGACGATTACACGCCGATGGACTTTGTCGTCGTGGTGTTGCAGACTGTGTTTGCCATGAGCCGAGAAAAGGCGACGCAAGTGATGCTGCAGGTGCATCGCGAAGGGATGGGAGTTTGCGGTACCTATACCCGCGAGATCGCCACCGCGAAGGTTGACCAGGTGCTGGATTTTGCGCGACGGCATCAGCACCCGCTGCAGTGTACGATGGAGGAGACGTAAGGTTGGTGCGGCAGGCGCGCCGCCGTGGCGACGCCGCTGCGATTGAAGCCGGGACGGATCATGATTGCGCAGGAACTTGAAGTTTCCCTCCACATGGCTTTTGTCGAAGCCCGGCAGAAGCAGCATGAGTTCATCACCGTCGAGCACCTGTTGCTCGCGATGCTCGACAACCCGTCGGCAGCGGAGGTGTTGAAGGCATGCGGCGTCGACCTCGACGAGCTGCGTGGCGTCCTAACCGACTTCATCAACGAGCACACGCCGCGCTTGTCGCCGCACTCCGACGCCGACACGCAGCCAACCCAGGGATTCCAGCGCGTCATCCAGCGCGCAATCCTGCACGTCCAGTCATCCGGCAAGAAGGAAGTCACCGGCGCCAACGTGCTGGTCGCGATCTTCGGCGAGAAGGAATCGCACGCGGTCTATTTCCTCAACCAGCGCGGGGTGACGCGCCTGGATGTTGTGAACTACATAGCTCACGGCATTACCAAGAAGGAACAGCAAAAACCGGATAAGGCCGAAGCCGCGAAGGATGAAAGCGACGGCGAGCCGCAGGCCGCCGGTGCGCTCGACGCGTACACGATGGACCTCAATCACCTGGCCAAGACGGGCAAGACCGATCCGCTCATCGGCCGCGAACACGAGCTGGAGCGCGTGATCCAGGTGCTCTGCCGTCGCCGCAAGAACAACCCCCTGCTCGTTGGCGAAGCCGGTGTCGGCAAGACCGCCATCGCCGAAGGCCTTGCGCACCGCATCGTCGAAGGCAACGTGCCGGAGTTGCTCAAGGAGTTCACGGTCTATTCGCTCGACATGGGCGCGCTGCTCGCGGGCACCAAGTACCGCGGCGACTTCGAGCAACGGCTCAAGGCGGTGCTCAAGCAATTGGTCGAGAATCCGAAGTCGATCCTGTTCATCGACGAGATTCACACTATCATCGGCGCCGGCGCGGCTTCGGGCGGCACGCTCGACGCGTCCAATCTGTTGAAGCCCGCCCTCAGCACCGGCGCACTCAAGTGCATCGGCGCAACCACGTACACTGAATATCGCGTCATTTTCGAAAAAGATCATGCGCTGTCGCGCCGGTTCCAGAAGATCGACGTACCCGAGCCGTCCATTGCGGAAACCATCGAGATTCTCAAGGGCCTGAAAACTCGCTTCGAGGAGCATCACGGCGTGAAGTACGCGCCGGCGGCGCTCACCACCGCAGCGGAACTCTCGGCGCGCTTCATCAACGACCGGCATCTGCCGGACAAGGCGATCGACGTCATCGACGAAGCCGGTGCCGCGCAAAAGATCCTCCCCAAGTCCAAGCAGAAGAAGGTGATCAACAAGACCGAGATCGAGGAGATCGTCGCCAAGATCGCGCGTATCCCGGCGAGGAGCGTCAGTTCCGACGACCGCAACTCGCTGAAGACCCTCGACCGCGACTTGAAGAACGTCGTGTTCGGGCAGAACGCCGCAATCGATGCGTTGACCTCCGCCATCCGCATGGCGCGCTCGGGACTCGGCAATCCGCGCAAGCCGATTGGCAATTTCCTGTTTTCAGGTCCGACCGGCGTGGGCAAGACCGAAGTCGCGCGCCAACTCGCGTACTGCATGGGCGTCGAGTTGCTCCGCTTTGACATGTCGGAATACATGGAGCGTCATGCCGTGTCGCGCCTGATCGGCGCGCCGCCCGGTTATATCGGCTTCGACCAGGGCGGACAGCTCACCGAATCGATCACCAAGCATCCTTACAGCGTCCTCTTGCTCGACGAGATCGAAAAGGCGCACCCGGACATCTTCAACATCCTGCTGCAGGTGATGGATCACGGTACGCTGACGGACAACAACGGCCGCAAATCGGACTTCCGCAATGTCATCATCATCATGACGACCAATGCCGGCGCCGACGTGCTGTCGAAGGGTTCGATCGGTTTTACCGACAGCAAGCAAGCGGGCGACGAGATGGAATCGATCAAGCGCATGTTCACGCCGGAGTTTCGCAACCGGCTGGATGCGACGATCTCATTCGGCTCGCTGGACCATGACACCATCCTGCGCGTTGTCGACAAGTTCCTGCTCGAGCTCGAAGGGCAGCTGCACGAGAAGAAGGTCGAGGCGTCTTTCACGCCGGCGCTCAAGGAATTTCTGGCGAAGAAGGGCTTCGATCCACAGATGGGCGCCCGCCCCATGGCGCGGCTGATCCAGGACACGATCCGCAAGGCGCTCGCCGAAGAGCTGTTGTTCGGCAAACTGGTAGGTGGCGGCAAGGTAACCATCGGCATCGACGAGGACGAGAAGATCAAGCTCGAGTTCGACGAGGCCAAAGAGGTCGAACCGGTCGCCTGATCGTCTTTGTAGGTTGCAACAAACACGGGAGCCCGCGGGCTCCCGTGTAGTTTGTGCCCGGCTGATCGTTGCGGTCGGGACAGGAGGCGCGATGGAAAGTCGGGTACCGCGTGTCGCCCTAACCGTTAGCATCTCCGTGGCCGTGCTCGTCGGCTGCGGCGCGGCTGAAGCTGGTGACGGATTGTCGGGCCGCGACATCGCCGCCAATTGCGCTAGCTGTCACGGCACCAACGGCCGCAGCCTTGGCGCGATACCCGGCCTCGCCGGGCGGGACAAGGCGGAGCTCGTTGCGCTCGTCAGGGAATTTCGCGACGGCACGCGGCCGTCCACGGTCATGCGGCAGCTCGCCAAGGGTTACACCAACGCCCAGATCGAAGCCGCCGCAGCCTACTTCGCCTCGCAAAAGCCCTAGCGATGCGCACCGCGCGCCGCAAATTTCTGCAGGCGGGATCAGCGACGCTCGCCGCTGCCGCACTTGGCTGTGCCGGCGTCCCGGCGGCAGGCCCAAAGGTCGTTGTAGTCGGCGGCGGTTACGGAGGTGCGACCGCGGCCAAGTACGTGCGCATGTGGGGCGATCGCAAGATCGACGTCACGCTGGTCGAACGCGGCAGTGAATTCATCTCGTGCCCGCTGTCGAACCTGGTGATCGGCGGTAGTCGGCAAATGGCCGATATCACCGTCGCTTACGACGGGGCTGGACAGGTGGGGCGTGCGCCGCATCCGCGACGACGCGATCGCCATCGATCCGGTCGCGCGCACGATCAAACTTGCAGGCGGCACGACACTCGCCTATGACCGACTGATCCTGTCGCCCGGCGTCGATTTCATTTGGAGTGAAATTCCCTCACTCGACAACGCCGAGGCACAAGCACGGGTCCTGCATGCCTGGAAAGCCGGCGCCCAGACGGTGGCACTTCGCAGGCAGCTCGAAGCGATGCCCGATGGCGGACTGTTTGTCATTCACGTTCCGACGGCCCCGTTTCGGTGTCCTCCCGCGCCGTACGAACGCGCGTGCCAGGTCGCGTTCTACCTTCAGAACCACAAGCCGAAAGCCAAGGTTCTTATCCTCGACGCCAACGAGGAAGTGCAATCCAAAAAGAATCTGTTCATGGCCGCGTGGGATGGCCGGTACAGGGGCTACGTCGAATACCGGCCTAACAGCACACTCGTCGACGTCGACGTGGCGACCCTTACCGCCAAGTTGGACTTCGAAAGCGTCAAAGCCGACGTGCTCAACGTCATTCCGCCGCAATACGCCGGCGCGATTGCGCGACAACTCGGCATGGCCAACGCCAACGGACGCTTTTGCCAAGTCGATTTCCTGACTTACGAATCGACCGCGCAAAAGAACATCCACGTCCTCGGCGATGCCATCCAGGTCGCGCCGTTGATGCCGAAGTCCGGCCACATGGCCAATCAGCAAGCCAAGGTTTGCGCGTCGGCCGTGGTCGCGCTGCTCACCGGCCAGGAAGTGAACGCCGCGCCGATTGTCGCCAACGCCTGCTATAGCTACATCGACGACAAGGAAGTCGTGCATGTCACCTCGGTGCATGTCTACGACCGCGAACAGAAAACCATGCTCGTGGTACCCGGAAGCGGTGGCTTGTCGCCCGCACCGAGCGCGCAGGAAGGTGTTTTCGCGGAAGGCTGGGCACGTAACATCTGGGCCGACATGCTCGCTTGAGCGCGCTCCACGGTGGTTCGTGGCGCTATTGCGCTCGTGTCGATCGGCGCTGGTTATTCGGCGCCAAGCGGGTACCGGCGACCAAGTCGACCGGGTTCGCCGATGGATTGCTGCGGCACACCTCGATGTACATCACAAAAATGGCAATTGATTGATATGCAACGAGAAAAACTGTTATTGCAACGCCACAATTCCAGTTGTCACGGCGCATCATTTTTGCTAATGTGACTGCTGAATTTCGCGTTTGCCGGTAACCCGAATGGCGAACGCGTGCAGGGCCTGGGTCCGCTTTTCTACCCCATCCATGCCCGCCCGACCGGCCGAACGATCTTCGCCGGTATGTGCAGTGAACGGTACGTGGCCGACGTCCACATGCCGTTCACTCGCGGTTGCAACTCGCGCCACGCGGGTGGCACCGCGGACCAGGTTCCGGCTCGCGCCTCGGCGCGATGCTGGTTGGCCATGACGCAAACGATGGGAACTCCAATGAACTACGATCTCGAAGCGGCAAGACTCAAGAAGGACTGGGCGGAAAACTCGCGTTGGAAAGGCATCAAGCGCGGCTACACGGCGGAGGAAGTCGTCCGGCTGCGCGGCTCGGTGCATATCGAGCACACCCTGGCAAGGCGCGGCGCCGAAAAGCTCTGGAAACTCGTCAACGAGCAGCCGTTCGTCAATTCGCTCGGCGCGATGACGGGCAATCAGGCCATGCAGCAGGTCAAGGCCGGCCTGAAGGCGATCTATCTCTCAGGCTGGCAGGTTGCCGCCGACGCCAACGTCGCCGGCGAAATGTATCCGGACCAGTCGCTGTACCCGATCAATTCGGTGCCAATGGTGGTCAAACGCATCAACAACACCTTCGCTCGCGCCGACCAGATCCAGCACATGGAAGGCAGCGGCGACATCGATTTCTACGCGCCGATCGTGGCCGACGCCGAGGCTGGCTTTGGCGGCGTGCTGAACGCGTTCGAATTAATGAAGTCGATGATCGAAGCCGGTGCTGCCGGCGTGCACTTCGAAGACCAGCTGGCGTCGGTAAAAAAATGCGGGCATATGGGCGGCAAGGTGCTCGTGCCTACGCGTGAAGCGGTCGAGAAGCTCGTTGCAGCGCGCCTCGCGGCCGACTGCATGGGCGTGCCGACAGTGTTGCTTGCACGCACCGACGCCGAGGCGGCCGATCTCGTTACGTCCGACGTCGACGAGAACGACAAGCCGTTCTGCACGGGAGAGCGCACCGTCGAAGGCTTCTACAGGACCAGGAACGGCCTCGATCAGGCGGTGTCGCGCGGGCTTGCCTACGCGCCCTACGCGGATTTGCTCTGGTGCGAAACCGGCAAGCCCGATCTCGAGTTCGCGAAGGCATTTGCCGATGGGATCCACGCCAAGTTCCCGGGCAAGATGCTCGCCTACAATTGTTCGCCATCGTTCAACTGGAAAAAGAACCTGGACGACGCGACCGTCGCGAAGTTCCAGCGCGAGCTGGGCGCCATGGGCTACAAGTTCCAGTTCATTACGCTCGCCGGCTTCCACAGCCTCAACTACAGCATGTTCAACCTGGCGCACGGCTACGCGAACAACCAGATGACCGCTTTCGTCGAGTTGCAGGAAGCGGAATTCGCGGCAATCTCGAAGGGCTTCACTGCGGTCAAGCATCAGCGCGAAGTGGGCACCAGCTACTTCGATGCGGTGACTCAAACCATCCAGGGCGGCCAGTCCTCGACGACTGCGCTAAAGGGCTCAACTGAAGACGAGCAGTTCTTCGACAAACCAAAGGCGGAATTGTCGGTCGCGAACGGCTAAGCGCCAGAAATCCTGCGGGTTCTCAACGGCGCGGTGCCCGCAAGGGCATCGCGCCGTTTGAATTTCCGCCGTGTCGTCATGTGATGCTCTCGCCGCACCAAGTGAGTCAAGTCAGAATTCGTTCAAACGACCACGGTGACCTTCAGGAAGGTCGCGGGAATCGCCGTGGCGTCCTTGGCAGGGCTCTTGTTCTCGCGCGCGAAGAGCGCGTCGAGTTCCCGCTGGAGATCCGCGGATTTGCCGCTCTGCTCTGCGGCGGCGAACGCATTCATCGTAGGCCCGTAGTAGTCTCTGAAATTGGTGAGGAGCGCAGATGGTGCAGCGGGGGACCTGAAGGTGAATGTGTCTCTGTAGAATGAGATCTTCTCGCCGGGAATCCCCGCGGCTGCAAATCGCTCAATCACGTTTGCCTCGATCCCCCACGTCATTGGGCTGACAAAGCCCTCGGGTGGTGGTGGCGAGTAGGCGGAACTGATTTTCAGAATCTGCGCCACGAGTGTCGGATCGTTTGGAATCCAGTTCCCCATCACGATCCGGCCGCCGGGCCGCGTCACGCGCACCATCTCCTTAGCCACGTCGAACGGGCGTGGGGCGAACATGGCCCCGAACATGCTCACGACGAGGTCGAACGAGTGATCGTCGAGGTCCTGCAGGTTGGAGGCATCGCCCTCCTGAAACGCGCAGTTGGCCAGGCCTTGGGTTTTGGCGCGGGCGTTCCCGGCAGCCACCAGATTCCGGGCAATATCGACGCCCAACACGTCCGCTCCGAGCCTTGCCGCCGGCAACGCCGTCGTGCCATCGCCGCAGCCCAGGTCCAAGATTTTGAGCCCGTTGATGACTCCGAGGTCTCGGACAATCGCCTCACCGCTCTCCCGCATGCTATCGGCGATTCGCGTGAAGTCGCCTTTTTCCCATAGTACCTGATTCGGATTCATCGATGCTTTTCCTCTCCTGCCTGCGGCCGCACTCCGCCGGATAGGTAGCGGCGTGTCGTGTGCGACCGCAATCTTTCGTGGCGCAATTTACCACTAACCCGCTGCGATTGTCCCTCCGGACGGACATGAGATCGGATACTGTCGGGCCGCTGCACGTCAGCACGCACTAGAATGCGATCGTGTCTACACTGTCGTTACGCTTGTTCTTCGCGCTGTGGCCCGACGTCGTCACGCGTTCTGCGCTAGCGTCGCTCGCGCGCGCCACTGTTGCGGTAACCGGAGGACGCGCCGTGGCGGCGGGGAATTTGCACCTTACGCTGGCTTTTCTAGGCGAGCGCCCGGCCACGATGGTGCCCGATCTGTGCGCGCTGGCGTCGGAGATCGACGTGACGCCGTTTGCGCTATTGCTCGATGACCTAGGGTGCTGGCGCAAGATCGGGATCGCCTGGTTGTCGACCGGCAAACGCGCCCCGGGATTGTTCGTGCTGCGCGAGCGCATGGTCGCGGCACTCGCGACGTTGCGAATCGTCATCGACGAACGCCGCTTCGTGCCGCACGTCACGCTGGCGCGCCGCGTCGAATCGGCCCTGGCACGGCAACTCGCGCCACCCATTGAATGGAACGTCGACTCGTTTGCGCTGGTCGCGTCGACGCTCGATCCTGGTGGTGTACGCTACGAGGTGCTGCGAACGTGGCCTTCAGCGGCACTCGGTGCATTGCGTGCACGCGACGGCGGCCTATAATCCCTGCAATGTCTTAGATTCAATCGCTGCTTCCGCCGCGACGCGAATTCGAACCCCAGGAATCACGATCATGGGATGCCTGCTCAAACAAGGTGGAATCCACTCGCGGCTGCGCATTGGCGCGGTGCTCCTCGCTGCCGGCGAAGGGCGACGCATGGGTGGCGTGGCCAAGCCGCTGATCACGCTGCAGGGCGTGCCCCTGATCAGCCGGCAACTCGTCGCCCTGAGCGGCGCCGGGATCGACGAGGTTGTCGTGGTCACCGGCTACGCACGGCACGCGATCGAGGACCAGGTACGTAGCTTCGTGGTGACCCTCGCGCACAACGGTGCCCACGCGGACGGGCAACAAGGCTCCGTGCGCATCGGGCTGGCCGCGCTCAGTGGCCCGTTTGATGCTGTCATCATCATGCTTGCCGATCAGCCGTTGATCGGCGCGGGCGACCTGACGGAGTTGATCGGTGCATTCAAGAAACGAACCTCGGGTCACGTGGTCGTACCCGTGGTGAGTGGCCAGCGCGGCAACCCCATCGTACTGGACGATCAGGCGCTGGCCAGAATCCTGGGCAGCGACACCAACCTCGGTTGCCGGAATCTTGTCGAACGCCACCCCGAACTCGTCTACGCCTATGAGACCGCCAATACCCGCTTCGTCACCGACCTCGATACGGTGGAGGACGTGCAGCGGCTCGCCCAGCGGACCGGCTGGCGGCTCGAACTTCCGTCGCTGGAAGCGACTCAGTAGCGGCGCCGACGCGCATCATTGCATCATTGTTAGGCGGCCGTTTGGTCGCACGTGGCGAATAGGTTTACACCGTGCCGGCGTTTTCCGCGAAAACCGCCGAACCGCCCGCATCGGCACTTGTTTTGCTGCGATGCTTTAGGCGAATATTTGCGCTCGAACAATAATCCTGGAGGACGGATAGATGATTCCAAGCGACTTCGAATATCACGCGCCCAAGTCCATCCCCGATGCCCTCGGCCTGCTCACGCAATTCGGCGACGAGGCGAAGCTCCTGGCCGGCGGTCACAGCTTGCTGCCGATGATGAAAATGCGTTTTGCACAACCAGGGCACTTGATCGACCTCGGAAAGATCCCAGGCCTGCGGGGCATCCGCGAAGAGAGCGGCACAATCCGCATCGGCGCGATGACCACCGAGAACGAGTTGATCTGGTCGAAGTTGTTGCAGGTCAAATGTCCGTTGCTGGTGGAAGGCGCGCGCCTTATTTCCGATCCCCAGGTACGCTACAGAGGCACCATCGGCGGCGATATCTCGCATGGTGATCCGGCCAACGATCATCCTGCGTTGATGCTGGCCCTGGCTGCATCGTTCGTGCTCCAGTCCGGCAAGGGCGAGCGCGTGGTTCCGGCAGACGGATTCTTTGTCGGAACCTACGACACGCTGATGAAGTCGGACGAAATCATGACCGAGATCCGCATCCCGGTCCCTGTGGCCGGTACCGGCTATTGCTATGCCAAGCTCAAGCGCAAGGTCGGCGACTTCGCCACCGCGGCGGCGGCGGTCACCTTGCGCATGAACGGCAGCACGGTCGCGGAAGTCGCCATTGCGCTGACCAACGTCGGGGCCACACCGCTCAAAGCGCGCGCGGCCGAGGATGCCCTGCGTGGCAAGGCGTTTACCGATGCATCGATTGCCGCCGCGGCGGACCTCGCGATGAGCATCTGCGATCCGGCGCCAGACCAGCGTGGCGATGCGGAATACAAGACGGCCATGGCGGGAGAAATGACGCAACGGGCATTGCGCATCGCGCGTTCCCGTACCGGCAACTGATGCACAATCAGGAGAAGAACATGGCGACTCAGTTGGCAACTCAGTTGGCAAAAAAGCAGGCGGTGTCGTTCAAACTCAATGGCAAACCAGTCGATGTGGTCGCCGAACCGCGCGAACTGCTGATCCATACACTGCGCGAGAAATTGCTGCATACCGGGCCGCATATCGGCTGCGAGACCAGCCACTGTGGGGCATGCACGGTCGATCTCGATGGCATGTCGGTGAAGTCCTGCACTGTTCTCACCGTGCAATGCCAGGACGCCGAAGTGCTTACCATCGAGGGCTTCGAGCAAGGAGGCGCGCTGCACGCTTTGCAAGAGGGTTTCCATGAGCAACACGGATTGCAATGCGGTTTCTGCACGCCCGGCATGATCACGCGTGCGTATCGCCTGCTCAAGGAAAACCCGAATCCGTCGGAAGAGGAGATTCGCTACTGGATGGCAGGCAACCTGTGTCGCTGCACGGGCTACCAGAACATCGTCAAGGCAGTACAGCAAGCGGCAAAAAAACTGGCGACGGCAGCGGCCTAGTCACCTGTCACCTGCGATCAAACTGGAGAACTCGTCATGGCTGACGCAACGGACACACTCGAGCGCGAGACAAAACTTCAAGGGATGGGCGCCTCCAGACTGCGCAAGGAAGACGCGCGCTTCATCCGCGGCCGCGGTACCTACGTCGACGACATCAAGTTGCCTGGCATGCTGTTCGGCGCGATGGTGCGCAGCCCGTACGCCCATGCGCGCATCAAGTCGATCGATAAGACCAAGGCACTGGCTGTGCCAGGCGTGGTTGCAGTCCTGACCGCCGACGACCTGAAGCCGGTGAAGCTGCACTGGATGCCAACGCTTGGCGGCGACGTACAAGCCGTGCTTGCAGACGGAAAGGTCTGCTTCCAAATGCAGGAAGTCGCGATGGTGATCGCCAGCGATCGCTACAGCGCGGCGGATGGCGCAGACATGGTCGAAGTCGACTACGAAGAGCTGCCGGTCATCGTCGATCCGCACAAGGCGATGGCCGCCGATGCGCCGATCATTCGCGAGGATATCGCCGACAAGGACAATGTCGGTCACGGCAAGCGCACGCATCCCGAATCACATCTTCACGTGGGAAGCAGGCGACAAGGCGACTACCGATGCCGCGTTCGACACCGCCGAAGTGACGGTCAAAGAGGAAATTCTCAATCCGCGCGTGCACCCGTGTCCACTGGAAACTTGCGGTTGCGTGGCATCGTTCGACAAGGTGACGGGTCAACTGACCGTTTACATGACCTCGCAGGCACCGCACCTGGTGCGGACCGTGGTCGCGATGCTTTCTGGCATTCCGGAGAGCAAGATCCGCATCGTCGGCGGCGACATCGGCGGAGGCTTCGGCAACAAGGTCCCGGTTTATCCAGGCTACGTCGTTGCGATCGTGGCGTCGATCGTGACGGGCGTGCCGATCAAATGGATCGAGTCGCGCATCGACAATATCTCCACGACCGGCTTCGCGCGCGACTATCACGGAGTTGGCGAGCTCGCCGCGGACAAGGAGGGGCGCATCAAGGCGTTGCGATTCACAGCACTGGCCGATCATGGCGCATTCAATTCGCATGTCTCGGCCACGAAATTGCCGGCGGGCCTGTTCAGTATCTGCACCGGTTCCTATGCGATACCCAAGGCCTACTGTCGGGTCGATGCCGTATACACCAACAAGGCCCCTGGTGGTGTTGCCTATCGCTGCTCGTTGCGCGTCACCGAGGCCGTCTATCTGATCGAGCGCATGATCGATGTGCTGGCGCAGAAGCTCGGTATCGACAAGGCGGAGATCCGCCGGCGCAACTTCGTCAAGGCGGAGCAGTTTCCGTATACAACGGCATTCGGCTGGACGCTCGACAGCGGTGCCTATCACGCCGCGTTGGACAAGGTGTTGCAAGCGGTCGACTACGACGGGCTGCGTCGCGAGCAGGCAGAGAAGCGAGCGCAAGGCGAGCTGATGGGCATCGGGGTCTGCACCTTCACTGAAATTGTCGGTGCCGGCCCGACCAAAGTCTGCGACATCCTCGGGATAGGGCTCTTCGACAGCTGCGACATCCGCGTCAATCCGACCGGAAGCGCGATCGCGCGGCTGGGTACGATGAGCCAAGGTCAAGGCCACGCGACAACCTATGCGCAGATCATCGCCACCGAGCTCGGGTTGTCTTCGGACGAAATTCAGATCGAAGAAGGCGACACGGACAAGGCACCTTATGGTGCGGGCACGTGGGGCTCGCGCTCGACGCCGGTCGGTGGCGCGGCCGCTGCGGTGGCGGCGCGAAAGATTCGTGCGAAGGCGCAAAAGATCGCGGCGCACTTGCTGGAGGTCGGCGAAGGCGACCTCGAGTGGGAGGTCGATCGGTTCAAGGTGAAAGGCAATCCGAGCCAGGCCAAAACAATGAAAGAGATCGCCATGGCCGCGCATACGAGCAACCTTCCCGATGGCATGGAGAAGGGTCTCGATGCCACCGAGTACTACGATCCGCCCAACATGACATTCCCCTTTGGGGCCTACGTCTGCGTCGTGGACATCGACCGTTTCACCGGCGAGACCAAGGTCCGCCGATTTTATGCCTTGGACGATTGCGGCACGCGGATCAATCCGATGATCATCGAGGGCCAGATCCACGGCGGGCTCACGGAGGCGTTCGCGGTCGCGTTCGGGCAAGCCGTTCCGTTCGACGAGAACGGCAACCACCTCGGCAACAGCCTTATGGACTACTTCCTGCCCACCTCAATGGAGACGCCGCATTGGGAAACCGATCACACGGTGACGCCGTCGCCACATCATCCGATCGGCGCGAAGGGCGTGGCCGAGTCCCCGCACGTCGGTGGCATTCCGTGTTTCAGTAACGCGGTGGTCGATGCGTTCGCGCACCTGGGCGTGACGCACATGGACATGCCGCATACGGCGTACCGCGTGTGGCAGCAGTGCAAAGCACTCGGCGTCAATAAGAGATAACGTCCGGGTAGGAATAGCAGAATGAAGGTCGAGCTCGAGAAATCATTTCCGATGCCGGGCTCGGCCGACGTCGCCTGGGAATTCCTGCAGAACATCGAGGCGGTTGCCGGATGCATGCCGGGCGCCAAAATCACCGAGCAATTGCCCGATGGCGGCTACAAGGGAACAGTGACCGTGCGGGTAGGCCCGGCGACGATGTCGTTCCGGGGCGACGTCCAGGTGCGTGACGTCGATCCCGCGCAACATTCGCTGCGGCTCGATGGCGAAGGGCACCGACAGCACGGGCAATTCCGGTGCTGCCATGGACCTGGTCGCGCGCATCGATGGCGTCGATGCGGGCTCGAGTAACCTGATCGGCAAGAGCGAAGTGACGATGAGTGGCAAGGCGGCGGCGTTCGGCGGCCGAATGATGAATTCGGTGGCCGACCAGATCCTCAAGCAATTCGCCGACAACTTCGCGACGCAAGTGGCAGCGCTTGCGGCGCAGCGATCCGCCGTCGCTGCGCCTACGCTGGCGCCAAGCCCGCAAAGCGCGCCCGTGGCTGCGTCATCGCCGCCGCCTCCGCCATTGCCGGTCGCCCGGGAATTGAACGGCATCGCGCTGATGTGGGCCGCGTTGAAAGATTGGCTGCGCGGATTGTTCGGGAAAAGGCAGGCATGAGCGCGGCGGATGACGGCGCGGAGGTCGCGTGAGCTCGCCGTCCCAGCGGATGAACGAAGTCGTCGATCTTCAGCGGCAATTGCGTAGCACGGGCTACATCGCCGAACGTCCTCTTGCTGCTGCGCTGCTTTTGATGCTGGATCTCGGTCGCCCGTTGCTGCTGGAGGGCGATGCCGGTGTCGGCAAGACCGAAGTCGCCAAGGCGCTCGCCGCGGTGCGCGGCACGAGGCTCATCCGTCTGCAATGCTATGAGGGGCTCGACGTACACGCGGCGATGTACGAATGGAATTATCAGCGCCAATTGCTGGCTATCAAGCTGCTCGATCATGACGAGCGCTCGATCGCGCTCAAGGAACAGGACATATTTTCGGAGCGCTACCTCCTGAAACGTCCGCTGCTCGAGGCGATCAGCTGTCCCGAACCACCGGTGCTCCTGATCGACGAGGTCGATCGTGCCGACGAGGCATTCGAGGCCTTCCTGCTCGAGTTGCTGTCGGAATTCCAGATGTCGATACCGGAATTGGGCACGGTGCGCGCACTTTCGCGACCGCTCGTGGTCATCACTTCCAACGGCACCCGCGAGCTGTCCGATGCGCTACGCCGTCGGTGTCTTTACCAATACATCGACTATCCCGCGTTCGAGAAGGAGCTCGCGATCGTCGAGATCCGGGCGCCGGAAGCTGCAGGCGTCCTCGCCCGCCAGCTCGTTGAATTCGTGCAGCGCGTCCGGCAAATGGACCTGCAAAAAAAGCCAGGCATCGCCGAGACGCTCGATTGGACAGCGGCGCTGTTACGGCTCGGCATTGCCACCATCGACGACAATGGGGCCGAGCGCATCCTCGAAACGTTGAGCGCGCTCATCAAGACGCGCGCCGATCGGGCGGAATTCACCCGCGAGGTCGTTGCCCGCATCGCGGCCACATGCTGATCGTCGCGCCACCGCCGAACGATCACCCGGGAGCCGTTTTGCGGACGCGGCTGACGGGTTTTGCCGGCTTCTTGCGCGCGAATGGATTCAGTGCGGGGAGTGGCGATGCGACCCGCGTGCTCGAAACCGCGGCACGTGTCGGCGTTCTCGAAGGCGACGTACTGCGCTGGAGCCTCAAGGCTGTGCTGTGCGGACGCGGTGACGAATGGCGGCGATTCGACACGCTGTTCGACGCCTATTTTCTGCCCCCGAACAAGCGGGCATTTACGCAAAGCCCTGCGACCAATGCCGGTCCGCCGGAATTGGCGGGTGCTGCGGGTGGCGGGCGCCCTTGAATTGCCGCTGGCGACCGCAGGTCAGGCGCCTGCGAGCAACGATGATGCTCCGGCCGCAAGGCATGGTGCCAGTCGCCACGAGGCGCTTGCTTCTGCTGACTTCCGCGACCTCGATCGCGCCGATCAGATTCGTGACATCGAGGCCCTGATGCGCCTGTTCGCGCGGCGTCTTAAACATCTGCGATTGCGCCGCGAGGCGCGCTTTGCTCGTGGTCGCCGTCTCGATCTGCAGGGGACGATTCGCGCGAGCGTCGCGAGCGGTGGCACGCCGTTCCGGCTGGCATGGAAGAACCGGCGCCGCGTTCGCCCGCGGCTGATTCTGTTACTCGACGTCAGCCGGTCGATGAGCCAGTACAGTTTCTTTTACCTACGCCTGGCGCGCGCACTTTGCGCCGAGCTCGCGGATGTGCACAGTTACATTTTTCATACGCGCATTACCGGGATCGGCGACGCGCTGCGCGACCCGGATCCGTGGCGGTCGCAGGAGCGCCTGCATCTGCTTGCCGCCGGGTGGGGTGGCGGCACGCAGGATCGGCGAATGCCTGCAGGATTTCAACCGCCAACACGCGCCGCGACTCGTGCATTCGCGCACCGCGGTGATCATCGTCAGCGATGGCTACGATACCGGCGAACCGGAAATCCTGGGCTCGGCGTTGGGCGAATTGCGAAGACGCGCGCGACGCATCGTCTGGCTCAATCCGCTTTTGAACCGGCCGGATTTCAGCCCGGTGAGCGGTGGTATGCAGGCCGCATTGCCGCACCTGGACTTGCTGGCGCCGGGCGCGGATCTTGCGAGCATCGAACATGTGCTGCCACATCTGCTCGAGGCTTTGCAATGACCAATGATGAGATCCTGGAGATGGCGCGGGCACTTAATGACCGGCGCGAGCCGTATGCGCTGGTCACCGTCGTCCGCGCCGTTGCGCCGACGTCTGCGTATCTCGGTGCGCAGGCGATCGTCCTGCCGGACGGCACGTTGCATGGCTGGATCGGCGGCGGATGCGCGAAGGACGTCGTCATCCATGCCGCGCAAGAGGCGATCGGGAAGGGCGAACCGAAGCTTGTGCGCATTTCGAACGACCGCATTCAACCCGAGGAGGATGTCGAGCAATATGCGATGTCCTGCGCGAGCAATGGCACCATCGAATTGTTCGTGCAGCCCTACAGCCCTGGAAGTGCACTGTGCGTGATGGGCAACACGCCGGCCGCCGATGAGGCGCGCTTCCTGGCGGATCGACTGAGAATCCGACTCACCGACGCGCCCGACGATGCGCCCGTCGTGCTGGTCGCGACGCAGGGCCAGGGTGACGAGGACGCGCTGGAACGCGCGTTGAATAGTTCCGCAGCGAACGTGCTGATGATCGCAAGCCGGCGCAAAGCAGACCGGCTGCGCGATGCCATGCGCATGCGCGGCGTCGACGAGACGCGGCTCGCCAGGCTCGTCGCCCCGACCGGCCCGGATGCGGGAGCAAAGACGCCGGGCGAAATCGCGCTGGTAGCGATCGTCGGCGTGCTCGCCTTCCTGCGTGGGCGCGCGCAATCGCCTGTCCCCCAAGTGCGGCCTGGTTCAGTCGATGTGGGTTCGCTTGCCTCCCAAGAGTTGAATTCGCGACCGGCAGTAGCGGCGGCTGCGCCGGTAGGAAAATTCGTCAACCCGGTATGCGGCATCGCGGTCGATACTGCTGCGCCGAAGCACGTCGAACAGTACGACGGCATCGCGTATTACTTCTGCTGCGATGGCTGCTTGACTACGTTCCGGCAGGATCCCGCGAAATATGCGGCGATTCATCGGTCTTCGGTTGCGCGCGTTACCGCGTGACATAGACCGTGAACTAACGGCGCTGAGCTAAGCCGAGCTGCGCCGAGCGACGGGGCGTGACGCGTCGGACGACCACTCGCTCCACGATCCGGGATACAGGCGCGAGCCCGGTAACCCGGCGATCGCCATCGCCAATACGTTGTGGCAGGCGGTTACGCCCGACCCACATTGATGCACGACGGATGCGGGCGCGCGGTGCGCAAGCTGCGCTTCGAATTCGTGGCGCAATGCCTCGGGCGATTTGAACGTCCCTTGCGGCGTCAGGTTGGTCGCATACGGCCGGTTCATCGCGCCGGGAATATGCCCGGCGACGGGATCGATGGGTTCGATGTCGCCGCGATAGCGTTCGGGCGCGCGGGCGTCGAGCACGATCAACGTGCCATCGACGAGGTGCTGCATGATTTCCTGCGAAGACGCGGTCGGCCGTGGCCGTCCCGGTTCGAATGTCGTCGCGCGCGCAAGCGGCAACTCGGCGTTGAGCGGGCGCCGCTCCACGGTCCACTTGTCGATGCCGCCGTCCAGCACGGCGACGCGATCATGTCCGAGCCATTGCAGCATCCACCACAGCCTCGAGGCCCACATGCCGTTGTTCTGATCGTACGCGACGACTTGCTTGGTGGCATCGATCCCGATGCGACCGAGCGTTGCGGCGAGCACCGCGATGTCCGGCAGCGGATGGCGGCCGTTCTTGCCGGTCTTCGGACCCGACAAGTCGCGGTCGAGGTGGAGGAAAAATGCACCCGGAATATGCGCCATGCGGTACGCGTTCGCGCCCGCCTCGACGTCGGACAGGTTGTGGCGGCAGTCGACGATGACCAAATTCGGGTCGCCGAGATGCGCGGCAAGCGCGTCGGTAGAAATGAGGGTCGTGTAATTCATTCTGGATGCAGTGAATGGGTAGTTTGCTGCCAACGTCCGAGCGTCCCGGCCTGCAGTATTTGCCGCCATCAGAACAGCGTGCCGGAAATCGGCCAGACTTCGATAGGACCAAGGCCAAGCTTGGTCAACGCCGCGTCGAGCTTGACACGATCGCCCACGCCCACGAACACCATCGACTTCGGGTCGAAATAGCGATGTGCGAGCGCCTCGGCGGTCGTTCCCGTGACGCTGGAGAACTGTGCGGGCAGGTGACGGTAATAGTCGAGGGGCAGGCCATACACAAACAGCTCCGAGAACGACGAGGACGTCGCGCCGTTGGTCTCGAACTTGGCGGGCAGCGACTGGGTAAGCGCACCACGAGCTTGGCTCAATTCGCTCGTCGCAAGCGGTGCAGACTGCGCACGCGCGAGTTCGCCGATGATCTCGTGGATCGCGGGCTCGGTGACGTCGGAGCGCACCGCAGTGGCGACAAAGAACGATCCGACCTTGCGGCCATAGTCGAAGCGGGAATTCGCGCCGTACGTGTAGCCCTTGTCTTCGCGCAGATTCTGGTTGATGCGGCTGGTGTAGCTGCCGCCGACGGCGTGGTTGAGTACTTGCAGCGCGGGATAATCCGGTGTCGTCCGCTCCACGGCGAGGCGACCGATGCGCAGCGACGTTTGCGGCGAATCCGGCTTGTCGATAATGACCGCACGCGCCTTGGTCGTGGTCGCGGGTAGCGCGACAACGGCGGCGGGGGCTTCACCAGCGGGTTGCCACGATCCCCATTCGCGGTCGACGAGCGTCCGCAGGCTTGCTGCATCGATCGCACCGACGACGATCAGCGCGGCATTCGAGGGCCGAAATTGCGCCTGCCACCACTGACGCAAATCGGCGTCCGTGGTCTGCGCGACCGATTTTTCGGTGCCCATGCTCGACGTGCCGTATGGATTGGCCGGCCCGTAAACGGCGCGGGCAAACGCCGCCGCCGCGAGTACGTCGGGCTCTTCGCGGGCGCTCGCAATATCGCTCAGGCGAGACTTGCGTTGCCGCTCGACTTCGTCGGCAGGAAACGTCGGACGCTGCGCGACATCGGCGAGCAGCGTCATCGTATCCGCGAAGTTGCGTGACAGTCCGTCGACGCTGAGCGCGGTGGTGTCCCGCCGCGTCTGCGCGCCGTAGTCGGCGCCCAGTTGCTCGAATTGCTCGGCGATCTGCTGCGCGTTGCGGCGTGCGCGTGCCCTCGTCGAGCATGGCCGCAGCGAAGTCGGGAACGCCGGCCAATGCCGGGTTCGTCGACGCGAGGCCGGCATTGACGACCAGTTCGGCGGTGACGATCGGCAGATGCGGCCGCTCGAAATGCAGCACGGTCAAACCGTTCGCAAGCTTGAACGACGTCGGCTGCGGCAGTACAGGTACGCGCACCGGCCCCGGTTTCGGCGGAGTGTTGCGCCATGGCTCGTCGACGTTGATCGATTCGGTGCCGGTTGCCACGGGCGGGGGCGGCGCAGGAGGATCGGGATCGAGCTTCTTGTCACCGCGCACGGCGAGGATGACCACGCGCGCGTTCGTGCGCAAGTAGTCGCGCACTGCGCGTTGCACGTCCGCGGCGGTAACACTCGTATAGCGCTCGATGTCCTTGGGCAAGAAGCCCGGATCACCGAGGTACTGGTTGTAGAGGTTCAACTGGTCGGCGCGACCGCCGACTCTCTGCAGGCCTTGATAGAGGGAGCGTTCGATCTGGTTTCGCGCGCGCTCGACTTCGGCGGCGGTGGGCCCGTCGCCGGCGAGTTTCGCGATTTCCGCGTCGATGAGCGGCTGCAATTCGGCCGCGGTATGGCCGGCCCGCGCCACCGCCTGCACATCGAATATCGACGTCAGTGCGTAGGAATCCTGGTCGGCGGAGACGTCCTGCGCTACCTGCAGGTCGTACACGAGCTTCTGGTACAGGCGGCTTGCCTTGCCGCCAGCAAGTATCGTCGCGGCGATGGCAAGCTCGGCGTCGCCGGATTTGAACTTCGGCGGCGTAAGCCACGCTAGATCAACCCGCTCCAATTCGATCTGATCGGTCACGATCAAGCGCTGTTCGGAGACAAGTGGAGGCGTCGTCACCGAGGGCGGCGGCACATCCGCGCCGCGCTTGAACGAACCGAACTGCTTCTGCACCAAGCGCTTGGCCGCGGCGGTGTCGAAGTCGCCGCAAATGACCAGCGTAGCGTTGTTGGGCCGATAGTAGTGCTTGAAGAAATCGCGCACGTCCGCCAAACGCGCAGACTGGATATCTACATGCGAACCGATGACCGCGGGACGATACGGGTGGCCCTGCGGAAACAGCGCGTGGAACATCGCCTCTTCGACGATGCCGTAGGGCCGGTTTTCGTACGACTGCCGGCGTTCGTTGCGCACGACGTCCTGCTGATTGGTCAGCGCCGTCTGGTCGAGCGAATCGAGCAGATAACCCATGCGGTCCGCGTGCGTCCACAGCGCCAGTTCGAGCTGGTTGGACGGCACGGTGTCGAAGTAGTTGGTGCGGTCGAACGATGTCGTCGCATTGGAATCCGAAACGCCGGCCGCCGAGAGCAATTCGTCGGCGCGCCCGCGCCGGATGTGCTTGCTGCCGGTGAACATCATGTGCTCGAACAGATGCGCGAAGCCAGTGCGGCTGGGCTCTTCGTTGGCTGCGCCAACGTGGTACCAGAGGTTGACGGCAACGATCGGCAGCGAACGATCCTGTGCGAGGATCACCTCGAGGCCGTTACCGAGGCGATATTTTTCGTAGGGAATGGTGGGCAATGCGCTGGTCAATGCGTTGGGCAACGATGTTGAGGCGGGCATGGAGTTTGATGGCGCGGCTGTGGTTGCCGCAGTGCCAAGCTGTACAGTCAACATCAGGCCGAGCGAAGCAAGAAGCAATAGTGTGCGCATGTATTTTTCGGGGGAAATGTCGGGGTGAACGCATGCGTCCGCCCGGGGCGCGCGAGAATCGTGTCCGGCGCCTTGCGTGTTCGAAAGAGTTGGACGCTAGAGGCGCGGCTCGAGTTCCCGACGAATGAATTCGTGGAACTGCTGCATGCCGTCTTCCATCGGCGATTGATAGGGCCCAAACTCATTGCGACCCCGTTTCCATAGCGCGCGCCGACCGGCTTCCATCCGTTCGCCGATCTCGTCGTCTTCGGCCGCCGTTTCCATATAGGCGGCCTGTTCGGCTTCGACGAACTCGCGCTCGAACAGGGCGATCTCCTCCGGATAGTAGAACTCGACGATGTTCGTAGTGCGATCTGTCCCGTTCGGGATCAACGAGCTGACGATGAGCACGTGCGCATACCATTCGATCATCACGTTAGGATAGAGCGTCGCCCAGATCGCCCCATGCTTCGGCGGCTCGCCGCCGTAGTAGTCGAGGACCGCCTTGTGCCAGCGCTCGTAGGTTTTGCTTCCGGGCTTGGCCAGATCGGCGTTGACGCCCACGGTCTGTACCGAAAAACGGTCGCTGAACTGCCAGCGCAGGTTGTCACACGTGACGAACTGACCCAGGCCCGGATGAAACGGTCCGACGTGATAATCCTCGAGGTAGACTTCGATGAAGGTCTTCCAGTTGTACGCGCACTGCTTGATTTCGACGCGGTCGAGGATGTAGCCCGAGAAGTCGAAGTCCGCGGCAACACCCATCCCCGCCAGGTCGTGCGCCATATTCGCGTTCACCTTCGAACAGCAGCCCGTGCCAGTGCTGCAGCGGCGTATTGTGCAGCTTCACGCACGGCGTGTCTTCGAACAGCGGAGCGCCCAGCAGCCCGCCCTTGTGATCGTACGTCCAGCGGTGGATCGGGCAGACGATGTTCGGTGTATTGCCGCGACCGTTGAGCATGATCGCCTGCCGATGCCGGCAGATGTTCGACAGCAGCTCGACGTTGTCGGCGCTGCGCACCAGGACCTGCGCGTTGTCGCGCCAGTCGAGGGCGTAATAGTCGCCGACATTGGGCACCATCAACTCGTGACCGACATAGCCGGGTCCACGGTCGAACAGCACCTTCTGTTCCAACGCATAGATCGCGGGATCGCAATACCAGGAAACCGGAAGCTGCGAAGTAGCGTTGCGCAGCCGTACCGCGGTGGCGAGGTTCGACATCAGCCTGTCCTTTTCGTAAACCGCCAACCCAACAACCAATATAAGTGGCGGATCGCGTCCGCCGCCCAACCGATTTGCTAAGTCAGCCATCTACAAAAAAGATGTAGCAAGGCTGCGTCGTCAAATGAGATTGCAATTATAGCCCGCAATGGACCCCCGGTCCATGCCGAAGTTCCAAGTGGAACTTGATACATGGCCCGGATCAGCCGGCTGGTCAACGTTGCCGAGGGCGCGGAATTGGGGTACGTTCAGTGCAAATTCAAGGGGTTTGCGGGTACGACAGGACGTCAGGCACGTCCCGAGGCTCGCCGTAGCCCATACACATACATATAGATGCCGAAGCTTTCCGACGCAACGCCCAAGACCTTTGAAACCGCGCTGGCCGAACTCGAGACCATCGTGGCGTCGATGGAGGCCGGTCAGTTGCCACTGGCTGAATCACTTGAAGCGTACAAACGGGGAGCCGAGTTGCTGCAATATTGCCAACGCGCCCTGAAAGACGCGCAACAACAGGTTCAGGTTCTCGAGAACGGCGTGCTCAAAGCGTTTGGTGCGGAACAGATCGACGCGGATGGTAGCGATGAACCCTGACGTGGACTTCGCGATCTGGTCCGGCGAGCGCGCCCAGCGTGTGGCAGGTGTGCTGGAGGCTGCACTGCCCCCAGTTCACGGGCCGCTGGCCGCACTGCAGGAGGCGATGCGCTATGCAGTGCTCGGCGGCGGCAAACGTGTGCGTGCGCTTCTGGCCTACGCAGGTGGCGAACTCGCGGGTGCCGATCCTGCCGTCGTCGATGCCGCAGCCGCGGCGGTGGAGCTCATCCACGCCTATTCGCTGGCGCACGACGACTTGCCATGCATGGACAACGATGTCCTCCGGCGGGGCAAGCCTACGTGCCATGTCGCTTTTGGCGAGGCCGTCGCGTTGCTCGCCGGCGATGCGCTGCAAAGCGCGGCGTTCGAGATCCTCACGAACGCCGGCGCAGGTGACGCACGGAGCCAGTTGGCGCTGTTGGCGCACGCCGCCGGTGCGCAGGGCATGGCAGGCGGCCAGGCGATCGATCTTGCGGTGGTGGGCACGACATTGAAGTTGACGGAACTCGAGCACATGCATCAACTCAAGACGGGCGCGTTGATCCGCGCCTCCGTGCGGCTGGGAACGGGTTGCGGCCGGGTATTCGCCGCGAGTGAGAGCGACGCCCTCGACCGCTTCGCGACGGCAATTGGGTTGGCGTTCCAGGTCGTCGACGACGTGCTCGATGTCGAGGGCACGGCACAAAGCCTGGGCAAGACCGCGGGCAAGGACGCCGCACAGCAAAAGCCCACGTATGTTTCCCTGCTCGGCCTCGCCGCAGCGCGAAAGCGTGTCGAAACTCTTCGAGCGGACGCGCACGCTGCCTTGGCGAGCTTCGGCGCCGCCGCGCGCCGGCTCAATGAAATCGCCGACTGGATCGCCTTGCGGAAGCATTGATGTTACTGGAAACCATCAACGCGCCCGCGGATCTGCGCCGCCTTGCGCCGGACCAGTTGCCGCTGCTCGCGCGCGAATTACGAGAGTTCGTCGTGCAGTCGGTCAGTCACACGGGCGGCCACCTGTCGTCGAACCTCGGCACGATCGAGCTCACCGTCGCGCTGCACTACGTGTTCGATACGCCGCGCGACCGCCTGGTGTGGGACGTCGGCCACCAGACCTATGCGCACAAGGTGCTCACGGGCCGCCGCATCGGCATGGCGAAGCTGCGGCAAGCAGGTGGCGTTGCAGGCTTTCCGCGGCGAAGCGAAAGCGAATACGACACGTTTGGCACGGCGCATTCTTCGACTTCGATTTCCGCCGCACTGGGCATGGCAATCGCGTCCAGGCTCAAGGGCGAGCAGCGCAAGGTCGTCGCGATTATCGGCGACGGTGCCATGAGCGCCGGCATGGCGTTCGAGGCGTTGAACAATGCCGGCGCGGCAGACGCCGACATGCTGGTGATCCTCAATGACAACGAGATGTCGATTTCGGAGCCGGTCGGCGCGTTCAACAACTACCTCGCGCGATTGATGTCGGGCAGCATCTACAACACCGTGCGCCGCGGCGGCAAGGAGGTGCTTTCCCGACTGCCTTCGGTGAAGGAACTCGCCAGGCGATGGGAAGAGCACATGAAGGGTATGGTGCTTCCGGGCACGCTGTTCGAGGAATTCGGCTTCAATTACATCGGGCCGATCGACGGCCACGATCTCGGCCCGCTGGTGAAGACGTTGCGCAACGTTAGCCAGCTTTCCGGCCCGCAGTTGCTGCACGTCGTGACGCGCAAGGGGCATGGCTACGCGAGGGCGGAAGAAGATCCGATCCTCTATCACGGCGTCAGCAAGTTCGACCCGAACGTGGGCATCGTGCCCAAGCCGCCTGGCAAACCAACGTATACGCAGGTGTTCGGCGACTGGCTGTGCGACATGGCCAAGCGCGATGCGCGTCTGATCGGCATCACGCCTGCGATGCGCGAAGGTTCCGGGATGGTGCGTTTTTCGCAGGAGTACAAGGATCGCTACTTCGACGTGGGCATCGCCGAGCAGCACGCGGTGACGTTCGCCGCGGGCCTCGCGTGCGAAGGCCTGAAGCCCGTCGTCGCGATCTACTCGACGTTCCTCCAACGCGCCTACGACCAATTGATTCACGACGTCGTGCTGCAGAATCTGCCCGTGATGTTCGCGATCGACCGCGGCGGCATCGTCGGTGCCGATGGGCCCACGCACGCCGGCAGCTTCGACCTGACCTACATGCGCTGCCTGCCAAACACGACGGTAATGACGCCGGCTGACGAGAACGAATGCCGGCAGATGCTCTACACCGCGTTCCAGCTCGATACGCCGACCGCCGTGCGCTATCCACGCGGCAGCGGCCCGGGTGTTGCAATCGAGCGCGAAATGCACGCGTTGCCCATCGGCAAGGGCGAACTGCGACGCGAGACCAGACGGCGCTCGCAGCGCATCGCCTTGCTCGCATTCGGCAGCATGCTCCACCCGACCCTGGAGGCGGCCGAGAAAATCGACGCGACGGTCGCGAACATGCGTTTCGTGAAGCCGATCGACGCCGACCTCATCGAGTGGCTCGCCAAAACGCACGACAGTCTGGTGACGGTCGAGGAAAACGTGATCGCCGGCGGCGCTGGCAGCGCGGTAGCGGAAGCGCTCGCGGAACGCGGCATCGCCGTGCCGATCCTGCATTTGGGATTGCCGGATGCCTTTGTCGACCACGGCGATCCGGCGTTGCTCCTCGCGCAATGCGGTCTCGACGCCAAAGGCATCGCCGCGTCGATCGTCGAGCGCTTTGGTCCGCAACCGGTTCCGGTCTCGACTTCGGCCACGGTTGCGCAAGTGGCCAAACCCGCGGCATGAACGAACCTATTCGCGCACTGCTTATGAACAAGCCCGAGCCACCCGCGATTCCCGACGTGCAGTCGCATCCCGATGCCCGCGATCTCGCCATCGATCGCGTTGGCATCCGCGGACTGCGTTATCCGATCCGCTTCGACGACGGCGACGGCACGACGCAATCCACCGTCGCCACCTTCGGTGTCTACGTCGCGTTACCCGCCGATCGCAAAGGCACGCACATGTCACGTCTCGTCGCCGCGATCGACGAAATGCGCGAGCCGCTGTCGCTCGCGCAGCTGCCCGGGATGCTCGACGCGCTGCTGGTGCGTCTCGAAGCCGATGCCGGCCACGTCGATATCGAGTTTCCCTGGTTCATGCGCAAGGCCGCGCCGGTGTCGGGCGTGCAAAGCATGATGGACTACGCGGTGGCGCTGCGCGTCGATGCGACGGCCGGCGTCCGGAGCGTGACGATGACCGTGGTCGTGCCGGTGATGAGTCTGTGCCCCAGTTCCAAGGCCATTGCCGACTACGGCGCGCATAACCAGCGCTCGCATATCACGGTGAGCCTTCGGCCATTGCTCGACGCCAAGGTGTCTCTGGCCGAGATCGTGAGGATCGCCGAGGAGGAATCGTCCTGCGGGCTATACGGATTGCTCAAACGCAACGACGAGAAGTACGTCACCGAACGCGCCTACGAGCGGCCCCGTTTCGTCGAGGATCTGGTGCGCGGGATCGCGGCGCGGCTGGTCGACGATCCGCGCTATCGCGGGTTCAGCGTTGCGGCCGAGAATTTCGAGTCGATTCACAACCACTCCGCATACGCCGAGATCGATAGACGATAGCGCCGTCTCAACGCTTGCGGATTTGCGGGCGCGGGTATTCGACCATGGTCGCGGCGCGCTGTTCGAACGCGTCGAGGCGCGACAAACGCAGCCGCCGCCCCGGTGAAATCAGCGGGTAGTGCCGCAGGGCCGCGAGTCGTGCGTTGGCTTCCTCGCACATCCGGTCCTGCGTAATCCACAGTGCCGCGTCGATCCGGCGTAGATCGAAGGCGATGGAGTAGCTGCGCAGCGTTCTGCGGCCACGCTGGTCGAAATATTCGTGGAAAAACGACAGCGCGAGTTCGCGCAGGCTGCGGTAGATCGGATCGCGATGGCGCAAGTGCGCGCCGTTGCTCTTGGAGATCGCACCCCACGCGCCTTGCCGGCGGAACAAAGCGACGACGTGCGGGTGGTCGCTGCGTTCGCAGTCGAGGTGCATTACCAGCGGCGGCTCGCCATGGATCCACAGCGCGCACGCGGCGACGAACGCGGCCTCGATGCAATGTGCGCGGCGTTGCGCGAGTACCTGGCGAACAGACAGGATGGTTTCGGCATCGATCTCGAAATTGATCGGAATCGCATTCACGAACGCCTGGATGTGCTGCGGCGTATCGAGCGCGCGCAGAATGGCGAATTCGGCGACGTTCAGGCCCAGGTCCTCGCGGCGCGCGAGGCGCCGCTGCGCGGTGGAGACCATGCGCGGCGATCATAGCATCGTGGCACGGTACCCTGCCTCGTTGCGCAAAGGCGGCGGCCACCCCGCGGTACAATCGCGAACTCCGTCATGAAACCTGTCGCCATCTTTCGTTTCTCTCCGACCGAGGGCCCCGGGCACTTCGGCGATTGGCTGGATGCGCAGTACATCGCGTGGAAAGTCATCGCGCTCGACCGCGGCGAGCCGGTTCCCGCCGACCCGCGGGTGTTTGCTGGCATCGGCATGATGGGCGGCCCGATGAGCGCCAACGACGAGCTGCCGTGGAATGCCCCGCTGCAGACACTCTTGCGCAAGGCTGTTGCTGGCGACGTGCCGATCATCGGGCATTGTCTTGGCGGGCAGCTTTTCGCGCGGGCGCTGGGCGCGCAGGTCAATCGCTCCGCGACGCCCGAAATTGGATGGATCGACGTCGACGTGGAACAACCCGCGGCCTCGCCGTGGCTGGGTGAGCGCTCGGGGTTCACGACGTTTCAATGGCACTACGACATTTTTGGTCTGCCACCGGGCGCGAAACGGCTGCTGACGAACGCATTCAATCCCAATCAGGCGTTCGCGCTGGGCAAGCATCTCGGCTTTCAGTGTCACATCGAGATGACCCGGGAGATGGTCGAAACCTGGTGTCGCACCGGCGCTGACGAATTGCCTGCCCACACGACGGGAGCTCGGCAGAGTGGAGCCGACATGCTGCGCGACGTCGAGGATCGTCTCGCGGAACTGACCCGCATCGCCGACGATGTCTATGCGCACTGGACGCAGGGGCTCGCGTACTGATGTCGGCGATTCGAGCATTGCCGGATCAACTGATCAACCAGATCGCCGCGGGCGAGGTTATCGAGCGGCCGGCTGCCGCGCTGAAGGAGCTGCTCGAAAACAGCATCGACGCTGGCGCCACCGAAATCGACATCGCGCTCGCGCGCGGCGGCGTCAAGCTGATTCGCGTTGCCGACAACGGCAACGGCATCGAGCGCGAGGACCTGCAGCTTGCGGTCGCGCGCCACGCCACCTCGAAGCTCTCGACGGCGAGCGACCTTGAGGCGATCGCAACGCTCGGATTTCGCGGCGAAGCGCTGGCGAGCATCGCTTCGGTGTCGCGCGTCTCCCTGACCTCGCGCTCGCGCGACAAGGCGCATGCGTGGCGGGTCGAGGTCGATGCCGGAGAGGTTGGCATCCCCCAGCCGGCGGCACTGTCCGGCGGAACGACAGTGACCGTGAACGAACTGTTCTTCAACACGCCGGCGCGACGCAAGTTTCTGCGCACCGACGCGACCGAGTATGGTCACTGCGAGGAAGCTTTTCGCCGCATCGCGCTGGCACAGTCGGACGTCGCGTTCACCTTTCAGCACAATGGCAGCGTGCGCTTCCGCTTGCTCGCGCAAGGACGTCGCGCGCGCATCGATGGGCTACTCGGCGGAGAGTTCGCGGCGCAGGCCGCGCAGGTCGACGAGCACGTTCCCGGGCTGTCACTTGCCGGCTGGGCGGTGCGCCCGGCCCACGCGACCACGGCACGCGACGCCCAATACCTTTTCGTCAACGGACGTTTCGTCCGCGATCGCGTGCTCGCCCACGCGCTGCGCGAGGCGTACCGCGACGTCCTTCATCATGACCGCCAGCCTGCCTATGCATTGTGGCTGACGATCGAGCCGCGACAGGTCGACGTGAACGTGCATCCGACCAAGACGGAAGTCCGCTTTCGCGAAAGCGGCGCCATCCACCAGTTCGTACGGCGGACGATCGAAAAGGCGTTGGCAGCGACTGCCGCGGAACAGCCTGCTGTGTCGGCCGCAGAGAAGCTCGGTGTCGCAGCGGCGCGCGTGCCGCCGTGGGCGCCGTATCCGGGTTCGCGGACGGAATTCGCGGCGTTCGCGCCACAGACCACGATGGCGCTGGCGACGGGCGAGCCTTCGCCGTTTTATGCGCGCCTGTTCGCCGATCGCGAAGTACCAGAAGCACCCGGCGCGGGCCCCGGACTGCCCAATAACGACGACCATCCGCTCGGCTTCGCGCTCGCGCAACTGCACGGCATTTTCGTGCTGGCACAGAATCGTGACGGGCTCGTGCTGGTGGACATGCATGCCGCGCACGAACGTATCCTGTACGAACGACTCAAGAACGCGCTCGACCGCGGCGTGCCAATGCAGCCGTTGCTCGTGCCCGCGACCTTCGCCGCCGATCCATTGGACGTCGCGACGGCCGAGGAGAACACCGACATCCTGAGCGAGCTCGGATTTTCGCTGTCCATGCTGGGCCCAACGACGCTCGCGGTGCGTGGCGTGCCGGCGCCGCTTGCCGAAGCGGACGCGGTCGCGCTCGCGCGCGCGGTACTCGCCGACGTGCGCGAATACGGCGGCAGTCAGGTGCTGAGTGCGCAACGCGATGAACTGCTGTCTACGATGGCGTGCCACGGCGCCGTTCGCGCGCATCGCAGTCTGACGGTGCCAGAGATGAACGCGTTGCTGCGCGAAATGGAAGCGACCGAACGCGCGGGGCAATGCAATCACGGGCGGCCGACGTGGTATCAGCTGACCCTGGGCGATCTGGACCGGCTGTTCATGCGCGGCAGGTGAGCGCGCACCAGGTCTTCTTGCTGGGTCCCACTGCGTCGGGTAAGAGCGCGGTAGCGCTGGAACTCGCGCGGCGGCTGCCGCTGGAAATCGTCAGTGCGGATTCAGCGCAGGTCTACCGCGGCATGGACATCGGGACGGCCAAGCCCGACAACGCGACGCGCGCGCGCGTGCCGCATCACCTGATCGACATCATCGATCCCGACGCCGCGTATTCCGCCGCCCGCTTTCGCGCTGACGCGCTCGATGCCATCGCGGCGATTCGTGCCCGCGGGCGCGTTGCGCTGGTCGTCGGCGGCACGATGCTCTACTTCAAGGCGCTGCGCGAAGGGCTCTCGCAACTGCCTGGCGCGGATCCGCGCGTTCGCGCGGACCTCGATGCCCGCGCAGCGTCCGAAGGCTGGCCGGCGTTGCACGCGGACCTGGCGCGTGTCGATCCCGTGACGGCGGCGCGGCTCGCGCCAACCGACAGCCAGCGCATTCAGCGGGCGCTCGAGGTGCACGCCATCACGGGCCGGCCAATGTCGACACTGCACGGCACGCGCAACGCAGGAGAGACGGCGGCCGCGCTCGCCTTTGCGCTCGTGCCATCGGATCGGTCCGACCTGCATCGCCGCATCGCGCATCGCTTCGACGCGATGCTCGCCGCGGGCCTCGTCGATGAGTTGCGCGCGTTGCGCGAGCGCTATGCTCTCGACCTGGATATGCCGTCGATGCGCTGCGTGGGCTATCGGCAGGCGTGGCAATTTCTCGACGGTGCGTACGATCGGGCAAGCTTGCGCGAGCGCGGCATTGCGGCAACCCGCCAGCTCGCCAAGCGCCAGTACACCTGGCTCCGGACTACGGAGGCGACCGCCTTGGACGCCTCTACGATGCGCGCTGAAGGCATCGCTGACGCTATAGCCGCCGCCATAGCCGCCCCCATAGCCACCCCGAGCAGCCGTTAGACGCGCGGATGCTGCCGTGCAATAATTATCGATTCACACGGTTGGTACTCGGTTGCCGCTGTTCAATAGCCCGATCATGATTGCACGCACGCTCTACGACAAGCTTTGGGACAGCCACGTCGTTCGCTCCGAAAGCGACGGCACGGCGCTGCTTTACATCGACCGCCATCTCGTCCATGAAGTGACGAGCCCGCAGGCGTATGAGGGCCTGAAGCAGGCCGGTCGCAAGCCGTGGCGTGTCGATTCGATCGTCGCCACCGCCGATCACAACACGCCGACGCGACACTGGGACCGCGGTATCGACGACCCGATCTCCAGAATCCAGGTCGAAACGCTCGACGCCAACATCAAGGAGCACGGCGCCAAGGCGTACTTCCCGTTTCGCGACGCGCGGCAGGGCATCGTTCACGTGATCGGCCCCGAACAAGGGGCAACGCTGCCGGGCATGACCGTGGTGTGCGGCGATTCGCACACCAGCACGCACGGGGCGTTCGCCTGCCTCGCGTTCGGCATCGGCACGAGTGAGGTCGAGCACGTGCTGGCGACGCAGTGCCTTCTGACACGCCAATCCAAGGCGATGCGCGTCAGTGTGCAAGGCGCGCTGCCCTTCGGCTGCACCGCCAAGGACATTGCGCTGGCCATCATCGGCAAGATCGGCACGGCGGGCGGAAGCGGGTACGCCATCGAATACGACGGTGCGGCGATCCGCGCGCTGTCGATGGAGGGCCGCATGTCGGTATGCAACATGACGATCGAAGCCGGGGCGCGCGCCGGCATGATCGGTGTCGATGAGACGACCATCGCCTATTTGAAGGGTCGGCGTCTCGCGCCTGCAGGCGCGCTGTGGGATCGCGCCGTGGCCCACTGGCGCACGTTCGTGTCGGATCCGGGCGTGTTGTTCGATCGCACGGTCGAACTCGATGCCGCGACGATCGCGCCGCAAGTGACCTGGGGCACGACGCCCGAAATGGTGGTAACCATCGACGGTCGAGTTCCCGACCCGGAAAAGGAAAAGGACCCGATCCTGCGCGAAGGTATCGAACGCGCTCTGGTCTACATGGGGCTCGAACCGAACACGGCGATGACCAATATCAAGATCGACAAGGTATTCATCGGCTCGTGCACCAACTCGCGCATCGAGGATCTGCGCGCCGCGGCGGCCGTGGTCAACGGGCGCCGCAAGGCGGATAACGTCAAGCTGGCGATGGTTGTGCCGGGTTCCGGCCTCGTCAAGGCACAGGCTGAGCGCGAAGGGCTCGATCGCGTCTTCACCGCGGCAGGATTCGAGTGGCGCGAACCCGGTTGCTCGATGTGCCTCGCGATGAACGACGATCGCCTCGAACCCGGTGAGCGCTGCGCGTCGACGTCCAATCGCAATTTCGAGGGACGGCAGGGCACGGGCGGTCGCACCCACCTGGTCAGTCCTGCCATGGCAGCGGCGGCCGGCATCGCCGGGCATTTCGTCGACGTCCGTCGGCTCGGTTGATCGCGACCATGCAACCATTCCGCATTCTGACCGGGCTCGTGGCGCCGCTCGACCGCGCCAACGTCGACACGGACGCCATCATCCCGAAGCAGTTTCTCAAGTCGATCAAGCGCAGTGGCTTCGGGCCGAATCTGTTCGACGCGTGGCGCTATCTGGATCGCGGTGAGGCGGGCATGGACAATGCGAAGCGCCCGCTCAACCCTGACTTCGTGCTCAACGAAGCGCGGTATCGCGGGGCGCAAATCCTGCTTGGTCGGCGCAACTTCGGCTGCGGCAGCTCGCGCGAGCATGCGCCGTGGGCGTTGCAGGACTACGGTTTTCGGGCGGTCATCGCGCCGTCGTACGCTGATATCTTTTTCAACAACTGCTACAAGAACGGCTTGCTTCCTATCGTGCTGACCGTGCACGAAGTCGATCGTCTGTTTCACGAGACCGCCGCGTTTCCCGGCTTTCGGCTGACCATCGATCTCGAACAGCAGACGGTGGCGACAACCGACGGGTCCGTGGTCTTTGGCTTCGAAGTCGAACCGTTTCGCAAGCACTGCCTGTTGAATGGTCTCGACGACATCGGACTTACGCTGCAGCATGCGGACGCGATCCGCTTGTTCGAAGCGAAGCACAAAACCGAACAACCGTGGCTTTTCTGAGCACCACGCGCGCAGAAAGACCTCGAGACACAGAAGAAAGCCTGCCTTTGACTGTCGTCCGCGGTCTTGCCACGTCATGAAGATCGCGATCCTCCCTGGCGACGGCATCGGCACCGAGATCGTCGCCGAAGCGCTGAAGGTTTTCGAGCGGCTGCGGCGCGACGGTGTTGCCGTCGAAACCGAGACAGCGCCAATCGGCGGTGCGGGATACGACGCGAGCGGACAACCTCTGCCCGACGCCACACTGAGGCTCGCGCAGAGCGCCGATGCGGTACTCATGGGCGCCGTCGGGGGCCCGCAATACGACGCGCTGCCGCGCGCATCGCGGCCCGAGCAGGGATTGCTCGCGATCCGCAAGGCGCTCGGGCTGTTCGCGAACCTGCGTCCGGCGCTGCTCTATGCCGAGCTTGCAGGCGTGTCGACGCTGCGACCCGAAATTGTCGCGGGACTCGACCTGATGATCGTGCGCGAGCTGACCGGCGACATCTATTTCGGCGCGCCGCGCGGCAGGCGTATCAATGCCGTCGGCGCGACGGAGGGTTTCGACACCATGCTCTACAGCGAGCCGGAGATCCGCCGGATCGCGCGCGTCGGCTTCGACATCGCGCGCAAGCGCGGCCGGAAACTCTGTTCGGTAGACAAGGCAAACGTGCTCGACACGTCGATCCTCTGGCGCGAGATCGTCAGCGCGGTGGGCAAGGACTATCCCGACGTGCAGCTCTCGCACATGTACGTCGACAACGCGGCGATGCAGCTGGTGCGTAATCCTAAACAGTTCGACGTGATCGTCACCGGTAACATGTTCGGCGACATCCTATCCGACGAGGCCTCGATGCTCGCGGGCTCGATCGGCATGCTGCCGTCTGCGTCGCTCGATGCAAACGGTAAGGGTCTCTACGAGCCGATTCACGGCTCCGCACCCGACCTCGCGGGGCAGAACAAGGCCAATCCGCTAGCGACGATACTGTCGATGGCGATGATGTTTCGCTACACGTTCGGCAAGCAGGAAATCGCCGAGCGCATCGAAACGGCAGTGCGCAAGGTTCTGGCCGACGGCTCGCGCACGGGCGATATCGCGTTGCCGGGGGATCGCATCATCGGCACCAGGCAAATGGGCGACGCCGTCGTCGCTGCCATGTCATGACGCTTGCCGGCCATCCGATCGTCATCCGTCGGGCTGAGCTCCGCGACGCTGAGGGGGTGCACGCGATCTTTGCCGGACCCAAGGTGATTGCTGGCACGCTGCAGCTCCCCTATCCGTCGGTCGAGTTATGGCGCAAGCGTTTGACGGAGATTTCGCCCTTCGACTATTCGCTGGTTGCGACCATCGACGGGGAAGTGGTCGGCAACCTGGGTTTGCACGAGGCGGGCAAGTCGCCGCGCCGCAGGCACGTCGGCAGCATCGGCATGTCGGTGCGCGACGATCGCCATGGTTTGGGCGTCGGGACCGCGCTGATGGCTGCCGCGGTCGCGTTGGCCGACGGCTGGATGAATTTTCAACGGCTCGAATTGAGCGTCTTTACCGACAACCTGGCCGCATTGGCGCTGTACCGGAAATTCGGATTCGTCATCGAAGGTACGTGCCGCGCTTATGCGTTTCGCGACGGGCGATACGTTGATTCGTACGCGATGGCTCGGCTGCATCCGGCCTTGAACGCGCAGGTGTCGCAATGAATTTCAGGTCGCATATCAGGCGTCCGCTCGTCGAGATACGAAGCGAAGGCCGGGCACAGTCGAGGGCAGGGACATGATGCGCGTTGGGTTTGTCGGTTGGCGGGGCATGGTCGGGTCGGTGCTGTTGCAGCGCATGCTCGAGGAAAATGATTTCGACCTGATCGAGCCGGTGTTCTTTTCGACATCGAGCGCGGGCGGCAAGGGTCCCCCGATCGGCAAGACCGCGCAGCCGTTGCGCGATGCGGGCGACATCAAGGCGTTTGAGGGGCTCGACGCGATTGTCACCTGCCAAGGCGGTGAATGGACCAAGCCCATGTACCCGGCGCTCCGCGCGAGCGGCTGGAGCGGCTACTTCATCGATGCCGCGCAGACGCTGCGCATGGCCGACGACGCTGTGATCATCCTCGATCCCGTGAACCGCAACGTCATCGATGCGGCGCTCGCGAGCGGGGTGAAGAACTACATCGGCGGCAACTGCACCGTGAGTCTGATGGTGCTGGCGATCGCGGGTCTGCTGCAGCGCGACCTCGTGGAGTGGATGACGTGCATGACGTACCAGTCGGCGTCTGGAGCGGGTGCGCAGAACATGCGCGAGTTGCTGCTGCAGATGGGCGAGGCGCATCTTGCAGCGAAGGACCTCCTCGACGATCCCGGGTCTTCGATTCTCGATATCGATCGCGAGGTGGCCGGCATCCTGCGCGATGAAAGTTTCCCGACGGAACATTTCGGCGTCCCGCTGGCCGGCAGCCTGATCCCCTGGATTGCCGATGACCTGGGTAATGGCATGAGCAAGGAAGAATGGAAGGGCGGCGCCGAGACCAACAAGATTCTCGGCCGCGCCGATTCGCCGATCCCGGTCGAGTCGATCTGCGTACGTATCGGCGCGATGCGCTGCCACAGCCAGGCGCTGACAATCAAGCTCCGGCGTGACGTCCCGCTCGCCGAGATCGAACAAATCATCGGCGATGCCAATCCGTGGGTGCGCGTCGTACCCAATACGCGCGCCGCGAGCATGCGCGAACTTACGCCCGCCGCAGTGACGGGGACACTGGACATCCCGATCGGGCGCCTGCGCAAGCTGGCGATGGGTGGACAATATCTCGGTGCATTCACTGTTGGCGATCAACTGTTGTGGGGCGCGGCGGAGCCGTTGCGCCGCATGCTGCGCATCCTGCTCGCCCGGTAGGGGCGAGAACCTCCCCGTGGCGTACTTATGACAGCGCCACGGGCACCGTCGCGCAACCGGCGGGTTTTGGCCGGTTTTATGCGTTGGCGCTAACTGCGGGCGTGCCCGTGTCACTCTGGACGACATCGTTACAACAGGTCAGGCCGGTCGGATACAAGGCACCCAGTCCACAAGCTGTTGTAGACCTTCATAGCCGCATCTCTATTGGTAGCGCTTCGCGTCGCGTTGCGGCCACTTTCAGACTCCTGCTCGGAACATACAGTTTGGGGGAAAAAATCAAGCTAATACCGAGGTTTAGCTTGCAGGGCTAACTCCATGATGTTAATTTAGCCCAGCTAATGCGCACTCTAGAGGTCGGCATGCGAGCAAAACCTATTATCACTTGCGGCCTGTTGGCGGCGGTCCTGGCGCTGCCGATTTCGGCGTTTGCGCTGGGACTCGGCAAGCTAACCGTCCTGTCCGGACTTGGCCAGCCGTTGTCGGCTCAGATCGAGTTGAGTTCCGCCCAACGAGACGAACTCGATTCGTTGCGTGCTCGGATCGCGGACTCGTCCGTGTATCGCGACAACAACGTTGCCTATCCTGGATCGCTGACAAGAGCGCGCATTACGCTCGAACAGGGCGCCAACGGCGCGCCGTACCTGCGTGTCGTCACGCCCCAGGCGGTCAACGACCCGTACCTCGACATGATCGTCGAAATCAGTTGGGCGACCGGGCGTGTCGTGCGCGATTACACGTTTCTGCTCGATCCGCCCGGCGGTGAGACGCAAGCGGTTGCTCCTGCGCCGGCCATCGTCGCCGAATCCACGCCGGCCCAGGCACCGCGCGCTTCGCGCGCGCCTGCGCAGGCTCCTGCCGCGGCGGGCCCTGCCGCCGGCACTGAGGGCGCCTACACCGTCAAGCGCGGCGATACCTTGTCCAAGATTGCCAAGGATTACAAGCCCGAGAATGTCAGTCTCGAGCAAATGCTCGTCGCGACCTTCCGCAGCAACGAAAGCGCATTCGACGGCAAGAACATGAATCGCTTGCGCAGCGGACAGATCATCACTATCCCGCCCCCGGATCAGGTCGCGGCGGTGACGCCCACCGATGCAGCGACGGTGGTCAAGACACAGTCGGCAGATTGGCGCGCTTATCGTGATCACGTGGCCGCGGTCGCTCCCGTGACGGACAGCACGCAGGCGCGGCAGTCGGCGAGCGGAAAAATCGGCACCACGGTGGAGGACAAGGCGGGCGCCGCGCAGCCGGGTGGGGACAAGTTGCAAGTGTCGCGTGCGGCCACCAAAGGGGCGGCAGGCGGAGCGATCGCGACTGCGGAAAACGCAACGGCCAACGACAAGGCGCTGCGCGATGCGAACGCCCGCGTTGCCGAACTCGAAAAAACGGTAAGGGATCTGCAAAAGGCCGCGGAACTGCGCAACCAGACGATGGCAGATCTGCAGGCGCGCGCCGATTCGGCGAAGGGCAAAGCGACGGAAGCCCCGAAGGTGGCATCCGCGCCACCGGCGCCGCCAGCCGCTTCTTCGAACCTGACCCCGGTGCCCGTCACGGCGCCCTCGGCGACGCCCGCGCCTGCCCCTACGCTGGCACCTGTGCCGGCAACGACGGCAACGCCCGAAGCCAAGGCGCCCGAAACCAAGGCACCTGAAGCCAAGGCACCTGAAGCAGTCGCGCCGGCGCCCAAGGTCGACGCCACGCCGCCGCCGGTGAAGGCGGCGACGCCGCCCAAGAAGGCTCCTGCGCCCGAGCCGTCCTTCATTGACGACCTCTTCGGCAACACGCCAACGTGGGTCGTGGGCGGCGGTGCACTGGTTGTTCTGGCGGGTATCGCAGGCATCATCGCGGCGCGCCGGCGCAAGACCACCAAGTTCGAGGACAGCATCATCTCGGGCACTGACATCAAGACCAATACCGTATTCGGCTCGACCGGAGGCGGCGTCGTCAACACCGGCGACAACTCCCTGGCCAGCGACTTCAGCCGTGAAGGTCTGGGCAACATCGACACGGACGAGGTCGACCCGATCGCCGAGGCCGAGGTTTACCTCGCTTACGGCCGCGACGCTCAAGCCGAGGAAATTCTGAAGGACGCGCTGAAGAAAGATTCGCAGCGCCAGGAAATCTATCTCAAGCTGCTCGAGATTCACGCGCAACATAACAAGCCGTCCGCATTCGAAACAGTTGCGAGCGAGTTGTATTCGGTATCCGGCGGCCAAGGCGAGGTGTGGCAAAAAGCGATGGCGCTGGGGCGCACACTCGATCCGAGCAACCCGCTGTTCAGCGATGCAGGTGCCGCCGCCGGGTTTGCGGGCGGTGCGGCACGGGTCGCGTCGACGGATGAGACACTGACCGACACCGAGGTGTTTTCAACGCCGCCAGATCACACGCCCGTGGCGCCCGTTCATTCCAACCTCGACTTCACGCTCGACGAGGACATTTCGTTGTCCCCGACATCGGGCGTTGCCGATCCCAAGTCGCCCGCCGCCATCCTTGCGGGTGCGGCGGAGGAAGTCGCCAAGTCGAGCCGCTCCATCGATACGGAGAAAAGCGTGTTCAGTGCGCCTGCCGCAGCGATTGCGAGCGGTGCGGCCGCGATCGCGGCCGGCGCCGCTGCACTGACCAGGTCCGTAACCGACAGACCGGCCAACGATTTGCACGAAACCGTATCGTTCGAGCCCGAGTCGGTGCCCAAGTTCGATCTCGATTTCCATCTGGACGATCCCATACCAGCGATGGCCAAACCAACGCCAGCGCCCAAGCCCATTGCGTCTGCACCAGAGCCCGCGTTTGCGATGGCGGGTGCCGGCGCACCGGCGCCGCAACTGGCGCGTCCGGCAGCGGCGATCGAACTCGACAAGCTCGATCTCGCGTTTGACCCGGCACGCTCGACATTCGAGGACCCGACGCCGTCGGTCCTCGACGGTCAGTGGCACGACGCCGCAACCAAGCTGGATCTCGCCAAGGCGTACCAGGAAATGGGCGATGTCGAAGGCGCGCGGGAAATCCTTCAGGAAGTCCTGCACGAAGGCGATGACCAGCAGAAGAGCGAAGCGAAAGCACTCATGGCCAAACTCGCGTAGGTTCGCAGGACTGCTGACAGCGGCGGCGGGTATCGCCGCCGTTTTCATTTGGGTTCCGTACGATGCGCATCGCGTTAGGACTGGAATACGACGGCGCGCCGTTCCACGGCTGGCAATCGCAGGCCGACGGCCGTGGCGTGCAGGACGCGGTCGAGCGCGCAGTGTCGGTGATCGCCGGGGTGCGCATCGGTACGATCGCCGCCGGTCGTACCGATAGCGGCGTGCACGCTACGATGCAGGTGGTCCACTTCGAGACTGGTGCGCCACGTCCCGAATCGGCCTGGGTGCGCGGGGTCAACACGCTGCTGCCGCCAGCGGTGGCGGTCCGCTGGGCGATCGGCGTCCCTGACGAGTTCCACGCGCGTTTCACGGCCACGGGGCGCCATTACACGTATCTGCTGCTCGACCACCCGGTGCGCCCTGCGCTCCTTCATTCGCGCGTAGGCTGGTACCATCGACCGCTTGCCCTGCGCCCGATGCAGGAAGCCGCGCAGGCGCTGCTGGGAGCGCACGATTTCTCGGCGTTTCGGGCTGCGGAATGCCAGGCCAGGTCGCCAGTCAAGACATTGGACCGGCTCGAGATCGCGCGCGAGGGAGAAATGCTCCGCTTCGAGTTTCACGCCGATGCGTTCCTACACCACATGGTGCGCAATATCATCGGGATCCTCGTCTATGTTGGCGGCGGTCGCCAACCGCCGGCGTGGGCCGCCACTGTGCTCGCGAGCCGTGATAGGGCACAGGCAGCGCCGACATTCGCGGCAGAAGGTCTTTACCTGACAGGCGTCGATTACGCCACGCGCTGGAATCTGCCGGCGACCCGGGCGCCGGTTCGCATACTGGGGTCCTGAACGAAATCCGGAATGCGCACACGCGTAAAAATCTGCGGTATTACCCGCGTCGACGATGGCGTGGCGGCGGCGCTTGCCGGCGCCGACGCGATCGGGCTCGTCTTCTGGTCCGGAACGCCGCGTTGTGTCGCGCTGGATCAGGCGTGTGCAATCGCCAACGCCTTGCCGGCATTCGTGACGGTGGTCGGATTGTTCGTCGATCCGGCGCCTGAGACGGTCCGCGCGACGCTGGCGGCAGTGCCGCTGGACCTGCTGCAGTTTCATGGCGACGAGCCGCCGGATTTTTGCGCGAGTTTCAACCGCCCGTTCGTGAAGGCGGTACCGGTCAAGCCCGGCGTCGATTTGCTACACTATGCCGGTCGTTATGCGAACGCGAGGGGATGGTTGTTCGACGCGTTCCAGCCAGGGGGCCTGCCCGGGGGCACGGGCACCACGTTCGACTGGAGCGAGGTGCCTGGCGGCCTCACAAGACCTTTGATCCTGTCCGGCGGCCTCACGGCGCAGAATGTGGGAGCGGCGATCCGCGCGGTCCGGCCCTGGGCGGTCGATGTATCCAGTGGCGTGGAAGTCACTGGGGATGATGGCAAGCCGAAAAAAGGCGTGAAAAGCGCGCCGAAGATCGCTGCGTTTATCCGCGAGGTACGCAATGCAGATGGGTGACATGCCCTACAGTTTGCCCGACGCCGGCGGCCATTTCGGCCCCTACGGCGGCGTGTTCGTCGCCGAGACTCTGATCAGCGCCCTCGATGAGTTGCGCGATCAATACGCGCGCTTTCGCGAGGATCCCGAGTTCATCGCGGAGTTTGCATACGAACTCAGGCACTACGTCGGGCGACCAAGCCCCGTCTATCACGCGCGGCGCTGGTCTGATCGACTCGGCGGCGCGCAAATCTACTTCAAGCGCGAGGACCTCAACCACACCGGCGCGCACAAGATCAACAATTGCATCGGTCAGGCGCTGCTTGCAAATCGATTGGGCAAACCGCGCATCATCGCCGAGACGGGCGCAGGCCAGCACGGTGTGGCGGCGGCGACTGTTGCCGCGCGGTTTGGCAAGGAGTGCGTCGTCTACATGGGGTCCGAGGACGTGAAGCGCCAGGCACAGAACGTCTACCGCATGAAGCTGCTTGGTGCCACGGTCGTCCCCGTCGAATCCGGTTCGAAAACGCTGAAGGACGCGCTCAACGAGGCAATGCGCGACTGGGTCACCAATGTCGAAAGTACGTTCTACATCATCGGCACGGTGGCGGGCCCGCATCCGTACCCGATGATGGTGCGTGATTTCCAGAGTGTAATCGGCAAGGAATGCGTGTGGCAGATGCCTGAACTGGTAGGCCGCCAGCCTGACATGGTGATTGCCTGCATCGGCGGCGGTTCGAACGCGATGGGCATTTTCCATCCGTACCTCGGCTATCGCGGCGTCAAGCTCGTCGGCGTCGAGGCTGCGGGCGATGGCCTCGACACGGGACGCCACTCGGCGTCGCTCACCGCCGGGCGTCCCGGCGTGCTCCACGGCAATCGGACCTACCTGCTGCAGGACGCGAATGGTCAGATCGTCGAGACGCACTCGGTCTCGGCGGGACTCGACTACCCCGGCGTCGGTCCCGAACATGCGTGGCTCAAGGACAGCGGGCGCGCGGATTACGTGGCGATCACCGACACGGAAGCACTCATCGCCTTTGGCGAATGTTGCCGCATCGAAGGCATCATTCCGGCGTTGGAATCGTCGCACGCGCTCGCGTATGCCGCGAAGATCGCACCGTCACTCTCCCGCGAGAAGGTTCTTCTGGTCAATCTCTCCGGCCGCGGCGACAAGGACATGAACACCGTCGCCGAGCGCACGGGCGTCAAGTTCTAAAGGCGTGTCGGTCGCCGTCACGCGCAGTCGCGAATTGAGCCGATGAATCGTATCGACGCCACGTTCGCCCGGTTGCGCGCCGCCGGCCGCGCCGCGCTGATCCCCTACGTCACCGCGGGCGACCCGTCGCTGGCCGCGACGCTGCCCATCATGCAATCGCTGACGGCCGCGGGGGCCGATGTCATCGAGCTCGGCGTGCCGTTTTCCGATCCCATGGCCGACGGCCCGGTGGTCCAGCGCGCTTCCGAACGGGCGCTGGCGCAAGGGGTCGGCTTGATCGACGTGCTCGCAATCGTCTCCGCGTTCCGGCAGCGCGATGCGATCACGCCGGTGGTGCTGATGGGCTACGCCAATCCGATCGAAGCGATGGGCATCACGGCATTTGCCGACCACGCGCATGCGGCGGGCGTGGACGGTGTCATCGTCGTCGACTATCCCCCCGAAGAGGCCAGGCCGTTCGCAGCGCTGCTTGACACGCGCGGAATCGCCCCGATTTTCCTGCTGTCGCCCACAACGCCGTCGAGCCGCATCGCCATCGTCGCGGCAGTCGCGCGAGGTTATGTTTATTACGTTTCGCTCAAGGGCGTGACCGGTGCAGGACATCTCAATACATCGGACGTCGTCGCCAAGATCGCTGAAATCCGCAGGCACATTGCGTTGCCGATCGGCGTGGGTTTCGGCATCCGCGACGCGGCCGGCGCACAGGCGATCGCGGCGCACGCTGACGCGGTGGTGATCGGCAGCCGTCTCATCCAGGAAATCGAGTCGGGTCCGGCCGATCAGGCGGCGGCGCGCGCCGGCGCATGGCTGGCGACGATTCGCAGTGCGATCGACGCAGTGGCGAGGCAGGCGGCATGAAACAGCGCGGCGTGCGCAACGAGGGACGACGATGAGCTGGCTGCAGAAACTCCTGCCGCCGCGCATCAAAGCTGCGACCGGCGTGGCCCGCAAGACCATGCCCGAGGGGCTGTGGATCAAGTGTCCGTCGTGCGAAGCCGTCCTCTATCGCACGGATCTCGAGAAGAACCTCGGCGTCTGCCCCAAATGCAATCACCACGGCCGGCTATCGGCGCGAGAGCGCATCGATCAACTGCTCGATCCCGACGCGCGCTATGAAATCGGCTCCGAAGTCCTGCCCGTCGACAGCCTCAAGTTCAAGGACACACGCAAGTACCCGGAGCGCCTGTCGGCAGCGATGGAGAGCACGGGCGAGACCGACGCGCTGGTGGTCATGCAGGGCAGCATCAAATCCTTTCCGCTGGTGGTTGCGGTATTCGAATTCGAATTCATGGGCGGGTCGATGGGCTCGGTCGTGGGCGAGCGTTTCGTACGCGGCGTGCGCGTCGCCTACGAAAGCCGCGTCCCCTTTGTGTGCTTTACCGCGAGCGGCGGCGCACGCATGCAGGAAGGCGTGAGCTCGCTCTTCCAGATGGCCAAGACCGCGGCGGTGCTGCAGGAGTTGTCCAAGGCGCGACTGCCGTTCGTGACGGTGCTGACCGATCCGACGATGGGCGGCGTGTCCGCCAGTTTCGCGATGATCGGCGATATCGTGATCGCTGAACCCGGTGCCTTGATCGGATTTGCCGGCCCGCGCGTCATCGAGCAGACCGTGCGCGAGAAGCTTCCCGAAGGGTTCCAGCGTGCTGAATTCCTGCTGGAGAAAGGCGCGATCGACATGATCGTCGACCGCCGGCAGCTGAAGGACGAACTGCCGCGGTTGCTGGCGCTTTTGCAGCGCGAGGCGCTGCCTACCAGCTGACGCGCGGCGCGCTCCGAGCGCGCACGGGTGCCCTGACAGCGTGACTGCACCGACGACGTTCGATGGATGGCTCGCCTATCTGGCGACGCTGCATCCGAAGGCGATCGCGCTGGGCCTGGATCGCGTGCACGCGGTCTACGAGCGCCTTGGCATCGCCTTTCCCTATCCGACGATTACCGTCGCGGGGACCAACGGCAAAGGTTCCACCTGCGCACTGATCGAACGCATGCTCACCGAGGGCGGTTACCGCGTCGGCTTGTACACGTCGCCGCACCTGCTGCATTACAACGAGCGGGTGCGCATCGCCGGCGACCAGGCGAACGACGCGCAATTATGCGAAGCGTTTGCCGCGGTCGAGGCCGTACGCGAGGGCGTTGCGTTGACCTATTTCGAATTCGGAACGCTCGCCGCGCTGTGGCTTTTCGCGCGTGCCGGCCTCGACGCGCTGGTGCTCGAGGTCGGCCTGGGCGGACGCCTGGACGCGGTCAACATCATCGATCCAGACGTCGCGGTCGTCACCACTGTCGCCATCGATCATGTCGACTATCTCGGCGTGACGCGGGAGGCGATCGGCCGCGAAAAGGCTGGCATCTTCCGCGGCGGCCGGGTTGCGATCTGTGCCGATCGCGACCCGCCCCGCACGTTGCTCGATCACGCAGCGGCCATCGGTGCGACCTTGCTGCGTCTCGGTGTCGACTACGACTTCACGGTCAGCGGACCGCAGTGGAGCTATCGTGGACCCGGCGGCGCGCGCCACGGTTTGCCGCATCCTGCCCTGCGCGGGCCCTACCAGCTTACCAACGCGGCAACTGCACTCACCGCCGTCGATGCGCTGCGTTCGCGACTGCCGATTGGCATGGGCGCGGTACGCGCGGCGCTGGTCGAGGTGGAATTGCCGGGACGATTTCAGGTCTTGCCGGGCCGACCCGTGCGTGTGCTCGACGTCGCGCACAATACGCAGGCGGCGCGCGCGCTGGCCGACAACCTCGGCGCGATGGGTTTTCATCCGGAAACACGCGCCGTGTTCGGCATCATGGCGGACAAAGACATCGACGATGTGATCGCCGCGATGCTGCCGCGCATCGATTCCTGGCTGGTCGCGACGCTGCCGCCGCCGCGTGGCGCGACCGCGATGCTGGTGCGCGAGCGGCTCGAAGCTGCGGGTGTCGCGTCCGCGGCCATCCGCGAATTCGGCGACCCGGTCGCGGCGTACCGCGCGGCGCGTGGAGCGAGCACGGAAGCTGATAGAATTGTGGTCTTTGGCTCCTTCCAAACAGTGGCGGCGGCGCTTGCCGCGTGATGGGTCCCGCTGCCCTGAACCGCTGAACCAATCCGCATGCCCATACGTTCCGACGCTCCCGAACTCGCCGTCGATGAGTTGAAGCGACGCGCTCGGCGCCGCCTCGTCGGTGCGATCGTTCTGGCGCTGGCGGCCGCGGTGATTCTGCCTTTGCTGCTGGAGAGCGACCCCAAGCCGCTCGGCGATGAGGTTTCGATCCGCATCCCACCGATCGACAACGGCAAGTTCATCAATCCGCTCGCGCCCGACAAGGACAGTAACAACGCCGCACCTGTTGCGCCCGACTCCAGAACCGACGCCAAGCCGAGTGCTGCCGTCGCGCCGAAAAAATCGATCACAGACGCCGAGCGGCGCATTTTGGGACAGCCGGCGGCCTCGCCACCGTCGGCACCGCCGGCTGTGAGCGCACCGATCCAAACGCCCGCGACGACATCCGACGAGGCGCCACCGGCGGCGAGTATCCCGGCACCTTCGCCCGCCCCCGCACCCGCGCCGGCGAGCGCAACGGTCGCCCAAGCCGATGTGCCTGTCGCGGCGAGCGGTGGGTTCGCGGTGCAGGTCGGCGCATTCGCCGACACCAAGGTTGCCGCTGAGCTCGCGGCCGCGCTTAAGTCGGCCGGCTTTGCGACTTACACAGAAGCGGTGCCGACAACCGGGGGCTCCGTGCAGCGCGTGCGCGTCGGGCCCTACGCGACACGCGGCGCCGCCGACAGCGCCGTGGCCAAGCTGAAATTGGCGGGTTACGACCGCGCGATGGTGACGACCGCGAAGTGACGGCTTTCGATTTCGTCGTCTTCGGCGTCGTTGTACTCTCAACGTTGTTCGGATTCGCGCGCGGATTCATGCGCGTGGTCGTGTCGCTCGCGGCGTGGGTCTTCGCCTTCCTTCTCGCCGTTCATCTGTCGACGACGCTCGGCGCCATATTGCCCGATGTCACCGGCTCGCCGAGCGCACGCTATGCCGTGGCGTTCGCGCTGATCATCATCGCGGTGCTCATGGTCGGGGCGTTGGTTGGCTGGTCGTTGTACCGCATGGTGCGCGCCATCGGGCTGGGTTTCCTGGATCGGTTGCTCGGCGCTGTCGTCGGCGTGGCACGCGGCGTGGTTATTGTTGTCATAGGGGTACTCGTCGCGGGTCTGACGAGCCTGCCGCAGCAGGTTTGGTGGCAGAATGCGTTGTTTGCACCGCCGTTGGTGGCGGCGGCAATGAGCTTGAAACCGTGGCTGCCTCATTTCTGGGCGGAGCAACTTGATTTTGGCAAGTCGGGTGGGCCGAAACCGAAGGCCAAACCGACTACAGGCATAGGGGTCTAGAACCATGTGTGGCATCGTCGGCGCGGTCACGCACACGCCGGTCAATCAGCTGCTCTACGATGGCCTGCTGCTGCTGCAGCATCGCGGCCAGGACGCGGCCGGCATCGTGACCAGCGACGGGCCGGTATTTCACATGTACAAGGGTCCGGGCTACGTCCGCGACGTGTTTCGCACGCGTAACATGCGCGACCTCATGGGCAACGCGGGTATCGGCCACTGCCGTTATCCGACGGCGGGCTCGGCGTGGTCCGACCTCGAGTCGCAGCCGTTCTACGTCAATTCGCCCTTCGGCATCACACTGGCCCACAACGGCAACCTGACCAACAGCGAAGCCCTGAAGAAGGAGCTGTTCCAGCTCGACTTCCGCCACGTCAACACCAACTCCGACTCGGAGGTGCTGCTCAACGTGCTCGCGCTGGAGCTCGAACGTTCCGCGCATCATGCCAAGCTCGACGCCAACGCGATCTTCGCGGCGGTCACCGCCGTGCACAAACGCTGCCGTGGCGCGTACGCTATCGTCGCCATGATCGCCGGCTACGGGCTGCTCGCCTTCCGCGATCCATATGGCATTCGTCCCCTGATCATCGGCGTGAACGAATCGATGGGCGGCACGGAATACCTGATCGCGAGCGAATCGGTCGCGCTCGAGGCACTTGGGTTCACCGTCCTGCGCGACGTCGCGCCCGGCGAGGCCATTTACGTCGACCAGACCGGCCGCTTTCACTCGCGCCAGTGCGCGGAGCACCCGCAGCTCAACCCGTGCATCTTCGAGTTTGTCTATCTCGCACGGCCGGACTCGGTCATCGACGGCACGTCTGTTTATGAGTCGCGCTTGCGCATGGGCGGCGAACTGGCGAAGAAGATTGCCACGATTCCCGAGGCGCAGGACATCGACGTGGTGATTCCGATCCCGGATTCGAGCCGTCCGTCGGCGCTGGAGCTCGCCAATCACCTCGGGTTGAAATATCGCGAGGGATTCGTCAAGAATCGATACATCGGCCGCACGTTCATCATGCCGGGGCACGCAATTCGCAGCAAGAGCGTGCGCCAGAAACTCAACCCCATCGGCATGGAATTCAAGGACAAGGTCGTGCTGCTGGTCGACGATTCGATCGTGCGCGGCACGACGAGCCGCGAGATCGTGTCAATGGCGCGCGACGCCGGAGCGCGCAAGGTGTACTTCGCGTCGGCGAGTCCGCCCGTGCGTTACCCAAACGTCTACGGCATCGACATGCCCAATCAACGCGAGTTGATTGCCACCGGGCGCACCGAAGCCGAGATCGCCCACGAGATCGGCGCCGATCTGCTGATCTACCAGGATCTCGAAGCCCTGAAGCGCGCCATTCGCGCCGTCAACCCGAAACTCAAGGAGTTCGAAGCGTCGTGCTTCGACGGCTACTACGTGACCGGTGACGTCACCGCCGATTACCTGTCGCACCTCGCGCAGGAGCGCGACGAGAGCCGGGGCGAAGCCGACGAGCTGCAGCTGGCCGCAGGCTGAAAGTCACAAGTACAAGGCGCGTTGACGCGCTTCGGGTTTCGAGGGATACTCGTATCAGCGCCGATTTGAAATGGGCCGCAGCGATGCGGTTTCACAGCTTGCGGGCGCTTAATAAATGCAGCTAAAGCGAGCCAGCGTCATGCTCCAGGGCCCGTTTAGCGCAAGCTGACGGGCCTTTTGTCTTCTGGGTAATGACATGTCACGTAAAGCCGGCTTCACCACATCGATTTTGCATTCCGATCGCGATGCACCGATCGAGCACGGCTCGTTGCACAAGCCTCTGCATCTCTCGGTTGCTTACGGCTATCGCGACGCGCGCGAGCTCGCCGCGGTGTTCCAGGGCAAGGCGCAGGGCTATGCCTACGGCCGCCAGGGCAATCCAACCTCCGCCGCGCTGGAAGAGAAAGTCAATCGCATGGAGGGTGGCGTCGCCACCGTCTGCTTCGGCACCGGCATGGCCGCGATCGGCGCGATCATGCTGGCGTTGTTGCGCGACGGTGACCACGTGATCTCCAGCGCATTCCTGTTCGGCAACACCAACAGCCTGTTCAATACGATCGAGGCGCACGGTAGCGGCGTGTCGTTCGTGGACGCAACCGACGTGCGTGCGGTCGAGGCCGCGATTACGCCGGCGACACGCCTCGTCTTTGTCGAAACGATCGCCAATCCGCGCACGCAGGTCGCTGACCTGAAGCGCATTGGCGAGCTGTGTGCGGCGCGTGGATTGATCTATGTCGTCGACAACACCATGACCTCGCCGTACCTCTTCCTGCCCAGAACCGTCGGCGCCAGCCTCGTCGTCAACGCGCTGACCAAGTACATCGGCGGCCACGGCAATGCGCTGGGCGGCAGCATTACCGACACGGGCCTGTTCGACTGGCAGCAATACCCGAATATTTACGACAGCTATAAAGGACCGAAGTCGGCTCTGTGGGGCGTTACGCAGATTCGCAAGAAGGGCCTGCGCGATTGGGGAGGAACGCTCGCGGCCGAGCAAGCGCACCATATCGCCGTGGGTGCGGAGACGCTTGCGCTGCGGATGGACCGGGCGTGCACGAACGCGATGTACCTTGCGCGCTTTCTCGAGGAGCGCTCGCAGGTGCGCGCTGTCTACTATCCGGGGCTCGCCTCGCATCCGCAACACGCGCTGGCGACGGGACTGTTCAATGGCTACGGCGCACTGCTGTCCTTCGAGCTCGATCCGGCGCGGGACTGCTTCGACTTCCTCAATCGCCTCAGGAACGTGGTGCTATCGTCGAACCTTGGCGACAACCGCACGCTTGCCATTCCGGTTGCGCATACGATTTTCTACGAGATGGGGGCCGAACGCCGCGCAACCATGGGCATCGCCGATTCGCTGATCCGCGTTTCGGTCGGCATCGAGGATCGAGACGATCTGATCGCCGATTTCGCACAAGCGCTCGCTTGAGCGTTAACCCTTCGCTGCGACGCGAAATACCCGGTCGACGCCGATGGCCACGGGGATCCAGCCGATCCAGCGCACAAGGTCGAGCCACTCGTCATCCCAGTGCTCATGCTCGAGCAAATCGAAGCGCATGCCCAGGTGCGTTTCGAGCCAGCCGAACGCACTGACCCAGGCGATCATCACGAGCAACGCGCGACCTTGTGCGCGCCTGCGTGAATCGAGCGAGCGCCACAGTGGAATCGCTACCAATCCACCGACGATCAGCGCATAGAGCGCGACTCGCAGCCAGGGCAGTTTCGCGAACCAGTCCGCGAGCAGCGGCTCACCCGTGATCATCTTGGCAGCGGTCCAGCCGATCACTGCTGCGCCGAGCCACACGATTGCCGGGTAGCGGTCGACCAGCTTGAGCACGAGTGCGCTGCCCCATACCACGATAGGAACGCTGATCACGAGTCCGATGACGACCAGCATGAAGCTGCCCTGCGCGGCGCCTCCGACGGCGAGCACGTTGTCAATGCCCATCACGGCGTCGGCGATGACGATGGTGCGCACGGCGGCGCCAAAAGATGCCGCGGCAGCAATTTTTTCGGGATTCGGGTCCTGCGGCGCGGTGAGTTTCCAGCCGATCCACACGAGCCCGATTCCGCCGGCCAACAGGAAACCGGGAATCTTCAGCAGCCACACGACTGCGCCCGTGAGCAGGACCCTGACCGCGATGGCGCCGGCGGTCCCCCAGAGGATGACCGCGCGTTGCTTGTCGCGTGGAACGTTGCGGGCGGCGATGCCGATGATGATGGCGTTGTCGCCAGCGAGCACCAGGTCGATCAGGATGATTGCAAGCAGGGCCGACAGGAAATCGGGTGGTGCAGTCGTCATTGCCTGTTCTGCAAATCCATGACGTGCGGCGTGATGCCCGACTCATCGACCCGCAGGTAGCTCGCCGCGCGGTACCAGTCCGCAAGTACCCAACGCTCGCACGGCCGGCCGTCGATGGTCAGCACGTGCCGTGCGGGTCGATGCGTATGACCGTGAATGAAGCGGGTGACTCGATGCTCGCGCATCGCCGCGACCACCGCGTCGGCATTGACGTCCATGATGACTTCGCTCTTTGCCGAGGTTGCGCGGCGACTGCCAAGGCGCATGACCGTCGCGATCGCGCGACGCACGAAGTACGGCCGCGCCAGAAATCGCCTGCGGCGCTTCGGATCCTGCCGGTATGCGCGAAAGCGTTGATACTCCACGTCGTCCGTGCACAGAATATCACCGTGCATCAGCAGGGTGGATGTTCCCTGCACATCGTGCACGACGATATCGGCCAGCATCGTCGCGTGGCAAGTCTGTGCGAAATGCTCGCCCAGCAGGAAGTCGCGGTTGCCGCATTGCACATACACCGGCACACCCAGCCCGTGCAACTCGGCGAGCGCATTGGCAACGGCGGCTGCCATCGGTTCGCGCAACTGATCATCGCCGAGCCAGACGTCGAACAGATCGCCCAGGATGTAGAGTGCCTTCGCGGAGCGGGCCGGACCGGCGACGAATTCGTGAAACGCCGCTACCAGGTGCGGCCGCGCAGGCGACAGGTGGAGGTCGGAAATGAACAGCGTGGGCGCCATGATCGTGGCGTGCCGCCGAGCCTCAGACCTTTTCTTCGGCTCGCTCGATCATGACGTCCGACGTCGGCACGTCTTGATGCCCGCCACGACTGCCCGTCGGCACGCCGGCAATATGATCGACGACGTCGGTGCCGCCAACCACTTTTCCGAACACGCAATAACCCCATCCCTTGGCATCTGGTGAACGGTGGTCGAGGAAGGCGTTGTCGGCCGCGTTGATGAAAAATTGCGCCGAAGCTGAGTGCGGATCCGACGTCCGCGCCATTGCTATCGTGTAATGGGCGTTCTTCAGCCCGTTGGCCGCCTCGTTCTGGATCGGCGTACGCGTGGGTTTTTGCGTGAAGTCAGCCGCAAAGCCGCCACCCTGGATCATGAAACCGTCGATGACCCGATGGAACAGCGTGTGGTCGTAGTGCCCGGCGCGAACGTAGCTCAGGAAGTTGGCAACGGTCTGTGGTGCGCGCGTGGCGTCGAGTTCGATCGTGATCGGACCGTGGTTGGTGTGCAGAATGACCATGGCAGGCCCTACGGCGTGACAACCGTCGCGCTCTTGATCAGCACGATCTGCTTGGGAACATCCGATGCGAACCGGCCGGCCGGTCCCGTAGGCATGGCGGCGATCTTGTTCACCACGTCCATGCCGTCGACCACTTTTCCGAACACGGTATAGCCGTAACCTTGAGGTGACGGCTCGCGATAGTTGAGGCGGCTGTTGTCGGCGACATTGATAAAGAATTGGGCATTGGCCGACTGCGGGTCGCTGGTCCGTGCCATGGCAACGGTTCCCGGTACATTCGACAAGCCGGCTTTGATACTGGACTCACCCTCATGCGCCACAGGTTGCTAGCGGCGTCGGTTTTTCCGCGAAATCCGCGGTATATCCACCGGCCTGGATCATGAATCCGGGAATGACGCGATGGAATTGGGTGCCATCGTACTGCTTGGATTTCACATAGGAGAGGAAGTGTTCGACGGTTTTTGGCGCGGCATTGGGCATGAGTTCGATTCGTATCTTGCCTGCAGTGGTGTCCAAGTCGACTTGCGGATTCGCCGCCAGAACCGGCACGGCAAATGCGGCGGCGAGCAGCATGGTGATCAAGATTGCGCTACGGTGAAACATCGGTAACTCCTCTGTCGTGAATGAAATCAGGGCGCGGTCATTTGGACAAGACCGGAGTAACCGGCTTGGCCTTGACCGGTTTGGGCACAACAACCTTCGGCGCCGTGTTCGACGGCGCGACGGCATACAACTCGCGTACGAGCGTCAGTTTGGCCTGTGCGCTCTTGTTCGACTTGTCGACCGCGACCGCGCGATCGTACTGCGCACCCGCAAGCCGCACATACACATCGCCGAGATTTTCGTGCGCAATTGCGTAGTCCGGCTGTGCTTTCAAGGCAATTTCCAGCTCGGCCCTGGCCTTGTCGAAATGACCTTGCTGCGCCCAGATCACGGCCAGATTGTTGTGCGGCTCGGGCAACTCCGGAAAATCCTCGGTCAACGCCAGGAATGTCGCCGCGGCGTCGTCCAGTTCTTCCTGATCGGTCTGCACCACGCCCCTGAGAAATCGCGCCTGCGGGTTGCGGGCATCCTGGGCCAGGACAGCGTCGATTTTTGCCATCGCCGTGACGTATTGACCGTCGCGGATCATGGTGACAGCTTCGGACAAGGTCGGTGTCAGGCCGGCCGATAGGGTTGCCGGGGGAGCGACCGGGGCCAAGGGCGGCGCCGTCTGGGCGAACGCATTGACGCCGATAACCAAGGCGGTGGTCGAAGTAGGTGGTGCGGGTCGAACATGCGAGAGAGGAAACCGGACGAATCGTGGTGCATTTTAGCAGAGGGCGGGAAGGGCCCGCGGCTGGGCCCAGGATGGCTCCGTCGTTGTGCTGGCGGTCCTAGGGCTCCTTGGGCCTGATGCTACCACTCCTGCGCCAATCGACTGCGGTCATTGCGCAAACACCGCAGTCAATCCTAGAATGCGCAAAAGTACAAATTCCTGCGCCGATAGTGAGGTCGAGTGTAGCAGCTGTCGTCATCCTCTAGTTCAATCCAACACTCGATGGGCGCAAGTAAACGCGCACGCAGCGATCTCGCGTATCGCGGCGTTGTCTGACATGAGTGCGCGACGCAATGAATCAAGGCCGACGTACCTGCGAATTCAAATAGAAGTTTCAACAAATACTTGGAGGAATCCCGAATGGTTACCAGATTGGCGCAGCGAGGCATCAAGCGCCGCACGTTACTTAAGGCCGCCGCAGCCACCGGCGCGCTGCAGGTCGCAGGTCCGTTCATAATCAACGCTCGCGGCGAAGAACCGGTAAAGATCGGCCTGGACAATCCACTGACCGGCACCTACTCGGCGGTCGGCAAGAACGAATTGATCGGCTGCCAGCTCGCCGTCGAGCAGATGAACGCCAAGGGCGGCATCCTTGGCCGCCAGGTACAACTTCTCGTCGAGGACTCGACCAGCGGCGACGCCGGCACGGCCGTGCAAAAGGCTCGCAAACTGATCGAACGCGACAACGTGAATTTTCTGCTTGGCAACGTCAATTCCGCTCTGTCGCTGGCGATGGCTGACGTCAGCAGCGAGAAGCGCATATTGCACATCGTGCCCGGTGGCCACACGGACGCGGTCACCGGCGCTACATGTCACTGGAACGTATTCCGTGTTTGCAACACCACGCAGATGGAAGCCAACGCAGTTGCTCCTTCGCTCATCAAGAATGCCGGCAAGAAGTGGTACTACATCACACCGGACTACGCGTTTGGACATACGCTTCAATCAGGCCTGGAAGCAGCATGTACAAAGTTCGGAGGCACCAAGGTCGGAGGCGATCTGACGCCGCTCGGCACGACCGATTTCTCTTCATATCTGATCAAGGCTCAGGCGGCGAATCCCGATGTCATCATGTTCCTCGTCCAGGGCGACGACATGATCAACGCGTTGAAGCAGGCTGTGCAGTTCGGCCTTCAAAAGCGCTTTCATCTTGCCGGCGGCCAGCAAGAGCTCGAACCGCTGGAAGGTCTACCGCCTGACGCGAGAATCGGCACCTGGGTCTTCGAATGGTACTGGAACCAGCCGAACGTACCGCACGTCAAGGAGTTCGTCGACGCGATCAAGGTCAAGTCGGGCAGGGTTCCCACAGCGCGTACCTGGTTCGGATTTGCATCGACCTGGAGTTGCGCCTTGGCGGCGAATAATGCGAAGTCGCTTGACGCAGTCAAAATGGCCCGGGCGTTGCAGGACATGAAATTGCCGCCGGAAGTGGGGCTCATGCCGAACCAGCCGTTCTTCCGCGCCAACCAGAACCAGCTGATTGGATCGTTGTACGTCGGCAATGCGCAGGCAAGCGGTTCCGCGCCGGACGATCTGTTCAAAGTCACTGAGGTCGTCAATGGTTTGGATGCTGCTGGAACCGTCCAGGATTCGGGCTGCAAGATGACCTGGCCGACCTAGTCGTTCCTGGCCCCGCGAACGCGGCGCGTGTCCCGTCGCTTTACGGTTCCAATTCGTTTTACAAGTAGAACCGGGCAGGATGTTCATTTTGCAGGATGCCGCTCCTGGCGCCCGCTGCGTCGGCGGGTGCCGGCGCGGTGGCCCGCGATACCCGTTTATCCGAAACTTAGGCGCCGATGACGCAACTTCTCCTGTTCAACATCTTCAACGGGCTGATCGTCGGCGCGTTCTACGCGCTGATGGCGCTCGGACTGTCGCTGATTCTCAATTTGAGCGGCGTGATCAACTTCGCGCACGGTGGCTTCCTTGCGCTCGGCGCGTACATCGCCTATTCACTGAATCCCTACGTCGGATTCTGGGGAGGGCTTTTGATTGCGCCGTTCGCCACCGCGGCGGTCGGACTCGTCGTCGAGCGAGTGTTGATTCGGCCCCTGTATGGACGCGACCCGCTTTACAGCCTGCTGCTCACGTTCGGGCTCGCCTATATCTTCGAAGACGTACTGCGCCTCATCTGGGGCGCGCAGAGTGTGCCGTATCCGATCCCGCCCGAGCTTTCGTCGCCGCTCTCGGCGGAATTCTTCTTCCTGACAGGTTATCGGTTGTTCATGGTCGGATTGGTCGCCGCCGCTGTCATCGCGCTATTCCTGATTCTCAACCGCACGCGACTCGGTATGCGCATCCGCGCCGGGACCGCAGATCTGGAAACGGTGTCGGTACTCGGTGTCAACGTACGCATCCTTCGCAACCTGAATTTCGGCCTCGGCATCTACCTCGCGGGTCTGGCGGGCGTGCTCGCGGCCGGGATGCTCGGATTGCAGCCGACGATCGGCACATCGCTGATCATGCCGAGCTTCGTGGCGATCATCGTTGGCGGATTGGGGAGCCTGCCCGGGACGCTGCTTGGCGGCTTGCTGATTGGCGTCGCGGCCGGCGTCACGACCGTGTTCTTCCCGTCGGCGACGGAGGCCGTGATGTACGTGATGATGGGCCTCGTGCTGCTGGTCCGACCGCGCGGGCTTCTGGGTGAGGAAGGCAGAGTTCAGTGAAGCGCGTTTCGGCAACAGCATGGACCGGCCTCATCTGGGCACTGCTGCTCACGATGCCCTATTGGATGAATGCCGTCGGCGGGTACACGGAGTTGGCGAGCCGGGTGCTCGTGCTCGGCTTGGCGGCGATGTCGCTCAACTTTCTGCTCGGCTTCACCGGTGTGCTGTCGTTCGGTCATGCGGCGTATTTCGGCCTCGGCGCCTACGGCGCCGCAATGACGATCAAGTATCTTGTGCCGAGCACGCCTCTAGGCATGCTCGTCGGTGTCGCGACCGGCACGCTGGCGGCAATGGTGATTGGCGCATTGATCGCCAGACTGCGCGGGGTCTACTTCGCGATGGTCACGATTGCGTTCGGCCAAGTGTTTTACTTTATTGCCTTCCGCTGGAACTCGGTCACTGGCGGCGACGACGGCGTGTCGGGCTGGAAGCGCCAGGCGCTCGATCTTGGCTTTACGCAAATCAACCTTTTGGGGAATGACAAGGCCTTCTACTACTTCGTGCTGGTGTGCTTCGCGGTCGCCGTGACGCTGATGTGGCTGCTGCTGCGCTCGCCATTCGGCCGCACCCTGCTTGCGATCCGGGAGAACGAGCGTCGTGCACGCTATCTGGGCATTCCGGTAGAGCGTCACATCTGGATGTCGTTCGTTATCTCCTGCTTCTTCGTAAGCCTTGCTGGCACCTTGTATGCCCTGCTCAATAATTTCACCGATCCGCGCGCGCTGCGCTGGGACCAGTCGGGCAACTTCGTGATCATGGCGGTCCTGGGCGGAATGCGCTCGTTCTGGGGACCTCTGATCGGGGCCGCGATATTCGTGGTTCTGCAAGACTACGTTTCGAGCCACACCGAGAACTGGATGTCGTTCATCGGACTGTTTTTCGTTCTGGTCGTTTTGTTTTTTCCGCGTGGTGTGCTCGGCATTCTGCGACGAAAGGGCGTCGAATGAGCATGCTGGTCGTGGAGAATGCCAGCCGGCATTTCGGTAGCCTCGTTGCGGTCGATGGTGTCTCACTCACCGTTCCGCCTGGACAATTGCGCGCGATCATCGGCCCGAATGGCGCCGGTAAGACGACGTTCTTCAATCTGATCAGCGGCTTCTTTCCACCTACATCCGGCCGTATTCTGTTCGACGGCCAGGACGTGACGCAGAAGTCGCCGGAGGCGCGTGTCGCAATGGGCATGGCGCGGACGTTCCAGATCACCGAGATCTTTCCCGAGCTCACTCTGCGAGAGAACCTGCGGATCGCGGCCGAAGTCGCCGCCGGGCTGCGTCTCAGCCCCTGGCTCCGACCCGAGGTCAACGTGCAGATTCGGCAACGCATCGAGGACCTGCTTGCCATGGGTGGGCTCGAAGCGAAAGGCCACCGTCTGGTCGGCGAGTTGCCGCACGGCGATCAGCGTGCGGCCGAAATCATGATGGCGCTCGCGTTGAAGCCGCGACTTCTGCTGCTGGATGAACCGACCGCAGGCATGGGCGATCAGGAGACGCATGACATCACGCAACTCATTCGCAAACTGCACAAGGCCCATCTACTTACGATCGTTCTGATTGAGCACGATATGCGCGTGGTGTTCCATCTCGCAGACCAAATCACGGTGCTCGCGGAAGGCGCGGTGCTGGGCGAGGGCACGCCAGACTGAAATCGCGCGCGACGAGCGCGTCCAGGCAGCGTACCTTGGGAAGGCCGAATGAACGTTCTCGAAGCATCAGGCTTACATACCAACTACGGCAAGAGTCATATCCTGCACGGCATATCGCTCACTGTCGGCGAGGGCGAGATTGTCACGCTTCTTGGACGCAATGGTGCGGGCAAGACGACGACACTGCGCACATTGGTTGGGCTCACGCCCGCGCGCGAGGGATCCGTGACGATATTCGGCAAGAACGTGACGACTTGGCCGCCCTTTCGCATTGCCGCGCTCGGTGTCGGCTACGTGCCCGAGGGCCGGCGGATATTTGCCAATCTAACCGTCGATGAGAATCTTCGCGTGCCGCTCGAACGGCCGGGGCCATGGACGATTCCGCGTGTCTACGAGTTATTTCCGCGACTCGCACAGCGCAAGACGAACAAGGGGCGGCAACTGTCCGGCGGCGAACAGGAAATGCTTGCGATCGCGCGCAGCTTGCTGCTCAATCCCAAGCTGCTGCTACTCGACGAACCATCGCAGGGACTCGCGCCGCTGATCGTGCAGGAAGTCTTCCGCGTTGTCGTCTCGATGCGCAGCCAAGGCATTTCGGTGTTGCTGGTCGAACAGAATGTCCGCGCTGCGGTGGAAGTTGCCGATCGAGCCTACGTACTCGACGATGGTCGAGTTGTCTACGAAGGTGCGGCGGCGGAATTTGGCAAGGACGAAGAACGTGTGCGGGCGCTCGCCGGTGCAAGCGCGGAAAAATGGGAAGTGGCCGAGTGATACGGCGCCACGGGCTCGCAAGAGCGCGTTTGGCGCCGGATCATGTCCGCGGTTAATCGCGCGCAAGCCGCGCGATCGTCGCGTTGATCAACTGCCGCGAGATGCTCACCGGGCCGGGCAGCTGCGGGAGCGCATCGAGTGAAAACCATTTCGCCTCGGCGATCTCCTCGTCGCATGGCCGCATGTCCCCACTTACATATTCGGCGTTGAAAGCGATCATCAGCGAATTGGGAAACGGCCACGATTGACTCGAGAAGTAGCGCAGTTGATCGACCTTGACCCCGACCTCCTCGAGCACTTCGCGGTGGATGCAGTCCTCGATCGATTCGCCCGGCTCCACAAAGCCTGCAAGCGCGCTGTACATCGCATTGGCAAAACGGTTTGCGCGAGCGAGGAGCAATTCGCGTCCGCGCGTCACGAGCACCATCATCGCCGGCGATATGCGCGGATAGACGACCAGCCCGCACGCCGGACACGCCTTGGAGCGCTCCGTCCCCTTGTCGACCGTCGGCGTCGCACAGCGGCCGCAGTAACGATGGTTGCGATGCCACTCCACAATCTGGAACGCGCGGCCTGCCAGCGCCAGATGCGCCTCGGGGATCTGCAGAAACAGCGAGCGCAGTCCACGCCATTGCCAACCCTCGGGTTCGATGGCAGCGCTGTCGGCGTGCAACGCGATGCAATCGACGCCTTCGAGCCGGCCGAGGTAGAGACGCGCCCCGTCTATCCCGGCACGCTCGACCTCCGCGAGCGTCGGCATCGCGGGCGGCTCGGCAGCACGAACGAGGATCTTGTCCTCCCGCCAGACATAAAACTGCGCCGCTGGCGACAACGTGCCAGGCAGCGCGATGCCAGGCTCGAACGCTGCGGGGGTGTTCATCTGCATCTGCGCTCAGCGAAGGAAACCCTCATCCTTGCCTATGACCGTCAGCTCGACGAATCTGGACCCACTATGGTCGGTTGGAGAGAAATTCACCAGGTAGCCGCCGAGATCCAAATCGCGCAGCTGCTCCATCGCCGTGATGAACTTCTCCCGTGTGAGGTCATTGCCTGCCTTGCGCAGGCCCTCGACCAGGACTCTGGCCGCTATGAACCCTTCGAGACTGGTGAAGGAGAATTCCTGCTTGCCCGTTGAAGCCGCGAGCTGCTGCTGATACTCCTTGACGACACGATTGGCGATATTCCACGGGAACGGCATGACCTGGGAAATGGCAACGCCGCGTCCCGCAAGGCCGGCCTCGTGGGCAAGGGCCTTGCTGCCGACGAACGACACGTTCATGAACTGCGGATTGTAGTTGGCGGCGCGCATCGCCTTGATGAACGCGGCGCAGGATTTATACGCGGAGATCATGATGACGGCCTGCGGCTCGGCCTTGCCGATTGCAGCTACTGCCGGGGCGACGTCGATCGTATTGCGCTCGACCGTGCCGGTGGCGACGATCTTCAGGTTGCGTTTTTGCATCGCACGCTCGACGCCGGCGAGTCCGGCCTTGCCGTAGTCGTCGTTCTGATAGAAGACCGCGATGCGGTCGAGCGTCTGCCCCGCCATCTGCCCGACGATCTTATCGGTCTCGTCGAAATAACTTGCGCGAACGTTGAAGATGTAGCGATTAAGCGGATTGCGCAGCGATTCCGCGCCCGTGAACGGGGCGACAAACGGGACTTTCGCCGCCGTGAAGATCGGTTTCGACGCGTTGGACGTAGGTGTGCCCACATAACCGAACAGGAGGAACACGCCGCCATCGATCAGCTTCTTCGTATTGGCGGCGGCGCGGTCGGGTTCATAGCCGTCATCGAGCGAACGCAGCTCGATCTTGCGGCCGTTGACGCCCCCCGCCGCGTTGACACTCTGAAAATAGGCGAGCGCACCCGCGCGCATTTCGTTGCCGAGCTCGGACGCGGGCCCTGAGAATGCCGCCGACTGTCCGATGAGTATCGACGTCGGCGTGACGCCGGGCTCGGCTCGTGCGCCAACGACCCACAGCCCGAGGGCGAGCAACAGCCACCGCAAGACGGATCTTTCCATGCTCCTCCTTCGCGTAGTCCGTGCAATCGGACTGCGCATTGTTAGCCAAGCGCGAGTGGCAGTACTCGCAAGCGCATTCCTGTCGCGGCAGCGATGGCGTTGGCGACCGCCGGGGCGACGACCGGCGTTCCAGGTTCGCCGACGCCTGTCGGTTTTTCATTCGATGCCACGATATGGACTTCCACCGCCGGCATTTCGTTGATGCGCAGCGGCGGATACTGATGAAAGTTCGTCTGTTCGACCATGCCGTCCTTGATCGTGATTGCTCCGTGCAGCGCCGCGGACAGGCCGAAGCCAATGCCGCCCTCCATCTGGGCGCGGATTACATCGGGGTTGACGGCGATGCCGCAATCGACGGCGCAAACGATACGATCGACGCTGAAGCTGCCGTCGGGTCTGACGGTGACTTCGGCGACCTGCGCGACAAAGGTGTTGAATGACTCGTGTACCGCGACGCCACGCGCGCGCTTTTCGCCGGTTTTGCCGGACGCCAGCGGTGTTCCCCAACCAGCTTTGGCCGTTGCAAGTTCGAGCACGCCCAGATGGCGCGGGTGGCCACCAAGCAAGCTTTTGCGAAAGGCGACCGGATCCTTGCCGGCGGCGATCGCCAATTCGTCGATGAACGTCTCGGTCGAGTACGCGGTATGCGTCGAGCCGACCGAACGCCACCACATGACCGGTACTCCGATCTTTGGCGTATGCAGGTCCACCTGCAGGTTCGGAATCGCGTAGGGCAACGTGGACGCGCCTTCGACCGAAGTTCCGTCGACGCCGTTCTTGACCATGAACGCCTCGAACGGCGTGCCGGTGAGAATCGATTGCCCGACGATGCGATGCTGCCAGGCGATGACGTTGCCGCTTGCGTCGAGGCCGGCTTTGATCGCGTGGTAGTACATCGGGCGGTAGTACCCCGCCTGCATGTCGTCCTCGCGCGTCCAGACCAGCTTGACCGCGGGGCTGGCAACCGAGGCGCCCTTGATCTGCTTGGCGATCATCGCGGCTTCGCGCACATAGTCGGACGCCGGGTTGGCACGTCGCCCGAAGCTGCCGCCGGCGAAGAGCTGGTTGATCTTCACCTGCTCGGGCTTGAGTCCGACGACTTCCGCGATGGCGCCCTGGTCGACCGTCTGGAACTGCTCGCCGTTCCAGACTTCGCAGGAATCGGCGCCGAGCTGCACGACGCAGTTCATCGGCTCCATCGCCGCGTGCGCAAGATAGGGAAATTCGTATGCGGCCGTCAGTGTTTTCGCGGCGCCGGCGAGCGCTTTGGCGGCGTCGCCGTCGTTGCGAGCGACCGAACCCGGCCCGGCCGCGCGCACCTTGTAGTCGGCCATGATGTCAGCAGACGATCCTTTGAACGCGGCCGAATCGTCCCATTCGATCTTGAGCGCATCGCGCGCTTTTTTCGCCGTCCAGAACGTCGTGGCGAGTACGGCGACGCCGGTGGGCAGCTCGACAATGTAGCGCACGCCCGGTAGCTTCTTCGCGTCCTCGGGATCGAAGCTGGCGACCTTGCCGCCGAAGCGCGGCGGATGCGCGACGACGGCGGTGAGCATGCCGGGAAGTTGCACGTCCTGCGTGAATTTGGCGGTGCCCGTCGACTTGGCGCGCGAGTCCGTACGCGGCACCTGTTTGCCGATGTAGATGAAATCCTTGGGGTCCTTCAGCTTGGTGGTCGCCGGAACCGCCTGCGTCGCGGCGTCGGCGGCAAGCTCGCCGAACGTCGCCTTCTTGCCCGATGCGTGCGTGAGCACGCCTTGCTTTACCGTGATCGAGTCGGAGGGCACGTTCCAGCGCTTCGCGGCCGCGCCGACCAGCATCGCCCGCGCGGCTGCGCCGGCGTTGCGCAATTGCTCGAAGGAGTTGGCCATCGCGGTCGAGCCGCCGGTGCCCTGCATCGTTCCGAACAGCAGGTTGTTGTAGAGCGCGGCGTCGGCGGGCGCGCCCTCGACCCGGATTTGCGCCCACGCGGCGTCCATTTCGTCGGCGACCACGCGTCGGCAGGCCGGTGTACGTTCCCTGACCCATCTCGACATGCTTCACGAGCACGGTCACCGTGTTGTCGCTGGCGACGCGGATGAATGCGTTCGGCTGCCAGTTCGGCTGCCCCGTGCCGCTGGGCACTGCGCGCGCGCCGCCCTGGCCGGGACCGGCCATCTGGGCGAAGACCTTGCCTGGAAGATAAAAGCCGAGCGTGAATCCCGCGGCGGCGCTTGCGGATGACTTCAGGAATCGGCGTCGGCTGTTCGCAGACGAGGTCGAATCTGGCATGTGTTCGAAGTCCCGATGTCGATTGCTAGACAAGCGTCTTGGCCGCTTCATGGATTGCGGCGCGAATGCGCACATAGGTTGCGCAGCGACAGATGTTGCCGCCCATCGCAGCGTCGATGTCGGATCGGAGGGCTTTCTGTTTTTTGCGAGCAGACGCCGTCGCCGACATGATCTGTCCCGACTGGCAGTAGCCACACTGCGGCACGTCGAGTTTTTCCCACGCCGCCTGCACGGCCTTGGCTTCCTTCGATTTCAGACCCTCGATGGTGGTGATTTCGACGCCTGGCTTGAGCGCAGATACCGGCAGGGTGCACGAGCGTGTCGGCGCGCCGTCGATGTGCACCGTGCACGCGCCGCACAGCGACATGCCGCAACCGTACTTGGTACCGGTGAGATTCAGGTGGTCGCGGAGGACCCACAGCAGCGGCGTGTCGTCGGGAACGTTGACGGTGTAACGCTGACCATTGACGAACAGCAGCATGATTGCTCCGGAAAGCGGGTTCGGTACGGCACGCACAAACGCATATGCCGCCGCAGGTGCCGCCGCAGGTGCCACTGAGCGGAGGAACGTCTGCGTATCATAGGGGATTCCAGCAGGCAGGGGAACTCCGCGGCGAGCAAATGCGATGGTCTGCAGCGGGTATAATCGCGGCTGCGTCAATCACCTGAGTCTGCAATGGAAGCCGAAAGAGTCAACCTTCTCGCCAATCTCCTCGCCGGGCTGCAGCAGCGCGCTGCCGACCTGCGGAGGTATCTTTGACTTCGATGCCAAAGCGGAGCGGCTGAAGGCGGTTTCCGTCGTGCTGGAGGACCCCAAGGTCTGGGATGACCAGAAGCGGGCGCAGGAGCTGGGCCGCGAGAAGAAACAGCTCGAAAGCGTAGTCGACACGCTCACCGGTCTTGGCGCGCGTCTGGCGGACAGCGCGGAATTGTTCGAAATGGCGCGGTCGGAGGGCGACGATGCGACGCTGGTCGCGCTGGAGAGCGACGTTGCCGAGCTCGAACGCATCGTCGATGACATGGAATTCCGCCGGATGTTCCACAATCCGATGGATCCCAACGCGTGCTTCATCGACATCCAGGCCGGCAGCGGCGGCACGGAGGCGCAGGATTGGGCATCGATGCTCGAGCGCATGTATCTGCGCTATTGCGAGCGCCGTGGTTACAAGACCGAGATCCTGGAACAGTCGGAAGGCGAAGTCGCCGGCATCAAGAGCGCAACGATCAAGGTGAACGGCGACTACGCGTACGGCTACCTGCGCACCGAAACCGGCGTCCATCGCCTCGTGCGCAAGAGTCCCTTCGACTCCAATGCGCGCCGCCACACGTCGTTCGCCAGCGTATTCGTGTATCCCGAGGTCGACGACACGATCGAAGTGGAGATCAACCCGGCGGACTTGCGCATCGATACGTTCCGGGCATCGGGTGCGGGAGGGCCAGCACATCAACAAGACCGACTCCGCGGTGCGCATCACGCACCTGCCGACCAACATCGTTGTCCAATGCCAGAACGACCGCTCGCAGCACCGCAATCGTGCCGAGGCGATGGCGATGTTGAAATCGCGCCTGTACGAGCTGGAGCTGCGCAAGCGCCAGGCAGAACAGCAAAAGCTCGAGGAATCGAAGACCGACATCGGCTGGGGGCACCAGATCCGCAGTTATGTCCTCGATCAGTCGCGCATCAAGGACCTGCGCACGAACGTCGAAATCGGCAATACGCAGGGCGTGCTCGACGGCAATCTCGACGACTTCATCGCCGCGAGCCTGAAGCAGGGGGTGTAGGCAGTGTCCAAGGACAACGACAACAAGACGCCGCTGACGGTGCCGCGCCGCAGGACGAAAACCAGATCATCGCCGAGCGACGCGGCAAAGCTGGCCGCGCTTCGCGCGCACGGCCACGCGTATCCGAACGATTTTCGCCGCGATGCGCTGGCTCGCGATCTGCACGCGGCACACGATGGCAAGTCCAACGAGGAACTCGAAGCCGCGCACATCGTCGTCTCGGTTGCCGGACGCATGCTGCTCAAGCGCGTGATGGGCAAGGCAAGCTTCGCGACGCTGCAGGACATGAGCGGCGCGATCCAGCTCTACATCACCAATGACATCCTCGGCGCGGACGCCCACGATGACTTCAAGCACTGGGATCTCGGCGACATCCTCGGTGCCACCGGCACCATGTTCAAGACCCGCACCGGTGAGCTGACAATCAAGGTGACTGCCCTGCGGTTACTGGCGAAGTCGCTGCGCCCACTGCCCGAAAAATTTCACGGCCTGACCGACCAGGAGCAGAAATACCGGCAGCGCTACGTCGATCTCATCACCAGCCCGGAATCGCGACGGGTATTCGCCGCGCGCTCGCAAATCGTCCAGGCGATGCGTGAATTTTTCGTTGCGCGCGGGTACCTCGAAGTCGAGACGCCGATGATGCACCCGATCCCCGGCGGGGCGGCCGCGCGCCCGTTCGCCACACATCACAACGCGCTCGACATGGATTTGTATTTGCGCATCGCGCCCGAGCTGTACCTCAAGCGCCTGGTCGTCGGCGGGTTCGAGAAAGTCTTCGAGATCAATCGTAACTTTCGCAACGAAGGCATCTCGACGCGCCACAATCCGGAATTCACGATGCTGGAGTTCTACGAGGCGTTCCAGGACTATCGCTACCTGATGGATCTGACCGAGGCGTTGCTGCGTGAGCTGGCCTTGAAGGTGTGCGGCACCGCGACGATCGAATATCAGGACGTCCCGATTGAACTCGGCAAGCCTTTCGACCGGCTGACCTTGGCCGAAGCCATCGCCAAATACAACCCGGGCCATTCGCCGCAGAATCTGGCAACGCCCGAGTACCTGAAGCAAGCGCTCGTGGCGGCGGGAACCGAGGTGCTGCCCACCGATGGGATTGGTGTGCTGCAGCTCAAGCTGTTCGAGGCGACGACCGAGTCCCAGCTCATCCAGCCGACGTTCATCATGGCGCATCCGACCGATGTGTCACCACTGGCGAGGGCCAGCGACGCCAATCCCACGGTGACCGAGCGTTTCGAACTGTTCATCACCGGTCGCGAAATCGCCAACGGCTTCTCCGAACTGAACGACCCCGAAGATCAGGCCGCGCGTTTCGCCGCGCAAGTGAAGGCCAAGGACGCCGGCGACGTCGAAGCCATGCACTACGACGCCGATTACATACGCGCGCTCGAATACGGCCTGCCACCGACGGCGGGCGAAGGCATCGGCGTGGATCGCCTGGTGATGCTGCTGACCGACAGCCCATCGATTCGCGACGTGATCCTGTTTCCCCAATTGAAGCGCGAGTCGTGACGCATGGCGGCACGGCGCTTCGATTCGTTCGCGCAGTTCTACCTGTTCTATCTCTCCGAACACACCAATGTCGTTTCGCGTCGCCTGCACTTTGTCGGCTCGTCGCTCGTGCTCGGTTGCGTGCTCGCCGCGTTACTGACGCGCGACGCCTGGTGGCTCCTCGGCGCACCGCTGTGCGGATATGGGTTCGCGTGGGCGGGACATTTTTTCTTCGAGCACAACCGGCCGGCGACCTTTTCGCATCCCGTCTACAGCTTCATCGGCGACTGGGTCATGTACAAGGACCTCCTGACCGGGAAGATTCCGTTCTAGCGGGCGCAATCGCCGCATTTCGGGCGCCTTGACTTATACCCGGTGGGGGTATACCGTGAAACGGTGGAAATTACCGCCCCCTTATCGTTGCAACGCGCAGCCGAGCCGTCGCGCGCGTCCTGGCGTCGCGTCGAACTCGGACTGGAGGGCATGACCTGTGCCGCGTGCGCCGCGCGCATCGAAAAGACGCTCAATCGGTTGCCGGGTGTCGAAGCCACGGTGAACTTTGCGACCGAGACCGCCACGGCGCACTTCGACCCCACAGTAGCCGAGCCCGCACAGATGCTTGCCGCGGTCCGCCGCGCGGGCTACCGCGCCATCCTGCGCAGCGACCCGGAACGAGATCGCGGCGAGCAGAAAACCCGCAAGGCCGCTGCGTACGCCGCCCTCCGGCGCGAGCTGATGATTGCATTCGTGCTGACGCTTCCATTGCTCGTACAGATGGTGCCAATGTTCGTCCAGGGCAGCATGCTGGGTGTGGCGCCTCAACATGAATGGCTGCCGCGCTGGCTGCAGTTCCTCCTCGCGACGCCAGTGCAGTTCTGGATCGGTCGCCGGTTTTACGTCGGCGCTTGGCACTCCCTGCGTGGCGGGGGTGCCAATATGGACGTGCTGATTGCATTGGGCACATCGATGGCGTGGGGATTCAGCGCAGTGGTCACGCTGCTCGGCCTGCACGAACAGCACGTGTACTTCGAGGCCGGCGCGACTGTGATTGCACTGGTGCTTCTCGGCAAGGTGCTCGAGGCACGCGCCATGACCGGCACGTCGGCTGCGCTGGAGGGCTTGCTGCAACTGCAGCCGAAGTTCGCCAACGTGGAGCGTGTTGGTGGGGTGGTCAGCGTGCCGATTGCCGACGTCGTGCCCGGCGACCGGATCGTCGTGCGCGCCGGCGAGAGCATCGCTGTCGACGGAGTCGTGCGCGGCGGCCAGTCGATGGTCGATGAAAGTATGCTCACTGGCGAAAGCCGCGCGATCGCCAAGGGACAGGGGGACAAGGTATATGCCGGCACGCTCAACCAGGAGGGCATGCTTGCGTGCGAAGCGACGGGCGTCGGCAGCGCCACGCTGCTTGCCGGCATCGTTCGTCTCGTCGCCGAGGTGCAGGGTTCGAAGGCGCCGATCCAGCGCCTCGCCGACCGCGTCGCGGGCGTCTTTGTTCCGATCGTCGTGGCCATTGCGGCGCTGACGTTTGTGCTGACGTGGTGGCTCGGCGGCGGCGTCACACCGGCATTGGTCAACGCCGTGGCTGTGTTGGTGATCGCGTGCCCATGCGCGCTCGGGTTGGCGACGCCCACGGCGATCATGGTCGGCACCGGGCGCGGAGCGCAGCTTGGATTGCTGATTCGCAACGCGAGTGCGCTCGAAGAGGCCGGGCGGCTCGACATTTTGATCGTCGACAAGACGGGAACCCTGACGGAGGGCACACCCGAAGTGTCCGACGTGGTGCCGCTGGCTCCTGCAAGCCGAGCCGACGTGTTGCGCGTGGCGGCGAGCCTGGAGCAGGGGTCGCTTCATCCGCTGGCCAAGGCAATACTGGCTACCGCCAGAACCGAATCGATCGCACCTCAATCCGTGCAGCAATTCGTATCCATCGCGGGCAAGGGTGTGACCGCAATGGTCGACGGTCATGCAGCGGCGCTGGGATCGATCGCCTATCTTGTCGACAGTGGGCGTCGCGGTGCCCGAAGAAATGTCGACCTCATTGCAGCGTGCGGGAAAGACCGTCGTCGCGGTTGCCGCTGATGGGCATGCGCTCGGATTTATCGCGCTTGCCGATCGCATTCGCCCGACGTCAGCGCAGGCGATCACCCGGCTCCACGCCGCGGGCATCGACGTCACCATGCTGACCGGCGACAACGAGGAGACCGCGCGTACGGTAGCGGCGAGTATCGGTATCAAGAATTTTCGCGCCGGTGTCATGCCGCAGGACAAGGCCGACGCAGTGCGCGCGCTCAAGTCCGGCGGCCACATTACGGGGATGGTCGGCGATGGCGTCAACGATGCCCCGGCGCTGGCTGCCGCGGACGTGAGTTTCGCCATCGGTGCCGGCTCCGCGATCGCGATCGAAGCCGCCGATGTGACGCTGATCCGCAATGATCCCAATGCGCTCGTCGACGCGATCCTGCTATCGCGAGCGACGCTGTGGAAGATTCGCCAGAACCTGTTCTTTGCGTTTGCCTACAACCTGCTCGGCATTCCGCTGGCCGCGCTGGGCCTGCTCAATCCGGTCATCGCAGGCGCCGCGATGGCCGCGAGTTCGCTCTCGGTCGTCGGCAACGCGTTGTTGCTCAAGCGGTGGCGGCCACGTCAATGATGGAGAAACAATGGAATCCGTGACATTGAAGATAAAAGGCATGTCCTGCGGCGGCTGCGTCGCCAGCGTCGAACGCGTGCTAAAGGCTGTATCGGGCGTAACCGCCGTCAAGGCGGAACTCAGCCCGGGGCGCGCCGAGGTGAATTTCGATCCCGCGCAAACGGGCATACCGGCGCTGTGCGCAGCGATAGAGGCTGCGGGCTATGAAATCGCCGCGTAAGTCTGGCAACGCGCAAGCCCACCCGCTGGTCGCGCGCGTTGATACGCCCGCGCTGACCAAACGCCTGAATCGCATCGAAGGCCAGACGCGCGGCATCGGCAGGATGATCGCCGAGGACCGCTATTGCATCGACATCCTGACGCAGGTCGCGGCGGTGCAGGCCGCGCTCGATGCGCTCGCGCTGCAGCTGCTCGAACACCATCTGCACGGCTGCGTGCAGGCCGCGGTGAAGTCCGGCAACGGCGAGCACGCCATCGAGGAAGCGCTCGGCGTGATCCGCAAGTTCGCGCGATGATTGGCGTGGAACTCGCGTCGACGGCGACTACTTGGCGGCGTTGCGCTCCACCCAGTGCGCATAAGCCGCCAGGAATTTCAGCAGAAATTCGCGCGTCGTTTCGTTGGTGAGTGTGCCTTTGTCGTCGAACATTCCACTGACGCCGCCGATGTACGCTTCGGGCTGCTGCATGGCAGGAACGTTCAGGAAGACGAGCGACTGCCGCAGCGCTTGATTGGCGCCAAAGCCACCGATCGCGCCCGGCGAATTGCTGATCACCGCCCCCGGCTTGCCGGACCACGCGCTGTGCCCGTACGGCCGCGAGGCGATGTCGATCGCGTTCTTGAGGACACCGGGTACCGAACGATTGTATTCGGGTGTTATGAAGAGGACTGCGTCGGCCTTCTGCACCTGTTGCTTGAACGCTGCCGACGCCGCGGGCGGATTGGCTTCGTCATCCTGGTTGTAGAGCGGTAATTGGCCGATCTCGACAATTTCGAGCTTGAGCGTCGGCGGCGCCAAGGCGATCAGCGCCTTGGCGAGTTTGCGGCTGAACGATTCCTTGCGCAGGCTTCCGACCAATACGGCCACGTTGTGTGGGGTGCTCATGACGGTCCTCTCGATGGAAAACGGAAATGCTGAACGTACTGACACGATTTGTGATTCAAATTATAGACGCGCAGACCTCGAAGCGCGATGTCCGGCATTTATCTCTCCTGACCGGTTTGGCGCGTCATACGCGGGAGTGGCATAATCGTCGGTCGTCGGGGTGTAGCGCAGCCCGGTAGCGCGCTTGCTTTGGGAGCAAGATGTCGGAGGTTCAAATCCTCTCACCCCGACCACATACCTGCCACAGAACAGTCACCTGCAATGTGTGACTGCAAGTGCAACACGGCTGATCGTCCATTCGCTGAATGGCTGCGATCGTCGCCATCCCCGACGAACTGAAATGGAGACGGCATCATGAAGGGACGCATGAGATCGCTGGAAATTCTTGCCGTGTGCGTCGCCCAGGCGCTCCCCTGTTGGTCCGTCGCACAGACGAACACTGCAATTTCTCCCGCCATCACGACGCCCGATAGAGTCGAGAGCCGCATCGGCACGCTCGATTTCAAGGATGGCATGCCGAGCAAGGACACGCTCTCCAAGGTCTATGACAATCTGGACTTTACACACGCGTTCGACGCGTTCGTGAACACCTTCCAGGGTGTGAACATGGCCGCGATCCGCGAGGGCAATGCAGCCATCGGCGTTAAAGACAACGAGATCATCGTGTTCTCCGAGCTGATGGATGCGAAGTCGTTGTTCCTCACAGCGAACGCCGATACGGTCTATTTCATCGGCTTCATCGACTTGAGCAAAGGACCCATGGTGCTCGAGACGCCGCCCGGAGCGCTGGGCACGCTCGACGATTTCTGGTGGCGCTGGGTGATCGACTTCGGCGCTCCCGGCCCGGACCGCGGCGAAGGCGGAAAGTACCTGATCCTGCCGCCTGGGTATGACGGCCCCTTGCCCGAGGGAGGTTTCTACGTTGCCCGCTCGCGGACCAACCGCGTGGCCATGCTTGGCCGCATGTTCATGGTCAAGGACGATCCCAGGCCGACGGTTGAATTGATCAAGAAGGCAACCAAGATCTATCCGTACGAAGGCGGAGCCACGGGTACAAGCATCGCCGAATTCCTGACTGGGAAGGTGACGCTGGCGCGACCGACACCGCCGCCGCCTACGGTGTTCCACGAGGGGAGCGGCAAGTCGTTCAGCACGATTCCGCCCAATAACTTCCACTACTACGAGTTGCTCGACAGCGTCGTCCAGCAGGAGCCCGCCACTGCGCTTGATCCCGAACTCATGGGTTCGCTCGCTGCCATTGGCATCGTCAAGGGCAGGCCCTTCGCGCCAGACGCGCGCATGAAGAAGATCCTGACCGACGCGCTTGTGGTTGCCAATGCCACGTCGCGCAGTCTCCTGATGAACTCGCGAGCGGCAGACTGGTACTACTACCCCGGCTCGGCGTGGATGAATTTTCTGTTTGTATCGGGCTCCGAGTTCGAGACGCCCATACCGATGGTCACGCGCGAGGGCGTCAAACCCTTCCCGCCCACGGGCTACCGCACCCTCGATGCGCGGTCGGCGTTCTTCTATGGTGTTACCGGCATCACGCCAGCGATGGCGATGCGGCTGCCGGGCATCGGCTCGCAATATCTCTTCGCCATGCTCGATTCGAACAAAGAGTATTTCGACGGAGGAAGGACCTACAAAGTCACCCTGCCGAAGGGCATTCCGCAGGCGAATTTCTGGTCGTTCACGCTCTACGACAACCAGACGCGATCGATGCTCGACACGCCCCAGCGCTATCCGCGCGCGGGCAGCCAGAATTATCCTTCGCCCGCTGCTGAAGCTGACGCCGATGGCGCCACGACGGTCTATTTCGCCCCAAAGCAACCGGACGGCATCAAGCGGGGAAACTGGATCCAGACGATGCCCGGCAAAGGCTGGTTTACGATCCTGCGTCTCTACAGTCCGCTCGAACCGTTTTTCGACAAATCCTGGCGGCCGAGCGAGATCGTATTGGTTCGATAAGGCGTTTCGAGGTCACTTGCGAGTGGACCTGTCGTCACCAGTCCGCGCCACGGGGGGTCGACAATCACTACCATGCAACTGTAAGCAATTTGAAAGCATGCCGAACTAAATCGAAAGCCTCCACGTTGGACGAAGGCTGCCATGCGGACTTCGGCGTGTTGCTGAAATGCCGATCAGGAAAGATCAGTTGGTCTCGAGCTTCGCCTTCCAACGTTTCGCCTGCGAGCTTGCCTGGCGCAGTTGTTCGGGTGTCATCTTATCGGCAACGTCCTGCATGGCACGAGCTGCATCGGATCGCGCTCCTCCGGGTGGAAGCACAAACAGGGCGATTTGAAGCCAGGTCATGGCTTCGACGTTGTCTTGAGCAACTCCTCGCCCAGCAGCGTACATCAGCCCAAGGTTCAGCTGGGCAAACGCCATCCCCTGGTCCGCGGCGCGCCGGAACCATTTGGCAGCGTCCGCGTCGCTTTGCGGCACCCCGAGTCCCGCGGCATAGCTGGCCCCGACGTTGTACTGGGCGTCCGCGATCCCGTGATCCGCGGCCCGCTGGTACCACTGCATCGCGGTTTTATCGTTCTGCTCGACGCCCTTGCCTTCGGCATACATGTCGCCAAGTCGATATTGGGCCATGGGAACGCCCTGATCCGCGAGCGCTCGCCACACTTCGACGGCCTTTCCGAAGTCCCCGCTCCGATAGGCGGCAGTGCCGTCCTCGAGGGTGGCCGCGGCCATCGCCCAGGCAGTCGGCGTCATCGCGACGATCGCTGCGACCAATCCACGCGCAACGCGTGTTGCAAACGGCGGAATGTACTTCAAGCTGTCCCCATTCATAGGTTGGTTTCGTTGCCGGTCCGCGCACGCGGACGCAAAGCCGCACATTATCCCATCGATAGCGTCGCCAGTTCCAGCAGAACGACGCATGCGAAAGCCTGGAGCGAATGGTGCGGTTTCGCGGTCAGATGCAACGCTCGAGGAACACGCGTTGTCGTGCGAAAGTTGGTTATTATCGTACCGACCAGATGCATTCCGTCGGGAGGCTCGGCCCATGTCATCGCAACAGCCAATTACGCGCAATGAAATCTACGTCGTCGTGGCTTTTATCGTCGGGGCCGTAATTTGGTTGCTGCTGCCGGTCGTGCCGCAACCCGCGGAATATCATCAATTCGCTGACCGCCGGTCTCTTTTGGGGATACCGAACGCGGCAGACGTACTGTCCAATCTAGGATTTGTCGCGGTGGGCTTGCTCGGGCTCTACCGCCTGCGGCAGGGACTGCGGCCATTGTCACCCGTCGCCCATCTCAGCATGAACGTCTTGTTCCTCGGGCTATTCCTCACCGGGTTCGGCTCAGCCTACTATCACTGGAACCCGAACGACGAAACACTCGTTGTCGACCGACTGCCGATGACGATCGTTTTCGCGGGTGTGTTCGGCGCACTTGTCGGTGAACGCATCAGCAGCCGCAGCGGCGTTATCGTACTCATCTTGATGCTTGTCGTCGGACCGGCGAGCGTATTTTATTGGCAATATACCGGTGACCTCGCGCTCTACGCGGAAGTGCAATTCGGAGGCATGGCGGCGATCATCCTCCTGCTGTCCCTGACCCAAAAAGGGCACGATCCATTCCCCTGGTGGACGCTGATTGCCTGGTACGCGATCTCCAAGGTCGCGGAAACCGGCGACGTGTTCATCTGGCACGCGACCCACGAGCTGTTTGCGGGCCACGCAGTGAAGCATATTGCAGCCGCAATCGGCGGATTGGCGCTAGCAAATGCATTACGAAGGCCGGTGCGGGTGCAGCCCGTAGCAGCCTAGCGCACGACCGTGTTCTTGTAGATCTTCCCGTCCTTCATGATGACGAGAAAATTTCTCGCCGGGTCTTCGATCAGTTTGATGTTCTCGACCGGATTGCCGGCGACAAGCAGAAGGTCTGCGAGCGCGCCTTCTTCGACGACGCCGAGCTTGCCGGGATAAGGATTGCGCGGGCCGCTCAACGCCAGCAATTGCGCGTTGTCGCCCGTGCGCCATTTTCAGCACCTCGCTCGGCGTGTACCAGCGCACCAGCTTCGCCAGCTGCGCGCCTTGGCGCCTGGCCAGGGCTGGGGAGAACAGCACGTCGGTGCCCCAGGCCGTCTTCAGCTTGTATTTTTTCGCGAAAGCGTATGCGGTGTCGGTGCCGGTGATGACTTGCTGCATCCGCGCCTCGGAACCGGGGGGAACGTTTGGGAGATCTTCATCGTCGAGGAACGGCTGAATGCTCAGCCAGATGCCTTTCTGGGCCATCAACTGCGCGGTGGCTTCGTCCATCAGGTGGCCGTGCTCGATGACCTTGACACCGGCAGCGATGGCCATCTGGATCGCGCGCGGCGTATAGGCATGCACGGTGACGTAGGTGCCCCAGTTGTCGGCGGCTTCGACCGCCGCGCGCAGCTCGGGTTCGGTAAAGGTCGCAATGTCCAGCGGGCTGTGCGGTGACGCCACGCCGCCGCCAGCGGTCAGTTTGATCTGCGACGCGCCCAGCATGAGCTGCTCGCGCACGCGCACCCGAACCTCGTCGGGGCTGTCGGCAATCATGCTGCCGCCAATCTGCTCCATCCGACTCAGCGGGCCGCCGATGACTCGCGGAACCTCGAAGCGCTGCCTGAAGTCGCCGTGACCTCCGGTGATCGTGATCATGGCGCCCGACGGAAAGATTCGCGGGCCCGCGATGAGGCCTTCGTCGATCGCTTGCTTGAGTCCGAAGCTCGGGCCCGCCCATGTCGCGAACCGTGGTGAATCCGCGCATCAGGGTGTCGGTCGCTTCGAGGCCGGCGACGATGTTGTTGTAACCGACATCGCCCGCAATGGCGACGGCCGGGCTAGGCCGCACCAGCATCGTATGCCAGTGATTGTCGATGAGACCCGGCATCAGTACCCCGCCGTTACCCGCGATGACGGTTACCGGAACCGTCGGATCGATCGCGATCGGCGCGCCCGAAATGCGAGCGATCGCATTGCCCCTGACCAGAACGTTCATCGAGCCGGAGACAGACCCGCTTTTGCCGTCGAAGATGCGGACATTCTGGAAAAGAACGGCCGTTTCGCCTGGCGCCAGCTGCGGCATTGGCCGTGCCCGGAGCGGTCGCCGGCGCTTGCTGTCCGATGCAGATGCCGCAGAGCGCGAAGATGCAGCGTCGCCGTGGCGACGCGAGACGTCAGCGAGAGTTTCATCGGTATCCTCGAGCGATGTTCACGGATGTAAATCGGGTATGGACGTGCGAATGCGCTGGGAGAAGTCGGGCGCATTGCCGGCCGCAACGGCGGCTTCGTTAATGTGCGCGCGGCGGCGCAGCTCGTCAAAGGGAATTGACGTGTCCACCAGGCCTGCATCATAGAAGTAGCGGTCGATCAAACCGTTGAGGAGGTGGCGGAAGTCGAACTGGCCGTTTCTGCCGGCAGCATTCGCGTAGCGGACGATATTGACTGTGCAACTGTTGCTGAGCAGGTGGTAGAACTCCGGGTGATCGGCGAGCTCGTTGATGCGCTCGAGATAGATCAGGAACAGACGCCGCGCGCTTTCCGGCGATATCCTGATGTGATAGAGAAATACTGCCTCGTCGCGATAATCGGTCCGGACACGAACAAGGTCGCGCTCGTCGCCCACGACATAGATCAGCTCGTATTGCTTGAAAAGCGAGGCGATCGGCGAGTAGCCTTCGCCGATCTCGGGCCTCGTTTCGATGGAGACGGAAAGCGGTGGTGCGTTGTCGAAAATGAAGCTTACGAACGTGTGCCCGATGGGCCCTTCCATCCAGAAGGAGAGGAAGAAATCAACCGCGGTCAGGTGCGAGAGCGATACGTCGCGCTCTTCGTAGTGCACCGTGAAGTCGTCGCGGCTCCGGTACTCGAAATTGCGCACGCCGGTGATGTGCACGTGGTCGCCGTCGATGGTCGCGCGAGGCAGGACCGCGACCTCGGGACGCCAGGCGCGATCGTTGGACGGGAGGATGGTGCTCCACCACAGCGCGACGGCGAGAAACAGTCCCGCGAACACCCACGGCATGCGTGGTCGGCGCGTCAGCCAAAGTGCCCAGACGCCGAACGCCAGGAAAGCCACAGCCAGCGACGCGCGAGCCCAGAACCACGGCAGGTTCGAGTAGTAGATCGCCAGCGTGGCCCATCCGAGGAGCAAGACTTTAAGTAAAAGTCCGGCGCTGCGAACCAGCCAACGGAAAACGGTCATGAGTGCGTTTGCCAAAGAGCAGGAATTATAGGGGCATTTTCACGGAGCGACTCGTCGGTCATTGCCCGATGAATGGTCACCGTCCCCGGGGGTGCAGCAAACGGTCGCAGCTGATTATTTGTTTGGGCCCGCCAGTCGAATCCTTGCTTCCTCGTATTCCCACTTCAGCCGTGCCACGAGTTCGGCCGCGCCCATCACTTGCTTGACGGCACCGATGCCCTGGCCGCTTCCCCAGATGTCTTTCCATGCCTTGCGGCCTGAACCGAAACTCATCTGGCTCGGGTCGCTTTGCGGGAGGTTATCCGGGTCGAGTCCGGCGGCGCGTATCGACGCCTTCAGGTAGTTGCCGTGCACACCAGTGAACAGGCTGGAATAGACGATGTCGTCGGACGTGCCTTCGACGATCGCCTGCTTGTAGGCGTCGGACGCGCGAGCCTCGGTGGTCGCGATGAAGGCCGAACCGATGTATGCGAAGTCCGCGCCCATCGCCTGTGCGGCGAGCACGGCACCGCCGGTGGCAATCGCGCCGGAGAGCGCGAGCGGGCCATCGAACCAGGCGCGGATCTCCTGCACCAGCGCGAACGGGTTCTTCACGCCGGCATGGCCGCCGGCGCCCGCCGCGACCGCGATCAGGCCGTCGGCACCCTTGTCGATCGCCTTGTGCGCAAACGCGTTGTTGATGATGTCGTGCAGCACTACGCCGCCGTAGCCGTGAATGGCGGCGTTGACGTCAACCCGCGCGCCAAGCGAGCTGATGATGATCGGCACTCTATATTTCACCACCATCGCCATGTCGTGGTCGAGACGGTCGTTTGACTTGTGCACGATCTGGTTGACGGCGAACGGCGCCGCCGGGCGGCCAGGGTGCGTCTTGTCGTGTGCGGCAAGGGCTTCCGTGATCTCCGCCAGCCACTCGTCGAGTTGCGATTCCGGCCGGGCGTTCAGCGCCGGCATCGCGCCGATGACGCCGGCTTTGCACTGCGCGATGACGAGTTGCGGGTTGCTGATGATGAACAGCGGCGCACCGATGACGGGCAACGTCAGATTCCGCATGCAGCGGGAAAGTATGGACATCGTCGCAGGGGCCGGCAAGATTAGGTCGTGAATACGTCGCGTGAGTGGCGCGACGACGGCGTCATCAGGCACACTAGTGGAAAAGGCTTGCATGATGGCTGAGTCCGAATCGAACTCCAAGCGGGTCGTGATGTCTGCGGGGGCTGTGCGCGCCCCGAGGGACGCGCGCCCTTGTGCGGTCGGATCATGCTAGTCGGTCACCCGATCTTCTGGATACTGGCCGCCGCCGTGCTGGCGCCCTTGCTGGGCGAAGTCCCGCTCGGTTTCAAAATACCGGTCGTCGTCCTTGAAGTGATGCTCGGCATTGTTTTGGGTCCTCACGTTCTCGCTTTGGTGAAATTCGAAGGCTTCGTGGTCGCGATGTTCACGATCGGTATGGCGACCACGTTGTTCATGGCGGGGATGGAACTCGAATTCGGCGAAATCAAGGGACGTCCATTGTTCCTTGCTGCAGGCGGTTGGGCAATTTCGCTCCTGGTGGGTATCACGGTTGTCGGATTGCTGCATCTCATCCCTCAGGTCGACGCGCCGCTGATGGTCACGTTGGCGCTTTGCACGACCGGCCTGGGCATCCTGGTACCCATCTTTCGCGATAGCGGCCAACTCGGCACCATGTTCGGACGTCTGGTGCTGGCGGCCGGCACGCTCGGCGAGGTCGGCCCGATCGTCGCGATGTCGCTGTTGCTGTCGCAGCAATACAGCACCTGGCAGGAAGTCGGATTTCTGTTGGTGTTCCTGCTCGTCGTTGGTGCAGCAATTTTCGTGGGCATGGGCGCGCGACCACCCAAGCTGCTGGCGTTGCTCAACCGGCACATGCATGCGAGCACGCAGCTGCCCGTGCGCATCTCGCTGCTCATGCTCGCTGCGCTGTTCGTGCTGGCCGAGGATTTTGGATTCGAAAGCATCTTCGGCGCCTTCGCCGCCGGCATGGTCGTGGGACAGGCCACGCGCGGCGTGGAAGGCAAACCGTTGCGCGAGAAAATCGAGGCCGTCTCGTTCGGCTGGTTCTACCCTTTCTTTTTTGTCGGCACCGGTGTCAAATTCGACATCGCGGCACTCGGTCAAAATGTCACGACGATGCTCCTCGTGCCCACCTTCGCGTTGCTTTTCCTCATAGTCCGGGGGTTGCCGGTGCTGCTTTATCGCGGTGACATCGCCACGGCGCAACGATTGCCCTTCGCGCTTTCGTCGGCGGTCCCATCGCTCTCGATCATCGTGGTCATTACCGAGATCGGGGCGCGGGCGAAAACGATGAACCCGGACGTGGCCGTCGCGCTGGTGGGCGCCGCGCTGCTGTCGGTCATGCTGTTTCCGACGCTGACAGGCTTTTTGTTGCAGAGGGCACCTTCGCCTACTGATGCCGTTAACTCCTGACGCGCCGGATTTGCCTTGAAAATTCAATGTGATCTGCTACTATTGCCGTCAGGCTTGCAGAGGAGCATGGCGCCGGGTGCATTGCCTTAGCGACCACGCAAGGGCCGGATCGGCTTGACGCAGCGGAGCGCCCGTAGCTCATTTGGATAGAGCACCGGCCTTCTAAGCCGGGGGTAACAGGTTCGAGTCCTGTCGGGCGTGCCAACTCCGGCTCGATAGAGAACAGTTTCAATGGTGGCTGTAGCTCAGCGGTAGAGTCCTGGATTGTGATTCCAGTTGTCGTGGGTTCGAACCCCATCAGCCACCCCAGTATCCCAGTGGTTACTCAAGTTCGACACAGCACACGCAGTTGCTGCGAACCTAATCACTGAGTACGTGGCGAGAAGTGTGCGGCTGTTGCCGCGAATTTGCCGCATGGTTCCTCCAGACTCGCGGAGTCCTGGTTGGCGCGCGGATTACCCTGGTTGGATAGCGTGTGCTGGGATTCGTCACCGGTCTTCGCGCGGACTTTGAATGATCGCGAGTGAATTACCGCGAGTGAATTGGCGCCAGCGGTACATCGCTCGTGGCCGACGTAGTCTTGCAGTTGTTGCAAACGCCCCCACCTTGTCTTTGACGCGTTCGCGTCGATCGCTGCACATTCAGGAAACGCCCACCTATGGTGCAATGGTTTGCATTCATCGCGCTGCTTCATGGCTATGTCGCATGGCGATTGTTGCCCAGCCTGCCGTTCGGCTTGCCCGCTATCGTGGCCTTGAGCTCGTGGTTGGCGGCATCGGCCGTGCTGGTGCCCCTCGGCTTCACCGCGCGTCGAATGCACCGACAGCCGCTGGCGGACATTCTCGCCTGGTCGGGGCTGCTGATGATGGGTACGTTTTCGTCGCTGTTCGTGCTCACGTTTCTGCGCGACGTAGCGTTGCTGCTTGGGCACTTGGCGAGCGGATGGATCGCCGCGCCGGATACGCTTCGTACATTTCGCATTGACAGTGCCGCCGCCGTGCCGGTGACGGCAGCGCTTGCATCGCTGTCGGGCTTATACAGCGCGCGTAAGCGCGCGGGCGTGCGCCTCGTCGACGTGCCGATCACGAATCTGCCCGCATCGCTGCACGGATTCACCATCGCGCAGATCAGCGACATTCACGTCGGCCCGACGATCAAGCGCAATTATCTCGATGCGATCGTCGACGCGGTGAACGAACTCGGCGCAGACCTGATCGCCGTAACCGGCGATCTGGTCGACGGCAGCGTCGCGCAGCTCGCCCACCACACGCAGCCACTGGGCCGGTTGTCGGCGCGGCACGGCGCCTACTTTGTTACTGGCAACCACGAGTACTACTCCGGGGTCGAGTCATGGGTCGCCGAGATCCGGCGACTCGGCTTGCGCGTGCTCATGAACGAACACGTGGTGCTGTTGCACGAGGGCGCGACCGTGGTCGTCGGCGGCGTCACCGACCATGGCGCGCATCACTACGACCCGGCGCAGCGGAGCGATCCCGCCGCGGCGATGGTCGGGTCGCCGCGAAATGCCGACTTCAGACTGCTGCTGGCGCACCAACCGCGATCTGCTTTTGCGGCCGCGCCGGTCGGCTTCGATCTGCAGCTTTCCGGCCATACCCATGGCGGCCAGTTTCTGCCCTGGACGTTGCTCGTTCGCCTGCAGCAGCCGATTACCGCGGGGTTGCACCGCATTCAATCCCTGTGGGTTTACGTCAGTCGGGGGACGGGCTATTGGGGCCCACCGTTACGCCTGGGTGCGCCGTCGGAGATTACGCATCTCCGACTGGTTCCGGCCTAATGGACGCGGTGGGGTGGTGCAGCTCATCGCAACGCTGCTGCAAAAACCTGCGCACGGCCGGATCGGATTCCAGCCCGATCGCGCGTTGATAGGCTGCGTGAGCCGCGTTGATATCTCCCGCGCGAGCCAACAGACCTGCGCGAGCTGCCCAGTAGGGTTGATAGTCGGCGAGCCGCGCGTCACCTGAGATTTCGGCGAGTGCTGCGATGCCTTCCAGCGGCCCATGCACTTCGGCGTGCGCGACGGCACGATTAATCGCGACCACCGGTGAGTTCGTCAGCGCCAGCAATGTGTCGTAGATATGCACGATGGCCGCCCAATCGGTGCGACCCGTCAACCGTCGGATAGCATGCGCGGATTGCGCCGCAGCTTCCAGTTGATAGCGGCCGATCGCGTTCATGCCGATGGCGCGCAACAGCAGTGCCTCGGCCTCATCGATCAAGTGGGGGTTCCATGACGCCGGATCCTGTTCCGCGAGCGGCACGTAATCGCCTTTCGCATTGCGCCGCGCACCACGCCGCGCTTCGGCATGCAGCATCAGCGCCAACAGGCCAAGCGCCTCGGCTTCTTCCGGCAATAACGAAGCGACCAACCGTCCGAGCCAGATCCCTTCCCCGGCGAGATTGCGCTGTCGCGCCTCGGTGCCTGCGGGATCGGACCAGCCCTCCGCGAAAACCGCGTAGATGGCCTCGAGCACGGCGTCGAGCCGCTCCGCCAATTCATCTTGCTCGGGAACCCGAAACGGCACGCCTGCCTGCCTGATTTTGTTCTTCGCGCGCACGAGGCGCTGGCTCATCGTCACGGGCGCGACCAGAAATGCCGACGCGATGGTGCCGGCGTCGAAGCCGAGGATAGTCTGCAGCATCAGGGGCGCACGCACGCCAGGGTCGATCGCCGGGTGCGTGCATGCGAACATCAGGCGCAGGCGATCGTCTGGGATCGGTGTGTCGCTGGTCGCCGCGGCCTCCACTTCATCCGCAATCAGTTGCAGGTAGATCGACCCGTCGTCGGCGCTGCGGCGACGACGGGCCGAATCGATCATCCTGCGCCGTGCCACGGTGAGCAGCCACGCTTCCGGATTCGCGGGGACTCCGTTCGCAGCCCAGCCGACCAACGCTGCGGCGAATGCGTCGGACAATGCGTCCTCGGCACCCGCGACGTCGCGGGTGCGCGCCGCGAGAAAGGAGATGAGCTTGCCGTAACTGCGACGCGCTACCGCCTCGGTCGTAGCGCGGGCCCGTTCATCCTCCTCTCGCATCATGGTGCGACACCTACATGACCCAGACCGGGCGAACCTCAATCGCTCCATATGCAGCGCCGGGGCAACGCGCTGCCCAGGCAAGCGCGGCGTCCAGATCCGGCACCTTGATCATGTAGTAGCCGCCGAGCTGCTCCTTGGTCTCCGCGTATGGCCCGTCTAGCACGCTGCTCTTGCCATTGGGTGCGCGCACGGTGGTCGCGGTCGAGGTGGGCTGGAGGCGATTCGCGCCGACAAGAACGCCGGCTTTCTTCATCGCTTCGGTATAGGCAGCATAGGCGGCCACCATCTGGCCGGTAGCTTCCTTGCTTGCGGACAGCATTGCGGCTTCGCTTCCGTAGATCAGCAACAGGTATTCCATGGTGTGCTCCTGGATCGGTTGTGACGGGCAATATACTCCGCCATGACAATGACGTTCGAGCAGGCCGAATTTCGACACGCGGAACGGCGGTGGTGGCATGCGACAATGCTGTCATGTGTCGAAACCCATCTCTGCTCCATTCTGGCGCGTCCGGTCCTGCCGGCAACAAGCGCCCCGTGGATCCCTGTTGAAGACTCCGAAGCGTCTCCAGGCGCTCGTTCACGAAGGCATGATCGACGGCGTGGTTCGCCAGTTGATGAGCGGCAAGGAGGCCACGGTCTACATCGTTCGCTGCGCAGAGGAGCTGCGCTGCGCGAAGGTGTACAAGGAGGCCAACAAGCGCGGCTTCCGTCAGGCGGCGCTTTACCAGGAGGGGCGCAGGACGAAAAACAGCCGCGAAGCGCGCGCCATAGCGAAGGGCACGCGGTTCGGGCGTGAGAAGCAGGAAGAGGCCTGGCAGAACGTGGAAGTCGATACGCTGTACCTCCTCGCCGCCGCCGGCGTGCGTGTGCCGCGGCCCTACGGTTTCATGCACGGCGTCGTGCTGATGGAACTGCTGACCGATGCCGACGGCAACGCCGCGCCGCGCCTCAACGATCTGGAGTTCACGGAGCCCTTGGCGCTGGAATATCACGCGGTGCTGATGCGGCAGATCGTCCGCATGCTATGCGCGGGGATCATCCACGGCGACCTGTCCGAATACAACGTACTGGTCGACAGCACCGGGCCGGTCATCATCGATCTACCGCAGGCGGTCAACGCGGCCGGCAACAACAACGCCGCCGCCATGCTGCAACGCGACGCCGGCAACATCACCACTTACTTCAGTCGCTTCGCGCCTGCGCTTGCCGCGACGCAATACGGCAAGGAGATCTGGTCGCTGTACGAGCGCAGCGCGCTGCATCCGGACACGGAACTGACCGGTCACTTTGCGACGAGCACGCTTCCCGCCGACGTTCACGGCGTGTTGCGCGAGATCGAGGACGTGCGCCTGGACCACGAAGCGCGGAAGCGCTACAAGGCAGAGCTCGAGGACAACTGAACGCGCCGCCCGCAATCCCCGGGCGGGCGCCACGCGAAGGAAGTGACGATGGCAGGAGACTTTGTCAGTCGCCGGGCGTCACTTCGCTTTCGTGCCAGCGCGACAAGACGAGACGCGAGATCCACACAGTGATACCGAACAAGCGCGACTCCGCTCAGCGTGATCAGAAGCAGCGCCGCGAACAGGCGCGGGATGTTGAGCTGGATGCCCGCGAGCAGGATCTGATACGCTAGACCCGCGCCCTGGCCACCTGTTCCGGCAACGAATTCGGCAACGACCGCACCGATCAGCGCGAGACCGCTGGCGATGCGCAGGCCGCCAAAAAAATACGGCAGCGCGCTTGGCACGCGCAGCCGTGTCAGGATCTGCCACCGGGTGGCACGGTACATGCGGAAAAGATTGAGCAATCCGGTGTCTGCGCTGCGCAGGCCCAGCGTCGTGTTGGATATGATCGGAAAAATCGCCACGACGACCGCGCACATCACCAACGCGGTGTGCGTATCCTTGACCCAAATGATGATCAGCGGCGCAATCGCCACAATCGGCGTCACCTGCAGCAGCACGGCGTAAGGAAACAGGCTCATCTCGATCCAGCGGCTGCGCACGAACAGCAGCGCTGTGAGCGCTCCGAGCACCACGGAAACGCCGAGCGCGGTTAGTGCGACGCCTAGCGTGACGACCAGCGAATTGAGAAGCAGCACGCGGTCAGTGATCAGTGTGCGCAACACAAGCAGTGGAGAAGGGACGAGATACGCGGGCACGTCGTACACGACGACCAACGATTGCCATACGCCAAGCACGACGAACGCGACGAACGCGGGCGCGACGAAGCGCAATAGCCACGGTTGACCGGTGTCAGTGTCGCGCATCAAGACACGCTTGTGGCCGCATCCGCGACCAGCCGCGAGAGGTGCTGGCATTGTGCGGAGAAAGCGGGTGTCAACCGGAAGGCGTCGGTGCGCGGATACGGCTCTTCGATCGGCACGGCAGCGACGATGCGACCGGGCCTTGCCGCCATGACGACGACGCGCGTCGACAGGAACACCGCTTCGACGATGCTGTGCGTGACGAACACGATCGTGAGTCCGCGTGCGGCCCAGAGCGCCAGCAGCTCGACGTCGAGTCGCTGGCGCGTGAATTCATCGAGCGCGCCGAAAGGTTCGTCCATCAGCAGCAGGTCCGGCGACGTGACGAGAGCGCGCGCAATCGATGCGCGCATTTGCATGCCGCCCGACAGTTCGCGCGGCAATTGTCCTGCGGCGTCGGTCAAACCGACCAGGTCGAGCGCCGCCGCGACGTCCTCGTTGGCGTCCCCGCGCGGCACGCCCGCAAGATCGAGCGGCAGGCGCACGTTTGCATCGATGCGTGCCCAGGGCATGAGCGTGGGCGCCTGGAATACCATCGCAAGTCGCCGGCCGCGGCCGCCGGTGGCGTCGAATGTTTCGCCCCACCAGCGCAACGCGCCAAGTGAGGGCTCGATGAGGCCTGCCATCAGGTTGAGAAGGGTGGTCTTGCCGCAGCCGGAAGGGCCAAGCAACGTGAGGAATTCGCCCCTGCGCACCGCGAGATCGACCGGCGCGAGCGCCTGGCGTCCCGTGGGATAGGTCTTGCTTGCGCCGGCGATGTCCACCACCGGTGGTGCATCAGCGGCAACGGCAGTCGAGGTCAGGGCAGGACCTTCACGTCGCGCACGATCGTCAGCGAATACGCCTTCGCGTAGTCGATACCCGGCTTGGCGAGCCCGGCCGAGCGCAGGAAGTCGATGGTCTGCGCCCAACGTGCGTCCGTCATCGTGAGCATGCCGCGCGTGGCGGCGTCGCCGCCTGACACGATCGCATAGTCCTTGAGTTTGCGATGGCTGTACGCGAGAAGCTCATCGCTCATTTCCGGATTGTCGCGCTTGATCAGCGCATTGCCGGGCGCCGGATTGACCAGATAACTCTTCCAGCCTTCCGCGGATGCGCGCACGAAACGCGCCAGCGCGTCGCTGCGCTTGGCCAGCGTATCGCGCATCACGGACAGTGCTTCCGCATAGGGCGGGTAGCCCAGGTCCGCAAGCAGGAACACGACTGGTTTGATGCCGCCCTTTTCGATCGAGAAGGGCTCGGACGTTGCGAAGCCCTGTTGCGAAAGCGCAGGATCGACGAGGAACGGCTGCACGCTGAACGCATAGGGCCGTTTCTGGTCGTCACCAAACCCGTAGCGTTGCTTCAGCCATGGCCAGAACGTCGTGTTGCTCGCTGCGGAGATGGCGATAGGCTTGCCCTTGAGTTCTTCGAGTTTCGTCACGCCGGGGTGCGCAATGATCGCCACCGGAGTTTTCTGGAACGTCGCGGCGATCGCCGTGAGCGGCACGTTCTGTTCGACCGCCGAGACGACTTGCAGCGCGTCGCCCATGACGACATCGAGTTGCCCGGCGGCGAGCAGTTGCAGGCCGTTGACCTGTGGACCGCCCATCTTGATCGTCACGTCGAGCCCGTACTTCTTGTAGATACCCTCGGCGACCGCCTGATAGAACCCGCCGTGCTCGGCCTCCGCCAGCCAGTCCGTGGCGAAGACGATGCGCTCCGGTGTCTGCGCGGCACCGGGCACGGGCAGGCAAAGTGCCGCGACAAGGATTGCACAGAGGGCAATGCGGGTCATGCGGTAACTCCTTGGAGATGACGATAGCGGCAGTCGACGCATAGGCGAGCGAATACCGTAGCGAATTGTAGCCGACATTGACCGCGCGTCAGGCGTCGTTCGGAAGCGCGGGCGCGGATGTGTTTATGGTCTGTCGCACGCCGATCAACCGAGCGGCTTGAGGTCGCCGAGCACCGTCGGCAACAGTTCGGACACCGTTGGATGGATGTGCACGGCGCGCTGGATCACGGTGTAGGGCAGACGTGCGTACATAACGTCGAGAAGGCAGTGGATCGCTTCGTCGGCTTCGATTCCGAGTAGGGTAGCGCCAAGAATGCGCTTCGTTTCGGCGTCGACCAGGACCTGCATGAACCCTTGCGTTTCGCTGCGTTCGCGGGCGCGTCCGACCCGCGCCATCAACATCCTGCCCGCCAAGACCTTGCGTCCGGACTCTCGCGCTTCGCGTTCGTTCATGCCGATGCGTGCGAGTGGTGGGTCGACAAACAATGCGTACGCGGAGACGCGGTCGCTGACACGCCGAGTGTCTGCGTCGAGCAGGTTGGCCGCGACGATTTCGAAATCGTTGTAGGACGTATGCGTGAACGCGCCCTTGCCGTTCACATCGCCCAGCGCCCAGACGCCGGGGACGTTGGTTGCCAACGTATCGTCGACTTCGATGTATCCGCGCGCATCGACGCGCACCCCGGCCTTGTCGAGCCCGAGATCATCCGTGTTCGGCATGCGTCCGACCGCAAGCAGCACGTGCGATCCTTCGATCTCCGGCACTCCCTTGTTGCAGCTCACGCGGGCGTTGACGCCGTCTGCAGCCTTGCGCACATCGAGGCACGTGGCGTTGAGCTGAAAGGCAATGCCCTCCGCCTTCGAGAATGGCCTGTACCGCGGCGGAGACATCATCGTCCTCGCGGGCGATGATGCGTGGCCCCATCTCGACCACGGTGACGCGGCTGCCAAACCGACGGTACATCTGCGCGAATTCGAGGCCGACGTAACTGCCACCCACCACGATCAGGTGCTTGGGCAGGAAATCGACCGCCATCATGCTGGCGTTGGTGAGATAGGGCACTTCGGCAAGGCCCGGCATGGCGGGAACGATTGCGCGACCACCGACGTTGATGAAAATCCGCTCGGCCTCCAGCAATGTTTCGCCGACACGCACGGTGCGCGGCCCCTCGAATTGCGCGTGGCCTTCGATCAAGGCTACGTTGGGCGCTTTGCGCAACCAGTTCGTGACACCTTGGTTGGATTGCCGGACGATGGCGTCCTTGCGCGCCTTGACTAGCGGCATGTCGACGCGGACAGCGCCCTCGATGACGATGCCGAAGTCCGCACCATGGCGGGCGACGTGCGCTGCCCGGGCGCTGGCGATCAGCGTCTTGGTCGGTATGCAGCCGTTGTTGACGCAGGTGCCGCCGACGAGATCGCGCTCGATGATTGCGACGCTTTGGCCGGCCTGACCGAGGCGCACGGCCAGCGAGGGCCCTGCTTGCCCGGTTCCGATGACGATCGCATCATAGTGCTGGGTCATATGCGTCAGCCCCTTGTTGAGTCAGGGAGCATGGTAGCGCGGCCACTGCCCATGATGGGCGCCTGTTGTCGCTAGCGCGTCTTGCCGTCGAATCCGTCGACGCCATGCGCGAGCGCGGACTTGACGACACCAGTGTCATGGATGACGACGCCTTCCATCGGGTCGACTGGCCGCTGCCACGGCGCCAGCGCGAGGACGCGCTGACCCTCTGCGTAACCGGCCTCCCAGCGGGCTTCGATTCCCGCGGGCGTGAAATCGATGTCCTTGAGTTGGTCCTCACCGCTGACCCGCGGCGCGATCAGGCGCGCAACATGCATCGTGCTGCCGCAGCCCCACGACGCGAGCTCCCTTACCGCTGCCGCGTTGCGCGCTTTTTCCGGGACGTGTTTCGCCAGCTCGCGGATGATGTGGCGCAGATGGTGGATCTGCTTCTGTCGCGCAATATGGCTCTTCGCCCGGCTCGCGAACTGGATGTCCTTGTGGCGGCCCATGACCTCCCACAGCGAAGTCGGTTCAGGGCCTTCCGGATTCCACATGTGAACCGTGAAGATGACCGAATCGCGCCGCGGCTTGTCGTCGAGTACCGCCTCGATCGGCGTATTCGAATAGATGCCGCCGTCCCAGTAGGGCTCGCCGTCGATGCGCACGGCGGGAAACGCGGGCGGCAGTGCGCCCGAGGCCATGACGTGCTCCAGGCCGATTGGCGTGTCGCGACTATCGAAGTAGCGCATTTCGCCGGTCTTGACGTGCACTGCGCCCACGGTGAGGCGCGTATCGCCGTCGTTAAGGTATTCGAGGTCGACGAGTTCGGCGAGCGTCGCGCGCAACGGAGCGGTCGTGTAGTAAGCGGCGCCTTCCAGTCCGACCTGCAGATGCGGCCCAAGCCACGACGCGTGATTGGGCGTGAAGAACGGTGCGAGGCCGTGGGTCATCGTCGACATGTGCGCCCACGCCGTGGCGAGCGCGGGAATTCCATCGAAGCCCAGAGCGCCCGCCCGTTGCTCAACGCGGCGCCAGAATTCATGCAGCGCCGCCAGGCGGCGTTCGGGGGGATTGCCAGCGATCAGCGCACCATTGATAGCCCCGATCGACGTACCGATCACCCAGTCCGGCTCGATGCCTGCTTCGTGCAGCGCCTGGTAGACGCCGACCTGATACGCGCCCAATGCACCGCCGCCTTGCATGACCAGGACAACCTGACCAGGGAGCGCTGGCGCGTGCTTCGACGCGCCCGCGTTGCGCCGCTTTTTGCGTTTGATCGATCTCGCCATGGTCCGCGCGGTAATGGTGGCCGAAACTATTGCGTATCGACGCCAAGCCGGCGCCCGAGCACGTAGTCCAGCGAAATCTTGCCGGGCCCGCAAAGCAGGATCACCAGGATCATCGTTCCCCAGAGTATGTGATCCTTGACCGCGATGTCGGGCAGTGCGGCGTACGACACGACAGCGATGATGTTGAAGAAGAAAAGGACGAAGGCGCCGAAACGCGTCGCGAATCCGAGCACGAACAGCACGGGTATCGACAGTTCCGTGGCCGTACCCATCAACGCTGCAATTCCGGGTGGCAACAGCGGGACGTGGTATTCGTTGGTGAACAGGGCGATCGTGACGCTCCAGTCGTGGATCTTGGTCAAGCCCGAACGGAAAAAGACATTCGCGACGTACAGGCGGAAGCCGAGCAACAGCAGCGGCTGGAGTTTGTCGATCGCACTGGTCAATTTGCAGTAAACGCTGGCAAGGCGGCCGAGGCGCGAGGCACTGGCGATGGCGTTCATGCGTGTTCCCTGCGAGTAGGCGTGGACGGCGCGCAAAACGCGACCACGACTTGATTGGCGACGTGCCGGCGCAGCGCGTCGGCAAGGTTGAATGCAGACTCGACAGCGGCGGCCACGGTGGTCGCATCGCCGAGCGTGGCGTTGGCGGCCAGCGCCCCAAGAAAGGCATGTTCGCCTGTGCTGATGCGTTCGATCGCAATGCCATCGGTGCCGCGCGTGACCAGCAGTGTGTCGGCGCCTTCATCAAGATTGATCTGCGGGTCGCCCACATATTCCGGCTGGTTGACTTGCCAGATGCGCAGGATCGGGAAGAACGACGCGATTAGACGGACGGCCGGATGCAACCCGAACCGCAATTCCGCAAGCGCGTCGGGCGCAACGGCGGCGAGCGCCGCGACGTCGAGCGCCGCGGCGTCGGCGGCGATGTTGGCCTGGTCGATCGCCCATTCGAGGTGCGCGACATCGGCAAGATACCTGAGTCCGCGTGCGGGCGCATACGACGCGAGGAATGCCGCGAAGTCACCGCCGTAGTGATTGACGTCGCCACGCGACGAAGGGTGTCCGCGTACGAATTGCTCGGTTGCTTCGTCGAAGAATGGCTGGCCGACGAGTCGGCGCACCACGGGAAAGGTGGCGCCAAAAATCTTGCGATAGTTGCCCAATATGTTGTTGCGGTAGATGGCGATACGCGTGGGTGGATCGAGGTCACCGGGGACGATGCCCAGCGCGGCGACCGCCGCGGCGTCGCTGAACAGCGTAGCCGCGGAGAATCCGCACTGCAAATCACGCAGCGACGGCATCGCGCGCCTCCAGCATCCTCTGCGCCATCGCGGCTTCGTCGAGCAACACTTCGAGCGCCGGAAGATCGGTGTCCCATTCGATCAGCGTAGGCTTCGGACCAAAGCATTCGATCGTCGCACGATAGAGTTCCCACACCGGCTCGGCAACCCGCGCGCCGTGGTTGTCGATCAAGCATGGACCGCTGGCATCGAATCCCGCAAGGTGAATTTCGGCAACGGCGTCGCCTGAAATCGCCGCCACGAATTCGAGCGGGTCGAAACCGTGATTGACCGCATTGACGTAGACATTGTTGACGTCGAAAAGAAGTTTGCAACCGCTGCGCGCCGCAACCGCCGCGACGAATTCCCACTCGGTCATCGCGTCGTCGGCAAAGCGAAGGTAGGCCGATATGTTCTCGACGAGAATCGGCCGCGCCAGTGCGGTCTGCACCTGGTCGATGCGCTGGCAGACGATCGTGAGCGCTTCTTCGGTGAACGGCAAAGGCAGCAAGTCATTCAGATGTCGGCCGTCGGCATGACTCCAGCACAGATGCTCTGACACGAACGCGGGCTCGACCCGCGCGACGAGGCGCCTCAGTCGCGCGAGGTGGGTCGCATCGAGGGGATCGGCGGAACCGAGCGACATCCCGACGCCGTGCAGCGAAACAGGGTAGTCGACACGGATTGCGTCCAGATTGGCGAGCGCCGGTCCACCGTCGACGAAATAGTTTTCACTGTGAACTTCGAGCCAGCCAATGGCTGGGTGCTCGGTGCGAACGCGCGCCACATGCGGGCTGCGCAGACCGACGCCCACGATAGGAGGCAGTTCGGGCACGGTAGGCGCGGGTCTGTGGGGCGTGGGCGGACCGGTGACGGAACGGAGGGTCCGCCACCGGCGATCTGGCGAGCTAGGACTTCGGCGCCATGGTCGTGCCGCCAACTTTCTCGCACGTTCCCTTGGCGACGTACTTCCACGACATCGGGTCGTTATCGACGGTGCTTTGCCCCGCGCAGGCGTGCTTCCCCGCAGCGCAGTCGTTCTGGCCGGCCTTGGCGATGCCGAAGCATTTGTCCTTGCTCGAGTCGGCCGCCACCGGGGCAGCCGATAGTGAGCCCGCCAGTCCGAGCGCCAGCAGTCCCGCAATCGCGGCTTGAATCGTTGCTTGCTGTTTCATGAATGTCTCCTGTGCAGATATCGGAAGGGGTTTGTAAAGACGGGCCGAAACGGTCCCATCTTCGCCTTGGTCGTACAGGCACTGCATAACTTACACGATGCAGCACGTTGTTGCATGGCGCTGGGTGCGGTCGCGCTGCGGTCGAGACCAGCGTCGGGCGCTTCAATCGGGTGCATCGCCAGTGGATCTGGCCGCATCCGGTGAAATGCCGCTAAGATGAGTCATGCGCTTTACGGTGGCCACGTACAACATTCATAAGGGATTTTCGCATCTGGCGCGCCGCATGGTGATTCACGAGTTGCGCGACCGGTTGCACGGGCTCTCGGCCGACATACTGTTCCTGCAGGAGGTCCAGGGGGCCCACCGCCGCCACGCCGCGCGGTATCGGGATTGGCCGGGGAAGCCCCAGCACGAGTTCATTGCCGACACGGTCTGGCATGAAGTCGCGTACGGCAGGAACGCCGACACGCGTCACGGGCACCACGGCAACGCGGTGCTGTCGCGCTTTCCGATCCTGGCGCAGGCCAATCAGGATATTTCCGCGCACGTGTTCGAAAGCCGCGGCATGCTGCACTGCGTTATGCAGCTGCAGCGCGGTCTTCCGCCGCTGCATTGCATCAACGTCCATCTGGGGCTGTTCGAGAGGGGGCGAAGGTGGCAGGTGCATGCGCTCACGGAGCGCATCCGGGAGTCCGTCCCGGCGGACGTGCCTCTGGTCATTGCGGGGGATTTCAACGACTGGCGAAGCAAGGCGGATCGCACGCTGCAGGATGAGCTCGGCGTGGTTGAGGTATTCGTCGCGGCACGCGGTCGGCCGGCGCGAACGTTTCCGGCCGTGCTGCCGATGTTTCGGCTCGACCGCATCTATGCGCGCGGCCTGCGCGTGCTCACCGCCGACGTGCATTACGCCTATCCCGTCGCGAGGATGTCGGATCATGCCGCGCTCGCCGCTACATTTGAGCTGGTGCGACCCAAACCAGCTGCCGCCAACGTGCGATGAACGGCTCTGGCACGACCATGAACAGGTTTCTGCCCGGCAACCGCATCACGCTGTTGCGCGACGGTGCGCAATATTTCCCCGCATTGATGCACGCCATCGACGGCGCCGAAAGAGAAATCTGGCTCGAGACGTACATCTTCGCCGATGACGCCACAGGGCGACTGGTTGCCTCGTCGCTATCGCGCGCCGCGGGACGCGGGGTGCGTGTCCGCGTGCTTGTCGACGGGTGGGGCGCCAAACTGTATCTGACTCCGGCGCTGCAGCAGTACTTGCACGAGGCCGGGATCGAGCTTATGAAATATCGTCCCGAGGTCGCGCCGTGGCAGTTCCGCTCGCATCGACTGCGCCGCCTGCACCGCAAGCTGTGCCAGATCGACGGCCGCATCGCCTTTGTCGGCGGCATCAACGTCATCGACGACATGAACACGCCGCATCAGAAACCGCCGCGCGCCGACTTTGCGGTGAGCGTCGAGGGCCCGCTGCTGCCAGCGGTCGAGCAGACGATGCAGCGGGTATGGGCGCTGGTGCAGCTCGTGCAGACCGGCGCAAGCGACGTGCCGCTGTTTCCGGAGCGTCGGCACGTGGCGCGCATCGGTACGCAAACCGCCAAGTTCGTGGCCCGTGACAATCTTCGTCACCGGCGCGACATCGAGCATGCTTATCTGGCGGCGATCCGGACGGCCAAGAGCGACATCATCATCGCCAACTCCTATTTTTTTCCCGGGATCCGCTTTCGTCGAGCGCTCGTGAGTGCGGCGCAGCGCGGCGTCACGGTAACGCTGGTGCTGCAGGCCAAGGTCGAGTACCTGCTCCTGCATTTCGCGTCACGCGCACTGTACGGGCAGCTGTTGCGGGCCGGGGTCGTCATCCAGGAATACCACCGCAGCATGCTGCACGCCAAGGTCGCGGTGATCGACGACCATTGGGCCACGGTCGGCTCGTCGAACATCGATCCCTACAGCCTGCTGATGGCGCGCGAAGCCAATGTCTTCGTGCGTGACCAAGGATTCAACGACGAACTCAAGCGCCAGCTCAACGAAATGATTTCTGGCGGGTCGCGACAGGTTGCGGTCGACGACTGGCGCGTGCGTCCGAGAATCTACAAAGTGGCGATCTGGATCGCCTATGGCATCGTACGCATGGCCATGGGCTTTCTCGGCTACGGCGGCAACGAGTGGTTTCGAGGCGCTGCCAAGCACTGAACGCTGGGACGCGAGACGCGCGATGAAGGGCACCTGATAAACTACTCCAATCGCCAAAATCTCGGCGCCGCCGGTTTCGCGCAGAAAGCCCGACGCCGAGCCATTGATCGAACCGCATGCGCCATCGTTCTCCACTGCCGCTTCCCGTGACGCCCGACCGCGTAGCCGGCGCCGCTCGCGGCGATTGGCAAACGGTGCGCACGCTGCTGCCTTATCTGTTGGCGTACAAAGGGCGCGTCCTGTTCGCGCTGGCTTGCTTGATCGCGGCGAAACTCGCCAACGTCGGCGTGCCACTGCTGCTCAAGCGGATCGTCGACGGCCTCACGCTTCCGCCGGCGGGGCAAGTGCTGGTGCTCCCGGTCGCCCTTCTCGTCGCGTACGGCGTGTTGCGCCTGTCGACCACGGGATTCACCGAGCTGCGCGAATTCCTGTTCGCCAAGGTTACCCAGCGCGCGGTGCGCACGATCGCGCTCAAGACGTTTCGCCACCTGCACGCATTGTCGCTGCGCTTCCACCTGTCGCGGCAGACGGGCGGATTGACGCGTGACATCGAACGCGGGACACGCGGCATTTCCACGCTGATCGGCTATACGCTGTTCTCGATCCTGCCGACGCTCATCGAGATCGCGCTGGTGTCGGCGATCCTGGTCGCCCGCTACGATGTCTGGTTCATCGGCATCACGCTCGGCGCGCTCTGCACTTACATCGTCTACACAGTGACGATCACCGAATGGCGTACGGGATTCCGGCGGCAGATGAACGAACTCGATTCCAAGGCCAACACCCGCGCGATCGACAGCCTGCTCAACTACGAAACCGTCAAGTACTTCAACAACGAGGAATTCGAGGCGACCCGCTACGACGAAAGCCTCCGTCGCTGGGAAACTGCGGCGGTACGCAGCCAGACGTCGCTGTCGCTGCTCAACATCGGGCAGAGCGCCATCATCGCGGTCGCGGTGACGCTGATCATGTGGCGCGCGACGCTGGGCGTGGTCGATCACACGATGACGATCGGCGACCTGGTGCTGGTGAACGCGTTCATGATCCAGCTCTACATCCCGCTCAACTTTCTGGGCGTCATCTATCGGGAAATCAAGCAGGCCGTCGCCGACATGGAGCGGATGTTCCAGTTGATCGATGTGAACGCTGAAGTGAAGGATGCGCCGGGCGCACCGCCACTGCGGGTGGATCACGGCGAAGTCCGGTTCGAGCACGTCGATTTCAACTACGAGCCGAACCGCCAGATCCTGTTCGACGTGTCGTTCGCGATTCCCGCCGGCCGCACCATCGCCGTCGTCGGGCCGAGCGGTTCGGGCAAGTCCACGCTCGCGCGGCTGCTGTTTCGTTTCTACGACGTGGGTGCGGGGCGCATCACCATCGATGGCCAGGACCTGCGCGCGGTACAGCAGACGAGCGTCCGGGCGGCGATCGCGATCGTCCCGCAGGACACCGTGCTGTTCAACGACTCGATCGAATACAACATCGCCTATGGGCATCCGGGTGCAACGCACGATGAAATCGTCGCCGCCGCAAAGCTCGCGCAGGTGCACGACTTCGTGTCCGCACTGCCCGAGGGTTATGCGACCCCGGTGGGCGAACGCGGCCTGAAGCTATCCGGCGGCGAGAAGCAACGGGTGGCGATCGCGCGGGCAATCCTCAAGAATCCGCGCATCCTGATTTTCGACGAAGCGACTTCCGCGCTCGATTCGGCGTCCGAAAAACTGATCCAGGCCGAGCTCGAGGAAATATCCGCAAACCGCACCACGCTGACCATAGCGCATCGCCTGTCGACTATTGTTGGCGCCGACCAGATCCTGGTACTGGCGCAGGGGCGCATCATCGAGCGCGGCACCCATGCCGAATTGCTGGCCGCCGACGACGCATACGCTCGGATGTGGGCCCTGCAACAGCGGGAAAGCCCCGAATCCGCCCTGTCAACGGGCGGCGACCAAGCTTTCGCTTACCTGACGTCATCCGAAGAGCGGGTCTGAGCGTTTGGTCTAAGCGTTTGTTTTCGCTTGGCTATTGGCACGTCACTTGCATTCGTGTTATAAACCTTGGCGACCTTCTAAGATCACGCATGATGAAGATCAGCTTACATACTGTTTTTGCAGCATTAATTGTGATTTTCGGATCGCTGTGCGCTGGCATCCAGCCGGCGAATAGTGCCGTGGGCGAGCCAATCGCGCCGCTCGACGGCAACAAGCTCAAGCTCGCGTCCGCCAATGTGCTGGTCTACGACGCGAACGCGGGGCAGGCCATCTATGCCAAGGGCGCCGACGTCGTGACGCCGATTGCCTCGGTCACCAAGCTGATGACAGCGATGGTCGTGCTCGACGCCGCGCAGCCGATGGACGAAATGATCTCCGTCAACATCGACGACCTCGACCTGCTCAAGGGGAGCCATTCGCGTCTGCGCCTGGGTGCCGAATTGCCGCGGCAGGAAATGTTGCGGCTGGCCTTGATGGCCTCCGAGAATCGTGCGGCATCCAGCCTCGCGCGACACTACCCGGGTGGCACGCCGGCATTTGTCGAGGCGATGAATCAGAAAGCACAGGCCTTGGGTATGACGCGCACGCATTTCAGCGATGCCACGGGACTATCGAGCGAGAACGTCGCCACCGCGCACGATCTGGCGCGCATGGTCCAGGCGGCAGCGGGTTATGCGCCCATTCGCGAATTCACGACCACCGCGAGCCATTACGTCGAAGTGCAACCGATGGGACAGTTGCTCGGGTTCAACAATACCAATTCACTGGTCAGAAGTGGCGGATGGGACATTCAGCTGTCGAAGACCGGGTTCATTCGCGAAGCAGGCAAGTGCTTGGTCATGTTGGCGAATATCGCCAGCAGACCGGTAGTCATCGTCCTGCTCGATTCCTACGGAAGACTGACGCGCATCGGTGACGCGAACCGCGTCAAGTACTGGCTCGAAACCGGCGAAGCTCAGCCATCAGCCATCGCGGCCAAGCCCGGCGCGAAATCCAAGCGCGGGAAGGCGATTCCGGCTCGCGCTTAAGGGCGGTTGTTCGCCTTCGGCCGGACATTCGCCGGCCGGCTCTGCAGCAGCAATTCCTTTGCATGTGCACGCGTTTTCGCGGTGATATCGTGGCCGCCGAGCATGCGTGCGATCTCCTCGACGCGCTCCGCGCTGCCAAGCTGGGTAATTTCGGTGCTGACCGCGCTCTTGCGCGTAGTTTTGGTGACGCGGCAATGGGCATCCGCGCACGCCGCGACCTGCGGCAGGTGCGTGACGCAGAGCACTTGCCGCCGCTGGCCGAGTTCTTGCAGCAGGCTGCCGACTGCGGCGGCAACGGCGCCGCCGATTCCTGCATCGACCTCGTCGAAGATCAGCGTGGGCACGGTACTCACGTCCGCGAGCACTACTTGGATAGCAAGTCCGAGTCGCGACAACTCGCCGCCCGATGCGACGCGCGACAGCGGGCCAAGCGGCTGCTTCGGATGTGTCGCGGTCAATATCTCAACGCTCTCGAGGCCGAAACTTGAGGGCTCCGCGGTCGGAGGACAGTGCAACCTCGACGCGCCCGCCGGCCATCGCGAGATCGGCCATCATCGCGCTGACGCGGTGGCCGAGCTCGGCGGCGGCGAACTTGCGCTTGGCAGACAGGGCCTGTGCAAGTGCGTCGAAACTCGCCTTGGCTTGAGCTTCCAGCGCGGCGAGTGCGGCCATGTTCGTATCGGCTGACAGCGTTTTCAGCGCGGCCGCGGTGTCTGCGGCGAGCAGCGGCAAGTCCTCCGGGCGAACGCGATATTTGCGCGCGACGTCGTGGATCGTGGCGAGCCGTGCCTCCACGCGCGCGAGTTCCGCGGGATCGAGTTCGAGGCGCTCGCGATAAAGGCGCAACATGCGGGCGGCTTCGTCGATGCCGATCCGCGCCTCGTCGATCAGCGCGACGATATCGTCGAGCCCCTTGTCGTGCGTCGCAGCCTGCCGCAGGCGCTGTACGAGCACCGCCAGACGCGAATTGAGCGCGGCGTCGTCGCCGGCCAGCTCCGCCTCGCCAGCGCTCGCGGCTTCCAGCAGCGATGCGGCATGCGCCAGTCGCGACTGTGCCGAGCTGAGCTCCGCCCATTCGTCAGCGGTGGCGCCCAGCGCCACAAGCTCGTCATTGCGGGTGGCAAGCGCATCCCGTTCGGCGCCCTTGGACGCTGCGTCGCGAACGCCGTTCTGATGTCGTTCGGCCGCGCTGCGCCAAGCACGCCAAGCGAGCGCGACCTCCGCGGCGAGCGTTGCAAACCCACCGAAAGCGTCGAGCAGCGCACGCTGCGTTTCGGGTCTGCCTAACGACTGGTGCGCGTGCTGCCCGTGCACGTCGATGAGCTGTTCGCCCACGGCTGCGAGTTGCGCGAGCGTGGCCGGCGAACCGTTGATCCACGCGCGGCTACGACCTTGCGCATCGAGCACGCGGCGAAGCAGCAGCATCTGTGCGTCGGCGAGATCGTTCTCCACCAGCCACGCGTGCGCCGCGGCTGCGTCGACTAGATCGAACTCGGCGGAAATTTCTGCGCGCTCGGCGCCCGGCCGCAATTGGCGAACTTCGAATCGGTCGCCCAACAACAGCGACAGCGCATCGAGCAGTATCGATTTGCCCGCGCCCGTTTCGCCGGTCAGCACCGTGAACCCGGATCCGAATTCCGCATCGATTTCGTCGACGACGGCAAAATTGCGAATCGACAGCGAACGCAACATCGCTAGTTGCCTGCGCGCAATCTTTCCGGTGTTTCGCCCCAGTGCAGCTTTCGCCGCAGCATGGCGAAATGATCGTGGTCCTTCGGATGCAGCAGCCGCACGTGGTGCGTCCCACGACGCACGACGACACGATCGCCTTCGAAGAGCGGGAAGTTGGCTTGACCGTCGCAACGCAGGCTGGCGTCCTTGCCACCGAGCAGCGCGATTTCGATAATCGCGGTGTCCCGCACCACCGTCGGTCGGTTGGTCAACGCGTGGGGTGCTACCGGCACCAGCAGAATGGCCGGCACGACGGGATCGACGATCGGTCCCAGCGCCGACAGCGCATACGCGGTCGAGCCCGTCGGCGTTGCGACGATCAGTCCGTCGGCGCGCATCGAATACGCAAAGCGTCCGTCGATCGCGACCGCGCAGTCGATCATGCCGCCGATCGCGCCGCGGCTCACGACGATGTCGTTCAAAGCTTCAGCATGCTCGCGGCCACCGTTCGCGCGCGTCAATGTCGCGTCGAGCATCGTTCGCGTCTCCTCGACGTGGTCGCCGTCGAGCATCGCGCCGAGCACGACTTCCATGTCGGACAGCGCTACATCGGTCAGAAAACCGAGCCTGCCCTGGTTGATGCCGATCAACGGCACGCCGAATGGCGCAAGCTGGCGCGCGATCGCAAGCATGGTGCCGTCACCACCTACAACGATCGCGAGATTGGCCTCGCGCGCAAGCTCGATGGTCGGCGCAGTGGGATAGCCCGGTAGCGGCGTGGACTCCGCCGTATCCGCATCGATGATTACGCGGTGGCCGCGGGCCACAAGAAATGCGGCCAGGCGGCCGAGCGGCTTGGCGATTTCCGGGGTCTCGTGGCGCCCGACCAGGGCAATCGTGGGAAAGGCCCGTGCGGAGGCGCTCATGGTCGCGATTAAAGCATAAAATGGCAGTCATGCTTGACCCCCGCGCGCAGCATCTATTGAAAGCGCTGATCGAGCGCTATATCGCCGATGGCCAGCCGGTTGGGTCGCGGGTGCTGTCGCGGCAGTCGGGGCTCGAACTGTCTCCGGCGACGATCCGCAACGTGATGGCGGACCTGGAAGAAATGGGCTTCATCGCGAGCCCGCATACGTCGGCAGGCCGGATGCCGACGCCGAAAGGTTATCGATTTTTCGTCGATAGCCTGCTTGTCGTCAAGCCTCTCGATCAGGGTGAGATCAGCGATTTGCAGGACCAACTCAACGCCGACCGGCCGCAGGCTCTGGTCAACACCGCGGCGCAACTGCTGTCGCACCTCACGCACTTCGCCGGTGTCGTCGCGACGCCGCGGCGCAAGGAAGCATCCTTCCGGCACATGGAATTTCTGCGCTTGTCCGACCGGCGGGTGCTGTTGATCATCGTTACACCCGACGGCGACGTGCAGAACCGCATCCTCTATACCGACCGGGCGTATACGCAATCGCAGTTGCTCGAGGCATCGAATTTTTTCAATCGACAGTACGCGGGGCAGCCGTTCCGCGCCATCCGCGCGTTGCTCGCGGACGAACTCAAACAGTTGCGCGAGGACGTCGTGGGGTTGATGACCGCTGCGGTCGATGCCGGCAACGCCGCGCTTGCCGAGAGTGGCGACGACCTCGTCGTGTCCGGCGAGCGCAATCTGTTGTCGGCATCCGATCTGGCATCGAACATGGACCGCATGCGACGGTTGTTCGAGATGTTCGAGCAGAAAACGTCATTGTTGCACCTGCTCGAACTCAGCCACGACGCGCACGGCGTGCACATGTTCATCGGCGGCGAATCGGGCATCGCGTCGCTCGACGAATGCAGCGTGATCATGGCGCCGTACGAGGTCGACGGCAAGGTGATCGGAACGCTGGGCGTCATCGGCCCGACCCGGATGGCGTACGAACGCGTGATTCCGATCGTCGACATTACGGCGAAATTGCTGTCGAACGCGCTGACGCAGCAGATCAATGAGCGTTGAGCGGGCGACCGGTGGCGCGATGAATGTCGCGCTCATCGAGCGTTTCTACGCCGCGTTTGCGCGACGTGACGCCGTGGGCATGCTCGCGTGCTATCACCCGCAAGTGACATTCTCGGACCCGGTGTTTCCGGCGCTCGACGCACGAGGCGTTGCGACGATGTGGACGATGCTGTGCGAGCGCGGCAAGGACTTGGCCATCGTCGTCTCCGACATCGACGCCAGCGCGACGGCGGGACGCGCGCATTGGGTGGCGAACTACACGTTTTCCGCGACCGGGCGCAAAGTTACCAATCGGATCGACGCCGTATTCGAATTCCGCGACGGCGCGATTTTTCGGCACACCGACAGCTTCAGCCTGTGGCGCTGGTCGGCGATGGCGCTCGGCGCAAAAGGCGTGTTCCTGGGCTGGTTGCCGCCGGTTCAGTCCGCGATTCGCGGTCAGGCTGCCAGAGCGCTCGCCGCGTACGCCCCAGTTTCCGGCTGAGCATGGCGCTGCGGGGGGAACCGGCATTCAACCATGACCGTGCCGCGCGGATCGGCGTGCTGCTCGTCAATCTCGGCACGCCGGACGCGCCGACCACCGCAGCGGTGCGCCGTTATCTCGCGCAATTCCTGTCCGATCCACGGGTGATCGAAATTCCCCGCGCGTTATGGAAGCCGCTGTTGCACACCGTCATCCTCGGTGTGCGTTCGTCGCGCTCCGCGCAGCGTTATGCGTCCATCTGGACCAAGGACGGCTCGCCGCTGCTGTTGCACAGCCGGCGGCAAAAGACACTGCTGCTCGGCTACCTTGGACAGCGATTGAAGGAAATGGGGCTGCCCGCGGATTACGCTCAGGTCGAGCTCGGGATGCGCTATGGAGAACCGTCGATCGCCGACGCCATGGCGAAGCTGAAGGAAGGTGGATGCGCCCGCATCCTGGTGCTGCCGTTGTACCCGCAATATGCGGCGAGCACGACGGGGTCGGCCCAGGACGAGATCTTCGCCGCAACGCTGCAGATGCGCCGCATTCCGGCGCTGCGGGTGGTCGACGCCTATCACGACGATCCCGGCTACATCAAGGCGCTCGCCCAAAGCATCAACGAATATTGGGTCAAGAACGGGCGGCCCAACAAGCTCGTCCTGTCGTTCCATGGGCTGCCGCGACGGAGCCTCGAGCTCGGCGATCCCTATCATTGCCAGTGCCAGAAGACCGGGCGCCTGCTGGCAACCGAGTTGGGGCTAAACGCCGAACAATTCGTCGTTACATTCCAGTCGCGTTTCGGACGCGCGGAGTGGCTCACCCCGTACACGCAGCCGACACTCGTCGCGCTGGCCAAAGAGGGCATGCGGCGCGTCGACGTCGCCTGCCCCGGTTTTGTCAGCGACTGCCTGGAAACGCTCGAGGAAATCGCGCAGGAAGGGCAGGTCGCCTTTCTCAAGGCCGGAGGGCGCGAATTTCACTACATGCCGTGCCTGAACGAGCGGCCGCTGTGGATTGCTGCGCTGGCGGATCTGGCGATGCGCAACCTGCAGGGCTGGCTGGAACCGCCGCCCGACGCCACTGCCCTCGCGCAACGCCTGGCGCGGGCGAAGGCGCTGGGCGCTCGCCAGTAGCGCAACCGGCGGGCGTTCTTTGCGCCCGGATTGCGGCGTTTTCCGGGTGTTTTTTGCCCTTGAATCGCCCTCAAACGCCCCCAATATAGCGTCGGTACCCCAAAGGAACGTTAATGAGCAACAATCCCGACAATTCCGATCAGGTTTCCCCGCCGGCCGACGCTACCGCAAGCGCCAGTCCTGCGCCGGATGCGGACAGTCCGCTGAGCAAAGCTGAAGCCGCGGCGGCCGAATTCAAGGACGCTTGGCTTCGCGCCAAGGCTGAAACCGACAACGTCCGCAAGCAGGGCCAGAACGACGTGGCCCGCGCGCACAAGTACGCCATCGAGCGCTTTGCGCAGGAACTGCTGATCGTGAAGGACGCGCTGGAGCAGACGGTCGCGACGCCATCGGCGACGATCCAGACGTTGAAGGACGGCGTCGAGCTCACGTTGAAGAACCTGCAGGCTGCGTTCGACAAGGCGCAAATCGTCGAAATCAATCCGCAAGGCGAGAAGTACGACCCGCATCGCCATCAGGCGATGACCATGCTCGACTCCGACCAGCCGCCGGGAACGGTGGTGCAGGTCTTCCAGAAGGGTTACCTGCTCAACGACCGCGTCTTGCGGCCGGCCCTCGTTGCCGTCGCGAAGGCGCGCGACGCCGCCGCACCGGGACCGGCAGCAGCTTGAAGTGACTGACAAAATCCCCATCTAGACTGCAGCGAAATCATTCAGGAAAGCAAAGGAAACAACATGGCCAAGATCATCGGAATCGACCTCGGCACGACCAACAGCTGCGTCGCCATCATGGAAGGCGGGCAGCCGAAAGTGATCGAGAACTCGGAAGGCGCGCGTACCACGCCTTCCGTCGTCGCGTATGCGGAAGACGGCGAAATCCTCGTCGGCGCGCCGGCCAAGCGACAGGCCGTCACCAACGCGAAGAACACGATCTTCGCGGTCAAGCGGCTGATCGGACGCAAGTTCGACGAAAAGGAGGTCCAGAAGGACATCTCGCTCATGCCGTACAGGATCGTCAAGGCCGACAACGGCGACGCGTGGGTCGAAGTGCGCGGCAAGAAGATCGCACCCCAGCAAGTGAGCGCGGAAATTCTGCGCAAGATGAAAAGGACCGCCGAGGACTATCTCGGCGAGGAAGTCACCGAGGCGGTCATCACCGTCCCGGCGTACTTCAACGACTCGCAGCGCCAGGCGACCAAAGATGCCGGAAAAATCGCCGGTCTCGACGTGAAGCGGATCATCAACGAGCCCACGGCGGCGGCGCTGGCGTTCGGCCTCGACAAGAAGGAAGGCGATCGCAAGATCGCTGTCTATGACCTGGGCGGCGGCACGTTCGACATCTCGATCATCGAAATCGCCAACGTCGACGGCGAGCATCAGTTCGAGGTGCTGTCGACCAACGGCGATACGTTCCTTGGCGGCGAGGATTTCGACCAGCGCCTGATCGACTACATCGTCACCGAATTCAAGCGCGACCAGGGCGTCGACCTGAAGAACGACGTTCTCGCGCTCCAGCGCCTGAAGGAAACGGCGGAAAAGGCGAAGATCGAGTTGTCGTCGTCGCAGCAGACCGAAATCAACCTGCCGTACATCACGGCGGATCAGTCCGGTCCGAAGCACCTGTCGATGAAGATCACGCGCGCCAAGTTCGAATCGCTGGTCGAGGAACTCATCGCCAAGACCGTCGAACCGTGCCGCATCGCGGTCAAGGATGCCGGGGTCAAGTTGTCGGACATCAGCGACGTGATTCTCGTTGGCGGTATGACACGCATGCCGAAGGTGCAGGACACGGTCAAGGAGTTCTTCGGCAAGGAGCCGCGCAAGGACGTCAATCCCGACGAGGCAGTTGCTGTCGGCGCCGGCATCCAGGGCGGCGTGCTCAAGGGTGATGTCAAGGACGTGCTGCTGCTCGACGTGACCCCGCTGTCGCTCGGCATCGAAACGCTGGGCTCGGTGATGACCAAGCTGATCCAGAAGAACACGACGATCCCGACCAAGGCGCAGCAGGTGTTTTCGACGGCAGACGACAACCAGTCGGCCGTGACTATCCACGTGCTGCAGGGCGAGCGTGACGTCGCTTCGGGCAACAAGAGTCTCGGCCAGTTCAATCTCGAGGGCATTCCGCCGTCGCCGCGCGGCATGCCGCAGATCGAGGTGACGTTCGACATCGACGCCAACGGGATCCTGCACGTATCCGCCAAGGACAAGGCGACGGGCAAGGAAAACAAGATCACGATCAAGGCGAGTTCGGGCCTGTCGGAAGACGAGATCAACCGCATGGTCAAGGACGCCGAAGCGCACGCCGAGGACGACAAGAAACTGCTCGAAGTCGTGCAAGCTCGTAACAACCTCGACGCGATGACGCACAGCGTCAAGAAATCGCTGGGCGAATACGGCGACAAGGTGGGCGCGGACGAGAAAGCCAAGATCGAGGCTGCCCTGAAGGATGCGGAAGAGTTGTTGAAGCAGAAAGACGCGGACAAGGATGCGCTCGAGGCGAAGTCGCAGGCGCTGATGACGGCGTCGCAGAAGCTGGGCGAGGCGATGTACGCCAAGACCCAGGCTGAGGCGGAGACCGCGGGTGCCAATGCGTCGGCCGCCGGCGCAGGAAGCGAAGAGCGACGAAAAAGTCGTTGACGCTGAATTCACGGAAGTCAAAGACAAGAAGTGATATTCCGTCGGCGGGCAAGCGTTTTCGGGTATTTGACCGACAACGCGATTTCCGCCGACGTAATATCTGGCCGAGTTGAAGTGGGCGCCTCGAGAAACCTTGAGGCGCCCCTTAACTCGGCCGTTTGTTGCTACGGGGAATTGGATTAATGGCGAAGCGCGACTACTACACAACTCTCGGCGTCAATCGCGACGCGTCCGACGAGGACATCAAGAAGTCTTATCGCAAGCTGGCGATGAAGCACCATCCGGATCGCAATCCGGAAGACAAGGCTTCGGAAGAGAAATTCAAGGAAGCCAAGGAAGCCTACGAGGTTCTCTCGGACACGCGAAAGCGCGCGGCCTATGATCAGTTCGGGCACGCCGGCGTCAATCCGTCGGCTGGGTTCGGTGCCGCAGGCGCGCGCGGTGGTCAGGAGGGCTTCGGTGGGTTCGCCGACGCATTCGGCGACATTTTCGGCGAGATCTTCGGCGGCCAGGCGGGCGGTCGCGGGCGTGGTGGTGGCGTCTATCGCGGCGCGGACCTCCGCTACAACCTCGAACTGTCGCTGGAGGAAGTCGCCCGCGGTACGGAAGCCAAGATACGCATCCCGACGCTCGAACCGTGTGAAACCTGTCACGGCAGCGGAGCGAAACCTGGGACCCAGCCGAAAACCTGCCCGTCGTGCCAAGGCCAGGGTCAGGTGCGGGTATCGCAGGGATTCTTCTCGATCCAGCAGACATGCCCGCAGTGTCACGGCACCGGCAAGATCATTCCCGAACCGTGCGCGACGTGCGGCGGCGCAGGGCGCATCAAGAAACACAAGACGCTCTCGGTGAAAATTCCCGAAGGCGTCGACCAGGACGATCGCATCCGGTTGTCGGGAGAAGGCGAAGCGGGATTGAACGGCGGCCCGCCCGGCGATCTGTACGTCGTCGTCAGCCTGAAGCCGCATCCGGTTTTTCAGCGCGAGAACAGCGACCTGCACTGCGAGATGCCGATTTCGTTCGCCACCGCGGCGCTCGGCGGTGAAATCGAAATTCCCACGCTCGACGGCCACGCCAATATCAAGATTCCGGCGGAAACCCAGACCGGCCAGGTGTTCCGCCTGCGCAACAAGGGTATCAAGGCGGTGCGCAGCAGCACGCATGGCGACCTGTATTGTCATGTGGCCATCGAAACGCCGGTGAAGCTCACCGGACGGCAGAAGGAACTGCTGCGCGAATTCGAGACCATCATCGGCGAGGATCCTGCGCGGCACAACCCGCGCGCCAAGAACTGGCTCGACCGGGTTCGCGAGTTCTTCGGTACCTGATCTGCCCGTGGCGTCGGCCGATGGTCGACCGTTTCGACGTCATCATCATCGGCGCCGGCGCGGCCGGAATGATGTGTGCCGCAACCGCCGGCCAGCGCGGCCGCAGTGTCCTGCTGATCGAGCACTACGCCAAACTCGGCGAAAAAATCCGCATCTCGGGCGGCGGACGCTGCAACTTCACGAATCTGCATGCCGGCCCCGCAAACTTCCTGTCGCACAATCCGGACTATTGCCGCTCGGCACTGGCGCGCTACACGCCGCGCGACTTCATCGAGCTGGTCGAACGCCACGGCATCGCGTGGCACGAAAAAAAGCTCGGGCAGCTGTTCTGCGACAACTCCGCCATCGACATCATCGCAATGTTGCGCAACGAATGCGAGCGTGGGAAGGTGCGCTGGCGCATGCCGTGCTCGGTCGATGCGATTGAACACCTCGATGGCCAGTTCAGGGTTGCAACAACGCAGGGGCCCGTCGTCGCCGCGTCGCTGGTCATCGCGACCGGCGGACTCACCGTGCCGAAAATCGGGGCATCGCCGTTTGGCTACCGGATCGCCGAACAATTCGGGCTTGCGATGGTCGCGCCGAGCCCGGCGCTGGTGCCGCTTGCCCTCGATCCCGAAGCGCTGTCGCGCTACGGCGACCTGTCTGGCGTTTCCGTCGACGCCGAGGTCACGTGCAACGACGGTCGATTTCGCGAGAACGTCCTGTTCACGCATCGCGGCCTGTCCGGCCCCGCGGTGCTGCAGGCTTCGTCATATTGGAAAGGCGGTGATTCGATCCGTATCGATCTGTTGCCCGACATCGCAGCAGGCGAATGGCTCGGCAGCCAACGCCTGTCGGCAACGCGGCTGGACACATTGCTTGCGCAACGATTGCCGAAGCGACTCGCGCAGCAATGGTGCGCGGCGCACGATGCCGCGTTGCCACTGCAGCAACTTGGCGACAAGCGGATCGCGGAACTCGCGGCGCTGCTGCACGATTGGGCGGTATGGCCATCGGGAACGCTGGGTTACAACAAGGCGGAAGTCACCCTCGGTGGCGTCGATACGCGCGAACTTTCGTCGAAGACGATGGCGGCGGCACGCGTGCCGGGACTGCATTTCATCGGCGAGGTCGTCGACGTCACGGGACATCTCGGCGGCTACAACTTCCAGTGGGCGTGGGCTTCGGGCCACGCCGCCGGCGAGGCAGTGTAGGCTAGCTAATCGGCCCCGGCTTGGGCGAAGTCGAGCCCTCTGGCTCGTCATTCCTGCCCAAGCGGGAATCCAGGTTCTTGTGGGCGAAAGCCAATCGGGCCCACGTCGCTTGAGAGAGGGCTATCGCGGAATCTCGGCGACGGCCGGGACCAATTCGGGGAGTGAACTTGTTCGCACGCGGCTTCAGCTTAGATTCATTTCCCCATGAATCCATGTTCTGGAGATCGCGATGCGCATTCGCTTTCTGACTCTTGCCGCCGTGCTGGCGCTATCCGCTCACGCAGCCATGGCGCAGGTCAGGATCGGCCTGATGGTCTCAGCGACGGGCCCGACATCGGCCATCGGCATCCCACAGAAAAACACTGGCGAATTACTGCCCAAGATGGTGGGCGGCGTGACGATCGAATATTTTCAGCTTGAGGATGGCGGCGACACCACGCGTGCGGTGCAAAACGCGAAGAAGCTGATCGGCGAGGACAATGTCGATGCGATCATCGGGCCGTCGACAACGCCGAATGCGCTCGCGATCCTCGATGTTATTGCGGAGGCGAAGGTACCGCTCCTGGCCACTGTTGGCACGTCGTCGGTCGTCGACCCGATCGACGCAAAGCGCCGCTGGGTGTTCAAGACGACGCAAAATGACGATTTGATCGCGGGCGCGCTGATCAACAACATGAACAAGAATGGCGTGAAGACGCGTCGGTTTCATCGGCTTCAACGACCCCTACGGCGAAAACTGGTTCAAGGTCTTCGGCGGTCTCGCCGAAAAAGCCGGCATCTCGATCGTCGCGAGCGAGCGCTACGCTCGCACCGACCAGAGCGTGACGGGACAGGCGCTGAAGCTGATCGCGGCCAAACCCGATGCCGTGCTCATCGCCGCGGTGGGCGGCCCGGCGGTGCTGCCGCAGGCGACGCTCTACGACCAGGGTTACAAAGGGACGAGTCTATCAGACGCACGCCGTCGCGACAGACGACTTCATCAAGCTTGGCAAGGAAAAGGTCGAAGGCACGATTCTCGCCGCCGGCTCGATGCTGGTGATCGACGACGTGTCGGCAGACGATCCGATCAAGCGAGTGGCAAGCGGCTACATGAGCGCATACGAAAAGCAGTTCGGAGTGCGGCCCGCGACATTTGGTGCCAACACCTACGACGCCGGACTTCTGCTACAACAGGCGCTCCCCGTCGCGCTCAAGGTGGCCAAGCCCGGCACCGAGGCGTTTCGCGTGGCGCTGCGCGATGCGCTCGAGCAGGAAAAAGACGTGATCGGCTGTCAGGGCGTGTTCAACATGAGCGCGACGAACCACAACGGCATGGACGAGCGCGCCCGCGTGCTGATCGTCGTCAAGGACGGCAAGTTCCGGCTGCTGGAATGAGCGTCGAAGGGCCGCCCCAAGGCGTCGCCCCCTAATGACGATGCCCGTGGTCGTCGGCATCCTGCTGGCGGGCGGCAGCGCTTCGCGCTTCGGCGGCGGCAAGCTGGCAGCGCAACTGCCCGATGGCACGCAGGTGGGCGTGGCCGCGCTGAAGAACCTCGCGGTCGCCGTGGACTCGGTGATCGCTGTCGTGCGCCCGGGTGATGACGTGATCGCAGACGCTTTTGCGGCGCACGGCGCACGCGTCAGCGTGTGCCCCAATGCGAGCGACGGCATGGGCGCGAGCCTCTCTTGGGGCGTGCGCAGCGCCCCGGTGGCGACGGGTTGGATCATCGCACTGGCCGACATGCCGTGGATCGATCCGGATACCATCGCGCGCGTCGCGACGGCATTGCGTCAGGGTGCGCTCCTCGCCGCACCTCGGCATCCAGGACACGCGCGGGCATCCCGTCGGGGTTGCGGCGATGCTACTACGCCGAACTCGCCGCGCTTTCCGGCGACGAAGGAGCGAAACGCCTGCTCGCCGCAAACGCGGATGCCGTTCGTTGTCGTCGATGTGAGCGACGCCGGTATTCTGCGCGACATCGATACGCCGGCGGATTTGATATCTGCCGCGCGCGAATAAATTCGCGCACGCGAGGTTAGCTTGTCATCCCCGCGCAAGCGGGGACCCATTGTTTTTGGCAAACAGCTACATGGATTCCCGCTTTCGCGGGAATGACGCCGTTTGAATCAGGCGCCCGTCTCCTGTCGCCACATGTCGGTCTGCCGCCCGACGATGCGGTTTTCCTCGTCCTGCATCTTCCACCAGGCGCGCAGCGCCGGTTCTTCGAGCGGCCGGGAGATCAGGTAGCCCTGCGCTTCTTCGCAGCCATGTGCCTTCAGGAATTCGTATTGCGCCACCGTCTCCACACCTTCGGCAATGACGCGCAGCCCCAAGCTGTGCGATAGCGCGATGATCGCCTGGGTGATCGCCTCGTCGCTTCGATTCTTTTCCAGTCCATGGACAAAGCGCTGGTCGATCTTGACGCCCTGGATCGGCAATCGGGCCAGGTACGAGAGGCTTGAATATCCCGTGCCGAAGTCGTCGACCGTGATCGAAACGCCCATCTGGTTGAGTTGGATCAGCGTCGCGACCGCCTTGTCGGGGTGCGTGATGATGACGCTTTCCGTGATCTCCAGATCGAGATACCGCGCCGGCATGCCGCTCGACTTGAGTGCATCGTCGACAATCGACAGCCAGCTATCGTGCTGCAACTGCTGCACCGACAGATTGACCGCGAGGCGCAGCAGCATGTTGTGGCGATGCCATACCATCGTTTGCCGGCAGGCGTCGCGCAGCACGCGGGCGCCGAGCGCCTGAATCATTCCGGATTCCTCGGCGATCGGGATGAATTCGTTGGGACCGATGATGCCGCGTTCAGGGTCGCGCCAGCGCAACAGCGCCTCGACGCCGCACGCGCGCCCCGTGCCCATGTCGATCTGCGGCTGATAGACGAGGAAGAATTCGTCGTCCATCAGTCCGCGCCGCATGTCGGTCTCGAGCTGCAACCGCGCTTGCACGCGCGTGTTCATGTCGGCCGTGAAAAAGCGGTACGCGTTGCGCCCGGCATCTTTGGCGGCGTACATCGCAGTGTCGGCTTGCTTGATGAGATTGCCCGGATCGTCGGCATCGACCGGGTAGATCGACACGCCAACCGAACACGTAAGCGTCGGTGTCTGCTCGCCGAGTCGGAACGAGGCGAGAAACGATTCGCGTACGCGCGTGAGCACGGTCATGATCTCGAAGGTAGCCTTCGCGGGGTCGAGGCCGGGAAGAATGATGACGAACTCGTCACCACCCAGGCGGGCGACGGTGTCGGATTCGCGCACGGCGTTGGTGAGCCGCTGCGCGACCGCCTGCAGCAACCGGTCGCCGGCGTCGTGGCCCAGCGTGTCGTTGATGCGCTTGAAGTGATCGAAGTCGAGAAACAGGCACGCCACCTGGTGCGCGTCGCGAGCCGCCTGCGCGACGATCTGCTTCAGCCGTTGATTCAACAACGCACGATTGGGCAAGCCGGTCAGGATGTCGTGCTGCGCAAGCTTGTACGCCTGTGCCGTCGCAACTTCGAGATCCTTGGTGCGTTGCGTGACCTTTTCTTCCAACGTGCGCTGATAGGTCGCCACTTCCGCCTGCGAGGCGGAGAGCCGCTCGATCATGTGATTGAAGGCCTGCGTCAGCAAGCCCAGTTCGTCGCCAGGTCCCGCAGGCAGGCGGCGGATGTCGAGCGTTCCGGCGCCCACCGCGCTGACGGCACGCCTCAGCCGGCGCATCCGCAGCGACGAGCCTTCGCGCGAGCACAGATTGCCAGAGCCTGGAGCACCACCAGCAGGCCCAACGCCAACAGCGCTCCGAGCAGAAACTCACGCGTGGGAGATCGCAGGGCGAGGATGACGATCAGGGCAGCGACAAGGAAACAACCGATCGCAAGCCAATGCTGAGATTGAATCAGCCAGGTCGAAGCGAAGCGTCTGCGCGGTCAGCGGCGAAACCGTCGCGGATGTCAGCGGCGAGGAAGATCGGGGCATGGTTCGATCACGCGGAGGGGCTTGGGATACGCAGCTTGCCGAGTGCCGTCCAGGCGATGCCGGAACGGCCAAGAGCGTCTCAGGCTGTCGCCACGGGTATCCTGCCAATCCGCTGTTGCCATTCGCGCGGGCCGGTTTCGTGTACGGAAGTGCCGCGGGCGTCCACCGCGACAGTGACCGGCATATCCTTGACCTCGAACTCATAGATCGCTTCCATGCCGAGGTCGGCGAAGGCGACCGTGCGCGAACTCCTGATCGCCTTCGACACCAGATAGGCCGCTCCGCCGATCGCCATCAGGTACGCGGCGCCATGCTTGCGGATCGCCTCGATCGCGACGGGACCGCGCTCCGCTTTGCCCACCATCACGAGCAGGCCGGTCTTCGCGAGCATCATTTCCGTGAACTTGTCCATGCGCGTGGACGTCGTCGGTCCCGCGGGACCCACGACCTCTTCGCGCACGGGATCGACCGGCCCGACGTAGTAGATGGCTCGATCGGTGAAGTCGACGCCGGGTGGCAACGGTTGGCCCTTGGCGAAAAGGTCCGCGATGCGCTTGTGCGCGGCATCACGGCCGGTCAGCAGTTTGCCGCTGAGCAGCAGGCGGTCGCCGGGTTGCCAGCGCGCAACTTCCTCGCGCGTCAGCGCGTCGAGGTTGACGCGTTTCGAGTTCGGCGACGGCGTCCAGCGCACGTCGGGCCAGCGCGAAAGATCGGGTGGCTCCAGTTTGGCCGCGCCGGAGCCGTCGAGCGTGAAATGTGCGTGCCTCGTCGCGGCACAGTTGGGGATCATGCCGATCGGCATGCTGGCCGCATGCGTCGGATAGTCGAGGATCTTCACGTCGAGCACGGTCGACAGTCCGCCGAGTCCCTGCGCGCCGATGCCCAGCGCATTGGCTGCGTCGAAGATCTCGATGCGCAATTCCTCGAGCGCGCTGGCTGGGCCACGCCGCTTGAGTTCGTGCATGTCGATGGGTTCCATCAGCGCTTCCTTGGCCATCAGCATCGCCTTTTCCGCACTGCCGCCGATGCCGATGCCGAGCATGCCGGGCGGGCACCAGCCCGCGCCCATCGTCGGCAGCGTCTTCACGACCCAGTCGGTGATCGAATCCGAGGGATTGAGCATCACGAACTTCGACTTGTTCTCGGAGCCGCCGCCTTTCGCGGCGATCTTCACCTCGACGGTGTGGCCTGGAACCAGGTCGAAGTGAACGACGGCCGGCGTGTTGTCCTTGGTGTTCCTGCGCGCGCCGGCCGGGTCGGTGACGATCGACCCGCGCAGCAAGTTGTCCGGGTGCGTGTACGCGCGTCGCACGCCTTCGTTGACCATGTCGGACAGCGCCATGGTGACGCCTTCCCAGCGCACGTCCATGCCGATCTTCACAAAGGCGACAACGATGCCCGTATCCTGGCAGATCGGTCGATGGCCTTCGGCACACATGCGCGAGTTGGTCAGGATCTGGGCGATTGCATCCTTGGCCGCTGGCGATTGCTCGGCTGCATACGCTTCTGCAAGCGCCTCGATGTAGTCCACGGGGTGATAGTAGGATATGAATTGCAGCGCGTCGGCAATGCTCGCGATGAAATCTTCCTGTTTGATGGTGGTCACGTCCGTGTGCCTCTGCTGCCGGTTGCAAGCCTTGAAGCGAAGGCGGGCTGTCGCGGAAACCCGCGCGCGTAGGGGGACAGGCTGTTCATGAAGGGTTCGGGTGGCGGCGACCGAGCCAGCAAGTGAAATTGATTCTACCATCGCAGGACCCCGATTCCGGGAGGCCGGCCGACGGCGCTCGCATCACGCTTGTCGCATTGCACTCGACGAGGAAGAGTCGGTAGACTTGGAGAGAACTCGCATTCCCTGTGCCGGCCGTTCCTGGTACCCGCGTTGGACCCCTGAGGAGGCGCATCACCATGGCTAATATCGAGTCCGTTTCGCATGAAACGCGGGTCTTCGAACCCCCGCGCGAATTCGCCGCCCAGGCCAATGTCACCAAGGCGCAATTCGACCAGATGAACGCCATTGCGGCGAAGGACTATTCCGGCTTCTGGGCCAAGCTGGCGCAGCGCGAGTTGCTGTGGCACAAGCCGTTCACGAAGTCGCTCGATGAATCCAACGCGCCGTTCTACAAGTGGTTCGAGGACGGCGAACTCAATGTGTCGTACAACTGCCTCGATCGCAATCTCGAGAACGGCAATGGCGAAAAAGTTGCGATCATCTTCGAGGCCGACGACGGCGCGGTGACGCGCGTCACGTATCGCGATCTCTATCATCGCGTCTGCCGCTTCGCCAATGGCCTCAAGTCGCTCGGAATCAAGAAAAGCGACCGCGTCATCATTTACATGCCGATGTCGATCGAAGGCATCGTGGCGATGCAGGCGTGCGCGCGCATCGGCGCCACGCACTCGGTCGTGTTCGGCGGCTTTTCCGCCAAGTCACTGCATGAACGCATCATCGATGCCGGTGCCAACGCCGTCATCACGGCCGACGAGCAGGTACGGGGCGGCAAGCACCTTCCGTTGAAGGCGATCGTCGACGAAGCGCTGGGCCTCGGCGGCTGCGAAGCATTCGGCAGCGTCATCGTCTACCAGCGCACGGGCGGCAAGATCGCATTCTCCGCGCCGCGCGACGTATGGATGCACGAGCTCGTCGCGAAGCAGGCTGACACTTGCGCGCCCGAGTGGGTGGGCGCCGAGCACCCGCTGTTCATCCTGTACACCTCCGGTTCGACCGGCACGCCGAAAGGCGTGCAGCACAGCACGGGCGGTTATCTGCTGTGGGCGATTCTGACCATGAAGTGGACGTTCGACATCAAGTCGACCGATGTTTTTTGGTGCACGGCCGATATCGGCTGGGTCACGGGTCACACTTACATTACCTACGGGCCGCTGGCGGTTGGCGCGACGGAAATCGTGTTCGAGGGCGTGCCGACGTTTCCCGATGCGGGGCGCTTCTGGCAGACTATCAAGAAGCACAAGTGCACGATTTTCTATACGGCGCCGACGGCGATCCGCTCGTTGATCAAGGCCTGCGACGCCAATCCCCAGACTGCGCCGAAGAACTACGACCTCTCGTCGCTGCGCCTGCTCGGTAGCGTCGGCGAGCCGATCAATCCCGAAGCCTGGATGTGGTATCACGACAATGTCGGCGGTGGCCGCTGCCCCATCGTCGACACGTTCTGGCAAACCGAAACCGGTGGCCACATGATCACGCCGCTTCCGGGCGTGACGCCGCTGGTGCCGGGATCGTGCACGTTGCCGCTGCCGGGAATCATGGCTGCGATCGTTGACGAAACGGGACACGACCTGCCGAACGGCCACGGCGGCATTCTTGTCGTCAAGCGGCCGTGGCCGTCGATGATCCGCACCATCTGGGGCGATCCCGAGCGCTACCGGAAGTCGTACTATCCTGAGGAACTCGGCGGCAAGCTCTACCTTGCCGGCGACGGCTCGGTGCGCGACAAGACCACGGGTTACTTTACGATCATGGGCCGCATCGACGACGTGCTCAATGTCTCCGGGCATCGCATGGGCACCATGGAAATCGAGTCGGCACTCGTGGCCAATCCGATCGTGGCCGAGGCCGCGGTCGTGGGTCGCCCCGACGATCTGACCGGCGAGGCGATATGCGCATTCGTCGTGCTGAAGCAGGCACGCCCTACCGGTGCGGAGGCGGAGACCATCGCAAAGCAACTGCGTGACTGGGTCGGCAAGGAAATCGGTCCAATCGCGAAGCCGAAGGACATCCGTTTCGGCGACAATCTGCCGAAGACGCGATCCGGCAAGATCATGCGACGGCTATTACGATCCGTCGCCAAGGGTGAAAACATCACGCAGGACACGTCGACCCTGGAGAATCCCGCCATTCTCGACCAGCTCAAGCAGGCGTTGTAGCGGCCTGTTGTCCGCCTCGCGCTATGCCGGCGGTGGGGCGGTCTCCGCGAACGATGGGCGTTTGGCCAGCTTGTCGGCGAGCTTGAGCAGATTCGGATAGCTGCCGCGCCAGTCGATGGTCGGATGACGCAGATCGAGGTAGCCAAGGGCGCATCCGGTGGCGATGTCGGCCAGCGAGTACGCCTCACCATGGCACCAGCTATCGTCTCCCAGGTCCTTCGCCAATTCCTGCAGGCCCAGGCGAATTTTTTGGAATTGGCGATCGATCCAGTCTTTGCTCTGCTGCTTCGCGGGGCGCTTATGCTCGCGCACGATGAGGTTCGCCGCGTCGCAAATGCCATCGGCGAGCGCTTCCCAGCGGCGCACGGCGATGCGCTGCCGACTCGGCTCCGGAATCAAGCGGGAAACGGGACTGACGGTATCGAGATACTCGACGATCACGCGTGAGTCGTAGAGCGCGGTGCCGTCGTCGAGCACCAAGACCGGAATCTTGCCCAGCGGATTGAATTGCGGGACCGCCGTCTCCGGGATATACGGGTTTTCGTCGATGAATTCGCACTCGATTTTCTTTTCGTTGAGCGCGACGCGCACCTTGCGCGAGTAGGGACTGGTAGGGGAGGTGTACAGCTTCATGGATCACCGCTGATGATGCGAAGAAGTCGATGCAATGTGCGAATGCTTGTCGTGAATTATAGCATTCGTAGGGTCGCGTCGCGCAGCGAGAAGTGGTGATGCAGTGTGCTAGACTTTCGCTGCTGAAACTGCCAACGTCATGCCCACCGTCGACGCGCTTTCACCACTGACTGCCCTGTCCCCGCTGGACGGACGTTACCGCACAAAAGTCGCAGCATTGGCGGAATACTTCAGCGAATACGGGCTCATACGCGAGCGCGATTCGGGTCGAGCTCGCGTGGCTCGAGGCGCTCTCGGATGAACCGGGCGTGGCCGAAGTCAGACCGTTTTCCGAGGCCGCACGCGCGATGCTCGCTGTCGCCGCCTCCGATTTCGCGGTCGCCGACGCAGCGCGGGTCAAGGCGATCGAGCAGACGACCAATCACGATGTCAAAGCAATGGAGTACTGGCTGAAGGAGCGTTTCGCCGGCGCTCCCGAAATCTCCGCTGCAAGCGAGTTCATCCATTTTGCGTGCACCTCGGAGGATATCAATAACCTCGCCTATGGCGCGCTGGTCCTCGGCGCAAGGCGCGAGGTGTTGCTTCCGGCGCTAACCGGGTTGATCGCCGACCTGCGCGCGCTGGCCCATGCGCACGCCGATTTGCCGATGCTTTCGCGCACGCACGGACAAGCCGCGACACCGACCACGCTCGGAAAAGAAATGGCCAACGTGGTGGCGCGACTCGAGCGCGCCGTCGGCATATTTGCGACAGCGGCGCTGCCCGGCAAGATCAACGGTGCGGTCGGGAACTACAACGCGCACGTCGTCGCGTATCCCGACATCGATTGGGAGGCGCTCGCGCGGCGAGTCGTCGGTGCACTCGGACTGGAGTTCAATGCATACACGACGCAGATCGAACCGCATGACGGGCTTGCTGCGTTGTTCGACGCGCTTGCGCGAGTCAACACGATCGTCATCGACCTCGACCGCGATGTCTGGGGCTACGTCTCGCTCGGTTATTTTCGCCAGAAGGCGAAGGAGGGCGAGGTCGGCTCGTCGACGATGCCGCACAAGGTCAATCCGATCGATTTCGAGAATTCCGAGGGCAACCTCGGGCTCGCGAACGCCCTGCTGCGGCACCTTGCCGACAAATTGCCGATTTCGCGCTGGCAGCGCGATCTGAGCGACTCGACCGTGCTGCGCAATGTTGGCGTGGCCTTCGGCTATACATTGCTCGGCTTCGCCTCGTGCCGTCAGGGCCTGTCGCGGCTCGCCGCCGATCCGGCGCGTGTCGCCGCCGATCTCGATGCCAATTGGGAGGTGCTGGCCGAGCCGATTCAGACGGTGATGCGCCGCTACGGCGTGCCCAATCCGTACGAGCAGCTCAAGGCGCTAACGCGCGGCAAGGAGGGCATCACGCGCGAATCGTTGCACGAATTCATCGATGCGCTCGCGATTCCCGCCGAGGCCAAAACGCGGCTCAAGGTACTGACACCCGCTGCGTACATCGGAAGGGCCGCACTGCTGGCGCGCCGCATCTAGCGCCTGATCAAAGGCACGGCTTAATACGCGCGTCAGTCCTGGCGTCTCGCGCGTCGCTCACGTATCCACTGCACGACCATGGGCGCGAGCGAGATGACAACGATGGCCATGACGATGAATTCGAGGTTGGTCTTGACCCAGGGAATGTTCCCGAACACGTACCCCGCATACACGAGCGCGGACACCCACACCGCGGCACCGAGTACGTTGTACGACAGGAATGTTCGATAGGCCATCGCCCCCACGCCGGCGAGAAAGGGCGCGAAGGTGCGCACGATCGGTACAAAACGACCGACGACGATCGTGAAGCCGCCGTATTTCTCGTAGAAGCGCCGGGTTCGCTCCAGGTAGGCGGGTTTGAGAAACCGGCCGAGCCAGCTGTCCTGGGGACGATGGAACACCCTTGGTCCGACATAGTGGCCGACGCCATAGTTGACCGAATCGCCCAATACCGCAGCAACGAACAAGGTCAGGACCAGAAGATGCACGTTAATGCCGCTCGCGGCAACGACGGTGCCCGCCAGGAACAGCAGCGAATCGCCGGGCAACAGGGGAAATACGACCAATCCGGTTTCGGCGAAAATGAGGATGAACAGGGCCGCAAACAGCAGCCAAGCGTGTTGAGCTGCCAGGTTCGCCAGCGTCTGATCCAGCGCCAGCAGCGAATAGATGAACGTCGTGATCATCGTTGAAGAGGCGGCGGCGGTGGCCCGGCGGCTCTTAGCCCTCAACGCGGACGCCCGTGGGAGACCTGCGCCCAGTTCGTCGCTTCAGGGAAGAATCTTCTCGGCGCCCGAGGATCGCTTTTCCGGCTTGATCAGGTCTTCGCGCGATACGCCGAGCCACATGACCAGTGCGGCCATAACCAGCGCCGAGGAATAGATACCGAAGCAGATGCCGATGGCCAGCGCCAGCGCGAAGTAGTGCAGCGTTTCGCCGCCGAAAAAAAGGATCGAGAGAACCATCATCAACGTGCACCCGTGCGTGATGATCGTGCGCGAGAGCGTGCTGGTGATGGCGCTGTTGATGACTTCGGGCACGCTCGCCTTGCGCATCTTGCGGAAGTTCTCGCGAATCCGGTCGGCGATGACGACGGATTCATTCACCGAATATCCCAGGACCGCGAGCACGGCGGCCAGCACCGGCAACGAGAACTCCCACTGGAACAGCGCAAAAAAGCCGAGGATGATGACGACATCGTGCAGATTGGCGGCGATGGCCGACACGGCAAAGCGCCATTCGAACCGCAGCGCAAGGTAAGCCACGATGCCGAAGCACACGAGCAGCAGCGCCAGTGCGCCGTTCTCGTAGAGTTCCTTGCCGACTTGCGGGCCGACGAATTCGACGCGTTGTTGCGTGACCGACGCGTCATCCGTCTTGAGCGCGTTCATGACCTGCTCGGAGAGTTGTGCCGTCGAGATACCCTCCTTGAGCGGCAGCCGGATGAGGGCGCTATTGGCGCTCCCGAAAGTCTGCACCGCGAATTCACCGAGGTTCATCTTGTCGATGACGGTGCGCACGCGTGAAATGTCCGCGCCGTGCGGGTACGCAACTTCGATCACGGTACCGCCGCGGAAATCCACGCCGAGGTTCAGGCCGCGCACCGCGAGAAAAACCACCGCCAGCACGAAGGTGATCAACGAGATGACGTTGAACACGAGCGCATGCTTCATGAACGGAATGACGCGGGTGATTCTGAAAAATTCCATTGTCGCCTTCTATACCAAAAATGAGGTCACGGCCTTCGCCGGACGCCTGTGAGCTCGGCTAAGCCGCTCCAACAGCCGGTTTCCAGACTTGTCCGATGGAAATCTTGTCGAGCTTCTTCCTGCCACCGTAGACGAGTGCCACCAGTCCGCGGGAAATGAACACCGCGCTGAACATCGACGTCATGATGCCGAGGCAATGGACGACGGCAAAACCACGGACCGGCCCGCTGCCGAAGATCAGCAGCGCCAGGCCGGCGATCAGCGTCGTCACGTTTGAATCGAGAATGGTGTTCCACGCGCGTTCGTATCCCGCCTGAATGGCCGCATGAGGCGTATCGCCCCAGCGCAGCTCTTCGCGGATGCGCTCGTTGATCAGCACGTTGGCGTCGATCGCCATGCCGAGCGTCAACGCGATGGCGGCAATGCCCGGCAGCGTCAGGGTTGCCTGCAGCATCGACAGGATCGCTATCAGCAGCAGCAGATTGATCGCGAGCGATATCGCCGAAATGACGCCCATCAACTGGTAGTAGAGGCAGATGAAAATGGTCAGCACGATGAAACCGTAGATGACCGAATTGAAACCCTTGTCGATGTTGTCCTTGCCGAGCGACGGTCCGACGGTGCGTTCCTCGATGATTTCCATCGGCGCGGCGAGCGCGCCCGCACGCATCAGCAACGCGATGTCGTTGGCCTCACGCGTGTTCATGCGGCCGCTGATCTGCACGCGTCCGCCGCCGATTTCCTCGCGGATGACGGGCGCAGTGATCACTTCGGCCTTGCCCTTTTCGACCAGGACGATGGCCATGCGCTTGCCGACGTTGTCGCGCGTGAGTTCCTTGAAGATGCGTCCGCCGGTTCCGTCCATGTTGATATGCACCGCGGGCTCGTTGGTGCGGGAATCGAATCCCGGCTGCGCATCGTTGATACGATCGCCCGTCAGCACCACCTGGCGCTTGACCAGCACCGGCTGGCCGCTGCGCTCGGTGAACAGGTCACTGCCCAGCACGGGCTGGCCGCTCATGGCCTGCTCCAGCGCACCGGGCTCCTCGTTGACCATGCGTATTTCGAGGGTCGCCGTGCGGCCCAGAATGTCCTTGGCGCGCGCAGTGTCCTGCACGCCAGGAAGCTGGACGACAACGCGATCGCTGCCTTGCTGCTGGACGATCGGCTCGGCGACGCCAAGCTCGTTTACGCGGTTGCGCAGGATGATGATGTTCTGCTGCACAGCGCCGTCCTGGATGCGCTTCTGCGCTTCGGGGCTCAGTCCCGCGACCAGCTTGAACTCGCCGGCGGCATCGGCTTCCTTGACCTGCAGATCGGGAAACGCGGAGCCGATCTCCTGATTCGCCCGGTTGCGCTCGGCCGCGTCGCGGAAGCGAATCGCAACATTCGGTCCCTCGCGCGCGATGCCGGAGTACTGCACCTTTTTTTCCCGCATCAGCGAGCGGATGTCGGTCAGATAGCGATCGGCGGCCTTGTCGATGGCGGCCTTCATGTCGACCTGCAGCAGAAAATGCACGCCACCACGCAAGTCGAGGCCCAGATACATCGGCAGCGCGCCGATCGATGCCATCCATGCCGGCGAACTCGACAGCAGGTTCAGCGCGACGATGTAGTTGTCGCCAAGCTTCTGCTGCAGTACGTCCTTCGCCTTGAGTTGCGTGTCCGGATCGGCAAAGCGCACCTTCACGCCCGTGGCGTCGACCGCTTCGCCCTTGAATGCAATATTGGCAGCCTTGAGTGCGTCGACCACCGTCTGCAGCGTGGATGTATCGATCTTGACGTTCGCCTTGGACGTCGAGACCTGAACCGCCGGAACTTCCGCAAAGAAATTCGGCAGCGTGTAGACCACTCCGACAACGAGTGCGATAACGATCAGTGCGTACTTCCAAAGCGGATAGCGGTTCATAGTGGGTTGAGCGTTCGGCGTTGGGCGTTCAGCGAAGCATTCGAAGCGTTGAAAGTTCTTACGCTCAATGCCTGTCGCTCACGCACCACCAGCCGGTTTAGAGGCTCTTGACGGTGCCCTTGGGCAGCATCAGCGAGATGGCGCTGCGCTGGACCTTGATCTCGACATTCGGCGCGATCTCGACGGACGCATAGGCGTCGTCGAGCTTCGAGATCTTGCCGACGATGCCGCCGGCCGTGATGACCTCGTCACCTTTTTGCAGGGCGGCGAGCATGGCTTTGGTCTCCTTGGCGCGCTTTTGCTGAGGACGGATGAGCAGGAAATAGAAGACGACGAAAATGGCGACCATCGGCAGAAATGCCATCAGGTCGCCTCCGAACGGACCGGTGGCGGGCGCGGCGGCCTGAGCGTAGGCTGGGGAAATCAACACGGGTGAGTCCTCCTTGCGGCGAAGCGTCGAGGATGCGGCAGGAGCGCGCTGGTGCGACCCTCAACTGCCCCACAACTGCTTTTGAATGATTAAGGATAACCGCCTATTCTACCACGCTCGAACGGGCCGCCTCGAAGGTCCGGACATAGGCTTCCAGCGCGCCGTCCGCGATGGCCTGGCGCAGTTCGGCGGTGAGCGTCAGGTAGTAGTGCAGATTGTGGATGGTATTGAGCCGTGCGCCGAGGATTTCGTTCGTGCGCTGCAGGTGGTGCAGGTAGGCGCGGCTGAACTTCTGGCAGGTATAGCAGGTGCAGGTCGGATCGAGCGCGCCGGTATCCGATCGATGTCGCGCGTTGCGGATCTTGACGTCGCCATGGCGCGTGAACAGCCAGCCGTTGCGCGCATTGCGCGTCGGCATGACGCAATCGAACATGTCGATGCCGCTGACCACGCCGGCCACGATGTCCTCCGGCGTGCCGACGCCCATCAGATAGCGCGGGCGGCCATCGGGCAAGCGCGGCACGATGTAGCCCTGGATGCGCTGCATTTCCTCCTTCGGCTCGCCGACCGAAAGTCCGCCGATGGCATAGCCGTCGAAGCCTACGGCGGCAAGCCCCGCGAGGGATTCGCTGCGCAGGTCTTCGTACATGCCGCCCTGCACGATGCCGAACAATGCATTGGCACTGCCTTCGTGCGCATGTTTGGAACGCGCCGCCCAGCGCAAGCTGAGCTGCATCGAGCGCGCGGCTTCGTCACGCGTCGCCGGCCACGGCGTGCATTCGTCGAACACCATGGCGATGTCGGAGTCGAGCGTGCGCTGGATCTCAATGGACACTTCGGGCGTCAGGAACAGCCGATCGCCGTTGATCGGCGAAGAGAACCCGACTCCGTCTTCCTGCACTTTGCGCAGCGGGCCCAGGCTGAAGACCTGGAAGCCGCCCGAGTCAGTGAGTATCGGCGCATCCCAGCCCATGAAACCATGCAGGCCGCCGTGCGCGGCGATAACCTCCATCCCGGGTCGAAGCCAAAGATGAAAGGCGTTGCCCAGGATGATCTGCGCGTTGCTCTCGACAAGCTCGGCCGGCGACATCGCCTTGACCGTGCCGTAAGTGCCCACGGGCATGAACACCGGCGTCTCGACGACGCCGTGTTTCAGCGTGAGGCGCCCACGGCGTGCCGCGCCGCAGCGCGCGCTGACCTGAAATTCCATCGCGGCGATTGTAGCGCGTTACGTCTATCGGAATGCCGTCGCGATGGTACCGGGTTCGAGCAGCATCGCGTCGCCGTAGCTGAAGAAGCGATAGCGTTCGCGGATCGCGTGCGCATAGGCCGCGCGCATTGTGTCGTAGCCGGCAAAAGCGGAGACGAGCATCAGCAGCGTCGACCGCGGCAGGTGAAAATTGGTGAGCAGGCGATCGACGATGCGGAAGCGATAGCCCGGCGTAATGAATAGCGCGGTCTCGGCGTTCCCCGGCGCAAGCATTCCGTTGGCCGTGACCGATGACTCGAGTGCGCGCAGGCTCGTCGTGCCGACCGCGATCACGCTGCGCCCAGCGGTGCGGGCGCGGGCGATTGCGTCCACGGTGGCGATGGGAATGTTGAATCGTTCGCGATGCATGTGGTGTTGCGTCAGGTCTTCGCTGTCGACGGGCTGGAACGTTCCCGCGCCCACGTGCAATGTCAGATAGGCGAAGTCGACCCCTCGCGCTTCCAATTGCGCGAGGAGCGGCAAATCGAAATGCAATCCTGCGGTGGGCGCTGCGACCGCGCCCGGATCGCGTGCATAGACCGTCTGGTAGCGATCGCGATCGGCATCGTCGGCGGGCCGTGCGATATAGGGTGGGAGCGGAACTTCGCCATGCCGATCCAGATATTCCGCGAACGGCGCGTCGGCCGCGATGCGTAAGTGAAAAAAACGTCCGTCGCGCGCGAGCACGGTCGCGATGGCCCCCGCGGGCAGAGCGATGTTCGCACCGACCTTGGGTGCGTGGCTCGCGCGAATCTGCATCCACGCTTCGTCGGGCGCCACGATACGTTCCAGCATGAGCTCGACACGACCGCCACTGGATTTGGTTCCGTACAGCCGCGAGTTGACGACGCGAGTATCGTTGAACACGAGCACATCGCCGGCCTTCAACAGCTCCGGCAATGCGGCGAATTGCAAATCCTCAAGCTTGACGCCATCGACACGCAGGAGGCGGCTGGCCGACCGTACCGGCGTTGGTCGCGTCGCGATCAGCTCCGGCGGCAATTCGAAGTCGAAGTCGGACAGGTGAAAGATTCGATCGGACATCGCGGGTGTATAGCGAGACGCTGCGTTTGGAGCAGCAGGGGTTTTGACCGATAATGCCGACTTCGCCGTGTGTCGGCAACGCGAAGGGCTGCGCCCCACGCGCTTGCGCTCGAACCCGCGGCCGGGATGGCGGAATTGGTAGACGCGCTGGACTCAAAATCCAGTTCTGGCAACAGAGTGGGGGTTCGATTCCCCCTCCCGGCACCAAACAACAGAATGACGGCCCCGATCGGGGCCGTTTTCACACACAAATGGCGTCTCTGGTGGCGAAATCGCCGCCGGAGATGCGCGCTTGCTATCCGTGCGCGAGCTTGCTGGAGCGGCCTGACCCGATCGCGGATTTAGTGGAATTACTACCGGCAACCCTGGGCTCGAGCATTACCCCGATGCCGACGAGCGCGATCACACCCGCGATAAGCAAATCCAGATAGTCCGCCGCCGCGTTGAAAGTGGTATACGCCACAAATAAGGCACACGCGCCGATCAACAGATCCACGATGTCCACAAGGACTCGCGGCGAACGCGACGTGTCGCTAGCATTTTTCATGGGGACCCCGCTTTCGCGTGATTGGACAGGCCTAAAATAGGCCATAGGGATTACCGCGGGAATCAGCGACATGCTGATTTGCCTGTAGGACAGAGCGAACGGACCGCAGCGAGTCAACAATGGTGCAGCCTCACCTATCGACTGCCGCGATTGACGACACTGACACAAAGGTCCTAGAGTGGCGACGCGGCGTGTGCTATTTATGAGAGCTGGCAGCGTGATCATTTGAAACTGGATCCGAGCGTTGCCCGCCATGAACCTACGGAATTACGCGCGCCGCGCTCGAATGGCCGCCCTGCGATTAGGCGCGCCTGCAATCGTCGCGGCCTCGTCGTCCAACTACTCGCACCGCCTGAAGTCCGAAGAGGGATTTTTCAGTGGCTGTCAGGACGCCAATCATCTGCCGGACATTTACAGCTACTGGTCCAATAAGTACCTGCGACCGCAGCTCGAGCGCTTCGGATTTCTCCATCCGGAAGCAATGTATAGCCACTACTTTGCCGAGGGCTATAAAGCAAGTTCGCACGCTCGCCGCACGTTGGTAAGCATCGGCGCCGGCAACTGCGAGACGGAGGTTCGGCTCGCCGAAGACCTTATTCGACGCGGCCACCCCGAATTCGTGATCGAGTGTGTGGAACTCAATGCGCAGCTTCTCCATCAAGGCGCCGAGCTTGCAAAGCGCAAGGGCATTACCGACCGCATCGTCACCGTATGCGGGGATTTCAACAGATGGCGCCCGACGACGACGTATGACGGCGTGCTCGCCAACAACTCGCTGCATCACGTCTTGAATCTCGAAGGATTGCTAGGAGCAATCAAGTCGAGCTTGGCAGCGACGGGTTATTTCGTGACCTCCGACATGATCGGTCGCAACGGCCACATGCGTTGGCCGGAGGCGCTGGAGATCGTTCACGAATTCTGGGGCGAGTTGCCCAGGAAATGCACGTACAACCACTTGTTGAAACGCTACGAGTCTCCGTACGAGAATTGGAACTGCGCAGTCGACGGCTTTGAAGGCATTCGCGCGCAGGACATTCTGCGAATGCTCATGGAACGGTTTGAGTTCGACCTGTTCCTGCCTTTTTCCAACGTCATCGATCCGTTTATCGACAGAACGTTTGGTCACAATTTCAGTAGCAGCGTCGCTTGGGATACGGATTTCATCGACCGTGTCCATGCGCGCGACCACGCCGAAATCCTGCGCGGCGCAATTAAGCCAACGCATATCCTGGCGGCAATGCGAACCGGTGCGCCGGGTCGTGCCTCGTTCGTCGATGGGCTTACTCCCCAGTTCTGCATCCGCTTGCCGGACAAACGACCGGTCCCATTCCGAGAGTTAAAGATGGAACCGATTGCGCAAGCTCCGCGCGCCAGCCCCGATGCGGAGCCTCACGATCCACGCATCGACTACACGGACATGTGGTGGGACCCACAGGAATCGGGTTGGGGCATCAGCATTCACCATCATTGCAACAATCGACTGATTGCGGTGTGGTGTGTTTACGGACTCGACGGCGGCCCGATTTGGTACCTGCTACAGCCCGGGGGCTGGACTGACAAATCCACGTTTGTCGGGCCCATCAGCATCGCGGAAGGGCCACAAGTCGATGCGCCGTATTCGTCGCGGCCCTTTCGGATGCATTGCGTAGGAACTGCCACCCTTGCCTTTGTCGACCACTCGCATGGAACGTTGTCGTATACGCTGGACGGCAACGCTGGTCAGAAGACCATCGTCAGGCTGGGCTTCTGAGCGAAATCCGGTATCTACTAAATACGCCGGCAAATTCCCACCTGCCCGGACGCGCATTCGAGCGCGGCCCGATCCCAGTTCGCCGTGTTGGCCGCGGCTTCGTACGTGGACTGCAGGAAACCTAGCAACGCTGTATCCGGATCTGCAGCCGTACGAACCGCTTCGTACGGCAAAAGGAACTCGTGCAAAGCATCACTGTAACTCGCGGCGGCCGGTAACACTGGCGCAGCTTTGAACTCCGGTGGCTCCGGGTATGCATACGCATAAAAGGATGCATCCAAGCCGCCGCCGCCGGGCCAGAAGCCCGCGCTGCATACTTCGTGCGAATAAGCTTCCTGCATCACGATGGGTGCGACGCCCGGCGCGTGGCCTGGGTGCAATGGCGCCCGCCGGCCGGAAAAACGGCTTACCGCCAGGTCGAAGCTCCCCCAGAAAAAGTGCACGGGGCTGCATTTGCCCAGAAACCGGGTGCGGAATAGCTTGAATACCCGGTCGACTTGAATGAGGGCGCGCCAGAAGCGTTGCGCTTGGCCTGCGTCGTACGACGCGTGCGCACGGTCTTCGGAAAATGGAAGGGCATTGGCGATCTCACATGGACGATCGCGAATGGCCACCTGCAATCGCAGATCGGCAAGCACGTTCATGACTGCGGCCTTGAAATCGGCAATCGATTGCGGTTTCAGGTCGAGTTGGGCAATGCGGCCGTCGCTGACGGTGAACTTCAGGGCATGTTCAATGAAGTCGAACTGGATCTCGAACGTCAGCGGTCCATGTGGCATGGGCGACGTTGTCAGGCCGCGCGCCGTGACGTACAGCGCTACGTGCCAACTGTGATTCAGCCAGGGCGTGGTGGCCAACCGAATCTTGCCGACGATTTGCGAACGGAGATGAAGCGATGTGCAGGTATCGCTCCAGGTGTCGTAGTCCAACGATGGCCAGACTTCGGAAGCTGGCATGTTCATGGCGTGCGGATTTTCATTGCGGTATTGTGTCAGAAGTAGGGCGATCGATGCATCGATCGCTTGGGCGCAAGAGGCGCAGGGGCGTATGCGCGCGTTTCAATTGATTTTCGCTATCGTGCCCGTTTTGCAAGACAATACACCCCATCGGGGCTGCGCCTGTCGCGGCCCCTTCCCTGGTATTGCCTGACACTACGGCGCGTCCGCCGCGCCGCTTCAATCCGAGGAGACCACGATGAACGCAGGCGTGGAGGAAAGCCGCTCACCGCAACTGGACGAGGTCCTCAAGCTTGTGCACGCCAAGGTCGCCGCCGACCAGCGCGCCACGCTCGAAGCTTTCGTCTCGCGCTATTACGGCCATGTCGATCCGGAGGACCTCGCGGAACGCGAATCCGTCGATCTCTACGGTGCCGCGCTGTCGCACTGGAATTTCGCGCGTAAGCGCGAGCCCGGCCATGTCCGCGTGCGTGTATTCAATCCGAGCGTGGAGGAACACGGCTGGCAGTCGACCCACACCGTCATCGAGATCGTCAATGACGACATGCCGTTTCTGGTCGACTCGGTGACCATGGAGGTCAATCGTCACGGCCTGACGTTGCATCTCATCGTGCACCCGATCGTCGCGACAGAACGCGATACTGACAATACGCTTGTTGGGCTCGCCGCCGCGAGACGAAGGGCGGGAAGCGCGAATCCTTCATTCACGTCGAGATCGACCGCATGACCGGCGCGGCGGCCATGGACGAACTGGCGGCCGATATCGTGCGCGTGCTCGATGACGTGCGCGCGGCAGTGGCGGATTGGGCGAAGATGCGCGCGCAGGTCGCCACCATTCTAGGCGAGATCGCCGCTAGCGCGCCGCCGCTGCCGGCCGAGGAGCTGACCGAAGGTAAAGCGTTTCTGTCGTGGCTTGCCGAAAACAATTTCACGTTTCTCGGCTATCGACGGCACGATCTGGAGGTGATCAACGGCGAAGACGCACTGAAGATCGTGCCTGGATCGAGCCTCGGCATCCTGCGTGCCGTCGAAGGCAAGGAGGTGGCGTCGAGCTTTGCCGCCCTGCCGCCGGAAGTGAAAGCTTACGCCCGCCGTCCGGAGCTGCTGATCGTCACCAAATCGACATCGCGCTCGACCGTGCACCGGCCCGGTTATCTCGATTACATCGCGGTCAAGCGCTTTGACGCGAATGGCAATGTGTGCGGCGAAGATCGCTTTCTCGGACTGTTCACTTCCATCGCGTATAGCGCCAATCCGTCCGAGATTCCGCTGCTGCGGCGCAAGACCGCCAACATCATGGCGCGCGCCGGCATGGCGCCAGGCAGCCATGCCGCCAAGGGGCTGGCGAACATCCTGACCAACTTTCCCCGCGACGAACTGTTCCAGACGGGCGAAGACGAGCTTATGGCCACGGTCATCGGCATCCTGCGCCTCGGCGAGCGTCAGCGCTTCCGGCTGTTCGTGCGGCGCGACGCGTTCGGGCGCTTCGTCGTGTGCCTCATCTACGTGCCGCGCGAGAACTACACCACCGATCTGCGGCAGAAATGGCAGGCCATCCTGCTGGAGGCGTTCGACGGTTCCAGCTCCGAGTTCAATACGCAACTCTCTGAATCCGTGCTGGCGCGCATCATGATCACGGTGCGCACGGCGCCTGGCAAAATTCCGGCGTTCGACGTGCGTGCGCTCGAGGCCAAACTGGCGGCGGTATCGCGCCGCTGGGAAGACGATCTGAAAACCGCGTTGGTCAATGCGTCCGGCGAAGCGCGTGGCAACGAATTGTTCAAGCAATTCGGACGTGCGTTCCCCGCGGGATACCGGGAGGATCTTCCTGCGCGCGCCGCAGTGCCGGACATCGCGCTGATGGCGGCGCTGACTGCCGAGCAGCCGCTGGCGATGTCGCTGTATCGTCCGCTCGAAGCCGCGCCGGGAAGGCTCCAGTTCAAGCTCTACCATCTTGGCGGTGCGGTGGCGTTGTCGGAAAGCCTGCCCATGCTCGAACATATGGGCGTCAAAGTACTCGACGAGCGCCCCCACCATGTGACGCCGGACGGCATGGAGCCGATCTGGATGCACGACCTGGGCATGCTTGCACCGTCCGCCGACACGGAAGTCGGAGATCGACTCGCTCCATGAGGTGTTCGAGGAGGCGTTCGCGCAGATTTTCCGCGGCGAGGTCGAGAACGACGAATTCAACCGGCTGGTCATCGCCGCACGATTGCCGGCGCGGGATATCGTGATCCTGCGCGCATGCGCGAAGTATATGCGCCAGATCGGTTTTCCGTTGTCGCAGGCATTCATCCAGGCGACGCTCGCGACGCATGCGGATATTGCGCGGATGCTGGTCGATCTGTTCAAGGTACGCTTCGATCCTTCCGGCGAAGCCGGCGCCGGTGCACGCGCTGCCGAGCAAGTGCGCGCGATCGAGACCGCGCTCGATGCGGTCGAGAATCTTTCCGAAGACCGCGTGCTTCGCCAATATCTGGCGCTGATTCAGGCCATGACGCGGACGAATTTTTGGCGTCGCGATGCGCAAGGCAACCCGCGCACCTTTCTTTCGTTCAAGTTCGATCCGTCCAAGGTACCGGGTTTGCCCGAACCGAAACCCATGTTCGAGATCTTCGTGTATTCGACACGCTTCGAAGGTGTGCACCTGCGCGGCGGCAAGGTGGCGCGCGGTGGCTTGCGCTGGTCCGATCGGCCGGAGGATTTCAGGACCGAGGTGCTGGGCCTCGCCAAGGCGCAGATGGTGAAGAACGTCGTGATCGTTCCGGTCGGCTCCAAGGGTGGCTTCGTGCTCAAGCGTGCGCCGGCTTCGGTTGTCAGCCCCGCCGACCGCGAAGCCTTGTTGAAGGAAGGTGTGGCCTGCTACAAGGACTATCTGCGCGGCTTGCTCGACATCACCGACAACCGCGTCGGCGACAAGGTCGTGGCGCCGCCGCAGGTCAAGCCGCATGACCCGGACGATCCGTATCTGGTCGTGGCCGCGGACAAGGGGACCGCAACGTTTTCGGACTACGCCAATTCGGTCAGCGCGGAATACGGCTTCTGGCTCGACGATGCGTTCGCTTCCGGTGGATCGGTCGGCTACGACCACAAGGCGATGGGCATCACGGCGCGCGGCGCATGGGAGTCGGTCAAGCGCCACTTCCGCGAGATGGGTGTGGACACGCAAACGACGGACTTCACGGTCGCGGGCATCGGCGACATGTCCGGTGACGTGTTCGGCAACGGCATGCTGCTGTCGCCCCATATCAAGCTGGTGGCCGCGTTCGACCATCGCCACATTTTCCTGGACCCGGGCGCGAATCCCGCGACGAGCCTCGCTGAGCGCGAGCGCCTATTCAAACTCCCGCGTTCGTCATGGGCAGATTACGACGCGAAGTTGATCTCGGCGGGCGGCGGAATCTATCCGCGCAGCGTCAAATCGATCGCGTTGACGCCCGAAGTCAAAGGGGTATTGGGAATCATGGCCGATGCGATGACACCGACCGAACTGGCCAACGCAATTCTCAAGGCACCCGTCGACCTGATTTACAACGGCGGCATTGGCACGTATGTCAAGGCATCGAACGAATCGCACGCGCAGGTCGGTGATCGCGCCAACGATGCCCTGCGCGTGAACGGTCGCCAGCTGCGCTGCAAGGTTTTTGTCGAAGGCGGCAATCTCGGCTGCACGCAACTCGGACGCGTCGAATATGCGCTGGCGGGCGGCAGGATCAACACCGACGCGATCGACAATTCGGCGGGTGTGGACACGTCCGATCACGAGGTCAATATCAAGATCCTGCTGGGTCTGCCGATCGCCGATGGCGAGTTGACGGTCAAGCAGCGCAACGCACTATTGGCGGAAATGACCGGCGATGTTGCGGCGCTGGTTTTGCGCGACAACACGTTCCAGACCCAGGCGTTGTCCGTCCAGGGGCGCATCGCGGCGCAAGGTCTCGACGCGAACCAGCGCTTCATCGAGTACCTGGAGAAGGGCGGACGGCTCAATCGCGCTATCGAATTCCTGCCGTCGGACGAGACGTTTGGCGAGCGCCGGGCGGCGGGCCTGGGGCTCACCAGTCCGGAGTTGGCAGTGGTCCTCGCCTACAGCAAGATCTGGCTCTACGACGAGCTGCTCGCCTCATCGCTCCCCGACGATCCGTGGGTCGCGACCGCGCTCGAGCGCTACTTCCCGATGGCGTTGCGTGAGCGCTACGCAGCGTACATGCTGCGTCATCCGCTGAAACGCGACATCATCGCGACGCATGTGACCAACAGCATGGTCAACCGTGTGGGCGGCACGTTCGTGCATCGTCTGCTGGAATCGACGGGCGCCAAACCCGCGGAAATCGTCCGCGCGTATCTGCTCAACCGCGAGGTATTCGGTTTCGTCGAACTCTGGATGGCGATCGAGGCGCTGGACAATAAAGTGGACGATGCCGTCCAGTCGGCGATGTTGATCGAGACCAGTCGCCTGATCACGCGTGGGACGATATGGTTCCTGCGTTCACGGCGGTTGACGGAGGACATGGGGGCGACGATCGCCCACTTCGCTCCCAAGGTCGCTTCGCTTGCCAAGCTGCTCGCGCACATGCAGGACGAAGGCGAATCCGCGCGCATCGATACCGAGGTGGCGAAGTATGTCGATCAGGGCGTGTCGCCGGAGCTGGCAACGCGCGTCGTCAGCTTCGGCACCTTGTACGCGGCGCTGGACATCATTGAGGTCGCTGATCGCGCCAAGCGTGCACCGGAAACTGTGGCCGAGCTTTATTTCGAGCTATCGAACAAGCTTGGCCTGCCCTGGCTTCGCGACAAGATGGCCGCGCTTCCCGAAGGTGCGCATTGGCAATTGCTGGCCAAAGAAGCGATGCAAGACGATCTGTCCGGCCTGCAACGGACCATCACGGCCGAAGTTCTGGGTGGCGGTTCCGAAAATGCCGCGCGGTCGACGCTTATCGCGGCCTGGCAGGACCGCAACCGGCGCGGCATCGAGCGCGCCGCGCAGCTGCTTGCCGAGTTGCGCAGCGCCGGGACCGTCGATTCGGAAATGCTTTCGGTGGCTCTGCGCGAGCTGCGCGGGCTGGCCTAGCCTTGGCCTAGCCGTTTGCCGCCGATCAATACGCGCCGGCCGGCGCGGTCGGACGATCGGCCGGCAACGTACGGAAGATGCAGTCGAACGACTGGTCGTTGTACGTTCCGGTCCCGAAGAATCCGACGACCGCTTGTCGATAGCTCGCCTGGCTCATGCGGTTGTAGTACAGCTTCGAAGTGACGTCGACGAAATAGTCGTAGCCATTCGTGCCCATCGCATTCTGCGAGATCAGCTCAGTGAGGTCCGCATCGCCGATCTGAAGTCGCTTGCACGACGTGGGCAGTTGCTTCAAGTACGCATTGAAGCCGGTGGCCTGCACGCTGCGCACGGAGTCCGGTGCACATCCGACCACAAAAGCCGCGCTCGCGATCATGAGAATCGTTTGCGCCAAGCATGACTTCAGTTGAATGCGATCATGGCCCGATAGACGTCTGTGCATAGCCGCTCTCCTTCGAATCATCCGGTATAGGTTAATCGCGACGCGTTGCGCGCGTGCGACTCATGACTTGTGCTTGCCCTTCTTCTTTTCCGGGGTTGCATCCAGCACAAGCGTATCAGCGCCGGCACGCTCGCTGTGCCGCTTTTCGAGATCGGCCATCAGGCCGTCGTCGCTCAGGTCGAGCGCGTCGGAATGCTCCCAGTCGTGCCGGGCAATCTTGTCGAGGCGATGGATCACATGCTTGTCCTGGACCTCGATGCCGAGTTCGCGGCGGGCGTCGAAGCTGCCGGGCGCGAGATTGATTGAACCGATGATCGCCGCCCGTTCGTCGGCGAGCAGCATCTTGGCGTGCAGCTTGAGGTGCTTCAGTTTGTGCACCTTGATGCCGACGTCGTGCATGATCCGCAGCCCGCTGACGCCCTCGAGCAGCTTTTCCCTCTTGAGCGTGTGCGGCGGACGTGCCATCACGTGCACCTTGACGCCGCGCTCGCGCGCGCGGACCAGCCGCTCGATGATGACCGGATCCTGGTAGCGCTCGTTCTGCACGAACACGGTGTGCTTCGCCTGATCGATGAAGTGCGCGATGCGTTCGCGCCCGTTGTTGTTGCACCAGATGAGATGGGCGCCATCGCCCGGGTCGAACGACTTGCGCGCCCAGTCGGCCTCGAAGCATTCCATGATCTCGGTAACCTCGTCGGGATCGTCGGTGACGACCGCATAGTCGCGGGTTTCGGTCAGGTTCTCCGGGTCCCAGTTGAGCGATTTCACGAACGCCGACACGTCGTCGACTACCATCGATTTTTCGTGCGTGAGGTCGAAGGCAGGATTACTGTCCGCGACCTCGACCGTGCCCTTCAACAGCTCGGCGCGCGAAGCCTGATTTTCCTCCTCGCCGCTGCGTCGCGTGGGATTGAGCATGACGCGAACCTTGACGCCGCGCTTTTGCGCGGCGATCACCGCGGCGATCAGCGATGGGTCCGAAAAGACGAACATCTTGATGCGCAGCGATTTCTTCGCCGCCGCGATCGCGTCGAGGATCGGCTTGGCGGAGTCGTCGGGCAGAACGAGGAGTGAGCGGGCCATGGCGTGGGTGATCTCAGGTGGCGTTCGTCGGCGCTTGCGCCGGCGCAGCGGGTGGCTGCTCGTACTGGATGCGATGGAGTTCGGCGTAAACACCGCCGAGCGCGATGAGTTCGTCGTGCGTGCCTTGCTCGGCGACGATGCCGTCCTTGAGCACCAGGATCTTGTTTGCGTCGCGGATCGTCGAGAGGCGGTGGGCGATGGTGATCGTCGTGCGCCCTTTCATCAACCGTTCCAGGCCTTCGATGACGAGGCGCTCAGATTCGGTGTCGAGCGCTGCGGTCGGTTCATCGAGGATCAGGATGGGTGCGTTACGAATGATGGCGCGGGCGATGCCGATGCGCTGCCGCTGGCCACCGGAAAGCGTGAGCCCGCGTTCGCCGACGGCGGAATCGTACCCGTGCTTCATGGCCGATATGAACTCGTGCGCATTGGCCAGCTTTGCCGCCTCGATGATCTGATCCTCGGTGGCATCGGCGCGCCCGTAGGCGATGTTCTCGCGGATGGTGCCACGAAACAGTACGGTGTCCTGCAGTACAAAGCCGATCTGGCTGCGCAGCGAGTTCTTGCTGTATTCGCGCACATCGACGCCGTCGACGAGTACCCGCCCGGCCTGGGCATCGTAGAAGCGCGGGATGAGCCCGACGACCGTGGATTTGCCGCCACCGGTGGTGCCGACAACGCCGACCATCTGGCCCGGCGCAATGGTAAAACTCACGTCGCGCAGGATCGGTGTCTTCGGGTCGTAGCCGAAGGCAACGTTTTCGAGGGTGACTTCGCCACGCGCGGCCTTGAGTTCGCGCGCGTTCTCGCGCTCGGGAATGATGTCGTCGGTGTCGAGGATCCCCTGGATGCGCTCCAGGGCCACTGCCGCGGCGGCGATCGAGTTGGTCATTTTCGCCAGGTCCTGCACCGGCTTGAAGAACTTGCTGAGGTACGCCAGGAACACGGTCAGTGCGCCCACGGTCATTACATCCGTGACGATCAGCGACGCACCTCGCCACAGCACGAACGCGGTGCAGAGCGCCACGACGACGGTCACGACAGGCGACAGCAGCGACTTTACCCTGCGCGCCTTGAGCGCCGCGTCGACGGTCGCCTGGCTTACTTCGGCAAGCCGCGATTCCTCGAGATCCTGCCGGCCATAGGCCTTGACCACGCGCACCGACTCGAGGCCTTGCTGCACGACAGTGACGATGTCGGCCTGATGCAGCCGCACCTGGTGCTGCGCTTTCTTGACCGCTTTCTTGAAGCGCATCACGAAGAGCAGCAGAAACGGTGTCACGCCTACCGCGACCAGCGCAAAGTCCCAGTTGAGCCAGAACATGAGGCCGACGATGCCGACGATCGTGAGCAGATCGACGAGAATACCGAGCGTTGCCGACGAGGCGAAGTTCTGCACTGTCGCCACGTCGTTGGTGATCGTCGACAGCAGGACGCCGGTCTGCTGGTGATCGTAGTACCCCAGCGACATCCGCTGCAGGTGGTCGTAGATCTTGATGCGCAGGTCGTTGGCGACCCACTGGCCCACGCTTTCGGTGTAATAATTGTCGATGTAGGTCGCGATCGCGCCGATGATGGCGATCAGGATCACGCCACCCGCGGCGAAGGCGGCGAGGCCCATCTTGCTCTGACCAAACGGCAGGTCGTGAATCCAGCGCAGCCACTCCGGAAGCGGATGCGATCCCAGGACGTTGTCGATGACCACCTTGAGCGGCCAGGGGCCGGCCATGCTCATCGCCGTTTCGAACAGCATGGCGATGAACACGATCGTGAGCCAGCCGTGGTATGGGCGCACGAGATCCAGCACGAGCTTGCGCATCGAGCGGCCTTCCATCGGCTTCCCGCCGACGGCCGCGGCGTCGGTGGGCGCTGCGCTGTTCTTGCCGCTTGCCGCTGATAAAGAGTCGTTTGCCACTATTCGCTATCCTCGATGCATTTGCGGGTTCGTCATTCCAGCTTGCCTCTTGCATGCGTGTCGAAATGTTACCGCGGTTGACCCTGCTCGCCTACCAGGATGATTGCAGCGTATCTCAGACGTGCAACCACGCCAATGCGCCGACGGCAATGGCCACGGCGGCGACCGCATAGGCTCCAAACTGCAGTCCCTTGTTTCGCGTCAGGATTGTAATGGCCGCAAGCGCGATGGCGATCTGGATCAGCGTGGTCGCCTGAGCCCAGCGATGATGGACATGCATCGACGCCTCGCTGGCGGCTTCGGCCGCCAGGGATTCGTCTTCGAGTTTCTTCGCCTCGGGCATGATCTCGTCCTTCTCCTTCTTGTAGCGCTCGGCTTCTTTCACGTATTTGGCCTGCGCTTCGCCCGTGGTCAACGTTGCGCCGAGCTCGGCAATGTTCTGCTTGCTGCTCTTCGCCTGGTAAAAATTCCACTGGTCGGACGCTTCGGCGCGCTTGATCGCTGCTTCGTTCTTGAACAGCAGCGCCGCGTTCTGTGTCGCGCCACCCATGTACCCGAACATCGCGCCGATCGTCGCGAAGATTGCGGTCATTACCGCGATGCGGCCCGCAAACGGATCGCCGTGCTGGGCCTGGTGCTCGACCTCGTGGTCGTGCGGCCCATGAACGTGAAATCCTTCTGACATGAGATCCCCTGAATGATGGAATGAGTTGTGACACCGGATGGTCGATTATCGTCACTGCCGATCGGCAATCCTTTCATAGCTCGCATACGCGAAATCGAAACCGCCCGTGTCGTCGGCGCGACCGGTCTCGCGCGAGATCTCGCGCCACGCATCCCGGGCGTAACCGGGAAAGCGCGCATCACCTGCAAAATCCCGATGGATCTCGGTGAGGTAAAGGCGGCTCGCGAGGGGAAGCGCCTCGCGATACAGGGCTTCGCCGCCAATCACAAACACGGGTTCGGGCATGACTGCGACGGCCAGCCCGGCCGCGAGCGACGCCACGACGTTTGCGCCCGGCGCCTGAAAATCGCACTGACGGGACACGACTATGTTTTGCCGCTCGGGCAGTGGTCGGCCGATGGATTCCCACGTCTTGCGACCCATGATGATCGAATGTCCGGTGGTCAGTGCGCGGAATCGCCGCATGTCGCCGGGAAGTCTCCAGGGCAGGCGATTGTCGACGCCGATGACGCCATTTTGTGCAACCGCAGCGATCAACGCGAGGCATTGACGCGGGCGCATCGCCTGCATCTCCCTTGGCGGGGTCGCTGGGGGTAGTGTATCGTTCACGCGGGATTCGCAGGTTGGGAAGCCAACCAAACATTATAGCGGCCGCCCTGATCACACGTGTATTACCCGCGTTCATTCCTCAAATTCATCCTGCTCGGATTCCTGCTGGTCAGCCTGCCGCTGTTGTACGCGCTGGTTGAACTGATCGTCAGTCTCGATCGCCTTGGCACGCAGGGACAGACCGCAGTGTTGCAGGCCGCGCAGGCGGGCCGCGCAAGCCGGCAACTCTACGAGCAGGCCACGACGCTTGAACGACTCGTTCGCCAGCACCTGATTCTGGACGACCCGCAACTGGTCGACGACTACTCGCGTCTGCGCCAGGACTTCCGAGCAACTGCGCAACAACTACAGCAGCTCCCGCTCGATCGCGAGCAACTCACGCAGCTCGAATCGATCACCGATCGCGAAAGCCAACTTTACACGCTGCTCAAGTCGCCGCAGCGACCGCCGAACGGCAACGCCATGCTGGCGGCGGGTTACGCCGGCCTCGCGGAAGGTGCGCAGGCCATGCTGACGGCGAGCAGCCGCCTCACCGAGCGGGAAATCGAACGGCTGCAGGAGACCGCCGCCGAGGGCCGCAAGACGTGGGGTTATCTCGCGCTGGCCGCGGGAGCGATTGCACTCGCCCTTGCGATTCTGTTCTCCGTGTTGATCGCGCGGCCGATCCGCCAGCTCGACCAGGCAATCCGGCAGATGGCGACCGCGGACTTCACCCACGCGATCGAAGTCGACGGTCCGCAGGACATGCGTTATCTCGGCCAGCGTCTCGAATGGCTGCGCTCTCGACTGCACGATCTAGAGCAGCAACAGACGCGTTTTCTGCGCCACGTTTCGCATGAATTGAAGACGCCGCTTACGGCCGTGCGCGAAGGCGTCGAGTTGCTGCGCGATCGCGTGGGCGGCACGCTGTCGGCCGAGCAGCAGGAGATCGTGCGCATCGTGCGCGAAAACACGCTCTCGCTGCAGAAGCTGATCGAAGATCTTCTCACGTACCACCAGACCCGTAACATGGAGCCGCAGACGCTCGGCCCCGTGGCGTTGGGAGACATCGTCCGCGTTGTCTTGCGCGAGCATAAGCTCGCAGCGCTTGCCCGTCTGGTCACGCTCGACGCAAAGCTGCGCCCCGCGATCGTCGTCGGCGACAGCTCGAAGATCCGCGCGATCGTCGACAATCTGCTGTCGAACGCGATCAAGTATTCGCCGCGCTCGGGCGTGGTCAAGATCGATCTCGCAATCCAGAAGCAGTCGGCGGTGCTCGATGTAGTCGATCAAGGGCCCGGCATCGATCCCGCCGATCGGCCACGCATCTTCGAGTCTTTCTATCAGGGTAAGACCGCACCGGGCGGTCGCATCAAGGGTTCGGGGCTGGGGCTCGCCATCGCGCAGGAATACGCGCTTGCGCATGGTGGCCGCGTGGAACTGGTCGATCGCACGGATGGGGTTCGGGGCGCGCATTTCCGTTTGTGGCTTCCGGTCGCGGTCGGTGGTGACCCCGAACGCGCGTCTTTGCCCAAGTCGATCATCATCACGGAAGGTGACGGCTGATGCCGGCGCGCACGCTGGCGTATAGCGCGACCATCGCGATTGCCGCACTGGTCGCCGTGTGTGCACCGCAACCGTCATGCGCGCAGCCAACGCCCGTGCCGCCGTCGAACACCGTCGAGCCGAGGACCGAGCCGAGCGTCGAGGAGCCACCGCCCGCGGCCGGGATCCAACCGGCGCCACCATGAACGACGAGGAGCAGCAAGCGATGGCGCTCCTGACCGATTTGCAGCGTTACACGGGTGAAACTGCCGAGGACCTCCGGCGCGAACTCGCCGCGGCGAATCAGGCCGTCAATCGTGCGCGCACGGACGCGAACCGTATCCGGCTCGCGGTGCTGGTGACCATGCCGGCGGCGGGCCCTCCTGATGATGCCCGCGCGTTGGCGCTCCTTGATTCTGTGGTCGGCAAGAGCCCCGGATCGTCGCCCGTGAAACAACTGGCGGCGGTGCTTTATCTGCAGATTGCCGAACGCGCACGCGGCGTTTCCGAGGAGAGAAAGAAAAGCGCCGCGGCGCAGGAAAAACTCGATCAGCTTCGTGCGGTCGAACGCAGCCTTTTGCTCGAGCGAAGCCGTAATGCCGGCGGCGCGGGCGGTGGCGGCGGTGGAGGGACGGGCCGATGAAAACCGAAACGATGAATTCCGCCGACGTGCTGCTGGTCGATGACGATCCGGATTTGCTGAAACTTATCAGCCTGCGCCTGACCTCAGCGGGGTATCGCGTGCGCACCGCCGACAGCGGCGAAACGGCGCTCGCCGCGCTGGCCGTCGCGCGTCCCGCGGCGGTGGTGACCGACCTGAAGATGCCCGGCATCGACGGGCTCGCACTGTTCGACGCGATTCATCGCCAGCACCCGACGCTGCCGGTCATCATCCTGACTGCGCACGGCACCATTCCCGAAGCGGTGTCGGCAACGGAACGCGGTGTTTTCGGCTTCCTGACCAAACCTTTCGACAGCCAGGAATTGCTGCAGAAGGTCGCGTCTGCCGTGAGCCTGAGCGGCGGCGAGCCCGAGGCGACGCGCCAGTCGGCCGGAGAGTGGCGGGCGGGCATCATCACGCGGAGTCCGCGCATGGAGGATCTGTTGCGGCAAGCGCGGCTGGTCGCCGATTCCGACGCGAGCGTTCTGATATTCGGCGATTCCGGCACTGGCAAGGAGCTGCTTGCGCGCGCGATCCATCGCGCCAGCCGTCGCGCCGCGAAGGCGTTCGTCGCCGTGAACTGCGGCGCGATTCCCGAGCCGCTGCTCGAGTCCGAACTGTTTGGACATGCGCGCGGTGCGTTCAGCGGTGCGGTGCAGGCCCATAAGGGACTGTTCCAGGCCGCTGACGGCGGGGCGATATTCCTGGACGAAATCGGCGATATGCCGCTGGCGCTGCAGGTGAAACTTTTGCGCGTGCTGCAGGAAGGCGAGGTGCGTCCTGTCGGGGCCACGGCGTCGATCCCGGTCGATGTACGCGTGATATCGGCCACCCATCGCGATCTCGACGCCCAGAAGGCCGCCGGGGAATTCCGGGAAGATCTGTACTACCGCTTGAACGTCGTGTCGCTGAAACTACCCTCGCTGGCCGAGCGGCGCGAGGACATTCCCCTTTTGGCCACGCATTTTCTGCGCAAGCTTGCTGAGCGCTACCGCAAGAGCGTGCCGACGCTCGCACCTGACGCGATGGCGCTGTTGATCAGCGCGCCGTGGCCCGGCAACGTGCGCCAGCTGCTGAATCTTCTGGAACAGGCGGTCGCACTGACGACAACCAGCATGATTCCGGCGACCCTGGTTCAGGGCGCGCTGCGCGAGGACGCCGGCGTCCTGGCGCCGTTTGAGGAAGCGCGCAAGCAGTTCGAGCGCGACTACCTGGTGAGGCTCCTCAAAATTACCGGCGGCAATGTCACCCAAGCGGCGATGCTGGCCAAACGTAACCGAACCGAGTTCTACAAGTTGCTGCAGAGGCATCGGCTCGAGCCGGCGATGTTCAAGGAAGGCAAGCTCTAGCTCTCCATCAGGCGTAGGCAGCCGATGCCGCCGTCATGGCTGTCGTCGTTCGACGACAGATTGTTTGCCATAAAATCAATTATTTAAATGGATTGTCTCGAGAGTTGTCGGGTGAATGCGACAGCTTGGAAGCAAGTTGGTAAGCATTTGCCAACCTGCGGCGTCTGTTGAACAGATTTCAAAAATCAAGGCTTTGAAATATCAATGAAACTTAATTTTGGCACACTCGTTGCTAGGAGTTAGTGAAGGCGCAAAAGGGCGACCAACGCAAGTAGCAACGGACGGGCTCAATCATGGACACGTTTTCACCTGAATTCACCGCCTACTGGCTCGCAGAGCCGGCGGAGCGGGCGGAGCACCCGACGGATAGTGCGTCGAACCGCAGCACGCCTTCGACGTCGCAGCAAATTGCACTGGAAGAGTTGGCCGAGCGTGTGTACGCCGCGAGGAGTGTTATCTAACGGCTGCTCAGTGCTGATATGAATGCCCGCAGGCGGCTTGGGGCGAATTGCCCGACTTGCCTGTCCCGTTGGAGCCGGGTATCGCTCCGCCTACCGGAATCCCCCTTGCCCGCTTACCTCCTCCCAGCGGGCTTTTTTTTGCCTCATCGCATTGCGAAGCTGCCTCGCCTAGTTTGCGCCCGTGGCCGGAACTTCGATCACGCGCGGCCGGTGACCCGTCGCGCGAAGAAATCGTTCGAGGTCGGCATGCGGGAGGATCATGGTCGCAGTATTCACCAGCGGGTGGGCCTGCACCGCATCGGCGTCCCATAGTGCGCGGTCGATGATGAATTCGACGCCGCCCGTCTTGATCATTGACCAATGCGAGCAGGCTGACCGATCCTGGTTTGATGCCGAGGTATTTTTCGAGCCTTTCCGGCGAGGCAAAGCCGACCCGACCGGCGCCCAGCGCCGCGCCCAACGCATTGAGATCGACCGGACGATTTGCCGGGACCGTGACCAGAAAATGGCGCGTGCCTTTCTTGTCGCGCAAGAACAGATTCTTGGTTTTGGCTCCGGGCAACGGCGGCACGAGACGCTCGGATTCCTCGACCGTCATCACCGCGGGATGCTCGACGCGGGCAACCGCGATGCCGTGCTGCGCCAGAAAACTCTCGATGTCCATATGAGCGATAATACCGGCTGCTGACAAGAGCGCCTCGTGCCACGCATGGGCGCAGTACATGGACACTGCCCACAAGCCCCAGCAAAAATCTCGCGTCGCGGACGTGGCACCTAGCCCGTCGGAAGCGGAATCGCTCGATGTTCTGCGCACGGCGGTGCGCGACAACCTTATCCGCTACGGTGCCGAGTTCCATCCCGAGTTCATTGTCAGCGCGCGCGGAAGCTACATCTACGATGAGAATGGCCGCGCCATCATCGACTTCACGTCGGGCCAGATGTGCGCGACCTTGGGACACAACCACCCGGCGATCGTTGCGGCCATTGAGAAGAGCTGTCGCGAAGTGCTTCACTTGTTCAGCGGCATGCTTTCGCCGGCAGTAGCGTCGCTCGCGCGACGCATGGCCGCGCTGTTGCCGCCTTCGCTGTCGAAGCTCATCTTTCTGAACACTGGGGGAGAGAGTAACGAAACGGCACTTCGGGTGGCCAAGAAATTTACCGGCGCGTTCGAAGTCGTGGGCCTCGACGGCTCGTGGCACGGCACCACCGCTGGCGCCAACGCGATGACCTACGCGAGCGGGCGGCGCGGCTACGGTCCGCTGGTCCCGGGCACGTTTGCAATCCCGGAGCCCAACAGCTATCGCTGCCCGGTGCGCCATTGTCGTGACCGCTGCGACATGACCTGTCTCGATATTGGTTTCAACATGTTCGACGCGCAGTCGGTGGGTGCACCCGCTGCCGCCATCGTCGAGCCGATTTTGAGCGCCGGCGGCATCGTCGTTCCGCCGGAAGGGTATTTCGTGCGCCTGCGCCAGCTCTGCGACGCGCGTGGAATGTTGCTGATCTTCGACGAAGCGCAAACCGCGTTCGGCCGCACCGGTCGCAATTTCGCTTTTGAAGGCCTGGGCGTGACACCGGACATTCTGACCATGTCCAAGACCCTTGGCGGCGGATTGCCGCTGGCGGCAACGGCGACCAGCGCCGCCATCGAGGAAGAATGTCATCGCAAGGGGTTCGCCAACTACACGTCACATGTTTCCGATCCACTGCCCGCGACGGTCGGCTTGGCGGTGCTCGACGTGCTGGAAAGCGAGCAGCTGGCGGCGAATGCGCGCGCGATGGGGGAGCGCCTCCAGAATGGGCTGCGCGAGCTCCAGAAGCACTACGAAGTCATCGGCGACGTGCGCGGGCAGGGCTTGCTCATCGGCGTCGAACTGGTGAAGGACCGCGAGACGCGCGAACCTTTTCATGAGCTCGGGCTCAAGGTGACCCGTCGCTGCATGGAACTGGGCCTGTCGATGAATATTCGCCAGGTCCCCGCGCGCGGATCGGTCTGGCGCATCGCGCCGCCCCTGACCGTCGCCGCCGACGAAATCGACTGCGCGCTCGCCATCATCGACCAGGCGCTGGGCGATTGCGTATCGAAGCCGGTCGCCGCGACCTGAATCGGCTACGTGGGTGCGCGCGAGAGACAAGCTAAGGTAGCATCGGCGTTGGTGCGGGGATAACGCCGTGCGCTTGGGGCGGCAAACAGGGATGGCAGCCGGCGCCGGCTGCCAGACATCGATTCATCACTGAAACAAGGACGACACATGTTCAAGAAATTGCTCTCGATCGTGACTGCCAGCGTGCTGCTGGCCGTGTTATGCGTAACCGGCGCGAGCGCGGACGCGCTGCAGAACATAAAACAGAAGGGTGTGCTGGTGGTCGGCACCAAGGCCGACTATCGGCCCTTCGGTTATCTCGACCCGTCGGGCGCGATCGTCGGCTTCGAGGCCGATTTGGCCGCTGACGTCGCCAAGCGTCTCGGCGTCAAGCTCGAGCTGGTTCCCGTGGTCGCGTCGAACCGCATCCAGTTTCTGCAACAGGGCAAGATCGATCTGCTGATTGCTACCATGAGCGACACCCCTGAACGGCGCAAGGTCGTCGATATCATCGAGCCGTCATACTACGGTTCAGGCACCAACGTACTGGCGCCGAAGAGCTTGAAACTCACGACCTGGGAAGGTCTTCGCGGCAAGAAGGTATGCCTGATCCAGGGTTCCTTTTACAACAAGGAACTGCAGGAAAAGTACGGCGTCGAGGGTGTCGCGTTCCCGGGCACCGCCGAAGCGTACGCTGCGCTCAAGAACGGCAGTTGCGTCGGCTTCGCGTACGACGACACCGCCATCGTCGGCGAGATGCAGAAGCCCGAGTGGGCCGATTACGAGATGCCGCTCGACTCGATACTGTTCGTCCCTTGGGGCCTCGCCGTGAATCAGGGCGAGAAGGACTTCGGCGCGTTCATGTCGAAGACCATTACCGACTGGCACAAGACCGGCTATATCGCCGAGCTCGAAAAGAAGTGGAAGATCAAGCCCACCAAGTTCGCGCAGGAAATGCAAAGCAAATACAAGTAACGGCCCAGGCCGCGATGGCGGATCCGGTCGGCGCCTTGCGCGTCGCCCGGCGGCTGTCGCAGCAAGCTGTTCAGCGCTGCCGATGCAGGTCATCTGGGAGTGGTTCCGCTGGTTGCACGACGCGACCGGCATCAACCTGACGATTTTCTACGATCAGTTCGACCGTCATCGCTTCCTGGGCGGCTTGTTGATGACGATCGAGCTCTCCGTCGCGTGCATCGTTCTGAGCGTGCTCATCGGCGTGGCGGGCGCGTGGTTGCAAGGGTCGCAGCTGCGCGTCACCCGCAAAATCGTATACTGGTACATCCAGTTCTTTCGCAATACGCCGCCCCTCGTTCAGCTGTATTTTTTCTATTTCGGCATCGGCAGCCTGCTCAAGAGCGCCGGTACTTCGGGCACGCCGCTGATCAGCAACGTGGCGTGGGCCATCATCTCACTGTCTTTTTTTGCCGGCGCGTTCAACGTCGAGATATTTCGATCGGGTATCGAAGCGGTGCCCAAGACGACGGTCGAGGCGGCGGAATCGCTGGGCTTCAGCCGCTGGCGAACATACCTCCTCATCGTGCTTCCGCTTGCGTTTCGCATCAGCCTTCCCGCACTCAACAACAACCTCGTCAACCTGGTAAAGACGACCACGCTGGCCTACGCCATCGCCGTACCGGAAATGCTCTACGTGTCGAGCCAGATCTGGTCCGACGAACTCAACGTTCCGGTCATGATGAACGTGCTGCTGGTGTGTTACTTCGTGCTCGTCGGTGCGCTGGTTTACGTCATGCATCGATGGGAACGCGCCATCAGGGTGCCGGGATTCGGCGTGTGACCCGGATGCGCTGGCGCGAACCTCTTCCGGTGGGCACCGACCTGCCGGTGCTCCTGCCTTCCGCGTATCGCAACGCGCGACTTGTCGCGGCCGAACGCGCGCGGGGCGTTCCCGCGCTGCGCCTGCACCTGCGCTACGGCGTCGCGTTGCTGCTGCTGTTCCTCGTCGGCTGCGGCGTTGCGCAGGCACAGCTCGAAGCGGGCCAACCATCGATCCTGGAGACAATCTGGAAGTGGACGCCGTTGCTGTTGCGCGGATTCCTGTTCAACATCCTGATCAGCTTTCTGGCCATGGGCATCGGCACGATCGTCGGCATGTTCCTCGGCGTGGCGCAGGTCTCGCTGGTGTCGCCGGTGCGCAGGGGCGCGTGGCTCACGACCCACTTCTTTCGCAATGCGCCATGGCTGGTGCTCCTGTTCTACTGCATATTGCTGCTGCCGTTTCAGTTCAAGCTGTTCGGCATGACGGTTCCCTTGCCCGACTGGTTCAAGGCCACCGTCGGATTGTCGCTGCCGGTCATGGCCAACGTGTCCGAGATCCTGCGCGGCGCGATGCAATCGATTCCCACTGGCCAGTGGGAGTCCGCCGAATCGCTCGCGTTCACGCGGCGCCAGACGTTCTGGCTGATCATCCTGCCGCAGTGCATCAAGCGCATGTTGCCGCCGTGGATGAACCTGTACGCCATCCTGACGATGGCGACCGTGCTGACATCGATCGTCGGCGTGAGCGAAATGATGACGCTGACGCGCCAGGCGCTCAGCGCCGAGGCTCGTCCCGGCCTGCTGCTGCCTTTCTACGCTTACGTGCTGCTGTGGTTTTTTGTGTACTGTTACCCGATCGCGCGCTGGACGGTTCGCCTGGAAGCGAAGTACGCGGTCAACGCCTGAACAGATGCCCGTGCCGAACGCCACCGCCCCGCCCATTGTCGCCATTCACGACGTACACAAGTCCTTCGGTGATCTCGAGGTTCTCAAGGGCGTGTCGATGGACGTGCCCAAGGGCGCAGTGGTCTGCATCATCGGTCCGTCCGGTTCGGGCAAGTCGACGCTGCTACGCTGCATCAATGGACTGACGCCGATCAACCGGGGCAGCATTCGGGTCGGCGATTTCGACGTGCATACCCTGAAGAGTGCCACCGAGCGGATCGCGCTGCGCAAGGAAGTGTCGATCGTGTTCCAGCAATACAACCTGTTTCCGCACAAGACCGCGCTCGAGAACGTGATGATGGCGCCGATCCACGTGCTGCACGAGCCGAAGGATCAGGTACGCACGCGCTCGATCGCGCTGCTGAAAAAGGTCGGCCTGTCCGCGAAACAAGATACGTACCCGGGCGATCTTTCCGGCGGTCAGCAGCAACGCGTCGCCATTGCGCGATCGCTGGCGATGAGACCCGAGGTCATGTTGTTCGACGAGGTCACGTCGGCGCTTGACCCGGAGACGGTGAACGAGGTGCTCAATACGATCCGCGAACTCGCCGCCGAAGGCATGACCTGCATGCTGGTGACCCACGAGATGCGCTTCGCGCGCGAGATCGCGGACACGGTGTATTTCACCGATGGCGGGCTCATCGTGGAATCCGGCCCGCCCGCAGATCTGTTCGACCGGCCGCAGAAGGATCGAACGCGCGCGTTTCTCTCGCAGATCCTATAGGCCCCGATGCGCTATTCGATCTTTTCGCTCGCCCGCAACGCACTGACGTTCCATGAGCGCTGGCCCTTGGCGTGGCGCAGCCCAGCGCCGAAGCCGCGTTACGACGCGATCATCATCGGCGGCGGCGGCCATGGCCTCGCCACCGCGTACTACCTGGCCAAGGAGCATGGCATCGCCAACATCGCGGTGCTCGAGAAAGGCTGGCTCGGTGGCGGCAACACCGGGCGCAACACCACCATCGTCCGCTCCAACTATCACCTCGACGCCAACGCGCATTTCTACGAGTTCTCGCTCAAGCTGTGGGAGCATCTGGCGCAGGAACTCAACTTCAACGTCATGTACAGCGCGCGCGGCGTGCTCAACCTCGTGCATTCTCCCGCCGATATCGACGCGGCGATACGGCGCGGCAACGCGATGCGGCTCAACGGGATCGATGCTGAGTTCCTTTCGCGCGACGCAATCGCGAGCTGGATTCCGAATCTGGATTGCTCCGCCGGTGCGCGCTTTCCCGTCCACGGTGGTTTGTTGCAGCGCCGCGGCGGCACGGTACGGCACGACGCGGTTGCGTGGGGGTATGCGCGCGCCGCGGACGCGCTCGGCGTCGACATTATCCAGCAATGCGAAGTCACCGGCATGCGCATCGCTGGCGGCGCGATCACCGGCGTCGACACGACGCGGGGGTTCATCGCCACGACGAAAGTCGGCGTCGCGGTCGCCGGTCACTCAGGCCACGTGGCCGCGATGGCCGGCATCCGGCTGCCGATCGAATCCCATGTGTTGCAGGCGATGGTGTCCGAACCCATCAAACCCGTACTCGATACCGTGGTGACGTCGGGCGCCGTGCACTTCTACATCAGCCAGTCAGACAAAGGCGAGCTGGTGATGGGCGGCGACCTCGATTTCTACAATTCGTATGCGCAGCGCGGCAACCTTCCGAGCGTCGAGCACGTCGTCGCGGCGTGCCTGGCGCTGTTCCCAAGCTTCGGTCGCTTGCGCTTGATGCGAACCTGGGGCGGCGTCATGGACATGACCATGGACGGCAGCCCGATCATCGGCAAGCTTCCTGTCGACGGCTTGTACATGACCGGTGGCTGGTGCTACGGCGGCTTCAAGGCGACGCCTGCCTCGGGCTGGCTGCATGCGCACACCATCGCGCACGATCGGCCGCACGCGCTCAACGCCGCGTTCAACCTCGAGCGCTTCGCGCAGGGCGCAACCATCGACGAAAAAGGTGCAGGCCCTTACGCGTGGGCGCATTGATGTCGATGCACTGCGCTCTGCAATGATCCCTGGAGCACCGTTGCCATGATGCTCATACCCTGTCCGTGGTGCGGACCGCGCAACCAGGTCGAATTCACCTATGGCGGCGATGCCACGGTGCGCCGTCCGGCCGCTGAAGCACCGGAAGCGGCGTGGGTCGCAGTATATCTACGTGCGCGACAACCCCTGCGGACCGCATGACGAATTGTGGTTGCACTCGGCGGGTTGCCGCAGCTGGTTCAAGGTGCGCCGCGACACGCGCACCCACGACATCCTCGGTAGTGCGCGCATCGACGAAGCGCTGCCCGGAGAGCACGGATGACGCAGCCGTTTCGACTGCGCGACGGCGGCGTGATCGACCGCTCGCGACCACTCGCGTTCACGTTTGATGGCGTGGACTACGCGGGATATTCAGGCGACACGCTCGCATCCGCGCTGCTTGCAAACGGCGTTCACCTCGTGGGCCGCAGTTTCAAGTATCACCGGGCGCGTGGCATCTTCAGCGCGGGATCGGAAGAGCCGAATGCCCTGGTGCAACTGGACATGGGTGCGCGCACGGAGCCCAATGTGCGGACGACGACCCAGGAGCTTTACGACGGCCTCACCGCTGCGAGCCAGAATTGCTGGCCGTCCGCGCGCTTCGACATCGGCGCGATCAACGACCTCGCGTCGCGGCTGATCCCGGCGGGCTTCTACTACAAGACATTCATGTGGCCGCCGACGCCGCGATGGTGGCTCCGGTACGAGCACCTCATTCGCCGCGCCGCCGGAATGGGGCGCGCGCCGGTCGAACGCGACCCGGACCAGTACGAGCATCAGTACGCCCATTGCGACGTACTGGTCATCGGCGGCGGTGCGACGGGACTCGTTGCCGCGCGTGCCGCGGCGCACGCAGGCGCGCGAGTGTTGCTGTGCGACGAGAACCCGCGATGGGGTGGCGGCCTGCTCGATTCCGATGCCAGAATCGATGGCGTCCCCGCGCCGGCGTGGCTGACCAAGGTCGCAAGCGAACTTGGTGCGCATCCTCGCGTGACGCTGCTGGACCGCACGACCGCGTTCGGCTACTACGATGGCAACATGGTTGGCGCCGTCGAGCGGATCACGGACCACATGGCCGTGCCGCCAATGCATACGCCTCGCCAACGCTGTTGGAAAATACGGGCCAAGGCCGTCGTGCTCGCGAGCGGTGCGTTCGAACGCGGCATTGCGTATGCCAACAACGACCTTCCGGGGACGATGCTCTCGGGCGCAACGCGGACGTACGTCCGGCGCTTTGGCGTGCGGCCTGGCTCGCGCGCCGTCGTCTTCACCAACAACGACACTGCGTACGTCGATGCCGTCGCGCTGCACGAAGCCGGCGTGCAAGTTGCAGCCATCGTCGATGCACGCGCGGCGTCGGACATCGGTGGGTCGAGGGCGGTGATGGCCCGTGATGCGGGGCTGCCCCTGCTGTGCGCGTCGGCAGTCGTTGCCGCGCATGGAAGATTGCGCGTCACCGGAGTGGACATCGCTCCACTCGGCGGCGGCGCCACGAAGCGTCTGGACTGCGACCTGGTCGCGGTTTCCGGTGGGTGGAACCCCGCGGTCCATCTGTATTCGCAGGCGCGCGGCAAGCTTCGCTACGACGATGCGCTGGCAGCATTTCTTCCCGACGTCTCACCGCTGGCGATTGTGGCCGCCGGAGCCGCCAACGGCCACTTCGACGTGTCCAGGGCGCTCGCGGACGGCCACGCCGCAGGGGCTGCCGCCGCCGCACGCGCCGGCTTTTCTGTGCCGGCATTGCCGGTGCCGCGAAGCGATGCTGCCAGCGTTGGCGCGCAAAAACCGTTGTGGAGGGTGGCGTCGACGCGCAAAACCGCGAAGCGATTTGTCGATCTGCAAAATGATGTGACCGTGAACGATATCGCACTTGCGGCACGCGAGGGCTACCAGGCCGTCGAGCATCTGAAGCGCTATACGACCCTGGGCATGGGTACGGACCAGGGCAAGACCAGCAATATCGTCGGGCTCGCCGTCATGGCGGAGCAGCTTGGCGTACCGATTCCGCAGGTTGGCACCACCACGTTCCGTCCGCCCTTCACGCCTGTGACGTTGGGCGCCATCGCCGGGCACGAGATCGGTCCGCACCTCGAGCCAACGCGATACTCCGCGATGCATGCCTGGCACGTCGAACACGGGGCGCGCTTCGTCAATGCCGGACTCTGGCGGCGACCGCATTCGTACCCACGCGCCGGCGAGAGCGAGGATGCCACGGTCGACCGCGAAGTACGCAACGTCCGCCGCAACGTCGGCCTCGTCGACGTCTCCACGCTTGGCAAGATCGAACTGCAGGGGCGCGACGCCGCCGAATTCCTCAACCGCGTGTACATCAATCGCTGGGACACCCTCGCCGTCGGCCGCTGCCGCTACGGTGTGATGCTGCGCGACGACGGCATGGTGATGGATGACGGCACCACGTCGCGCCTCGGGCCCGCGCACTACCTGATGACGACGACGACCGTGAATGCGGTCAAGGTCATGCAGCACCTCGAGCAATTGCTGCAAGTCGATTGGCCTGAACTCGAAGTGCATGTCGCATCGGTGACCGAGCAATGGGCGGCCGCCGCGCTGTCCGGACCGAGGGCGCGCGATGTGCTCGCGCGCATCGTCGACATCGACGTATCCGACGCAGCGTTGCCGTTTCTCGGTGTCGGGGCAGGCAACGTGCGCGCGGCGAGGATGCACGTCCCTGCGCGCCTGTTTCGCATGAGCTACTCGGGCGAGCTAGCCTACGAACTCCACGTCTCGGCCGATCATGGGCGGGCGCTGTGGGAAGTGCTCATGGATGCTGGCAAGGAATTCGGAATCATGGCCTATGGCACCGAAGCCATGAGCACGCTACGCATCGAAAAAGGCCACGTGGTGGTCGGTGCCGAGGCCGACGGCCGCACCACCGCAGACGATCTCGGCATGGGCAAGCTCGTCAACGCTGGCAAGTGGTGCATCGGGAAACCGCTGCTAGCACGGCCAACGTTGGCCGCGGCGGATCGCTGGCAATTGGTGGGCCTCACAGGAGTAGATGGCGTAACCGTGCCGCGAGGCGCCAAGATCGTCGCCGACCCGGACCTCCCTGTACCGGTACCGATGCAGGGGCAGGTGACGTCGTGGTGTTTCAGTCCGCACGTGAACGCGTGGATCGCGCTCGCGCTGGTCGCGAACGGCCGGGTGCGGCATGGCGAAACTGTGTGGGCAGTTTCGCCGCTCGCGAACACGCGCTCGAAGGTGACGATTGGTCCACCATGCTTCGTGGATCCCGACGGGGAGCGCCTGCGTGGATGAGCGCAACGTCATGCAACCAGGGGCCATAAGCGACAAGCACTTCGGCATCGAAGCGCACGGTGTTGCAATCGCTGAATTGCTCACCACAGCGTGCTGGAACGTGCAGGGCAATCCAGCGCGCGAACCATTCGTGACGGAATTTTCGCGCCGCTTCGGGACGATGGTATTGCCGGGCCGCCAACACTTCTGCGCGCATCGAAGGATGGACCGCGTTGTGGCTGGGGCCGCGCTCGTGGCTGCTGCTCGCAAATCCGCGGCTCGATGCGCCGACGCCGGACGCATTCATCGCGACGCGCGACGCTTTGAACGTTCACGGTGGCGCGCTGTTCGACGTGTCGGCGAGCCGCGTCGGCTTTGCGCTCGGCGGCGTTCACGCCGCCACGGTGCTGGCGAAAAGTTGTCCCCTCGATCTGCATCCGACCGTCTTCGGCGTTGGCCATTGCGCGCAGTCCGTGTTGGGGCACGTCAACGTCCTGCTGTACCGATGCGATTCGAGCACGACATTCATGGTGATGGTTGCGCGCAGCTATGCTGGCGATGTCTGGCAAGCGCTCTGCAGTTCGGCGGCGCAGTATGGCTGCGACGTCGAGGCGCCGGTCTTATTCGGCGAGAACTTCGGGGGCCCGGCGACCGCTTGAGGCGGCGATCGTCAGACTGCTACGGGCGCACGGATTGCCGGGTATGGCGCGTAGTTGGTAATCTCGAAATCCTCGTAGCGATATTCGTAGAGCGACCCGGGGCGGCGCTTGATCACCAGCGTCGGCAGCGGCAGCGGCACGCGCGCAAGCTGCATATCGACCTGCTCGAGATGGTTCAGGTAGAGGTGGCAATCGCCGCCGGTCCATACGAAATCGCCGACGTCGAGATCGGTCTGTTGCGCGACCAAATGGGTGAGCAACGCATACGACGCGATATTGAATGGAACGCCGAGAAAAATGTCGGCGCTGCGCTGATACAACTGGCACGAGAGCTTGCCGTCGGCAACGTAGAATTGGAAGAAAGCGTGGCAGGGCGGCAGTTTCATGCGTGGGATGTCGCCGACGTTCCAGGCCGAGACGATCAGGCGTCGCGAATCCGGATTCCTGCGAATCTGCGCAACGATGTCGGACAATTGGTCGATGGGCTTGCCGTCCGGCGCCGGCCACGATCGCCATTGATAGCCGTAGATCGGGCCCAGGTCACCGTTGGCGTCGGCCCACTCGTCCCAGATCGTCACGCCGTTGTCGCGCAGGTAGCGCACATTGGTGTCGCCGGCGAGAAACCACAGCAGCTCGTGAATGATCGACTTGGTGTGCACTTTCTTGGTTGTGAGCAGCGGAAAACCCGCCGCCAGATCGAAGCGCATCTGGTAGCCGAACACGGACAGCGTGCCGGTTCCGGTGCGGTCGCTCTTGCGATGACCGTGATCGCGCACATGGCGCATGAATTCGAGATAAGGACGCATGGGTTCGATACCGCGCAGTGGGCGGGACAGCGACATTGTAGCCCACGGCAATTGCGGCGAGGGCTTGACAAGACTGCGGACGTCGATACACTAACACAACAACGTAACTAGTCATATAAACATGAAGAAAGCCTACGCCCGTGCGCTTCCGGCCGCCTGGCGGCGCATCGCCAGCATCTTCGTCGCCCTCGGCGACGCCCACCGGCAGCGCATCGTGCTGATGTTCGAGCCCGGCGAACGCCTCAACGTCGGCCAGATCGTCGCGGCGTCGACGCTTTCGCGGTCCGCGGTGTCGCATCACCTGCGGGTTCTGCGCGCAGCCGGCGTGCTGAAAAGCGAAAAGGTTGGCAAGGAAGTCTGGTTCTGGACCGATGTTCCCGCCGTGCAGGACGCGCTCGTGCTGGTGCAGGACTATCTCGCAACGCTTCGTTGACATGCAGGATTCCCGGATGGAAACCGAACACAGCCAATTCCAGCTCCTTCGGGAGCGCCGCTTCGCGCCGTTTTTCTGGACCCAGTTTCTTGGCGCCGGCAACGACAACATTTACAAGAACGCACTGGTGATCTTCGTGGCGTTCCAGGCCGCGACACTCACCGTGCTGTCCTCGAACGACCTGGTCAACGTCGCCGCCGCAGTGTTCATCGCACCGTTCATGCTGTTCTCGGCAACCGCTGGCCAGATCGCCGACAAGTACGAAAAATCGCGACTGATCCGGTTCATCAAGCTATTCGAAATAGCGATCATGGTTGTCGGCGCGATCGGTTTCTATCGCCGCGATCTGATTCTGCTGTTTTTTGCGCTCGGGCTCATGGGTGTGCACTCGACGTTGTTCGGCCCGGTCAAGTACGCGATCCTGCCCCAGAATCTGCGCAAGGACGAACTCATCGGCGGCAACGGGCTGGTCGAGATGGGGACCTTCGTCGCAATCCTGCTCGGCGAGGTGGTTGGCGGCCTGATGATCGCTATCAAACCCAACGGACCGATCTATGCCGGCGCGACCGCCATCGCGGTCGCGATCGCCGGTTATCTGGTTAGCCGACGCATCCCGCAGACGCCCGCAGTCGCGCCTAATCTGCAGATCAACTGGAATCCATTCACCGAAACCTGGCGCAACCTTCGCTTCGCGTACGGCAACCGCGTCGTGTGGTTGTCGATGCTTGGCATTTCGTGGTTCTGGTTCTACGGTGCCATGTTTCTCACGCAGTTCGCGAACTTCACCAAGGATGTGCTTGGCGGCGACGAACACGTCGCGACGTTGCTGTTGGCGATCTTCTCGGTGGGCATCGGCGCGGGCTCGCTGCTTTGCGAGCGCTTGTCCGGTCGCAAAGTCGAACTGGGTCTGGTGCCTTTTGGGTCGATCGGCCTGTCGCTGTTCGCTGTCGACCTGTACTTCGCAAGCCGTGGCCTCGAAGTCGCACGGCTTGGGCGGCGTCGGCGCATTTCTTGCGGCGCCCGCGCATTGGCGCGTCGTCGCCGATCTGGTGCTGATCGGTTTGTTCGGCGGCTTTTACATCGTGCCGCTGTATGCGCTGATCCAGGAGCGTTCCGAGCCCGCGTACCGGTCGCGGATCATCGCCGCCAACAACATTCTCAACGCAATCTTCATGGTCGTGTCGGCGGCCATGGCCCTGGGGCTGCTCAAGTTCGGCATGACCATTCCACAGCTGTTCCTGATCACCGGACTGTTGAATGCAGCGGTCGCGCTGTACATCTACACGCTGGTGCCGGAATTCCTGATGCGGTTCCTCGCGTGGATTCTGATCCACACGTTCTATCGCGTCGACGAATCCGGGCTCGAGAACATTCCCGCCGAAGGCGCCTGCGTCATCGTCTGCAATCATGTCAGTTTCGTCGACGCCGTCGTCATCGCCGCATGCGTGCGGCGGCCGATCCGCTTCGTCATGGATCATCGGATCTTCTCGGTGCCGTTACTCAATTTCATTTTCCGCACCATGCGCGCCATCCCGATCGCGCCGGCACGGGAGGATCTGCCCATGATGGAGCGAGCGTTCGAGGACGCGGCGAAGGCGCTCAAGGCGGGCGAGATCGTCTGCATCTTTCCGGAAGGCAGGATCACCGATACGGGCGAACTGAATCGCTTTCGACCCGGACTGCAGCGCATTCTCGAACAGGCGCCGGTTCCCGTTGTGCCGATGGCCCTGCGCGGACTTTGGGGCAGCTTTTTCAGTCGCATGTCCGGGGGCCAGGCGATGCGCCGGATCCGCGGAATATTCTCGCGCATCGCGCTGGTGGTCGGCACGCCGATCGCGCCCGCGCTCGCCACGCCCGAGTTCCTGCAGGCGACGGTGCTGGCAATGCGCGGCGATCGACGTTGAGAGGCAAGCGTTGCCCGGGCCGTTGATCGCGCGTGCTACACTCGTCTGGCGCTCACGTCCCCTGCATCGTCACCTACATCATTCGACACGCCATGTCCGGCAACACGCTTGGCACGTTGTTCTGTGTTACTTCATTCGGCGAATCGCACGGTCCGGCGATCGGTTGCGTCGTCGACGGTTGCCCGCCGGGGATGGAGCTTGCCGTCGGCGATATCCAGCAACAACTCGATCGACGCAAGCCCGGCACATCGCGGCACGTGACGCAGCGGCGCGAGTCCGATACGGTCGAGATCCTCTCGGGCGTGTTCGAAGGCAAAACCACCGGCACGCCGATTGCGCTGCTCATCCGCAACGAGGACGCGCGCAGCAAGGACTACTCGAACATCGCGGACACGTTTCGACCCGGGCACGCCGACTATACCTACTGGCAGAAGTACGGCATCCGCGACTATCGCGGCGGCGGTCGACAGTCCGCGCGCGAGACGGCGGTGCGCGTCGCCGCGGGCGCAATTGCGCGCAAGTGGTTGCACGAGCGCTACGGCGTAACCGTTCGCGGCTGCCTCGCCCAGATCGGCTCGCTTCCGATTCCGTTCAAGTCATGGGAATTTGTGGACACGAATCCGTTTTTCGCGGCCAACGATGAGGTCGCGCCCGAGCTTGAAGCGTTCATGGATGCGCTGCGCAAGTCCGGCGATTCGGTCGGTGCGCGCATCAATGTCATCGCGCAAAATGTGCCAGTCGGCTGGGGCGAGCCGGTCTACGGCAAGCTCGACGCGGACATCGCCGGGGCAATGATGAGCATCAACGCAGTAAAGGCAGTGGAGATTGGCGCGGGTTTTGCGAGCGTCGCGCAAAAGGGAACGGAGCACTCCGACCAGATGACGCCGCAGGGTTTCGTGTCCAATCACGCCGGCGGCATCCTCGGCGGCATCTCGACCGGGCAGGACATCGTCGTGTCGTTCGCGGTGAAGCCGACGTCGTCGATCCGGCTCGACCGACGCACGATCGACAAGGCGGGCGATCCGGTCGTCGTCAATACGCACGGACGCCACGACCCGTGCGTCGGCATCCGCGCGACGCCGATCGCCGAAGCCATGCTGGCGCTGGTGCTGATCGACCATGCACTGCGGCACCGTGCGCAAAATGCCGACGTTGTCGTCACGACGCCGAAAATCGCCGCGCAGGCGCCTGCGGACGTCATTGCCAAAGTGCGCGGCGCGGGCGCGGTCGACGACCCCGATCCCGACGAGGCCTGACAGGTCGTTGAAAAGCTGCTGCAAGGGCAATCTGCTCTGGTTGCTCGGCGTCTCGCCCTCTTCGCGACGCTTTTCAGCAGGTGCGGCGTGCTAGCGGTCCTTCTTGTCAGTAACCTTCGCGCCCGCTTCTCCGCGAGCGAAGCGCAGCCGCACGTCGTCGCCCGCCGCCAGTTCGGCGCTGTCCTGCACGACCGCTCCGGCCGCCGTCGTCACGATGCTGTAACCGCGATCGAGCACGCCCTGCGGATTGAGGTGGCGCATGCCTGCGTCGAGCGCATCAATCCGCCGGTCGATGGCGCCGAGTCGGTCCGCCGCAGCGCGTCGCCAGCGCTCCGACGCGCCCGTTAGCGACGCGAGTTGCGGCATCGGCGCCCGCAGCTGTCTGAGCAAGCGTTGACCGTGCGTGGCGAACTCCCGCTCGCGCTGCCGCACTGCGGCGGCGATGGCGCGCGAAAGCCGCTGCGCAAGACTCGAAACACCGAGGGCTTGCGCTCGCAGACGCGCGGCCGGATGCACCAGGCGACGCGAGACGAGGTCGACCCGTTGCATGCGCGACTCGAGGGCGCGCTCGGTCGAGCGGCGCCAGCGTTCCGCGATCGCCATCACCTGCGCTAGCAGCGACGTACGATCCGGGGCGGCCAGCGCTGCGGCAGCTGTCGGCGTCGGCGCGCGTGCGTCCGCGACGAAATCGCAGATCGTGAAGTCGGTTTCATGGCCGACACCGCTGACCACGGGAATCGCGGACTCGAATACCGCCTGTGCGACCACGAGTTCGTTGAACGCCCACAGGTCTTCGATCGAACCGCCGCCGCGACAAATGATCAGCACGTCGACTTCGGCGCGCGCATTGGCGGTGGCGATCGCGGCGGCGATGCTTGCCGCTGCGTCTCTGCCCTGCACGGGTGACGGGTACAGCACGACCGGCAGCGACGGCAGGCGCCGATCGAGCGTGGTGAGCACGTCGCGCAACGCCGCGGCGTGGGGCGACGTCACGATGCCGATGGCGCGCGGGAACGATGGCAACGCACGCTTGCGCTCGGATCGGAACCAGCCGGCGGCTTCGAGCGTGGTCTTGAGCTTGGCGAACCGCTCGTAGAGCACCCCCAAGCCGGCGAGGCGCACGGTTTCGACGGCGAGCTGGAAGTCTCCGCGCGCTTCGTAGATCGTCGGCGTCGCGCGTACCTCCACGGCGAGGCCATCCTTGAGCGCAACGTCGAGGAGCGCAGCCTTGTTCCGGAACAGCACGCAGCGGGCCTGCGCGCGGTCGTCCTTGAGCGTGAAGTAGCAATGACCCGACGCGGCGCGGCTGAACCCCGAGATCTCGCCGCTGATCCAAGCCAGACCGAGATGCCGCTCGATGATCATGCGAGCCGAACTGATGAACAGCGATACCGGTATGACCGCGCCCGGGGCGGTCATAGCCGAGCGCCTCTGGCGCGGAGGGTATGCTTGGACAACGCGCTCGCAAAAAAGTCATTGTCCATGACAGAAACGGCAGCGTGATGTGCAACGATGAGCGGCGCCGCGGATGCGCGAGTGCGTCATGCTGGTCGCCGGCGTGCGTCGAGAGAGCTAGTCAAGTTACTGAATTGTAATGACAAAAAGAAGGCGTGAATTTGGGCATGACAACGAAATCTCTACCGGGGGGACCACTTAGATACCAAATTTACAAGATATGCACACTTTTATCCACAGATAATGTGGACAACGAGATGTGTGCAATGTGCGCGTCACCCTGAAAACCCTTGCTGGGCGCGGGTTTCGCGGCGGACTCCTCATGCGTCTGGCATGGCGGCCGATGACGGCCCTAACCCCACCGGTTAGAATAGCAATCCGCCGTCATTTGTTCATGAACAAACTGCAATGAATGTTGCACCGCCGCAGCAACACGCACCAGCGCCTGTGTCCAATTTTTTGCGTCAGATCATCGCCGAGGATTTGCGCACGCACAAATACGGCGGCCGCGTAGTCACTCGCTTTCCGCCCGAGCCGAACGGCTATTTGCACATCGGTCACGCGAAGTCGATTTGCCTCAACTTCGGGCTTGCGGCAGAAAACGGCGGCACGTGCCATCTGCGCTTCGACGACACCAATCCGGTGAAGGAAGACGTCGAATTCACCGACTCGATCATGGCGGCGGTGAACTGGCTCGGTTTCGATTGGGGACCGCACCTCTACCACGCGTCGGATTATTTCGATCGGCTGTACGAATTTGCGCGGCATCTGATCAAGGCCGGCCTCGCCTACGTCGACAGCTCTACGTCGGAGGAAGTTCGGCGACTGCGCGGTACGCTCACCGAGCCCGGTCGGCCGGGTCCGTACCGCGGGCGCTCGGTCGAGGAGAATCTGGATCTGTTTCGGCGAATGAAGGAAGGCGAATATCCGGATGGTGCGCACGTGCTGCGGCTCAAGATCGATCTGGCGAGCCCGAACATGAATCTGCGCGATCCGGCCATCTACCGCATCCGCCACACCACGCATCACCGCACCGGGGACAAATGGTGCGTGTATCCGCTCTATGACTACACCCATTGCATCTCCGACGCCCTGGAGCGCATCACGCATTCGCTCTGCACGCTGGAATTCCAGGACCACCGTCCGTTGTACGACTGGGTGATCGAACGTCTTGCCGAAGCCGGCTTGCTGTTGCGGCCGTTGCCGCAGCAGTACGAATTCGCGCGGCTCAACCTCACGTATACGGTAATGAGCAAGCGCAAGCTGATCGAGTTGGTCGAGGGCAACTATGTCGAAGGCTGGGACGATCCGCGCATGCCGACGCTCGTCGGCCTGCGTCGCCGCGGCTACACGCCGGAATCGATTCGCCTGTTCGCCGAGCGCATCGGCGTGTCCAAAGCGCACCAGTGGATCGACATCAGCGTGCTGGAGACATGCCTGCGCGACGACCTGAACGAGCGCGCCGAGCGCCGTATTGCGGTGCTCGATCCGCTCAAGCTCATCCTCGACAACTATCCCGCGGACGGTGAAGAGGAGTGCTTCGCGCCAAATCATCCGCAAAAACCTGACCTCGGCCACCGGTCGATCCCGTTGACGCGGGAGCTATGGATCGAACGCGATGACTTCAGCGAAACACCGCCGAAGGGCTATTTCCGTTTGTCGCCGGGCGCGGAAGTGCGCCTGCGCTACGGCTACATCATCAAGTGCGTCGGCGTCGATAAGGATGCCTCGGGCAAAGTCGTTGCGGTACATTGCACTTACGATGCGGCTACCCGCAGCGGAACGCCCGGCGCCGAGTCGCGCAAGGTCAAGGGCAACATCCACTGGTTGTCGGCCGCGCACGCCAAGCCGGTTGAAGTGCGTCTCTACGACCGGCTGTTCGTCGTTGCGGAACCGGGACGCGTCCGCGAATCGGTCGCGGTAGCGGCGACGGCGGCGGTGCGGCCAAACCCGGAGATCGACGAGGACGTCGAATTCGACGAGCCCACCGAACGCAACTATCTCGACGATCTCAACCCGCAGGGAAAACGTGTCATCTCGGCCTACGTCGAACCGGCGCTGATGCTGGCCGAGCCCGAGTCGCGCTACCAGTTCGAGCGCCACGGCTACTTCATCGCCGACCCGCGCGAGTCTCGTCCGGGCCGCCCGGTATTCAATCGCGCAGTGACGCTGCGCGACTCCTGGGGCAAAGGCGGATAAGACGCCGGAGAGTTGAACCGGGCGACCATCTTTGGCGCTAGAATTGCGCCCTCTCGCCTGGAGGAAACCATGAAGCGCATCTTCCTGTTTCTGGTCACCAACATCGCAGTCATGCTCGTGCTAAGCGTCGTGACGAGCGCGCTCGGGCTCAATCAGATGCTCGCTGCCAACGGGCTCAATCCCGGGGCGCTGCTCGTGTTTTCGGCGGTCGTCGGCTTCACGGGCGCGATCATCTCCCTGCTCATGTCGAAGACGATCGCGAAATGGACCACCGGCGCACACGTGATCCAGACACCCGGCAACGAAGGCGAGGCGTGGCTGGTGGCGACCGTGAAAAAGCTCGCCGACAAGGCCGGCATCGGCATGCCGGAGGTGGCGGTCTACGAGGGCGACGCCAACGCCTTTGCGACCGGGGCCTTTCGCAATTCGGCGCTGGTGGCGGTGTCGACCGGTCTGCTGAATTCGATGTCGCACGAAGAGATCGAAGCCGTGCTCGGCCACGAAGTGGCGCACGTCGCGAACGGCGACATGGTGACGCTGACGCTGCTGCAGGGCGTGGTCAACACGTTTGTCGTCTTCCTCTCGCGCGTGGTGGCATTCTTCGTCGACCGCATTGTCTTTCGAACCGAACGCGGCAACGGGCCGGGATATTTCATCACCATGATCGTCGCCCAGCTGCTGTTCGGGGTGCTGGCAAGCATCGTCGTGGCGTGGTATTCGCGCCGACGCGAATTCCGCGCCGACGCGGGCAGTGCTACGTATCTCGGCACGCCGCAACCGATGATTCACGCGCTGGCGCGGCTGGGTGGCTTGGCGCCCGGTGAATTGCCGAAGGCGCTTACCGGCTTTGGTATTACCGACAAGGCGGGCATCGCTGCGCTGTTCGCGACGCATCCCCCGCTCGAGGACCGTATCCGCGCCTTGCAGGCTCACGCCGCGCCGCCGGCGATGAGCTAGCGCGATGGCCGAAAGGACGCGATTCAAGATCGAAGTCGAGGAGGCCAATGGCCTCTGGCACGACGTGCGCGGGAGCGACGGAGCGGTGCTCACTTTCGACGACGAGGCAACGGCGCGGGCCAAGCTCATGGAGCTCTACCCGGTGCTGGTGCAGATGGAGCGCTACGGCGACGGCAAGCGCACCCGTGTGCTGCGTATTCTTGTCGACGAGGACGACTGGCCGCAGCGCAAGGCCGGTGCATGATCAGGTCGTCCAGGTAATTCGACGCGAAGGAGATCCGGTTGATCGACCTTTACACTTTTGCCACGTCAAACGGCCAGCGCGCGGCAATCCTGCTCGAAGAATGCGCGCTGCCCTATCGAGTCCATTGGATCGATCTCATGAAGGGAGAGCAGAACACGCCCGGATTCCTGAAGGTCAACCCCGCCGGCGCGATTCCCGTCATCGTCGACCCGGATGGCCCGGGCGGCAAAGCGCTGACGCTCTCGCAATCGGGAGCGATCGTCGTCTACCTCGCGGAGAAGACCGGCCGCTTCATCCCGGCGGACCCGGTACGGCGTCTGATCGCGTTGCAGTGGCTGTTGCAGGCAACGACCGACGCGGCACGTGCCAGTGCCACAGTTTTTCTGGTTTCGACGCGGGTACCGGAAAAATCCCCCGGCAACACCGCGTTCTTCGAAGAGCAATGTCTGCGCTATCTGCGTAGCGCCGATGCGCGGCTGGCCGACCGTGAGTATCTCGCCGACGAGCTGTCCATCGCCGATTTCGCGCTCTTTCCGGTGTACGCGGTCCGCAAGGCGCTCGTCGAGCGGGCTGGCGACATGACGCACCTCTCGCGCTGGGGCGGCGCGATGGCGACGCGCCCCGCGGTTGCCCGCGCGATGGCAATTGCAGGATGACCTTCGGGCATCGCTGGCGGTGCGCGCCAACGAAACGGCCGGCCAACGCATTGCGATGACCGGCCGCAGTATCGAGCCAGCGCGCGTTGCTGCGCGCCTGCTGCGGAAGACTAAATGATGACTATTTGAGGTGGTTCGAGACCAGCTTGGTCATCTCGAACATCGACACCTGTTTCTTGCCACCGAAAACTTGTTTGAGCTTTTCGTCGGCGTTGATAAGGCGGCGGTTGATCGAGTCTTGCAGCTTGTTCTTCTTGATGTAGTCCCAGATCTTCTTGGTAACTTCGGTGCGCGGAAGCGGCATGCTGCCCACGACTGCGGCGAGCACTGCCGACGGCGTCATCGCCTTCATGAACGCGGCATTCGGTTTGCGCTTGGCGCCGGACTTCTTCGGTGCAGCCTTCTTTTTCGGTGCAGCCTTCTTCGGGGCGGCCTTCTTCGCGGCCTTCTTCGCCGCTGGTTTCTTCGCCGCGGGCTTTTTAGCCGCAGGCTTCTTCGCGGGCTTCTTTGCAGCTTTCTTGGCAGTAGCCATAGCTCTCCTTCCTGAGGTTGATCGCTTGAGACGGCGATGAATATGAAGCTAGGCCGATCTCCTGGCACCGGCCCTTTCGCTTCATCGAGGCAAATATACCGCAATCTCGCAGGCGTGGTGTGCAAATCTGTGTGCTTTTGAGAGGGGGCCGCGGCGAGTGTTGCATCGGCGAGAATCGGCGCGTGCGCGTCCTGACCCAAGAACGCGGATGCGCAGCGCGCATGTCGGGCCTGCACGGGCATTGGCCCGGCGTTCGTGCAGTCGATGTTGCGAACGGCGATAATGGTGCACCTCCCCCGCACTTTGCAGACCAGTGAACATTGCCGACATCCGCCGCGAGTACCACCGCGCCGCGCTCACCGAAGCCGACGTGGATGCGGACCCGGTGCGGCAATTCCAGCACTGGTTTTCGGACGCAATACGCGCGGAATTGCCCGAACCGACAGCGATGACGCTCGCCACGGCAGACGCCGCCGGCCGGCCTTCGGCGCGCATCGTTCTGCTCAAGGGCGCCGGCCCGGAAGGTTTCGTCTTCTACACGAACTATGCGAGCCGCAAGGGCGAGGAACTCGCCAGCCGCCCGGACGCGGCGCTGTTGTTTCACTGGGTCGAACTCGAGCGTCAAGTCCGCATCGAAGGTCGCGTCGGCAAGCTGTCCGCGTCAGAATCCGACGACTATTTCGCTACCCGCCCCTTGCTCTCGCGCGTCGGAGCACGGGCGTCGCCGCAAAGCCAGGTTATTGCGGACCGTGCTTGGCTCGAGCGCGAATTCGCGCTCGAGCAACAGCGCGCCACCACGAATGGCCCGGACGTGCCCCGCCCCGCACATTGGGGCGGCTACCGTCTTGCGCCGGCAGCCATGGAATTCTGGCAGGGCCGTAGTTCCCGCTTGCACGATCGGATCCTCTACCGCCGTGACGGCGCGCAATGGCGCATCGAGCGCCTGGCGCCGTGAGCGATCCGGCCGCGCACCGTCGCCAATCGCTCATCGCTCTCATTGCGCTGGGTATTTTCAATCACACGGTGCTCACTGGCGGCCGCGTGACGGTGGCGCTGTATGTGCTCGCGCAAGGGGCATCGCCGTTGATCGTCGGAACGTTGATGGGCCTGTACGCGTTCCTGCCGATGCTGCTGTCGGTTGCTGCGGGTCGCCTCTCGGACCGGCTGGGCGTTCGACGCCCGATGCTCTTGGGCTCGTGGGGCATCATGCTGGGCGCCGTCATCCCCTGCCTGCTCCCTGGAATTGCACCGCTCTTCGTGTCGACCTCGCTTATCGGCGTGTCGTTCATGTTGTTCCAGATTTCGATGCAAAACGCGACTGGGGCATTCGGACCCCCGTCGGAACGCGCCAGGAACTTCAGTCTCCTGGCCCTCGGTTATTCAATTTCGTTGTTCGGCGGCCCGCTTCTGGCTGGATTCCTGATCGATCATGCAAGCTTCCGTACAGCATTTGCGGTGCTCGCCGTGCTGCCGCTGGTACCGATCGTCGTGATCGGGCGCGGCAAGATGTCGTTGCCAACGCTGCACAAGGCACACGCCACCGACGCCAAGGGCGGCCTGGTCGAGTTGCTCGGCAACGCGCGGCTGCGGCGCGTGTTCATCGTCAACGGTCTGCTGTCGATGGCCTGGGACCTGCATTCATTTTTCATTCCGATCTACGGCGCCAAGATCGGCCTTTCCGCGTCGCGCATCGGCGTCATCCTCGCATCGTTCGCTGCCGCGACCTTCACCGTGCGCCTGTTCATGCCGAAGATCGCGCAGCGCTTTTCGGAGTTCGAGGTCCTCACCGGGGCGCTGTTCATCGCCGGGGCGGCCTTCGCGCTGTTTCCGTTCGTGGAGCAGGTCGGCGCGCTGATGACCCTGTCGTTTACACTTGGGCTCGCACTGGGCAGCGGACAGCCGATGGTGATGTCGCTGCTCTACAGCATGGCGCCGGCGGGCCGGATGGGAGAAGCCGCGGGGGTGCGCATGACCATCGTCAACGCGTCGACGTTCGCCATGCCGCTGCTGTTCGGTGCGGTGGGCTCGACGCTTGGCCTGGCACCGGTATTCTGGACCGTCGGTGCAGCGCTTGGCGGCGCCGGGATGCTCGCGCGGAAGCGCTGACGGCCCAGCTAGCGCTTCAACCGATTCACGAACTGCTCAACAATCGCCTGACAACGCGCCTGGCGACGGTTGCGCTCGAAGTATTTCTCGACGGTGCCGATTTCCGTTGAGCGCCGCGGATTGGCGGTGCGATAATCGCGCGTCCCGACGTGAGCTGCGAAATACACCCAATGACCTGCCTGCCGCCACGCACGAGTTCCTGCATGCGGGTGACACAGCCGATGCCGGACTGACGGTGCCGGCCGCGTTCCACGAGTTCTTTCCCTTCGTCTGGCGCGTCTATCGGCGCGTCCGTGACGCCGATATCGATCGTGTCGCCGGGAGCCTGGCATTCACGACACTGCTGGGTCTCGTGCCTCTGTTTACCGTGGCGTTCTCCTATGTCGCGCGCTTTCCAGGGTTCGAGAACTGGCTCGACGCACTCGAGCCGTTGCTGCTGAAATTCCTGCTGCCGGGGAGCAGCGGCACCGTGCGCAGGTATCTCTCCGAATTCACGGCTCGATCCGCCGACCTTCAGGGCATCGGCATCATGTTCGTGATTTACACGGCGGTGATGCTCGTTGCTCAGGTCGAACGGGAGATCAACGCGGTCTCGGGAGTAACCACCAAGCGATCCTACACACGGCGCGCAATCGTGTACACGCTCGGCTTCGTCGCGGTGCCGGCACTGATCGGGGCCGCGGTCTACGTGACCAAGTGGGGCTTCGAACAATCGCTCGAGGTCGTCCACATCGATTCCGAAGCGCGACCGCTGCTCGCGCAATTGGTGGGCGTGGCCATCGGCACGGCGATCCTTACGCTGATTTACGCGCTCGTCCCCGTCCACCGCGTGCCATGGCGTGCGGCGCTGGCGGGAGGCTTGCTGGCGGCGCTCGCATTCGACATTGCGAAATCAGGCTTCGCGTTCTACATCAAGAATGTGCCAACGTATCAGATTGTGTACGGCGCAATCGCGGCGCTGCCACTGTTTCTCGTCTGGGTGTACCTGTCCTGGATGATCGTGCTCGTTGGTGCCGCGATTTCAGCAACGCTCGCCGAATCCGCCGTCCCGCAATAGTGCAACGAGCGACCTGTTGCCTTGCCGAATCGGGACGGTCACGCTAGAGTGCACCCTTTCCTGGCAGGAGTAGCGCTCCGTGTGGTCGATCATCCAAGCAGCAGGCTGGCCGATCTGGCCGTTGATTTTCGCGTCGGTGATCGCGCTGGCGCTCATCTTCGAGCGCATGTGGTCGCTGCGGCAGTCTCTCGTCGCGCCCGCGGGCATGGTCGATCGCGTACTCGCCGAATTCAAGCGTGAAGGCCTTACTGCGGAGCTGGTGAACAAGACCGCCGCGCAGGGACCGCTGGGCCGCGTGCTGGCCGCGGGACTGGCCAACGTCAAGAGCGCGCGACCCGTGATGAAGGAAGCGATCGAAGAGGTTGGCCGCGTGGTAAGCCACGATCTCGAGCGTTTCCTGACCACACTGGGGACGATCGCCGCGATGGCGCCCTTGCTCGGACTGTTCGGCACGGTCGTCGGCATGATCGAGATCTTCGGCTCGCAAGGCGCCGCCGGATCTAATCCAACCCAGCTTGCGCACGGTATTTCGGTTGCCCTCTACAACACCGCGCTCGGCTTGATCGTGGCGATCCCGAGCATGATTTTCTACCGGCATTTCCGCGCCCGAGTCGACGATCTCATCCTTGAAATGGAGCAGCAAGCGGTGAAACTGGTCGAGCTCGCGCACGGCGAGCGGCGCTAGGTTCAGCGTGCATTGCTTGACTACCGAGATGTTCAGCCGGCGCGTTGTCGATGATCGTGCGCGAGGACGCCGCGCATGAACCTTCGCGGCAATCGGCTGCGCGACGAGCCCGAGATCAACTTCATTCCATTGATCGACGTCCTGCTGGTCATTCTGATCTTCCTGATGGTGACCACGACCTACCAGCGCGTTGCCGAGTTGCAGATCACGCTGCCCGAGGCCGATGCCGATCAGATGAAGCAGCGGCCCAAGGAAATCAATGTCGGCATCGATGCGCAGGGACAGTACGTGATCGACCGGAACGTGTTCGGTTTCACGACGGTTGCCGCACTCGGCGAAGCCCTGAATCGTGCCTCCGGAGGCGCGAAGGACGCCGTGGTGATCATCAATGCCGACGCGAACGCGACGCACCAGTCGGTCATTCACGTCATGGAAGCCGCGCGACAGGTCGGCTTGATTCACATCACCTTCGCGACCCAGACGACGAAGAAGTAGTCGGGTGAGCCCGTGGCGAGGGCGCCAGCGTCGTCACGGCGCATGAAAGCACGGCAATGACCTTCGCCGATCGCCTCGTTCTCGATTGGTACGCCCCCCGGCTCACGGCGCTGACCGCGGCTCTTGCGCCTCTCGCGCCGCTGTTCCGAGCGGTCGCCGCCGCGCGCCGCGCGCTCTATCGCAAGGGTGTGCTGAACAGCGAGCGCTTGCCGGTGCCGGTTGCCGTCGTCGGCAACATCACCGTCGGCGGCAGCGGGAAGACGCCGCTGACGATCGCACTTGCGCAGGCGCTCGCGGTTCGTGGCTGGCGCCCAGGCATTGTCAGCCGAGGCTACGGCGCAGACAGTCTCGAGCCACGTGCCGTCAGCGCCGAATCCGCGCCGGAAGTCGTGGGCGACGAACCCATTCTGCTGGCGCGCACCGGCCTTCCGGTATGGATCGGTGCCGATCGGCCGCGCGCGGCGCGCGCGCTGCTGGCTGCGCACGCCGAATGCGATGTCATCGTCAGCGACGATGGCCTCCAGCATTACGCGCTGGCGCGGGATGTCGAACTTGCCGTTGTCGATGCCAGTCGCGGACTTGGCAACGGACTGCCGCTTCCTGCGGGTCCGCTGCGCGAACCGCGCTCGCGCCTGCGCGAGGCTGACGGCGTTGTGCTGCTCGGCGGAACGGTGACGGGCGCATTGGGCCGTGAGTTTGCGATGACCTTCGTCGGCGATCGCTTTGTCCGGGTGAATGAGCGTGTCGACGCGCGCGGCAGGGAGGGCGTCGGTGCGGAACACTTCCGGGGTCCCGGCGTGCACGCGCTCGCGGGGATCGGCAATCCGCAACGATTTTTCGATCACCTGAGCGCTCTGGGAATCACCGCGAGCTGCCACGTGTTTCCCGACCATCACCGATTCACGCCGGGCGACCTTGACTTGAAGGATGCGCGCGCGATCCTGATGACCGAGAAGGATGCGGTAAAATGCAGCGCGTTCGCCGATGACCGTTGCTGGGCGCTCCCGATCCGGGCGGTCGTCGATCCGAAGCTGTATGCGCTTGTCGAGGAGAAACTCCGTGGATCCCAAGTTGCTCGAGATTCTGGTCTGCCCGGTGACCAAAGGCCCGCTGATATTTGACCGGACGCGCCAGGAACTCGTGTCCAAGTCGGCGCGGCTCGCGTATCCGGTTCGCGACGGCATTCCAGTCATGCTCGAGGAAGAAGCACGTCGACTGGATCCTTCGGAATACGAGTAAACGGCGAGCAGGCAGAATTGCAGACGCCGCATCGCCACGTGTTCACGGTCCTCATTCCTGCCCGCTTCGCGTCGACGCGGTTGCCCGGCAAACCGTTGTCCGACATCGGTGGCAGGCCCATGGTGGTGCGGGTTGCGGAACGCGCGCGCGCCGGGGGTGCGGACAGAGTCGTCGTGGCCACGGACGATGAGCGCATTCGCGCCGCGGTGATCGCGCATGGCTTCGATGCGGTGATGACGCGTGGCGATCATTCGACCGGGACCGATCGCCTTGCGGAAGCCGTGAATCTGCTGGGACTGGACGACCACGCGATCGTCGTCAACGTTCAGGGCGACGAACCTCTGCTGGAGCCGTCGCTGATGGCAGAAGTCGCGGCGACGCTCGCCGCGCACGACGATGCGTCGATTGCCACCGCTTGTCATCCCATCGACGATCCGGCGGAAGCGTTCAATCCGAACGTCGTCAAGGTGGTCCTCGATCGTGCCGGGTATGCGCTCTATTTCAGCAGGGCGACGATTCCCTGGGCGCGCGACGCGTTCGCGGCCGACGGACACACGGTCCCGACCGGGTTGCCGCTCCATCGCCACTACGGACTCTACGCTTATCGCGCCAGCTTCCTGCGCTTGTTTCCTTCGTTGCCGGCGGCGCCTATCGAGCGTTTCGAGGCGCTGGAGCAGTTGCGGGCGTTGTGGCACGGCCATCGCATCGTGGTCCGCATCACGCGGGGCGCGCCCGCGCCTGGCGTGGACACGCAGGAGGATCTCGAGCGCGTGCGCGCGCTGTTTGCGAACGGCGCCGTTTGACCGCAGTCGCTATTCCGGCCAGAATCCGCGGGCGGTGGCCAGCGTGCACCAACAATAACGCGTCGCGGCCATTCCTCACATCTTCTGGCGGCAATCATGCGACTGATATTGCTCGGCCCGCCTGGCGCGGGAAAGGGGACGCAGGCCAACTTCATTCGCGAGGCGTACGGCATCCCGCAGATTTCCACCGGTGACATGCTGCGCACCGCCGTGAAGGCGGGTACGCCCCTCGGCGTCGCGGCAAAAAAGGTGATGGATTCAGGCGCGCTGGTGTCCGATGAAATCATCATCGCGCTGGTCAAGGAACGGCTGAAGGAGCCCGATTGCGCGGGCGGGTATCTGTTCGACGGCTTTCCGCGGACGATTCCGCAAGCCGACGCGATGAGGGATGCCGATGTCGCGCATCGACTACGTGCTCGAGATCGCGGTTCCTGACGCGGCCATCGTCGAGCGCATGAGCGGCCGCCGCGTGCACGTGGCATCGGGTCGTACATACCACGTCAAGTACAACCCTCCAAAAATTGCGGACCGCGACGACATCACCGGTGAACCGCTGATCCAGCGCGACGACGATAAGGAAGAAACCGTGGCCAAGCGGCTTGCCGTGTATCACGCGCAAACGGAGCCCCTGGTTGCGTACTACGCTCGCTGGGCCGCGACAGGCGACGCGCGCGCGCCGAAATACCGCAAAGTCGAGGGCATCGGCACCGTCGATGCGATCAGGCAGACAGCGTTGGCGGCACTGAAGACCTGATGCCCTTTGCATGCCAGCATCCGTGCGGCGTCTTTCACGCACGGAGGTAAGACTATGAGCGACGACGTCAGGCTCATTGCGTTTTACCTGCCACAATTCCACCCCATTCCGGAAAACGACCGCTGGTGGGGTACTGGCTTCACCGAATGGACCAACGTTCGGCGCGCGCGGCCCGTGTTCAACGGCCATGTGCAGCCTCGGGTCCCGACGGAACTCGGTTACTACGACTTGCGCATGGCGGAGACGCGCGCGGCGCAAGCCGAGCTGGCGCGTGCGCACGGAATTCACGCCTTCTGCTACTACTACTACTGGTTCAGCGGCAAGCGGTTGCTCGAGCGTCCACTCGCGGAAGTAGCGGCGTCGATCACGCCGGATTTTCCGTTTTGCATCTGCTGGGCCAATCACCCATGGAATCGTCGCTGGGACGGCGCCGTCGACGACATCCTGCAGCCTATGGAGTATCTGCCGGGCGACGACCGCCGTTTCATCCTGGATGCAATCCCGCTACTGCGCGATGCGCGCTACGTTCGGGTCGGCGAGCGTCCGCTGCTGGTCGTGTCGCGACCGCAGGACATTCCCGATCCGCGGGCGATGGTCGCGGTGTGGCGCGAGGAATGCGCACGCGCGGGGCTGGCGGCGCCGTACCTGTGTCTCGTGCAGGATGCCGATGGCGCCAACCCGCTGGACTACGGTTTCGACGCGGCGATCGAGTTTCCGCCGCACGGCCTCATGTCGAGCGACCTCACCCGCAGCGTGATCGATCCGCACTCGCCGTTCGCGGGCGGCGTCTGGGACTATATATCCGGCGCAAAATGGGCCCTCGCGCGCGCACTCCCGGACTATCCGTTCCACCGTGGCGTCATGACGGGCTGGGACAATACGCCGCGACTGCCGAACAACGGGCAAATCTTCGTCAATGCACACCCCGCAAACTACGAGCGCTGGCTTGCCGGGCTGATTGCCCAAACGCGCACCCGGGGTGTCGATGGTGCACGCCTGGTATTCATCAACGCATGGAATGAATGGGCGGAAGGCGCCTACCTCGAGCCCGATCGGCAGTACGGTCGCCAGTTCCTGGAGGCGACGCGCCGCGCCATCGGGTCGCCTCCTGGGCCGCCGCGCGCAGCATGAGGGCGTCGACCACCCCGCGCGTGTCGATCGTGATCTGCAGCATCGACGTGGGAAAATTCCAGAAGGTTACCGACAATTATCGTCGCCTCTATGCCGGTCAAGCGGTCGAGATCATCGGCATCCACGATGCCCAATCGCTGGCGGAGGGCTACAACCGCGGCATCGCGCAGGCGCGGGGCGAATTGCTGATTTTGTCGCACGACGACATCGAGATCCTCACGCCCGATTTCGCTGACCGTGTCGAACGGCATCTCGGCAATTTCGAGCTGGTCGGCATCGCGGGGACGACGCGATTGATCGAAGGACGGTGGGCCGGTGCAGGCGACCCGTATGTCTACACGTTGATCAGTTCGCCGCTGCCGGACGATGGGGGCTTCGGGACCATGCTGCTTGGCGGCGGCCCGCTGGTCGTTCCCGGGATTCAGGCGCTCGACGGGGTGTTCATGGCGATGCACCGCGACGTCGCGACTGCGACAGCCTTCGACGCCACAGTATTCGACCACTTTCATCACTACGACCTGGATTTCAGCTTCCGTGCGCATCAAGCTGGCCGCAAGCTCGCGGTTTGCCGCGACCTGTTGCTGATCCACGCGTCGACCGGCAACTACAACGCAATCTGGGACGAATACAAGCGTCGTTTCGAGGCGAAGCATCGTGCGCACCTTCCGCCGCGCTGGAATGCGCGCGAAGGCGCCCGCGCGTCGTTTTCGGCGGCCACGCGGCAGGAGATCATGCGGCGCTGCGCCCCGGCGCAGCTTGGCCCGATCCTCGAGCAGATCGGCCGCGCGAACGCCGCATTGGGGCAATAGCGCGAACGTTTTGGATGCAGGCGTGAGTGTGCCTTACAATCGGCGGCTCGCGCACCACTTTCACCGTCCCCATGTCCAAGCGAAACGCGTTCTACGCCCAGTCCGGCGGCGTGACTGCTGTCATCAATGTCACCGCCTGCGCAGTGATCGAAACGGCGCGCCGCCACCGCGACCGAATCAGCAAGGTCTATGCCGGTCGCAACGGCATCATCGGCGCGCTGACCGAGGATCTGATCGATACGAGCAGGGAATCGGCGCGCGCCATCGCGGGGCTCATGCACACGCCGTCCGGAGCGTTCGGATCGTGCCGCTATCAGCTTGCCGAATTCGAGCAGGACCGCACGCAGTACGAGCGGCTCATCGAGGTTTTTCGCGCGCATGACATCGGCTATTTTTTCTACAACGGCGGCAACGACTCGGCAGACACGTGCCTCAAGGTGTCGCAGATCTCGGCGCGTCTGGGCTATCCAATCAGTGCAGTGCACATCCCGAAAACGGTCGATAACGATCTGCCGATCACCGATTGCTGTCCGGGTTTCGGTTCGGTCGCCAAGTACGTGGCGACCTCGATGCGCGAGGCGGCCTTCGACGTCGCATCGATGGCCAAGACCTCGACGCGGATTTTCGTGCTCGAGGTCATGGGCCGCCATGCCGGCTGGATCACCGCCGCGGTGGGCCTGGCCGACGACAAGGACACGCCGATCCCGCTGGTGCTTCTGTTTCCGGAGATTCGGCTCGACGAAGCAAAACTCCTGGCGCGGGTCGAGGCCTGCGTAAAAAAATTCGGGTATTGCTGCGTCGGCGTCTCGGAAGGACTCTTGAACGCGCAAGGCGAGCTGATGGCGGAAGCCAGGTAACGAAAGACGCTTTCGGTCATGCGCAGCTCGGCGGCGTGGGCCCGTTGATCGCGTCGATGATCAAGGCACAACTCGGCTACAAGTATCACTGGGCAGTCGCCGATTACCTGCAGCGCGCGGCGCGGCATCTCGCGTCGAAGACCGATGTGCTCCAGAGCTATGCCGTCGGCAAGGCGGCGGTCGAGTTGGCGCTGGCTGGCGAGAATGCGGTGATGCCGGCCATCCTGCGCACGGCGGACAAACCCTATCGCTGGAAGATCGGCGTCGCGCCATTAGAAAAAATCGCCAACGTCGAGAAGAAATTGCCGCGCGATTTCATCACTGCCGATGGGTTCGGCATCACCGCGAAGGCGCGCGCTTACCTCGAGCCCCTCGTGCGGGGCGAGGACTATCCGCCGTTCAAGGGTGGCCTGCCGCAGTATGTGCGCCTGAAGAACATCGCGGTGCCGAAAAAACTCGCCGCCACATTCAAAGTGTGAGCGATTCGCCCGAATCCCGGAGGCAAGGCATGCCCAAAGTCGTCGATTACTATTTCACACCGGTATCGCCGTTTACCTACCTCGGACATGAGCGTTTCGTGGCGCTCGCCAACCGCCACTCGGCGTCGGTCAACGTCAAGGCGATCGATCTGGGCAAGGTGTTCGCCGTCTCCGGCGGACTGCCCCTCAAGCAGCGCTCGTTGCAGCGGCAGGCCTATCGCCTGACCGAACTGGAGCGCTGGGGAAAATACCTTGGTGTGCAGATCAACAAGCAACCCGCGTTCTTTCCCGTGTCCGGCGACCTCGCGTCGAAATGGATCCTTGCCGCAGCGAACGGCGGCGCGGCGGACACGCTGAGATTGACGGGCGCAATCCTGCGCGCGGTGTGGGCGGAGGAGCGCAACATCGGGGACGCGAACACGCTTGCCGCGATCGCGACCGAGCGGGGACTCGACGCAGAAGCGCTCGCAGCGATCGCTGAAACACCCCGACACGAGTGCTCGTTACGAGGCGCTAACACAGGAGGCGATCGATCGCCAGGTATTCGGCGCACCCACCCACGTTTACCGCGATGAGTGGTTCTGGGGACAGGATCGGCTCGACTTCCTGGCCCGGGAACTGGCAAAATAGCATGTTTTCCCGGTAGCGCATCCGGGTTGCCCGCGAGGGCACAACGGATACAGCGGCCGACCGTTGCTTCGCGCGTCTTCGCCCTGCACGAAGCTGCGGACAATAACGATTTTGCGATACCGCCAATTTGAGGGGATAGTCATGTCGAACACAGTCATATTCGCGCTGGTATGCGCGCTGGCCGCCTTGGTGTACGGTGGTTGGTCGATCAGCTGGATACTCGCCAAGCCCACCGGCAACGATCGCATGCGCGAGATTGCCCTGGCGATCCAGCAGGGAGCGCAGGCCTATCTCAACCGCCAATATTTCACCATCGGCGTCGTTGGCGTCATCCTGTTCGTCGTGATCTGGCTCGCGCTAGGTGCGCGCACGGCAGGCGGTTTTGCGGTCGGCGCCGTCCTCTCGGGGCTGGCGGGATACATCGGCATGAACGTGTCGGTGCGATCGAACGTGCGCACCGCGGAAGCCGCACGGACCGGCTTGAACGAAGCGCTGGCCGTGGCCTTTCGCGGCGGCGCGATCACCGGTCTGCTGGTGGTGGGATTGGGTCTGCTCGGCGTGGCAGGCTTCTACTGGTTCCTCGTCCAATCCGCGCCGAACGTCCCCAATCTAATGAAGGAAGGCCTGCATGGAACGATCGAGCCGCTCGTCGGACTCGCGTTCGGCGGATCGCTGATCTCGATTTTTGCGCGTCTGGGTGGCGGCATATTTACCAAGGGCGCGGATGTCGGCGCCGACCTCGTCGGCAAAGTCGAGGCCGGCATTCCCGAGGACGATCCGCGCAATCCCGCGGTGATCGCGGACAACGTGGGCGACAACGTCGGCGACTGCGCCGGCATGGCGGCCGACTTGTTCGAAACTTATGCCGTGACGATCGTCGCCACGATGCTGCTCGGCGCGCTGCTGCTGCCCGCGTCGGCCGAGGCTGCGGTCACCTATCCGCTGGCGCTGGGTGGCTTCTCCATCCTCGCCTCGATCGTCGGCTGCTTCTTTGTCAAGGCTCGGGCTGGGCGGCAAAATCATGAACGCGCTGTACCGCGGCCTCGCGGTGGCCGGCGGCTTGTCGGCGATCGGATTCTGGTTCATCACCGACAAACTCATGGGCGGCGTGGTCGCGATCGACCCGCAACTGACGACGATGCACCTGTGGGGCGCGGGCCTGATCGGGCTGGTGCTGACCGCGGCGATGGTCGTCATCACCGAGTACTACACCGCGACGGAATACAAACCCGTGCGGCATGTCGCGGAAGCGTCGACGACGGGTCACGCCACCAACATCATCGCCGGCCTCGGCGTATCGATGAAGTCGACCGCGTGGCCGGTGCATTTCGGTGTGCGTCGCGATTCTCGCGTCATTCTGGCTTGCGGGCCTCTATGGCATTGCGGTCGCCGCAACCTCGATGCTCTCGATGACCGGCATCATCGTCGCGCTCGACGCGTACGGCCCCATCACCGACAACGCGGGCGGCATTGCCGAAATGGCCAACTTGCCCGACTCGGTGCGTGCTATCACCGATCCGCTCGACGCGGTGGGCAATACGACCAAGGCGGTGACCAAAGGCTACGCCATCGGTTCCGCGGGTCTCGCGGCACTGGTGCTGTTCGCCGACTACACGCACGCGCTCCAGGGCGCGAACATCAACGTGTCCTTCGATCTTTCCAATCACATGGTGATCGTCGGGTTGTTCATCGGCGGCATGATTCCGTACCTGTTCGGCGCGATGGCGATGGAGGCGGTCGGGCGCGCGGCAGGGGCCGTCGTCGTCGAGGTCCGTCGCCAGTTCAAGGAGATCAAGGGCATCATGGAAGGCACCGCCAAGCCTGAGTACGGCGTCGCGGTCGACATGCTGACCAAGGCGGCGATCCGCGAAATGATCGTGCCGTCGTTGCTCCCCGTGCTCGTGCCCGTCATCGTCGGCCTGGTCCTGGGTCCGGTGGCGCTGGGTGGCTTGCTCATGGGCACCATCATCACCGGCCTGTTCGTCGCGATTTCGATGACGACCGGCGGTGGTGCGTGGGACAACGCCAAGAAGTACATCGAGGACGGACATTTCGGCGGCAAGGGCTCGGACGCGCACAAGGCGGCCGTCACCGGCGATACGGTGGGCGATCCGTACAAGGACACCGCAGGTCCCGCGGTCAACCCGCTGATCAAGATCATCAACATCGTGGCGCTCATGATCGTGCCGTTGCTCGCGTTGCAGTACGGTGCCAAGAAGATGGTGCTGGCACCATCACCCCCGCCTGTCGCTGCGCAAGTAGCCGGCGCGCCGGCGGCTACCGTGGCCATGGTGGCCGATGTTCCCGCCGTGGGCGCGTACATCATCGTCACGGATGCTGCGCTGCCGACGGTCAACGTCTATTTCGCCACCGGCAAGGCGGAACTGCCCGGCGACCCGGCGCAGGGTCTGGCACCCGTGATCGCGCATCTCAAGGCGAATGCGGAGGCAAGGCGTCGATTTCCGGCTTTCACGACGCGACCGGCGACCTCGCCCAGAACGAGGAGTTAGCCAAGCAACGCGCGATGAACGTGCGCGACGTGCTCAAGGCTGCAGGCATTGCCGAGGATCGCCTTGAGCTGAAGAAACCCGAGCAAACGCAAGGTGCCGGCACCAACGCGCAGGCGCGCCGTGTGGAAGTGCGAGTGAACTAACGCAGTTGCGTTCGACCTGGCCGACCCGCTTCAACGCGGGTCGGTGTTGAGATGGGTGCCGTTGACGGCAATCGTACCAGTCAGTTCGGCATGTGCGCGGCAGTCGCCAGCACGTACGCGCCCCAGACGATGAGCGCGATGCCACTCATCCGGGCAATCCACTCGCCTTTAGGCAGGAATTTTTCTGCGAGAACGAGCGTCGCCAGGACGACGATCCAGACCATATTCATGACGCCAACCACGAACAGGATTGCCATCAGCAGCCAGCAGCAGCCGATGCAATAGAAACCGTGACGGACGCCGACGATGAATGCGCCGAACGCCCCGTCGCGCCAGTGCGTCATGAGGAACATGAGTGGTGAGCGGCAACGCGCAAGGCAGCTGTGCTTGAGCGGAGTCCATTGATAGATCCCCGCGGCGACCAGCAAAGCTCCGCCGACCGCAGGGGCGCTGACCACCATCATCGGCGAGATGAGCGCGACAGCATGCAGTAGCCACTGCGCGAGCGTCGCGATAGCGCTGAAGACGGTCCACGCGAACAGGTATCCGGTGGCAAACATGCCGGCAAGAATTTCCGGCGATGCGTTCGCGCCGCGCATCGCGACGACGCGGCGATAAACGAGCAACATCGGCAGCGCTGATGGCAGCATCATTGCCACCATCATGATTGCCCACATGACGAAGATCAGCACGAAATCGTCGGCCGACCACGGGCCGGTGCTGGGCATTGCCATGTCGACGATGTCCATATGCTGCATGGCCCAGCGTTGATAGATGAGCCATGCCCAGCTTGCTGCGAAGAGCGCTGCGAGTCCGCCGGCGAGTGCCCATGACTCCCCGCGCACTGCGGGGGGCCCACGGGTCTGCGAGTATGGTTTCGCGGAGAAACCAGATTTGGAATCCATCACGGTAGCGCGTTTCCGCGCGGAGACCGATCCGGATACGTCCGATGCGTCCTCCTGCACTCCCATACGGGTTCCCGAACGTTCTCTGATGGACGACCCATGCCGGGATGCCGATGATTATATGTCGCGGCGTGTTGACACTCCATTCGAGCGGGACTAAAAAGGCATTGGCGCGGGCTTGCATCGCGCCTTCCGGCGCTCGGCCCACCGCTGATCGCGCAGCAGAACCAGCATCTGATTCGGAGGCAGACGATGGCCACAATAGAATGGAGTCTCAGCGGCAGGGAATTTGGCAATTGCAACTGTGCGTACGGATGTCCCTGCCAGTTCAACGCGCTGCCTACGCGCGGGTTCTGTGAGGCGGTGCTTTGCTTCCAATTCGACAAAGGCCGCTTTGGCGATGTGCGCCTCGATGGACTGCGCGCCGTGGCGATCTATCATTGGCCCGGTCCAGTGCATTTGGGCAGTGGCGCCATGCAGCTCGTCATCGATGAGCGCGCCGATGCGCCGCAGCGTGATGCCCTGACGAAGATCATGTCGGGCAAAGAGACGAACGATGGCGCCACGATGTGGTGGGTTTTCGCCGCCATGTGCTCGACGCAACATCCGCCGCTGTTCCTGCCGATCGAACTGGAAATCGACGTCGACGGGCGGACGGGCCACATGCTCGTAAAGGGGGTCGCGGAGTCGAGCGGCGAACCCATCCGCAATCCGGTGACCGGACTCCCGCATCGCGCGCGCATCAACCTGCCCAATGGATTCGAATACCGGGTCGCCGAGGTTGGCAGCGGTCGGACGCGAGCGTCCGGCAAAATAGAACTCGACCTCAAAGACACCCATGCGCAATTCGCCAACGTTCACTTGAGCCATCAGGGCGTGACCGAGCGGGCGACGGCTTGAACCGGTCAACCTGCGGTTCGCGAATCGACTCGACGTTCGAGTTAACGCGGCCGCCCGCCCTT